>CBJLMB010000003.1:0-238424 GCA_966424055.1 uncultured Deminuibacter sp. | reverse complement strand
AACAGATTCAAAGAACTATTTTGAGACTGCTGTTTATTCGTGACACTCAATACCCCGGGTTCTTTTTCAGGTTGGGATTAACGGCCAGCTGCTGATTGGGAATGGGGAAAAGCAGGTACTTAGGATCGTCTGATGGTTTCTCCTGCCATGGCGTCAGGAACTTGCCAAAGCGGATGAGGTCCTGCCGGCGATAGCATTCCCAGTACAATTCACGTCCACGCTCATCCAATAAATTGTCCAGCGTTAAAGCTGTCAATGCAGAAGCGCCGCGGTTCTGGCGTATGCGGTTTACAATAGACAAAGCAGATTCAGTGCTTCCGCTGCCGCCACGCAGGATGGCTTCCGCTTTCATCAGCAATACATCGGGATAGCGGTAGTAAACAAAATCATTGTCTACTTTACCATTACCATCATTCACATAATCCGGTACGTATTTCACTACCCTGATGCCTGTTACTTCCAGGTTGTTACCTGTTTCTATGCTATGCACTTCGGGGGTGAATATCAACGGCGCGCCTGTTCTGTCAGTAAGTGGTGCATCTGAAGTAAGATCGTATTGCTGGCCTGCCAGGAAACCCACATTCACCCTTTTACCGGGGTTAGCAGGCCCATTGGTGGGATAAGCCACACCACGTCTTACATCACCTGCTTCAAATTTGTTATAAAAATCAGACAGGGTAGCCCAGCCGTTCCATCCGGGAGGGCTTTGGTTATAGTGCATCACGGTGTGCCAGAGTGCATTTAAACCGCCGCCATCCACACCACCCACATTCTCTGCGGTGAAAATATTCTCTTTGGAAAGGCTGCCGTTATTGGGCGCAAAATTGTCAAAATAATTGGTGCTGAAACTGTATTTGCCGGTAAGCGAATCTGCTAGTGCGATGACATGCGTCATATCACCTGCATCAAAAGTAGGAGCAGCCCTGTTGGCAATAACGCCCTTATTCAGGTAGCATTTCATCAGCAAAACCCGGGCAGCATCTTTGGTTGCTTTGGTTACGGGCGCATCGGGCAGGTCTTTCATTACGGCATTTACTTCACCGATAATATAGTTCAATGCATCCATACCTGTTCTAACCTTGGCAGGCACTGTTACTTTTTCTCCGGGTTCCCGGTAAGGCACCTGGTTATAAAAATCCAGTACATTGAACATGGCAAAAGCGCGTACAAACCTGGCTTCTGCCGCCTGCTGTGCAGAGGGATTAAATTGCAGGATATTGGTTGCCGTATAAATAACACCACCCAGGTTATTAAATGCATCGCGGATATGGATATTGTCGCCATCCCATTTGTGTTCGTGCAATACACGCCATACACCATTGTCATCCCAGTCGCCGCCACGTGTGGGTGCAATCTGCTCGTCGGTGCTCATTTCTGACAAAGCAAACACCTGGTCGTTGCTCTGGTAAGGCACGCGCATGGAATTATAAACACCTTTCAGCAATGCTTCAGCCGACCCACCGGCACCACCTATCTGATCCTGCGTTGCCTCACCCTGGATTTTTTCATTCAGCTTGGTACAGGATGCCATCAGCAGCACGCCGGAGGATATCAACAATATTTTTCTGTAATTCATATAAGCAAGTTTTTTTAATTAAAGAGAAAAGTTAACGCCCAGGGTAAATGTTCTGGCAGAAGGATAAGGCTGGTATTCGATGCCTGCAGAAGGTATACCACCGGAAGTAGACATACCTGTTTTAGAATCTGCACCCGGCGTACCACTGCTCTTGTCGACATTCACTTCAGGATCGAATCCTTTGAACTTGGTGATCACAAACAGGTTTTGACCGGTTACATAAATATTCAGTCCTTTTATCACATGGGCTATATCACCTACATTATATGACAAAGTAACATTCGCCATTTTGAGGTAATTGCCTTTTTCAATAAAGCGGGAAGAAGAAGTGACACGGTTAGACAAAGATTCCTGTACCGGTTCATTGTAAAAGGCTTCGGCGATATTGCGTGCGCCCCTCAGGTTACTTACGTTTACTACGTTGTTAAAAGTGTTGTTGTAGATCTTATGACCGAATGCACCATTCATGTTCGCAGTAAGTGAAAGTTTTTTGTAAGAGAGTGTGGTAGTGATACCCAGCAATGTGGTGGGGTTGGGATTACCCTGGTAGCTCAAACTATCACCATTGGGGTATACTGATTGCCCTGTTGCTTTGTCGATACCGGTAAAGGTTCTGGTATAAAATGCATTAATGGGCAGGTTGTTATTGATAATTTCAACCAGTGTACCTGAAACACCCTGGCCATTCAGCTGGCCGGTATAAATGGGTGCGCTCATACCAGTTACATTGTTTTTCAGGAAAGTGGCATTCACACCCAGATCCCAGGTGAAGTCTTTCTGCTGAACAATGGTTCCGTTCAATAATACCTCAAAGCCTTTGTTGGTTATTTTACCGGGCAGGTTGATCCAGGTTACAACAGAACCCGCTGCTGCCGGTTGTATTGCGGCAGAAGGATACAGCAGATCGGATGTTGTTTTATGGAAATAATCCACTGAACCGGATATCCTGTTACGGAGAATGGCGAAATCCAACCCCAAATTGTATTGTTTATCAGATTGCCATTTCAGGTTGGGATTATCATTGGTGGCCTGGGCAAGTGCACCATTATTGGTAAAGCTCCATCTGGCCTGTGAAGCGCCGGCAGGAAACTCCTGGTTACCGGTTTTACCCCAGCCGCCTCTCAGTTTCAGCAGGTTGAAGAAGCCTTTCTCAAAAAAGCTTTCATTACTGATATTCCATGCCGCTGCGAAAGAAGGGAAATAACCATAGCGGTTGTTTTTACCGAACTTGGTTGATCCATCTGCCCTGAAGGTTCCGGTAACCAGGTACCTTTCTTTATAATTCAGCACTACCCTGCCGAAATATGACTGCAGTTCAGAAACCGGGTCAACAAACGACGTGATGTTACGGCCTGCTGCATTGGAAAACTGGATATAATCGGTAAGGTCAAGACCGTAGTTGCCAAAGCCACCGGCCTGTGCAGGGCCAAGGCCGTTCATATACGAGCCTTTATTGTTGAACTTTAAGTATTCATAACCCACCAAAGCATTCAGGTTGAGGTCGGCGCTGAGCTTTTTATTATAGTTCAGTGTATGTGTGACCTGCTGCGTGGTGAGTTCAGTATTGGCAATATTTGCCCAGCCTAAACCTGATGGCGGGTTGGCATTGATACCAAAAGTGTTCAGGTTAATATTACCTGTTACATAAGTACGCCTGTTACCGGAGCTGTAATTGATACTGTACTGCATACGGTATTCCAGGTCTTTGGTAATTTTAAAATAAGGCGAAATACTTCCGAGTATGGTGGTCACTTTCGATTTATCGTTATACGCCTGCGACATAGCCACCGGGTTAACAGCCGCGCTACCCTGTTTGATGTTCAGCGAGCCATCGGCATTATACAGTGCTTCGGTGGGGTTCCATTGCAGGGCCTGGCCTATAAGGCTGTTGCCAAAGCCTGCATCATTGGTGATAGGCGGAATATGTTCCAGGTACTGGTTGGCAATCACATTAATGTCCACACCCAGTTTTTTGCTTTCCAGGAATTTAAAATTGGAATTCAGGGCAACAGAGTATTTTTTGAAATCGGATTTTTTGATAATACCCTGCTGATCCAGCAAGCCGGTAGATAACCGGTATTTGGCATTTTCATTACCACCGCTGATACCGATATTATAGTTTTGTGTAACGGCCGTACGCAGTATCGCATCCAGTGCGTTTACATTGCTTCCTTTGTCATTACTGTTACCCAGGTTCCATTTCTGCAAGGCCTGGCGGTATTCATCGCCATTGAGCACTTTTATCCTGCGCATGATATTGCTGATGCCTACAGAAGCACCCACATCAAGTTTGGGTTGACCCGTCTGGCCTCTTTTGGTGGTAACCAGCACTACACCATAAGCAGCCCTTGAGCCGTAGATGGCGGTGGCAGAGGCATCTTTCAGTACATCGACAGAAGCGATATCGAAAGGATTAATAAAATTCAGCGCATTACCACCGGGTACATTACCCAGTTCGGGAACATACACACCGGGCCTGGCTGATCTGCCATCCAGCGGTACCCCGTCAACAACATACAATGGCTGGCCTGTTCCGGTAAGCGCGGAGTTTCCGCGTATTCTAACCGTATTGGCTGCACCGGGCTGACCGCTGTTGGAAAGTATCTGCACACCGGCCACTTTACCTTGTATCAGCTGGTCGGGTGCTGTGAACGTTCCTTTGTTGAAGTCTTTGGCCTGTACAGAGGCTACCGAGCCTGTGAGGTCTTTTTTACGAACGGTTCCATAACCTACCACCACTACCTCATTCAGCGCACTGCCTTCAGGCTTCAGGCTAACAGTAAGTGGGGAAGAACCAATGGCCAGCTCCTGCTGTACATAGCCAACATATGAAACGATGATAGTACTGGCCGAAGCCGGTGCAGATAGTTTAAACGCGCCGCTGGCATCTGTTGAAGTGCCCGACCTGGAACCTTTCACCAATACTGAAGCACCCTGTATCGGATTGCCTTTTTCGTCGGTGACGGTTCCTGTAACTGTTTTGGATTGTGCGAAGAGCGGGTAGGAAAAACTACAGCAAACTAAGGTGCATAGCAAGATGCACTTAAGCAAATTAGTAATAGTCATAGACAAGCTTTATAACTTAAAAATAAAATTTTTT
Source organism: uncultured Deminuibacter sp. (assembly GCA_966424055.1). Taxonomy (GTDB): domain Bacteria; phylum Bacteroidota; class Bacteroidia; order Chitinophagales; family Chitinophagaceae; genus Deminuibacter. The sequence goes on along the minus strand of CBJLMB010000003.1, from coordinate 233,748 downwards.
GTGTAAAACATACACATTTCTGCCAGGATTCAACATTTTAACCGGATTTAAAGGCCGTCAGTTTTCGGGTCCGTTCTCTATTATCAGAAAAATACACAATGTATAAATACCTGCCAGGTCAAGGCCACCTTGCCGGTTACCGGTTATTGCCGGTGATTCCGGGTATGGCAAAGATGCAATCTCATTTTCTTAAGAGACAACAGGAAACAACAACAAGCTGCTGTATACGGTTGAAATAAACAGGTATTTTGATGAAATTTAATTTACCCGGGTATCCGCTCCACCCTGATACCGGCATTCAGTACATGCGCCAGGCTGTCTTCGCGCATGATCTGTTGCAGTGTGAAAGTATAATTGCCTTTTTTAAGTATATGTGCGCCCTTGGAGAAAGGTATGCGTTGTTCATAAATATCATCCATACCTGTGCCGAGCCATTTTTCGCCATCGGCCAGCTTGAATTCTCTTTTTACATTATAAGTAGAATCTGGGTCTTTTACCTGTATATTCAGCCAGATATTGCGGTAGCGGTAAGCATCCCCATGCCTGATGACAAAAAAAAGCTGGTAAGGCTGCACCGTATCCTGTATCTGGAAGGAGAAGGACGGTGTATCTGTACTTATCCATTCGTGCCTGGGAAAAGAGGCCAGCTTTTCATAAGCATTGATCTTATTACCACAGGCCTGCAGCAGCCAGATGGCTCCAATGCTTATGCCGACTGCAATTTTTCTGTACATGCGTTTCTATCTTTTAAACCTCCGGATGCAAAACCCGGTTACAGCACATTCAATATTTGTTCTTTTGCTTTTTCCAGCTCATCTTTCATGATAACCACCGATTGCTGGATCTGCGAATCATAGGCTTTTGAACCGGTTGTATTGATCTCACGGCCTATTTCCTGCAAAATAAATGACAGTTTTTTTCCTTTGCTGCTTTCTTTGCCTTTTAAAATATTGCGGAAATAATTACAGTGGTTTTTGAGGCGCACCTGCTCCTCACTTATATCAATTTTTTCTATATAATAGATCAGCTCTTGTTCCAGCCTGTTGGGGTCGTAGCTTTCTTTACCCACATGTTCTTCCAGAACCTTAACCAGTCCTTCTTTGATCTTAGTGCGGCGTAGCGGCTCCAGTTTATTGATCACTTCCTGCTGTGCTTCTATATTGTTAATGCGTTCTACCAGGTCTGCTTCAAGCGATTTACCTTCTTCTTTCCTGTGTGTAGACAGGGCGCTTAGTGCACTTTTGAGTATCTGTTCAAATTTTTCCCATTCCTCTTTGGTGAGCATTTCTGTACTGGGTGTAATTACATCGGGCAGCTTCATCAGCGTGCTCAGGATATTGTCGGTACCGATCTGTAACTCTGCTGCCAGCTTTGAAACCGGTTCATAATATGCTTTGGCCAGATCGGTATTGATGGTAACGGGTTTGGAGGCGCCATTTTGTTTAAGCGTGATCAGGCATTCAACACTGCCTCTTTCCAATTGCTCGGCCAGGATATTGCGCACATCGAACTCGTAGGGTTTAAGAAGCGAGGGCAGCATCAGCCTTACATCAAACTGTTTTCCGTTCAGCGAACGTATTTCCACCAGGAATGTTTTATCGCCCACAGTTTGTTCTGCCCTTCCGAAACCGGTCATTGAATATAGCATAGACAGCTTTGTTATTTGGTAAAAGTAACTGAAAATATCAATGCATAAAAAAACCGGTCAATGAAGACCGGTTTATACCATCAGTACCAGCCCTGCAGGGCCAGAAAAACTGCATAAGGCAGGGCATCCCCTTTTGCATCATGCAGCATATGCGGAGCCGCAGTAAAACAGTATATCACTGCCTGGTAACGCTGAATTGGTTATTGATAAAGCTTACTGTTATTGTATAATTGCCACCCTGGTCTGGCGCCGGTATGTTTTTGGCCGCGTCCAGTTTAAAACTGCCGCCAGTTTTTAGTCCGGGCAGTGTATTATCGTCCACTGCATATTTATGCGCCCAGTCACCATTTACCGGTAACAACAGGTATTCTTTACCACCGGTCAAAGGCAGGGTAAGCACGAAAGTAGAAGCATTGGTTTTGATAAACTGCTGTGAAGGCACAGGCACCGGATTGTTCCAGCCACCGGCAGTGGCATCGCCTACAATAAACAGGTTATCGGGAATAGTGCCGGCGGTAACAGGGGTTACGGTATAGGTGGCTTTAACAAAATCAACAATGATCTTGTACAGCCCGCTGGCATCAGGGCCGGGAATATTGGCATTGCCTGCATCAGGTGCAAAACTGCCACCCGATTTCAAAGATGGGTCAGCATCAGAAGTTACGTTGTATTTATGCCCCCAGTCACCGTTTTTGGGTAGAAAAACATATTGCTTGCCACCTGTCAAAGAAAGTACAATACCAAAACTGTGGTCATCCAGCCGGGTGAATTTCTGTGCCGGTGAAGGAACAGGATTGTTCCAGCCGGCAGGCGTAGCATCGCCAATAATATACAGGCTGTCAGGCACGGGGAAGCGGGGCTGCGGTTTGGTTGAATAAGGCGTCACTGTTATGTTCAACACATTCGAATATATACCGGGCACTGTGGAACTGCTGCCATTGTTCTGGTTAACATCCGCTTTCAGCCGCACTTCTATTTGCCCGGCTTTACCGGGTGTAAGGTGTGCGGTATCCTGTACCAGTGTATTAAAATCGGCTACCGTAAAACTTTTGGTGAGCGCTGTTCCGATATCAACATTCTTGGGTTTGGCAAAATTGCTGCCCACCGAATCGATCTGTAAAGTGTAGTTCACTGCCACCCTGGCGCCAAAATCTGTGGCAGGCCAGGTAAAAGTGATGGCATTGGTAGATGCCGCATTGGTACTGTCGAGCACCAGCGAACTGGCAGAAGCCTTGAGTACCGGCGCTGTGCCGGGATTCAGTACTGCCTGCACCTCATCTTTTTTACAGGCGCCCAGTAATAGCAGCAGCAAACCGGTAAAAGCCAGAACAGCATATGATGCACGCATCCCTGCGGGATGATGCTTTTTGCAGGCAGAGGATGGGTTTTGCCCCATAGCCTGCGGTATATCGTTAATAATGCCTGGTTTCATAAATATCAGTTATGGTTTGAAGGATTAGTATTTATCGTTTTGAACCAGATTGGGATTGGCAATGATATCTGCAGCCGGAATGGGAAAAATATTATAATGATTATCCACTCCCCTGCCATCCTGCACACCTCCTTTCCAGGGCCACAGGTAAGCAGCATCCGTAAAGCGGCCATACCTCACCAGGTCGGTGCGGCGAAAACCTTCCCAGTACAGTTCGCGGCCTCTTTCATTCAGTACATCATCCAGGCTGAGGCTGGAAACATTTCCATTGTTGTTGCCATAGGCACGGGTGCGCAGCTGGTTGATGTATTGAATGGCAGTAGCAGTACTGCCGCCTGAGCCACCACGCAAAACAGCTTCTGCATAAACCAGGTATATTTCTGCAAGACGGAACAGCGGAAAATCGGTAGAGCAAAACACACCATTGGCAGAAGGGGGTGTTGCACCTGTTGATGTTATGTTGCTGAACTTTACCACCTTTAAACCATCACTGAAAACAGAAGCATTATTGATCTCTATTTTATTGCCAAAGAACATGGCGCGCTTGTCTGTTGCCCCGCTATAATCGCCAAACAGCAGCGGGATATTTTTAGTGGTGCGGTTACCACCCCAGCCGCCATTGGGCACACCAAAAGCAACCGGGCTCATATCGGCATTGATCGCTGCATTGATAAGGTAAGTGGTTCCACCATAGTTCTGTGTGTTTACACCATCGTAATTGATAGGCAATATCAGTTCCGGGTTATTCAGGTTATTATCGCCCAGGAAAAGATTTTTATACCTGGGCATTAAAGTATAACCCGCATTGATCACTTTACCGGCATACGTAATGGCATCGGTGTACCTGGCGTTGCCGGTATACACTGCGGCGTTCAGGTACATGCGCGCCAATAATGCCCATACAGCTGCCCGGTCGGCACGGCCGTATTCATTTTGCCTGGGCGCTACCATGGCAGTGTCGATGGCCTTCAGTTCTGCCTCCACATAATTAAACAAATCGGCACGTTTGATCTGCTTGGGCAGGTTGGAACCAATTGCATCCTTCTCCGTTACAAAAGGCGGGTTAGCGAACAGGTCCATTACCACCCAGTACTGAAAAGCGCGCAGGAACCTGGCTTCTGCGCGGTAATGACGGATATCGGCCGCATCTGTGCCACTGATATTGCGGCTGGCCAGTTTATCATCAGTCGATTGCCTGATAAAATCATTACATACCGTGATCTGGTAAATGCTGCGTGTATACAATCCCTGCAACAGCACATTGCTCGATGTCCAGTTCAGGTTATGCAGGTCGGGCAAACCAGGATCACTCCATATGCACATGGCCTCATCTGTAGTGAGCTCCTGTGCATTCCAGAACAAACGCAGAAAATCAGAAGTGCCGGCGTCTATACCACCAAGATCTGAATTACCAGGCCCGGTACTGCTGGTGGTTGCATAAGCGCCATATACTTTTGCCAGCGCCTGCTTATACCCGGCAGCATTGCTGTAGGCGCTGTCTGAAGTAATTCCGTTGGTAGGTGTACGGTTAAGATCTTTGGTACAGGAGCAGAAGACCGCACCTGTTAGTACCCATACACCCAGTATTTTTATAAGAAGATTTTTCATTGCTGATACTTTAAATTGAATGGCAATAATTAGAAATCGATACCCAGGCCCAACACATAGGTTCTGGGTCTGGGATAGAATTTATTGTCTATACCCCCATAAATTTCAGGATCCACGCCTTTGTATTTGGTGATGGTAAATACATTCTGGCAATTGGCATTGAGCCGAAGGCTTACCTTATTGTTCAGTATACGCCCAACATTGTAACCGATACCCAGGTTGTCCATGCGCAGGAAAGAGGCGTTCTGCACATAGTAATCAGACTGGTACTGGTTGTTTACAAACTTTGTATTGTAAAAATCGGTGGAGGCATTGCTGAGAAAGCCTGCGGGGTTAAGAATATTTTTCTGAACGCCAAAATTGGCGGCAACATTGTTGTACATGTAATTGCCCAGGTTGGCACGCAGTACCGTGCTCAGGCTCCATTTTTTATAGCTCACCTGTGTGCTGAAACCCATTACTATTTTTGGGAACGGTGATTTATAATGGTACATATCTTTGCTGTTGATAACACCGTCGCCATTCAGATCAGCATATACACCTTCAACTGGTTTCCCGCTTTTGTCGTATACCTGCTTGTATACATAAAATGCATTGGGACTATAGCCAACAGAGTGTATCTGTATGGTTTGCCCGGTAGCACCGGATATGCCACCACTGGTAAACCCGACAAAAGAAGTGTCTTTGAACAGCGTAAGGTTAGTGATCTTAATATCATTATAAGCAATATTGAAGCCCATGTCCCAGGTAACTGCCTTGTTCCTGATCACGGTGGCATTTATATTGAACTCAATACCCTTGTTGGTCACATTGCCAACATTGGCAGTAACGATATTGGTGAAATTAGAACCAACAGGCAACGTAACAGGTCCCAGCAGGTCTTTTGTTTTTTTGTAGTACGCATCAATGCTACCGGTAATGCGGTTGTTCCAGAAGCCATAATCCAGGCCGATATTGGAAGATTGTGTTTGTTCCCATCTTAAATTGGATACATATGCAGCGGGCGTTGTCATGTAGTAATACCCATTGCCAAACTGGTACTGCGAAGCGCTGGAACTAAGCGTGTACGAAGGTATATAGCCATAATTGCTGATGCCATCCTGGTTACCGGTAACACCATAGCTTAACCTCAGCTTCAGGTCGGTTAATGCACGTGCATTTTTCAGGAAATTCTCCTGGTTGATACGCCAGGTAAAAGCAACAGATGGAAAAGTTCCCCAACGGTAATCAGGCGCAAACTTGGATGAGCCGTCGGAGCGGATAGATGCTGCCAGGATATACCTAGTATTGAACGTATAAATTAAACGGGCATAATAAGAGATCAGTGTATTCTGCGGCTTGTCTACCGGGTAAGCTGGTTTTGAGCCGCTGACAGTATCGCCGTTTGCTTTAAATGAATAGTAAAAATAGTTGGTGGTTACATTATTGTAATAACCATAGCCGGCCGTTGCATTGATATTGCTTTTGATAGAGCGCAGCTCTTTATTGTAGTTGAGATAAAACTCACTTACTGTATTACCCACTTTTTGAAGGTATTTATTATTGGTGCCTGCAGTACTATAGCTCTGTGCTGCATTAGCCGGGGCAAAAGTAGTACCATGACCTTTGGCCACATCATAGCCCAGGTTCAGGTTAGCATGCAGTTCGGGCAGGAAATGAAATGAATAATCAAACTGCACATTACCAAAACTCCGGTCTACCTCTCCCTTATCTATTTTTTGTTCCAGCAGGGCTACAGGATTACGGGTGGCATTGGGGTTCAGCACCACCGTACCTGTTGCGGGATCGATCGAGTACCATTCAAAATAACCGCCAAAAGGGCTTCCGCTTTTGTATACAGGCTGGGTGGGGTCGAATGCCGCAGCTGCAGCAATAGCGTCCTGGTTACCAAAACGTGATTTGGAAACCGATCCTTTCAGGTTAAGGTCAATCTTCAGGTGGTTATTCAGTAACATCGGATTTAAACTGATAGCCGCAGACATGCGTTGCAGGTTATCAGTTTTCAGTATTCCATCCTGGTTTAAATAACCAACGGATATACGGTAAGGTATTTTCTTCAATGCCCCGCTTACACTCAGGTTATTATCAGTAGAAACGGCTGTGCGGTAAATCAGGTTCTGCCAGTTGGTATTGGCATTACCCAGTAAAGCAATATGCGTTGTATCGCCTGATGCCTGTACATATTTACGGAAATCATCTGCTGCCAATACCGCTACTTTGCGGGTAGGCTGAGCTACTGAAACCCGCGTATTGAAACTGAAAGCAGGTGCACCGCTTTTACCTTTTTTGGTGGTGATCATAATCACCCCGTTGGAAGCGCGTGAGCCGTAGATAGCGGTAGAAGCCGCATCTTTCAGGATGGTGATGTTTTCAATATCATTTGGGTTAATGAGGCTGAGCGGGTTGGCTGCACCGGCCATGCCGTAAGTACCATCTCCTTTCACAGGGGTAGTAAAAGGCACCCCATCTACAACAATCAGCGGATCGTTACTGGCGTTGAGCGAAGCCCCGCCCCTGATACGGATAGTATTGGCTGCACCCGGTGCACCACCACCGGAGGTAATGGATAAGCCAGATACCTTTCCGGCAATCAGCTGTTCGGGTGTAGTGATGGCTCCTTTTTGAAAATCTTTTGTGCCGACAGATGCAATGGCACCGGTAAGCTCTTTTTTCTTCACTGTACCATAGCCAATCACCACTACATCATTCAGGGTGGCTTCGGTCCTGTTCAGTGAGATGGTGAGTATATCGCCGTTAACAGATACTTCGCGCTGGTCGTAGCCGACAGAGGAAACGGTTAGTGTAACTGCCGTGCCGGAAATGGTCAGGCTGAAACTGCCATCGGCTTTGGTGGTGGTACCCCTGTTGGTACCGGTGATGATAACAGAAGCACCTGCCAGCGGTGTACCGTCTTTGGCATCGGTCACTTTTCCGGTTACTGTTTTATCCTGTGCCAGCGCCGGCAATGACAGGCATAGCATCGGCAGGATAAACAATAGTAGCAATCGCTTAAGATTCATAAACTAAGGTTTACTGGTTTATTCGGGAATGATTGATTACGACAGGTAATAAGTATGCTGCGGTGCTGGTGATGAACAGGCAAAGCAATCCACTGCCGGGCAGCTACACGGCTTGCCGGTATATGGTTAAAACAGCGTGTTGACTGTTTGTGGTACCCTGGTAATAATAATGAAAAAGAAAAGGCCGCTCCTGTGCACAGGGGCGGTAACAAGGGCCGGGCAGGATATATGGCAGTACCAGTTTTCAGCATGCGCAAGCAAGTAATTACAAATGTTCGTTATCTTTAATGTGTACTTTTTACACAAATACAAAAAGACAACGAGGCGCAATTTTGTGTATTTTTTACACATTTCAAAAAAATTTTAGCGCCTGTACACTTGCAAGGGTGTTTGACAACCCAATTTTACCCATCATAAACCATTCTATTCCCTTGCTTATCAAAAACAAAAACGCTTTTGCAGAACCATGCTGCGGGGCCTTTTACACCCCTGACCGCTGAAGAAAAAGATTGCACCGGAAAAATAAAAGCGGCTGCCTGCGTATTACAGACAGCCGTTTTACTGATGCGATGTTTAAACACCCTCGGGTATTCAGATACATCAAAAATCGATACCTATCCAGCTCCGTTTGCTTTTTTCGTATTTCTGGAAATTGAATTTATACAACCGGCCCGGCCTGTGTGGTACATCATCTTCATATTCGCCGGTATCTATTAAAAAGTCCATGGAGAAAAACTTCTTGCGGAAATTACGCCGGTCCAGTTTCACATCCAGCACTACCTCATACAGGTTCTGCAGCTCGCGCAGCGAGAATTTATCCGGCAGCAGGTTAATACCCAGGGGATGCTCCTGCATGCGTTTCTGCAGCCATTTATAACAGAAATCCAGTATTTCTTTATGGTCGAAGGCCATTTCTTTTAAACTGTGTACACTATGCCAGTGCAGTTCATTATCCAGTATTTTCAGCTGGTGGTGCTCTACATTCAGCAAAGAGCAATAGGCCACTGTTAATACACGGCCGCCGGGATGTCGTTTGGGACTACTGAAAGTACGCACCTGCTCCAGGTATACATCATCCATACCTGTACGCTCTTTCAGTACGCGGTTGGCGGCGTCATCCAGCTCTTCATTATCCCCTGCAAAATCGCCCAGCAGGGACCATTTCCCTTTAAATATTTCCAGGTCGCTTCGTATCAGCAACACCTTCAGTTCATTTTCATCAAAGCCAAAAATGACGCAGTCTACGGTAATGGGAACACGCGGATAAGAGGCTACCAGCTGGTTTACATCCTGAATTACGCCTCCATGCTTTTTCTTGAATTCGGTAACAACGGCAGGTTCTTTTTTCATCCAAAACAAATTTTTAAATGGCCGGAAGAACCCTGCACAGCATGCTTTCTCTGGTGAGAAAAGTCCGGATGCATGGTTTCATTATGGCAATACTTATTATTCAGCAGGTACAGATATTTTGGTTTTGCAAGATAGCCAAGGTTTTGGCTTGCGGCATAACAAGTTTCTAAATTACAAATATTCTTTGTTCTGCGTATTTTTTACATGCCGGTACTGCGGTTATATTGCATGGGCCCGTCTTTTCACGGTGCAGGTGTGCAATCCTTCTTTCTCATACAGTTCCTGCTTACCTTTAGCGCTCAAATTTACGCTATGCATCAGGGAGATACCACAAAGGCTTTACAAAAACAAACACAGGATTTTTTGCAACATGCCGGCAACATTTCTCTTGCTAAAATAGAAGACCTGCGTAATGTGCTGCGTTTTCATGAATACCGTTATTATGTGCTGAACGACCCGCTGATTGCCGATGGTGAGTATGACCTGTTGTACAAACAGCTGGAAAAGCTGGAAGAAGCGCATCCGGAAAAAATTACCCCCGATTCCCCCACCCAGCGTGTAGGCAAAGGCCTTACCAGGGAATTTCCCACTGTGCAGCACCTGGTGCCCATGCTATCGCTAGAGAACTCGTACAATGCCGATGACCTGATCGATTGGGACCGTAAGGCGCGCGAACTTACTGACCTGGACACGGTAGAATATTGCATCGAACCCAAATTTGACGGGGCCAGCATTTCACTGATCTATGAAAATGATTTGCTGGTGCGTGGCGCCACCCGGGGAGATGGTGTGGAAGGAGAAGATATCACCACCAATATTAAACAGATACGGTCTATCCCCCTTTCAGCCCCTTTTTCAAAGTATGGTATCCAGCAGATAGAGATCAGGGGCGAAATACTGATGAGCAAAGCTTCTTTTAAAAAATACAACGACGGCCTGGCAGAACAGGGCCTCGCCGCCCTGGCCAACCCGCGTAATGCAGCCAGCGGCAGCCTGCGTATGAAAGACCCAAGAGAGGTAGCCAAAAGAAACCTGGAAGCTTTTTTATACCATGTAAGTTTTTATACTATGAAAGACGGCAGGCAGTTTGCCATAGATGGTAAACCCGGTGATGAACCGGCAGTCATTGGCAAACACCTGCTGGATACGCACAGCGGAACCCTGCAACTGCTGTGGGAATGCGGCTTCCGCTCACCGCAAAAGGAGAAACAGGTGGTCAAAGGCATTCAGCAGGTGATTACACATGTACACGATTTTGAAGAGATGCGCGATACACTGCCCTATGAAATAGATGGTATGGTGATCAAAGTGAACGACCTGGCCCTGCAGGACCGCATGGGTATGACCACCCATCATCCCCGCTGGGCAATGGCTTTTAAATTCAAGGCCCGCCAGGCTACCACCCACCTGCGCAGTGTAGAATTCCAGGTGGGCAGAACAGGAGCGGTAACACCGGTAGCCAAACTGGATCCCGTATTCATCGGTGGCGTAACGGTATCCAGTATTTCTATTCACAATGAAGATTATATCCGCGAAAAAGACCTGAAAATAGGCGATAGTGTGCTGATAGAAAGAGCCGGAGATGTGATACCACAGATCGTAAAATCGCAATCCGAGCTGCGTACGGGACATGAAAAAGAGATCCATTTTCCCCGCAACTGCCCCGTATGCGGCAGTGAATTGTATAAAGAAGCCGGGGAAGCTGTTTGGCGCTGTATCAATATCGAATGCAAGGCCCAGGTGGTGGAACGTATTATCCATTTTGTAAGTAAGGATGCGATGGATATCAAAAGCTTTGGCGAAGCCAATGTGCGCAAGTTTTACGAACTGGGGCTGCTGCCCGATATTCCCGGTATTTATACACTGGATTTTGATGCCATCAGCAAGCTGGAAGGGTTTGGCCAGAAATCCATCGACAACCTGCGCAATGCGATTGAAGCATCTAAAACACAGCCGCTGAACCGGCTGGTATATGCACTGGGCATCCGCTATGTAGGGGAAACAACCGCTAAAACCATTGCCAATGCATTGCATTACCTGCTTGAACTGAAAGATAAAACCGAAGAGGAACTGCAACAACTGGAAGACATCGGCGTAAAAGTAGCGCAGAGCGTTTTCAAATTCTTCCACAACGACCAGAATATTCATATGCTGGAACAGCTGGAAGCACTGGGCCTTCAGCTCAAAAACAAAAAAAGCCAGGTACACCAGGGCAAGGATACCCTGCACGGGCAAACATTTTTGTTCACCGGTACGCTTGCCAAACTAAAACGCAGTGAGGCTGAAACAATGGTAGAAAATAATGGCGGCAAAATTGTAAGCGGCGTAAGCAGTAAACTCGATTACCTGGTAGTGGGTGAAGATGCCGGCAGCAAGCTGGAAAAAGCCAAAAAGATCAATACTATTAAAATCATTACAGAAGACCAGTTTTTGTCTATGATGGAATAATACACCTGTATACCCGAAGGTGTGCAGGCACCACCCAAATGAACGTTAGTTTTTAAAACTAATACAATGTTCACCTTTTAATCGGCCACAAACCCGGAAAAAGATTGTTTATTTGCAATCGCAAAACCGCTTGCCATTGAAAAGTGGATCGATATGCCCGGCTCAGGCTTTCTATACAAGCAAGAGAACCGTTCTGTTTACTTGCCTTTCACCGCCTGTTGCCGCGCAGCTTTTCACCGGCCATTACAACACAGATTTATTCTAAAATCAAACAATAAGCGATCATGAGCTACATTGCAGACATTCATGCCCGTCAGATATTAGACAGCCGCGGCAATCCCACTGTAGAAGTTGATGTAATAACCGAAAACGGTATTCTTGGCCGTGCATCAGTGCCCAGCGGTGCTTCTACCGGTATCCACGAAGCAGTTGAGCTGAGGGATAATGATAAAAGTGTATACCAGGGTAAAGGCGTATTAAAAGCCGTTTCCAATGTCAATGATATCATTGCCGATCAGCTGAATGGCTGGAATGTAAATGACCAACCCGGCATCGATAAAAAAATGATCGACCTGGATGGTACTGAAAACAAAAGCAAACTGGGCGCCAATGCAACCCTGGCCGTATCCATGGCCGTAGCCAAAGCAGCCGCTCTCGAAAGCAATCTTCCCCTGTACCGTTACCTGGGTGGTGTTAACAGCACGGTATTACCCATGCCGCTGATGAACATACTCAATGGTGGTGTACATGCCGATAATAAGATCGATTACCAGGAATATATGATCGTGCCTGTGGGTGCATCTACTTTCAGTGAAGGCCTCCGCTGGGGTGTTGAAATCTTCCACCAGCTGAAATCAGTGCTGAAGAAAAAAGGGTACAGCACCAATGTAGGCGATGAAGGTGGTTTCGCCCCCGATATCCAGAGCAATGAAGAAGCTATCGAAACAGTATTGCAGGCTATTGAAGCCGCAGGTTATAAAGCCGGCGAACAGATCGGTATCGCACTCGATGCAGCCAGCAGCGAGATGATGAAAGACGGTAAATACACTTTCTATAAAAGTAGTGGCAAAACCATCACCAGCGATGAAATGGTTGCCTACTGGACAGAATGGGTGAACAAATACCCCATCATCTCTATTGAAGACGGGATGGCTGAGGAAGACTGGGATGGCTGGAAAAAATTAACCGACGCCATTGGGCATAAAGTACAGCTGGTGGGTGATGACCTGTTTGTTACCAATACCAAAATACTGCAGCGCGGTATCGACAATGGTGTGGCCAACAGCATCCTGATCAAGGTAAACCAGATTGGTACAGTTACTGAAACCATCAATGCAGTACAGCTGGCTCAAGGCAGTGGTTACACTACCATCATGAGCCATAGAAGCGGTGAAACAGAAGATACTACCATCGCCGACCTCGCTGTTGCCCTTAACTGCGGACAGATCAAAACCGGTAGTGCTTCCCGTACAGACCGTATGGCTAAATACAACCAGTTGCTGCGTATTGAAGAGGCACTGGCCGAAAACGCTATTTATCCCAAAGGCAAGATCCGTTTTGGTAAATAACCTCGGCGGATAACCACTGTATAATACCAGGAGCGGACAGGCTTTTTGACCTGCAGCCGGGTAATACAGTGATGCTGAGACAAATTTTACAGGAGATCGGTTTGCAGGTAAGCCGGGTTTATTACTACCTTTACTTATCTGAAAACCGATCTCTTTTTATGAAGAAAGTATTCATAGGCATTTTCTCTGTTATCAAAAACAAATACCTGCTCTCGCTGGGTATATTTGCCGTGCTGATGCTTTTTTTTGACCGTAACGATGTTTTCACCCAGATAGAAAGAAAAAAACAACTGAAAGAACTGCAGGCCAGCAAACAGTTTTACCTGGACGAGATTGCCAAAACCAGGAAAGAACTCGCTGATCTGCAACACAATCCTGCCGCCCTGGAAAAATATGCCCGGGAAAACTTTTATATGAAGCGGGATAATGAAGATGTTTTTATTGTAGAAAGCCCGCCTGCAGCCGAAAAAAATAAATAACCGCGCAATATCACCGGATAAGCTATCGTTACTTTATGGTAGGCTATTTATTTTTTATCCGCTATTATTTCGCTATGTTACAATGTACCACCGAAGACCTGCTGCTTTATCTATACGGGGAATTGCCTGAAGCCAGGTCTTCACAAATTGAACAATTGCTGCAGCAGAACTGGGATTTACGTGAAAAATTACAGGTACTCAGGGAAGCCCATAACGGCGTTGAACAAACCAATTTATCAGGCCCGCACCGTTATACTGTACAAGCCATCCTGCTGCAGGCCATGGAAACCTCACCGGTTATAAGCAATTAAGCATTATCTGTTTATTTTATTTGTTATTTGAAGTCCCACCAGCCTGCCGGCCCTCCGGGGAACCGGCCAGGTATTACCACCGGCTCCTGCTTCAGTATTCCTTATTCTCATTTCCCTTTATCCTCAGTAGTATTACCGCCTGTTTATCCTGTGTTCGGGTTATGGCCTGGGCTGTTCTGCCGGTCGCTGCCGCGGGGTTGGACGAGCCTGCTGTTGTATGCGTTCCCGCTAAGGTGCCTGCTGCCGGGGAGCCAAACAAAAAGGTTGTTAATATTCAGTGTGTTCTCTGAAAACCAGCTGGGTAATGGGAAAGATGAAGCCTATCCTGAACCTGCAGACAGCCTTAAGTAACATGCCCCTGTTCAAAGCATTTTTCAACTGTTTATATTTGCTATATGACGCGTAAAGAAAGATACCAGATTGTACTGGACTATTTTCAGGAACATATCCCGGTTGCAGAAACAGAGTTGATTTATGATAATCCCTTTCAGTTATTGGTGGCAGTGATCTTATCTGCCCAGTGTACAGATAAAAGGGTGAATATGACCACCCCGGCCATTTTTGCCAAATACCCCGATCCACAAACGCTTGCCAAAGCCAGCTTTGATGAATTGTTCTCACTGGTCAGGAGCATCTCCTATCCCAATAATAAAGCAAAGCATCTCATCGGGATGGCGAATATGCTGGTGGATAAATTTCATGGAGAAATACCTATGACAGTAGATGAACTGGTAGAATTACCGGGGGTAGGCCGCAAAACAGCCAATGTAATCACTTCGGTTATTGATAAGCAACCCAACATGGCCGTAGATACGCATGTATTTCGTGTGGCGGCAAGGCTGGGCCTCACCCGCAATGCCACAACACCACTGGCAGCCGAGAAACAGCTGGTGCAGTATATCCCCAAGGAACTGATTCATAAAGCACATCACTGGCTGATACTGCATGGCCGGTATACCTGCCTGGCCCGCAATCCCAAATGTGATGAATGTGGCCTGAAACCTGTTTGTATTTATTATCAGAAAAAAGTAAAGCCCGCAAAAAAAACAGATCCGGCATAATAGTCGGAATTAGCATACTTACGTAAAGGCTGTGTATTGCTGATGCTGGTTATACCTCGCCGCGAGGCGCTAGTGGTGAATCGCTAGTGAGGAATTAGTATACACACGTAAAGACTTTGTATTACTGACTGCTGGTTATACCTCGCCGCGAGGCGCTAGTGGTGAATCGCTAGTGAGGAAGCGCACACTGTATTACTCACGATTCACGATTGACGTCTCACGATCACCATTGAAAACGGGGTCTCTCGCAGAATGCGCAGAAATCGCTGAACACCCGGTACCGGGTAATGCTCCCGAACTGACTGCCGGCGGCCGGCTGCCGACTGAAGACTGCCGACTGACTTACACCAGCTTCTTAATCACATCTACCAGCTCTGTTCTGGTAATGGGTATGCCCATGATCTTATGATATCCTTTTGCATCTACCAGGAACTGGTCGCGGATGATTTTGATGAGCTGGCCATTATTGATTTCGGGAATGAGGATATGCTCAAAATTTTTCAGCATCGCACCCAGGTTCTTGGGGAATGGACGCAGGTAACGCAGGTGCGCATGACTTACAGCATGACCATGCATCTGTAATTCCTGTACAGCACTTTTGATAACGCCATACGTACTACCCCAGCCCAATACCAGCACTTTGCCTTTTTCAGGACCGCTGTCGAGTTCCTGCTCGGGAATATAATCAGCTACTTTATCCACTTTCTCCTGGCGGATCTTCACCATCAGCTGGTGGTTTTCGGGATCGTAGCTTACATTACCCGTGATATTCTGCTTTTCAATGCCGCCGATCCTGTGTTCCAGGCCCGGTGTACCGGGAACTGCCCAGGGACGCACCAATTTTTCATCACGCAGGTAGGGCAGGAATTTTTCTTCATCAAAGCCCAGCTCTGTTTTAAATTTCACCTGTATCGGCTCCAGGTCTTCTGCTGAAGGGAAGCGCCAGGGTTCTGCGCCATTGGCAATATATCCGTCACTTAAAAAAATTACCGGGGTCATATGCTGTACAGCAATGCGTACAGCTTCATATACAGCGCAGAAACAATCACTGGGTGTACTGGCGGCAATCACCGGCATCGGGCATTCGCCATTACGTCCGTAATAAGCCTGCAGCAGGTCGCTCTGTTCTGTTTTGGTAGGCAGGCCAGTAGAAGGACCGCCACGCTGCACATTCACTATCAGCAGTGGTATTTCCAGCATCACTGCCAGGCCCATGGCTTCTGATTTCAATGCCATACCCGGCCCCGAAGTAGTGGTTACACCAAGGCTGCCGCCATAGCTGGCACCAATAGCCGATGTAATACCGGCGATTTCATCTTCTGCCTGGAAAGTGCGTATATTGAATGTTTTGTATTTGCTCAGTTCATGCAATATATCTGAAGCCGGTGTAATAGGATATGTGCCCAGGAACAGCGGCAGCCCGCTTCTGTCTGCGGCAGCAATCAGTCCGTAGGCCAGCGCCTGGTTACCCATAATGCTGCGGTATACCCCTGCCGGCAATTTGGCCTTTTCTACCCGGTAACGGGTGGTAAAGGTTTCTGTTGTATCACCATAATTATAGCCAGCCTGCAGCACTTTTATATTGCTATCGAGTATAACCGGTTTTTTGCCGAATTTCTCCTTCAGGAAGTTAATGGTATTGTCCAGGCTGCGGTTATACATCCAGTAAAGAAAACCGAGTACAAACATGTTTTTAGCCCGGTCTTTTTCCTTCATGCCCAGCTCGGGAAACTCTTTCAGTGCTTCACGGGTAAGCTTGGTTACATCTATTTTGATCAGCTCGTATCCGTCGAGGCTGCCATCTTCTATTGGATTAACACCTTCGGCATAATTGGCCAGACGCAGGTTTTTGGCATCAAACCCCTCCACATTGGCAATGATCTTACCGCCGGTTTTCAGTGTTTTCAGGTTCACTTTCAGTGCAGCGGCATTCATGGCCACCAGTACATCGCACAAATCGCCGGGTGTATAGATCCTGTCTGATGAAAAATGCAATTGAAAACCGCTCACGCCGGGCAATGTTCCCTGCGGGGCACGTATTTCAGCCGGGAAATCAGGAAAAGTAGCCAGGTCTATCCCCAGCAAGGCTGTATTATTGGTAAACTGCTGCCCTGTCAGCTGCATCCCATCGCCACTATCGCCGGCAAACTTGATCACCACATCCTGTAAAACAGCTTCAGTCCTGTTCATATGATAATTTATCTGAATATTTTTTTAAGTCCTGCAAAGTTACTGCATCCTGTACTCGTTTCCAGCTGAATTTCCGTTGCTCGAAACCGTTAAATTAGCTTTAATGACTATCTATTTTCCCCAAAAACTCATTCAAGTACCTATCTTTACCGCTACATTACAATTCTGTAACCCAGTATGTTGGTAAATTTTGAAAGAAAGGCATTCAGCTTTTTGTTTCTTGCATCTGTGAGCACCATTATTTTGCTAGCCGGTTGTAACAATAGCCCTCAGCCTTCGGGGCATGATGACAGCAGCGGAGCTGCAGCCAGTAAATCAGTGAAGAAAGACAAAAATGCAACAAAGAAACCTGTAAGCGGCGACACTGTAAAAAGTAAAGATACCGCTATGGCGGGCGCTGCGGTTGCAGACAGCAATGACAGTGCTGCACCAGGTTTTGAATGGGGTACACCGGTCGATGATACCACCAAAAGTTATATCTATCTCACGTTCGATGATGGTCCGCAACCCGGCACCATGAATTGTTATCATATTGTGCGCGACCTGGGTGTTAAAGCCACTTTTTTCATGGTGGGTATGCATGCATGGGATCAGCACCAGCGTTCGGTGGTAGATTCTATCCGCAATGGCTATCCTGATATATTGCTGGCCAACCACAGTTATACACATGCCAATAACCATTACCATTATTTTTATGAGCACCCTTATATGTCGCTCGACGATTTCCTTAAAGCACAGCAAAGCCTGAATGTGCCTTTTAAAATCGTTCGCTTGCCGGGCAATAGTGCCTGGGTACGGCAGGGAGAAGTACGGGCATCCAAGCTGGTAAAACCGGTTAGCCTGCTGCTCGATTCACTGGGATATAATGTAATTGGCTGGGATGTGGAATGGAATTTCAACCACAAAACCGCAAGGCCTGTGCAAAGTGTAAGCAGTATGCTGAAGCTGGTGAATGAAGCAGTGAACAGGCATGAAAGCCATACACGCAGGCATGTGGTGATCCTTTCGCACGACCGTATGTTCCGCCATCCGGAAGATGCTGATTCGCTGTACCAGTTCATCAGCGAGCTGAAAAAGAACCCGGCCTATGTATTTGAAACCATTGGCAACTATCCCAAACTGAAACAACCACGCATTAAAAGCGAATAATTATTTCCGTTTTTTCACGGCCCCTTTTAACAAAAAGGGACCATTTCTTTTTATTAACTTTACCTCTACTAAATAAGGAGTTTTTATGGCTTTATTTCAATCGGGCAACCCAACTTTAAGTGAGAAAATTTTCAACCGTTCCATTGAAGCCAATAACAGCGGCACCATGACTGTTCGTGGAACAATGGCCAAGTTCGGCTTTTTAACACTGATGGTGATTGCCGGTGCAGCATATACCTGGCACCTTTATGCTTCCTTCAAGGAAGAAACCATGATGACATTTATGTGGGTGGGTATTATCGGTGGCCTTATCAGCGCACTGATCATCTCTTTCAAACCCAATACCGCCAGATACCTGGCACCTGCTTATGGCCTGCTGGAAGGCTTTTTTATCGGCGCTATTTCAGTAATACTGAACGAGGCTTTTAAAGTAAAAGCACCTGGTATTGTTATACAGGCTGTTGGTTTAACTTTTGGTGTGGCACTGGCCATGTTCCTGTTGTACAATTTCAGGATCATCAAACCCACTGAAAAGTTTAAATCCATTATCATCAGCGCTACAATGGGTATTGCATTGTTTTACCTGATCACGCTGGTATTGCGCCTGTTTCATGTAAACCTGCCTTTCATGTATAATTCCAGTCCGCTGGGTATTGGCTTATCACTGTTTATTGTAGCCATTGCAGCACTGAACCTGATACTGGATTTTGATATGATCGAGCAGGGTGCCGCGATGGGCGCTCCCAAACATATGGAATGGTATGGCGCTTTTGGTTTGTTGGTAACCATTATCTGGTTGTATATCGAAATTTTAAAACTGCTGGCCCGCATTTACGGCCGCCGCAACTAAGCATATTTGTTTTGCAAATAAAAAAGGCCGGGATCACCTGGCCTTTTTTATTTGAATACTGTTATTCGTTAATGCTCATCGCAGCAAGCGGTAAGCATCGATGGTTAATAACCATCGCCATCGAGCAGGTTACCCAATCCACCCAAAATGCTGCCTTCTTCCTTACGGCTAACGGTGGCATATTGTAAAATTCGCCCGGCCAAACGGCTAATGGGCAGGGTTTGTATCCATACTGTTCCGGGGCCGCGCAGGGTAGCGAAGAAAACACCTTCACCACCGAACAGTGTATTTTTAATACCACCTACAAACTGGATATCATAATCCACACCGGCAGTAAAGCCTACCAGGCAGCCGGTATCTATTTTCAGCAGTTCACCAGGCTGCAGTTCTTTCTGCAACACATGGCCACCGGCATGCATAAAAGCCATCCCATCACCTTCCAGTTTTTCCATGATAAAACCTTCGCCGCCAAACAGGCCTGTTCCCAGCCGCCGCTGAAAAGCGATGCCGATACTAACGCCTTTGGCCGCACACAGAAAAGCATCTTTCTGGCAGATAATGGTGCCACCCAGGCGTAACAGGTCGAGCGGTATAATTTTACCGGGATACGGTGAAGCAAAGCTCACATGCTTTTTTCCCTGGCCTATATTGGTGAATGCTGTCATGAATAAATTTTCGCCTACCAGCAGCCGTTTGCCGGCACTGAATAATTTACCCAGCAATCCGCCATTATTAGCTGCCTGCTGGCTGCCATCGCCGAAAATGGTTTGCATCTGGATATCATCATCCATCATCATAAAAGCACCGGGCTCGGCTACTGCTGTTTCGCCGGGGTCCAGTTCAACTTCTACATACTGCATCTCTTCGCCGATAATACGATAGTCTATTTCGTGGTTGCGGATCATTGTTATTTTTTTTGACAAAATAAGCGGTGTGTGCAGGAAAAAGAAATGAAATTTTATGAGCGGGAGCCTTAGAATAGATATTCCATATCTTGAAGATATGGAATATCTGCCGTGAGAGTGCCCCACTCTACATAACATCGCCCTGAGGAATCAGGGCGATCGTTCTTAAAGGACTATTCAACCAAAACCTACTGTTCGTTTAAACACCGGTAGTATGATGCGGGTTGGCCGTTATTTACATACTACTTTGCTATCTATTTCATGTTTTACAAATTGTACGCTAAAACCAGCTTCCGATAAATGATTCGTTCACCCGCTGGCCGGCTAATTTCCGCCTTCTTCTCTGCTTTGAAAAACGGTGTTTGATCATAGTGGCCAGTACAAATGGAATAAAGATGACCGTTAATGGCGGAATACCCATCATAGAGATCCATTTGCCACCAAACATGCGGCGCATCGGCCTGCGCAGGCGTTCTGCCATCAGGTACATACTCGGTACGATCACCAGTGTCATAAAGAAAGCGAAAGCCAGGCCGAAGATAATGGTCCAGGACAAAGGCTTCCAGAACACTGCATTGTCGCCACCGAAATAAATATGCGGGTTCAGATCGGCAAACAGTGTAACAAAGTTGATGTTGAAACCCACTGCCAGTGGTATCAGGCCCAGTATGGCCGCCATCGCGGTAAGCAATACGGGGATGATACGTGTTTTACCGGCCTGTATCACAGCCTCTCTTGTACGCAGGCCCCTTGCACGCAGTTCATCGGCAAATTCAATTACCAGGATACCATTTTTTACCACGATACCCGCGAGCCCCACAATACCGATACCCGTCATTACCACAGATACTTCCATGCGGGTAATCGCAAAACCCAGTAATACACCGATAACGCTGAAGATAATCTCGGTTAAAATAATCACCGGTTTACTGATAGAATTGAACTGGATAACCAGGATAAACAAAATCAGCATCAATGCAATAACCAGTGCTTTGCCAAGGAAGGCACCTGTTTCGGCCTGTTGTTCACCTTCGCCCGTTTGCTTGATGGTAACCCCATCGGGTTTCTTTTTAAAATTATCGATATGCCCTTTGATCACTTCATTCACTGCGGTAGGCGTAAAACCGTTCAGCACATTAGAACGCAGCGTGATCACCCTTTTCTGGTTTTTGCGTTTCACACTTCCCAGGGTGCTGGTTAAATCTACTCTCACCAGGTTGCTGATGGGTATGTCCTTAAATGCACCGGTGGCAAGATCCCTGAAGTACACCCGCATATTCAGCAGCTCTACCAGGTTTTTGCGCTGCAGTTCATTATTACGCAGTTGTATTTTGTATTCCTCTTTTCCTTCTTTTATTTTAGACAATTCTCTGCCGAACAGCGCTGTTCTGATCTGCTGCCCTATCTGTGCAGAAGATACGCCTTCGATCAATGCTCTTTCACGGTCTACGGTAAGCGATATCTCGGGATTGTTCAGGTCAACATCCATTTTCAGTTCTTCCACACCCGGTACCTGCAGTGAATCGAGATAGTTTTTCAGCGCAACAGCACCTTTGATGAGATTATCAAAATCATCACTCGCTATTTCAATATTGACCGGCGGGTCGGTGGGCGGACCGTTCTGCTCCTGGTCAACCGATATCTCCGCACCGGGTATCCCTTTCATGGCCTTGCGTATTTCATCGAGATAGGGCGCGGTGTGTATGCCATTGCGTTTGGCAAACTCTACAAACGATATCTGGATACGGCCCAGCTCGCTGCGTGTACTTCTGTCACCGCTGGTAGGGTCGCTGGCACCTACAGCGACGTTGGCGATCACGCTTTCCACGATAGGATTGCTTTTGCCATTCTCCATGTTCAGTATTTTGTACACCCTTTTTTCCAGCTCGCGTGTAATAGAATCAGTATAGTCCACTGCTGTACCCACAGGCAGCTTCAGGTAAACATATACCTGGTTGGGATCGCCTTTGGGAAAGAACACCACAGGCACTTGTCGTATACCAAAAAGTACAAAAGAAAATACCAGCAATCCGAATGTGGCGATCAGCAGGTACACGGGCCGCCAGCCTTTCAGCGCCCAGCGCAGCAGGCTTTCGTAATGGCTCATGATCCAGGGAAGCGCCCTGTTCTGGAAAGCATGAATAACGGCCGACAGGAAGAACCGGTTGAGCAAAACAAGCAGTACAATGAACAGCAACAGGTTACCCATAAAAGTTTGCCCGGCAATATCGAGCAATATGCCTATGCCCAGGGCAATCCAGAAACCAGGCTTTCTGAATATGGCAGCTTTGGATGTTTTGTGTTCGCCCTCTTCATGGTTCATGAAATCGACGGCGAATACCGGGTTCATGATAAATGCCACTACCAGTGATGCGGTCAATGTAAAAATAAGCATGGCCGGCAGGTATACCATGAACTTGCCAATGATACCAGGCCAGAACAACAGCGGGAAGAAAGGTGCCAGTGTGGTAAGCGTACCCGCCAGTACCGGTATAAATACTTCGCCCGCAGCCATCATGGCCGAGCGTGGTGCATCAATTTTGCCTTTACCTTCTGTAAAAATGCGGTGGGTGTTTTCAATTACCACGATAGCATCATCTACAATAATACCCAACCCGAACAACAGGGCAAACAGCACGATAAAGTTCAGTGTTACATGCGAGCCGATGATAAGGTCGGCCGCTGGCAGAAATACAAAGGCCACAAACATACTCAGTGGTACAGAAAGGGCCACGAAGAATGCATTGACCACGCCCATGAAAAACATCAGGATGATGAGCACCAGTACAAAACCGATAACGATAGAGTTCACCAGATCGTTGAAAGAGGTCCTGGTCTGGGTGCTCATATCGCCGGTAATATCCAGCCTGAGATCGCGCGGAAACTGGCTGCGCATTTCTTCCACAGCCGCTTTTACATCATCAGAGGTTTCGATCAGGTTTTCGCCTGAACGCTTGATGATGTTCAGTGTTACCACATTCTTGCCTGCCAGCCGCGCATAGCTTTCCCGTTCTTTGATGGTGTCTTTGATATTGGCAATATCTTTCAAATAAATGGGTGCGCCATTGCCATTGCGCAGCACTACCTTCTGGATATCAAAAGCTGTTTTAAACTGTCCTTTCAGCTGCAGGCTTCTTTTCATATTGCCCACATCGAGCAGGCCACCGGAAATATCCATGTTTTCGCGGGATACGGCATTGGCGATATCATCAAAAGTGATACCGGCGCTCTGCATGCGGTAGTTGTCTACATTGATCTGGAATTCCCGTTCTGGTGCACCCACAATATCCACGCGGTTGATCTGGGAAAGATCTTCCAGCCGGTCTTTCATATCATCAGCAAATTTTTTCAGTTTTTGCTGGTCATAATCACCGCTGATATTCACATACATCACCGGCTGGTCGCTGATGCTTACTTCCAGTGCAGTGGGCTCCTGCGTAAGATCTGTAGGCAGGTCCTGCTTGGCTTTATCGATCGCATCTTTCACTTTCTGCAGGGCCACATCTGTTTTTACATCAGTATCAAACTCTACGGTGATAGCAGAATAATCCTGCTGCGAAGTGCTGGTGAATTTTTTGATCTTGGCGCCGGTGATGCTTTTGATCTGCTTTTCGATGGGCCTGGTCACCAGGTTCTCCATGTCTTTGGGTGAGTTGCCCACATAAATGGTTTGCACATAAATAGTGGGTATCACAATATCGGGGAACTGTTCTTTGGGCAGTGTTACAAACTGGAATACACCAGCCAGGCTCACAAACAACATGAGCAGGTAGATGGAAGTTTTGTTCCGTATACTCCAGGTTGTAGGCTTAAACTGCTTGAACTTATCTGTAATATTTTCTAATGCACTCATAAATACGATTGATGGTTTGGATAGATTGCACAAGCATTCCCTGCATGCATCATGCAGGATGACTGCTTAAACAAAGCCGCATTATTTATTTTACATCAGTTGTAATCAGTTGTCCATCGTACAGGCTCTGGAAACCATCGGAGATCACTACATCGCCTTGCTGTAAACCACTTTTTATTTCCAGTTTATCGCTGTACATCTGCCCTATTTGCACCGTTCTTTTTTTGGCCAGCAGCCGGTTGTTCTCTTTAACCGCTACCAGTACAAATTTGCCTTTCTCATCTGTCTGTAAAGTATTTACAGGCACTACTATGGCATTGCCTGCAGCATAATCCTGTATACGTACCAATGCCAGCTGGTTGGGTTTGAAATCCCTGTCGGAAGGCAGGTGTGCTTCCACATAAAATGAGCGGGTGTTGGGGTCAATGATCTTACCGGCCAGTGTAATCTTTGCGCTTACGGTTTTATGAATATCCGGAAGCGTTACCTGCAGGTTGTCGCCCACATGTACTTTATCAAGATAATTCTCCGGTACCTGTGTGATCACCTTCAGTGTACTGGTGTTCACCAGGCGGATATAGCCGCCCTGCGGGCTGCCGGTGAACAATTCACCCACACGGATGGTAACATCATCGGCAACGCCATCCATATCAGCATATACACTGGTTAAACTGATCTGCTCTTTTACCAGGTCAATCTGTTTCTGCGCCTGGTCAACATTGTTTTTGGCGCCGATCAGTTCCACTTCAGTGCCTATATTTTCTTTCCACAGGTTACTTCTGCGCTGGTAAATATCTTTTGCATAAGCCAGCTGTGTTTGGGCCTGGTCCAGTTGTCTTTTTTGCAGTGCATCGTCCAGTTTCAGCAGTAGCTGTCCTTTCTTTACATAATCACCTTTTTTAACATAGATGGCCTTTACCTGGCCGCCGCCATTGCGTGGTGTTACATAAGCGATGTTTTCTGCATCCACTTTACCCTGCAGGTCGATGAAATGGGTAAACTGCGTGGGCGCCAGTGTATCCAGGCTAACCAGTTTGGCTTTTTCTTCTTTGGCAGAAGGATCGGCTTTAACGATCTCTGCTTCCAGTTTGGATATTTCATCATTGATACCCGCCTGCTGTTTTTTCAGTGCTTCCAGCCTGGCTTTTTTTTCTGCCAGCCCGTTTTTGCCTGCATCAGTTTTGGCACCGCAGGATACCAGGGCTACAGCAGCAATAAGGTGAATAGCAATAATCAGTTTTTGCATATAGGGATGTTTATAGCGGTTAAAGTCGTCCTGTGGCTTTAGTGAAATCGATCTTGGCGATCACTGCATCGTACAATGCCGACACATAATTGGTTTGTGCTGTTTTCAAATCTGTTTGGGCATTGGTGATATCAGTAGTAGAGCCAAGCCCCGATTCGTATTTCTTCTTTGCCTGGTTATATACCTGCTCTGCCAGCTGCATGTTTTTCTTCTGGAAATCGAGGGTAAGAATGGCCGACCTGAATTTGTTCCTGGCCTGCTCAATATCATTGTCTATCGAAATTTTCAGGTATTCCAGCTGGTTGGTGGTTTGCTTCAGCTGCAGCTGTGCTTTTTTTACATTGGCATCTTTGGCAAACCCGTCGAAGATGGGTATGGATATATTCAACCCTACTGACCATAGGCTGAACCAGTCGCCCTTGCCAAAAAAGCTAAAATCATTGCGGTAAGCCTGCTTGGCATACTGGCTCGATAAACTGGCAGAAGGAAGATAAGTGTATTTATACCGTTTTACATTGTATTCATTCAGCTTGTTCAATTGCTCCAGCGACTGGTAGTCTTTCCGTTCTTTGTATTCGTGTACGGTATCGTCGAGTACACCTGTTTTGATCTGGTCTTCCTGTAAGCTGTCGGTTAAACTAAGCTGGTCGTTGATAGGCATGCCCAGCAGGTATTTCAGGCCCAGGTAGCCATTGTCGATGGTGCTTTGGGTTTTGAGTTTCTCTGTCTGGATATTGGCCAGCTGAACCGAAGCCCTGTCTACATCGATCTGTTCGGCAAAGCCATTGTCGTGCAACGCACGCGTATCGCTGAACAACTTTTGTGCACGGGCAATATTGGCATCTATCTGCTCCATCTGCACGCGGCTAACCACCAGCTGGTAGTATATTTTATAAATATTGGCGCGGATATTTTCTTCTGTCACTTCATAGTTTTTGCGCTGGTATTCCAGTGATGCGGCGCGGGCCTGCAGGCCAACAAATACTTGCCCGTCGAACAATACCTGCGAAAGGGAAACACCTGCGCTGGCATTCCATTTGGTACCGAATGCAGCACTGATAAAGCCAAAATCTGAAGGTGATTTAATCGGCTGTCCGCTACCATTTTTTACCCCTTCCTGCTCCAATACGCCATAGGTGGCCATGGCTATAAAGTTGGGAAATACCTGTACCGGTACATTAGGATAGTAAGTAGTACCCAGGCTGCCGTTTACCTGCGGTAATGCAGCAGAGGTAACACCCCGGTTGGTTTGCTCCTGAATTTTGAGATCGAGCAGTGCATTTTTTACCTGCATATTGTTTTTACGCGCATAGTCAATGCATTGCTGTATGGAGAAAGCATGTACGGCCGGCGCAGCCGTATCTTTTCTTCCGGTTTGTGCCGAAGCTGCTACGGTTATCAGGCACAGCAGTAACAACAGTTGTGCAATACCCGGCTGCCTGAACCGGTGGAGGGATTGTTTTTTTAGCCCCCTATTGATCTGTGTGATAAAACGGATATTACCCGGATTCATCATATACTCAGGATTTTTTTTTCTCTTGTTTTTGCTGCAGGTATTTCTGCATCAGCTTGATGCCTTTGGGCGTTGCAATGCCATACAGGAAATGCAAAGCCACCTGCTCTTCCACCTGCAATACATTGAATTTATTTTTAGGATATACATCGAGGTTAAAAGCCACCATGATAGAACCAATACGAAACCTGCTCATGATCTCCACGTCTATATCTGTCCTGTACAATTCTTCTTTAATACCCCTGTTCATGTTATCCATCACCATGTTTAGCAGAAATTCATTTTTGTATTCATAAAATTTCCTGAAAACTTTGGGATGGTATTTTTCCAGGTCGTAGAGTATAGAAGGGTTCAAAGTAGAATACATTTCTTCCATCAGCTCCAGGTCGAGAAAAACTTCGTGAATGGCATTCTGCGCCCGGGAAACATCCACTATACACCGCTCTTTATTGGCAGCAATATGACTGTCGAAAACCGCCAGTACCAGTTCATCTTTATCTTCAAAACTCTGGTAAATGGTTTTTTTTGAAATCCCCAGCTGCCCCGCGATCTCATCCATGGTTACACTCCTGATGCCGTACCTGATAAATAATTCCTCTGCCTTTTGCTGTATTCTTTCTCTCATGCGATCCGGTTTTTCTTCAGATCAAAACTATGGAAACTTTTTTCGTAATCAGAGTTTCCATACTCTTTTTTTGTTTAAACGGCACCAGGCAGGGATGAACGTATTAAAACACCGCCTGTTTTTCTTCCTTTTTTTGACTGGCTATAAACAGGCAACAGCGCGGTTCCCGGGCACAACAAATGTTTGTTAACAGCAGTTGCCATGCATCGACAGGGGCAGATATCAGTAAATCTTAGTTATTTTGACTTCAAATTCAACTGCATGTCTACCTGGAAAAGAAAGATGTTTGTAACCCTGCACTGGAGAAGACTGCTGCAATACTTTTTCCAGGGACTGGTGGTACTGGCACCCATCGGCATCACAGCCTATGCCGTGCTCTGGCTTTTCAGAACGGTAGACAATATATTGCCCAATATACTGCACGATCTTTTTCCCGACACCTGGACCACCGATACAACCGGCAGCCTTCGCCGTATTCCGGGACTGGGTTTCCTGGTCGTATTGTTTATCGTGCTGTTTGTAGGGTGGCTCTCTTCTTTCTTTTTTATCAGCAGGCTGGTACATGTTTTTGACAAAGTATTGCAGAACACACCGGGTATTAAATTCATCTATTCTTCTGTAAAAGACTTCCTGGAAGGATTTGCCGGTAATAAAAAAAAGTTTGATAAACCCGTACTGGTCAATGTAGATGCTACGGATGTATGGCGTATTGGCTTTATTACCCAGGAAAATGCGGCACATTTTGAACTGTTTGAGCATGCAGTGGTCTATGTGCCCCATTCCTATGCAATTTCAGGAATTACTTATCTTGTGCCGAAAGAGAGAATAAGGCCTCTGAAAAATACCAGTCCTGCTGATGCCATGAAATTTGTTGTTTCGGGCGGTGTAACAGAAGTGGATTAACAGCAGCAGGATGAACAGCCGGTAACAGGGATCAGCCGTTTTATCAGCCATACCTGTACAACCGGCAATACCTGGAATTTTTTTGACTTGTTTAGATAATAGTATAAGGATCGAGACTAATGAAAATGTATAATTTTAATTCAGGACCTTCTATTTTGCCACAACCCGTTCTGGACGAAGCCGCAAAAGCAATTCACAACTTTAACAACACAGGTTTATCCATTCTGGAAATCGGCCACCGCACAGCCTGGTTCGATGAAATACTGCACGAAGCCCAATCTACCGTAAAAGAGCTGATGCAGTTGGGCGATGAGTATGATGTACTGTACCTGCATGGCGGTGCCACCACGCAATTTATGCAGGTGCCCATGAATCTGCTGGACGAAAATCATACTGCCGCCTACTGCGACAATGGTATCTGGGGTGCCAAGGCGATTAAAGAAGCCAGGCAGTTTGGCAATGTACAGGTGGTTGCTTCTTCAAAGGACAAGAACCATACTTATATCAACAAGGGATTTTCTGTTCCCTCAGACGCTGTTTACCTGCATTATACCACCAACAATACAGTGGAAGGTACGCAATGGCATACCATACCCGATACCCGGGTGCCGCTGGTGGCAGATATGAGCAGTGATATTTTCAGCATGCCGATGGATTTTAACCGGTTTTCCCTGATCTATGCGGGAGCGCAGAAAAATATGGGCGCTGCCGGTGTCACCATCGTTGTGCTAAAAAAAGATATACTCGGCAAGATCAGCCGCAGTATTCCTTCTATCATGGATTACCGCAATCATATTGAAGCCGGTTCCCTGCTCAATACACCACCGGTATTTGCCGTTTATGTAAGTATGCTCACACTTCGCTGGATCAAAGAGAACGGCGGTCTTACCGAGATGGAGAAAAAAGCAAGAGAACGCGCCTCCCTGCTGTACCAAACACTGGATTCGCTGCCGGCTTTTGTACCAACCGTAGCCCGGGAAGACCGCAGCCTGATGAATGCCGTTTTTGTGATGAAAGATCCGGCGCTGGAAAAAGATTTTCTCGATCTCTGCAAAAAAGAAGGGATGATAGGTGTAAAAGGGCATAGAAGTGTGGGCGGTTTGCGGGTATCTATGTATAATGCCCTGCCCCTGAGCAGCGTACAGGCATTCTGCGACCTTGCAAAAGACTTCAGCGACCGTCATGCATAAATAAATAATGATGCGCTGCCCGGATGAACACCCGGCCGTTTAAGACACATTGAAAAGAAAACCCCATTCCAGAACACTTAAAAAATAGTAATTCCGTTATCCTGATTACCAATAACCAGGAAAAATCAACAATCCGATGGCAATTATCAAACCGTTCAAGGCATTAAGACCACAACCACAACTGGCCAAACAGGTAGCCAGTAAACCCTATGATGTACTCAACAGCCAGGAAGCCAAGGTGGAAACACAGGGCAACCCGCATTCTTTTTTACATATCACCAAAAGTGAAATAGATCTTCCCGAATCTGTAAACATACACGATCAGCAGGTGTACGATAAAGCAAAGGAGAACCTGGAAGCTTTTATTAAAAGAGACCTGTTGTTCCGCGAGGCAAAAGACTGCTATTATATTTACCAGCTGGTGATGAACGGCAGAAGCCAGACAGGGCTGGTAGCGGTAAGCAGTGTGGATGATTATGAAAACGATATTATCAAGAAACACGAATTTACCCGTCCTGAAAAAGAACAGGACCGTATTAACCATATCAAAACCACCGGTGCACAAACAGGCAATGTATTTCTGGCCTACCGCAATGAAGCCATTATTGATGCATTGATAGAAAAATGGACCACGGCTAAACACCCGGTGTACAATTTCACCGCCGATGACAATATCCAGCACAGTATCTGGATTGTGAATGATGACAACACCATTCAGCAGATCACTGAACTGTTCGCCAGCATTGTACCTTTCACCTATATCGCCGATGGCCACCATCGTGCAGCTTCTGCCGCCAAAGTGCGCAAGGCCCTGAAACAGGACAGCACAGAGGGATGCAACTATTTTTTAACAACCCTTTTTCCATCCAACCAGTTGTATATAATGGATTACAACAGGGTGGTAAAAGACCTCAACGGCTTGTCGCCACAGGCTTTCCTCGAAAAGTTAAAAACGCATTTTACAGTTCAGGAAGAAGGCTCACATGCCGTACAACCAGCCCGTTTACATGAATTTGGCATGTATTTGGACAGTAAATGGTACCGGTTACAGGCCAAAGAAGGCAGTTATACCGGCGATCCTATCGGGGTACTGGATGTAACCATCCTGCAAAATAACCTGCTGGATCCATTACTGGGTATACAAGATCCGCGCACAGACAAAAGGATTGATTTTGTAGGTGGCATCAGGGGACTGGGCGAACTGGAAAAAAGAGTGAACAGCGGTGAAATGGCAGTAGCCTTCAGTCTTTACCCTGTAAGCATTGAGCAATTGTTTGCCATTGCCGACAGTGGTAATGTAATGCCCCCGAAAAGTACCTGGTTCGAGCCGAAACTCAGAGACGGGTTACTTACCCATCTTATTTATAAATAACCGGCTGCCGTTTTTCAACCCTGTGTTTGCGCAGTAAACGGCAGGCAAGCTGCATGAATTGCCGGTGCGGGATTTTTGACCGGCAAGGTTCGGTGCAGCTTGTATTAAATAAGAATCAACTATATGAAGCGAATTCTATTGTTCCTTTTTCTTGCAGGAGCCAGCCAGGTTACCCTTATGGCCCAGGATTCCAGCAGTGCTTCTTTATACGAAACAGGCAAAGCATTTATGCGCAAAGGCGACCTGGACAATGCGATCCTGGTACTGAACCGGGCCACCCAGCAGGATCCGGCCAGCCTGGATATCCAGAAAGACCTGGCCTATTCTTACTATCTCAGGAAAGATTACCGCAATGCCATGGAACTGGGCAAGAAAATGGTGGAAAGACCTGATGCAGATGTGGCCTGTTTCCAGATACTCGGGCTTACCTACAGGGGCATTGCCGATTATAATGAATGCGAAAAGCTGTATAAAAGAGGACTGAAGAAATTTTCGAACAGCGGTATGCTGTACGCCGATTTCGGTGAACTGCTGGCAACCCAGCATAAACTGGATGAAGCCATCAAATACTGGGAAAAAGGTATAGAAATTGACCCCAACAATGGCAACAACTATTTAAATGCAGCACACTATTACGACAGCAAAGGCAATATGCTTTGGGCGGTATTGTATGGCGAAATATTTGTAAACATTGAAAGCCTCAGCGAAAGAACTGTAAGCATGAAAAGCATGCTGGTAGACGATTACAAGCAACTGCTTTCTTCACCGGCCATACTCGACGGCTATGTTAAAAACGGATCGCCTTTTAGCAAAGCTGTTGCTGCCACCCTGGCCAAATACACCAATCTTACACAAGAAGGGGTGACCACAGAATCGCTGACGGCCATACGCACCCGTTTTATTCTTGACTGGTTTAATGAGCATGCCAACCAGTTTGCATTCCGTTTATTCGATCATCAGCGCCAGCTGCTCCAGGAAGGCACTTTCAATGCTTATAACCAGTGGCTGTTTGCCCCGGCATTTAGCCCCGCGGCTTATGACAACTGGGTGGAAACACATGCAGAAGAAAACAATAATTTCCTGAAACTGCAGCGTAGCAAGGTATTTAAAATACCTGCCGGCCAATACTATCCTCATTGATAGTATTGCAGTAGATTACAGCAACATTTTACGAATAACGAAAAATCTCTGTTAACTAATAATGTTATAACGCCATTCAAACGATGGCGTTATATTTTTGTCCCTATCTAAACCAAATCACAAATATGAAAAAACTCTCTATGGTCTTATGCGCCGCGGTGGTATTTGCGGCCTGTCAGGATGCGCCAAAGGCTGATAATGCAGCCACTTCAGAAAAAAAAGATGCGGCTTCTACCGCTGGTGCAGCTTACACCATTGATACTGCCACCAGCAGTGTTGGCTTTGTAGGTACTGCAGCAACAGGGCAGCACAACGGCGTGCTTAAATTCTCCAGCGGCAGCCTGGCTGTTGACAATGGCCAGGTAACGGGCGGTTCTTTTGTAATCAATATCGCCAGCCTGGAAAACAAAGATCTCAGCGGCGATGACAAAGGCAAACTGGAAGGTCACCTGAAAAGCCCTGATTTCTTTGACCTGCAGAAATTTCCCACGGCTAAATTCGAGATCACCAAAGTGGAACCTTTCGACAGCAGCAAAGGCCAAAGCCTGCAGCCCGGTGCCACACACCTGATCAGCGGCAACCTGACATTGAAAGACAGCACTAAAAATGTTTCGTTCCCTGCCAAGATCACTGTAACAGGCACGGATGTTACAGCCCAGTCACAGTTCAATATCGACCGCACTTTGTGGGGTTTGAACTACAAAGGACCTAACAATCCTGCCGACTGGATCATTAAAAAAGAAGTGAACCTGACACTTGATCTCAAGGCAAAGAAGTAAGAGAAGAAAAAAATAAACCATAAAAAGGAAGCCTGCATGCAGGCTTCCTTTTTTTATCCCCAGGAAGATCAGTGTTAATTGGACTTGAAAAAATGGAAGAGGCTGTTTCAATTGAAACAGCCTCTTTAAGTTACTAGCAATACTACGATTTATGGGCATGAACGGCGCCTGTTCATGCTACTGCCAGAGTTCATTCGAAAAGCATTTTCCAGCATGGGAAATGTTTTCTCGGGATAAGGGTGATGACTTCATAAGTTAGCAGATAATCATTTGAATATTAGTAAGAATCAGCCGGTCACCCCCCGTTAAAGAAAATGAACCGGCCGGAGTAACCCGGCCAATTGCATTTTCCCCGTTATTGATTCCGATTTGCAGCCCGCAACTTAGGCAATCAAACCAACAATTTTTTCTTTTTTGTACCAACTGCCCTAACCGAAGGACGAACAGGCCAATTTTAGCAGATAAGGCAGAAAATACGGCCTGTTTTAACACAAAAACAGCCCGGTCCCGGGTCATTTCCGCCTGGGATCGCGGCTCTTCACTGAGGGCTATAAACCCATTTTCAGCCGCAACAATCCCTCCTGGAAGGCCTGTTTACCACTGTTGCGGCCATTTATCCCGGATGGTATTTCATCGTAAAAATGACTGGCAATATCGTTTTTATAGAAAATTGCCGCGCGCGGCATATCGCAGGTGCCGCTTTGCCTTAAACCGGCTTTGGAAGTATTTAGAAGAAAAGAAGAAGATTTGTCGTTCAGCCGCATTTATTCTCCCCAGTGCTGATCGCCATCTACAGGGTCGAGATAGGCGCCATCAAAACCTGCATCCAGCAGCTTTTGGGTATACGAGCCGCTGTTGCCATAAATCAGTGATTTCCATTCAGGCATCCAGTAGCGTACAAAATAATTGCCTTTCCAATAATCGTCTTTCTGTTCCAGCCATTCGGGTGGATCTGTTTTCCATTCATTTTTCCAGTACCAGCGGTATTGTTCTGCCTGCCCTATGCTCATGTAGCCCAGCACCAGACGTCTGCCTCCATTCTTCTTTATTTTTAAAGAAGCGATCTCATTTTTAGACAGGGGTTTTCTGCCCTCTTCAGGAAATGCATCTATGATCAGCACATCATAGTTGGTAGCCTTGAGTGCATCAAGCAATGGCTGGTTCCCGTTGAATTGTCTGGTATTGATGAGGTAGAGGAAATTACGTGCATCAGCCAGCTTACTGATATTAGCCGTGTTTTCACGATAAGGCGTTGCATCAGGAATATTATCCAGTTCACGGTGGCTGGCTGCAAATGAAATAAAACCATATAGCTCATTACTACGGTATGAAGTGGCCATTCTTGCAGAACTGTAGCAATAATCGGTGGTCAGTACCGGCAGATGCTTGTTTTTAGCAAGGGTGCAAAGCCCCAGCCATTCATTGCGCACATCAGCAGGTGTAGGGGTATCATCCTGGTTGTCGTATCCATACAACAGCTCTTCTCTTCCAATACCATCAATAGCCTTCATATAAGTATTTACAGGTGTATCCTGAGGGTCGCCACTTTCCGTTAACAGGTTTGAACTGTTCTGCGGCACAATGAGAAAGCCCGGCTGACGCTGCTTGGCCCATTCACTGATCTCCTGTATGAAACTGCGCAGCTCCATCCTGTAATCTATTGTACCACTGGTGGTTTCCGGTTGCTGGGGAAAAAGCTTTCCTTCTTTTTGACAGGCCAGGGCTGTAAAAATGAACACGCCGGTAATAAGGGATAAAAAATAACGAGGGGCCTGCATGGCACATGGTTTATGGTGCTATAAAAACAGCAGAACAAAGCCAACCCCCATTGCCTGGTGTAGTTTTTTTTACGGCGGGTCGTTAATGGTATGCCTTATTAGAGGAATTATGCTCCTTGTTTTACAGCGCTATTGGTTCTTTTTAACCGCAACCTTTATGCCTGTTGTTTTAACACGATCGTTGAAACATACCAGGGATATCATTGCAATGCTGCTACACTGGTTCAGTTTTTATAACCGGCACCTACTGTTTGTTCCATGATGGTTGCGCAGCTAACCAGTTCCTGTTGATCATCCCCGACAAAAGCATTCCTTCTCTTCTTTGATCTTGCATATTTAAAAGCAGCTTTAGTAATAACAGTGCAGTGAGATTGCAATGAGTACCATACAGGTGTAATGATCACGCTGGAAAGCAGAAGAAATAGTATGAAACAGCGTTACTACATTACGTGTTACATGATTATTGTGTTCATCATGGAGCAGGAATAAACCCCGTGTTAAGCAATTATAAACTAATTTCGGTTACTACAATATTAAACAACCAAAGGCCAACACAACAGCAGCGAAATGCTTACTGCTGCCGGCAAAGGCGGATAAGGGTATACAGTTATTTTAAAAAACAAACAGATGAATACACCTAAATGGTTTGACAGGAAATTTGATTTTAATTTCAACCAGGAGCAATATATTTCCATCTACCAGCAGTTGAAACAGGCACCTGTCCTGCTGCAGCAACTAGTTAGCAATATACCGGGAGAAACACTCAGCCATAAGCCGGATGGTAAATGGTCGGCGAAAGAACATATCGGGCATCTTACGCTTCTTGAATCATTGTGGCTGGCACGTTTTCATGATATCAGGGAAAGAAAACTGGTATTAACCCCCACAGACCTCAACAATATAGCCACAACAGAAGCGGGTTTTAATAATGATCCCCTCGCGGTATTACTGGAAAAATTTGCCGAAAAAAGAAATGCGACAATAACTTTCCTGGATAGTATCGATGTGGCTGCTGAAGCAGGCACCAGCCTGCATCCCCGCCTGCAGCAACCCATGCGCATGATTGATCATGCCTATTTTGTTGCAGAACATGATGACCATCATCTGGCAGCAATAAGGGCGATACTCGAGCACACGAGTTAATTAAAGTACGCTATTTGCCGCTTACGCTGTGTATAACGATTGATTAAATCTTCTGGCCAACAGACCGGTGGCCTGTGTAATATCTATCTCCGCGGTAATGATACCTTCCCTGCCATAAGCCGCATGTGCCACACAGGTTCCATCAGGGGCAATGATCGAGCTGGCTGATTCGGGATAAAGAGAAGCATAGTTTGAGCTGGCAAAATAGATGGTATTTTCCATCGCCCGCAGCATGATCGCTTTTTCGTAATAGGGATTGTGTTTGCTTCCCCATTCTGTAAGCTGTGTACCTTGGGTATTGCTTCCATTACAATGCGGATGAAATACGATATGCGCATCACGCCTGGCAGACCATCTTACTGATTCGGGATACCGGAACCCTTCATGGCAGATGGTGATACCGAATTTTACGCCATTCACTTCAAACAATGAACGTTCTGTTCCGGGTATCCATAACTGGTCTTCTGTAGGGTCAAGCTGGTTTTTTGTTTGATAGCCCAATACTTCACCGGTTGCAGATACCACATGCGCCAGGTTCAGTATACCATTGGCATGATGCCAGTCCATCGGCAGGATGATCGCTATACGGTTGTCTGCAGCAATAGCAGCAGCACGTTGCAGCGCAGCCTGCAGCCGTGGCTGTGTACGGTCTTCTTCTGTATAGCCCATTCCCGGGTAACCGGGGATATAAGATTCAGGAAAACAAATAATTTCAGCTGCTTCCAAAGCAGCTTTCTTTACCAGTTTCTGCAACCAGTATAAACCATCATCTATCGATTTTGGAAAGGGAGGAGAGGCGATTGCTATTTTCATACGATGTATACTACTTATTTAAAGTTAGGCAACTTATTGCATAAAGCCGGGCTGTACTACCTTATCAAAAAAAATCGTGTTCCTTTGCAGCAAATAGCATGCTGATGCCGATGAATATTCGCTGAATGCCATAAATTTACATTTCCCGGTGCATGGCCTGCTTTTATGCCGATTGCGTTTTCTGAACAGGTCAGCCCGGTCACAAGCCTGTAAATCATTGACAAACCGGTCAGTGGTTTATGGACTTTTTTTTTGAATCTATACAATCGACTGCTGTGCATCTTAAATTGAATTTAACACTGCTGCTATCGCTTTTTTGTGGAAAGATCTTTGCCCAATCAAATCTGTCGGGTGTTGTTGCAGATTCTGCAGGGCACCCGCTTTCTTATGCCACTATTACCTGTAAAACACAGGAACAAACAATGACATTACAAACAGCCAATGATGGCAGTTTCCTGTTTAAAGAAATCAGGCCCGGTGCTTGTGAAATATCTGCTGTATCACTGGGATACGAACAGGCGTCGCTGCATTTTATTTTTCAAAAAGACACTACTTTATCCATACGGCTGCAGGAGAAAAAACGGGTGCTGCAGGATATAACCGTAAGAGGTAAAAAAGCGGTTATTGAACACCAGAACGGCAAAACAGTATACAATCTCGCTGGCAGTATTGCAGCATCGGGTAGTGATGCACTGCAGGCGGTAAGCCAGTTGCCAGGTATCCAGGTAAATGGTAATGAAATCCATCTTGCCGGAAGGGGCATGGTACGTGTGATGGTTGACAACCGCGTGCTGCAGCTGTCAGGAGCCGATCTTGTGCACTACCTGAAAACCATATCGGCCAATGAGCTCTCGAAAATCGAGTTGCTCACCAATCCCGGCGCAAAATATGAGGCCGACGGTAATGCAGGGCTTATCAATATTATCACCAGGCGCGAACGGAAACAGGGTTATTCAGGTAACCTGCAGCTGGCTTCCAAACTGTATGCCCCGGGTGAATCATCGGTTTATGGCGTGCATACATTTGGAGAGTTGGGTGGCAATGGCAATATCGCGTATAACAGCGGTAGCTGGTCAGCATACGGTAGTTTCAATTATGTAAGTGACAGGCATCTTGAGGGCTTCGGCACAAACCTGTACTATCCGCATCAATCCTGGCTGCAGACAGATACTGGTTTGTACACACACAAAGGCTTTATGGGTATTGCGGGCATAGATTATTCGCTGAGCCCAAGAACAAGCATCGGTGTATCTTACCAGGGTGGCAAAACCATTGATGCCGGCGCCGATCATGTAAACAACCCCATTTACAATAGCAATGGCCTGCTGGATTCCACACTGAAGACCTATGCAGATTATTATCCTGTTGCAGTGAATCATTCAGTGAACATGCATACAGTGATCGGCCTGGACACAGCAGGGAATAAGCTTAGTTTTAATGCTGACTATTTCACGCATTACCGTACAGATCATTCCAACTTTGAAAGCAACAGCTACACTTCCGATGGCATGGGTAAGCCTGGCAGCAGGGCCCGTTATTACGACGATAATAAACAGATCATCAATGTATACACCCTGAAGGCTGATGCTGATATGGTCACCGCCTTTGCGAGGTATACTGTGGGAACCAAGCTGAGCTTTATCAGCAATTACAGCAATGCTTTTTATTACAACAAAACAGACAATGATGAGTTGGTGTATAATACTATACTCAGCAATGAATTCGATTATACCGAAAACACACAGGCCATCTATGCAAGCATGAGCAAAGACCTCAGCAAATGGAAGTTCCAGGCCGGGTTAAGGGGCGAGCTTACACAAACAAAAGGCTATTCACATACACTCAAACAGACCACGCGGTATGATTATTTTAAATTGTTCCCTTCCCTGCTGGTCAGCTACCAGCCGGATAAAAATAATGGTCTTTCTTTTTCATTAAGCAGGCGTATCAACAGGCCCAGCTTCTGGAACCTTAACCCGTTTAAATCGCTGTATACTGCTTACAGCTATGGCGAAGGCAATCCTTACCTGCAACCGGAATACAACAATAATTTCGAGTTGACCCATACCTATAAAAACATTCTCACGACTTCCTTTTTCCTGAATGTTACCGGTAATGGTTTTAATTATGTAACGATCGCTGCTGCAGATACCAACCTGGTTTATACAAGGCCGCTGAACTTCATTAAAACCTATCGTTTGGGTGTTTCGGAAAACATAGCAGTTAAACCATTCAGCTGGTGGGAGAGTAACCAGCTGCTGATGGCCTACCATACCGATGCACAATCGTTCCTGCCCGGTGTAAATGACATCAGTGGCTGGGGTGCATACCTGGCCAGCAACAATACTTTTTTCTTCAATCAGAACAGAACACTTGCTGCTTTGGTCAATTTCTGGTGCCAGTTCCCTGAAATCAATCATAACGGGCGGTCGAATACCTATTACAAGCTCGACCTGGGGATGAAAGCTACCACTTCCAACAAGAAATGGGATATTGTGCTCAACCTGAATGATGTGTTTATGCGTAGTGCCCCGGCCATTTCTTCTGTTGTCAATGGCATACCGCAGCAGCTGATGAATTTCCAGTTCAACCGGTTTTGCCAGCTAAGCCTCAATTACCGCTTTGGCAATAATTCAGGCAGCACCAAAAGCAGGAGTACAGGTAATGAAGATGAGCGGGGCCGTGCGCATTAACAGCAGTACTGTAATGGCTTATGGTGATACCAATGTTATTCCTTTACTTCAAAATCGTATACCCCCGATCCTGCAGTAACAATTGTGCTGCCATCAGTGTGCTGTGTTTTTGCTGTATCAACCTGTTTTCCATTGCAGGTGATGGTAGCTGATAAATGTGCAGGCAGGTATATGCTGGCATCTGTATTCACCGGAATTTCCACATGCAACAGAAAACAGCCATCCTGTTTTTTCCATGAAGAGCTGATCCAGCCATAAGGCGAATGAAAACGCCCTGCAGCCGAAGTGATATTGCCTACCGGCTGAGGCCTTATCCTGATATGCTTAAAAGCAACAGAATTGTCTTGCTGTGCTATACCTGCCAGCCCGGTATAAAACCATTCCATGATATGCCCCAGCATCAGGTGGTTATTCGATACCTCTTCCAGGGCAGGCCATGATTCAGTAAGTGCGGTAGCGCCTTTCTTCAATTGGTAGCCATAACCCGGAACATCATCCCTGTTGTTCATGTCGTAGATCAGCTGTGAAGCGCCCCCTTCTTCCAATGCTTTTACCAGAAAATGATACCCGATATCGCCGGCAGTGAGGGCTTT
Organism: uncultured Deminuibacter sp.; assembly: GCA_966424055.1. GTDB lineage: Bacteria > Bacteroidota > Bacteroidia > Chitinophagales > Chitinophagaceae > Deminuibacter. The sequence continues at coordinate 194,088 of CBJLMB010000003.1, read as the reverse complement.
ATTATGGGCATAGATAGAATCCACCAGGTTTTGCAATATTTTTTTCCGGCCGGCATCTTCCACCAACCCAGTACAAAGGGGCATGGCCATTGCTGTTTGGCTGCCTGTTGCATACACACCTGTTGCTGCGTTAAAATACCGGCTGTTGAATGATCGCTTAATAGCAGCTGCCAGTTGCCTGTATTGCTGCTGATCATTTGAATAACCCAGCAAACCAGCCATCCTGGACAGCAGCATTGCATCATAATGATAAATGCAGGTGGCTGTAACAGCTTTGGGTGTAAGCTGTGCTTCGCCGGGCGGTTTTGGTCCGTAATCGAACCAATCACCCAAACCATGTGAAAGCAGGTGATTGCTGGCTTTACTCCCCAGATAGGCCAGGTATTTTTTCATCATTGGGTAAGCCTGCTGTACAATGTTTTTATCGCCATACCATTCATACAATAACCAGGGCAGTATCACTGCAGCGCTTCCCCATTCAGGCGAATCAAGAAATCCGCCATCGAACACCACATACTCGGGAGCAATATCCGGAACAAAGCCCTTGGCATACTGCGCATCTATCAGGTCCCTCACCAGTTTCCGGTACAGGTGATAGATATCAAAATTATAATGCACTGATGCCCCCATGAGGTAATCCTGCTCCAGCCAGCTTAATTTTTCGCGATGCGGGCAGTCGGTGAGCACACTTTGCATATTGCTTTTAATTGCCCAGTTGATCAGCGTGAAGATGCGGTTGAACAATGTATCGGCGCAAACAAATGTACCGTTGGCAGGATTGGCATTGCGGGTATGCAAAGCCTTCAACTGTATCATAACCGGTTCTCCCGGAGCAGCAGCAGTATCGGGCACTGCGCCTTCCACTTGTACATAACGAAAACCATAATAGGAAAAACGCGGCTGCCAGGTCTCCTCTCCTTCTCCCTTCAATGTGTAAGAAAGAGAATATAGCTGACCACTCGCACGCTGGTTAACGAGGTGTTGCTCCGTGAGCAGCTCTGCAGGTACCAGTTTTATGGTACTGCCTTTTTTTCCTTTCACCGTTAACCGGAGAATGCCTGAACTGTTCTGCCCAAAATCATATACATAAATACCCGGTGCAGGCTTCAGTATTCTTTGCACGGTAAATGAATCAGCTACCTGTACAGGATAATCCTGTTCGGGCTGCAGCTTCCCTGCGGGAGGTTTTACCAGCAGAGCCTGTTTCCAGGCGGCATCATTGAATGCAGCGGTGTTCCAGTTGTTTTGTTCGGCCTGTGCATCATAATCTTCACCGCCATATATACTCGTGAAGCTGATGGGTGAAGGGGCTGTGCGCCAGCTTTCATCAGAAACAATATTAGTGGTTGAGCCATCTGTATACACTATTTTCAGCCGGCAAAGCATTCGTGGTGTGCCAAAAGCTGCTACCAGTTTAAAATAACGTTCACGGTTAATATTGTAAAACCCATTACCTACCAACACACCGATCGCATTAGGGCCTTTTACCAGCTGACTGGTTATATCGTAGGTGTTGTATAAAACAGTTTTATCAAAATACGTCCAGCCGGGAGCCAGAAAAGCATTGCCTGTTTTTATGCCGTTGATGCTTGCCTCATACTGGCCAAGGCCTGTAATAAACAACAACGCCGATTTGACCGGCTTATCAACCATAAACTGTTTTCTGAAAAAAGGTATAGTCGTACGTTGTATACATTTCTGTTCGAGCCGGCGTGCAAAAGGCGCATGCACGCCCGGTGCTACCCGCATTGAATTGGGCAGCTCTTCATAACCGATCCATTTTGCCCCGTACCAACCGGCAGTTGCTGTTAGTGCGGTTGTAAACTGCTGTACAGGGCTCCAGCCTGAAGCTATCCCTTTTTTATCCCAAACCCTTACACGCCAGTAATAAGTGCAGGCAGGTAATAATGGTTTTCCTTTGTATGCAACCATCAGGCTTTGTGCCGATGTTATTTTGCCTGAATTGTACATGTCATATTTCTCCTGTTCAAGCTGTACTGCAGAAGAAGCAACAACCAGCTGGTTCGCAGTTTGGTATTGATCATTTTCATTTGCCTTCATATTCCAGCTGAAACGCGGATGATCAGGCAGGATACCGGAAGGATTGATTTTATTTTCGCAGAATGCTGCTGTTATCGTAAGCTGCGCTGATAGCTGAACAGCATACAATAAAACCGCAGTCATTAAAAACCACCTGGCCATAGCATTCGTTTGTTCTAAAAATAATACAGCTTTTTTAAAAAATACGAATTCAGAAATTTCTTATACATTTGCGTTCTGAAAAAATACATTGTGTAACCCAAATACACAATACCATGACTGAACGATTCTATATATCATTCCTTTTTGCGGCCGCCTGATACGGCAGGGCTAATTATTTCCAAACACTAGGGGAACAGGGATCTGCCTGACAGCTATGTCAGCCTAGCCATGTAGCCATGCTATTATCTGCCGGTACTGCAGCAGGAACATTGTTTCCAGCCGCAGCAGCGCCGCATTGCCCGGAATATATCCTTTCCGCAAGGATGAACAGGCTGGTTAATGCATTTCTGACGACCAACAGATCAGTATCATGGACACGAATCAAATACCTTTCGAGCTTGGCTGCTACCGGCTACGTACAGCACGCCAGAAAAAAAGGTTACAAAAAGAAGATTTTGACAAACAATTGCTCAGGCTGCACCGCGAGCTGGATAAATTAAAAACAGCCCGGCGCCAGCTGCCGATGATTGCGCTGGAAACACCTTACCAGAAAGGATGGAAACGCAGCTTCGTGCTGAGGGAAGATGTCGCCAAGTGCAATAAAGCAGACTTTTACCACGAGTTGCTGGCTAAAATAAATACAGTTCAATATTCACACGACAAATCCTTCAAAAGAAAAAAAAGAAGAAGAAGGAAAAGAATATATGAAGTTATGCCGCAGCAGCTGCGCAGCTTCAGGGAATATGAGTGGCTGCAGAACAAGGTACAGCTCTCAGATGCAGAACGCCTGCTGTTTTACCAGCGGGAGAGCCTGGCAACTGATGGAAGAACAATTGTAAAGGAGTACTGTTATGCTGAGCCCTGGCGTTTTGTACTACAGGTTACACCGCATATGATCACGCATGTAAAAATGGTGGATGAAGTGCTTGAGCAGGAAATTGATGCACTGAAAAGACGTTTGAATATACATCACTGGTGGCCCAGACTAAACAAGCTAAGGTATGGCAGTCATCGGTGGAGCAGGTTTGATTACAAGGGTAACCCAAAACATATTAACCCGCTTAAAAACAAATCACTCCACCAGATATGCACAGAGGCATGGGAGACGGAGCTATTTTGAGCCCCGGCACCAGCAGCATGTAAGCTGCATTGTATGCCTTCTAAAGATCTGTCATCATTATCATCGCAATTCCCTGTTAAGTTGTTTCTACCCCGGATTGGAGGCGACTTATTTGTTTTTGTGAACCGTAGCTGGACGGGTTTTCCGGATGTATACATTTGTTCAGGCAGCATGGGAGAATCTATTAACCCAAGTTGCGGGTAGCCAGTAGTTTTTACGGCTGCAGCCATAAGCTTCCAGCTATGGATAGGATAGATCGTCAAATAGAATAAAATTGTTTTGCGAGGCCATCCTGAAAACGATCAGCCTTTCTGCGTTTTCCGCGTGTTCCGCGAGATGAACTCCTTATAGCTCAGCGCCATTAACCCAAGTTGCTGGATAATCTATGTATTTATAGCTGCAAGCCGTGAGGCAGAATGTACTGTTAAATAGAATAAATTGTTTTGCCTCGCAGCTCATCACTATCAGCTCGCCGCTATAACTGGCAACTTGAGTTATTAAGTTTTAGTTATCAGTTGCCTGGCTATAAACCAGCTTCCAACAGAATCTTAATTTTAGCAACATGACTATTGTAAGCCAATTATCCGCATTAACCGAAGGACTATTGTATTATTCCGAATCAGAATACCCTTTCATCATTGAACAACTAGACATTACACAAGCAACAGAACTTCCGGATAAGCTTGCTTCATTGGCACAACGCAGTATAGATATGCAACGCACTGTTACCGCGGAAGATTTTTTCTCCGGAATGTGCCGTATTTCAGATCCTAATGATGCATTAATGAAAGTAAATGCGGAAAAAGCTGGTGCATTATGGCAATTCCTTCAACAACACTTGAACACGATCAAGGTTACCCGGGTTGAGGGAAATACAGAGGTGCTTATTTTCATTACCGGCTTTTCCCCTGAAGGTTATTGTGTTATGCTCCGCACCACATCTATAGAAACCTGATGAAAAACCAAAAACCGCTATATGAAATCAATGAAACAGCTCAGTATCATTGCATGTTTGCTTTTTGCATTTACTGCATGTAAAAAAGAAACCACTCTTGAGCCTGGCTTAACCACTTCACCGCCAGAATTGTCTGTATCAGGGGTTGCAGAAAACGGTAATAGATTCCTGGGTAATCCAAGCAATGCTGTTGCCAACACATCATCCCCCAATAACTATTTAATGGATAAATCTTATTATTCACTTTCTTATAGCAGGGACAGGGGCACACCCAACTGGGTAAGCTGGCACCTGGAATCAAGTGACCTGGGCACGGTAGATCGTCAGAACGATTTCAGGGCAGACAATACTTTACCTGCAGGCTGGTACCAGGTACAAAACAGCAGTTATACAGGCAGCGGTTTCGACAGGGGGCACAATTGCCCGTCTGCAGACAGGACCAGCACCATAGCTGCTAATTCGGCAACCTTCCTGATGACAAATATGATACCTCAGGCACCCAATAATAATCAGCGCACCTGGGCTGGTTTGGAAAACTATGAACGTGACCTGGTAAATGCCGGCAATGAAGTATACATTATATGTGGCTCTTATGGTACAGGGGGCACTGGCTCTGCCGGAGGAGTAACCAATACGATTGATAACGGGAAAGTAACAGTGCCCGCTCATATATGGAAAGTGATGGTAGTATTGCCGGCTGGCAACAATGACCTAAGCAGGATCACAACCACTACGCGTGTCATTGCCATCAATACGCCAAACAATAACAACATAAATAGTGATTGGAAAATCTACAGAACATCTGTAGATGCTATTGAATCTGCAACTGGCTATGACCTATTGTCAAATGTACCGGCAGCTATTCAAAACGCAATAGAAGCTAAAGTAGACAACCTGTGATCTTAATAACATCGGGCACAGCGAACTAACAGCAGCTTTTATTCAACGGCAATTAAATCAATAATGCTCAATACAATGCCATGCAAAAGCATGGCATTGTATCTATTTAAATTGAAGCATCGCACCCTGTAAAATATAACTGTCCGGAGAATAGAATCTTCATAAAAAAGGGAGGTTAAATAGGCCGATGTTTATGCTCTTCTCCGGGAAGAGGATGAGCGGGCATCCCTACTGCCCCTGTTTTACTTTAACCACAGATACGGGTACCAGCCCATGCGCTTCTCTATGTGTATTGATCACCGCTGTTGAATCAGGTGCCTGGGATAAGCACATGACCACCCCATTTTTTTCATCTACCCAGTAATTGATAAAATTAACCCCATATTTTTTTTCCACGGCCAGGTCTTTCTGGTGTGCAGCTGCCACATCCTTTGCTGTTACCTTGCCGGCACCCAGTTCGTGTACATCAAGGTAAAAATCGTTATGCCCTTTTATAAGAGCTTCCTGTCCTTCTTTTACTTTATATACCTGGTCGGGTAAAAGCCCGTGCGCTTCTGCATGCGTATCTCGAACAGATTGCGGATCGGGTGCGGATGAAAGGCAGTACACATCGCCCCGGCTTTCATCTACCCAGTATTTAATAAAATTCACATCATGTTTTTTTTCTACGGCCAGGTCTTTCTGGTGTGCGGCCGCCACATCAGCAGCTGTAACCTTGCCTGCACCCAGGTGATGAACATCGATGTAAAAATTTTTACCGGCAGTTGTATCTGTTTTGTTCACCTGCGCATGCAGTTGCACTGTAAACAGGAACGTAGTCAACCATAATGTTGTACTGAATAAGATCGTTTTCATAAAATGGATTTAAATTGACCAACAAAGAAACCCTGTTCCTTATTCCTTGTCCAGGGGATTTTCCCTGCTGATGGCAGTGATTTTCCACCTTTATATATGATCACTTCCCGGAACCCGTCGAGCCTCTCAACACAAGCTTTGCTTATTTTCCACAATAAAAAAGGATGCAGTTGCTGCATCCTTTTTCTTTTTATTCTCTGGTTTTTTAACCTGGTATCCTGGAAATGTATTTTTCCAGTTCCTTGATCTGGTCAAGCACCTGTTTTGTTGTGGGTTTGCAGGCTTTGGCCTTGCGGAAGAAATCCTTTGCTGCGCGGAATTCGCGTTTGTTCATAAAAATCTGGCACATGCTCAGGTAAGCCACTGCCTCACTTTCTTTATCAGGAATACCGGCGCGTATTGCAGCGCGGATATAGGTTTCACCATTCCTGAAATCGCCTTTCTGCAGGGCCATCATACCCAGCTGCAGTTTATTGGCACCTTCTGCCTCGGGCATGGGCGCACCCAGCTGGGAGCTTTTTTTCAGGTGTTTTTCGGCTGTATCAAAATCCTGTTTCATCATGGCCAGGTTGCCCTTGATGGTAAAATAAGTAGAGCGGATAGGTTTATACAGCAGGTTGGGGAACCAGATAGTATTGAGGATCTTCTCTACCTCTTCTACGCGTCCCTGCTCCATGGGCTCCTGTATCAGGCGTAGCGGGCCAATGAAAAAATGACTGAACAGGGCTATTATGCCGATGAAATACAAGATAAAAGCAGGCCAGAAGCCACTGGTCAGGTTCACCACTACCGCCAGCACCAGGGCCAGTAATCCCAGCCAGAAACGGTATTTAATAAGCTTGTTGTAAAATTTCATACTCGAATTTTCGAGCGGCAAAGATAGGGTTTTTGGCGTCTGCGAGCGGTCTTCAGTAGGCAGTAGGCAGTCCTCAGTTTGCAGTAGGCAGTCTTCAGTCTGCAGTAGGCAGTTTGCAGTAGGCAATCATCGATACAGACGACAAAAGCACCTTGTCCTGCTTGATTGCCTACTGCCGGCTGCGGATTGCCGGCTGAGAACTAAGTTGTCTAAAACCTGTCATCATTCACCTCTATCCAGTAGCCGTCGGGATCCTGGAGATAGATCTGTTTCACCTTATCGGGGCGGTCCTGCACCTTGCCATTGCCCTGCCAGTCGCCGTATTTAATATGCATTGCCTGCAGGTGTTTAACAAAATCTGTTATAGATGGAACGCTGAAAGCCATGTGGATATTAATATCGTGCGGTACTTTTTCCTTTGCGCCCTGCACTACATGAAGCTGGGTATGTTCGCCGGTGCGGTACCAGGTATGCCGGTTATCATGGAAAGGTTCGGCTATCTGTTCCAGCTGCATCACATTGGTATAAAACTCGTTGCTCACCTTCATATCCACCACATACACGGTGAGGTGATTAAAATGGGGGGCTGTCGTTTTACCCTGGGCCGTGGCACTGTGTCCGGCTGCTGTTGCGGCAAGCAAAAACGGCAAAAATCGCCTGATCGTTCTTTTCATATTATAATATTACCTCATGAAAATAGGAAAATCTGTGTTTCGCCGATACACCATTAGGTCAGAAACCCTATTTTTGCGGTCCGGAAATACAGCTATACGGTAATACTGTTTATCTTGTTCCAACCGGCCCTGTAGTTCAATGGATAGAATAGAAGTTTCCTAAACTTTAGATACAGGTTCGATTCCTGTCGGGGCTACTGCTTAACAATAAAAAAGGCATTCAAACGAATGCCTTTTTTATTTAAAATACCGCTACAGGACTGAATTCCAGCTCGTTTTTAGTCCATTTCAGTTCAAATAAATGATCTCCTATCTCTAAATCGGCCAAACAGGAACGGCGAATATCCTTCACTTACCCACCACCACCCTGAAAATCGCCAGGAAAGCAGGGACCAAGAATCCAACCAGGCCAGTGCTCATCGCTTCCCGTTAAAATGATCCCGGGCCTGTTCTCACCGAAAACTGATGGAACAATTGCACTTACGATTCTACTAGCCGAAATACAAAAGTTTTTTTACTTTCAAGTAGGCCAAAGCCCTTCTTATTCCCTAAGCAATTTGAATACATGAGCCATTCAAATGAGATATACAAAAGCCGCATCAATAAAGTGATTGATTATGTTAATAACAATTTAAACAGGTCAATTTCACTGGAAGAACTGGCTGATGTCGCTTTTTTCTCACGCTTTCATTTTCACCGGATCTTTGTCGCAGTTACCGGAGAAACTGTCAACAATTTTATTAATCGCGTCCGTATTGAAAAAACAGCCCGCCTTCTAAAGTTTTCTAAAACGTCCATTTCAGCAATTGCAATGTGCTGCGGCTTTTCATCCACTTCAACGCTTTCCCGTTTATTTAAACAGTATTTTGGAATATCGCCAAGCGAATACAGGAATGGTATAAAAATTAAAAATAGCAAGATCTGCAAAGACTTGTTTCCGATAAACAGATATCATTGCAGCATGACCAGGGAAGAATTAGAAGCTACCTTCCCTGTTGAAATAAGGCAGCTTCCCGAACGGCGGATTGCCTATATAAGGGTCTCTGACGCTTTCCGGGAAGGCGTGGTTTTAAGTGCACAGGAGGAAATGGTTAAATGGGCTAAAGAAATGGATCTGTTCCGTTCAGAAACAATTTTTGGTATGTCAATGGACGATCCGGAAATAACACCAAAGGAAAAATACCGGTATGAAGTATGCATTACAATTCCACCTGAGCTTAAAATTAATCCGGACAGCTTTATGGCAACCACCACTTTGCCCCAATGCCGGTATGCAGTGACCACTGTGTCGGGTGATCTTAATTTGGTTGCGACAGCCACCAACTACCTGTTTGATCATTGGCTCATAAACAGTTCTTATGAATGCGAACTGCAATATGCACTGGAGGTGTACTTGGACAAAGACAATATTTGCAATTGGGATCACTTCGATCTGGAATTGTTTATCCCAGTTAAAACACTGAGGTATTAAATTAAAAAACGAATAGCACATGAAAAGGATATTATTGCCCTTATCACTGGTAACTAGCTCGTTTCTATTAGGTTTCGCTTTTAAAACAATAATGCCTGACAAAAAACATACAAAAATGAAAAAAGTAACAGGAATCGGGGGGATCTTTTTTAAATGCAAAGACCCAAAAGCAATCAATGAATGGTATAAAACACATTTGGGATTTGATACTACCCCGTATGGAACAAGCTTTGAATGGCGTGAGGCCGATGACAGCACCAAAAAGGGACTTACCCAGTGGAATCCATTTGCAGAGAACACAAAATATTTTGAGCCCTCGGCAAAAGATTTTATGATCAATTATAGAGTAGAGAACCTGGAGGCCCTGGTTGAAGCATTAAAAAAAGAAAACGTGACTATACTGGACAAAATCGAAACATATGACTATGGTAAGTTTGTTCACATTTTAGATATTGAGGGTAATAAAATTCAATTATGGGAGCCTAAGGATTAGGTATTTTGAAGCAATGATCGAGATAGGTTAACCGGAACGCAGTGATAATATGTAATTCGGGCATTACTCTCAAATAAGATGGAGTTCACGACGGATTTTTTGGCTCTGCACCGGCGTAAGTTCTTCAATCACTTCAAAATCCATATGATTAGCAGTCAGTTTGACATAAATAATCTGTCCATTGGAATACTCCAGGTAAGAAGTACCCTTGGGTAAAGAACGGGAATTGATCATAAAAGACTGACCGTTAGCAAACTTTTTTTGCCGAAGTTTCTTGATCACAACATTACTAACCTTTTGGATCTCCTCTATAGTCCGTTTAGAAGCCATAACCAAATTTACAAAAAACAGTCCGTACATTCTCAAAATAATACCGACAGGCTCAAACTGGTGCATTCATCAAAATTAAGCCGCGGTAACGCTGTATTTTTAACAAAGCAAACCATGTACTCAACTGTTTGCTTGTGGCAGGAAACTATTCTGCCTGCTTTCTGTTATTCCACGCTTCATTACACTTGCAATTTTATCAAACAAGTGTACATATAAAACTTCCCGGTTAATCTACCCGTTTTCACTCAATCGCGCGATGTTTGATTTTTACAAGTATCTGTTTGAAGAGTGCAATAGCCAGGATCTGCCACCTTGCTAATTTGCATCATCAAAAAATCTACGAAAAATGAGCAACAAAAAAACATGGTTTATTACCGGCGCATCAAAAGGGTTTGGTCTTTCCCTGGTGAAGCAATTGCTGCAGCAGGGATACCAGGTGGCCGCTACATCGCGCAGCATGGCCGGCCTTACAGAGGCTGCAGGCGGTGAAACGCCCGATTTTCTTCCACTTGAAACCGACCTGACAAATGAAGATAGTGTACGCACAGCTATTGAAACAACACTCCGCCGCTTTGGCAAAATAGACGTGGTGGTGAACAATGCCGGTTACGGGCAGGCAGGCGCCATAGAGGAACTGACTGACCGCGAAGTGCGTGATAATTTTGATGTCAATGTATTCGGTGTATTGAATGTGTTGTGCAGCGTGCTGCCCTATTTGAGAAAGCAGCGCTCCGGCCATATTTTCAACATCTCTTCTATTGCCGGTTTCATCAGTTCTTTTCCCGGGTTTGGCATTTACTGTTCTACCAAATTTGCCCTGGAAGGCATTACCGGTGCATTGGCCGCAGAGGTAAAACCATTCGGTATTAAAGTAACTTCTGTCGCCCCCGGCTATTTCAGAACCAACTTTCTCGATTCCGGTTCACTGAAAGTACCTGCCAATCCTATTGAGGCCTACACAGAGGTAAGAGAAGTACAGCAGGCTCACCAGGATATGATCAATGGCAACCAACCCGGCGACCCGGAAAAAGCTGTCGCAGTGATTATCCGCATGGCTAATGAGCAAAATCCACCACTGCATTTGTTTTTAGGACAGGATGCGTATGACCTGGCCTATCAAAAAATAGAAGCAGTGAAAAAGGATCTCGAAACATGGAAAGCCATCAGCACAGCTACTGCTTTTGATGAGGTAACTGAAGCTGTTAGTTAAGATGGCATTGACGGCAATGTTGTTAATGACAAAAAAAGTGAATGGATCATACAGCTCCATTCACTTTTTTATCTGCTGTTTTTATATCATTCAGTTATTATTGCGCTCACATACCGCTACAGCTACTCTTGAATCAGCACAGCCGTAATACAAAAACCATTTGTTTTTAAAATAAACCAGTCCTTCAATGAATACCGTTCCTGCAGGGTATTGCCCGCTTTTTTCAAAACTGGCTTCCGGAACCAGGAAGGGCTTTGACAAACGGTCGATGACTTTAGTGGGATCATCTTTATCGAACAATACCTGCCCGGCGCAATAAGCATTGCGCGTGTAATTTGTATCTGCATCTTCATCATTACCTGCATTTTTCCCATTGTATAATAACACAATTCCATTGCTGGTAAGTACGGCAGGAGGGCCACATTCTGTAAGCCGGCTATCAAAATAACCTTTACGCGGCGATAGCAGCTGCTTCAGGCTGCCGCTTGTCCCTGTTAAAGGTTGCCAGTTAACCAGGTCGTCAGATACAGCTGCATACACATGAGCCTCTCCCCAATACATCCAGTATTTACCATTTAGCTTTGTAATCACGAGTTCACCATTCTCCTGCCTGGTAACTATGGAGGCAGACTTGGTAGCCATGTCTTTAAACTTTCCGCCATATGCCTGCTGAAAAGCCGGGCCATGTTTTTTCCAGTGAACAAGATCCCTGGATGTAGCGACTGCCAGTCGCGGTGTTTTCCTGTTCCATTGTGTGTACAGCATTACATAAGTGCCGTCTTCAGTCTTTGCCACACGCGGATCTTCGCATCCTCCCGGCCATTCATTTTCTTTCTGCGCATCTTCATCCGGAAAAAGAACAGGCTGGTCACTGTTTTTAAAATGAACGCCGTCACCCGAACTGGCAATACCAATTCTTGAAGTACGCTTACCTATTCCTATCCCACTTTTATCTTCGGCCCGGTATAGTACATACACTTGTCCATTTTTCAATGCAGCTGCCGGGTTAAACACATCTCCATTCCGCCATGCGATCGATTTGCCGGTCATCGGGTCAATAAACCGGGTAATACTATCGGGAGCAAAAACCGGGTTTGCCCCTTTCACCCTTTCAAACGGACCAATGCACCAGGATGGTAAAATAGGCTGTGCATTAAGTGCAGCAACGCTCCAACTTAAAAATAGTACAGCGATAGCTTTAATAAAACAGGTTTTACTTTTCAAGCGATATCAGTTTTATGTACAAACGATCTACGGATTTTAAAACCACTACGGAAAATTAAATGTAAAGAGCAGCATTTCAAAATTCTGTCTCACCTGTCCAGATCTCATTGTCTGTGTAACAAAAACGTACATCCTTGTAACAAAACCGAATAGTGGTCGCCACTGTTATCACTGATTATACTTTGAAACTCAATGGCATATATTCTGGCTTGGTCTTAGTATACTTCTGAGCCAAAATAAATACGCGATGACCGGCATACAATGTACCCTGGCATGTATATTCACCTTGGCCCTGAACGTCATTCAATTAAACGCTCAAACACAGCAGGCACTTGCACAACGCCTGGATTCTTTTATGCAGGCAGCCCATACTATAGGTGTATTCAATGGTAATGTGCTGGTTGCTTATAAAAACAAGATTATTTACCAGTCTTCGCTGGGCTATGCAGATATCTCTTCCAAAACAGCACTGACAGCGGAATACCGGTTCGATATCGGATCTGTTTCTAAAGAATTTAACGGGGTGGGTATAGCCCTGCTGGTACAGCAGGGTAAACTGAAACCTGAAGACAAGGTATCAACGTATTTACCCAACCTGCCATCCTGGGCACAGAACATAGAGATCAGGCAACTGCTTAATTATACCAGTGGACTGGCAGAGATACCTGTTTATTCAGATACAGCATTGCTCGATTCATTGATGCACCTGGAAAAACCGGCTTTTGCACCGGGAACAGTTTACAGTTATGCATATCCCAATGTTTATCTGCAGCAGCGGATCATCGAAAAGGTGACAGGGCTTAGCTACAAAAAATTTATTGAATCAGCCATATTGCGTCCATGCGGCATGATAGAAGCGGGTGTTGACCTTCCGGTGAACGGCAGCCTTATGGCACATTCATTCGACATCAATCTCTCTCCTGTTACTTATGATTCAAAGATCACCGGCTGGGTCAGGCTAACAGCAATGGATCTTTATAAATGGACAAAATGTTTGTCGGCTTTCCAGCTTATTAAACAACCGGGCATACAGCTGCTTAGCCAAAACTTTGGTAACGGCGAAAACAGCCTGGGTTCAACCGTATATGAAAATGGTATACTGAAACAGCACCAGCATTATGGCTCCAATTATAATTATGAAGCAATGCTATACAGCCATGCTGCGGATAGCCTCACCATCATCCTGTTAAGCAATAGCCAGCACCTCAGGCTGGGAGCACTGAAAGATGGCCTGGCAGCTATCGTAAAAAATCAACCCTATATTGTACCCAAGAGGTCCATTTATCTTGATATCAGGGAGAAAGTACTGGCTGATTTTGAGAAAGGACTGGCTTATTTTCGCCAGCTGAAAGCAACAGCTGCCGGCAAATACGATTTCACCGCAGAACCTTTCGAACTGATCAATACCGCCAAATACCTGATGCGGAAAAAGCAGTTCGACAATGCCATCGCCCTATTGAACCTGAGCATTTCCCCTGGCATGAAAAATAGCGATTTGTCTTATGTGTATGAACTCATTGCAGATTGCTGGCAGAAGTTGCAGCATCACCGGCAAATGGCAATACTCTATTACCAGAAAGCTGCCGACACAGATGCCACTAATAAAAATGCCAGAAGCATGTTCGAAAAATTGATGCAGGAGCCTATGTAAACCGGTTAAGTAGGTGATTGGTTGATTGGTTGAAGGGTTGATTAGTTGAGAGGTTGATTGGTTGCGGGGAGTTAGTAATTAGTAATTAAGCATAAATATTACTCGCGATTCACCACTCGTGTTTTACAGGCAGCAGTATGCAGTTTCTACGTTCAATTTATTGCGTTATGTGTTGGGTAATAGCCTGAAAATAGATTGCACACAATCTATTTACGGGATGGTGCTCTTGCCAAGATCCCTGGATGTGGCCAGGGCAATAACACGGCCGCTTGTTCCTACAGCATCGTAAAAATGATATACTGTACCACCGTATTTCACCACCCAGGGTTTGTGTGCGAAAGTTTGATCAAATGGCTCAGAGGATTTAACCAGTGCATCCCCTGTCCATTCTGTCCAGTGATACAAATCTTTAGAGCAGGCAAACATATCAAATGCACCGGGGCGCCAGGAATACCCATAATAGAACATTACATACAGGCTATCTATTCTTACTACCTGGGCATCCCCGGAAATGCCGTTCTTATGGGTGATTAAAGCCTGTTGTCCTAACCTGTTCCAGTTATGCATATCATCCGAGCCGGCCATGGTGATGCTTTCACCTCCGCCGGAGGCCGCTTCACCATTATAAAACATCAGGTACGGATAACCGGTTGTTTTAAGCGAATCGAATACTACAGAGCTTTTATAGAGTGCTTTGTTTTCAAAACTGCGTGCATTTTTATCTTTGGGAGATAGTACTGGCTGCGGAAGCCGGTTCCATCCTGCAGCAGCTGTTAACTGGCTGGAGCTTGCCATGCCGATGGATAAAACGCCTTTCTCATATCCTGTTGAACTGCCACCAAGATAACTCAACCAATAGGCTCCATTGAATTTTTGTACAGTATAATCTCCGCCAAACTGCATATTCACCAGGGAAATATAACCTGCGCGCTGTGCATTATCCCATTTGGGGGAGCGCAGGTCTTTACCCATAATCCGTCCTTTCTTAGTCCAGTGCAACAGGTCAGTACTTTCAGCAATATAAGTATCATAACCATTGCCGTCAAAAACGATATAGGTCATATACCATTTGCCATTGTCCCGGAACACGGTAGGACTATCATAGAGAATGCTGCTGCTATCCGGCTTCAGAACAATACCGTATTTATATGGCGTTTTAACCTGTTCATAGATTTCATCGAGTGCATTTTTAGATAAGGGAGCAACCACCTGGTTTGCATGGTCTTTTTTAGAACAAGCCTGTATAAACAGAAGGGGAAGAACCAATAACACCAGCTTTTTCAAGCCAGCCCGGTACAGGTAATTGCAGTTAGTTAATGTGTAGTGCACGGTGTTTCAAGGTTTATGTGTATACAAAATGCTTATGTAAGGCAGGTGTTCATCCTGTCAATTGTAGCATATTGCCGAAATTAACCCAAATTGCCTGTTATACCCAAGTTAAATTCATCCGCTGAATACCCGGAAATGCAGCGCCTTTTTCCGTATCAGGGCATGTTCTTTAAAAGGTTTGGTTAACCCTCCGATTGGATTAAATTGGCATCTTTTGCCCAACTTTATTCCTTTAAGTACTAGCAGCAGCGTATAATGTCCTGTATTTTCGCTACACTAATCTGATAACACCATGCGCTTTTTTAAAAAAATAATCAGTCCGAAAGACCAGCCTGTGAAAACATATACTGATTTCTGGAACTGGTTTCGCAAAAATGAGAAGCAGTTCTGGAAACTGGTGAATGAACGCACCCATATTGAACGGTTCTTAGCGCAGCTCTCATCCAAGCTCAATGAGCTTAAGGAAGGTTATTTTTACCTGGCAGGCATGATGAATGATAGCACTGCCGAGTTGGTTATTACCGCAGACGGCAATACCAGGAATATCGTGTTTGTAGAAGAGCTGATCAATGCAGCACCGGCTATCCCAGGCTGGCATTTCACTGCGCATAAACAGGCACATCCCATGGAGCATTTTAATATTGAAATGGGTGGACTTGTATTCAATACTGATACCATCCGGTTTTATGCAAATGAATTGCCGGCTTACCCGGATGAAATAGATATCAGTTTTGTTCATGACCAGTTTACAGAAGAAAACAAACAGGAAGTGTACAATGGTGTATGCATTTTTCTTGATCATTACCTCGGTGAGCTGGATTTTCTCAACCAGATCGACAACATACAGGTAACCGGCAGGCAGGAAGCCGGTCAGCCCCTGATCCCGGTAAGCAAACTGAAAGATTATCTTAACTGGCGCCAGAAAGAATTTATTGAAAAATACGAGGGCATCGGTCACAGCACAAAGAACGATCACTATGCTGTATTCTCGGCCACTCTTGAAAACGGCCAGCCGCTTTCAGCTATTATGAACACCGATCTGCTGGCATGGGATGCCAAAGCCTCCCATCCCTGGATCGCCGCATTAACCATCCAGTACAAAGCACAGCCCAATGGCTTTCCTGCCAAAGCCGACGATGATATAATGAATAAACTGGAAGATAGGATAACACAGGAACTGAATGAGCAGGAAGGCTACCTGAATATCGGCCGGCAAACAGCGAGCGGCGAAAGACATATTTATTTTGCCTGTAAAGATTTTCGCAAACCATCTAAAGTGTTCTATGCCTTTCAACAGGAATTTGCGGAAAGTTTCACTATTCTTTACAGCATTTATAAGGATAAATACTGGCGCTTGTTTGAGCAGTTCAACCAGCAGTATTAGCATCCGGCAGCTCTACATTTACCGGTTTATTTTCAGGTACCAGGTAATATTTTTAATCCATTAAATGTTTTATATTGAGCAAGCTATAACTTTACAATTTCTTATAAAAAAGAAAGCTATAACTTTCTATTTATATTGTATATGTAAAGCAATTACTTTACATTTGTATTATATTTGTAAACTTAAAGCTTGTCTAAATGAAATATAAATCATTACAAATAAGCCAGTTAAATGGAAAAATAAAATCCCTGGACAAATTACGCCAGGTAGCTTTACCACCCATAGGATGGATCAAAGCTATCCGTATGGCCCTGGGTATGAGCGCTCAACAGCTGGGTAATAAACTGTCTATCACCCGGCAGGGTGTGCAGGATATGGAGCGCAGGGAAAGAGAAGGCGCTATTACCCTCAACGCTCTTCGTGAAGCAGCACAGGCACTGGATATGCAGCTGGTATACGGCTTCGTGCCCAACGATGGCAGCCTGGAAGCATTGATCAACAAAAAAGCCAAAGAACTGGCTACACAGGTGGTGATGCGCACCTCTCAAAACATGCGACTTGAAGACCAGGAAAACAGCCGCCAGCGTATTGAACAGGCCATTGAAGAAAGAATGGAAGCCATCAAAAGAGAAATGCCCAAAGCTTTATGGGATTAGATTTTATCTATAGCCCCGGACAAACACCGCTGGATGAAGAGGAGAAAGAAGGACTGCTGATACCCTCTATCGCCACGCGCGGTGAGCTGAATGAATTTGAGCAGCAGAACATTGAACAGGCAGTATTGTGGACGATAAAACATGCTTTCAAACCGGAAACAATGTTTACCGAAGCCTTTATACTGTCTGTTCATCAACGCATGTATGGTGATGTTTGGGCCTGGGCAGGGCAGTTCCGCAAAACGAATAAAAACATTGGTGTAGATAAATGGCAAATACCCACTGAATTAAAATACCTGCTGGACGATGTACAGTACTGGCATAAACACAACACATACAGTCCTGATGAGCTCGTGCTGCGTTTTAAACACAGGTTGGTTGCCGTTCATTGTTTTCCCAATGGCAATGGCAGGCATAGCCGGCTGATGGCAGATATCATGATCGGCAAACTGTTCCGTCTTCCGGTATTCAGCTGGGGGGCAGCCAGCCTGGTAAGCCCGGATGCCACCCGCATAAGGTATCTCGCCGCTGTTAAAGCAGCAGATAAAGGAGATATCGCTCCCTTGCTGCGTTTTGCCAGGCAATAAGGGAAGTTGCAATTGTTCCAGGGTTCAATTGTTCAAGTGTTCAAGGGTTTCATTGTTCCATGATTTCAGTTGTTTCAAGGTTCCATGTTTCATTGTTTTATTGAGCATTGTTTGATGTATGTGGGGGTTGTGTTGTTATCAATTATTAATTTCTTTCGGGATATTTTTTGTTGTTATTCTTCGATCAACATTTGCCTGGTATTATCCTCAAAAATGATTAGCATTGCCGTTTTGCAAAAAAGGTAACAGCATCATGAACAGGCACAGTACATCACCGGATCTACTTCAAACCAAACAGCATTTTGTTGTACTCGACGGGTTACGCGGCATTGCCGCAGTAGCTGTAGTGATCTTTCATTTTATGGAAATGGTTATTACCGATTACAGTAACAACTTCATCGGTCATGGATTTTTAGCAGTGGATTTTTTCTTCTGTCTGTCCGGCTTCGTGATCGGTTATGCTTATGATGACAGGATAAAGAAGATGGGGCTAAAAGCTTTTTTTGTTTCCAGGCTTATTCGCCTGCATCCGCTGGTGATACTGGGTTCAATACTTGGGCTGCTGGCTTTTTTATTTGACCCCTTCGGTGGCCACCCTGAGCTGTACAGCGCTGGAAAAATGATAGGGTTGTTCCTTTGTTCGGCCCTGCTTATTCCACTGCCTGTTATGCAGGAACGTTCTTTTAACCTGTTCGGACTGAATGCACCTGCCTGGTCATTGTTCTGGGAATATGTGGCCAATATCGTATATGCGCTGGTATTGTATCGTCTTAAACGGGTTTACCATATTTTACTCCTGGCATTGTCGGCTATAGGTGTTTGCTATGTGATTGTTCATTCCGGTTCTATTATGGGCGGCTGGGGAGGCAGTAGTTTCTGGGATGGAGGTATACGTGTTTCCTATTCTTTCCTGGCAGGGTTGCTGGTATACCGTGCCGGCTGGATCATTCCCAATAAGCTGGGCTTTGCAGGCCTATCTGTGCTGCTGGCGTTTGCCTTCCTGATGCCTTTTTCCAGATGGAACTGGCTCACAGAATCGATGGTTGTACTGCTGTATTTCCCGCTGCTGGTTGCATTGGGAGCTGGTGCCACGGTATCTGCCAGGGAGCGTAAAATCTGTGCATTCTCCGGCAACCTGTCGTATCCCTTGTATATGACGCATTATGCAGTGCTATGGATATTCAGTAACTACTATATCTCGCACAAACCATCTATGAGCCAGCTGGGCCTTATCATACCTGTATCGGTATTGCTACTGCTTGTATTTGGCTACCTGGCAATGGTGGTGTATGATACACCGGTGAGGCGGTATTTGACGGGGAAGAGAAAGGTGTGAATCGTGTGGCCTGCGTCAAAGCGAATAGCATCTACTGGTAGATTACTGATGCTGTAGGAAATGACCGTTATGTTTTTGATATCAAGGGTAATCATTACAGACTGGTGGCTCTTATTATTTTTATAGTAAGAACCGTGTTCATTTTATTTATTGGAACGCATAAACAGTACGATAGGACAGATGCATCAAAGGCTACATTTAAAGAATAAATTATGCAGCATAATATCACATCCAAAAAAGCTTATCATGAAATCATGGTAGCCATTTATGATTTAATGAATAAAGGCGAAGCCAGGCTCACAACCAAAGAGCTTAAAAAACTGGCTGCCATGACAACGGCTGCCGAAGAATACGAGGATAGAGTACTTGGCTTAAAACCCAAAGAACCGAGGTCTATTACAGAGCTGTTGGAGCAAAAAATGTATGAACATAAAATGACACAAGCCAAAATGGCCGACACACTTGGATTAGGTCCCTCGAAGCTTTCGGAGATCCTGTCTGGCAAAAGAAAGCCTGATGTCCCTTTCCTGAAGGCCGTTTATCAAAAGCTGCATGTTGACCCTGCTTTTCTGTTGGATCATGCGTAATACCTTTATTTCGGGTGTCACCAGCCGTAGTGTAACAACAGTTGCAAACTGCTGTTATTTTTATTTATGCGGATTATGGCCAAGTTGCCAGATATAGCGGCAAGCTGATAGCGCTGAGCTGCGAGGGATTCTCGCGGAACACGCAAAAAACGCAGATAGGACGATACTTTTCCGAATGGCTTGGTAAAACAATTTATTCTATTTAACGAACCATTCCCACCTCATAGCTGGAAGCTCATGGCTTGCAGCTATAAATGCACTATTATCCCGCAACTTGGGTTAATAGCACTGGCCTACAAAAGATCCCTCT
This sequence comes from uncultured Deminuibacter sp., assembly GCA_966424055.1. Lineage (GTDB taxonomy): Bacteria > Bacteroidota > Bacteroidia > Chitinophagales > Chitinophagaceae > Deminuibacter. Next base: position 173,958 of record CBJLMB010000003.1, on the reverse strand, counting down.
CGCGGAATACGCAAAAAACGCAGAAAGGAAGACGTTTTCAGCCTGGGGGATTTTCAACATCCATTCCATATGCAAGAAGCCTGGCAGAACAATTTATTCTATTACCGGATCATTTCCAGCAGCCGGAAGTTCATGGCTTGTGGTTATCAAAGCCATTAATTAACCCGTAGTTTAAATTAAAAGCTTTTCTGCTCTATCTACCTCAGGTAGTTTTTGTAAATCAGTTCGTGCATATAGTATGCAAGCGAAGCCATCTTTTCTTCTAACATCTGTAACAGGTTATCATATTCAAGCGAGCCGCTGCCTACAACCTGGATGCAGGTTATTCAAAGCCCATCCAAAACACTCGCTTCATACAACACCGCATCCATTCTTTCACAAATCAATGATTTTTTACAATTCCACCCATTACCACCGGGATAATTTTGTTCAAAATAAAAGATATGATAAGGGAAATTACCCGGCTTTGCCTGTTAACAGCTTTGTTGGCCGGTAACGGATCTGGCTTTGCCCGGCAGATGCAGCATCAACCAATCAATACAAAAAACAAGGAGGATCATATGACAACAACAGAAAGAAACAAGGAACAGATCAATGCATTGTATCACGATGTATTGAACGCACATCAACTGGCACTGCTTCCCGGTTTTATAGCAGAAGATTTTAGCGGAGCCGGTGGCAAGAAAGGTGCTGCTGCTTTTGCAGAGCCTATCAACATGGTATTGCAGGCATTACCCAATGCACAATGGAAACTTCAATCGATAATCGCGGAAAACGACCAGATTGCAGTACGTTGGGTTTTACAAGGCACACATACAGGACAATTTCAGCATATCGCCGCTACGGGCAGAACAGTCAGTAATCCCGGCATGGCAATATACCAGCTAAAAAACGGGAAGATCACCAGTGTAGAGGTGCTCACCGACCGGTTGGGCTTTTTACAGGCGTTGGATGCAGTTCCAAAGGCAGCTACAGCAACGGTTAATGCAGCATCCCGCAATGGCAGGGTGAGTTTTATTGATAAATTTCTTGTACCACCCGCTGCCCAACAGGCATTTCATGAACGGATGCGCATCAACCGCAGTTTTATTAAACAACTTCCCGGTTTCATGGGCGATGAGGCTTATGAATATGCAGATGATAACGGCAACCTGGTTTGTGTAACAGTAGCGCAATGGGCCAGCAAGGAGGCTTTTACCAAAGCCAGGGAAGCAGTACAAGAGGCTTATGTGAAGGAAGGCTTTAACCCGGTAACCTTCTTCCAGCAACTACACATCACAGCAGACAGAGGAGTGTATACACCGGTGGAATAAATTTTTCTCTCGCGGAATACGCGGAAAACGCTGAAGTTAATCGTGCAATTTTTCAGCGTTTTCCGCGTGTTCTGCGAGAAACCCCAACTACTCCCTCCATTTGGCAGCAGCGGCTGTTGCGCCATTGGCAAAGGCCAGTATTTGGGTTGCTTTACGCAGATCGCCTCTATCTACCAGGATGCCTTCGCTGCCACTACCTTCCACCTGCAAAAAAACAGCAGACCGGGTAAGCACGCGCATGGCAGAGAGATAGGCATCTTTTGTTTCTATAAAACGCAGCAATGATGCTGCATCAGGATCACCCTGTGCGCTGCAGCTGTTCAGCAGGATATCGCTTGTTTTGTCCAACACAATTGCAGGACGCAGCTCAGGCGATGCTACTTCCAACCGTACATTGGTGAGCTGCAGGTTTTTTGTATGGCGTGCAAAAATTCCGTAGGCAGGCAATATGCCATCAGCATAGTATTCACCCGCTACCTGGGGTACATCACGCAGCGCAGCATCCTGTGCAGTTCCGCCACCGGGAAATATGATGTGCACATTGTGAAAGCTGATGTTTTCCAGTGGTGCACTGGCTGTTCCGTTAAGACCGATACTTGATTTGATCTCACCCGGGTTATACCTGCTTTCAAACGGTACATCAGCCAGCTGTACCGGTACTGTTACGGTCGCCTGTATATTGCTGAAGGAGATGTTCCGGGCAATACCCGGATTGTCTTCCGGCCCCAGGCCTATAGAAACAGGCCCTGTTACATTGCGCATCACCAGGTTGGAAAAGGAGATATTCTCCATACGTGATCCGGGTTCGCAGCGCATCTTGATAGGACAGCCATAGGTATCATAGATAAGACAATTGGAAACAGTGATATTTTCAGCCACACCACCACCAAAGCGGAACACCGACCAGCGTGTGGTAAAAGAACAGCTATCCACCATTACAAACTGGCAGCTGCCGAACAGCGCACAAGCATCATCCTGACACTGCACATCGCAATTGGTTATGTGCACATATTTGCTGCTGATAAAATGAAAACCATCATTGTTATGGTTCACGCGGCTGTGGATATGGATACCCTTCAGATGCACATACTCGCATTGTATAATGCGCACACAGTGATAAGCGCTTTCAAAAAGAAACACATCGTTTATGCGCAGGTGTTTACACTGGTGGAATAAAAGCGTATGAGGCCGTTTGTTACCACTGATGCCTGCAGGTGGCGGAGGGCCACCTTTGGTGCTACGGAATAAATTACCCTGCCCTTCAATAGTACCGCTGCCTTCGATAGCAATATTGCTGGCATTAACAGCGAAGATAAGACCAGTGTTACCATCATTCAGCGTCCAGTCGCCTTTCAATGGGATGGCTTCAGCGGGATAATACTGTTTTCCATCGCCACTGCCGCGCAACTTCGCTTCAGCAGCCAGGTGCAGGGTTACATTGCTTTTCAACTGAACAGTACCGGTTATAAACACACCTGCAGGCACCAGTACCGTACCGCCGCTTTCTTTATTGCATGTATCAATAGCCTGCTGAATGGCCTTGGTATCCAGCGTTTGGCCATCACCCCGGGCGCCGAAATCACGGATATTATACACTCTTGTGCCCATGGAATTGCTTTTATCATCCGGGACGCCTGCTTTGCGGGCTATGGCATTGCTTCCTATTAATCCCGCACCAAAAGCAGCCGTGGTGGCTATACCAAGCCAATGGCGGCGTGAAACGGGTGATTGATCGCCGGGTAAGTTTGACATGAGGTTTGTTGTTAGATGGTTAGATGGTTAGATGGTTTGATTGTTCAATTGTTTTGATTGCTCGATTGTTGTTGCGATGATTTTGCTTTTTCAATCGCGGATGGCTATGGCTGCAGGTGGAGCGCCGTTGAACAGGGCAAAGGGGGATTTTGCCTGGGTTATGCTTGTGCCTTCCAATACAATATTGTTACAGGAGGCCCCTTCTGCACGCAGGAAAACGGAGGCTTCATTCCGAAGGCGAACGGCGGTCATCCATATATCCTGCGTGTTTGTCAGCCGCAGTACTGATTCAGCGCCTTTGTTTCCGTCAACACTTAATCCATCAACAGTGGCATCAGTCACCTGGTCCCATACCATGGCAGGACGAAGATCAGGCGAGGCAATGCGGAATTGCACATTATTCAGCACCAGCTTTTTTACATTGCGGGCATACAGCCCATAAGCGGGCGGAATACCGATTGCAAAATATTCACCGGCAATTTTGGGTACATCGCGTACGGCGCCCTGTTCTGCAGTACCTCCACCGGGAAAACAGATATGCACATCGGTAAAAGAAACATTTTCGAGAAAACCATCATCCATGCCATTTAAAATAACAGCTGCATACATTTCACCGGGATTATATGCACTCACCACAGGCGAATCACGTAATTGCACGGGTTTTGCTACAGTTGCCCTGATATGACTGAAAGAGATATTACGCACTATACCTGGTTTTTCCGCTTGCATACCTGCCTGCCTGCGTTGTGGGCCCAAACCAATAGAAACAGGGCCTGTAACATCTTTCATCACGATATTGGAAAAGGATATGTTTTCAAACCTGGACCTGCTGTCACAACGCATTTTTATGGGACAGCCATAGGTTTCATAAATAAGACAATCAGACACCGTGATGTTCTCTGAAAAGCCACCGCCAAAACGGAACACCGACCAGCGTGTGCTGAATGAGCAATTAGCAACAGTTACAAACCTGTTGCTGCCAAATAAAGCGCAGGCATCATCCTGGCACTCCACATCGCAGTTGCTGATATGTACATACTGGTTACTGATGAGATGAAAGCCATCGTTGTTATGGTTCACGCGACTGTGAATATGTATGCCTTCCAGCTGTACCGACCTGCATACACAGACCCTGACAGAATGATAAGCACTGTCTGCCAGAAACAGGTTCCGTACTTTCAGGTTGGTACACTGGTAAAACAACAGGTGATGCGGACGTTTATTACCAGTGATACCCGCAGGCGGCATGGCGCCGCGCGTTGCACTGCGGAACTGTGCGCCCTGTCCGTCGATAGTGCCAGGGCCTTCAATAGTAATATTGGAAGCATGGGCTGCGAAGATAAGCGCTACATTACCATCACCCATCGTCCATTCACCATTCAGCGGAATGGCATCTGCAGCATAATATTGCCTGCCATCGCCGCTACCCAGCAACTTACCGCCGGCCGCAATACGCAGGGTGATATTGCTTTTCAGCTCAATTGTTCCTGTAACAAAAATACCTGCAGGCACCAGCACTGTACCACCGTTGTCACGGGCGCAGGCATCAATAGCATCCTGGATAGCTTGTGTATCCATTGTTTGCCCATCACCCCTGGCACCGAAATCGCGGATATTGTATACACCAGTTCCTGTATTCTTGGGTGTATCATCCGGTGATCCCTGTGCTGCAGCTGCACAGGGTATTAATAAAGCCGTAGCCAGCGAGGCTGTACTAACGGTCTCCAGCCAATGACGGCGGGATAATTCTTTTTTGCTATCTGGCATATGGCGAGCTTTGAATACCTGAATGGTTAACTAAAATAATATTTCCCCCAGGCTGATAGTTGCAGGAAAAAAGCAGATCTGTCAGGTAAATTGGCTTGTTGTGGTAGAACCGGGTTTATTTAGATGAAACAAGCAGGAATCAGGTTTTATGCCCTAAGGCAATTGGAAGCCGCCAAATACTCTTCGCCCGCGAAGGGTTCTAAAACATGTTATCTTAGCGGGTATAATTGAATTATTATGGATAGCCCATCCCCTATTCAATCAAACATACAGCAGAATGGGTTTGCTATTATTGAAGATGTGTTTGCAGAAGCAGATGTATCTGCATTACTTGATTGCATTGACCAGGTAGATCATACAAACCCTGCCGTACGCAAAACAAAAGATGTTTTTGCTATCAGGCGTTTTTTACAGGAGCTGCCTGCAGCCAGGCCAATGCTGTTTACACCTGCATTGAACGCTATTGTTAGCGGTCTTTTCGGACAAAATTACTTCGTGGTAAAGTCAATTTATTTTGATAAACCACCTGCCTCCAACTGGTTTGTGGCTTATCACCAGGACCTGACCATTTCGGTGAAAAAGAAAATAGAAACAGCGGGGTATGGACCATGGACAGTTAAACCGGATCAGTTTGCCGTTCAGCCACCCTTGCCTGTGTTGGAAGACAATTTCACCATCCGCATACACCTTGACGATACTGATGCAAATAATGGCGCACTAAGGGTGATCCCGGGTTCGCACCTGAAAGGTATTTGCCGGCCCGAAGCTATTGACCGGGATAAGGAAAAAGAACATATCTGTGAAGTAAACAAAGGCGGTATTATGATCATGAAACCGTTATTACTGCATGCATCGGGCAGAACGACCAATAACCGTAAAAGAAGGGTAGTGCATATTGAATTCAGTAAGATCAATTTACCGGAGCCTTTGCAATGGGCTGAATTGATCGCATGGCCGGGAAGTATGCCTTTTTAATATCTCCCTAAGGCAGCCGGAAGCTGCAAAATAACCATCACAGGCAACGGCCTGTAAAACGCCTGTTTCTCGATTCTCGCCTCTCGATTCTAGTTTCACAACATCCCTTTCAATACCAACGGCCTTTTCCACTCAGGAAGAGGCTGTTGGCCTGCACATACTCCGCCTACTGCGTAAACCCGTATTTTTTGTATACTTCCTTTGCTTCATTGCTTTTGAGAAAAAGCAGAAAATCTTTTGCAGCCTGCGGATGTGGTGCTTTTTTTAACAATCCGGCCATATAGGTGGCCTGTATGTTTTCTTTATCAGGAATAGTGATCATTTCAACAGGATGACCAATCATCTGTTGGTAATAGGCTTCACTGTACCAAACCGGCCCGGCATCACTCTGGCCATACAGTACACGCAGTGGGGTTTGCCGGTGATGTATTTGTGTGAGATAAGTACTGCCTGCTTTTACTTTTGTTTGCATCACTGTTGTGCGCAGGGCCTCGCCCCCTGCTTTTACATACGCTTCTTCAATACGTTTGCCGATGCCCTCCCATTCGGGGTTGGGCATGCTTACCTGCACATCATTGCGGCCCAGGTCTTTTAATCCTTTAATGTTTTTAGGATTGCCTTTGACCACCATGATGGCCAGCTTATTCCAGGCATATGCCACTGTATCGCTGAAGTAGCCCGCCATCTGGTCGATCTTTGATTTGCCAGCCGTATACACATCCGGTTGCAGGGTAATGCGCATATTACCGATGGTGAGTGATCCTCCGTCAATTTGTTTGGCCAGTATACCTGGTGGCAGCGTTTCAGCAAACACACGCTGGTATTGGGGATATTGTTTTTTAAAAGCGGCCAGCAGGTCATCGATACACATAAACTGGTTACCCGCGAAGAACACCACCAGCTGCGGATCGTTGATATCGCCAAACAAATCCGGCACATTGTCGATACCGGGTATGGTGAACATCACCTTACTTTCCGGTGGTTTATTCCAGGGCGGATCGAAGCGATGCTCCTGGCCGAAAGTTACACTGGTGCATAAGAATGCTATACCTAAGCCAATGATTATTTTTTTCATTACTGAAATCTGATTGTTTGATGTATAAATTAATACCACTTCAAAGCCAACACTGAAACCCTGGTATCCTGGAACATTGGAACAATGGAACAAGTAAACATTGAACCGCTGAAACAATAGAACACTGAAACCCTGGAACATTGGAACAATGAAACACTTGACCAATACCTCCTCACGGCTTAACCACCGCCCATCCCTCTGCCTGGCGTATGATGAGCTCACCGTTGCCGCTGGGTACTACGGCAATAAAATCGAATAACTGGTCGCGGTCAATTTTTCTTTCCCGCAGTGTATTGCTGCACTGGGCAACGATCACGCCTTTATTTACCAGGTCTTTCAGGGCTTCTTCATACTTGCCTGTTTTCAGGTAGGCATCGGTACCTCCGCTGAAAGCGATGAGTTCTATTTCGAGTTTATCTTTCAAACGCGGATCAGTTAAGGCATTGTTGATATTACGGATGGCTTTCTCGATTATTTTAGGATCATTTGAATCCAACTGGTAAATAGCCTGGTATTTTTTATGGGTGGCTTTGGCGCCGGTGAAAGAACGGTTTTGTTCTGCTGCATTTCCTGCCGATTGTGCGTTTACAGCTGTCAGGGCCAAAGTGCAGCCCAGTAACAGCAGGGATAGTTTTTTCATACTGATCATTTTTTATAGAAGTTAAGATTCATGTGATGCTCAAATCGTTTTGTTTTTTCAGCGGGTTGCAGATGCAAGTGCCTGCTGTGCATTCCTGATAGGTTTGAACGGGCCATATTTGTGTTGTTTTTCAGAGAAAGTATCTATATAAGGCCCGAAGGGAAAATCAACTGGTTTTTTCGCGATGTTTTTCCAATCCATATGCTGGTCTTTATGTGGCCGCGGGCGGCTGTTGACAAAAGCAGCCAGGTCCCAGGCCTGTTCATTGGTTAATTGCGGCGTATGATAGTCGGTACCAAAAGGCATATTGTTTTTTACAAAACCGGCAAAATTACTCAGCCGGTAAAGTCCTGCACCGTCGTTATAGCTGTTTGCACCCCATAACGGCGGGTAGGTATAACCGTTGCCTTCGGGTTTCAGCTGCCCTTCGCCATTGGCGCCATGGCAATGCTGGCAATGGGTTATATACACCTTTGCTCCTGCTATGGGGTCGGCTGCACGGTCAAGATAAGGCAAGTTCATGATACCTGTTCCACCCGGCACTGCATTTTTGGGTACCTCTTCGCCCAGCCACTGAATATAGGCATGGATCGCTTTCATTTCAGTGACAGTACTGTCCAGCGCTGTTCCGTTAAGACTTCTTTCCAGGCAATCGTTGATGCGGTCATAAATAGTTTGCATGCTGTTACAGCGTGCCCTGAACTGCGGATAGTTGGCATATACCTTGCCGAAATTATTGCCAAAAGGAAGGGTACCGCCGGCAAGATGACAGTTCTGGCAGTTCATACCATTGGTGATATGCATAACAGTTCCCCGGGGCCCCAGGTAATAGGCTGTATTAGACACCAGCTCATAGCCATAGCGGATAAGCCGGCCGCTGTCTGTACCGGTGGGGATCTGGTATTTATTCCAGCCGCGCCAAACGGTATCTACCGGTTCAGTAGCCAGGTAAGTGGCAAATTGTTTGTGCTGCTCCTGCCTGCTATGACTGGCACTGATGCATTTGGCAACAACAATAACAAGAATGGTGATAAACACCATAAAGGGGAACCAATGTACTCGCATAATGATCCAGGGATGCAATTTTAAGTAACAGTATTGAATACTGCAGCTACTTCCCTTGCCGGCACAAAATTCACCTGCACGCCGCAACCGGAGAAATTGTTATTGGTAATGGAGGATTACTAAAAGTTATTATACATGCAAGACTGTGGGTGGAGCAAGTTGGAATTATACGTACCTATTGAGAATAAAAGCTTTGAGCTGCAAGCTGTGAGCAGGTTGCAAATAAAACATCACTGGCAGCTTGTGGCTTGTAGCTCACAGCTAAATAAGATCCCCGGCACCAAAATGGTAACCGGGGAATGGCCGTGGGTATGCCTGAAGCAAGCAGGGTTATTCTGTTCTGCGTACATCGAGTATATTACCAGGGAGGATGTTAACCGTTTTACCTTCTGCATCTTTATATTGATGGCTTTTACGGTAATGCCGCAGAATAAGCGTGTAAGATTGCCCCGGCTGGGCCTGCAGATCGGTACGGGCCATCACATTCAGGGTATCGCCGGCATTGAAAATGCGCAGCTTCAATGTGCTGTCGGTCGCAAGCGGGTAATCGATATAAGCCGAAACCGAACGATAACCCATATTCTGTACGCCGTTCACCAGGTTATTGCCGATACGAAGGTTCACAGAATCTGCATCAGGACAAAACTGTAACAAGCGGAGCCGGATCTTATCCGTTGTATTTGCCGGTTCATGTACAACCGTTGTAGCCGAATAAATGCCGAGGCTGTCGGCAATAAAACAGGTTTGCTGTTTATTCAACTGCACACTAACAGGGAAGTTGAACAGGCTGGCTGAATCGGTCGATGCCAGGTGAAGACCGGCCGCATAAGTTCCCGGGGCAAAATAATCGAACACCATCCAGGGAAAGTTGTTTGTAGTATTCACTGCCGGGTAATCCCATCCTGCGCCACTTATGCCGGAAAAAAAGCCGGGTATAACCGTTCCATTCAAAGCTGCAGGCTGTTTTGTGCCGGGTGTAAGCGGCAGCCATACCTGCCTGCCATAGGCAGTGGGCAAATAGGCATCGAGCATATATGAAGCATTGTAGAAGCTCAGTCCGCCATAAGGTTTACTAGCATCATGGGTTGTTTTACTGCAGCCTGCGAATAGCAGGATGGCAGCGAGAAATAATATTAATAAGCGCATGTTCATTGAATGTTTTATGGTTTCCTGATCCTGTATATTTCCATAGGCAGGCATTTCTCATTGGCGAAAAACCCGGTGGAGGCTGTGTTTACAAAATAGAGTGCATTCTTTCTGTCGAAGCCAATGAATATGTTCGCACCATTTGACCGCCTGGTGGGTGCGAAATTGACCCATTTGGCCAGCCCTGTTGTTTTATCCTGCCCTGCCACACCATCAGATTTTGTGACCTTCAACCCCTTTTCAGTACCTGCATACACATAGGCATTGTGCTGGCTGAAATTGAGCCCCAGCATGGATATACCCTGGTAATCCGAAGGAAAACATACCACGTCCTTGTTGGAAAGTACATAGTAGTTCGAGAACCGGTCCTGGTCAAGCGGTATAGTGGGTATATTCAACCTGGTGGCATCAGAACTGTCTATAGAAGAAAAACTAAAATTGCCGGCACCTGCTTTGCCGATCGTCTCTGATTCAAGATCATCAGTTGATACAATCTTCAGCACCCTGTCCTGCGAATTCACCGTATACAGCCATTTGCCATCGGTGCTTACCTGCTGGTTTGAATAGTAGAAAACACCTCTCGCCGGCACCGGTATACTGGCATTGGGTTTGGCCAGCGACTGAACGATGCCATTGCGGATACGTATCATATTCCCTGTTCCTGCAGTGATCTTACCGGTACCGCCGCCGTACCATACCCTTGCATTTACTGAATCACGCTGCGCATAAAAATTGGGATCGCTGAATTGCGGAAAACGCGGGTCACCGGCCAGTGGATTTTTGGGAGTAGACACTGTATTGTAGGCCATATTTCTAGCCAGCAGGCTGCCGTCTGTTGCAATATGTATATTGGATAGTACCAGTTTAACATCTGGCAGATTACCTTCTGCCGGCAGGTAATTATCTGCAGGATGGTACAACAGGGTGCTCAGGTCGGCAGCACGCGGGTATTGCGCTGCCGTTCTCATAACGGTAGAGCGGTTCAGCACCGTTATACTGTTGTTACTTATATCCATTTTGCACAAACGGGTGATATAAAACTTAGCAGTATCAGCAGTTGCTTCAGTGGTTGAAGCGGAGAAATACAAAACAGTTTCATCAATGTCCACTGCAAAACCGGTTATGGCAACAATGGTAAAAGGAACACCTTTCGCAGGTGTAAGCTGTGCACCAGGCTTTAGTACCTGCTGCGCAGTGCCATTGGCTATTTTTACTATTCCTTCCAATTCGTTGCGGAACCAGATATTGCCTGCATTGGTCACTGTTCCTTCCAGCCACATTTTGGTGAGGCCGGTACTGGTTTGGTATAAGCCGGGTTGTGCAGGCATCCATTCAGCTATTTTTTCAACAATAAGCGTGGTATCTGTTGCGCTGGGAATATCGGTATACTGCTGTACTTTTATTGCCGGTGCATTAATAGTAATTCCATTAACAGTAATGCTGACCGGTACGGCACTACCCGTTACGCCGCGTGGAATACGGCATTGGAAATAGTCAATATTGGTCCATACCGTATCGCCCATCGTTGTACTGTATATGCGGTAGCTGGCCTGGTTGAATACACTTACAGCACTATCACCAACACTTACGCTGCGTTGTGCATTGCTGCCACCCAGTATACCGGCAATGATCAATGTATCGCCGGCTACCAGTGTTTTATATGCAGGGGTGGGGTATTGATAAGTAAAAAAAGAACCGTTTGTTCTGTACAGGTTGCTGGTTTCTGAAAGAACAGAATATATCGAGTGCAGGAATGCATCATTTCTTTCTACTTTTTTACATCCTGTTATCACCCAGAAAAATCCAAGCAGCAGTATGGGAAATTGAAGCTTGTTCATACAAAAATGTTTATTGCTGTTGCAGGATTAAAATGAATAAATAAAAGAGAGCAGGAAATAACGGCCTGTTTTGTATTGCCTGAAAATATTATCGCCTTTATATAAAGGCCCCTGGTATGAACCTCCTGCCCCGGGGGCAATACCTGTATTCACCTCTGCATCGTAGTGATTGTTATAATTGCGGTCTTCTGCAATACGCACAGATGCATCGAGCAGGTTTTGAATGTTCAGTTTTACATTCAGTGATTTAAACACACGCTGGTTAAGCGTAAAATCGAGTAAGTGCCTGGGCAGCTCTATCAGGTTGGGCCTGATGAATGCCTGTGAGGTAGGGTAGCCACCCATACCGGTACCATCGCCATGCGCGTCTTTGGTGGATACCACAGACACGGCATAAATGGTGGTGCCGGAAACATTGTAGGTAAGGGAGGTTTTCAACCCCCAGCCCGGGTTTTCATAAAAAAGCCCTGCATTGATCACATAAGGCGCCTGCCCCTGCAACTGCCTGTTTTTAAACCCGCTGTAAAAACTGTAGGCTGTACTATCGCCTGTAGGCAGTTTGGTGGCTTTACTGCGGATCAGTGCACCATTTACCATCAGTGTAAGGTTGCGGAAAAAACTGCCGGGTATAAAAGAAAGATTTTTTCTTACCTCGGCTTCCAGGCCATATACCTGTGCTTTATCAGCATTCCAGTAGCTGATATTGGTGGGCATGAAAGAAACATCACCCGACTGGTCGTTACGCACTTGTTCAATAGGGTGCCGCAGGTTCTTGTAAAATATACCTGCATTGATCATTTCGCCGGAGCGGCCGGGATACCATTCAAGACGCAGGTCATAGTTATCAATTTTTGCAGTGACCAGTGTTGGGTTGCCTGTAATAACCACATCGTTCATAAAATCATAATCGGCAAAAGGAGATATCTCCCTGAACTCGGGCCTGTTCAGGGTTTTTCCATAACCGGCCCTTACAACCAGTGCTGAATCTGCAAATGTGAAGGTGGCATTTACAGAAGGCAGCCAGGCGGTCAGTGGCTTCTTTACCAGCAGTGGCAGAAAAGCGCCGCTTTGCAGTATTGCCGCAGAAAGCTGCTGCAGGTCATCTTCCACCCGCAAACCACCTACCAGGTTCAGTTTGCGGTTGAACAAATGCAGGTCGCCCATCAGGTACCCGGCAATATTGCGTTCATTGGCGGTGTAGCTGTCTGTAGGCTGTGTGGCATCATAGATAGCGAGGCCTTTTCCATCGGCCCTGAAATAAGCGGGCGACCATAAATTACCCAGGTCTTCCTGCCTGAACCGAATCAGCGAAGGATCGCTTTTGCCATAGTTATCGAATATGCCAGGGCCAAGGTTGCTATAACCACCCAGCTCCACACCATCCAGCCCGGCACGGTTCACACGGTAAAAGCGACGGTCTACCTGCCGGTTCTTGAAAAGTCCATAAGCACCTGCTTTCAGCTTTAGCAAAGCACTGGGTGTATAAGTATAATCCAGCGAGCCCTGGTAATTGGTTTCATTGTTGGTGATAAAAATGCGGTTGATCATACCCAGGTATACATCACGGTAGCTACCGTTATTACTGCCCAATGCAACGGAGGGCTGCCCTTTCTGCGACATGAACCGGATATTTCTCTGGTCGGGCACATTTTGTTTGTAGTAATTGTATCCCAGGTTCCACTGCAGGTTGTGTTTTTCTGCAGCATCCAGCTGATGGATGCCGGTGAGGTTGCCGGAATACAGCACGCGTTGCTCGAAAGATTCCAGCAGTTCTTTTGTACGCAGCAGCTGCGAGCTATCTTGTTTAGGCAAAAAATTGGGCGCAGATATGGATACAGAAGTGTTTTTATTGCCTTCATTCAAAAAGAAATTCTTCAGCTCTATGGAGTGGCGGCGATTGAGTTTCAGCAGCAGGTTCTCCATAATATTGATACGGCCTTTCTCAGTGCTCTGGCTGGCCTGAGTGATCTTGTTCTGATCGGTAGTAAGCCCGTAGTCGCCGAAGCTTTGAGAATACAGGTTGCCTGTTTGACGGTACACCTGCTGTATCCTGCTTTCGTGTGTATAATTGATCATGGAAAAATTATACAAGCGTACGGTGCTACCTATTTTTATATTGTCGAAATAGTTGAGAAAGACCTGGAAATCGGGGCTCATCTTTTTTCTGCCCACAGCTATATCCGGCGAAAAAGATTCCAGCATCTGCTGCTGCGATAAAGCCGGCCGGCCATAGGCTTTGGCAAAAGACGGGAGATTGTTGGATGCCTTGCGGCGGCCGCCATCATCCAGGCCCAGCCAGTCCAGTTTTCCTCCTTTATAGGTACTACCTTCTTTAAATGTGGTGGTGGTTCTATAGCCCATTTGTATGCCTATATCAAAATGCCTTACCGGCTTGGCATTTTTGGTAAATATTTTTACTGAGCCTCCCGTAACATCGCCAAATACATCGGGTGTGGGTGATTTGTAAATCAGGATGCGGTCTATGATGGGTGTAGGCAGCAGGTCGAGTGCAAATGCGTGTGTGTACAGCTCTGTGCTGGGCGCCAGGTTACCGTTAAGATAGGTTTGATTGTAGCGTGCATTCATTCCCCGCACCACGATAAACCGTTCATCGGTCACGGTTACACCAGGAATACGTTTCACAATTTCAGCTGCATTCCTATCGGCCATTTTGCTGATCTGTTCATTGGAAATACCCGATACTACTGCATTGGAGCTGCGTATTTCGTTGACAATTTCTTTCTCAGTAGAATAACTCACTGCTTTTGATCTGCCCTGTCCTGCAGTAACCACTACAGCATCCAGTGCTTTGCCTGCCAGCATTTTTACATCAAACGTCACCTGCCGGCCGGCTTCCACGCTGATATTACGCAGCTCATTGCGCTGGTATCCTACATAGGTTACTACAAGGGTATACCTGCCTTCAACCAGTCCTTTCAGTTCATAAAAACCTTTCGCATCAGTGACGACACCCGAAGTGGTGCCATCCACGAAAACCGAAGCGCCAGGCAATGGCTCTGCTGTTTCAAAGTCTACCACACGGCCCCGCAGTGTAGCGGTGCTGTCTGCTTTTGTTTCATGCACCACCCGGGTATGTGGTTTGGTTGTTGCAATGCTGAACGAGATAGTGCCGCCCACCGGCAGGTAATCCAGCCCATACTGTGCCTTCAGCTCATCGAGGGCCTGCTGAAGTGATACCCGTTTCCAGCTGATTTTTTCAATGCGGATCTGTTTTAGTGCTGTTTTGGAATAGGTAAAAGAAAAATTCGTTTGACCATCCAGCGTCTCCAGCACTTCTGTGGCATTGGTGCTGGAAAGCGATAAAGAAATTTTTTCTGAAAGACTGTACGAAGCTGTTTGTGCGGTGGCTGTATATGCCATGCATACCAACAGCCAGCCAACCAGTAATTGTTTCCACAGGGCATGACTGACCCGTTTTTGGGCACGAACCCAAATAGTGTTAGATTTGATTTTCATTTTTCGATTTTTTCCGGGAGCTGTTAGCGCAGCTCCTTTTTCATTTCCAGGTATAGGGTTAAAAAATAGTCACCTTGTTTTTTTGTATGGTGAAGATTAAATGATGTGTAAATGCAAGCCCCTGTAAAATCTGTTCAGGCGTTTCGCTGCTGAATACGGCAGAAACAGTTTGCCTGGGCCGTGTTTTCCTTTTCCAGTTCAGCTGCCAGTTGTTTTGCAGGGCCAGTCTTTCGATCGCTTCATCCAGCGGCACTTCGTTGAATACAGTAAACCCTTTTGTCCAGGATGCGATTTCGGCAGATACTGCAGAGATATTTTCTGTTGCGCCCGTTTTATCGTAAGTGACCATTTTACCAGGCAATAGAACTGTGCCTGGTTTACCCGGGCTCCTGAACTGTACTTTCCCGTTGAGTAAAGCCAGCTTTATCTCCCGTTCGTTGGTATAAGCTTCTATATTAAATACTGTACCCAGCACACGGGTACTGGTATTGCCGGCCTGAACAATAAAAGGTTTGCCTGCATTACCCGCCACTTCAAATAATGCTTCTCCACTGAGCTGAACATACCGCGCAGTATCGCCAAAACGGCTGTTCCATTCAATGCTCGAATTATGGTTCAGCCATACCACAGAACCATCGGGCAATACCAGTCTTTTTTTGTGTGTATTATCAGTCGCCATCACCGTTACTGTGGCCGGTGCCGGCTGTTTAGGCTGTGAGAGAAAACGCCATGCACCAACAACAGCAACTGCCAGTACCGCAGCAGCAGCGGCCCAGCGCAGGTAGAGCCGGCGGATAACGGGTTGCTTTTTTACAGCAGGCAGCGGCAAACCAGGCAGGCGGTTACGCAGGTATTGCTCTGCACTTGCTGCAAATACCGGGTCGTCTTCCACTGGATTGCGGGAAGACAGTTCCAGTCCGTTATACCAATCTCTGACTGCTTTTTCTTCTTCAGGTGTGCACTGGCCATCTGCATACCGTTGCAGCAGATCGCCGATCAACTGTTGCTGTTGTTTATCCATGCTGCTTATTTCTCGTAAAAAGCAGTGTGGGGTACTCTTCGCGTTATGTTACCAAATTGTTACCAGCGAAAACCGCTGAGTACCGGATAAAAACGGTGCATATCAAAAAAGAAAAAAATGATGTTCCAGCATCCTGCGAAGCCTTTCTTTGGCCTTGGATAACTGGTTCTTTACGCTTTGGGGATGAATGGATAACCTACCCGCTATCTCAGTAATAGAGAGATCAGACTGGCAGCTCAGCAGGTATACTTCTTTCATCCTGCCGGGGAGGCAATCGACAGCTGCCTGCCAGTCTTGCTGCAGTTCACGGCAGGCAATTGCATTGCTGTCTTCTATCTTCATTACCTGCTGTGCTTCCAGTTGCTGTAATAATAATTTTTTCTGCGTGATATGGGTTTGGCTGCTGCGGTAGTAATCGATCACCTTGTATTTGATCACAGCAGTTATCCAGGCGGCGAAGGAACCGTTGATGTTCAGTTTTTCGCGGTTTTCCCAGAGCTGGGAGAACGCTGTTTGAACAATGTCCAGCGCATCATTTTCATTACCGCATTTACGGTGGGCGATGGTAAATGCTTTTTTCCAGTACAGGTTGAACAACTGCTCATAAGCATGATGATCGCCTTTTTTCAGTAAAGCGATGAGTTCATTTTCCGGCAGTTGGTTCATGGATAGAAGTTGGAAGGCGAAACTATTACTTCCATATTACTAAAAAGTTAACAGCCGTTTTAGCGGGGTCTGCTTTAGCTTATGAACGGTATCCTCTGCAGTTTATAATTCAAGCCAGTGGTGGTACCACAGGTTACATCGATGGTAACACCCGTAATTTTCGCTGCCATTCCCGATGCCAGGAATACAGCAACATTGGCAATATCATCCATAGCAGGTAATGTTTTCAGCATTGTATCATCTTCCAGTTTTTTGATAAAATCAAGTGCAGCGGTACCCATTTGGTCAATGGCTTCTACAAACGGTCTCGAATCGGGCGACCCTGCAGAGCGGATATTGACCACACGCACACCATAAGGCCCCAGTTCACTGGCTAGTGCTTTTGAAAACCCTTCCACAGCGCAGCAGGCAGGGCCAAAACCGCCAACCAGCGGGTAGCCGGTACCTCCGGGTGTAGCAGTAAGTGAAAGGATCACTCCTGACCGTTGCTGCATCATTATCCTGCCTGCAGCGGTAGCCGTATGAAATTGCGTTTCCATGGCAATATTCACCGGGCGGATAAAATCGTCCAGGGTCATATCTACCAGGGGGATATTCTGCGTATCACGCCAGCTAATGGCATTGAAAGAAATGTCTAAGCTGCCGGCCTTATCCAGCAACTGTGCCATATGGGTATTGATAGCTTTGGGGTCCAGCGCATCTATTACGGCTGCTTCTGCTTTACCACCTGCGGCGAGAATATCATTCACCACTTTTTGAACAGGCCCGGGATGCTGACCAGTAACAAATACCCTTGCGCCGGCAGCTGCCAGTGCACGGGCTATGGCACCACCCAGAGATCCGCCGCCGCCATAGATCACGGCATTTTTGTGTTGAACTAACATGGAGGGATGAGTTTGGTAAAAGTTTACACAAACATATTGTGCCCATTACCGCAATAACGGGTGTAGGAGCGACTTTGTAGAGGGTCGGTTGCGACAGGGTAAAAGAAAGTATATCTGCTGTACCGGGTTCCTGCTCTTTCACCGTACTGGCGCAGCTTGCAGGGGATGAGAAACAAAAACTGCTCAAAACGGACAACCTGCTGAAACCCTTTGCTGGCAAGGGTTCCGGTATTATTCCTGTGCTTAGGATGTGTTCACATTGTTTTCACTTTGCTTTGAGGTTGCTTCGGGCCTGTACCCCGCTGATAGTAAGACACCCGTATCCTGTTGATTTCTTGAGTTTACATATAATAACGGTATAACCACATACTGGCTAATGCATGCTTTCATCTTTCAGAAACCGATATTTATAACTCAGCCATAATCGCGTCCACTATTTTTTTACTCATTAACCGCATATTTTCATCATACTGCTCCAGGTAGTGCCCTGTTGCTTTTTTGGGGCTCTGCATAAACCTCAGCTGAAGTGGTTGATTAGTATCGGGTACGCTGACCTGGCCGGTTTTGGTGATCTCCGAACCATTCAGGATTTTATAGGACACAACCAGATTCTTGTTCTCGGGGACAAGCCCTGTTTTATGCCAGTTGACCGCATAAAGGATCAGCCAGATTATATGCCCTTTATCCTTCAGGGAAAAAGCATTGGGCAAATTAGTAACCGTGAGTTCAATTTTCTGGCCATTT
Source organism: uncultured Deminuibacter sp. (assembly GCA_966424055.1). Classification (GTDB taxonomy): domain Bacteria; phylum Bacteroidota; class Bacteroidia; order Chitinophagales; family Chitinophagaceae; genus Deminuibacter. Next base: position 155,595 of record CBJLMB010000003.1, on the reverse strand, counting down.
AGCTTCTGCTTAAGTCCTTTTGAGTTGGCATAAGGCAGCACTGTTGAACTAAAGGTATTCAATGGGATATTCGTATTCAGCACACAAGAAACGAGATAATCAAATTTCCAGTAGAACAACAATGGCAAAACCTTGCTATGCTTATCCCCGGTTGAAGCTTTTGTATCTGCAGTGAGTAAGGGGGAACCAATGGCTATATAATCATTCTTTAACTTGCCAGGGCTGCTGATTGGTTCGCCATACTGCTTATTCATCCATTTATTCATTTTCTTAGCCCCAGGCAGCCGGATGTGCCGAGCAGGAGTACTGATACAATAACCAACAGGCAGATTTTGCCTTTAGGCAGTTGTTTTGGTTGCATGTTGTAAAAAGAGGTTTAAGGGTATTTGAAGGGGCTTTCTTGATCGAACAACGCTTTCCCAGGAATATTAGGTGTATTCATTAATAATATTCGTAAGTTATTTTACCCGTAGTGCCATCAACCATCATGGTCGTCACCCTGTTTTTATTGTCAACTATATAATGATAACTCATATTCTGGGAGATATTTTGCCCGGTAGATAAATCAGTCGTCACATCGGTGGAGCTAAGTGCCAGGTTAGCAGGTTGCAAGGCATTAAAAGGTGGAAAATTAAAGGCATGCAATGGATCGGCATAGTCTGTATAAGTAGACGTAGTAACTCTTTTAGCTACCGCTTTACCTGATTCCATTACCCAGCCAATTTCTTTTGTGATATTATGCTTATCATCGTAAAATACACTATCAATGCTGCTTCTTTCAGGTGTATTCTTATTCATTCCCTTTTTAACAATAACCAGGTTTTTCTCATAACTATACGTTGTTGTTTCGCCAGTTGATGAGTAGCTTTCTTTTGTTATCTCATTGGCAGCATTGTATTCCAATGTAATCTGGCTTGATATAAACCCACTGGCATCATCTTCCTCTATCATAACCGCAGAAACAGGATACCGGGATGCACCGTTGTATGTAAAACTGGAACCTCCTGAAAAACGGGCACCATCTTTATTAAAAGAAGAATCTGTTATTTTATCTACCCGTCCCTGGGCATCGTAGTGATAATAAGTACATCCAAGTGTGTCATCACCATCAGCAGCGTTGCCGACAATGTATACACTCATTTTTTTTAGCGTTGAATTATTCGTACTATCCGTTCCCGTGGGATTCGTGAGGGAATATTCTTTCTGGCAGCCAATAAGTGTGAAAGCAATTAGTATTACCAACAGGCAGGGTGCGTTTTTCATTTGTAGCATAACCGGGTTAAGAGTGATAAAATATTTAAAGCAGTTATTAAAGTCAGTTGCCGCGCCAAGTTAAAGCTCTTCTTCAGAATAACAAACAGTGAAAACACTTGTTTAAGTGAAAAATCTTTTGCCTGGTTGCGAAATAAACTGCAGATTATCACGCACGCCTGCAAATCAATGTATTATGCGTTACTTACTTGGTTGCAGGTAAGCAATTTTATATCTTATCATAAGACAAAAAACAGCATTTTCTCCAGGCTTTACAATTACATATGAACGGATCAACACTTTTATTCAAAGCCAGTAACCACAAACCGGCCTGTATACTTCAATAAGCACATCCTTTTTACTCTTCAAAAAAATTAAACAAATTATAGCTTACTTTTATATTGTTAATATGTGTTTTTGTAAAATAAGATACCATGCCATTAGTTACACTCACCCTGCTAAAGGGGCATACAAATGAAGAGAAAAAAGGAATACTGGATGCCGTCCATGCTGCGCTAGTGGGCAGTGGTGTGCCGGATGCAGACCGGTTCCAGCGTGTATTTGAAATGGATGATGCGCATTTTATTTATAATGCGCAATATCCCGACCTGGAAAAACCCCGTACAAAAAGTTTTGCACTGATCGAAATAACACTGTCTGCGGGAAGAAGTGTGAAGGTGAAAAGAAAGATATTGGCAGACCTGATGCAGCACTTGCAGGCTATTGCAGTAGATCCCAATGATGTAATGGTGCATTTCCAGGAAACAGCCTGGGAAAACTGGGCATTCGCCAACGGCAGGCAGATACATATTTAAATTATACCGGTACCCGGCTGCAGTAAAGCACTGGCATAAGCCCTTTATTCTACTCCCTTCACCCGCATCTGCAATGTATAAACAGCTGCGGAGGCAGTGATGAAAAGGATGTTCTTTTTCTTTCCGCCAAAACAAATATTGCCGGTCCATTTTTCAGGCACAGCAATAGTGCCCAGTTTTACACCAGCCGGTGTATACACAGTAATGCCATTGCCGCTCAGGTAAACATTACCCTGGTTATCGAGTGTCATACCATCTGAGCCCTGCAATACAAACAATTGCCTGTTCTGCAACGAGCCATCGGCAGCGATGCTGTACTTGTATGTTTTGCCATCACTCAGGTCTGATACGTACAGGTATTTTCCATCGGGTGTACCTACAATACCATTGGGCTGTTTAAATTGGGTGTCTGCTATTACCGGTACTGTTTTTCCTTTGGGCAAATAGTAAACATACTGGCCATCGAGCGCCGGTTTTGTCCGTTGCCAGTAGTCGCGCTGGTAATAAGGATCCGTAAAATAAATACCACCTTTATGGTCTATCCACAGATCGTTGGGGCCATTGAGTTTTTTGCCCTGCACATTATCCAGCAGCACTGTGATCTTTTTATCGGGCCCGATTGACCAGAGCTCGTTATGTTCATCGGCACAGGCAATGAGATTACCTGCCGCATCAAAATACATCCCGTTTGAACGGCCTGTTTTATCCATATACAGTGAGAGCTTCCCGTTTACATCGTATTTCCATATTTTGTCGTTGGGCTGATCGGTGAAATAAATATCACCTTCCCTGTTCACGGCCGGCCCTTCGGTAAATGCGAACTGCCTGGCCACCAGCTGCAGTGAAGCGCCTTTGGCCACTACCGGCAAATTGTTTGCATCAGGCAGCAGGGGCTGCCCATTGGCTGAAAGAAAAAGAAAACACAACATGCCGGATAATACAGCGAAGTATTTATTCATGCCATTACTTTTTAGCGGGGTCCGCAGTTGGGCCACCCTTTGGTAAACAAGGGAAAGCGTCAGTGGTTACACAGCCAGCGCTGCAGTTTCTTTATTGTATTTATTACGGTAATCAATAGGTGAAAGTCCGGTGATCTTCTTGAACACGGTGCGGAATGCTTTGCTGTCGAAATAGCCAACATCATACATCACTTCTGTTACGTTTTTGCGGGAAGTTTCCAGGCTTCTTTTGGCTGCTTCTATTTTTACGCGTTGTATATACTCCACCGGTGTATTGTTGGTTGCTTTTTTGAATCGCTTTTCAAAGCTTCTGCGCCCGATGGCCAGTTTGGACGCCAGCTCTTCCACAGATATTTTTTCCGCCACATTTTTTTCAATGAAGTCCTGCGCTATTTTCACCTCTGTATCCTCATGGCCTTTCTGACCATTGAACATGATAAAAGGCGATTGGCTTTTGCGGTCAATTTCCACTGCATATACTTTCGATGCAAGTATCGCTGTTTCCCTGTCGGTATACTTTTCCACCAGGTACAATAACAGGTTCCAGTACGAGTTGGCGCCGCCACTGGTGTACAGCCGCTGCTCTTCTGTAATGATACGGTCGTCAACCAACGTCACTGCAGGATACATATCCCTGAACAAGTTGGCATATTTCCAGTGGGTAGAACATTTTTTTCCATCCAGCAGGCCGGTGGATGCCAGCAAAAAGGCACCGATACAAAGACTGGCCACTTCGGCCCCGCGGTTGTATTGTTCTATCACCCAGGGAATAAGTCCTTTATTCTTTTCCAGGCCTGCATGCAGGTCGCCGGCAAGGGCAGGGATAAAAATAAGGTCGGTTTTTTGTATGTCTTTCAGCAGCAGATCCGTATGCACTGTAAACGCCCCGCGGTGCAATTTTACTTCCCTGGTAAGTCCGGCCAGCTGAATGGTAAAAACAGGTTCTTTACCCATTTCGCGCAAAAAATCATTCACCCCCGAAAAAATAACCCTGGGATCGTCAACAGCGGCCAGCACAGCCTCTTCCGGAACAAGGATGGTGATATGTTTCATCCGTTATTATTTTTGCTCAATATAAATAATGAATTGCTTGCAGGATATTTCCCTGCAGGGTGCTGGCTTACCGGTAAAACCGGTTTCGCAATATGCCCTTAAAAAGTTCGTAATCGAGGGCCTTTACGCTCCGGTACTACAACTAGCTTTGTTCACATAAATGCCCGCACAGCGCCGGTATTAAAAATACAAAAAATGAGCACAGCATCCTTACCTATACGGTTTCCAGGCAATAGTCCGGGTACCGGCGCCATGAACAGGGCAGACAGTATGGCATGGCAGCCTGATGAAGGGTTGAAAAAATATATAAGTGGGCTTATGATGATTGTAATACCCATACCGGCCTCGCGGCATACCCTGAACCCCTGTAAAAATTGTGCACCTGAAAAACAGCAACCATGAAAAAACTTATCGTATCTATCAATACCACGCTGGACGGGTACATAGCAACAGTCAATGGCGGGCTCGACTGGCATTTCCCTTACTGGTCTGATGAAATGGCGGCTCATTCGCTTGAACAGTTGCGCGGTATGGATACTATTCTGCTGGGCAGGTTCACCTATGAGAAAATGGCTGCCTACTGGCCCCATGCCCCTTTTGATGAATATTCAGGTATGATGAACAATTATACCAAGATCGTTTTTTCAAGATCGCTGGCCAAACCCAGCTGGCACCATACCCGGGTTATCGCCGGCGATATAAGCGGTGAAGTACACCGGCTGAAGCAACAGCCGGGGCAGGATATTGTTATATACGGCAGCTGCAGTATAGTTCAGCTGCTGTTGGAAATGCACCTGATCGATGAGTACCGCCTCTGGATACATCCTGTGGCCATCAATGAGGGGCGTGCCCTGTTCAGGCAACAGGAGGATATCCGTAAACTGAAACTATTAAAAACAACCCCGTTCCTTTCGGGTGTGATACTTTGCCACTACCAGCCCAGGTAGCCGTTTATCTCCATAAAATGTCGCGATAAACCCCCGCGATTGTCGTATTTACACCTTGTGATGCTCTTTGATTCGTTTTACTTTTGCAGGTACAGGTGCTGCATCGATACCATGTTTGGGTATATCACTGCCCGGCAGGTGGTTGAAACACTTGATAGCAGCCATGTCATTCAGCAATAACCTTCCGGAAAATACATAGCCTTGTCATCCCGACACCCTATTGCGGTGTAGCGGTTTGTTTTGTGTGTATTTGTTAAACATACATGCAACAATATCCTGCCACCTTATACGACATTGTAAATGCTGTTTTCTATGCGTAAGCTAATTTTTCAAATGCTGATAAGCATTGACGGCTGTTTTGAAGGCCCTGGCGGAGAGCTGGGCTGGCACCGTATAGACAGGGAATTCAATGAATACATGATCGACCTGCTGAACACGGTAGACCTGCTTTTATTGGGCAAAAACACTTATGAGCTGATGGCCAGCTACTGGCATACTGAAACAGCTTTCTCTGATGATCCCGTGGTAGCAGCCAGGGTCAATGCATTACAGAAACTGGTTTTTTCTTCCACACTGCCTGCCGCAGGCTGGAAAAATACAAAACTGGTGAAAGAAGACAGCCTTGCAGCGATCAGCTGCCTGAAAAAACAACCGGGAAAAGATCTGCTGATCGTTGGTAGCGACCGGCTGGCACAAAGCTGTATGGCCGCCGGTTTGATCGATGAATACCGCATCATCATTAACCCGGTTATACTGGGCGAAGGCAATGCATTATTTGGTGGCATAGGCGCGCTGCAATCATTAAAGCTCAATAAAACCAGGACTTTCGATTCGGGCAATGTATTGCTGTATTATCAGCCATATACGCCCCAGCAACCAACGGAGCAAGCCGGTTATATGCAGCATACTTTTAGTATGTATCAGAAATAATCATCCCGACCAGTAACCCCATAAGCAAAGCCATACCTTTAAGCAGGTATGGCTTCTCTGTTGTATTTATGTTTGTATTCTACAGGGGAGAGACCGGTTACTTTTTTAAAGATGGTTCTGAAAGCTTTGATATCAGAATAACCCACTTCGTACATGATCTCATTGATATTTTTCCGGCTGGTTTCGATATTCTTTTTGGCGGCTTCAATTTTTACACGTTGTATATATTCAACCACCGTATTGGATGTTGCTTTTTTAAACCTGCGCTCAAGATTGCGCCTGCCCAGCGCAAACATGGATGCCAGCTGGTCTACCGTAATTTTATCCTGGAAATTGGCTTCAATAAATTCCTGCGCCTTCCTGATCTCTTCATCTTCATGTTCTTTCTGTCCATGAAAAATAATAAAAGGCGACTGGCTTTCCCGTTCAATTTCTATGGCAAATACTTTGGCACATAAAATAGCCATATCACGGGTGGTATATTTTTCAATCAGGTACAATATCAGGTTCAGGTACGAGTATGCGCCACCGCTGGAATACAGGCCACGCTCGTCGGTGATCACTTTTTCTGCAATCAGGTTTACATCGGGGAACATGCTCCTGAATTCATTGGCAGCCAGCCAGTGGGTAGCGCATCTTCTCCCTTTGAGCAAACCCGTTGCGGCCAGGAAAAAAGCACCCATACAAAGACTGGCCAGCTCTGCACCCTGGTTGTATTGTTCTATCAGCCAGGGAATAAAAGCTTTGTTCACCTCCAGCAGCTTTGCCATATCACCGTCAACAGCAGGTATAATTACCAGGTCAGTGTGTTGTACATCCTGCAGCAAACGGTCGGTATGAATGGTGTACAATCCACCACTCAGCCGTGTTTCCTTTTCCAGTCCAACCAGTTTAACATCAAACAAAGGTTCCTCACCCCTGGCTTTTACAAACTGGTTTACTTGTGTGAACAGTTGCCTGGGGCCTTCGATGCTGCCCAAAATAGCATTCTGGGGAACTAAAATAGAGATCTGTTTCATTGGTATGATCCGTTTTTAGAAGGTTACATAAACCATGACAGGTATTTCCGCACATTAAAAATATCCTTCAGGCTTACTCTCCAAAGCTACATCAATCCTGTGTCGTAGTCAACACCCCTGATTGCCGCAATTACACCCTGTTTTATCCATTACGCATCACAGCTGGATGAGAGGAAGGAGGTCGGCAGGCGGCAGTTTGCAGTCTACAGTCCACAGTCTGCAGTTGGCGGGGTGCAGTTGGTGGTTGATGGTTGGGGGCATTGGTATTGTTTGAATAAATTGCATTATTATTATAGTAATTGACAATACAGGCTGATGGCTGATGAAAAAAGTTTTGATATACTGGGCTACCGTTTGAAAAAGGGTGAGCTGTTCTTGTTTCATCATTCAGACGGGTTTTCGCAGCGCCATTTATCGGTGAGCCTGCTGTTTGATGATAACGGGCATTTTATTGCCAGCTATCATTTTTCAGCAGAGGGCAGATCGGTGAGGCGTTTTGTTGAAGGTCCTGTTCCGGAGACGGTATGGCAGGCGCTGCAGCAACTCATCAATAATTATCAGCCGGCAACTGCACTTAATCCGTTTTACGGGTTAACGATGGATGATCTTGACGAACAGCGTTACAGTTTTAATACCGGGACTACAACGTTTACTGTTATTGTAAATGGCTTGCATAAAAACGAACAAAAGTATTTCGCCTCACCGGCAGAGCAGCTGTTGCTGCAGCTGCGTATACAACTGCGTGACTGGGTAGAACAAACCTGCCAGTCGCTATAAAAAATCCATCCGGCGGCATACGCGGGAAAACAAGACCTTCTTCAGTCCAGGAATTTTTCAGCATTATTTCCAGGTGCAGGAAGCGCATGGATTGCAGCTATGCCAGCTTTATCTCAAAAAGGCTGGAAGAACCATCGGCATAATGCGCCGGCAGATCACCTATTTCACCGTACGCAAAAACACCGAGATAAGTAAACCCACAGCTTATATAGTAGGCATTCAGCTTTTCATTACCGCTGCCTGTATCCAGCCGAACAAACTGTTTGCCATGTTCCCGCGCATATTGCGATGCCCAGTCAACAATATGCTGCACATATCTTTTACCCCTGAAGGCCGGGTTGGTGGCGATGCGGTGAATGTAGACGGAGGGATCTTTGTCTTTTTCCAGCCAGATATAGGGATCGCTGAAAGTAGTGACAAACACGCAGGCAAGCTGCCCGTTTTCCAGGATTTTCCATTGCCTTTTTTCATCGATCTCTTGTTCTACCAGCTTTCGTTCAAAGCCCTGCCAGTCTTTCCTGCCCAGGCTTTCCTGGTAGGCAGTGGCTTTATTGTACAAGTCGAAAATAGCATCGATATCTTCCCGGGTGCTGTTGATAATGTTCATGAGTGATGTATTTAATGCAATACAAAATTCAGGCAAATGCCTCAACCAAAGCAGATGCAGTTTTTGTAATTTTGACCATAGCAGTTTATGTATGAAAAAACATTCACCAGCCGAACACCTGTACCTGCGTATTGCCCGCAGCCTGGAACAACAGATCAAGAACGAAACCTTTGCCATAGGTGATAAGCTTCCTTCTTTGCGCAGCATCTGTGCACAATATGGTGTAAGCCAGAGCACTGCCTTACAGGTATTTTATTACCTGGAAAGCAAAGCACTGGTGGAAGCCAGGCCGCAGTCGGGCTATTATGTAAGCAGGTCTTTAAAAAAAACCTTGCCCATACCTGCTATCAGCCAGCCGCCTTCTGCTTATGGTAATATGCCCATTGAAACAGTTATTGAAAAAGTATTGGGCAATACGGCTCCCGGTATTACCATGCTTTCCAATGGTGTACCTGCCGATGAACTGCTGCCCATTGCCCGGCTGAACAAAGCACTGATACAGGCGGCACGCGAGCTGCCAGATAGCGGCACGGCTTATGGTTCAACACAGGGCAATGAAAAACTGCGCAGGCAGATCGCCCGTCATGCTTTTGCCTTCTGCAACCTGGGGGAGGAAGATATTGTCACCACCACCGGCTGTATCAATGCCATTGCCTGTTGTATGATGGCGCTTACGCAAAGAGGCGATACCATTGTGGTAGAAAGCCCGGTGTTCTTCGGCATACTGCAGCTGGCACAAAGCCTTGGCCTGAAAGTACTGGAGCTACCCACTCACCCGCAAACAGGGATAGAAATAGACGCACTGAAAAAAACAATGCAAAGACGGAAGATCAGGTTATGCCTGCTGGTAAGCAATTTCAGCAACCCGCTGGGCAGCTGTATGCCCGAGGAACATAAAAAAGAAGTGGTACGGCTTATACAGCACCACAATATCCCGCTGATTGAAGATGATATTTATGGTCCGGTATATTTTGGCCAGCACAGGCCCGGCATTTGTAAAAATTATGATGAAAGCGGCCTGGTACTTTGCTGCGGCTCCGTTTCCAAAACCCTGGCACCGGGCTATCGTGTGGGCTGGGTGGCGCCGGGCCAGTTCAAACAACAGGTACTGCGGCAAAAATTGTTTCATACCCTTTCTTCTGCCGGTATCACGCAACAAGCCACTGCTGTTTTCCTGGAAGCTGGCCGCTATGAGCATCATTTACGCAGGCTGCGTCATACTTTATATACCAACAGCCTGCAATATACCCGCGCCATACAGGATTATTTTCCCGAAGGCACCAGCATAAGCAGGCCACAGGGCGGTTTTGTATTATGGGTTGAGCTGAATAAAAAAATAGATACCATTGCACTGTATGATGAAGCCATCCGCAAAGGCATCAGTATTGCACCCGGACGCATGTTCACCCTTCAGCAGCAGTTCAATCACTGTATGCGGCTGAACTATGGTTTATCCTGGAACAATCATGTGGATACGGCTTTAAAAAAACTGGGCAACCTGGTTAAGCAACACCTGTAAACAGTTATTTACCGGCTTCATCATTCAGCCATACCACTTTTTGCTCAGGTGTATGCGGCTGCGATAAAATAGCTGCATACACTGATGGACGGCGGGCTTTTTTATACCGGTATCCACCAGCCTGTGTCAGCTTTTCAGGCACAAGCAATGCCGTGGTTACCTCGTTGTCCAATGCGCGGCATTCGGCAATAATATCACCAAAGGGGTCCAGTATCATTGAACAGCCGTTCTTCAGCTGATCATCATCCATACCAATGGCATTGGAAAACACTACATATATCGCATTGTCATATGCCTTGGCAGGCAGCCATTTCATCAGCCAGCTTCTGCCCTTCAGGCTGTCGAATTCCTGGCGCAGCGAAGTAGGGTCCTGCTTCCTGTTCAACCATAATTGAGGATCAACAAAACCTGCACCCGGGCGTGTAGAGGGCGTGCACATGGTAACATGCGGCATAAACAGTATTTCTGCGCCCAGCAGGGAAACGGCGCGCACGTTTTCAACAACATTGTTATCGTAGCAAATGAGTATGCTGCATTTCCATCCCAGCAGATCGAAAACAACCAATTCATTTCCTGGTTCAATATGCGGATTAATAAAAGGATGCAGCTTGCGGTAACTGGCTACCAGCCCATTCTTATCAACACATACATATGTTTTAAAAATATGGTCACCGGCATCTTTTTCAAACAGTCCTGCTAGTACCACGATATGGTAGGTAGCTGCTATTTTTTTCAGTTGCTGCACACTGGGGCTTTCGGGCAGGTATTCGGCCATGGCCAGCATTTGTTCTTTTGACAATTTCCTGGCAAAAGAATAGCCGGTTATTGAGCATTCATGAAAGGCAATAACCTGGGTGCCATCTGCTGCGGCTTTTGCTGCCAGCTGTTCTATCACTGAAAGATTGTACTGTTTATCTCCGTTTTTGTGTTCAAACTGCGCTGTGGCAATCGTAATTGCTTGCATAAAAAATTGTTTAGTAGATTGCGAAGCTACACTGGCGCCTGTTGATGAAATTGTACAAACACGACCTGTTTAGAGCTGATGATCATCTGCAGTAAAGCGGATGAAATTGAGGGCAAGCCTGGTGGTGCCACTAAGGTATTGCTTGGGCAGCATACCTGCCTGTTTTTTAAATTCCCTGATAAAATGTGCCTGGTCGTAGTAGCCGGCATCATAAGTAATCCCTGTTAACTGTTCGCTTCGCGATTTATGTTGCAAAAGTTTCAGCGTTCGCTGTAGTTTAACAATGGCAGCAAACTGTTTAGGACTTAGCCCGATATGCCGATGAAACAAACGCTCCAGCTGTCTTTCGCCAATACAGGCCTGCTTTGCAAGCTCATGTACGGGTAACATACCATGGCTCTGCTGCAGCAGCTGCACAGTTGCTGCCACCTGTTTATGGAGTGGTACTACTTTCTGCAAACGCCTGATAAGGAACATTTCTATCAGCCTGATCCTTTCCGTTGTGTTGGGGGCATGGTATACCTGCTCTTCCAACAGCTGGCTCTCGCTTCCCCATACATCTGCAAGCCCGGTAATATGATCACTGAATTCATGTGCAGCAATGCCTGTTAATGCATAAATACCTGCAGGCTGTAATACCACTACCAGCATGTGCAGTTTACCATTCAGGGAGATGTCCCTGAATTGTTTCACCGGCCCGTAATAAAAACTGCGTTGTGTAACAGCCAACGGGCTGTTGGCCCAGGCGGCAGCGCTATCATTGTAATAAAACACCATTCCGGTATTACCGTCGGGCAACAGGCGGTGATGAAACAATCCCTGCTGTGCTGTTTCCAGCACCAGGTAATGGCGCACCACCGGCATAAGCTGTATAGAAGGCGCAATCTGCATGCTGACTGCTTTTATGGTATAAAGTTCGGGGTTTTTCAGCTGAGTACTTCCTGTAAAATCTGCAGGCTGCGCATTTCGCCGAAATCTGTTATATGCAGTGCGATGTATTGCTGTAATGCCTGCAGTAATTCCCTGCGGTTGCTGCGGCTCATGGATATCTGCTCCAGGTCGTTGTAAAAATGGATGGAATGAATACGTGATGCCAGCTGTGCCAGCTCGCCACTGATATAATAAGGATGGAACGGAGCTTCTGACACAAACTGCCCGTCCATTAAATCGAGTACGGGTGTTTGTTTGCTGAAACTGCCCTGCAGGCGGAAACCCAGCTCACTGCCCAGGTGAAGTGTAAAATACAGCGGCAGGTTGGCGACCAGCAGGTCATTGCCCCTGTCCAGCTGCTTCAGTGAATCTTCTATCAGGAAAAACAATTCAGGATTGGCTTCCGGCTGTTTCAGGCTGTGCTGCAGCAGCTCAACAATGTACAGGGCTACTGCATTCCTGGTTACACTGAAAAATGTTTTTTCATATAAATACGCCCACTGGTATTCCCTGATGAACTGGATATTTTTCAGCTCATTGTGGTACACTTCCATTTCCAGTATTGCCGCAGGCTGAAAATAACCGGCTTTACCCGCAGCCCGTTTACCCGTTTGCCGCACACCTTTTACCATATAGCTCTGCACGCCAAACAGCTCAGTATACACAGTAGCAATAATACTGGTTTCACCATATTTCACGGTGCGCAGGATAATGCCTTTGGTTTTGTGTATCATGACAGATGGTTCAGCCATGGCCATTGTTCAATGGCTGTGACGATTTTATGATGATGCCGGGCTGCCTGTAATATCTTTTACATTACCTGTGCGTTTTAATACACCCCAATGCTGCAGCTCACCTTTGATGGCCCTTTTAAATGAGCGGAAAAGCACTACCAGCATCAGCCAGCGGTAAATAAAACGCTGTGGTATCATCCATACCAGCTTCCAGGGTTTTTCTTTTTCCAGTGCAAAAGCCAGCAGGGCAACGGCGGCATCAACGATCATGAAAATGATATAGTACATGAATATCTTGCCCCGGTTATCGGTGAACAAACCAAGTATCATGATGATATCTGCCAGTGGCGTGAACAGGGGAATAATGTATTTAAACAGCAGGATATCGGGCAGTGCCAGCCATCCCAGTGATTTATAGCGGCTGTTGAATACCGCATCTTTATTCTTCCAGAAGGTTTGCATTACACCAAAGCTCCAGCGGAAACGCTGCTTCATAAACTGCTTCAGGGTTTCAGGGGCTTCAGTATAAGCCAGGGCCCTGGCTTCATTGGTAACAATATAACCTGCCCGTAAAATACGCACGGTTAAATCGCAGTCTTCGGCCAGTGTATCGGTGGTAAAACCACCGGCCATCACTATCGCATCTTTCCTAAATGCACCGATAGCGCCAGGCACCACGGTTATCGCATTGACATAAGCAAATGCTTTCCGGTCAAGGTTCTGGCTGGTGATGTATTCAATACTCTGCCACTTGGTGAGCACGTTCACTTCATTACCTACTTTTACTGTTCCTGCCACAGCCCCAACACGGGCATCGCTGAACGCGCGCATCATCAGCCTTACTGCATCGGGCCGCAGCTTGGTATCTGCATCAATACACACCACAAAATCGGCGTTTGACTGGGCGATGCCATAATTAAGTGCTGAAGCCTTGCCACCATTGGGTTTAGTGAATACATGCACTTTGGGATGCCCCGCAAAAGCCGTTTTCACTTTTTCGTAGGTATTGTCTTTACTGCCATCGTCAACAAAAATAATATTGAAGTCACCGTAGTCGCATTTCAGCAGGTTCTGCAGCGAGCTAACAGCATTCACTTCTTCATTATATGCCGGAACAATAATGCTTACCAGCGGGTTGCCGGCTAAGCCTGTTGCAGGCTGGGCCTTTTCTTTTCTTTTCTGTAATACAGCCAGCACACCGATAATGGCCAGCCTTATCATGCTCAGTATTAAGAACGACAGGAACAGGATATACAATACATGCCCCATATAATACCCGGCTTCGGCAATGATCATGTTCATTTTTACAAATGAATAACCACTGTCATTGGGTACAGGTGGCATCAGTTCATCTTTTGATTTACCCAGCAGGTTACCTATGCTGGTAAAAGTATATCCCTGCTGCCTGAAATACCGGATGATCATGGGCAGGGCTTTTACCGTAGCCTCCCTGGGGCCGCCGGCATCATGCAGCAGGATCACATTACCCTGCGATCTTTTCCAGGCGGCGATCACGCGGTTGAATATGGTATCGGCATTAATGCTTTTATCGAGTGATGCCTGCCAGTCTTCCGGATCGATACTTTCCCCTATAGTCAGGTAATTGCGTGTACGGCTCAGTGCAACGGGTATCAGCTCTTCCATTTTTTCCGGCTCACTGTCGGCATTGAATGGTGCGCGGAAAAGAATGGTGCTGCGCCCGATAATGCATTCTATCAGCAGGCGGGTGGCATCCATTTCGAGCAGGGCTCTTTTTTTACTCACTTCCGCCATATTGGGATGGGTAAAAGTATGGTTGCCTATTTCGTATCCTTCTTTATAGATCCTTCTTACCAGCGGGATATTGTTCTCTGCCTGTATACCCACCAGGAAAAAAGCTGCCGGTGTTTTGTATTTGGCCAGCGTATCCAGTATCTGTTTGGTGTAGAGCGGGTCGGGGCCATCATCAAAAGTGAGCACCATTTTCTTGCCATCGGGCTTGCCCCATTTTTTCACCACATAAGTAGAAGGCAGGGAATCGTAGCGCTCTTCTGCAATAAGAAATTCGGTGCTGTCTACCTGGGTGGTGATATGCCCATCATTGGGTGTTGACAATACATCCAGCACCTCACCTTCGCCAATATAGTCCACATCATTGCTGCCACGCACCATGGCCATTGCACCAAAATCGAAGCTTTTCAGTGCTGCTTTGGTCATCGGCTGGTTGTAAAAATTCCATATACGGCTGTCTTCATTACCCAACCGCCAGAGCGCAGTGCCGGCCAGACCGTATTCGGTAACAAAACGCAGTGTATTAAAATTGGTAGCTGCATCAGTAAAATGTACCTGGTGCTGTACATTATTGTCATCGGTATAAGAAAACTTACAATTATACGTGTCGTTATCAAAATCAATTTCGGCATCATTATCCTTTGCACGGGTAAGCGCTTCCTGGTACGAGAGCGTTTCTGTAGTATCTTTCGACCAGTCATACCCATACCCGGCAATGTTGAGCACAATTTTTTTTGATGGGATCTTTTTAGCCACTTTGTCAACCGCCGCTTCTATCCAGCGCTGGCTCGATACCGGGCCCGGCTTGGTATCTTCCGAATGCTCATCGTAGGCCATCAGGAAAAGATAGTCGTTGTAGTTAGACAATGCTTCGTAATCGTAATCTTCATTAAATGCTGCCACGTTCTGGGTAACCAGGAAGTTTTTGGCATGCAGTTTTTCGTATAATTCTTTCAGGAAAGAAGTGAGCACTTCATTTTTGCTTTCCTTCAGATCTTCCAGGTCTATGTTGATCCCGGCAAAATTGTACTGGGTAAGTATGCGGTAAAGATCATTGATCAGCTTCTGTCTTTTGGCAGGGTTATGCAGAATGCGGTGTACGGATTCTCCCTGCCATTTGCCCTGGTAATAATTTGACAGCATGGGCATAATTCTAACCCCTGCTTTCTGGATCACCGGGAAAGCACGCTGGTCGATATTGGTATAAGCCGTATCGGCGGTGGGGTCAATAAAGATCCATTCCGGTATAACCAGGTTCAGCTTGGATACATTTCGCCGTAATGAAAAAAGGGACTGCGCATCCCAGTCAACATAAAAAGCCGCCCTGATACCCAGGCTGTCGCTGAACAGGTCAGAAGAAGATAAGTTCAGTACCGTATCTTTCTGTCCCTGGCCCTTGCCTTTGGCCCATTTGGCGTTGATCAGGCTTCTGAAACCTTTGTATTTTTTGCTCAGCTTGCTTTCGGCATAAATAGGTTTATCAGCCTGCAGGGCAGTTTTCATTACCTGGCCCAAACGGGGTAAGGATGGTGTGTACAGGTTTTTGAGGGCAAAGAAAACAATGGTACCTGCCAGCAGCAGCAGGAACAGCAATATCCTTCCTGCCCATTTAAAGCGTTGCCACCTTGAAGGACTGGAGGTTTGAAAAATCTGAGATGCAGGGTCTTGTGTCGTGTTCATGTCTATTGCAAGCTACAGGTAAACATTGGACCGAATATAAAAATTAAGGCTGCTTTAAGCAAGCAGCCTTGATTTCTTTTTATTGAACGGATCAATTCTGTTTATTTTTTCCTGTCCGGTTTGCTTTATATTACCCACTTCTATTCCTAAATGAAAGTATGGGCAGTTTTCCCGGCAGGTCTTTGCTTGTAAAAGCTACCATGCAATTTTTCAGCCAGTGCAATTAAAAAAATTGTTATTTCATTCTAGCCCTCAAAACTGCTGTAGAAATAGGGTGTTTTGGCTTCAAACTCGGCACTGCAGGTATCCACCATTTTATACACACGGGTAATGCCCAGTGCCTTGCGTTTTTCGTACACCTGTTCATCTGTACAGTTATTGTGCAGGATGCGGGCGATCTGCTCATCGCTGAAGCCGTTTTTCTTGGCTTCTTTCAGCAGTTCTACCGGCAGGGTATCCAGTGAGTGCTGGGCAATTTCTTTTTCAATGTCGCATATCTGCTGTATCTGGTAAATGAACCAGCGGTCAATACCGGTGGCCTGAACAATGGTCTTGATGCGCACTCCTTGCATCAGGGCATCTTTTATACGGAACAGGCGGTCCCATTTCGGGGTTTTGATGTATTCCACCAGTTCTTCGCTTTTCATCATGCTTTTGCCATAGTAGCCCAAACCCACGGCCTCATTTTCCAGGCTCTGGCAGGCTTTCTGGATGGCTTCGGTAAAGCTTCTGCCGATAGACATTACCTCACCCACGCTTTTCATCTGTAAGCCCAGTGTATCATTGGCGCCTTTAAACTTGTCGAAGTTCCAGCGTGGTACTTTTACGATAACATAGTCCAGGGCAGGCTCAAAATAGGCAGACGTGGTTTTGGTGATCTGGTTTTTCAATTCATCCAGGTTATAACCGATGGCCAGCTTGGCGGCAATTTTCGCGATGGGATAACCCGTGGCTTTTGAAGCCAGTGCAGATGAACGGCTTACACGCGGGTTGATCTCGATGGCGATGATCTCTTCTGTTTCGGGATTCAGGGCAAACTGCACATTACAGCCGCCGGCAAAATTACCCAGGTCGCGCATCATGCGGATGGCGGTATTGCGCATCAGCTGAAAAGCAGTATCGCTCAGTGTCATGGCCGGTGCAACGGTGATAGAATCGCCGGTATGAACCCCCATGGGATCGAAATTTTCCACGGTACAAATGATCACCACATTGTCTTCTGCATCGCGCAGCAGTTCTAGCTCAAATTCTTTCCAGCCCAGTACAGCTTTTTCTACCAGTACCTCATGAATGGGTGAGGCAGAGAGCCCCCTGTTCAGGGCTTCATCCAGGTACTCTTTGCTGTGTACAAAACCACCACCGGTACCGCCCAGGGTAAAAGAAGGGCGTATTACCAGCGGGAAACCGATTTCCTGCGCAAACTCTTTTCCTTCGAGAAAACTGTTGGCGGTTTTGGCCGGCGCAACAGGTATACCCAGCTGGATCATCCACTGGCGGAATTTTTCACGGTCTTCCGCTTTATCGATGGCTTTGATATCCACGCCGATAAGACGGACATTGTATTTCTCCCAGATACCCAGTTCTTCTGCTTCCTTGGCCAGGTTCAATGCTGTTTGGCCCCCCATGGTGGGCAACACCGCATCGATCTGGTTTTCTTCCAGTATCTGTTCAATACTTTCTACCGTAAGGGGTAGCAGGTACACTTTGTCTGCCATCATGGGATCGGTCATGATGGTGGCAGGATTGCTGTTGATCAGGATTACTTTAATCCCTTCTTCACGTATGCTGCGGGCAGCCTGCGATCCGGAATAATCAAATTCACAAGCCTGGCCGATAATAATGGGACCAGAACCGATAATTAAAACAGAACGGATAGATGTGTCTTTGGGCATGGTACTTAACTAAATAAATTGCGGTTGTTTTACAAAAACCATTTACCCGGCAGGAGAGCGATTTTTGGTATTCGGCCTTCCTGGCCGGATAAATCGCGCAAAAGTAAGGATAATATGAGTACAAGCCGCAATAAGGAGGTATAAACTGAAAAAGAATCATAGTTCGTACTTTGCAGCCCGAAAAGACAAAGTTTTCAGTTGTTTTTGCTAAAGCCCTTATCTGATGCAATTGTTAAAGAAGTATGTTTTTTTTCCGGTATGTGTATTGGGCCTGGTGCACACTTTCGCCCAGCAGTCGCCGGTTATTCAGAAAGATTATTTCCGCGATCCGCTGGCTATCCCGATAGAGCTGGCCGCCAATTTCGGTGAAGTGCGCAAAGACCATTTTCATATGGGGCTCGATATCCGCACACAGCAAAAAGAAAATCTCCCGGTATATGCAGCAGCCGATGGATATGTAAGCCGGATATCGATGGAACGTTATGGTTTTGGCAAAGCCATTTATATCACTCATCCCGGCGGTTATACCACCGTATACGTGCACCTCAACAAATTTTATGATGCACTGGACAATTATGTAAAACAAAAACAATACAAAGACGAACAGTGGGAACAGGATTGCACCATTCCTCCCGGCCAGTTCCCGGTTGCCAAGGGGCAGTTTATTGCCTGGAGCGGTAATACCGGCGCCTCACAGGGCCCTCACCTGCATTTTGAAATAAGAGACAATAAAACCGGCAATAACCTGAACCCCCTGTTGTTTAACCTGGGGGTAACAGACAATATCGACCCGTTTATTTATAGCCTGTACTGGTACGACAGGCGCTACAGTACCTACGAATCGGGCCCCAAACCCATTCCTATTAAAAAAGTAAATGGCGGATATGTAACCACACAGCAGGTGGTAAAAGTAGGCTCGCCGCAAATAAGCCTGGGCATCAGGGCCGAAGACAAGGTATCGCCCAGCTCTTTCCTCTTCGGCATTTATGCAGCCTACCTGAACCTGGACAATAACCTGCAGTTCATGTTCCAGATAAATAATTTTTCTTATACCGATACCCGCTACCTCAATGCATGCGTGGATTATAGTTACTGGATGAACAAAGGCGTACCCATTCAGCATTTATCACGCCTGCCGGGTAATAACATGCCCATTTTTGTTACCAATAAAGAGGGTGGTGTTTTAACACTGAACGATACCCTGCCACACAATGTGAGCATCGATGTAAAAGATGCGTCAGGTAATTTAAGTACCCTGCGTTTTAAAATCCAATACGATCCTGCACTGAAACAGGACCTGTTTTTTACCATGAACGGTATAAAAGTGCTGCCCGGCAAAGAAAACAACCTGCAAACAGATAATGTGCGTTTGCATTTCAGCGCTTTTGGTATATATGATGCTGTCAATTTTGTGTTGGCCGAATCTGCACCTGGTGGTTGGCCGCACGCCTCTGTTGCCGCACAATTGCACAATTACCAGGTACCCGTACACGATCCTTATACAGTATCGCTGCGTTTAAGCAATGCAGCACTGGCCGTTTACAGCAACCGTATTGTGATGACATTGCAGAACCCGCGTTACAAAGCCGTACAAAAGCCGGTTGTACAGGGCGACTGGTACACTGCCAATTTCCGCAACCTGGGTACTGTACAGCTGGTGGTAGATACAGTTGCGCCCTCCATTCAAACCATTGGCTGGCACAATGGCTCGAAGCTGGGCAGTAACAGCAGCATACGCCTACGCTGCAATGATAACCTGGGAGAGATAAAACAATTCAGGGCCCTGCTCGATGGCAAATGGCTGCTGTTCTCACACAGCACCAACGATTATATTTATTCAATGGACGAACACTGCTCTCTGGGTGTACACACACTGCAGGTGAGTGTAACCGATATCGCCGGGAATACCACGGTGAAAAATTTCCAGTTCACAAAAGAAGCAGGCATTGTTAAAGGTGCCCCGGGAGCCCCGGGCAGGCGCATCCCGAAAGCAAGTAAAAATAAAAAGCATGTCAGCACTAAAAGAAGGAAGTAAGGCGCCACAGTTTAAAGGCGTAGACCAGAACGGCGATGTATTATCACTGGCTGAATTGAAAGGCAAAAAAGTAGTGCTGTATTTTTACCCCCGCGACAATACACCGGGCTGCACCACGCAGGCCTGTAACCTGCGGGATAATTATACACTGCTGCTGCAAAAAGGTTTCCAGGTAATAGGCGTAAGTGCAGATACCGTGAGAAGCCATAAAAAATTTGAAACCAAATTTTCCCTGCCTTTTCCGCTGATCGCGGATGAGGATAAAAAGATCGTGGCATTGTATGATGTGTGGGGAGAAAAGAAATTCATGGGCCGCACATTCGAGGGCATACACCGCACCACTTTTCTGATCGATGAAAAAGGCATTATCAGGAAGATCATTACCAAACCCGATAACCAGAACCATGCGGAACAGATACTGGAAGCATGGGAGGAAGCAACAGGCGAAGCCAGTTAAGCACTGTTCTTTACCAGGCCTAGTATATTTGTGAAGATGCGGGTGCAGGCTGTACTGCCCTGCATTTGCTTCTTCACATACTAACAATCATACCCTGCTAAGCACCTGTCTTTGCTGTACTTTCCTTAAAAAGCGCAGGCGTGGTATCTTTTATTTTTTTGAATGCCGTGTAAAAAGTCGATTTTGAATTGTAGCCTACTTCATAACCGATGGCTTCCAGGCTCAGCCTGCCGTTGGCACTGATCAGTTTACAGGCTTCATTGATGCGGAATTCATTTATATAAGCCGAAAAACTTTTACCCAGGTTATTATTGAGCAGTTGTGACAACAGGTGGGCAGGTATATGTATTTGCTGCGCAAGCGTTGGCAGCTTCAAATTAGGATCTTTATACAACGCTTTATCCAGCATCAGCTTTTCCAGTTTAGCCAGCCACAGGCTGGCATCCTCTTCGGCAATTTTTCTTTTCGCTGTTCTGGGTTCAGCATTCAGCAGCTGGTCAATTTTGCTGCCATGCAGGTAAAAAAACAGGCTGAGGTATACAATAAAAGAGAAAGAAACCGCGCTGCTGATATACATGCCTTTGATTACCCCAAACAAAGCCAGCAGATATGCCGTAAAAACAACAAGGTTACCTGCATACACCAGCAACCAGAACTGCTGCGTGGTATTCAGCGTTGCTCTGTTTGTGATAAAAGCATTCATAACAGTCCGTAGCTCCGAACCTGCAGCCAACAGGTAACACAACCATTGCAGGTAAATAATATACACCACAACACCATTCCAGGCGCCCGGGAAGCGCTGGTAGGGAACTGCGATACCGCCCAGCACAACAATACCCAGCAATATAGCCCAGTGCCATTTCCATGCGGCAGGCAGCTTAGCAGTTTGCTGGAGGGATGCTTTGAAAAAATAATACAACGAAGGGCCAACCAGGAAACAGGCAGACAAGCCTATTTGCAGGTAAACCTTAGGCAGTTGCGGGTTGAAATAAAAGAAAACCGACTTAATCACTCTTATACTCAGCACCAGCAGCAGTATGCCCAGGAGCTTTGCTGCCGGGGAGGCTTTTTTTGCTGCCAGGAGAAAAACAGCCAGTACAATACCATTAATGGCACCCAATGCGCCTATCAGAAACAATATTTGTTGATCAATGCTCATAAATGCAGCCGGACCTGTATGAACCGGAAATAAATTTCCTCTATTTTATTAAAGGCCGGGTAATCTTTAGGTTGAGCGGTCAAATGGAAGTACTGTCATCCTCGTGTTTATCCTGGCCTTTTCCCCTGAGCAGGTAATTGACCTTTTCTTCCATCAGCGACAGCAGTTTGCTTTGGTGGGAATACTCGCGGTTAAGACGGGCTATTTCGGCTTCTGCGCCGGCAAGTTCCTTTCTTTTTTCTTCGAGTGCGGCTTCCAGTTCGCGAACAAGGCTGCTATTGATGCTTTTCAGCGGCTCTTCGCGGTAATAATAATCGAGCAGGTTAAGATCGAGTAAATGGGAAAGATTGATCAGTTTGTCTATATCCAGTGTAGGGCGGTTATAAATTTTGTATACGTTCGATTTGCTCATAGATACTGCTTTAGCCACTGCTCCGGCCGGAATCTTTTTGTCCTGGATTAACTTATGTACTATTTCGCCCATGTGTATAGTCATGGTGTAAAACTTCTCAAAGAACCCGTCAGTTAAAAGCCGAACAGCTTCCTTTTATGTATGTTGAGTGTATAAGTTTTGGATGAAATGAGATATTTTATTATTTTCGGTTAGAAATGTACAGGGCAAGTGTATTGCTGTATATGTTATCATAATAGATTTGCGATTCTTCAAAAATGTATTTGAAGCATTCGCTTGGATTCTCGGTTTGAAACGTAGGAAATTTCATGACAACGGGATGATAAGTGAAAGGCTCACGTTCCCGGGCGTGGGCCGCTCTCTTATTGTTGTCGGGCATCCTACGGCCTCAAACCAGTAAGCGGAGCCCCACGCCCGAGTTCGGGAACTGCTTACCAGCGTCCATCCGGATGTATCAATTCAAAAAAAATAAAACTGCCGGATGCTGAATGGTTTGTTCTTATATCGCCTGCTGAAACGCCTGTGCGGTATTACCCCCTTCACCACCACTATTGCCGGCAGGTCTTTTACCCGAAGATGTATGCATTCTTGTCAACCGGTTCCGTATTATTCGTTCCGGCTGATTACACCTGTTCAGTTCTTTACAGGCCACCCTGCCTTACTCACGGGTTGGGTTCACCTGTAAGTTGCATCACATTCTTCAATAGAATGTAAACTTTAATTCCCAATTATCTCCAGCTGCCATGGCTGTTGCGCTTTGTGCAATCTCCAGCTATTGGCTTATCGCATCACTGTGCCCTGTTAACAATCATTCGGTCATTTTATTTTTTCACCATTTAATGATAATCCATTGAAAACACACAGGTTTATATGGCATTCATTTGCTTTGCAACACTGCAGGCAATTGTTAATACAATATGGCAACTATAACAGGTATACGGCAGCCCCGGTTGCCGTTCCGTTAAGCCTGCTTTTTTCAGCCGGCCAGTTCGCTGTTGTTCCGGCGGCAGATATGGCAGCTTCATTCCAGTCATTAAGCGAGCAGCAGTTGTTTTATTCAATAGCAGAAGGCGATACAAAGGCTTTTGATGAGTTTTACAGGAGAACCAACAGGCTCATGTACAACCAGTGCATCAAGCATATCAAGTCGAGAACTGTTGCAGAAGAGCTGTTGCAGGATGCTTATGTGCAGTTATGGAAAAGCCGTCACTTGCTGAAGGATGTAAATTACCCGCTGGCCTATGTATTCAGAATTGTTAATCATCTTATTCATAAATACCTGACCAACGGCAATAATCACCGGCAGATACTGGACATCAATGAGCATACCCAGGTATTGCAAACCCCCGAAAAAGAAGCTGCCTGCAATAAATACGATACCAAGGTAGTGATGCAGCGCGTACAGGAAGCCATCCGCCAGCTGCCCACACAGCAGCAACACGTTTTCAGGCTTAACAAGCTGGAAGGCTATAGCTACAAAGAGATCGCAGCCCTGTTGAACATTTCGGTATCGGCTGTGGGTGCTTACCTGGTAGAAGCCCAGCGAAAAATCAGGGCCGCTATGGCCTGAGCAGCATATGAAAAAAAGATAGTGAACAGCAGCCAAACAAGCCGCTGTTCACTATCTTTTTATTTTTTTTAAACCAGTGATTCCTGTTGACATAAGGCTGTCACTACCCAGCCGGATCTTTACATCGTAAACAAAACACAACGACTATGTCAATGATCCCAACACTTCTGAAAGAGCTCAATGCCGAAGCACAAACCACCCGTAAAATGCTGGAAAGAGTGCCTAACGATAAATACGACTGGCAGCCACATCCTAAAAGCATGAGCATACGCCGCCTTGCCACACATATTGCCGAATTACCGGGATGGGTAAGCATGGCCCTCACCACCGATGAGCTGGATTTTGGCAATAATCCCTACAAACAGGAAGAGGTGAACAACACCGAAGAACTGCTGCAATATTTTGAAAGAAGCCTGGCCAAAGGCAGAACAGAGCTGGAAAAAGCCACCGATGATCAACTTTCACATAACTGGACATTACGCAATGGTGAACAGATCTACAATACCTCCACCAAAGCAGAAGTGATCCGTATGGCTTATTGCCAAACGGTTCATCACCGTGCCCAGCTGGGCGTTTACCTGCGCCTGCTCGATGTGCCGATACCCGGCAGCTATGGCCCCAGTGCCGATGAGCATGAGTTTTAACCAGGTATCCGGCAATTCTGCAGGCCTATTCTATTCCTTCAGCCAGTAACCGCTGCAGGTGTTAGTGCAGGTGAACCTTGCCGGTGATGCTGTTTTTACCGCAGGCGGACATCACTTACCGGGGTGGAGAATGAGGCAGCAGCCCGTTTATCCACCCCGGTTTTATATTGATCCTGTACAAGTAAACCGCTGCTATAAGATCAATCCGGCAATAGAAGCAGCTTTATCCGGCCTGGCTGGTCTTGATATAGGGCCGGGAGATCAATTGATGAAAGAAGCGGAAGTGTAATTCAACTGCCTTTCATAAACTTAATCCGCGCCGCTGTGTTATCATTCTCGCAACATAAATACCTGTACTATGGATACAATCGGATTGGTTTTGCTCGCTGCAGGTGCTTCCACCCGTATGGGACAGGTTAAACAATTACTGCCCTATCAGAACAAAACATTGCTGCAGCATGCAGTTCAAACTGCTGCTGAAGTGGCTTCCACCACGGTTGTGGTAACAGGTGCGCATGCACCGCAGATAAGGCCGCTGTTCAGCAATATGCCCCCTTCCATACATATAACCTATAATGCTGACTGGCCTGAGGGACTGGGCAGCTCTGTCCGTAGCGGGTTACATGCATTGCTTGAACTTGATCCTGGTATCGATGCCGCCATATTCATGGCATGCGATCAGCCCTATGTAACTGCAACGGTATTACAGGGCCTGATAGCCAGGCAGGCAGAAACAGGCAAAGGCATCATTGCCAGTGTTTACCAGGACACCACGGGTGTGCCGGCCCTGTTCACCAAAAAATTCTTTCCTGCACTTTCACAGCTGCGCGGGCGGGAGGGCACCGGGAAAATACTGCAGCAGCAGGCCGCAGAGGTGGCTACCATTGCCTTCCCTATGGGTGCCGTGGATATTGATACCCCTGCCGACTATGCAGCCCTGCAGCAAAGCCAGCCGGCAGAGCAGTAGCAGCGGCATCCTCCTTGTTCCATCCGCCTGTTATACACTACCGGCTTAGTACCTTTACCCATATATGCAGGTATACCTTAAAGAAAATTCGCGCCTTGCCTGGCTGGCAGCACGTTGGCTGCGCAGTAAACGCATGGCCATCGTTTTCCGCAAAACCATTCATTTGTGGAATGTGGGAGGAGAAGCGTTTTTGCAAGATACCGGCTGGGTTTGTCATGAGCTTACGCATATACAACAATACCAGCGCTATGGCACCTGGCGGTTCGTGCTGCGCTATCTTACTGAATCAATAAAAAAAGGTTATGCCCGTAACCGCTATGAAGCAGAAGCAATACAAATGGAAACCGACAGCAGCATACTGCAGGGTGTGGAGTTTGTCAGGGCCGGCCGCAGCTAAGGTTTCAAGCCGGGCTTAAGGATGCCGGTTTACAGCTCCCATCTCACTTCACCAAAGCTCACATAAGGATAAATGCAGTCTTTCAGCCATAAGCGGCCTGTTTCATCCACGCGGTCAACCGTACAGTCAAAAGCGATGTTTTCTTTCCGCAGGCGCACTTTTTGTCCTCTTTTGAAAAGAATGGCGTTATAGCGTTCCAGCAACGAACTAACACCTTCCTGTTTTAATTGCTGGTAACGCAGCTCCAGGCAGCTGCACAGTTCCTTTGCCAGCGCCACACTGTTGAAGGTTTTACCGGTGATCTGTTTTAATGATACAGGGTTTTGCAAAGCAGGATCGAACACTACCTGGTTAATGTTTATGCCGGTGCCTACTACGGCCCACTGCCAAATATTGCCTTTCAACAGGTTCTCTATTAAAATGCCCCCTGCCTTTCTGTCACGCCAATACAGATCGTTGGGCCATTTAATAGAGGTTTCATCCAGGGCATAGCGGGCGTAAAAATCGTGTACAGCAACAGCTACGGCAATGCTCAGGCTGAATTGATTGGAAACGGCTAACCAGCTGGTATCCAGCAGTACAGATAGCATGATGTTCTGTCCCTTTTCCATCTTCCATACCCTGCCCCGCTGGCCCTTGCCTGCGGTTTGTTCCATTGCAAACCAGGCAGTTCCGTGTGTTGCCTGCCCGCTTTGTGCATGGGCCATGGCATAGTTGTTGGTACTATCTATACTGTCTAATTCTGTGAAAGGATATCCAATTATTGGTTTCTGTTGTGGAGTAGGCAAAAGAATTACTATTTTTGACTGAGCGAAACTAAGGGATCAAAAGGACAGAAAAAAGCGGATAAAATCGCTCTCACACCCCGATCCGGCAGTTTAACGAACAGTCAACTTTTCAGCCATCCTTCCCGGATGACAAAACAATACATTATTCATTTTAAACTTATTTGATTATTGGCACCTTTATCAGTTTTATCTACACGCGCTAAGAGCAATACCACCACACTTACCAGGAATTCAAAGATTTTCAAAACAATCATCAAGGCTATTCAGGAAAAGAAAGGTGAAAACATTATTTCACTGGACTTGAGAAAGATACCTGAAGCAGTAGCCGATTTTTTTGTTATCTGTGATGCCGGCAGTACAACGCAGGTAAAAGCGATCGGCGACTATATAGAAGTACTGGTAAAACAGGAAACCGGCGAAACACCTTATAAACATGAAGGATTCCAGGCTTTACAATGGGTGCTGATCGATTATGTAAACATAGTGGTCCACATTATGCAGCCCGAAACCCGCAAGTTTTATAAACTGGAAGAAATGTGGAACGATGCGCCTGTACAAGGGCATGATGATTAAATAAATTTTTTATTCCGAATCTTTTTTTGGATTTTTCGGAAACTCAACTCTTAATACAATTTTCGAGAAGCACAGAACGTATGGCACAAGATGATAAAAAAATAAAACCCAGTTTTATGGACAGGGGAGATGACAAGGGACAGAGACGCGGACCGAGATTCAGCATTTACTGGATATATGCTATTATAGCAGTGATACTGATTGGCTATAACTTTTTCAGTCTTAGCCCCGATGTAACACGCACCAATGAGCAGGAATTTAAACAGAAAATGCTGGCTGCCGGTGATGTGGAAAAGCTGGACCTTGTTCGCAATAAGGAACTGGTACGTGTATATATTAAAAAAGACAGTCTTAATAAAGCTTTTTACCAGGACAAATTCAAACGCGGCATCCCCGACAATGCCAAAGGCCCTTTGTTTGAATTCAGGGTATCAGACTGGAAGAGCTTCCAGGATGGGCTGGCCACTTTTTATAAGGCCAATAACATGCAGGAAGTACCCACCAATGTGTTTGATGAAGGTGAATGGTTTGGCCCTGTTGCCAATACCCTGGTCACTATTTTGCTGATGATCGGTTTGTGGGTGCTGTTGATGCGCAAAGTAGGCGGCCCTGCAGGTGGCGGCGGCCCCGGTGGTATTTTCAACATCGGTAAATCAAAAGCCCAGCTGTTTGAAAAAGGTACCCGTGTAAACATCACTTTTGCCGATGTGGCCGGTTTGGATGAAGCCAAACAGGAAGTGATGGAGATCGTAGACTTTTTAAAGAATCCCAAAAAATATACAGCCCTGGGTGGTAAAATACCCAAAGGCGCATTGCTGGTAGGCCCTCCCGGTACCGGTAAAACCTTGCTGGCCAAAGCCATGGCAGGTGAGGCACAGGTGCCCTTCTTCAGCATGAGCGGCTCTGACTTTGTGGAACTGTTTGTAGGTGTAGGTGCCAGCCGTGTACGCGACCTGTTTAAACAGGCCAGGGAAAAAGCCCCCTGCGTGATCTTTATCGACGAGATCGACGCCATTGGCCGTGCCCGTGGACGCAATGCCATTATGAGCAATGATGAAAGGGAGAACACCCTGAACCAGCTGCTGGTGGAAATGGATGGTTTTGGTACCGACAGTGGTATCATTATCCTGGCAGCCACCAACAGGCCCGATGTACTTGACAGCGCCTTACTGCGCCCCGGTCGTTTCGACCGCCAGATCAGCATTGACCGCCCGGATGTTAAAGGCCGTGAAGCTATTTTCAAAGTGCACCTCAAACCCATTAAAATATCCCAGACACTGGATATTCATAAACTGGCAGAACAGACACCCGGTTTTGCCGGCGCCGATATCGCCAATGTTTGTAACGAAGCTGCATTGATCGCCGCCCGAAAGGGCAAAGATGCCGTTGACATGAGCGATTTCCAGGATGCCATTGACCGTGTTATTGGCGGATTGGAAAAGAAAAACAAAATCATCCTCCCCGAAGAAAAAGAGATCATTGCTTACCACGAAGCCGGCCATGCTATCTGCGGCTGGTTCCTGGAGCATGCCTATCCCCTGCTGAAAGTAACCATTGTACCCCGCGGTACAGCAGCACTGGGTTATGCACAGTATACACCAAAGGAGCAGTACCTGTATAATACCGATCAGCTGATGGACCAGATTTGCATGACCCTGGGCGGCCGTGCTTCTGAAGACATCTTCTTCGGTAAAATTTCTACCGGTGCCTCCAACGACCTGCAACAGATCACTAAAATCGCTTATTCCATGATCACTGTATATGGTATGAACGATAAAGTGGGTAACGTAAGCTATTACGATCCCCAGCAGGAAAATATGTTCACCAAACCATACAGTGAAGAAACCGGCAAGCTGATCGATGATGAAGTACGCAAACTGATTGAAGCCGCTTACGAACGCACCAAAGCACTGCTGCTGGAGAAAAAGCAGCAGGTAGAAATACTGGCCAAGGAATTACTGACCAAAGAGGTGCTGTTCCAAAGTGATGTGGAAGCATTGATAGGCAAACGCCCTTACGAGGAAAAAAAGCCGCTGGATATTGACCCGGAAAGCAATCACGGCGAAAAAACCGGCGCCATCAGCGAAGGGGTTCCGCCTTATGATAGCGGTGTGAATGCACCTCCCTATTAAAATATACAGGTATGAAAGTTTCTCCTGCAAAAGAGAATATTTTAAAAAGAATACGACAGGCACTGACTAACCCGGTGCCTGTTCCGTTTCCGCAAAGTGAGGGAACTGATAGTGTGTTTCAACCTTCAGCGCAGGAGCTGGAACTGGAGTTTGCAGAAAATTTCACCAAGCTGCAGGGACGCTTTGCTTTCTGCACCAGTGATGCAGAACTGGCCCAGCAACTGGCCCTGCTGGTAAAAAGCCGCGGCTGGACAAAACTGTTCTGTAAAGAACCTGCTATACTGGAAAAACTTGAAGCCGCCGGACTTACACTTCCCGGCACAACTGACCTGCAGGGTTGCGATGCAGCCATTACCGGCTGCGAAACACTGGTTGCACGTACCGGCAGTATCTTGTTATCCAGCGCCCAGCTCAGCGGGCGAACCACCAGTGTATACACCCCGGTTCATATTTGTATTGCCTATACCAGCCAGCTGGTGTACGACATCAAAGATGCCTTGCAGCAGGTAAAAGAAAAATACACCACCCTGCCTTCTTTGATCACGCTGGCTACAGGCCCCAGCCGCACTGCCGATATTGAAAAAACACTGGTGGTTGGTGTGCATGGCCCCAGGGAGGTGTTTTGCTTTTTGGTGGAGAAAAGCGGAAACTAAGTAATTTTGACTGATGAACCTGGTTTTGCAGATATTGAAAGAACATAAAGCTGACTTAATGGCCCGATATCCCATTAAGAGCCTGGCTTTATTTGGCTCCTATAGCCGGGGAGACAACACCATTGATAGTGATGTGGATGTAATGGTGGAGCTATCTGAGCCGGTCGATATTCTTTTCATACAACTGGCTCATGAACTTGAAGATATTCTGCACAAGAAAGTAGATCTCGTATCAACAAAAGGCATTAAACCCGATTATTATCAGTACATAAAAAAGGATATTCAATATGTCTGATAGAAGTGATACTCTTTTGTTGAAAGACATACTTGATTCGATCGGAAAAATTGAACACTATGTCGAAGAATTGAATAGAGATGTGTTTTTAAAGGATAATAAAACACAGGATGCCGTAGCCAGAAATTTTGAAATTATAGGCGAAGCAACAACCCGTATGAGTATCGCTTTCAAAACAGCAAATAATGAAATCAACTGGCGGATTTTGAAAGATTTTAGGAACAGGCTCATACATGATTATATGGGAACGAATTTTGAAACTGTATGGGAATAATACAAGTAGATTTACCCTCCTTAAAAAAGCAACTTATAGCATTGTATACAAAAACAGGTAGCCTTTAATGCAACTACTTCCTCATAAAAAGATCTACTTTCTCTCCGATTTTCATCTTGGCGCCCCCAATTATGAACGAAGCCTGGCCAGGGAAAAGAAAATAGTGGCTTTCCTGGAAAGCATCAGGAAGGATGCGCAGGAAATTTTTATCGTGGGCGATCTATTCGATTTCTGGTACGAATATAAAAAGGTGATCCCAAAAGGGTATGTACGCGTACTGGGCAAACTGGCCGAGATAACCGATAGCGGTATCCCTGTACATTTTTTCCTGGGCAACCACGATATGTGGATGAGCGGTTATTTTGAAAAAGAGCTCAACATACCGGTTTACGATGCACCCAGGACATTTGAATGGAACAACAAAACATTCTATATCGGTCATGGCGACGGGCTGGGCCCCGGCGACCATGGCTATAAGTTTATTAAAAAGATATTCCGCAACAGGTTTTGCCAGTGGCTGTTCGGCCAGTTGCACCCCAGCTGGGGCATTGGACTGGCCAATTATTTCAGCCGCAAGAGCAGGGAGAAAACAGGCGCTTCCGATGCCCATTTTTTGGGAGAAGATAAAGAGTGGCTCATCATTTACTCCCGGGAAGTACTGGCCAGGCAGCATTTTGATTATTTTGTATTCGGGCACCGCCATTATCCTATCGATCTTCCGCTCAATACCACCAGCCGGTATATCAATCTCGGCGACTGGATCACTAACTTTACTTATGCTTATTTCGATGGCACAGATATGCACCTGGAATGGCTGGAAGGCAAGCCAGAAAAACAACCTTTTGGTAAGTAATAGGGCTTACGCTTGACAGGCACTGATCTTTCATTTATTATTGCTGCCGATGCATTGTTACTGCCACCCGGAATAATAAACAACCAAACCTGATTTCCAATAAAAGCATATGCGCGATATTCTTCAACTTGAGATACTCGATAATAAAGTAGAAACCTATTTGTATGTACTGGGTTCTATCCTGATCGCCGTACTGATAAAAAGACTGGTATCGAAATACCTGGCCAACCTGCTGTTCAAACTGTTCAACAAAGCAGGCCGCACTTTTCACAAAGAATCTTTTCTCGACCTGATTGTAGGGCCGCTGGAATGGTTTCTGCTGGTAGGCCTGGTACTGGTGGCACTGGATAAGCTGAAACTGCCGTCGGTATTGGATTTTAAAATACACCGCGCCAGCACCAGGGAAATACTGGATGCAATAGGCAATGCTGCTTTTGTAATTGTGTTTATCCGCCTGTGCATACGCTGTATACAGTTTTTCGGGATGATACTGGAAGAAAAAGCACGCGGCAACAGCACACAGGGCAACCAGCTGATTGTTTTTTTCAAAGATTTTTTACGGGTTATACTCATCCTTATCGGGGGCCTGCTGATCCTGCGTTTTTCTTTTAACTACAATATCAACAACCTGCTCACCGGTCTTAGCCTGGTGGGTGCAGCCATCGCCCTTGCCACAAAAGAAAGCCTGGAAAACCTGATCGCTTCTTTTATCATTTTCTTTGATAAGCCATTCTTTATGGGTGATACGGTTAAGGTGAATGGCTTCACCGGCGTGGTTGAAAAAATTGGTCTCAGAAGTACGCGTATCAGAACCGATCAGAAAACCTATATCACTGTTCCCAATAAACAAATGGTGGATACCATCCTGGACAATATCACCATGCGCAACCAGCGCAAAGTAGAGCTGCGGCTCGAAGTAGGTTTGTCTGCCACGCAACCGCAGTTAAGCTCCCTGGTAGGGGCTGTAAAGCAAATTGTACAGGCACATTCTGAAGTGGTCAACAGCAGCATTTTTTTGAGCGATACCGGTAAAAATGCCCATATTATTACGGTGGATTATTTCACCAGTATGAGCCAGACCAATGACCAGTTCAATGCCATGCGTGAACAGATCAATTTAGCCATCATCAGCTACCTGGAAACAGCCGGTGTCAGTCTTGCTGCAGCCAGTGCAGATGTGGTGGTGCACCAGGCGGGAGGCGGGGGGAGTAGGCAGTAGGCAGTCTTCAGTCTCCAGTCGGCAGTTTGCAGTCGCTGTTTTCAGTCCTATTGCTTACTCACGATTCAAGTTTCCTGTCCACCCGCGTTTTTCGGTTAGTCTAAACAAGAGTGGGGCACTCTACGTAGAGTGCCCCACTCTTGTTCAAACCTTTGCACTGCTTTTTTGTTAGTTCTACAATCATTCACTTTAGCCTCCTGATGTATGCCTTTTATTGATTATTATAAAATACTGGGCGTTGATAAAAACGCATCGACGGATGATATCAAGAAAGCCTATCGTAAACTGGCCAGGAAATACCATCCTGACCTCAATCCCAACGATAAGGATGCACACAAAACATTTCAGCAGATCAATGAAGCCAATGAAGTACTGAGCGACCCCGAGAAAAGAAAAAAATACGACCAGTATGGCGAACACTGGCAACATGCGGAGGAGTTTGAAAAAGCAAGGCAGTCGCAGTCGTATGCAGGCGGCGGTGCAGGCCCTGGTGGTTTTGACAGCAGCGGCTTTACCGGCCAGGAAGGTGATTTCTCTGAATTTTTTGAATCATTGTTCGGGCAGCAGGCTGGTGCTACAGGCGGCAGGGGCAGGAATGTAAAATTCAGGGGACAGGATTATAATGCAGAACTGCACCTCAGCCTGCGGGATGCAGCAGTTACCCATCAGCAGGTACTCACGGTAAACGGAAAACAGATCCGGATCACCATACCCGCCGGTGTAGAAGATGGCCAGGTGATCAAACTGAAAGGACATGGAGGCCCGGGTGTAAACGGTGGCCCTGCCGGCGACCTGTATATCACCTTCGTTATTACGCCAGATGCCGCTTTTAAACGGCTGGGTAACGATTTATACACCACCGTTAACCTCGACCTGTATACAGCAGTGCTTGGTGGCGAAACCACCATCGACACACTGGATGGCAAAATAAAGCTGAAAGTAAAACCCGAAACACAAAACGGTACAAAAGCCAGGGTGAAAGGCAAAGGTTTTCCCGTGTATAAAAAAGAAGGGCAGGCAGGAGACCTGTTTGTAACTTATTCCATCCAGATACCGACCAATTTAACAGATAAACAAAAAGAGCTGTTCAGACAGCTGGCCGGTTCATAATTCAAACAAATTCTATGCAAACAGAACAATACATAGCAGCGGATGAATTATGTGCTCATTACAATATCAGCATTACATTTATCACTTCCCTGCACAGTTATGGCCTGCTGGAAATAAATACAGTTGAAGACAAAACATTTATCGATACTGCACAATTGCAGGAGCTGGAAAAAATGATCCGCCTGCATTACGAGCTGGACATCAATATGGAAGGTATTGAAGCCATCAGTCACCTGCTGCAGCGGGTAAAATTGATGCAGCACGAAATTACATCGCTCAAACACCGGCTATACCTGTACGAACCCGGTGAGGCGCCGGAGGAATAACCTGGCTTATACTGCACCAGCCATTTATCAGAGTATAAAACAAAAAGAAATCCCGGTGTTTCCACCGGGATCCTGTAAACTATTGTTATAACCAGGGAGAATTATCCCAGGGCTACTCTTTTAAATTCCAGCACTTTCAGGTCGCTGTCTACACTTTTCAGGTAATCAGCCACGCTTTTGCCTGCATCCTTTACAAAAGGCTGGGCAGCCAGTGTTTGTTCTTTAAAGAAGGCATTCAGTTTACCATCAGCGATCTTAGCGATCATGTCGGCAGGTTTGCCGGCCATTTTCGGATCCTGCTGGATCTGTTCTGTAACGATGGCCCTTTCACGCTCTACCACATCGGCAGGAACACTGGAAGGATCAACGGCTACGGGATTCATGGCAGCGATCTGCATAGCCACGTCTTTACCGGCTTCAGCAGCTTCTTTATTTAAACCTACCAGTACACCCATACGGTTAGCACCGTGGATATAAGAAGCAACATAAGGCGCTTCTATCCTTTCAAATTTACTGATACCGATTTTTTCACCGATAGCAGCCAGTTTATCGTTGATCAGGTCAGCGATTTTAGCACCATTGATGCTAACCTCAGCCAGTTCTTCTGCACTTTTTGCATTGTTGGCAATGGCAGCATCGGCAATGCTTTGCGCGAAGGCCACAAAATCAGCATTTTTAGAAACAAAATCTGTTTCGCAGCTGATACAAACCACGATACCGGTTTTATTATCAGCAGTGGTTTTAGCCAGTACCACACCTTCTTTCGCTTCACGGTCGCTGCGTTTGGCGGCCACTTTCTGTCCCTGCTTGCGCAGCCAGTCGATGGCAGCTTCAAAATCGCCATTTGTTTCGGTGAGGGCCTTACGGCAGTCCATCATACCGGCACCGGTAGCCTGGCGTAATTTATTGATATCAGCGGCTGTAATTGTTGCTGTTGACATAGTTTGAAAATTTGAAGATTTGAAAATTCGAAAATGCGATCGCTGCAAAACTGCACATATCCTTTTTGTATCCGCTGCATTTTCAATTAAGAAACTATTAAGCCGGAAACAGGCTTAAAGTACAAGTGTGCGACGCAACGGCTGATGAACAAAGTGATGAAGCCTGGTTCATAACTGTTACATCACACACTTTTTATGGTTACCCGTTTGATATGGGTTTGAGGTTGCGCTTAGCGGCTGCCACCACCACCGGTAGCAGGTCTGCGGCTGGCACCACCCGGAACACGGCGTTTAGGTTGGTTACCACCACGAACTTTACCACCACGTGCAGCTTCTGCTTCTGCTTCAGCCTGCAGGCGGGCAGCTTTTTTCTCGTTCTCGTTATCCACTTCTTCTACTTCCTCATCTTTTGCAGCCTGGCGTTCAGCCAAACCTTCTGCAATAGCAGCAGTGATGTAGTTGGTGATGATAGCGATAGATTTAGTAGCATCATCATTGGAAGGGATAGCCCAGTCAACCTTATTGGGGTCGCAGTTGGTATCAACCATACCGAAAGTAGTGATGCCAAGACGTTTTGCTTCAGCCAGGGCGATGTGCTCATGACCGATATCCACCAGGAACAAAGCAGCGGGCAGGCGGCCCAGCTGGGCAATACCACCCAGTACTTTTTCCATTTTGTCTTTATCGCGGCTTAAAGTAAGACGTTCTTTTTTAGTAAGGCTTTCAGCACTGCCATCGTTCAGCATTTTTTCAATGCTCTGCATTTTTTTCACGCTTTTACGAACAGTGTTGAAGTTGGTTAACATACCACCCAGCCAGCGTTCAGTAGCAAAGGGCATATTCACCTTTTTGGCGCACTCGCTCACAATTTCTTTAGCTTGTTTCTTGGTGGCCACAAACATGATCTTTTTACCGCTTTTTGCAATCTGCTTCAGTGCGGCTGCAGCTTCCTGCAGGTGATCAACGGTTTTGTTCAGGTCTATGATATGGATGCCTTTCTTCTCAGCGAAGATATAAGGCAGCATTTTAGGATTCCACTTCTTACGCAGGTGGCCGAAATGCACACCGGCTTCGAGTAATTGTTGTTGTAATGAAGTGTTATTTTCCATTTGAATATTTTGAATAGGTGACTTGAAATTTTATTCATCAGGCCGCTGTTGCCAGCAGCAGATGTACTAACGTTTGCTGAACTGGTAGCTGCGACGGGCTTTTTTGTGACCGAATTTTTTACGTTCAACACCACGGGGATCGCGTTTCAGGTGACCAGCGGCTTTCAGTGCCGGGCGGAATTCAGGGTTCACTTCCAGCAAAGCCCGGGCAATACCCAGTTTGGCTGCTTCTGCCTGACCTTTCAAACCACCACCTGCTGCATTGATCTTCACGTCGAATTTATCCAGTGATTCAACGGTTTTCAGGGGAGCTTCTACCTGATTTTGCAGGTAAACCAGCGGGAAATATTCTTTATAATTTTTGTCGTTCACAGTAATCTTACCATCACCCTTGCTCAGAAAAACACGGGTAACAGCTTCTTTACGACGACCAACAGCATTTTTTTGCTTTTCCATTTATACTGATAATTTGGAATGTGAATGTTTGTTTGTTCCGGGAATTAGAACTTTAATTCTTTGGGTTGCTGTGCACCATGCGGATGCGCATCACCAGCATACACAAATAATTTTTTGATCATTTTGCGGCCGAGACGGTTTTTAGGCAACATGCCTTTTACCGCGCGCTCGATCACTGCTTCAGGACGACGTTTGATGAGGTCTTTGGCAGCTTCTTCTTTTTTACCGCCGGGATAACCGGAAAAGTTGATGTACAGTTTGTCTTCGAATTTGTTACCGGTGAACACCACTTTGTCGGCGTTGATCACGATTACAAAATCGCCCGTGTCTACGTGAGGCGTGTAATACGCTTTGTTCTTACCACGAAGAACAGCAGCGATTCTTGCACACACACGACCTACGGTTTGATTAGTACCGTCCACAACGTACCAATTGCGTTGTACGGTAGCCGCGTTCGCATGTTTGGTTGTGAAATGAAGTTTGCTCATTTTCTTTTTCTTTTTGTTTTTGAGAATCTCCTTTCTTCCTGGGAAGAGAGGCCGGTGCTAACCCACCGGATAATTTTAATGGAGCGCAAAGTTAGCCTTTCTACAACTGATTTTCCAAGTTTTTGAAAAACTATTTGCACAGGCATCTTCGTAAACCGTTGGTTTTCAATAAAATTTTTGACCTGTTTTTATACACCATGCTGAAATGGGCAGAAAAAAAGGTATCCGGGAAGATTATACCCATGTTTTTGCCTGCCCGGTAAGGCCTTATATATAATATAGAGCGGAGCACTCTTGAAGAGTGCCCCGCTCTATAAATCACCAAACTCCTACCTTAGCGCCCCCTAATGGATTTAAATGACACATTATGAAGAAAAATTATGTATTGTTAATCGGCCTGCTTGTATCCGGTGCTACCGGCTGGTCGCAAGACAACCTGGTGAATTCGCTGAACGCTAATAAAAGCGATGCGGCAAAAGAACGGTTCAACTTCACCACCGTACTCAATGTAGAAAGAACCTCTATTAAAAACCAGGGTAGCAGCGGCACCTGCTGGAGCTACTCGGGTAATTCATTCCTCGAATCGGAAATGATCCGCACCGGTAAACAGCCGGTAGACCTGGCCGAAATTTTTACCGCCCGCTGCGCCTATATTGAAAAAGCCAAAAACTATGTACGCATGCATGGTGCCGTTAGCTGGGGCGATGGTGGTGAGCTGCATGATGTAATGAATATGTATGCCCGCTATGGTGCTTTACCCCAATCAGTATACACCGGTTTAAGCTATGGCACTTCTATTAATAAGTTCGGCGAAATG
Source organism: uncultured Deminuibacter sp. (assembly GCA_966424055.1). Lineage (GTDB taxonomy): Bacteria > Bacteroidota > Bacteroidia > Chitinophagales > Chitinophagaceae > Deminuibacter. Next base: position 118,073 of record CBJLMB010000003.1, on the reverse strand, counting down.
CAGGATGCGCTGAAAGGCATGCTCGATGGTATTATTAAAAACGCCAATGGCAAATTAACACCCAACTGGATCAATGCTTTTACTGCCGCACTGGATAGCTATCTGGGCAAGGTACCCGATCATTTTGACTACAAAGGTAAAACCTATACACCCCAAACTTTTGCAAAGGAAGTGGTAGGACTGAATGCTGCAGATTATATAGAGATGACCTCACTGGAAGACCAGCCTTTTTACCAGAAAGTATTTTTGCCGGTTCCCGACAACTGGAGCTTTGATTATGCCTACAATATTCAAATAGACGATATGACCGCTATTATCGACAATGCTTTGAAAAATGGCTATAGTGTTGGCTGGGCTACTGATGTAAGTGAAAAATATTTCAGCTGGAAAAACGGTGTAGCTTATGTTCCCGAAAAAGAAGTAGAAGCCATGACTGAAGAAGAAAAAAAGAACCTGTTCAATGGTCCAAAACCCGAAAGAACCATTACTGCAGATTTACGCCAGCAGGCACTGGATAATTATACCACCACCGATGATCACGGCATGCAGATCGTTGGATTGGCAAAAGACCAGAACGGCCGCGAATATTATATTGTTAAAAACTCCTGGGGCGAAAGCAATGATTACAAAGGCTACCTCTATGTAACCAAAAACTATGTGAAGTACAAAACCACCGGTTTAATGGTGCATAAAAATGCAATTCCCAAAGAGCTGAGCAATAAAATGAAGTTATAAACAAACGAGCTGTATTGTACAAAAAGGGCCTGCAGGCCCTTTTTGTTTTAAAGTTATGTATACAGCCATGCCGGTGTGTTTAAGGAATTAAGCAGTACAAGCCGCCGTTTATTTCAGTGCACATTTTCTACTGCCTGTTATACTTCACTGTGTGCCCGCAGCTGTCCCAGCTGTTTAAGAATAGCAGTGATTTCTTCGGGATAACGGGTACCTATCAGCAAGCGGCTGCTGTCGAGGAACACCATTTGCAAACCCTCATTGCCCGATACATTGTAGGCGCCGCCGTTACCTTTAATGCTGAAGCGAAGCCCCCATCCGCCGTATTCCCATAAAGGCGCATACCGGCGTACATAACAGGCTTTCATACTGCTCCATGGATAGCGCCTGAACCGTAAATGAAAAGGAAAAAAACGCACATACACGCCATCTGTTCTGATCTCCGTTTCCAGCCTGAGCGTCCAGAAAAAAGCGGCGAGTATCAGGAAAACAGAGGAGCTTAACAGGATAAGGCTTTTATCAGCTGAGGGGGCCAAAAAAGGCGAAGCTGCCACAAGCAGCAGCAGCAGCCATAACCACCATTGCCTGAACTGTTGTTTTTCGCTGAAGAGAAGGGCTGGTGCCATAATCAAACGAAATAGAAGTGAACAATTGCCTGCAACCGGTTTAACCGGTTAAATAATTGCACTATAAATATACACCATAACCCGCTATCGGCAGGCAGTATTAACCTTCCTTATACTTATGGTGATGATACTGTATTACTGTGGTTTATATATGCCATCCCGGTACCTGCGCATTACTCTTTCGGGATAAGGATGTACGGTAAAGCCATACTGTTCGTACAAGCCCTGTGCATCAGTGGTCACCAGCATCCAGCTGCGCAGGCCCTGCAGCTGAGGATGACCGGTAATGAATGCCATCATCCATTTTGATAAGCCCTTGCCACGCCATTCCGGTAAAACAAACACATCAGCGAGATAAGCAAATGTTGCCTGGTCAGTAATTACACGGGCAAAACCGATCTGCTGGTCTTGCGTGTACAACCCGAAGCATATTGAATGTTCAATGGATTGCTGTACTACTGACAGCGGGATATGCAATGCCCAGTAAGATTCCCGGGAAAGATACTGATGAATGATTTCAATGTTCAGCAATGCAGGGTTGGTGCTAAGCAAAAACCCATCGTCGCGCTGCGCTTCATAATATTCACTCATGTAATAATTTTTTATATATCGTTTTTCTTGAAATGGCGATCATCTCTCCGGGCTGTAAATTGCCCAGGCTAAGATCTTCGATGCGGTAACGGATCAATCTTAGTGTAGGGTAGCCCACTGCTGCGGTCATTCGCCGTACCTGCCTGTTCTTGCCTTCGGTAAGCACAAGGCTGATCCAGGGTGCGGGAATCGCTTTACGGAAACGGATAGGCGGATCTCTTTCGGGGATGGGTGGAAGAGGTTGTAAAAATGCTGCCCTGCCTGGTTTTGTGTGGTAAGGCTTACCATCGATGTTGATCAGAACACCTTGCTGCAGTTTGGTAAGTGCAGCATCATCGATCGCACCATCTACCTGCACCCAGTATTCTCTTTCATGTGCAAAAGATGGATGCAGCAGGCGATGATTTAACCGCGTATCGTTGGTCAGCAGCAATAGTCCTTCACTGTCGTAATCAAGCCGCCCTACAGGATACACATCAGCAGGCACATCGAAAAAATCTTTCAATGAATGCTTACCGTCCTGGGAAGAAAACTGCGACAATACCAGGTAAGGTTTGTAGATGATGAAGTAGTAAAACATAAAAACAAAAAATCCCGCGGAAGCGGGACTTTGTTATATGGATGGGTTAGTAAGTACCGGGAACTTGAATTCCCAACACAATATTAAAAATAGTTTTTTCTAACACAAAAAAATTTTGAAAGAATTTTATTCACATTTTTTGGAAGGATGTGAATTACCCCTTAAGATGGATACTGCCTGAAGTGTTTTCCCAAGCAATACTTTTTACACTTATTCTGTTTCAACTGCAACATACAATCTTCTGAAACATGCATGAATAAAGGGTTACAGAGGATGTTGTTTTTCACATTGTTAACAACATGAGAACAAAAACAGTATGGTTGCTACTGCTTTCAGCCAGCTTTTTTTAACAAGTGAACGGTATATTAAAATTTTCTGCCGCAGCCCCGGCTTGCTACCTTTGACACCTAAAAAACTGAATAATTATGAAATTTCCAGCCCCGGTAACTGTTGAATGGATAGCCGGTTTGATAGGTGCAGAAGTGATCGGCGATGTGCATGCACAAGCTACCGGCATCAATGAAATACATCAGGTGGAAAGTGGAGATCTGGTATTTGTTGATCATCCAAAGTATTATGATACATGCCTGCAAAGCAATGCCACGCACATCATCATCAATACAAAAGAAGTAACTGTTCCTGCCGGGAAAAACCTGCTGGTGCTGGCCGAGCCATTTGAAGCATACCTCAAAATTGTTAATCATTTCAGGCCATTCCATCCCGCCGCAAAAAGTATCAGTAATACCCTGGTAACAGGCCGCAACACAGTTATCATGCCCAATGTATTCATCGGCGAACAGGTGCGGATAGGCGATAACTGCATCATTCACCCCAACGTAACCATTATGGATTATACCGAAATAGGCAGCAATGTGGTGATACAGGCAGGCAGTGTTATTGGCAGCGATGCCTTTTACTATAACACCAAAAAGAACAGGGAGGTATGGTATAAAAGAATGCAGAGCTGTGGCAATGTGATCATTGAAGATGATGTGGAAATTGGCGCAGGCTGTACCATAGACAGGGGCGTAACCGCATCAACCCGCATAGGCCGCGGTACCAAAATGGATAATATGGTGCATATCGGGCACGATACGCAGGTAGGTAAAAACTGCTTGTTTGCCGCCCAGGTAGGCATTGCCGGTGCCACAATTATTGAAGACGGTGTAACGCTTTGGGGACAGGTAGGTGTAAGTAAAACGCTTACGATAGGTGCCAATGCAGTGGTGCTGGCGCAAAGCGGTGTACCCTCTTCCCTTGCCGGTGGCAAAACTTATTTCGGTTATCCTGCAGAAGATGCGCAAACCAAACGAAGAGAGCTGGTATGGATTAAACGGATACCTGAGATCTGGGAAAAACTGAAACATCTTTAACCAGTACCGATCCTGGAATACGACCCCAAATTCCAAAATCCGGAATATGCGGGCAGCAGGTTACTGACATCCTGCTTATTAACAATCACCGCAGCCTGTTTTGTTAGGATGAGCTGCGGTGATTGCTTTTATGCTATTGCAGTAATGCAATTTGTTTCCGGGCATTTTCATCACCCGGTTTCAGCTGTAATACTTTCTGATAATAATAAAGGGCTTTCTCTTTATTACCACTAAGTGCATACCCCTCTGCAAGGCTGTCGAATGTATTGGCATCACCGGGATACAACAGCGTGTTCAGCCTGAATACATTTAAAGCTGCAGCATACTGTTGCTGCCCCAGCAGTACATAACCCAGGGCATTGAGCTCACGGTTGTTTTTACACAGTGGTTTCAGCTTAGCAGAAAAAACAGCGAGCTGCTCATCGGAAAGCAGCTTGGCTATACGGGTGGCATTTTGCTGAAGAGAAGCGGCAGCAGCATACTGCAGCTTGTAGTCACTGCCCGAAAGTATGGCCACCATGTCTTTCTCCAGCGACACAACAGGCGATTCAACGATCCGGCCTTTCTCTCCCCTGTTGTACAAAATAATGGTGGGCACATGATGAATAAACCTGTTCCGTTCTTCATGCTGCGGACTTTGTTTGTACCTGGCAGCAGCGTTGTCTACAAAAATCAGCCGGAGCCTTGATGTATCGAAGCGGGCAGCTTCCAGTATTTTCACCAGGTGGGGCAGCTCCCTTCTGCTATCGCCACACCAGGTACCCAGGAATACTTCAATTGTTACCGGTTGCAGCAGCCGGGTTAGTTCGGGCAGCATACTTGTATCTACCTGGTAGGCATTGTACGAAGCCTGGTACCAGCTGCTGTATGAACCATTTTGTACCATGGCCAATGAGCAATGCCCGGTAAGCATTTTAACACCGTTGCCCACACTTGTTTCGGTATTCACAACAGGTGTGGCAGAGGGTATGGCCGCCCGTTGGCAGGCTGTAGTAAGCAAAATAAAAAGCAGGAAAATAAGGTAAGAACGATGCATATAATCAATCGTTTAAAAGTTCAGTAAATGATTTGTATAGAAGACAGGTGCACAAAATACCAGGCAGCCGGCAAGTCGGTACCGGTTGATGGTTAATAGTGCAGTGGCGGCTAACTGGTAATTGTGCACGTGAGCAGCCAATTAAAGCCCAATTGCAGGTTCATCGGTAGGCTTTACAGCCCTAAGCCATATACTTCCGGTTACGATGGAGCGTTAAGCAGATAAAAATGGTATGCCTGGCTTCCTTCAATAACAAATAATGCCTGGGAAATTCCAGCACAACACGATCCGCTTGCCGCTTTTTACCTGATATAACTGGTAAGCCGGGTTATACAGCTTCCGGTTGCGGGCATGCTGCAACAAGGCCTGGTATAGCCGTCGTAAATTTTTACAGGAGCAGATAAGCAAACCGCGGCGGATGAAAGATGTCCTTCAGCCGGTTGTTCACCAGGAAAGATGGATGGGGTGGTGGATAAACTGCGCAGGAAACAGGTAATTGCTGCAATGCAAGCAGGGCATCCTGTTCAAGATAATTCCAGTCGGTTTGTTGTGTAATTTCTTTTTGCTTGTCACTACCCGGTAATGCAGGTGAAAGCGGCGCCTGGGAATTGAGTTTTTCACAATCACAAACACTATTACTGCCGCTATGAACAGACAGAACGCAGCGGGCATAGGCCATATACCTGGCCACCTGAGGAAGACACAGGCTTAAGGAAAGCCATATGATGAGTAATTGCCTCACCCGTTGATCATGTTTTTTAATGCCGGTATGCCAGTTGAGCACTTTGTTCATCCGGTTTTACCAAAAGGGTTTGTGCTTAAAATTATGTTTTTCCGCCAGCCTTTGCAATAGCGGCTGTTTTTTTTAAGCTGCCGGATGGGCTATGACAGGTGATACTTTGCGGCAAGCTCACCGCAGATACGTTTTACTGATTCCTCTACCGGCGTATAACGAAAGCCAGGAAGCGCTTTCAGCAGTTTGCTGTTATCGAACTGCACTTTGGCCTGTGCAGTGCGGGCTGTTTCCCGTGTAAGCATTGGTGCTTTGCCGGTTAGCATTCCTTTCACGGCTTCTATGCGCCAAACCAGGGCAGCAATAAAAGGTGTTACTTGTTTATGCGGTGGTTTTTTACCAAAACAGCGGGCAATAGTGCTGAACAGTGCGCGATAGGTAAGGTTGTCGGCGCTGAGTATAAAACGCTGGGCAGAGATATCGCTGTTCATTAGTGCAATCATGGCCTGCACCACATCCTGCACATCTACAAAACCTGTTGTGCCTTCAGTATACCAGGGAAATTCATCATAGGCAGTTTTAAAAATCTCGGATGATCCTTTTTCCCAGTCACCTGCACCCAGTATAATTACAGGGTTTACAATTACGGCATTCAGTCCTTCGCCGATACCGCGCCATACTTCCATCTCGGCGAGGTATTTGCTTTTACCGTATTCACTATTACTTGTTTCTTCAGTCCATTGTGCGCTTTCATCAACGAGGGCATCTTCTCTTATCCTGCCCAGTGCCGATACCGAGCTTACAAATACCAGTTTCTCCACACCAGCTTCCAGGCATGCATTCACCACATTGGCAGTTCCTTCGATATTGGTATGGTGCAACAGCTGTTTCTGTTTGGGATTAAACGATACAATTGCCGCACAGTGGTATACCTGTGTGATGCCTTCCATGGCCTGGGACAGGCTAACCACATCCAATATATCTGCCTGTACCCATTCCACCGCATCGGCAAGGCCGGTGCCGGGTATGGCATTGCGGTATACAGCCCTGACCTTCTCTTGCTGCTGTACCAATGTTTTTACCAGATGTGTGCCTACCAGGCCGGAGGCTCCTGTTACAAGTATCATATAAAAGGAAGGTTGATTGAATGCCCGCTGACGGGTGGGGTTTGTTTTGCTGTTTTATGTTTAGTTTATCCTGATCAGGTGCTCAAAGTTAGGGACCGGCGGTGCATATCCCATCATTGAGGGTAAGTATAAAAACCACGGCCTGTTTTTCTGCCCAGCTCACCGTTGTCTACTTTATTTTTTTGCAGGGAAGAAGGCGTGAGGCGGGAGGGCTTCCCCAGCGCATTCCAAACAATATTGCTCACTGCATAGTTGATATCCATACCAATCAGGTCCATCAGCCGGAAAGGGCCCATTTTAAAGCCGCTTGCTTCCAGTAAACGATCAATTTGTCCGGTGCTGGCAACACCGCTTTCTGCGAGGCGCAGTGCTTCGAGGTAATAGGGCCTTGCCACCCTGTTTACAATAAAGCCAGGTGCATCTTTACAAACCACCGGTGTTTTACCCATTTTCAGGGCCAGTGCGGTAATAGCATCCACTGCCGCATCGGCAGTTTGCCCGGTTTTAATCACTTCCACCAGTTTCATCAGCGGTGCCGGGTTAAAAAAATGCATGCCGGCAACTCTTTCGGGATGCGTTATTCCGCTTGCCAGATCAGCAACAGCAAGGGAGGATGTATTGGTGGCGAATATGGTTTGCGGTGTATTGTACATAGCCAGCTGGCCGAACAGCTGCAGTTTGGCTTCCTTATCTTCCACGATGGCTTCAATGATGATATCAGCCACACAATCTGCTACCTGCGATACATATTGCAACCGTTCGCTGGTTTCCCGGACAGCTGTTGCGGTGATCTTCTGCTTTTCCAGCAGCCGCTGCAGGGCTGTTTCGATCTGTTCTTTGCTTTTTAACAATTTAGCTGCATCCACATCAAACAGCAATGTTCTAAGCCCTGACTGGGCTGCAACCTGGGCGATACCGGTGCCCATGGTACCGGCCCCGCAAACACAAACAACCGGAAACTGATTCATCCGCTGAGTTTTTTGTTTTAATAGCCTAAAACCCCCGGGATTTCCACTATTGTGCGATAAAATTTGTACCGCAGGATTTTATTGGCATACTTTTTACAAACATACACCGTTCATAAGATACTTACATGTTATCCACCAACCGGTACAAACAGTGGCTGACAGGACAAATGATTGTTATTTTTACACCATGCGACAATTAGAGTTGTTCAGTTTTGCCGAGGACCCGCAACCTGTTCATACACAACAGGAAGAAAATTCCGGTCTTACAACGGTTAACCAGGCAGGTGATGAAATAACCGGCCAGGCCCCGTTTACGGAAGATGAAGAAATGATTGCACCGGTTCGTATACCCAAATTGTATGGTATGCAGGACAGTAAAGAAAATACGGGAAGCCCTGCCGGGCAGGAGCAACCTGTAACACCGGCAACGGCTGCCTCTACAGACAGTTCCGCATTTTCTGCAACAGAAAATGACCAGGCAGTCATATCCACTGCCATCAACACAGCTGCACCCCAACCCCCTGTAGATGAGCAGGCAGCGAATGATGTGGTGTTCTCCGACAACAAGATCACTGTTAAAATCAAGCGTAAGCCTGCTGCAGCAGAAATTGCACCAGCACAAACCACCGATACGGCATCACCGGAAGAAACACCTGTTGAAAGCGCTGCTGTACAGGAACCGGTAATACAGGCCGCTGATACAACCGTTGTTGCCCCGCAGGAAAATGAAATACCACAGTCAGAAGAAGCAACTGTGCAACTGGAAGAACCTGTAACAACACCGGAGGAAGCAGCACCTGTCCAGGATACACCAGTGATCCAGGCAGCTGAACAAGAACCGGCAGCATGGCCTGCAACAGGAGAAAAAGCCGTTGAGCAGGAAACAATAGCCTATACACCCGAACCATCAGTAATAACGGCAGAAGAAACAGGGGAAGCAACAGAGCAGCTGAACATTGCAGACAGTGAAACAACAGCTGTTTCCTCCACCGAAGAAGCGGAAGAAACAACCGTTGCCGGTTTTGCAGCAACAGCCCTACAGGAAGATGAAGAACCGGAAACTGGCATTGCAGATACCGGGTCGCCTGTTTTTGACCATGTAGCGACAGAGCCCAAAATACCCAGGCAGCCCAGGACAAGCAAACGGTCTGCTACACCGGCTGGTACCGGGCGCAGTGCGGTTATCAAAACCATAGAACCCATCAGCCAGGCCAAGAAAAGAGGGCGGAAATCTTTTAAAGAAATTGATGCAGAAGTAGACCTGGTGAATGTACCTGATGATGATGAACTATACGAAAAACAATATTATCCCATCAGCACGGTGGCAGGATGGTTTAATGTAAACACCTCCCTGCTGCGTTACTGGGAAAATGAATTTGACATACTGCGGCCGCGTAAAAACAGGAAGGGTGACCGCCTGTTCAGGCCGGAGGATGTAAAAAACCTGCAGGTGATCTATTACCTGTTACGGCAGCGCAAGTTTACCATTGAAGGCGCCAAAGAATACCTGAAAGCCAATCGCAAAAAAGCAGATACCCAAAGCCAGCTGGTACAATCTTTAACCAAATTCCGCAGTTTTCTGCTGGAGTTGAAAGCACACCTGTAAACAATGTATAAGATCCTGATCGCCCTGATGCTCCTGTTGGTGCTGACCGCTGAAACGAATGGGCAGCAATTGCCTGCGGCAGGTCATCCCGCTTATGAAATAGTGAAAGACAGTGAAACCCTTGTATTAAAAGGTCTGCTGAGCAGGAAAGACCTGGAAATGGATTCTGTTCATTTCAGATGGTTTCGTGAAAACAGGAAATACGGCCGTGCAGACGATGCGGCTGTACAGGCTTTCAGGCAAAAAGGCAGCCAGTTCCAGGTAGTGATCTTTGGTGGTACCTGGTGCCATGATACACAAAACCTGCTGCCTGTTTTTTACCGGCTTGCGGACTTGTCGGGTTATGCAGATGACCAGATCACGCTGATCGGTGTAGACCGGGCCAAAACCACGCTGGACAATCTTCACAAAGCATTTCACATTACCAATGTGCCCACCTTTATTGTGATGAAAGATGGCCGGGAACTGGGTCGTGTAGTGGAATATGGTAAATACAGCCAGATAGATAAAGAGCTGGGAGAAATTGTTGCTGGTTTATAGTATACGATGATTTCAGTAAAAAGCTAAGGCGCCCTGCGGGCGCCTTAGCTTTTTACCAGGCCTCCATCCCTCCTTTCAAATGAAGCACTATACTGGCAGGCATCTGTGTTTTCAGCAGCTCAACCGCTAACCGGCTTCTTTTCCCGGTTTGGCAATACACAACAATGGTTTTATCTGCAGGCAGATCGCTGATATGTTGTGGCAGGCTGCCCAGCGGAATATGCTGCGCCCCGCTGATGGCAGCTTTTTCTGTTTCAAAAAATTCGCGCACATCCAGCAGGAAAACAGTACCCGGTTGCCTGTTAAGCAAATCTTTCAATGCAGCAGCGGTAATGAAATGTGTATCTGTTGCCTGAACAGCGGGCTCTGCGGCAACTGTGGCTTTCTGCTCCACGCCAGTTACAGGTGTTGCTCTTGAAAAATGCAGCAGCTGTGTTGAGTTGTTCAATGTATCGATCAGCAGCAGTTTCCCCGACAGCGGTTCACCCAGTTCACAGATCAGCTTGATCACTTCATTGGCCATATAAGTGCCAATGATACCTGGCAAAACACCCAGCACACCTATTTCTGCACAACCCGGCGTATCACCTGGTTCAGGAAATATGCAGCGGTATGTTGGGCCGGCTTTATAATTAAATACACTTACCTGGCCTTCAAATTTAAAAATAGAGCCAAACACCAGTGGCTTACCCGTTTGTACACAGGTATCGTTTACCAGGTAACGTGTGGGGAAATTATCAGAACCATCAATTACAATATCGTAGGGTGCAATGATCGCGGCGGCATTGTGTTGTGACAGGTGTTCGGGTATAGCGATCAGTTGTACATGGGGATTAAACAATGCCAGTTTTTCTGCGGCAGTTACGGCTTTGTTCTTACCCAGGTCATTCATTGAATACAGCACCTGCCGGTGCAGGTTGGTTTCATCAACCTTGTCATCATCAACAATACCAATACAACCAACCCCTGCAGCTGTAAGATACTGCAGTACAGGGCAGCCAAGGCCACCGGCGCCGATCATCAGCACCTTTGCCTGCTGCAGCTTCTGCTGCCCGGCAATGCCTATTTCAGGTAGTATCATCTGCCGGCTATACCGGCTCCATTCAGTTGTTGAGGACATAACTTTTTATTTGAACAAGCGGATATAAAACGATCCGCTTGCAAACCAGGTGCATCATTAAAAAACATCAAGCATGTGCATGAGCAGCGGGCGCATGTACCAGTGCCTGATCCCAGTCTTTCCATACCGGTTCATATCCCTGGCGGGTGATCACTTCTGCAATTTCTGCCGGTGTTCTCTCATCAGAAATTTCAAACTGCTCCAGTGAGCCGGGTGCCACCACATAACCACCAGGATTGGTTTTTGAACCTGCGCTCATGGCTGTGATGCCTAATTTAATCACATTATCGCGGAATACCGCTGATTCCCTTGTGGAAAGCGACAATTCAAGCTCTTCATTCAGCAGGCGGTAAGCGCAGATCAGCTGTACCAGTTCTTTATCTGTCATTTCTACTTTAGGTGTTAGTCCGCCGGAAAAAGGCCGCAGCCGTGGGAAAGACAGGCTGTAGCGGGTTTTCCAGTAAGTACGCTCCAGGTATTGCAGGTGCATTGCGGTGAACAAAGAATCAGTACGCCAGTCTTCCAACCCTATCAGTACACCCAGTCCTATTTTATGAACACCTGCACGCCCCAGGCGGTCGGGTGTTTCGAGCCGGTAATAGAAATTCGATTTTTTTCCTTTGGGATGATGCAGTTTATAGTCGTCCCGGTGATAAGTTTCCTGGTATACCAGTACAGTATGGACACCTTCTGCGATCAGTGCACAGTAGTCCGCTTCATCCAGTGGCTGCACTTCCATGGAAATATGGGCGAACTGTGGGCGCAGCAGTTCCAGTGCCTTTTTAAAATAAGATAGATGAACTGTTTGATTGGCCTCACCTGTCACCAGCAGCACATGATCGAAGCCCATTTGTTTGATGGCGGCGGCTTCCTGCATAATTTCCATACCGGTGAGGGTGCGCCGTTGCATTTTATTATCCAGGCTGAAGCCGCAGTAAGTGCAGATATTCTGGCATTCATTGGATAAATAAAGCGGTACATACAGCTGGATGGTTTTGCCAAAACGCTGTTGCGTAAGTCGCCGGCTGTATTGTGCCATCGGCTCCAGGTAGGCTGCGGCAGCAGGGGAGATCAGCGCTTTAAAATCTTCCAGCGTTCTTTTGCTGCGTGATAATGCCTGTTCCACATCTGCAGCTGTTTTATGGTAGATACTTTGTTTTACTTCATTCCAGTTACAGGCATCAAATACTTCGCGAAAACTTTTCATGGTTCAATGATTTTAAGAAAAGCAAACAGATCAGTCCGCATCAAGAAAAGCGGTCAACGGGCTTGTGGCAGCAGCCTGCTTTGCAGCTTGTGCCAGTTTGGCCTCATGCGCCATAAACCCTGCCTCTACTGCCAGCCTGAATGCCGAAGCCATCTGAACAGGGTCGCCGGCCACAGCAATAGCCGTGTTCACCAGTACGGCATCTGCGCCTATCTCCATTGCCCTTGCGGCATCTGAAGGTGTGCCTATGCCTGCATCAACCACTACAGGCACATGGCTTTGCTCTATGATGATCTCCAGAAAATCGATCGTTCTCAATCCCTTGTTGCTGCCGATAGGCGATCCCAGTGGCATAACAGCAGCAGCGCCGGCTTCTTCCAGTCTTTTACACAATACAGGATCGGCATGGATATAAGGCAATACTACAAACCCCAGCTTCACCAATTGCTCCGTGGCAAGCAGTGTTTCTACCGCATCGGGCATCAGGTATTTGGGGTCGGGATGAATTTCCAGTTTTATCCAGTTGGTTTGTAAAGCTTCTCTCATCAGCTCAGCGGCAAATACCGCTTCCTTTGCGGTGCGCACACCGGAAGTATTGGGCAGCAGCTGCAGGTGCGGATGCTGCAGGTGCTGCAGTATATCATCCTGCCGGGCCTGCAGATCTACACGTTTCAGCGCAACAGTAACCAGCTCAGATCCTGAAGCCAGCAGGGCTTCTTCCATCAGCGCAAGGGAACTGAACTTACCCGTTCCGGTAAAAAGGCGGGATTGAAATATTTTATCAGCGATCTGTAACATACATATTCTGATTTAAGATGAATATTTATTAAAGGTTGCCGGTATGTTTTTACAACCGGTCAGCTATATACTTTTTCCAGCCGGTTGTACAGGGCTGTTACAATATTTTTTTTATCCGGAGCATGCAGTATGGTGCCGGATACGGCCACACCATGTACACCTGCTGCCAGTAAGGGTGTAACATCATCCACGTCAATACCGCCGATGGCGATCACCGGTATATCCATACCGGCGGCCTGCATTTGCTGCAGTATGGCGGTATAACCATCCAGGCCGAGCAGCGGGCTGAGTTTTTCTTTGGTTCGTGTAAAGCGGAGCGGGCCGAGACCAATATAATCCGCGCCTTCTTTAACACGGAGCTGCACATCTTCAAAACAATTGGCTGTGCCGCCGATGATCATTTGCCTGCCAACCAGCTGCCTGGCCTGTGCTACCGGCATATCTGCTAAACCCAGGTGAACACCATAAGCTTCTACAGCCATTGCAACCGCCGGGTAATCATTCACGATCAGCCGGGCATTGTAAGCAGCACAAAGTTGTTTTACCTTTTCTGCCACAGGCAGCAGCTGTTGTGTTGTGGTGTTCTTTACACGCAGTTGTATCCATTCACAGCCGGCATCCAGCGCTTCGCGGATGGCATCGAAGTGTGTGTATTGTTCTGTTTGTTGTGAGATATAGTGAAGGCGGGCAATTTTCATGTGTATATGTTTAAAAATATGAGGTGAGTATGGTGCTGATGGCTTGTCGCCCGCGTCCCGCGGGCGACACCTATTGCCGCAGCTTCCAGCTGCAGTCAGGTTTCACCTGCCGGTTCAATATACAGGGCTAACTGCGCGTTAAGCGCATTGAACACGTCTACTGCGCTATCCGGCCTGTTCCATAAAACACCGAGCACAGCAGCGCCATCAAAATTCATCTGCCTTACCAGGCTGATATTACCTGCATCAATACCACCCAATGCAATCACTCCGGTCTTTTTCTGCGCATCGGTCAGCCTGAAGCCGTTATCAAAAACACCAGGGTAACCAGGTTTGGATATACTATTGAATACGGGCCCCAGGAAAGCATAATTGAAGAATGGCGCCAGCCACACCAGTTCGTCTGCCGCATGTACAGAAGTACTGAGCGTGTATCCTGCAGCGCGTAATTCCTGTAGTTTCCCGGCTGTTGTGGCCTGCCTTTGCTGCACAGTGAAATGCAGCCTGCTGATACCGAATGCCGGCGCAATAGCATGGTGCTGATGCAGCGCAATACGCGCATAACAGGCAGGATTAATTGCTTCCAGCAGCGTTACTAATTCCTTTTCCTGCATCATTTTTTTCCGCAGGTGAAAGCAATCCATACCTGCCTCAAAAAGATGGTTGATCACCTGCGCTTCCTGTGCCACTGAATGCGCTGCGGCTAATACGATCAGCTTCATTACAAATAAATTTCGCTTCCTCTTTCAGCAAATTCTTTTGCCTTTTCTTCCATGCCTTTATTAAGCGCCTCTGTTTCGGCCGTACCTGTTGCTGCCGCATAGCTGCGTACATCCTGTGTTATTTTCATTGAGCAGAAATGCGGGCCGCACATAGAACAGAAATGCGCAATTTTAGCACCTTCGGCGGGTAATGTTTCATCATGGAACAAACGGGCCGTATCCGGATCGAGCGATAAATTGAACTGGTCTTCCCAGCGAAATTCGAACCTGGCCTTACTCAATGCATTGTCGCGATACTGTGCACCAGGATGCCCTTTGGCCAGGTCTGCCGCATGGGCTGCAATTTTATAGGTGATCACACCATCTTTTACATCTTTTTTATTGGGCAGGCCCAGGTGCTCTTTAGGTGTAACGTAACAAAGCATGGCAGTACCCATCCAGCCGATCATTGCTGCGCCAATGGCCGAAGTGATATGATCGTAGCCGGGAGCAATATCTGTTGTCAATGGGCCCAATGTGTAAAACGGCGCCTCCTGGCAATGTTTCAGCTGAAGCTCCATATTCTCTTTTATCAGGTGCATGGGTATATGCCCCGGGCCTTCTATAATGGTTTGCACATCATGCTTCCAGGCAATTTTTGTGAGCTCGCCCAGGGTTTCCAGTTCGGCAAACTGGGCCGCATCATTGGCATCGGCAATACAGCCGGGGCGCAGGCCATCACCAAGGGAAAAAGATACATCATAGGCCTTCATGATCGCGCATATCTCTTCAAAATGCGTGTACAGGAAATTTTCTTTATGATGCGCCAGGCACCATTTGGCCATAATAGATCCGCCACGCGAAACAATACCTGTAACGCGCTTTGCCGTTAATGGAATATAACGCAGCAGCACACCGGCATGAATAGTGAAATAGTCAACACCCTGCTCAGCCTGTTCAATCAGTGTATCCCTGAACAGCTCCCAGGTTAATGCTTCCGCTTTGCCATTTACTTTTTCCAGTGCCTGGTAAATAGGCACAGTACCAATAGGCACCGGCGAATTGCGTATGATCCATTCACGGGTTTCATGAATATTTTTGCCGGTAGACAGATCCATAATAGTATCAGCCCCCCATCGGCAGGCCCATACGGCTTTTTCCACTTCTTCTTCAATGCTGGAGCTGACAGCAGAATTACCAATGTTTGCATTGATCTTCACCAGGAAATTACGCCCGATGATCATCGGCTCTGCTTCCGGGTGATTGATATTGGCAGGGATCACCGCCCTGCCTGCAGCCACTTCCTGCCGTACAAATTCGGGTGTGATATGCTGCAGTGGTGTATTGGCGCCAAAACTATAGCCTGCATGCTGCTGCGCAAGTGACTGATACTGGCCATTCAGTTGTTCTTTCAGCTGGTCGATACGTTGGTTTTCGCGGATGGCGATGTATTCCATTTCCGCTGTAATGATTCCTTTCCGTGCATAATGCAGTTGCGATACATTGCAGCCAGCTTTAGCCCGCAATGGTTTGCTGATATGTTCAAAACGCAGCTCATCCAGCTCAGTATTCTCCAGCCGCTGTTGACCATAAGCAGAGCTCAGGTGGCTGAGTTGTTCGGTATCGTTCCGGCCGGCGATCCATGATAAGCGCAGGGGAGGTAAGCCTTTCCTGATATCAATATCGATGGCAGGGTCGGTATACGCACCGCTGGTATCGTATACCGTTACCGGTGCATTCGCTTCTGTTTTTCCCGGCTCACCATGCAGCTTCGTATCTGTCAGTGTTATTTCCCGCATGGCTACAGCAATATTGTGCAACCGGCCTTTTACATATATTTTTTTGGATGCAGGAAAAGGATCGCGGGTGATACTTTGCGCGGAAGGCGTTTTTTCTTTTTTCATTGGAGAATCAGTTTAATGAATGAATTTGAGAAGCGTGAAAGAAGGGCATCAGCCACCCTGCGTGGCTTTGATCAGCAATACATTGTCCTGCGGTTGCAACACATGCTGCGGCCATTTTGCTTTTGGCACAATGGTTTGGTTTACGGCAACAGCAATACCCTGCTGTATGCCCGGAAACAATGATTGCAACAGTTGCTGCACAGAGAAGGTTTCCGGAATTTGCGTTGTTTGCTGGTTGAGGATAATTTCCATTCCTTAGAATTAATTATTCGCTTCAGGAATGGCCTCTCAGGTAGAGAGAAACAGGCAGGCAGGCGGCACCGCCACTTTTCCCTTCGGCAGTACTAACTGCATCAGGTTCCAAGGGTATAATCTCAGTCCTTCATCGGGACACCCCTAAAGCGATGTAAATGTAGATAAATTCTGTTTACACAAAAATTAAATTGAACATTGTACAACAGTTAAGTACAATTGGTTTATTTATATAAATGCATGATAATGCTGTAACCCTGTTTACACAAAACTGTACAACATGCGCAAAGTTTCTACAGTTATTCAGTAATGCAGAAGTAAACAGGCAGTTCTACTGTAATACAGTTTTCTTCCCTAAATAGCGAAGTGTTCATGGTGGTTTGTTCAACAAACAAATGAATGTAATGCAGGGCGTTTGCTTGCATACATTTACTTATTTATTGATACCTGTATTATCGTTACCAAAAACTTCATACGGTTTTTGTGCTGAGCTGTCGCTTCTTTTCTCTGTTTGTGAATGTGTTGATACTTCATGTGTTGCTTTAGGCTCTTTGCTCTTGATAATGCCAGTGGTTAATATCCCCAGGCAATAAGCAATAACCGCTACTAAAAGCCAGTTACGTTGCGGCCAGGAGCGGCTGGTGGAAATAATTGTTGTCATAGCACTGCATTTTAGATGAACAATAAAAGGCAATTGTGCACCATGCCAAAATAAATGCTGCAGTAATCGGGCCATTTTATTCGTGCTGAGGCGAGCGTATTTTTCTTAAAATTCAGGAACTTAGCGGTATGTATCAGCAGATCCTGGACCATATCGGCCGTTATGTTTCTTTAACAATGCAGGAGCAGCAGTATTTCACCAGCCTGCTGAAAGTAAAAACACTGCGTAAAAAACAATACCTGGTACAGGCAGGTGATGTATGCAGTTACGATGCCTATGTAAACAAAGGCTGTCTCCGTTCTTTTTATACTGACAAAACCGGCCAGGAACATATACTCAGCTTTTCAATAGAAGACTGGTGGGTAACAGATATGCAAAGTTTTATTACCCGGCAGCCAGCCACCTGCGATATTGAAGCGCTGGAAAATTGTGAATTGCTGCTGATCGATTATGCTTCCATGCAGCAGCTGTATAATAAACTGCCGCAGTTTGAACGTTATTCCCGCCTTATTCTGGAACGAAGTTATGTACAGTTACAGCAACGTGTTATTGAAAGCATGAGCAAAACTGCCGAGGAAAGATACCTGGACTTCATCAGCCGTTACCCTTCTTTCCAGCAACGTATACCGCAATACCAGCTGGCGGCTTACCTGGGTATATCTCCCGAATTTTTGAGTAAGATACGACATCAGCTGCAGCACAAATAGGCTTTTCTTCATCTTGTTTAACCGGTTTTCTTAAACTAGATTAAGCAAACCTTCAGCTGGCATAGATAGTTTTGTAAATATTATTTTATAAAAACTATTGTATGAAAACAATGCTTCATATCGATGCCAGCTCAAGATTAAACCGTTCACATTCCAGGTCATTGACCCGGCTGTTCCGCCGGTTATGGGAAGAAAATTTTCCGGATACCCGTTTTGTATACAGGGATCTCCGCGCATTTCCTGTACCGCATGTAACGCAGGACTGGATTGAAGCGGCATTCACGCCAGCTGCAGACCGCACACCCGAAATGGAACAGGCGCTACAGGTAAGTGACCTGCTGATCAATGAACTGCTGAAAGCAGATTATTACCTGCTGGGAATATCGATGTACAATTTCAGTATACCCAGTGCATTCAAAGCATACATTGACAATACTGTTCGTATTAACCGCACTTTTTTATTTACGCCTGAAGATAAAGCGGCTCCTTACAAACCACTGGTCAGCAATAAAAAGATGTTTGTTATTGTATCCTCCGGCGATAGTGGTTACCAGCCTGGTGGCCCGTTGTATCATATGAATCATGTGGAACCCTACCTGCGCACTGTGTTTGGCTATATCGGCATTACAGATATCCATTTTATTTACAGCGGTAATGATGAGTTTGGAGGCGCACTGCTTGAGCAATCGATACGCGAGGCGCAACAACATATCCGCCAGGTGGTGCAGCCGGAAGAAGCGGTTGTTATTGCATGATCTTTACAGGTGGTGCTTGGGACAAGCGTAGTGGAATGGCAGGTGTAATAAGGCTTGCAGCCTGCAGGATGCGGGGGCAAAACTTACCTGCATCCTGCAGGCTGTTGTATCGCCTGTTTACTGCTACAATTCCCTGCAGGCGATTTAACAGAATGCCTTATTTTTAAAGGCCTTTTTACAAGCCCATTCAAGCAACCATCTAAAAAAGAACCAATGCCAAAAACAAACGTATTGTTTTGCCTGTTGCTACTTACCGGTACAGCAGGAGCGCAAACATACCAGGCCGTATCGCCTGACAAAAAAACAATAGTAACACTCACTGCCGGTGAAAAACCATCCCTCAGTGTTTTGCACAACAGCCAGCCTTTGCTTACCAACAGTACCATTAACCTGGTTACCGATTTTAATGCGCAGGCATCTTCTTTTAAAGTAAAGAAAACCAGCCAGCACGCTATTCACCAGGTATTTACACCGGTAGTAAAGCAAAAACAGGCTTCTGTTACCGATGACTGTAATGAGCTCACGGTAGTGTTCACCAACCGGCTGTTACTCGATATCCGTGCTTATAACAATGGCATTGCTTATCGCTGGAGCACCAGTTATAACAAGCCTTTTAAGGTGATCAGCGAACAGGCCGATTTCGGGCTGGATGCTGCAGATTCCAGCTGGTACCCGCTGGAAAAAAGTTTTTACTCGCACAATGAAAGGTTATATAAACAATATACACTTCGCCAGATCAGCAAAGACAGCCTGGGCAGTTTACCAGCCCTTGTATCGCACCAGGGTACAAGACTGCTTTTTACTGAAGCAGACCTGTTTGATTATCCGGGCATGTGGCTCACGGGTAATAGCAATAACCAGCTGCTGGCAACCTTTCCTGCCTACCCTGCAGAAGAACAGGAAAAAGGCGACCGTGACAGACGGGTGACCCGCCGTGCAGATTATATTGCCGAAATAAAAGGCGCGCGCAGCTTTCCCTGGCGCATCATGATGATCGCAGACAATGATGGCGAACTGATCACCAACCTGCTCCCCTACCAGCTCAACCGCGCTACCACAGAGGATTTTAACTGGGTAAGAGCAGGCAAGGCCCAATGGGACTGGTGGAATGCCAACAATGTACGTGGTGTGGATTTTGTATCGGGCGTTAATACGGTTACTTATAAATATTATATTGACTTTGCGGCGCAAAACAATATTCCTTATGTAGTATTTGATGAAGGATGGAGCGATACCCGCGATCTGTTAAAACCGGATCCGCAGGTGAATATGGACGAGCTGGCGGCTTATGCCAGGGAAAAAAATGTATCGCTTATTTTATGGGTAACCTGGCTATCGCTCGATAAACAGCTGGAGCAGGCGCTGGATAAATTTGCACAATGGGGCGTAAAAGGTATCAAGGTAGATTTTATGCAGCGCGATGACCAGAAAATGGTCAACTTTTATGAGCGCACCGCACAGGCCGCTGCCAAAAGAAAAATACTTGTCGATTTTCATGGCGCCTATAAATCCACCGGCATGGAGCACCTGTACCCCAATGTTATTACCCGTGAAGGTGTATACGGAATGGAGAACAGCAAATGGGACCCTGCCGGGAACAATGGCCCCGAGCATTGTGTAACACTGCCTTTTATCCGCATGGCAGCAGGCCCGATGGATTATACGCCCGGCGCTATGCTGAATGCACAGAAAAATGCATGGGCACCTTTCTGGAACAAGCCCATGAGCCTGGGCACCCGCTGCCAGCAACTGGCAATGTATGTTGTATTTGAAAGCCCTTTGCAAATGCTGGCTGACAACCCTGGTAATTACCTGCGTGAGCCGGAATGCCTGGCATTTTTGCGTGCAGTGCCTACTGAATGGGTGGAGACAAAAGTATTACAGGCAAAACTGGGTGATTATATCGCCCTTGCCCGCCGTTCAGTTAATGGGGACTGGTATATTGGCGCTATGACAGACTGGATACCGCGCGACCTGACGCTTGATCTCTCTTTCCTCGATGGCAGCTATGCACTCACTGCCTGGCAGGATGGCGTTAATGCGGATAAAGATGCGATGGATTATAAAAAGACCAGCCAGCAGGTTAATGCCGGGCAGAAAATAACTATACATCTTGCACCAGGCGGCGGTTATGCTGCACGTCTTATAAAACAATAAGTTCTTTTATACCCTCTTAAACCAGTTGCTTCCGCGGTTGAAAAAAAACCTGCGAAAGCAACTGGTTTACTTATTTATAAAGCACTACCAGATCTCCTTTACCGCTCTGCCTGTCCACAGCTGGGGTGTTTGCAAACCCAGCAGGGCAGCGATGGTGGCAGCGGTATCATAAGTAACAATACTTTGCTTCAGTTCGCCCCGGTATTTAATTCCGGCGCCATATGCTATCCAGGGAATCTCCACTTCTGCCAGTGTTTTGCCGCCATGGCCTTTGTTGATACCGCCATGATCGGCGGTGAACAGGATCACGGTTTCTTTTTCTATGCCTGCATCTTTCACGGCCTGTAATATCTGTTGCAGGTAACCATCCATTACATGCACCTGCTGGTAGTACTGCGGCGTATTATGCCCGATATTATGTCCTACACCATCCACATCTGAAAAATGTATAAACAACAAATTGGGTTTTTCGCTGCGTATATAATGGGTGGCAGTTGTGCAGGTGGCACTGTCGCCGGTACAATGCACAGAACTGTCTACACATTTCTTTTCAAACAAATAACCAATACCACCCCATTCATAGATCACTGCTGATTTCAGGGAAGGGCGCTGTGTATGTGCCAGGTAGAAAATTGTGGGGAACTTGCCATAAACAGTAGTGTCCCTTGAAGGCAGTTCCGGCACTTTACTGTCCCATTCAGTATAACCATGCAATTCAGGGCCAGCACCCATGATCATGGAAGCCCAGTTTACCGCGCTGCTGGATGGCAGCACGCTGCGTGCATGCAGGCTCCAGGCACCATCTGCCATTATTTTTTTTATAGTGGGTGCATCTGCTTTGGGTATGGCATAAGCGCCTAACCCATCAACACCCACAAGAATTACATGTTTTACCTGTTTCACCTGTGCATGTAAACACAATGCTGCGCCAATGCCCAGCAGGCAACCGAATAGCTTCTTCATTTGTATCTGTTTTAAATAACCGTTTGCGGATGGTTATACCGGCTAATAAAATGTTTAGTATCACTAAACAATATTAGCACATTCTGCATAACCAAAACACGATACACCCATTGCAACCGTTTGCGTGATCTTGCTATCCTGAAAATGATCCTCCCTTCTGCGTTTTTTGCTGTTCCGCGAAATACATTTCTCGCAGCTCATCGCTCATAGCTTGAAGCTTTTATAGCTGCAAGCCATGAGCTTCCAGCTATGAGGAGGGAATAGCCCGTTAAATAATAAATAGAATAAATTATTTTGCCAGGCTATCCTGAAAACCATCTTCCTTTCTGCGTTTTTTGCGTGTTCCGCGAGATACCTTCCTTGCAGCTCAGCGCTCATAGCTTGAAGCTTTTTACAGCGACAAGCCATGAGCTTCCAGCAATCTTCCTTTCCGCGTTTGCCGCGTGTTCCGCGAGATACCTTCCTTGCAGCTCAGCGCTGCAATACGGGCTCCTAAACAGCGATCAGGCCTGGGCAACGATAAAGAAATACACCACCAGTATCAGCGCATTGGAGCTGCCGATATTCTCGGGCTTATGTCCCAGCCGGCCATCGAAGAACAGCGAATCGCCTTCTTCCAATACATATTTCTTTTTGTCGATCTGGTATGCTACTTTCCCTTTGATGATATATTTATATTCATAGGCTTCGGTGGTGAGCAATTTATTGCGGCGGGCGCCTTTTTTCAGTTCCAGCACCATTATATCCACCGGGAAATTTTTTACATTTTGTGCCAGTATGCGTTTATAAATAAACCCGGGCGCATTTTCTTTTTCCACTTCCTGGTAATCCTTTGCCTTGCGGATAATTACCTTTTCTTCTTTACTATGCAGCAGGATATCCTGGAAAAAATCATTCAGGTCGAGATTGAGCGAGCGGATAATATCCAGCAATACTGTTAAAGAAGGGATCGTACGGTTGTTCTCTATTTGCGAAATCAGCCCCTTGCTCACGCTGGCTTTTGTGGCCAGCTCCTGTACCGTGATATTTTTGCTTTTCCTGATCTCTTTTATTTTACTGCTGATCTGTAGTAGGATCTCTTCCTGCATATGTATTGTTTAAAGCTGCTTAAATATACTTATTCCGTTCGGCTTGTTCAATGAACCTGTGGCCATCCGTGTATACAGGCAGTGATGATCACTGCAAAAATGCCAATTTTGGCAGATCAGCAAACAAATAATCCTGCGCCCTGTTGAAATAGGAGCCGAATAAAAAACACAGTTCGATAATATTAAACGCAATGATCTATGCAATTAAAAAATACAGCCTTATTACAATCCGGTTATTTTATCAATAATGAATGGAAACAGCTGCCTGGCAATAAACAGTTCGCGGTATACAATCCGTCCACTGATGAAGAGCTGGTAAAAGTAGCGGATGCAGGTATAAAAGAAGCAGAAGAAGCTGTACAGGCTGCAGCTGCAGCCTTCCCCGGATGGAGCAGCCTCAGCGCCAAAGAGCGCAGCAATATATTGAAGAAATGGTACCAGCTGATCATAGACAATACTGCCGACCTTGCCCTGCTGCTGACCAGTGAGCAGGGCAAACCGCTTACAGAAGCGGCAGGCGAAGTGCAGTATGGTGCTTCATTCATTGAATGGTTTGCAGAAGAATGCCGGCGTGTGTATGGTGATGTTATTCCATCGCCTGCGGCAGACCGGCGTTTTATCACCATCAAACAGCCGGTGGGTGTGGTGGCAGCCATCACACCCTGGAACTTTCCCATTGCCATGATCACACGCAAAATTGCGCCCGCGCTGGCAGCAGGCTGCACGGTTGTTTTAAAACCCGCAGAAGATACACCACTTTGTGCGCTGGCGCTGGCCGTGCTGGCAAAACAAGCGGGCATGCCCGCTGGCGTGCTCAATGTGATACCTACTATGCAGTCGCCAGCTGTGGGTAAACTGCTCACTACGCACCCCGCTGTACACAAAGTATCTTTCACCGGCTCTACCGAAGTGGGCCGCATACTGATGCAGCAGTCTTCTTCTACCGTAAAAAAATTATCCCTGGAACTGGGAGGTAATGCACCCGCTATTGTTTTTGATGATGCCGCTATTGAACAGGCAGTAAAAGGCACTATCGCCAGTAAATACCGCAATGCCGGCCAAACCTGCGTTTGTGCCAACAGGGTGCTGGTTCAGAAAAACATTTACCCGGCTTTTATGGAGGCTTATGAAAAAGCCGTAAAAGCATTACAGGTAGGCGATGGCACAAAAGAAGGGGTTACCATTGGCCCGCTGATCAATAAAGAAGCTGTTGATAAAGTAGAGCGCCTGCTGAAAGATGCAATGGATAAAGGTGCAGAACTGATCACCGGCGGCAGCAAACATGCTGCGGGCGAACTGTTTTTTGAGCCCACTATTATTACCCGCTGCACGCCGCAGATGGAGCTGAGCAGAGAAGAAATATTCGGCCCGGTATCAGCAGTGTATATTTTTGAAACAGAAGCTGATGCCATCAGGCTGGCCAATGACACGGAATATGGCCTGGCTGCTTATTTTTTTGCCCGCGATATCAGCAGGGTATGGCGGGTGGCCGAACAGCTGCAGTATGGCATTATCGGTATTAACGAGGGTATTATTTCGTTTGCAGAAGCACCGTTCGGCGGTATCAAGCAAAGTGGTTATGGCAAGGAAGGCAGCCGTTATGGCATAGATGATTACCTTATCATCAAATACCTCTGCCTGGGTGATATGAAAAACTAAGCAGGTATAGCCACAGAAAAGGAATAATGAACCTGTGTTTTCCTGTGGCTATACGGTTTTATGCATAGATCTTTTCAATAGTATCTTTATACTTCTCAGTAACTACTTTCCGTTTCAGGCTCAGTTTGGGTGTCATCTCGCCTGTTTCGATGCTCCATTCATTGGGCAGCAGTTCAAATTTTTTGATCTGCTCTACATGGTTGAAATCTTTATTAAAGTTGTCTACCAGCTGCTGGTATAATTCGATCACTTTAGGATTGGCGATGGCTTCTTCATTCGTGGTAAAAGCAATGCCCTGCTGTTTCATCCATCCTTTTAATGAATGGAAAGAAGGTACGATCAGTGCGCCCACAAACTTGCGGCCAGGGCCTACCACCAGCACCTGCTCTACATACTGGCTTTCTTTGAATTTGTTTTCAATGGGCTGGGGCGCCACATATTTGCCACCGCTGGTTTTGAACAGTTCTTTTTTACGATCGGTGATCTTGAGAAATTTATTTTCATCCCATACACCAATATCGCCGGTATGCAGCCAGCCATCAATGATGGTTTCGGCAGTAAGATCAGGTCTTTTATAATAACCTTTCATCACTGTTGGACCTTTTACACAGATCTCACCGTCTTCTTCCAGCTTCACTTCTATACCATTAATGGATGGGCCAACCGTTCCGTATTTGGTACCGCCCGGGGCTTTGCGGTTTACGCAGATCACCGGGCTGTTTTCTGTAGGGCCATAGCCTTCATACACCGGAACACCAGCGCCGTTGAAAATACGCAGCAGCCTTTCCTGGCAGGCAGCACCGCCCGTAACAATAAATGAAATATTGTTACCCAACGCTTCACGCCATTTACTGAACACCAGTTTATTGGCAATACGCAGCTGCAGGTTGTACCAGAAGCCGCCGCTGATATTATTATCGTATTTCTCTGCAAGCCCCACCGACCAGAAGAACAACCTGCGCTTGATACCGGTAAGATTGCTGCCGGTTGTCATAATGCGTTCAAATACTTTTTCCAGCAGCCGCGGCACCGTGGTAAAGCCATTGGGTTTTACTTCTTTCAGGTTATCACCAATGGTATCCATACTTTCTGCGTAATAAATACCGATGCCGCTAAACAGGTAGATATAGCTGACACATTTTTCAAAAATATGGTTCAGGGGCAAAAAGCTGAGTACTTTGTATTGCGGTGCATCTTCAAAGGGAAAACTCTCTTTTGAATAAAACACATTGGTTACAATATTGCGGTGTGTCAGCATCACGCCTTTGGGTGTACCGGTGGTGCCAGAGGTATAGATGATGGTGGCAATATGTGTATCGGGTATGTTTTGTTTAACCTGCTCTACTTTCTGCAGTAGCTCATCTGTAGCCAGTGCTGTTACTTGCTCCCAGTGGTCAACCCCATCTAACAGATCAAAGCTGTAAATATTTTTCAGGCTGGGTACATTGGACTTAATTTCTTTCACCTTATTGTACAGCTCCTGGTTGCTGACGAAAATGTATTTAACAGCCGCATCATTTAAAATAAATTCCAGTTCGTGCGGGTTGGTGGTGGGATAGATAGGCACCAGGATAGCGCCTGTTTGCTGAACGGCAAGATCGGTAAAGATCCATTCGGGCCGGTTATTGCTGATGATAGCAATTTTGTCGGAGCCTTCTTCAGTAAAATCGTTCCCGCTTATGCCCAGCTGCAGCAATCCTGCGCTGAAACGGTTGGCTATCTGCTGTACCTGTTCGGTACTATAGGGTTTCCAGGTGCCTTTTTCTTTTGCGACCAGCATATCCGGTTTAGGGAACTGCTGTAACTGGTAAGCTACTGCATCAAAAAGTCTTGTATTTTCTTTCATATGTATCAATCATTCTGCATCATCCGGCTGACCGGTTGTTTGAATCAAAAATAAACAACACAAACTATAAATCTTGTTATAAATCCGGTGCGGTCAATAGGCTTTATTGTTGCTAAGCCGGGCTAATACAGGCCCTTATCCCGTTTCAGTTTTTCATATTCCTGTTGGGTAAGCTCTTCTTTGGTACCGTTATAGGCATTGAAATACTGGAAAGCCAGCCCGATACCCCAGCCCAGCATTACCCATATAGGCCAGGGATAACCACGAAAGCCTACATTGCGGCCGATGGTAAACCACCAGATGGCCCATAAAAAAGTATTGATTACCAGGTATACAAAAAGATTCTTTTTAAAATCGGCTCTTTTACGCGCAATACGCCAGAGCCTTTCATCATTTTCGGTTTGCATGTTAGCAGGTTTTAAACGAGTATAAGTTACTCAATTGTACGAAATAAAAAAAGCCGGGAAACATTGCAGTACGACAGCATTTTTATATTAACATTTTACATATGTGTCTAGCTGCCCATGCTATACTACAGGCAGGGCTTGTTGCTGCACTGAAATGCTATGCCACAATTCAACCGGTGAACAACTCCTGCCAACTATCGCTAACTTTGTTATATGGCAAACAGGCAACAGCAGGCAGAAAAATTTGCACAGGTATATCAGCAGCTCAATGACCAGCAGCAACTGGCAGTAAATACAATAGAAGGGCCTGTGATGGTGATTGCCGGCCCGGGCACAGGCAAAACACAGATACTGAGCGCACGCATTGGTAAAATACTGCTGGAGACCGATTCGCATCCCGAAAACATTTTATGTCTTACCTATACCGATGCAGGTGTAGTGGCCATGCGACGCAGGCTGCATTCCTTTATAGGGCCCGATGCCTATAAAGTGAATATTTATACTTTCCATGCTTTTTGCAATGATATTATTCAGGAAAATCTTTCGCTGTTTGAAAAGAACACCCTCGACCCCATCTCCGACCTGGAGCGTATTGAGTTGCTGAAAGAGCTGATCGATGCTTTTCCCAAAAACCACCCGTTGAAGCGCTACCGCGGCGATGTGTATTTTGAAGCCGACAACCTGCGCAACCTGTTCAGCACAATGAAGCGGGAAGGATGGACACCCGCTTTTATCAATGAAAAAATAGACAGCTATATTGCCAGCCTGCCGCAGCGGGATGCTTTTATTGCCAAACGCGCAACCAAGGAATTTAAAAAAGGAGATGTACGTACCGATAAAATTGCAGAGGAAACGGAGAAAATGGAAAAACTGCGCGCCGCAGTAAATGAATTCGACCGTTTTCAGCAGCTGATGCGCAAACATAACCGCTACGATTTTGATGACATGATCAACTGGGTGATCAAGGCTTTTGAGGAGAACAAGGCCATGCTGCAACGTTACCAGGAGCAATACCTGTACATACTGGTAGATGAGTACCAGGATACCAGCGGTACACAGAACAGGCTGGTACAACTGCTCATTAATTACTGGGAAAAACCCAATGTATTTGTTGTGGGTGATGATGACCAGAGTATTTACCGCTTCCAGGGTGCCAACGTGGAAAACATGCTGGCATTTGCCAATAATTACCGGCAAGACCTGCTTACGGTTGTGCTTACCAGCAATTACCGGTCTACCCAGCCTATTCTTGATATTTCCAAAACACTGATCGACCGCAATGCTGAGCGGCTGGTGAACCAGATCGAAGGACTGAGCAAGGCGCTGCTGTCGTCTAACCAGCGCATCAGCCATCTTACCCATCCGCCGCAGATAAGGGAATATGAAAGCCAGCGCATGGAAATGATCGGCATTACACTGGCTGTACAGCAATTGATCGCAGAGGGTGTATCGCCCGGGCATATCGGTGTAATTTATAAGGAGAACAAGTACGGTGAAGAACTTACTCAATACTTCAAATCATGCGGCATTCCCGTATACAGCAAACGCAGTATCAATATTTTTCACCTGCCGCTGGCGCAGAAGTTACTGCTGCTGCTGCGATACCTGGAAGCAGAGCATGACACCCCTTATGGCGGCGATGAAATGCTGTTTGAGATACTTCATTTCGACTGGTTCCATATTCCGCCTATTGAAATAGCACGGCTGAGTATGGAAGTGGCCGAAAAACAGTTCAGTGAAAACCGCACTTCACTGCGCAGGTTGTTATATGAAAAAAGCAATACACCGCCTCGCGATCTTTTTTCACAGGGCATCCATCCCCGGCTGAAGCAGGCAAGCGAAGTGCTGGAAGCACTGGTGGGGGCTGTGCCCAATATCACCCTTCAAAATTTATTTGAACAGGTCATACGCAAAGGCGGCGTGCTGCAGCACATGATGCAATCGCCGGATAAAATAGAGCAGTTACAAATATTGACCGGCCTGTTCGATTTTATTAAAGAAGAAACCCGCCGCAACCCGTTGCTGCAGTTGAAACAGTTCATCAATATCATCGACCTGATGCAGAAGGAAAACATTCCACTGCCCATGGTGGAGATCAGTGGCAGCGATAAAGGAGTGAACCTGTTAACAGCACATGGCTCTAAAGGGCTGGAGTTCACGTATGTTTTCCTGGCCGGCTGTAATGCCGCTTTCTGGGAGAAAAAACGCAAGCCTGGTGGTGGCTAC
Source organism: uncultured Deminuibacter sp. (assembly GCA_966424055.1). Lineage (GTDB taxonomy): Bacteria > Bacteroidota > Bacteroidia > Chitinophagales > Chitinophagaceae > Deminuibacter. Next base: position 89,012 of record CBJLMB010000003.1, on the reverse strand, counting down.
AATTTCCCTGACACCCTGTTTATATCACAACCCAAACAGGTAGAGGAAGAGGAACTGCGCCGGCTGTTTTATGTGGCACTCACCCGTGCCGAACAGCACCTGTTCATTTCTTACAGCCGTTTTAAAAATGATGGCAAGGAAATGGAGCCATCTATGTTCCTGGCCGAAATAATGGAAACAACAGCCTTGCCGGTACAAAAAATATTTCCCGACCCCGAGCAGGTGCTGCATTTCCAGGCTTTGCAGTTTGAGCAGCAGATCGCCCCGGAAATCAGCCACCTGGAAGAAGACCTGGTCACCCGCCTGCTGGATAAATTTGTGATGAATGTAACCGCGCTGAACAATTACCTTAATTGTCCGCTGGAATTTTATTTCCGCAACCTGGTGCGTATCCCATCTCCCAAAAATGAAGCGACAGAGTTTGGCTCTTCCGTACACTATGCACTGGAACAGCTGTTCAGGAAAATGCAGAATGATACTGCCAATCTTTTTCCCGAAAAGGCTGCGTTCATCCGGGATTTTGAATGGTATATGCACCGCCACCGCGAAAGCTTTACACAGGAACAATACGACAGGCGGTTGGAATACGGCCAGGAAATACTGGCTAATTATTATGATACTTATATTGACCGGTGGAATAAAATTGTAGCCATCGAACGCAATATCCGTAATGTGGTAGTGAATGGAGTGCCACTTAAAGGCAAACTGGATAAGCTGGAATTCGATGGTAAACTGGCCAATGTGGTTGACTACAAGACCGGCGACCCGGAAAGAGGTATCAAAAAGCTCAATCCTCCCGGCGAAAAAGACCCCAATGGCGGTGATTACTGGCGGCAGGCTGTATTTTATAAAATACTGGTTGATAACAACGATGCCCGCAACTGGCAGGTGGTGAGCACCGAGTTTGATTTTGTGGAGCCCGACAAGAAGAAACAATACCACAAAAAGAAAGTGGTGATCACACCGGAAGATATCACTACGGTGAAAGCACAGATCACACAGGTATGGGATAAAATACAGCAGCGCGATTTTTATACCGGCTGCGGCAAGCCCGATTGCCATTGGTGCAATTTTGTTAAAACCAATAACCTTGCCATCGCCCTGCATGAGGTTACAGAGGAGGAACCCGATGAGGTGTAAATGCTGGCCCACTGCAGTGCACCAGGCAAGGGAAAGCAACGGCATTTATTTCCGGGTGTATTGTTGTGCTTTTATGCTTTACGCTTTTCACAAAGCTTTTACCCCCTCATTCCGCAGCTAAACGGCAGAAAGCCTTTATGTTTGCAACCAGAGATTAACCGAAATACATGAACAGATCTGCCGGGTTTAGTTTATTGCTGCTGGTTATAGCAGGCCTTATCAGCCTTGTGCATACGGGTTGTGCCAATATTATTCCGCCGGGAGGCGGCCCTAAAGACAGTCTTCCGCCGGTATTACTGGGTGCGAATCCTAAAGATTCCAGCCGTCATTTCAATGCCAAGCAGATCACCCTCACTTTTGATGAATATGTTACCCTGGACAATATCCAGGAAAACCTGATTGTTTCACCCAATCCCAAAAACGCGCCCCAGGTTGAAAGCAAACTGCGCACGGTAACAGTAAAACTGAAAGACAGCCTGGAAGCCAATACCACTTATGCCATCAATTTTGGCAATGCCATCAAGGATGTAAATGAAGGCAATGTTGCCAAACAGTTTACCTATGTTTTCACCACTGGTAATACCATAGACAGTGGCTCAGTCAGCGGTGTGGTACAGCTGGCTGCCAATGGTAAATTCGATTCTACGCTTATCGTGGTACTGCACCGCAACCTGGCCGATTCGGCCATCCACAAGCTGCCACCGCGTTATTATGCCCGTGTGAACAGCAAGGGTCAATTTCATTTTACCAACCTGCCCCAGGGCAGGTTTAATGTGTTTGTGCTACCCAACGATTATAGCAAGCGATATGATGACAGCACCAAACTGTTTGCTTTTCTCGATTCCACTATCGCCATCGGCGAAACACAGCCATTGCTGTTACATGCTTTCCAGGAATATGTAGAAAAACCCAAGACAATTAAAAGCAGCACTTCTGAAAAGAAAAGCAAGAACCCGGAGGATAAACGCCTGAAAATGATCACCAGCCTCAGCAGTGGCGACCAGGACCTGCTGGGTGATATCGAGCTCAGCTTCAACCGTAAGCTGGCCCATTTCGATTCTGCCCGCATACTGCTCACAGATACCAATTTCGCTCCCCTGAAAAATGTACGGTATGCAGAAGATACTGGTCTTACAAAGATCACCCTGAAATATCCCTGGCCCGAGGATACGCAGTTCAGGCTGATCATACAGAAGGAAGCGATTGCCGACAGCGCCGGTATATCGCTCCTGAAATCTGATACACTTCGGTTTAAAACAAAAAAGGAAAGTGAATATGGCAGCCTGCGTTTCCGTATACGCTCACTCGATCTCAGCAAAAATCCTGTTCTGCAGCTGATACAAAGCGATAAAGTGGTCGATTCTATCCCCGTAACCCGTCAGGAGCTGTACTGGCGGCTTTACCGCCCCGGCGATTATGAAATGCGTGTTCTTTACGACAAGGATAAAAACGGTACCTGGAGCCCCGGTCATTTCTGGACAGGCCCCAGATCGCAACCCGAAATAGTGGTACCGGCACAACCTGGCAAATTCACCATACGCGCTAACTGGGACAATGAATGGGATGTAGGCGCCCTTGCTCCCGGCGAAGCACCGGAGGAAACCCCGGGCAAGAAACCGGCACGGCAGGGAGGGAGGTAGTTTCAGTCGGCAGTCTTCAGTCGGCAGTTCGCAGTCGCTACATTTCAGGCTGCTATCGCTTACTCACGATTGACGGTTCACGATTCACGTTGCCCATCCACTCGCCATTCACCATTCACCACTCACCTTTTCCTCACGATTCACGATTCAACAGTCCGGCAGGAAATACTAACTTTGCATAATGCAGTTACCTTCAGTCTTGCTAGAAAACGCGGTGAATGAATTTGCCAAACTGCCGGGTATCGGTAAAAAAACGGCTTTGCGCCTGGTACTCCACCTGCTGAAACAGGAAGAGGGTGCCGTACAGGTGTTCAGCGATACCATAGCCGCCATGCGGCATAATATCAAGTTCTGCCAGCGCTGTCATAATGTAAGTGATGCCGATATCTGTTCTATCTGCGCTAATTCCCTGCGCAACCAGCACCTTATCTGCGTAGTGGAAAATATACGCGATGTAATTGCCGTCGAAAGCACCCAGCAGTTTAGCGGCACCTACCATGTTCTGGGCGGCATCATCTCCCCACTGGATGGTGTGGGCCCCGACCAGCTGACCATCGAATCCCTTGTTCACCGCATTGGTAAAGAGGGTACTGAAGAACTTATTTTTGCCCTGAATCCCAATATACAGGGCGATACCACGGTATATTATATCCAGAAAAAAATACAGCACCTGCCCTGTAAGGTTACCACCATCGCCCGCGGTATCGCCTTCGGCGGCGAACTGGAATATGCCGATGAAATGACCCTCGCCCGCAGCCTCACCAACCGCCTGCCTATAGAAAGCTATATTTCAGGCCGCTAAGCCCTGTTTGTATAATAATACCAAATACAGTATTTTTGCAGTTACAGGCGGATTTGTTTATTGTTCGGCCTTGGAAGAAGATCCTGAGCGCAGTCGAAGGAGCTTCTCTTATACTTCGAGCGTAGTCGAGAAGTATGAACAGAACTAATAAACGCCAAGAAACCACTTCAGTTTCCCACACGTTTGATTAGTTACCGGCGCATTAGCAACGCACTTCTTCCATCAGCACAATGATCAGTATCTGCCAGGTTTATGCCGCAGCGGCCGCTCGTTTGCAGCAGGCATTTTGTAAATGGGATGACAGGATGAAGAACGCTGGTATTTTTCCGCAGGAAATATCTGCCTAACCACATCCGGCCATTCAAAAAAATTTTGAACGGATGAAAACCATACAGGATTGTTTACAGGAACGCATCCTCGTAATCGATGGAGCCATGGGCACCATGATCCAGCGGTACAAACTCACCGAAGCAGATTACCGTGGTGAACGCTTTAAAGACTGGCCTTCAGACCTGAAAGGCAATAACGACCTGTTGTGCCTTACGCAACCGGAAATTATTAAGGATATCCATCGCCAGTACCTGGAAGCCGGCGCAGACATTATTGAAACCAATACTTTCAGTGCACAACGCATTTCTATGGCCGACTATCATATGGAAGAGCTGGCTTATGAAATGAGTGTAGCCGCAGCCCGGCTGGCCAAAGAAGCTGCTGCGGAATATACTGCGAAAGACCCGTCGAAACCCAGGTTTGTGGCAGGCGCTATCGGCCCTATGAATAAAACATTATCCTTATCACCCGATGTCAACAATCCCGGCTTCCGCTCCGTGACATTTGATGAAGTGGCCGATGCTTATTACGAACAGATCAAGGCACTGGTAGAAGGCGGCGCCGATATCCTGCTGATCGAAACGATCTTCGATACCCTGAATGCCAAGGCCGCTATTTATGCAGTAAAAAAATATTTCCGCGATACACAGCAGCCCGAGCTGCCTGTGATGATCAGTGGTACCATCACCGATGCATCGGGCAGAACGCTGAGCGGCCAAACACTGGAAGCATTTTATGTTTCAGTGATGCATGCCAAACCATTAAGCGTAGGTTTAAACTGCGCACTCGGCGCCGCCGAAATGCGCAGTCATATCGAAGAGCTGAGCCAGATAGCCGGCTGCTATACTTCAGCTTATCCCAATGCAGGTTTGCCTAATGCAATGGGTGAATACGACGAACAACCCGAACAAACAGCCCATTTCATAGAAGAATGGGCCGAACAGGGTTTTGTAAATATCGTAGGTGGCTGCTGTGGCACCACCCCCGATCATATACAACACATCGCCGAACATGTAAAACGCTTTCAACCCAGGCCTTTACCAGTGGTTGAAGAGGTATTATACTAGGGCGCTGTACCGCCGGAACAGGAACATCACCGGTACCCGAACCGGTAAACGCAATAAAAGAATTTTGCTATAAAAACTTTGAACCACAATTGCTATTGCTCCTGTGATTCAAAAAGAACAGAAAATGAGTGCAACTGCAGTTATTAAACCTTATTTAAGGCTTTCCGGCCTGGAACCACTGATCGTTCGGCCGGAAACGAATTTTATCAATGTAGGTGAACGTACCAATGTAACCGGTTCTAAAAAATTTGCCCGGCTCATTAAGGAAAACAAGTACGAAGAGGCCCTCAGTGTTGCCCGCCAGCAGGTGGAAAACGGCGCGCAGGTGCTCGATGTAAATATGGATGATGCCCTGCTCGATGGCATACAGGCTATGACCACTTTTCTTAACCTGTTGCAAAGCGAACCGGATATCGCCCGTATCCCCATCATGATCGATTCGTCTAAGTTCAGCATTATTGAAGCAGGATTAAAATGTGTGCAGGGCAAATGCATCGTGAACTCTATCTCCATGAAAGAGGGGGAAGAAAAGTTCATCCGCGAAGCCATTATCTGTAAAAGCTATGGTGCAGCCGTGGTGGTAATGGCTTTTGACGAAATAGGGCAGGCTGATACCAAAGACCGCAAAATAGAGATCTGTCACCGGGCCTATAAAATCCTTACCGAAAAGGTTGGTTTCGATCCGCAGGACATCATTTTCGATCCCAATATCTTCGCTGTTGCAACGGGTATTGAAGAGCATAATAACTATGCAGTGGATTTTATCGAAGCCACCCGCGAAATCAAACGCCTGATGCCACTTGCCAAAGTAAGCGGTGGCGTGAGCAATGTATCTTTCTCTTTCCGCGGTAACGATCATGTGCGCGAAGCCATCCATGCTGTTTTCCTGTATTATGCTATCAAAGCAGGTATGGACATGGGTATTGTCAATGCCGGTCAGCTGGCAGTATATGATGAAATAGAGCCTCATCTCAGAACATTGTGTGAAGATGTACTGCTTAACCGGAACAATGAAAATAATGAAGCTACTGAAAAACTGATCGCTTTCGCAGAAACAATGAAGGCCAAGGGAAAGGCAGAGGTAAAAGACGAAGCATGGCGCAATACCAGTGTGGAAGAAAGACTGAAACATTCGCTGGTAAACGGTATTACCGATTATATTGACGCCGATACAGAAGAAGCCAGACAGAAATATCCCCGCCCGCTCGAAGTGATTGAAGGCCCCTTGATGGACGGTATGAACGTGGTAGGCGATTTATTCGGCTCGGGTAAAATGTTTTTGCCACAGGTGGTGAAAAGTGCCCGTGTAATGAAAAAAAGCGTAGCCTACCTCACCCCTTTTATTGAAGAAGAAAAGCTGAAGAATCCGCAGGCCCGGCAGGGCGGTGCAGCCAAAATATTACTGGCAACAGTAAAAGGGGATGTACACGATATTGGTAAAAATATTGTAGGCGTGGTACTGGGTTGTAATGGTTATGATATCATCGACCTGGGCGTGATGGTACCTACCGATAAAATACTCGATACAGCCCTGAAAGAAAATGCCGATATCATCGGCCTCAGCGGCCTGATCACACCTTCGCTCGATGAGATGGTGCATGTGGCAAGGGAAATGAAAAGAAGGAATATGACACAGCCGCTGCTCATTGGCGGTGCCACTACTTCACGCATGCATACTGCTGTTAAAATAGCTCCCGAATATGACAAGGGAGTAGTGCATGTGCTCGATGCTTCACGCAGTGTAACAGTAGCCGGCTCCCTGCTGAATAATGACCAAAAGCCGGTTTTCCTGGGCGATATTCACAAGGAATACCAGAAACTGAAGGATGATTTCAGCAACCGCAAATCTGCCAAACAATATATTTCATATGAGGAAGCCAGGGCAAAGCATGTGCAGGCAGACTGGGCCAGCTATACACCCGCAACGCCTTCTTTCACAGGCAGCAGGGCTTTTCCTGATTTTGATTTGAACGAGATAAGAAAGTATATTGACTGGGCCCCGTTTTTTATTGCCTGGGAGCTGGGCGGACGCTTCCCCCAGCTGCTCGAAGATGAGGTGATTGGCAAGGAAGCCACTAAGCTTTATCATGATGCCAATGCCCTGTTAGACCAGCTGATCGCTGAAAAATGGCTTACCGCCCAGGGCGCCATTGGCTTCTGGCCTGCTACCCGTACAGGTGCCGATACCGTGACGGTGTTCAACGACCATCATACCACTCAACTGGAGTTTTTGCGGCAGCAGGTAAAAAAAGCTGCCGATCAACCCAATTTATCGCTGGCGGATTTTATTAAACCCGCCCCATCACTCAACGGCAGCACGAATGGCCAGGATAAACCCAATGATTATATCGGCGCTTTTGCCGTAACCATACAGGGTATTGAACCGCATATACAACGTTTCAATGATGCACATGACGACTACAATAAGATCATGCTGCAGGCATTGGCCGACCGCCTCGCAGAAGGTTTTGCCGAAGCGCTGCATGAACGGGTACGTAAGGAATACTGGGGCTATGCCAGCGACGAGCATTTAAGCAATGAAGAGCTGATTAAGGAAAAATATACCGGTATACGCCCAGCACCAGGTTACCCCGCCTGTCCCGACCATACGGAAAAATATAAACTGTTCGATCTGCTGCAGGTTACACAGCACACGGGTATTACATTAACCGAATCACTGGCTATGTACCCCGCAGCATCTGTTTGCGGCTGGTATTTCTCGCATCCGCAGAGCCAGTATTTTGGTGTAGGTAAAATACTGCCAGATCAGTTTGAATCTTATGCCCGTAGAAAGGGTATGAGCAAAGAAGAAGCAGAAAAATGGCTGCGCCCGATTTTGGAATGATGTAGAGTGGGGCACTCTCGCAAGAGTGCCCCACTCTTTTTTCATCTCCGTCTCTGTTTTTTATCCTGCTTATGCTGTATACGTGTAGCAAGCTGATGACGTTCGCAGTATTCCTGCACTGCCCGCAAAAAAGCATCGCCATACCGTTCCATCTTAACTTCTCCAAACCCGCTGATCTTGTACAGGTCGGTATTTGTTTGCGGCAGGTAAGTGGCCAGTTCTGTCAGCGTAGCATCTGAGAAAATAATATAAGGCGGCATGTTTTCTTTCACCGCGATTTCCTTACGCAATTGTTTTAATTGCTGCAGCAACTGCCGTTCAGTATCCAATGCTGTTCTTTCTGCAGGTACTGCGGACTGCGCCGGTGCTTTCTCTTTAATTGCTGCAGTCAGCAGTACAGTTTGGGCGCCTCTCAACACCGGCCAGCTGTTCTCTGTAAGCTGTAGTACCGGGTACTCGCCCTGCGACTGACGCAGGTAACCCAGTTGTAGCAGCTCTTTTATATAAGCACGCCACTGGTCTTTATCAATATCCCTGCCAGCCCCATAGGTTTTCAATGCTTTGTGCTCCTCACGGGTGGTACTGCTGCCTCTTAAAAAATCGATCACATAGTTTATACCAAACCGTTCCTGCAGGCGGCTTACAGCGCTCAGCAGTTTCTGCACTTCAATGGTGGCATCTGCCTTTACCTGCTCATTTAAACAAACATCACAGCTGTTACAGGTATTGGCTGCCGCTTCATTAAAATAGTTCAGCAGGTATTTACGGCGGCAGGTATGCAGCTCACAGTAGTCGGCCATCTGCTGTAATTTTTTCAGCATAATGCGCGATTGCTCTTCATTGCCTTCTACTTTGGCAAAATTGCGCAGTTTGAATACATCGCCCGGGCTATAGAACAATATAGCTTCGCTGTACAAACCATCCCTGCCGGCGCGGCCGGTTTCCTGGTAATAGCCTTCGATGTTCTTGGGAAGATCGGCATGAATTACAAAACGCACATTGCTTTTATTGATACCCATACCAAAGGCAATGGTAGCTACGATGATCTTGATTTCATCTTTTAAAAACTGGTCCTGCCGTTCTTCGCGAACATTGCGTTCCAGGCCTGCATGATAGGCAGCCGCTTCAAAGCCCTGGTCGCAGAGTTTGGCAGCGAGCTCTTCTGTAGCATTTCTTGAAAGGCAATAAATAATACCGGATTCTTCTTTGTGCTGTAATAAATACCGGCCTATCTGGTCAACGCTGTTCTTTTTAGGTTTAACGAAATAGTGAATATTGGAGCGGTTGAACGAATTTTCAAATACCTGGTAATCTTCCAGTGCCAGCTTATCGATGATATCTGTTTTGGTCAGCCTGTCGGCCGTTGCTGTCAATGCGATCAGCGGTATTTCAGGAAACTGTTGCTTCAGTTTACCCAGCAGCAGGTATTCAGGCCTGAAATCATGTCCCCACTGGCTGATGCAATGCGCTTCATCAATAGCAAATAAAGCCAGCCTGGTCTGCTGCAGGCGCTGGATAAAATTGCTTTCACCCAATAAACGTTCGGGTGAGATGTACAATAATTTTAACTGCGATGCAGCATGCGGTGTATTCTTTCCCGGTAAACGATCCAGCACTTCCTGTTGTTCGGGGCCTGATAAGGTAGAGTTCAGAAATGCAGCAGGGATCCCGTTTTGCTGTAAAGCTGCCACCTGGTCTTTCATTAAAGCGATCAAAGGAGAGATAACTACTGTAAGGCCGTTCATTGCCAGTGCAGGCAGCTGGTAACAAATAGATTTACCGCCTCCGGTAGGCATCAGCACCACTGCATCTTTGCCGCTCATCACCTGTTCAACAATCGCCCGCTGGTTATGCCGGAAACTGGTGTAGCCGAAATGCTCTTTCAACAGCTGATCGATATCAGCAGTGCGGTGGGTGTTCTTCATATCCTTTTTTGTTTAGAAAGATGTTCCATATCTTGGAAGATATGGAACATCTGATTCAGTATGCTTATCGCAAGGCTTCCACTTCAGCAATTGTTCTGGGCAGTGGGTTTCCCAGCTGACGGCTTCCTTCGGGAGTGATCAGGTAATTGTCTTCAATTCTTATCCCGCTGAAATCCCGGTAGGTTTCCAGCTTTTCATAGTTGATAAAACCGGTATGCTTTTTCTCTGCCAGCCATTGATCGATCAGTTCGGGTATAATATAAATACCCGGTTCAACGGTTAGTGTAAAACCGGTTTCAAGTTCGCGGGCCAGCCGGAGGGATTTTAAACCAAACTCCCTGCTTTTTTTCAGGGTATCGGTATAACCAACATATTGTTCGCCCAGATTTTCCATATCATGCACATCCAGCCCTATCATATGCCCCAGGCCACACTGGAAAAACAATGTATGTGCACCTGCGGCCACAGCTTCTTTGCTGTCACCTTTCATCAGGCCAATGGCTTTTAAACCATCCACCAGCTTTTCGCAGGCCAGCAAATGTATATCGATAAACCTTGTGCCAGGCTTCAGTGCTTCTACAGCCGCCAGGTATGCATCAAGCACAACCTGGTATACTTCTTTCTGACGGGTGGTGAATGTTTTGTCAACCGGTATGGTACGTGTGATATCACCGGCATAATGCATTTGATTTTCTGCACCGCAGTCGCACAATACCAGTTGTCCGTTTTTCAATACAGTATCAGAATAATGGTTGTGTAAGATCTGTCCGTTAACGGTAAGAATGGTAGGGTAAGAGAGGTTGCCGCCGCCTGCTATTGCAATGCTTTGTACACGGCCAGCCAGCTCCATCTCGCTCAGGCCTTCTTTTGCACCACGCATTACTTCCAGGTGCATGGTGCCGGAGGTGTTCACCGCCTGTTCCATCTGCACAATTTCTTCTGCTGTTTTAATGGCCCGCTGGGCTATAATGGCTTTGATCAGTTGCAGGGACGCCTGGCTTTGCAGTGATGCAACCGGCAACGATAACCATTCGCTTAACCGTTGCGCAGTTTCAGGGCGGTAGGGCGGTGTAAAATGAACGGTACGTTTTGCAGACAGCGCATCTTTCAGTACACCCGCCAGTGCATCAGCAGGCTTAACAGCTGTAACACCGGCTTTTGAGGCCTGGCTGCTTAGTTTTTCACGCGGCCCCGTCCACACAATTTCATCCATGGTAAGCTCATTACCGAACAGGCATACTGTATCATTATCAATATCCATAATAGCTGCGAGGGAAGGCTGGTCGATACCGAAATAATATAAAAAACAACTGTCCTGCCTGAAGTGGTAATGATTATCGGTATAATTCATACTACTCTCTTCATTACCGGGCAGCAAAATAATTCCATTGCCCACGGCGGTTTTCAGTTGCTGCCTGCGGGCAACATAAGTGGATGTATTGAACATGGTAAAAAGTTAAGATGTTTGTACACCGGCCACGGCTGGTGGCTGACACCGCAAAAATACCGTTTATAAAAAAACGAACACCGCCGTATTTAACTGTCAGTAGCAGCATTTTGACAGGCGGTATGCACAACGCTGAAGAATTAGGCGATATTTTTTCTGCAGACAACACCAAACAAAAGATAAGTGCCGGTTTAGCAAAACAGCAGTTGTAGAAATTGTGTTATCCCGTTTTTAAGTATCAGACACCTTAAGATGCAGCTTCCTAAAAATTAAATCCCAGGTGCTGTATCAGCTGTTGTGGCAGCTTCGGCAACCGGCTGCGTTCAATAAGATAAGTGGAAAGCCCTGCCAGGTCGCGGAAAATATAATGCTTGCTCAGTGCACCTTCCAGGTAACCTGCACCCGAAGTATTACCGGTACCTACCCGCATACCAATCATCCGGCGAACCATGACCAGGTGCCTGTGACGCCAGTTGCTCAGCTGGTGATCTATACGTATCAATGCATCCAGTATCTGGTAAGAGGTTTGAAAAACCGGGAAATCGCGGTACAGCATAATGAATAAAGCAGCACGCATCGCAGCCGGCGACAGTTCGCTTTTTAAAGCCTCTAGTTGTTCGGCCGGGTAGTTACCGCTGTTCTGTTCAAAAAATACATAATCTAAATCATGTATTTTGGATTGTTCGCGGGTGGTTAATCCTTCCCTGTAGAGAAAACGGTAATCATTCCAGAAGGGATGATCACCGGCTGGTTCATTGGCAACAGGATGGTATTGCTGCCAGAAATCGGTATTAAAAAAAGGCATCCTGGCCAGCCAGGCGTCTATTAATTTCAGCAGGGAGCGGCCTGTTTCGGCGGCTGTTAAATCATCATAGTCCTGCCTGGTAAAGCCGCCCTCATTGGTGCGTTTATAATAATCGTACTGGTGGCGTTTGTCCATTTGCAGGCCCAGCCTGGCTTCCAGCAGGCGGAATTGCTTGCTCTGGAAACCCGAAGAAGGTGTAAGCAGGTTGCGGAACTCCAGGAAATCCAGTGGCGTCATGGTATCCAATATGCCCACCTGCTGGTTCAGCAGCTCCAGTATGGCAATGATCCGGTTAAGACGGTGACGAACCAGGTTCAGTTCTTCGGTATTGTCGTTGATCTTTTCCTTGGCAAATACTTCCAGTACAAAATCCAGCTCGAACAAAACCTGTTTAAACCACAGCTCATAGGCCTGGTGAATAATGATGAACAACATTTCATCGTGTGCAGGCTGATGTCCCGGTTCAAAGCTTACCGGGTGCTGGCTACCGAGTATTTTATCCAGTTCAAGGTAATGGCTGTAATACATTGCAGATGACATATGGCATTGATTGATGCTCAAAGAAACAAATTTGTCAAAAAACCAGACAAGGCTATCTTTGAAAGCAGTGAAAAGGCAGTAAAATCACGGCCCCCGGACTGTTTTTCTGCCCTGTTTTTGGACATGAAAATATTACTTTCAATGAAACACCTGCTTTTAACCTTTGCAGCATGCATGTATTATGCCGATTCTTTTGAGCAGAACCGCCTCAGCGAGCACAACAGCATCGGCTGGTTCACCACAACCATTACACCGCGTATTTCCAATAAGCTCAGCGGGCATATTGAATACCAGTGGCGCCGCGATAATATAGTGAAAGACTGGCAGCAAAGCCTGCTGCGGCTGGGCGTGAATTACAAAGTGAATCCACAGGTAACCACGCATCTTGGTTATGGGTGGATACTTACCTATCCCTATGGCGAGTATGGCCTTGCCGCGGTACCCAAAACCTTTGCCGAGCACCGCATTTACGAGCAGGTAGTGGTTAATACACCGGTAGGCAAATCTTCCTTATCACATCGCCTGCGGCTGGAACAACGCTGGCTGGCCAAATACAATTCCATAGAAAGCAAGAGCCCCGACAGCTGGACCTTCCTGAACCGCTTCCGTTATATGCCCAGGCTGGATGTGCCTATCACAAAAAAAATGTATGCAGCGGCTTATGATGAAATATTCATCGGCTTTGGTAAAAATATCGGTGAAAATGTGTTTGACCAGAACAGGCTGGGCGTTATGGTAGGCTATAAATTCAGTAACAGCTTCAGGCTGGAAGGCGGCTTCCTGAGCCAGATTGTACAACTGGCAAGAGAAATTGAATCGAAAAATGTTTTCCAATATAACAATGGCATTATTATCAATACCTATATCAACCTGAATTAGTTTATATACCGGTAGCAGGAGCAGGCTTGTGCTAGTTTGCCCTGCCGAATTTGTCTTGGCAGTTGAGTAAAAAATCAGGTTCTTTGCAGGCAATTATTTCAGCGTAAAACACATTGAGCATGCTTCCCAAGTACAAACGAATTTTACTTAAACTATCCGGAGAGGCTTTGATTGGTGGATCGAAAAATGGCTTTGATCCATTTGATCCCAAAATTATTGAGCAGTATGCCAATGATATCAAAACCGTTACCGACCTGGGTGTGCAGGTAGCCATTGTAATTGGCGGCGGCAATATTTACCGGGGCATGAATGAGGCCGAAAGCGGCATTGAAAGGGCGCACGGCGATTATATGGGTATGCTGGCCACCATGATCAATGGGATGGCCATGCAGGCTATGCTGGAAAAAATTGGCGTATACACCCGCCTGCAAAGCGCCATCAAGATGGAGCAGATAGCAGAGCCGTATATACGCAGAAGGGCTATCCGCCACCTCGAAAAAGGCCGTGTGGTTATATTCGGCGGTGGTACGGGCAACCCTTATTTCACCACAGATACAGCCGGCTCGCTGCGCGCCATTGAAATTAAAGCCGACGTGATCCTGAAAGGGACAAGGGTTGACGGCATTTATACAGCCGACCCCGAAAAAGTACCCACTGCCACCCGTTATGAAAAAATTACTTTCCAGGAATGCATTAGCAACAACCTGAAGGTAATGGATATGACGGCATTCACGCTTTGTATGGAAAACAAACTGCCCATCATTGTATTCGACATGAATAAGCCCGGCAACCTGCTTCAGGTGGTTGAAGGCATGAATGTGGGCACACTGGTAAGCTGATCACCCGGCTGCAAGCCATAAGCTTCAAGCGATGGCCGTAAATGGAGCATTAAACAGAAAATCTCCCCGGATGAAAAAACGCTTTGTTTTCTGCGCTTTTTGCGCATTCCGCGAGATGGATTTCTTGTAGCTCAGTTACCAGCTTGACGCTGGTAAGCGATTTCAGCAGCTGTTTGGTTTATTCTCTATTCCCCTATTCATCCTTATTAAACCCATCACCGCAAGCGGCAGGCTATTTTTTTCTCTCAACTTTTTAATCATTACCCGCAGCACAATTGTATGCTGCGGGTATATTTTGCAGCTCATTTGCTGCTTTACCGTGTATTTCACAGGAACATATGTTTTTTTTCACCTTGCATAAACCAAACGCATTGTTTATTTTTCTGAAAATAAACGCTTATGAACCTCGTTAACCGCGTAAAGAGCATCCTTGTATCACCCAAAACCGAATGGGACGTTATTGCTGCTGAACAACCCAATGTCAACCAGATTATTACCGGGTTTGTAGTACCGCTTACCATTATAGGCGCTATTGCTGCATTTATCGGGTATGGCTTTATCGGTACCAGCATACTGGGTGTAAGGATTATGAGTATTTCATGGGGTATTTATTATGCCATTACCAAACTGGTGCTGGGCATTTTATCTGTGTTTATTACCGCTTTTGTGGTAGATGCACTGGCCCCCAGCTTTGAATCGGAAAAACACCAGGGCCGCTCTGTACAGCTTGTAGCCTACGGCTCTACCCCCAGCCTGGTAGCGGCTATTTTTTCTATTCTGCCTGTTATCGCCGGCATTGTTAGCCTTGTTGGTGCCGTTTATTCTATTTACCTGTGGTACCTGGGGTTGGGGCCTATCAAGAAAACACCGGAAGACAAAAAGGTGATCTACCTGGTGGTTATTTTTGTGGTCATGCTGGTAGTATACCTGATTATCGGTTATATTATTTCGTTGATACTGCTGCCGGTTTTCGGCCTGGGTGGTTTAAGTGGTTTCAGGGTATGAGTAAGCAAGTATCTTCAGGAAAAATTTCCTGTTTTTCCTGATACAATATAGTAATAACAAAAAAGCTGCTCCGGCAGCTTTTTTGTTGCCAATGATTACCTGTTCTGTTTTTCTTATGCACAATATATTGCTGCCAGTACCACCGTTTATCCATTAGGTTCAGTCAAACAAAAAAAGCCGGTAACTTTGCTTTCAAAGCAGAACCATGTCTATCCAGAATGCCGTTGCAGATATAAGAAAGGATTACAGGCTGAAAACATTGAATGAAACAGAAGTAGCCACACACCCCCTGACACAGTTCAATACCTGGTGGCAGGAAGCAATTCACAGCGATATTGATGAAGTAAATGCCATGACACTGGCTACGGTGAACAAGGAGGGGCATCCCTCGGCCCGTATTGTATTACTGAAAAGTTTTGATAAAAACGGGTTCTTGTTTTTTACCAATTACGATAGTGATAAAGGCAAACAGCTGGCGGATAACAGCCATGCTGCCCTGGTTTTTTTCTGGAAAGAGCTGGAACGGCAGGTGCGCATTGAAGGTATTGTTACCAAAACAAGCGCAGCAGACAGTGATGCGTATTTTCATTCAAGACCGCTGGGCAGCCAGATAGGCGCCTGGGCATCGGATCAAAGCCGTGTTATACCCGGCAGGGCGGTACTGGATGAAAACGTGGAAAAATACACAAAGCAATTTGGCAATACGGTACAAAGACCGCCGCATTGGGGTGGGTATTGTGTAAAACCGGTTCGGGTAGAGTTCTGGCAGGGCAGAAGCAACCGCCTGCACGATCGTATTGTATACACAGCGCAGCCGGATAACAGCTGGAAAATAGAAAGGCTGGCGCCTTAACCAGGCCGGCCGATAGTTGATAGGTTGAATAGTTACGGAAATACTGTCCGGTGAACTAATCAACCAATCAACAGATCAACTAAGCTTCTTTTTTAGGAGCCGCTTTTTTGGCCGGTTTTGCAGGACGGCTTTTGCCGAAAGAACCTTTGAAAATTTTACCTTTTTTGGTTTTTTTATCTCCTCTGCCCATTTTTAATTGTTTTGAGTTAAAAGATGATTCGGCTGCAAAAATGCACAATTCCCCGCAACTATCAGGCGCAAACCTGCTAAATATTTGCTTTACCGGGCTAATTGGTACCCGGAAAGCAGCAATAACACAGCTTATGGCAATAAAAAAGCAGGAGCGCTGCCCCTGCTTTTTTATCTGGATACTGTACCAATTATAATTTGGCAGACAGTTCTTTACCTGCTTTGAAGCGTGCCACTTTTTTAGCTTTGATTTTGATCACTTCTCCTGTCTGAGGGTTGCGACCTGTACGTGCAGCACGTTTAGAAACAGAGAATGTACCGAAACCTACCAGGGTAACTTTGCCACCGCCTTTCAATGTTTTGGTAACTGCTTCAACAAATGAATCCAGGGCTTCGTTTGCCTGAGTTTTGGTGATACCTGCATCTTCAGCAAGTTTAGCAACCAATTCAGCTTTGTTCATAGTATAATTTTTTGCTTGTGATTAAGTAAAACAAATTTATTGGCTTTTCCATATCAGCCAAATATTTTTGATGGATAATTTACGATTTAACAATTTGCCAGAGGCCGCTGCCCACCTGCATTGTAGCCGGCAGAGCCGTATTGTTATCTTTCTATTAAAAACAGTACATCCGCTGTAACCCTTTACAGCAAAGGATTACAGCCCTTAACGCTGAAACCCTTTGCTGTAGCGGATTTAAAAGAAATATACGATAGTTTATGGAATCACAAAAAACCTGTCGCCAAAATTTCCACAATCAATTCACAACCTCCATCAGCGTGTGAAACGAAAGCACCCTGTCGCCCCATTTATCAATGCCAGCCTGCCTTTGCGCAGGTGCATACAATTCGGTATAACGCCTGTATTGTGCCTGGCTTATAACATAATACTGTATTGCATAGGTAGGCCCATCGGCATCATCGGATTCCAGCAAACGCACCAGCTGATGTTTTTCAAAACAACCGGTACCCAATACTTCCGGTATATGCACATCCAGCATCCACTTCAGCCAGGCCTCCTGTACCGACCAGTTTACTTTTGTTGTTACATTATAGATAAACATAGAATCTTACTGCATTTTTTCAAGTATGAACGACGAAGTTAGAAGTACGAAAATTTCCAACCCTTCCCTACGCCCCCTCAATCCCTCACATCAGCTCCACATACACCGGGCAATGATCACTGTGTTTAACATCGGGATAAATGCGTGCATCCTTCAGGCGTGCCTTTAGCGGACTGCTCACGTTAATATAATCAATACGCCAGCCTTTATTGTTCAGCCTTACAGAAGGGAAGCGGGCACTCCACCAGGAATATTGGTGTGGTTCCGGATGAAATACACGGAATGCATCAACAAAATCTGCTGCCAGGAATTTATCCATCCAGGCGCGCTCTTCAGGCAAAAAGCCCGATGATTTTTTATTACCCTTAGGATCGTGTATATCAATTTCCTTGTGCGCAATATTGTAATCGCCGCATACCACCAGGTTGGGTCTTGTTTTACGCAGTTCGGAGAGATAGTCGAAAAACTCATCCAGCCACTGGTATTTATACGTTTGCCTGATATCGCCGCTGGTACCGGATGGGAAATAAGCATTGATGAGTGTGACATCATTAAAATCGAGCCGTAGCACACGGCCTTCTGCATCGCTTTGCATAATACCATTGCCGAAGAACACTTCTGTTGGTTTTATTTTAGTGAAAACAGCCACACCGCTATACCCTTTTTTTTCGGCAGAGAACCAGTAAGTATCAAAACCCAGTGCTTCAATGGCTGTATGGTCTACATTGGCTTTTTCAGCTTTTGTTTCCTGCAGGCAGATGATATCTGCGGGATCGGTTTTCAGCCAGTCAACAAACCCTTTATTGATCGCACTGCGGATGCCGTTTACGTTATACGAAATAATACGCATGTTAAAATGTATTGTACTTGCAAAGTAATACAACAGTTCTACATAAATTGTGCTTTTATTTGTACTGCCAGTGTTTCCTGCGGTGTTCGCGGAAAATGCCGGCAGCTGTTGCGGCGGCCCTTATATGGACTGAAGCAGCAATGATGCCCCCGCTTTGAAAAATGATGAAACCCTTGCTGGCAGTGGTTTCAGAAGGAAACCTGCAGCCAGACTGAAACTTTTAATTGCGAAGCTATTTTATGGAACAACCTGTTATAAACTCAACCCGGATTATTCCGGCACATAGTAATGTTTACCTGGAAGGCCCTAAACCACGTGTATTTGAACTGGGTTTTGCCTGGAAAGTATTTTGCCAGTTTATCAAGGGTTTCAGAACCCTTCATTTTGTTGGCCCCTGCGTTACCGTGTTTGGATCGGCCCGTTTTAAATCGGGACACCCGTATTATGAGGCGGCAGTTGCATTCGGCAAACGAATTGCCGAGCTTGGTTTTACCACTATGACGGGTGGTGGCCCCGGTATTATGGAGGCCGCCAATAAAGGGGCATTTGAGAACAATGGAAATTCTGTTGGCATCAATATCATCCTGCCGCACGAGCAGCATGCCAACCCCTACCTGCATAAAAGCATTGATATGCGGTTCTTCTTTGTGCGTAAAGTGTTGCTGGTAAAATATTCCTATGCATTTGTGATTATGCCGGGCGGCTTTGGCACCATGGATGAATTTTTTGAAACACTCACCCTTGTTCAAACCAAAACCATCAACGATTTTCCTATTGTGCTATACGGCAAAGCCTATTATACACCATTGATGGAGTATATGCAGCAAATGGCCGCCGAAGGCACTATTTCCCCTGCGGATATGAAGCTGGTATTACTGACCGATGATGTGGATGAAGCCATCGCCCATATCAGTAAATACATCACCGGCAATTACAAAGTAAGACAACGCAGACGGTTATGGTGGCTGTTTGAAAAAAAGCAGGTAAGCAAGGAACAGGCAGCCTGAAAGCGGGTGAATATTCCTTATCTTAGGTTAAAGTTTATCTTTATCCCCATATGCCAGTGCCTTTACGGAAAATTGCTTTTAAAACGCTGAAAATAACAGGCATCACTGTTGTTTCCCTTATCGCCTTACTTTTTCTGCTGCCCGCTATTTTCCCGGGTTTTGTATCCAGGAAAATCAAAACCTGGACCAACCAGGCTATTACAGGTGAATTGAATTTTTCCAAGGCAAGGCTTTCTTTTTTCCGCCATTTTCCGTCACTGACACTTACCCTGTACGATTTTACGTTAAAAGGCTCTGCTCCTTTTAAGCAGGATACCCTGGTTTCAGCAGCAGAGCTGGGGCTGGGCGTGAACCTGGCCAGTGTTTTTTCGAGCAAGCTTAAGATCAATGAAATTTATCTCACCAACAGCGATATACATATACTGGTAAATGAGAAGGGTGAGGCCAATTACAATGTATACCAGTCTGTCCCTTCCAATAAACCCGCTTCACCCCAGGATACCAGCGGGGGCGCTTCACTGAAGATTGAAAAGATACAGATTGAACACAGCCGCCTGGTATACGATGACCGCTCCATCCCCATGCTGATAGGCGCCAGAGAGCTGAATTATACAGGCAGGGGCGACCTGAGCCAGGCCATATTCGACCTCGATTCACGGCTGCAGGTAGATTCGTTCGACCTGGCTTATGACGGTATGCGCTATATCCGCTCCAAAAAAATTGATGCCAGCCTCATCACCAAGATCAACACCCATTCACTGGCTTTTAATTTTGAGAAGAACGATCTGCGTATTAACCGTTTGCCCGTTCGTTTCAAAGGTAAGTTTGAATTCATGGAGCATGGTTATAATATGGATTTTAAACTGGTTTCAAAAGAAACCGACCTGCACGATGTATTTACCGCCATGCCTCCCGAATACCTGAAATGGTTCGATAGCACCGATATACGCGGTCATATTGAAATGGATGCTTATTTAACCGGCCAGTATATCACCGAGCAGAATATTATGCCCAATCTCGGTTTTAATATGAAAGTCCGCGATGGATATATCGCCAACCAGCATGCGCCTGTACCCATTCAAAACCTGCTGGTCAATTTTACTGCCAAACTTCCTTCACTGAATGCAGACAGCCTTTCTATAAACATGGATTCACTTTATTTTACCATGGATAAAGACCATTTTAATTCGGCACTGCATATCAAAGGGCTCAATTCTCCTTTTATCCAGGCAAAGGCCGATGCATCCATCGACCTGGAGAAATGGCACCGCGCGCTGGGCTTGGGCGCTTTCGCCATAAAAGGCAATTATCAACTGCATGCTGATGTAAACGGCCAGTACAAAACAGCGGTACAAATAAGGCAGGGACTGCGCAGGAAAGATACGGTCACCGTGCTGGCCAGTATTCCAGCATTCAATATCCAGTCTTCACTGCAGAATGGTTATTTCAAATTGGGCTCGCTACCGCAGGGGCTGGATCATATCCGTTTCAATATACATGCATTTTGCCCTGACCATGACTATACCCATGCAAAGCTGGATGCGAATGATATCAATGCAGAAGTATTGCAGAATTATATCAGGGGCTATATACGCCTGAGCGCCGCCAAAGATTTCCCGGTAGATGCCGATTTCCAGTCGGTGGTAGACCTGGCTACTATACCACAGTTCTACCCGCTGGACAGTATCCTGCTTTCCGGCAAAACCAATATTGCCATTCAAACAAAAGGCAGGTATGCACCTGCTAAAAAACTATTCCCGGTTACACAGGCACACATACAACTGCAGGATGGTACCATTCAAACCAAATACTATCCGCATCCTATAGAAAATATCCAGGTAGATGCACAGCTGACAGACAAAACGGGTTCACTTAAATCGATGCAGATCGCGGTAAAACCAGTATCGTTCCGTTTTGAAGGCCAGCCTTTCTCGCTGAAAGCCGACCTGAGCAATTTTGACAACCTGCGTTATACCGTTGTTTCAAAAGGCGTTATTGATATCGGTAAAATTTACCAGGTATTCAGCCGCAAAGGCATCGACGTAAAAGGCTTTATCAAAACCGATCTTGATTTAAACGGGCTGCAAAGCGATGCTATGGCTGGGCATTACGATAAACTGTCAAACAAGGGCACACTGCAGTTGAAGCAGATCAATATTACAGCAGAAGAATTTCCGCTGCCACTGCGTATACAATCGGGCCTGTTTCGTTTTGACCAGGATAAAATGTGGTTTGACCAATTCAATGGCGCCTATGGCAAATCGAACTTCACGCTGAACGGTTATCTTACCAATGCCATTCACTATGCGCTGCAGCCCAATATACCACTTACCGGTAAATTCACACTGAACAGTCCCTATATACTGCTTGACCAGCTGATGGTTTTTGCTGACAGCAAAACCAGCGGGGCTGCACCTAAAAAACCATCTTCCACATCACCGACCGGGGTAATTATGGTGCCCGGCAATATGGATATGGC
The DNA here is from genome assembly GCA_966424055.1 of uncultured Deminuibacter sp. GTDB lineage: Bacteria > Bacteroidota > Bacteroidia > Chitinophagales > Chitinophagaceae > Deminuibacter. The sequence goes on along the minus strand of CBJLMB010000003.1, from coordinate 67,308 downwards.
ATTTACCGCCAATGCAACCACAGTGCAGTACTGCGGTTTAACGCTAAGCAATGTAACCGGCACCGTGGGTATCGACAGCGGCAAAATAAAATTGCAGCAAACAGCATTTGACCTGATCGGCTGTCATGTAAAAATGGATGGTAATTATGCCAGCCAGAGCCCGAAAAAAGCCCTGTTCGATTATCATATCAATGCACAGGATTTCGATGTGAAGAAAGCCTACCAAACGGTTCCCATCTTCCGCAACCTGGCGCCTGCAGCGGCCAAAGCCGAGGGTATTGTATCGCTCGATTATGCGATCAAAGGCCGGCTGGATGATAATATGATGCCTGTATACCCTTCACTGGAAGGTGGCGGCACATTATCGGTGAAGAATGTAAAAATGCGCGGGTTTAAATTGTTTTCGGCGGTAAGCCAAACCACCAACAGGGATAAGGTGAACGATCCCGATGTATCGAAAGTGAATATTGTTACGCATATCAAAAACAATATCATCACCCTCGACCCGGTAAAGCTGAAAGTAGCCGGCTTCCGCCCTAAAATACAGGGTGAGATGAGCCTGGATGGCAGGCTGAACCTGAAGTTCAGGCTGGGACTGCCGCCGTTCGGCATTTTCGGTATTCCTTTAACCATTACCGGCACACGCGATAACCCCGTTGTTCGTGTACGCAGGGGCAGCAAAGACCCTGCCCTCCAGGAAACAGAAGACAAGGCTGATGATGATGAAGGGGATAGCACAAAGCCACAAAAATAACATCCCGGTTTTTACACCACCAGGGCATTAAGCACATGAAATACGGTAAAAGTTTTTGTGCAATGTTTTTTTGCATGCAGTTGTAGCAGTGTAAACCTCCTTACCGCAATACCGGTGAAAGCCTGCTTAGTACCAGCTGCCCTACTTTCCTGCCCTGCACCAGGCCATTGTCTATCGCGTCTTTAAAATGAATACCGCCATACAGGCGGGATATGGCCGCTTCTTCCGCAGCCTGCTGAAACGAGTTAAAGCTGCGTGGTGGCAACCCATAAGATACTTCCACGCTATCAGTATAACTGAATGCCTCTCCGAAATAATGTGACAATACGGTTGCTGATGCACCCGATACCACTGAATGCCCGCTGAGGTATTCAGGGAAAGGTGGTGTTTGCAGCACCGGCTTCCAGGTAGGATCGATGTATTTGCGTATAGCGGTTTCGGGACGTATGCGGTTGCTGCGGTATTTTTCATCCCAGCAGCAAATAAAAGCATCGGTAAGTGTGATGGCAATGGTTGTATAGATGGCCATTGTTTGCGAAAAACCCTTTCCCGCTTTGGCGCAGGCTATTCCCGTAATGCCCAGCCAGTGGGCGCCGGGCGATATTTTTTTCAGGCCCATCATCAAATGCCCCCCATCCTGTACTGCAAAAGGATTACAATCCCAGAATGCAGCGATCGCACGGTTTTCAGGGCTAAGCTTTGTACCGCCGGCTTCATAATTCAGCTGCATCAGTTGATAAAAAGCAGAGGATTTTTCTTTGGAGAAGGCCACAGGCGGCACCGGTTTAAACTGTGCGCAGGAATCCAGCAAAAAAGGACGCACTGTTTTAAAATAAGGCTCTACCGCCGGCAGGTAACCCGGCGGTGTGGGATACCAGCAGCCCTCTTTTTCTTCGGGTGTGTACCTGGGGTAATTGCTTATTTTATTGTAGCCATCGGCTTTTGCATAAGCCAGTATTTGTTTGCTGATGTATGCAGCATATTTTTTGGATTGTTCTATTACTGTTTGGCTATAACCGATGTCTGCACAGGAATCGGTAAAACGCTGTTCGTACTGGTCGAGCCATTTACCAGAAGGCTGCATTTTTTTTGCGGTTTCCATCATAGCCAGCAGGGCACTCAGGCGAACAGCATAGCCATTGATGGAATCTGTTTTTTGTATGTTTGGATATGCATTCAGCAAACCATGCATGCTTACAAAACCGGAATCGTTCTGCGCGATCACTTCATAACCCGAGAGGCAGGCATAGGCAAAAAAGCGGGCAGCCAGCGGCGGATTGGTAATGTCGTGGATCATGATATCGGTCATCTCCGTTAGTACGCGGCCAATGGCCTGGGGGCCCAGCGGTTCTTTATGCATAATGGGTTGCCGGCATGCCTGCAGGTAAAACAACAGTGCTATGAAAATACAGTGATAAAACTTTCTCATTTATTTGGTTTGTAAGCCTGCACGGGTTGCTGGTTAATGCCGAATAATAACAGGTTGTGTATACTGATCACACTACGCACATCGCCGGTGATATGAAAACCGGAAAGGTATTGCGGTATATAACTGAAGCCGCCCCTGCCATCACCTTTCAGCAATACCCCGTAGTTGGCATCGTACTTGCCAAACCGCAAACGTGCATGGTTGATGTTACCGCATAAAAGCAGGTCCTGGTTACCATCGTTATCATAATCCAGCGCGGTGATGCTGAACACCGGTGCAAACTGCGCCTGCAATGGCAGGGGCTTCTCGCTGAACCGGCCATCGGCACCGTTTTCAAAATAGGTGGTGTTCAGGTGATCTGCCTGCAGGTGCCCGGTATTTTTCAGTTCATCATCGCTGAAAATATCATGAATGGTTGCATCTGCATAGCTTTTATAATCGGTGAATTTGGTACGCATGGTGCTGATCTGGTCGAGCAGCTCATCGCGGGATACATAGGGATAGCTTTTACCCTGCATATAAAAACAAAGAAAAGGATCGATAGCGCCGTTGTCATCAAAATCTTTATAATACAGTTCTGCTGGTTCTTTGGTGCTCACCCTGCAGGCTGTATTCAGCCCCATATTACCAATGACCAGGTCGGGGCGGCCATCGTGGTTAATATCTGTTACCAGCAGCTTGTTCCACCAGCCGGTATAAGGCCGTGCAAAATATTTAGCCGTCTGGTTCTCCAGTTTGTTACCGGTTTGAATGAATACTGATACAGGCATCCATTCGCCCACCAGTACCAGGTCGGGTTTTTTATCGTTGTTCAAGTCTATCCATGCTGCATCGGTTACCATGCCTGCTTTTTGCAAGGCCGGTGCAATGGTGGCAAGCTGATCAGTAAAATGTCCCTTGCCATCGTTAACCAGTAAAAAGCTTTGCGGTGTCTCGGGGTAACGGCCGGGTACAACCCTGCCACCCACAAAAATATCAGGAGCGCCATCACCATTTATATCGGCCACCCGTGCACAGCTTTTACTTACCCGCATAGCGGGCAGTGCTGCAGTGGCTTTGGTGAAATTACCTTTACCATCGTTCAGGTACAGCCTGTCTTGCAGCAGTGAATCGTTTGGCGCATAATTGTGGTAACCACCGCTGGCAACATAGAGATCGGTATAACCATCGCCATTGGCATCGAAGAACTGGGCATCGGCATCTTCACATTGCTTGTCTGTATCAAACGCAGGCTGTGGCTTGGCTATAAAGCTGCCGTTTTTCTGCTGCAGGTAAAGCACTGCTGACTGCCCGCTGCCCGCACCGGCATAAACATCTTCCAGTCCATCGCCGTTTACATCGGCCTTGGTCAGGCAGGGGCCTGCAAAAGAAAGCGGGTTCACCAACAAGGGTTGCCGTTTAAAATCGTTGATATGGTTGGCTGTATGCTGAAAAGGCAGCGGTGATGCAGTTTCAGCAAACAATGTTTTGTGTAGCTGCGGATGAGCAGGATGCATGACCGCTTCTTTTTCCTTCAGGGTAAGCAACTGATCGGCCTTCAGGCTGGTGAGCAGTTGCTGTTTACCACTTTGCCAGATAATTTTCAGCGAATCGATCATGTTTTCCTTACCCAAACCAACATGCAATATGGCCGATACGGTTGACTGGTAACCACGGGAAGGCATCTGCTCCAGATACTGTTGCTGTCCCTTGCAGTACACGGTTAGCCGGGCACCCAGTCCCTGTGTGTTTTTACCTTCGCCCTGCAGGCGCAGTTCGAGATAATGATGCTTCAATTGTTTATCGGCTTCATTGCGGAAAATAAAAGCAGGTTGGTTGATGTTGTTGATCACCAGGTCGAGATCGCCATCATTGTCCAGATCGGCATAGGCCGCACCATTGCTGTTAGACGGCGTGGTAAAACCCCATTGCTTGCTTACATCGGTAAACTGCAGGCCGCCGTTGTTGCGGAAAATATAATTGACCACATTGGAAGAAGGGATATGCTTGAGCATTTCGAGCACTTCTTCGCGGTTTAAATGCCCCCTGCCCTGTACATAATCGTTCATGTACTTGATAAAATCCATATTGGTATAGTCGCGTGCAAAACCGTTTGTTACCAGCAGGTCTTTCCAGCCGTCATTGTCATAGTCGGCCAGCAGCGGCGCCCAGCTCCAGTCGGTATTCGATATACCTGCCAGCTGGCCTATTTCGCTGAATGTGCCATTGCCATTGTTCAGCTGCAGCATGTTGCGCATATACTGGTAATGAAAACCGGTGCGCACATTGAGATCGAATTTTTCATAATTGTCAGGGGCAAACAATAATTTCTGCCTGCGGTTGTCTTCGGGCAGCATATCCAGCGTATAAATATCAGGCAGGCCATCATTGTTGATATCGGCAATATCATTACCCATAGAAAACTGGCTGGTATGTCCCAGGCTGCTGTGCAGCTTATCGGTGAAGGTGCCGTTGTGGTTATTGATGTATAGATAATCGGGCACCGTATAATCATTGGAAATATAGATATCGGGCCAGCCATCGCCATTGATATCGGCAATACCGGCGCCCAAACCATAGGTAAGCGGCGAACTGCTGATGCCTGATGAACGGGTGATATCGGTAAAATGATTGTTGTCGTTGCGCAGCAGCCGCACACCTGTTGCCAGGTCTTCTTTTTTCAGCAGGTCGGCAGTGCTTGCTTCATCGAGTATGGGTAATGATTTGGGGTTATGGTTCAGCAGCAGGGCATCCAGATCTCCATCCCTGTCGTAATCAAAAAAGAAAGCCTGTGTGGCATAAGCGGTATCAGTCAGGCCATAGGCTGCAGCCTGCTCGGTAAAATGCGGAATGCCATCGGCACCCGCACCTTGATTGATGAACAGTTCCGGCATTCTTTTTTCGCCCCGCATTTTACCGGAATAAGACAAAAAAATATCGGGCCTGCCATCGCCATTGATATCGGCAATGGTAACACCTGTTTTCCAGGGCCCCGGCCTGCCGCCCACACCTGCAGCATCTGTTATATCTTCAAACTGCATTTTGCCTTTGTTGAGGTAGAGCTTATTGCCGGTCATATTGCCTGAAAAATAAATATCCTGTAAACCATCGTTATTGAGATCGCCTACTGCTACGCCACCGCCATTGTAAAAATATTCGTACACCAGTACATTGGTGTTAAGTCCTTCGGTAAGCTGGTTATTGAAGCTGATATGGGTTTCATCGGGCGTAAGCAGCGTGAATAGGTGGCTACTATCCGCAGCAGCGGTATTGCCCGGGGGATGACTGTTGCAGGCAAACAGGCACAGGGTTGCTGCTAGCAGCAATACGGGTAAGGCGGTACAGGTTTTGATCGGGTTCAATGGATCTGGTTGGGGTGATGGAATGGTTTGATGGTTGGGGGGAATTGTTGGATTGTTGGATTGTTGGATTGTTGGATTGTTGGATTGCTGGATTGTTGGATTGTTGGATTGTTAGATTGTTGGATTGTTAATGGGGTAGTGTTTTGTTTTACTGAATGTAAGTATTTTTTCAAATACTTGTTCTAAACAAAACAGGTAGCAGGTTTTGTTTTCTGCTACCTGTTGTTATAAATATGTGCATGTATACCCCTTTAGTAGCCGGGGTTTTGCACCAGTTTGGTGTTTTTGTTCATCTCATCCCTGGGTATGGGGCGGAAATACATTTTGTCGAGCCATTGCCTGTTTTCCTGTGAATTATCCGGTTGCGGTTTATAGATATAATTGTACAGGGTTTCATCATGCCGGTAAGGCGTAGGTGCTGTAGCGCCGGGCTTCAGATCGCCTTTGATGCTGATGAACACCGTTGAGCGGCCCAGGGTATTTTTAGCGATCATCCAGCGGCGGGCATCATGGTAGCGGTGCTCTTCGTATGCCAGCTCAACACGCCGTTCGTTGCGGTAACGCTGGCGCAATGCATCGCCGCCATCTGTTACTGCGGGCATACCAGCGCGGAAACGTATTTTATTAAGCCAGTTGCGGGCCTCAGCTTCCTGCCCCAGTTCTATACAGGCTTCTATATAGTTGAGCACTGCTTCGGTATAGCGGAAGAAAGGCCAGGGTATCAGCTGTCGGGTGGTATTATCTACAATAGCCGGATCGGGATCGATGAACTTGCGCATATAATAACCCGTCCAGCTGCCGTTCCAGTTTTCAATAGAGCTCTGGCGTGTATCCAGGCCGGCTATATAACCGGAAGCTGTTTGGTAAGTACCGGTTTGGATCTGGTTGGCCGGGTCAACATTGCCTGAGATCAGGTTCCTGGGTTTCCAGGGCGCACCATCGTACAAAATAGTGGCATAAAAACGGGGGTCCCTGTTTTTATAAGGCGCTGCGGCTTCCTGCGGATTGTTCCAGTCGAAGCGGGTGCCATCCATCATTTCATAATCGTCAACCAGTTCCTGTATGGGGGTATTACCCGCCCAGTTATGGTAACCATTGGGGCCATTGTGCAGGCCAACATATTTGCCTCCATCATCAATGTTGGCTGTAAAATCGCGTTCGAATAACAGCTCGCTGGCCGCAGCAGGATCGGCTTCTTTCGCCTTACTGCCACCGCCCATGGCGATAGACAGGTAGTTCTTTCTTCCATCGTCGGCAGAAGCCGGTGCACCCAGGTCGAGTTTATAACCTGCGGCGGGCGCTGCATCCATCACGGCTTTGGCAGCGGCCTGTGCGGCTTTCCAGCGGGCAGTACGATCGCCACTTACATAACCCAGCAACTCGGGATTGGCATAGCTGGCCAGCAAAGTAGAATTGGCTTTCATGGTGGGCACATCGTGCAGGTCGCTGGCAGCATACAGCAGTATGCGCGATTTAAGCGCCAGCGCAGCAATAGCAGTGGCCCTTCCTTTGGCCAGTGTTTTGCCGTTGAGCAGTGAATAAGCCGAATCGCATTCTTTCACTATAAAATTGACACAATCTTCAAACGTGTTCCTGGTAATGGAATAATCCTGGTTAAGGCCATAGGGCTTTGACACCAGGGGTACTGCACCATAGTAACGCACCAGCTGGTGATAATAATACGCACGCAGAAAATGCGCTTCACCCTGCAGGCGGTGGTTAAGCACCGTATCGGTGAATGTAGCAGTGGCCAGGTTTTGCAAGGCCACATTGGCGGTGCTTATTTTGGCATACATGTCTTTATTGTTGCCATCGATGCCCCACATATAAGTGGCGCTTACCCAGCCTGTATTGGATGGGCTGAGTGTGCCTTCATTTACCACATTGATACCGCGGCCGGCATGGGTGAACATGGCTTCATCTGATAAAGACGATAATTCCTGCTCATCCAAACCGCCATTGCCCAGGCCATTGTAAATGTCGGTAATAAAGGCTTCTGAAAGTGCACCGTCTTTCCAGGTGTCAGTAGACTGTACCTGGTAAGGATTGGTGTTCAGGAAATCTTTACTGCAGGCGGTGAACAACACCGCTGCCGATACAGTGAGTGCAGTATATTGTTTCAGGTATTGCATCCTGAAAAAATGAGCTGGTAAAAAACGCTTGCCTCTTTTCATCTGTTCAAATTTTTTGATGGCTTGTGTAACCCTGCATAAATCGTGTAATCGTGCAGCCAGGCTGCTGATGCGGGTTTGTTCACATGGCCTTCATTTAAAAAGTTATCCGTACACCGGTATTTAAAATTCTTGACTGCGGATAGTATTGTCCGTTGCTGCTGGTTGATTCGGGATCGTAAATTTTCATTTTATCCCAGGTAACCAGGTTCAGTGCATTTACATAAATACGCAGGTTGCTGATACCGGCTTTTTTACCGAGGGAGGCCGGCAGTGTATAGCCTACTTCGATATTTTTCAACCGCAGGTAATCACTGTTGCGCAGGTAATAAGTATTCCACCCGGCATTGTTGAGATCGGTGTAATATGTGTTGTTGCGGTTGGCAATACGCGGGTCTACGCTGCTGGGGTTGGCTACTGTCCACTGGTGGTTGTAAGTATATTGCAGGTAGTTACCAATATCGCCCGATTCGGTGCCGAAGTACAGCATACCGCCGGTAGCACCCTGGAACAGGATAGAGCAGTCGAAGTTTTTATACTGCAGGCTGATGTTTAAGCCCCCGGTGAACGTTGGGTCGCGTGTTTTATCGAGCCTTACTTTGTCATTGGCATCTATTTTACCATTGCCATCGATGTCTTTAAATTTCATATCGCCGGGACGCAGGTTACCGGTAATGGCACTATAGTCGAGCTTATTGGCGGTGATATCATTGGCATCTTTAAATACACCATCGTATTCATATGCCAGCGGTGGTGAGCCATAGCTGTCGAAAGCCTTGCCGGTTGTGCGTTGCCAGGCCGGGGCGCCGGGCGCTTCATCCCAAAACAGTATTTTGTTTTTGGCATACCCGCCGTTCACGCTTACGCTGTAGCGGAAGTCGCGGCCGATATCGCCATTATAGCCCAGTTTAAACTCCCATCCCTTGTTTTGCAGGCGGCCCTGGTTAACAGGCGGCAGCATGTTGGCAATACCTGCACTGGCAGGGGTAGAGCCCTGTTTTTGTATCAGTATTTTGTTACGCTTGTTTACAAAATAATCGAACTCGAAGTTGAGGCGGCTGTCGAGCAATGAGCCTTCGATGCCGATATCAGCGTTGTTGGCTACTTCCCAGGTAAAATCGGGATTGGGCACGCGCAGCGGGTACAGTGTTTGTACAGCGGAGCCATTGATCACATAACTGCCATAACCATAGGTGTCGAGAAACTGGTACTCCTGCAAAGTACCTTTATAATAAACCTGGTCGTTACCCATTTGCCCCCATGAACCGCGGATCTTCAGGTTATTGATCAGCCTGATGTTCTTTTTAAAGAAAGGCTCTTCCGAAATACGCCAGCCGGCCAGTATACCCGGGAAGAAACCGAAACGGCGGTTAGCCGGGAACAGGTACGAACCATCATAACGCCAAAGGAATTCAGCGAGGTATTTTTCTTTATAGTTGTATGCCGCACGGCCAAAATAACTTAAACGTGCACGCTGGTAAGCGCTGCCGCCATTGCTTTTTTCAGGGTCGCCACCGGCGAACAGCTGGTCTACCGCGCCGGAAATATAATACCTGCGGAAGGCATTGAAATTGTCTTCTTCATTGGTTTCCCTTGTTACCGCAGCCATCAGGTTGATGGTATGGTCGCCGACCTTTTTATCGTAGTTGACAAAACCGGAGAGCAGTACATTCAGGAAATTATCATCTGCCTGTGTAAGCCGCGGATCAGAATAGGTAGAACGCACTGATTTGGTGAGCAGCGGTGTTTTACCATCGGCCTGGTAGGTTTGATGATCCCAGAAATACAGGTACCAAGGCGTTTGCCAGTCTTTGGTGCGCTTAATTTCTTTATCAACAGAAGCAGTACCGGTGATCTTCAATCCTTCCACACCGGGAATAGATATCTCTACTTTACCATTGGTTTGAAAATAATCTCTTTTATCGCGGTTATACCCGGTTTGATTGGTGGTGATCACGATAGGATTTTGCCCGTTTTCAATATCAGGACCGGGCAAGCCATTGGGCCATACTTCAGGATCGGTAGGGCGGCCACGCATCAGCATCCTGAAAATAGTACCGGCCGTTTCTGTAGGAAAATAGCGGTACTCTTCGCGCGCGGTAATGCCTATACTGGTATTGATGTATTTGTTCACTTTGGCATCAAGGTTAATACGCATATCGTATTGCTTATACCCTGTTGCCGAGTTTTTATAAAAGGCATCCTGGTTGGTATAACCCAGTGAAGCGAGGTAACGTACATTTTCGGTACCACCATTGATCTGCAGGGTGTGGCGGGTTTGGGGCGACCAGTTTTTTAATGTTGTTTTATACCAGTCGGTATTGGGATGGCCCCAGGGGTCGGAGCCGTCTTTGTATTTCTGTATATCTGCCGGCTGAAAATCGGCATTTACCACCACCTGGTCGTTGGTGCGGGTATAACTGCCAGTTTGTTTAAATGCGGTATAAGCAGCACCCCACTGGGCAACAGGCACTTTATCATACAATACCAGGTCGTTGCGCATTTGTGCATACTCGGGGGCATCGGCCATTTTGGGTATGCGGGTGGGTTGCGCCCAGCTTATATTACCATCGTAAGACAATTGTGTTTTACCGCTTTTGCCGTGTTTGGTAGTAATTAATATTACACCATTGGCGGCCCTGGCACCATAGATGGCGGCAGAGGCATCTTTCAATACAGAGATGCTTTCTATATCAGCTGGGTTCAACCGCTCCATACCACCTGCGCGGTCGGGTACACCATCCACTACAATTAAAGCACTGGTATTGCCCAGGGTATTGGTACCACGTACGCGTATGGCCGAGCCATCGTAACCCGGCTCGCCACTGGATTGTACAGCGGTGATACCCGGCAACCGCCCTGCCAGTGAATTGGTGAGGTTGACCGTGGGCGATTTTTCCAGCTCGGCACCTTTTACCGAAGCCACGGCGCCGGTAACGGTTACTTTTTTCTGTGTGCCATAGCCCACTACCACTACCTGGTCGAGCTGGCCCGATGAGCTGTTCATGCGCACGGCGAATTCCCTTGTTTTACCTACGGCCAGCTCCTGGTTTTCGTAGCCGATAAAGGTGAATTGCAGTACAGCGTTTTCATTGGGCACCAATAGTTTAAAATTACCGTTGGCATCGGTGGTGGTGCCCTTGCCCGTTCCTTTTACTGTTACACTTACGTTGGCAAGCGCAGAATCTTTTGTGTCGGTAATTTTCCCTGTAACAGGAAAGGCATTCATCTGGGCAGTGCCCAGGTACGTGCAGGCAAGCAGTATCGGCACCAGAAGGTACCTCAACCGGTTGAGTGGGATCATGTGCATAGTCAGTTTAGATTTGATCGGCGCAAACGTTTGCATTATAGGATACAATACATAGCTCCGCTTCCACTGTTTTTAAAAGCAGTTACATTTAATTAACCCTTAGTATGATAGGTATGTAGGGAGAAAAACTGGCACCTTTTCAAAGGTCCGGAAGAAAGGTTTTCATCTGTTGTTTCATCTGGCAGATGAAGCCTCACATGCATTCATTCAGTGTGAGAAAGTTTTCTCATGTTCGGTTTCATACAAGCTAATTTTAGTTAAGCAATCAAAAAAGCAATAAAAAGCGTCAAGCAATCAACAGGACAATATTATATAAAAAATATTTAAAAACAAATAAACGTTAAAATTACATTCAAAAAAAGAATTGCCTGCCTGCTAAGGGGTTATGCAGTGCCTAATAAAAAAATGCACTTAAAACCGGTACTGTAGTTTTAAGTTGAAATAATAAATATCTTAGGGTGTCTGTCGAAAAACCCGCTGCCAATTTTTTTACAGGGCTATGAGCTTCAAGCTATGCACTAGGGTTGAGTGGCTGTTTGCACACTTGTAAAGGTGTTTACCTGACAAGTAGTGCCAGACCTGGTGTGGCGATATATCACTGCACTTTGTTAATACAGCCGCCAACCATTCGCAAACCCCGCTAATGTTAAACCATGATTGCTGGCTAAAACCCAAATGAGATGATCTTTTCTGCAATACCCTATACATCGTTCACCCGCCGGCCGGGTTATGTTATCGTTTGCATAAAAAAGCCTGGTTACAGGGCCGGTTTATATAATACCCATTATTATTATATCTGTTCACTCACCCAAAATCAATAAGCACCCAAACTACTATTGCATGTGTATTAAACCATTTGTCGCCTGTTGCAGCTTACTGTTATGCATGGCTGCCACCCGCGCCCAAAACACCAGCCCTGAAAGCTATGAACAAAAAATACCCGGCTCTTCTGTCAGCTTTAAAATGATTGCGGTACCGGCAGGCAGCTTCCGCATGGGTAGCCCCGATAATGAAAAAGGGCACCAGGCGAATGAAGGCCCAGCCACCACTGTTCAGGTAGATGCTTTCTGGATGGAAGAGCATGAAACCACCTATGATGAGTACATACTTTTCCAGGATGAAACCCGCGACAGTGAGCCCCACCCCGATGGTGTTACCCGCCCCAGTCCGCCGTATATCGATTTTACATTGGGCATGGGTAAAGATGGAGGCTACCCCGCCAACAGCATGAGCCAGTATGCAGCACTGATGTACTGCAAATGGCTGTACAAAAAAACCGGCGTGTTTTACCGGCTGCCTACAGAGGCTGAATGGGAGTATGCCTGCCGTGCCGGCAGCAGCACCACTTATCCTTTTGCAGCCGATGCACAACAGCTGGGCAGTTATGCCTGGTTTGCCACCAACAGCGATAATAAATACCACCAGGTAAAACAATTAAAACCCAATGCCTGGGGTTTATACGATATGCTGGGTAATGTAGCAGAATGGACGCTTGATCAATACCAGGCCAATTATTTTACGCAGGTTCAGCAGCAGCCGCATAGTCCCTGGTTGCAGCCCACCACTAAACACCCTATCACTTTAAGGGGTGGCAGCTTCAGGGATGAGGCCACCGCACTGCGCAGTGCAGCCCGCCTGAAATCGGATTTGAAATGGAATGACCGCGACCCACAGATACCTAAAAGTAAATGGTGGAATGCCGATGCCCCGTTTATCGGCTTCCGCATAGTACGCCCCGCCAAACAACCAACTGCAGCTGAGGCAGATGCTTTTTTTACACAGCTGCTTATGTTGAGATGAATGGAAACGTGAATCGTCATTCGTGAGTGTGATTGCATACTGCCGGTTGAGGACAGGAAGCGCGAGTGGTGAATGGCGAATCGCGAGTGAGCAGGAGATCGTGAATCGTCAATCGTGAGTAGGCAATAGGTAAACGAAAGTAGCGACTGCTGCTGCTGGGGGAAAACGCGAGTGGTGAATGGTGAATGGCGAGTGGGTGGGAAACGTCAATCGTCAATCGTGAGTAGGCAATAAGTAAACGAAAGTAGCGACTGCCCACTGCCAACTGAGGACTGCCGACTGAAACTGTCGACTGAAAACAGGGAAGAAAAAAGCCAATTGAAACAAAAAATATATTGACAAATAAAAACAGCACACCATATGAGCAACCATTACGACCAAAGCAGAAGGGACTTTGTAAAAAACGCTTCACTGTTTACCGGCGGACTGATGGCCGCACCATTGTTATCGGGCGCCAATTATTTTTCGGGCGCTTCTGATGTTATTAAAGTAGCACTCATCGGTTGCGGTGGCCGCGGCACCGGCGCTGCTGTACAGGCTTTGAGCACCAAACAAAATGTACGCCTGGTAGCCATGGCCGATGCTTTTAAAGACCGCCTCGACGGCAGCTATAACAGCATACTGGAAGCACTGGAAGATAAGAAAGACCGGCTGCAGGTTAAGGAGGAGCATAAGTTTGTTGGCTTTAATGCTTATAAACAAGCCATCCAACTGGCCGATGTGGTGATACTGGCTACCCCGCCCGGCTTCCGGCCCATTCATTTTGAAGAAGCAGTGAACCAGGGCAAACAGATATTCATGGAGAAACCCGTAGCTACTGATCCTGCGGGTATACAGCGTGTGCTGGCCGCAGCAGAGAAAGCCAAAGCTAAAAAGCTGAACGTGGTGGTAGGCCTGCAACGCCGTTACCAAACCTCGTACCGCGAACTGATGAAACGTGTGCAGGATGGCGCCATAGGCGATATTATTTCGGCACAGGCCTGGTGGAACAATGATGGTGTATGGGTACACCCCCGCCAGCCGGGCTGGACAGAGATGGAATACCAGATGCGCAACTGGTATTATTTTGTTTGGCTTTGTGGCGATCATATTACTGAACAACATATTCATAACCTGGACGTGGTAAACTGGGCCAATAACAGCTACCCGGTAAAGGCACAGGGCATGGGTGGCCGCGAGGTGCGCAAGGGTAAGGACTATGGCCAAATATTTGACCACCATTATGTAGAGTTTCATTATGCCAATGGTGTTATACTCAACAGCCAGTGCCGCCATATTAAGGGCACTATGAGCAAGGTTGATGAGCTGGTAGCCGGTACCAAGGGCAAGGTGTTTTTTGGTGAAGGCCGTATCACCGATTTAAAAGGCAATACCCTGTACCAGTTTGACCGTACCCAGGAAAACCGCCCCTACCAGGCCGAGCATGATGAGCTGTTTGCAGCAGTTGCCAAAGGTGAATACAAATACCAGGATGCCGAGCGTGCCGCCAAAAGCACCATGACATCGATATTGGGCCGTATGGCCACTTACTCGGGCCAGCTGATCACCTGGGATGAGGCTATTAATTCGGGTATTAACCTGCTACCCCAGCAGTTTGATTTTAATGCCACTCCACCCGTGGTACCCGATGCCGAAGGCAATTACCCGGTAGCCATACCCGGTGTAACCAAGTATATACAACCACAGCCCACACAACCAGCCAAAAAGTAAACGGGATGTGCAAAAGCAATACAACGGAAGGCGCTGCCTTCCGTTAGTATTTATAGTAGTATCAACCTTATACATTACGATATTAAAACTCCTCCTGCTTTTATCAGCCGGAGAAGAAATAGGTTTACTGTAATTCAAATTGAATGCATGATGCTTTGCGGGGATCTAATTTTACTGCATGTAGAGGTAGTGTTCAGTGCTTAGGACCACAGGGCAAGAGTTATATGGCCCATAGCAGTGGCAATTTTACTTTTTTTATTTATCACATGCTTCCCGAATCCGGCCAATTTTTCCAATGCGTATTTGGTGGCAGTGATGGTTGATAACACGAAACATCACCTGTAACGATTACTTTAGCCAGCAATTGCCAGGTTTCGCTAATACCAGGCCTGTTGTTTTGCCAGGCTTCTGCATTTGACTGAAGCGTAGTTTGTTCATTTTGCTTTATTAAAGAGGCAAAACGCTCAAAGTCTAGCGGATAATCCTTTACCTGTTTTACATTTTCCTCGTATATCTTTTTTAGCAGTGCCTCATCGGTTTCGGGAACTGGCAGTTCTACAAAATCATTATGATGCCATTCAGTACCGCATCAAGTACTATTTGGCACTAAACTTTCTAAAGGTGTACCCTTCGGCAAGGAAGTTGATTTTAGCGCCCCTAGTTACTCACTATACGATTATCTTTTTATGTCGGAGCAGTTTAATGATCCTATAAAGGTTATTCAATAGGAAGTGCAAAGCTGTGCATTCGATGTTATTTCGCTTTTACCTTAATTGGTTATAGTAGCTGCTGTATTCATTCCGGTTTTTCTTTTATGTAACCATTTTAATCTGGCTTCATTTCCGCCCCTGAAAATTAATTGATTTACCCCTCAATCCGGCTGCAGCCGCCTGTTTAAATATTTTTGAAAAGATTCGCAGTTGCCCATTAATTCGTCGTAGTATTTCGGGTATTGTTTTTTAAGCATTAGATAATATGCAATAGTCGTTACTTTGTCGTTGTTAAACCTATCCAATCTCCATAAACGCAGCTTTTCGCATTTGCCGGCCATCCTGAGACAAAGTGCTGAAAATTTTTCATCAGGGCTTAGCATTTTTGCTTGCAGGTAATAATTTTTTGCAGCCGAGGCTGAATAAAATTCAGCATTATCAGGGAATTTTGTTCCCTTACTGCCACCACTAACCGACCAGCTGTATCTTCTCATCAGCCATGAATTGCCAAATGTTGTCATATTATAGTAGCAGTTGGCCACAAGAAAATAATAATAATCGCGCCTGCTGTTGTGCACATCTTCAGCTTTAGACAAATACTCCAGTAGTTTTTGCAGCAGCTGGAGTTTAGTAAAATGTACCGTATCACCTGTTGTAGCCTGGTGCTCGCTATAAAAATCAGCATAAAACGGGTTGGCATCCAGGTAGGTTTTATAGGGGTACAGATCGGAAGTCCATACAGTATCGTTGACCTGCTTTAAATAAAACAATGCAGTCTCCAGCCGGTTAAGCCGTATATATTTTGTTCCCAGCAAATCGTATAGGCGAGATAATTCATTTTTAACGGAGGACATGGCCCATGTATTAAATTTATCATGTGCATCACCGGCTTTTACAAAATCAATGACAGACTTTACTTCTTCCGGGGAAAACTGTTCATCCATATAAAAAAAGTAGTTGGTATAATACCCGTCAAAATAACCGGCGTCCTCAGCTTTGTATCGCAGTTCCCTTCTCCAGAAAACATCATTTATTTTCGACAAAAGCAATGCAGCTGCAGTTGTATTGCCCTTAAACTCAAGTTCCCTGGCAATGGCAAAAATGAACTTGCTGTTTTGTTGTTCCCATTCCTTCATTAACAGGGGCTTTACTGCACCTGGTATTACCGCCTGCGCTTTGGACTGCCTGGCATTGATACACAATGCCTTTACAATAAGCAATTGCTCCCTGTACTTTCCAGATATTTTTTTACCCTGCTGCAGCAATTCATCTGCAGTTGTTATAGCACTATGGTAATTATCCACGAGAAAATACAAATAAGCCTTAACGGCTTTTACAAACCGGGGATTTCCTACCGTGTTCATGTTGATTGCTTCAACAAATTGAAGCAATTGTTTTGCATATACTTTATCAGCCGCGATCCTGTTTTCGATTATCTTCTCCACTGCTTCATCTGAATAAATTGCAGAGGGTGCATATTGCGTATAGTAAGGCGTCAGCAGCCAGTCTTCCAGCTTGTTCACTTCGCGCAGTAATAGAAAATTAAGATTGCGGCTACCGGCATCCAGGCGGTACAGGTTTGTTATTTCGGGCAGGGCCTTATTGCTTTTTTTCAGGGCCGATAAAAAAATGATTGCCGCACGCTCATGGTTGTTTTTTGCATGCTGCAGCACCTCTTCCAGCGGTACTGATTTATCATAAGCCTGGAAGCAGACCAGTCTTTTATCAGGGGCATTGGTAAAAACGAGGGCATTATAATAATTGCTCCAGCCTTTATCGCGAACCGGGAGTGCTTTAAAATACATACTCCAGTAATCAAGCAGGTGCCGGTTGGTTCTTTTTGCGAAATATGCCTGGTATATCCTGTTCACTGTTTCCGGCTCACCATTGTAATGAGCCAGCCTGATAGCGAGAAATGCATACCGCAGTTTAAGCAGCTGGTTTTTTACATGGGCAGCATCCTGTTCTGCAACCGCGATCAAGTTTGCTCTTGCAGGTTGTTTTGCACTTAAATTCCGCTCCCAGGGACCTTCACTAAAGTTATTAAAAGGTTCACATGTTTTGGCAAAATCAAGGTACTGAACCGCGTCTTTATCGTTTTGCCGGAATAAATAGTTGATAAAGCCATTTCTGCTTTTTGCATAATGCAGGCTGTCCTGCTCAATATAAACAGCTTTGTAAATATCCTTATCAGCAGGAATATTATTACAGTATTTCTTCCACAATGCAACATTCAGTTGCCTGGCTGTTTCAATGGCAGCAGAATCGGGCTTCCGGGTAAAATTGTCTTCAAAGAACAACCCTGCCGAATAATTAAACCTGAAAAAATCCTGGTACTCAAAGCTGGCAGGTTGAAATAAACACATACGCACCTCTTCCCCATGCGGGTAAAACGGGCCGCAGGCATATACAAGAGAAAAAATACTACCTGGTAAAGCCAGTATAAAAGCTATCCAGCGTTTCATTTGAGTATGTTTTTGCATTTTTGTCATCCAGGCTGAAGAAGCTGACCCTGATACTATCCGGGAACGGAATATATTCTTTCAGCAAGCCTATCGTTTGAGTTATTGTACTGCCAGATACTTCTTCTGCTTTCAGCATATCGCCAGCCCGGAGAAAAAAATCGTTCAGCACCGTGTCTTTTATAGCTTCGTACCATAAAGGCCGTGCAGGCCTGATGACCGTTTTCAACTGGTCTTTGGTTTCATTGATCAATCCGGAAAACATGGTGTTCTGGTAAACCTGCATCCATGAATATACAGGAAGCGCCACATCGAGGTGCAAGGGATATCGCCGGCTTTTTTCCAGGTAGGCTTTTATTTCATCCGCATCCAGGATAGAATTTTTATCCTCATTAAGCGGGCTCACTATATTGTAGCACATGAGGGTTGCTTTGTCAACAGGCGGCACACCCATTGTTGCAGTGTATTTATAAGGATACAACCGCAAGGTGCAGGAGATGGTTTTACCGGATTGCCGTTTTATAGCCCGCAATAAATCAAAATATCTGTCCTTTGTGGTTTTAGTCCAGTCACAATCAATTTGCATTTCTCTGAAAATGGTGCTGTCATTTAAATGGATGTTTTTCCAATAGTATTTTTTTGTGAGATAGATAATGTTTGAAGCAAGTGAATCTATTTCGCTCCGGGATATATGTGTTAGTACGGCGTTCTGGATATAGATAACGGGAATTATTTCAATGCCATAAAAGACATTACCCGGCGCCGCTTCATGCTGTGCAAAATAGGTGTACTGCGAGCCGATCTGCAGGTTTGTTTTAGAAACGGGTATACTTCCATAAACCCTGTCAGGTACTACTTCGAAAAACTTCACATAGAGCACAGAGGCATGCAATTCAGTAAGCTGTTTTGTTTCAGTACCACTAAGCGAATACGGGGCAGATTTCCAATAATAAAATGAGCGGGTTACAGCAATAGGATGTCCCTTTATTTTACATGAGCAAACAAATGCTACTGCAAAAAAGACAAGGATTAAACTTGGTGTTTTAAGTACCACGGAGGGCAGGTTTAGGCCGGTTAGTTTGAATAGAAATTGTACCTAATATTAAGCCTAATTTGGAATAGGCGCCTGTTAAAAGTTGATTAATTTGCGCTATCTTTTTTTCTCTTCCCTATCCAAAGTAAGCACTCACATTTCTACCTCATAGCTGGAAGCTCATGGCTTGCAACTGTAAAATATCACTGTTCTTTTTTATTGGCCTCTTTTATTGTTTTGGCCTCCTTGTGGTTCTCTCCTATAGTAAAAAAGATACTGCCGTATCAAAGTGCTATCACAAATCTCCAACAGTTCGAGCGCGAAGTAGTGCCCAAAATTGGTCCTTGTATGCATCTCCTATTGATATAGGTGTACTACCAGCAAGTCCTTTAAGATACAACTTCGTGCCATCAACCTTATGGATTTTCGAAATGGGTATAATATAAGATTTATGAACTCTTATAAACTCTTTTGTAGGTAGCCTCTCTTCTAGATCCTTCAATTGACTATATACTAATGTTTTAATGTCCCCATGATAAATTGTTACATAATTTTTTTCACCCTCAATATAAATGATATCTAAAAAGTTGATTTTCTCAATTCTATTTCTTACTCCGGCTTTTACAAAGATGAAATCCTGCTGCAAATTTTCCCATTTCTTTAAAATAGATTCACACTTTAGATAATCTCTGGCATTTTTACCGGTCAATGATATTGTTGTGCTATTCGGTCAGCTAAAAGGCTTTTATGGATTTCCTTACCTTGAAATGCCAGTTTGATTTTTTGCAGGAAAGCTTTTTTCTTTTTCTCTCAGGCCTACATAAATGGATTTGAGTTTATGGATGTGCAGCGCTATTTCCTGGTTAATGTGGTTTGCTTTCTTGAATTTGTTATTAGCCCTCCCCACTTTTCCATCCCAAAAGGGAGGCAAAAGACCGTTTTCGAGGTGATTTTCCTGAACAGGGAGGATCGGAAATTGGGTATTCCCAAAAACAAAAAAAGGCTACCTACCCGGATAACCCATTGATTAGTACCTTCCTAAAAAAACTAAAGGCCCCCGACACATTGAGAAAACTATCAGGAGCCCCAGTTTTTAAGTTGGTTGCTGTAGGGGTAGGAGTCGAACCTACACGGGGCAGTTAGCTATAGTACAAAGTCCGGTGGTCAACCCCGGTCTTCCTTGCGGAAGGCTCTATGCTATGTTTATCCTGTGATCCCCACCCCCGAGACGAGAGGGCATGTCTGCCAAAAGTTTCATCACCCCACAGTGTAAAAGAACTTCGTTCTGTATTGACAATACAATATTAAATAAACTTCCCTATTACTTGAAAATATTTTAATCAAAATTTTGAAAGTATTGATTTTATTTAAATATTTGCTGATTATTTTGATTTTTTTCAAAAACAGCATTAAAAATGGCGGTTAAATTGAATTTAGATAAACTGGATTTCCAGATCATCCAGGAAATGATGGAGAATGCAGAGATCTCCTATGCCGATCTGGGTAAGAAACTATTCGTTTCAGGCGGTACTATTCATGTACGTATCAAGAAACTGCAGGAGTACGGTATTGTTAAAGGTACAAAACTAAGTGTAGATTTAAAAGCACTGGGTTATGATGTTATCGCTTTTATTGGCATTTTCCTGGAAAAAAGCTCTTTATACGATACCGTTGCCAAGGAGCTGCGAAAGATACCCGAAATTGTACGGCTGAACTATACCACCGGCAATTACAGCATGTTCGCAGAAATAGTCTGTAAGGATATCCAGCAACTGCGTTTTGTTCTGCACGACGAATTGCAGAAAATAAAGGGTATTGAACGCACCGAAACATTCATTAGCCTGGAAGAAAGTTTTATACGCAATGTCCTGGTAAGCGGGCAGGAAGGGGGGAGTTGAAGGGGGATTGGTTGATTGGTTGAAGGGTTGATTGGTGGGGGTGATGGTTGTCATGGTTATGGGATGGGGGGAATTGGGGTACTGTTATATTTTACTGCGTACATTCAGGGCATCGCGCAGGCCATTGCCCAGCAGGTTAAATGCCAGTACCAGCAACATAATGGCTATACCCGGCGCCAACGCCAGTACCGGGTTATGGGTAATAATGAAATTATAGTTCTCTTTAATCATCAACCCCCAGCTGGGCTGCGGTGGCTGTACGCCTACACCGAGAAAACTAAGTCCGGCCTCAATTACAATGGCCGACGCAAAATTATTGGCGGCAATTACAATAACAGGCCCCATAATATTGGGTAAAATATGATACACAATTGTACGCACCGGTGAGTAGCCCAATACCCTGGTGGCTTCTACATACTGTAATTCGCGCACTTGTAATACCTGGCCACGTACCAGCCTGGCCACGTTTACCCACATGGTTAAACCCACCGCAATGAATACCTGCCAGAAACCTTTGCCCAACACCAATGTAATGGCAAATACCAGCAGCAACGTGGGAATACTCCAGATAATATTGATGAACCACATCACCACATCATCTGCCCGACCGCGGAAATAACCGGCTACAGCCCCCATCAGTATACCAATGGTAAGGGAGATGATCACTGCAATAGCGCCCACACTAAGACTAACCCTGGTACCAATGATAAGACGGCTGAGGATATCTCTTCCAAACCGGTCGGAGCCCAATAGGAAATGCAGTGTTTTTACCGGCTCAGGCGCCAGCTGTTTTACTGCATAGGTTTGTTTTTCTGTAACACCTTCATCGATATATTTCTGCACCAGCAGGCTATCGCTTTGCCGGTGATATGCAATGATGGGCACGTATTGGTACGCCTCTTCTTTCCCATTAATTAGTGTTGAGAAAAAAGAAGCACCGCTAACAGGCCGCTCTCTTTTCACCAGCAATACCTGCATGCGGAAGCCTGGTTTGCGGTTGGCTATTTCAGGAATCATGCGGTTAGCATAAGGTGAGTGGTCGGGTGCTATAAAATAAGCAAATACAGCCAGTACAACAGACAACGCAATAATCACCAGGCCGCAGCTGGCGCCTTTGTTTTTTAGCAGCTTGCGCCAAAGGGTGGTATAATTGTTGCCTTTTTTCATGGAGGGCCTGGTTTTATGGGAAACGCAAATTTTTTTCGGTGAACGTGTTAAACATTGCTACACTAAAACCGATCTATGAATAAAATAATTGTATGCAGCAGAAAATGAAAAACATTTTACTTCTTCCTTTTTTACTGTTCGGGTTTATGTTTTTTGCCGTGTTCAGCGAATGGCCGGCAAAGCAAAAGCAATGTTAATTATTTTATCAACTGCCTGCATGGCTCTACCCTTCCGGCCCTGAACAAATAAATGCTTCTTTATACATGAAGCTTTTTTTTATTTTACCTGTCTCCCTTTCCACTGGTATTTTCCAAACTTTCCCAGCCAGCCCGCTATAACCATATAGGTGATATGAAAAGGCTGCATCAGCGCAAACCAGTTCAATAATTTTACCTGGCCAAAAAAACGGGCAACCGGCAACATAAAGCTCAGCTCTACCAGGGTTTTAACCAGGATAAGCCATAACCAAAACAGCAACAGCCAGGGTTTACACACAGCGATACAGAACAATACCAGCAAACCGAAATTTAAAAGATAAACAAATAGCAGTACCCAGAAAATACCTTTGTCTTTGTACTTATCAGCCTTACTGGCCCAGCGGATACGCTGGTTATAAAAACTTTTCCAGTCGGGCATAGGTGCTGTTTGCACGATGGCCTGCGGTGCGAACAGGTAAGCTGTTTTATCGGGATAACGTTGTTTTATTTTATGCATCAGCAGCATATCATCGCCACTGGCAATGTTGTCGATACCGCTGAAGCCACCCACTTCGTAAAATATTTTTTTGTTGTATGCAAGATTGGCGCCGTTACACATACTATGAAAACCGGCCGATACGGCAGCAGCCGTAATGCCCTGCAGGCTCATAAAATCCAGCGACTGGAATATGGAAAGAAAGCTGCCGGAACAATGAAAGATAACCGGCGCCGCCACCAGGGCAGGCTGGTATTGCTGAATATAGGCCGCATAGCTCAGCAGCCATTCTGTTGTGAATGAACAATCGGCATCAGTAGTTACGATCCAGTCGCCTGTTGCACGGCCAATGGCCAGCTCAATGGCCTTTTTTTTATAGGAGTTCAGCGGTTTACCCCCCAGCAGCTCTTCCAGCCTGATCAAATGCAGGTTGGGGTGTTGTTGCTGTAAATTGCGTACCACACCGGCTGTGTTATCGGTCGAGTGATCGTCAATTACAATAATATCGAATAAATGCTGCGGATAGTTTTGCTGCAGCACAGAATTAATACAGCCGGCAATATTGTCTTCCTCATTCCTGGCCGGTACAATTACCGTGAACCGCGTGGTGGCAGTGAATGTTTCAGGAACGGCAAAAGGCTGCAGCCGCATAAACCATTTACGGTACCAGTACAGCAAAATCGCATATCCTGCCAGCAGCAAAACCAGAAAAGCGAACAAGGCGTTTATCCAGATCATCAGCGCAAAGAAAATCAATATTATGCAACAAGCAAGCCGGCAATAAACGGCAGATTTTTTTCTTTCAGCAACTGGTGCCCCGCATCTATAACCTGCACGCTTACCTGTTGCTCTATGCCTTTGGCAAATGCATAACCTTTGTCGCTGAGGATAACCTGGTCGAACCGGCCAAAAACCAGCTGTACCGGCAGTTGTTGTGCAGCAATGATCTTTTTCAGGTTATCCAGGTTGGGTTTAAACAAGCGTAGTGCCGTCCACCGCAGGTACAACAAACTTCGCTGCTGTTCATCATCCAGGTAAAAATGGGCTATTTTAAAAACACCGGGCGATAGCAGGCGGGTTAGCTGCCCCAGCCGCAGCGCCCTGAACAACCAGCCGGGATGGGTAACAGAATACCTGAACAAACGGTTACCCAACCGCGTTTGGGTGCTGAGCCAATACCAGCAATTGGTGCGCAAACCATCGGGCGCCAGCAATACCAGCCGCTCAATGGTTCCAGGATAGTGCTGCAGCAGGCTAAGTGCCAGCCTTCCTCCCATACTATAACCCAGCAGGGTTAGCGGCTGCTGCCCGGGATTAAGCTGGCCAATGATCTCAGCAAGCATGGCAGGGCTAAACCCTGTTCCTTCTTTCCATTCTGTAAGCCCGTGAAAGGGCATATCCAGCGCCAATACCCGGTACTGGTGCTGTAACAGGGGCTCGAGTGCGGCGAAACTATTGGCATTTTCGCCATAACCATGCAGGCAAACAAGCAGCTTGCTGCCATTGCCAAATTGCAGGTAATGAATAAGTGAGCGCCGGTATGTTAAATAAGCTGTTTGCAATATTGATAAAAGGTTGAAGCTGTTAAGTTAATGCCTTCAGTTGAGCCTTCCTTTTTTTCCTGCGCTGCCCAGGTATGAACAGGATTTGCGGCAAGGGCAATTGTTAAGAAAAATTAAGCTGCAACACTTGTTTTATTGGGAAAAACAAACCAACTTTGAAATAGTTGCATAACTAACTATATGCCCAACAACCATTTTAAAAGAGGAGAATTATACAGTGTGATCAATGGCATGGCTTCTACCGCCGTAGCCCGCCGCCTGCAGAAGAATTTCAGGCAGGCAGGGCTGGATATTACCATTGAACAGTGGAGCATTTTATATCATTTATGGAAAGAAGACGGGCTGAGCCAGCAGGAACTATGCAACCGCACTTTCAGGGACAAACCCAGTATTACCCGGCTGGTAGACAACCTGGAAAAACAGAAGCTGGTAAAACGGGTGGCCTCCAAAGATGACCGCCGTATTAACCTGGTTTACCTGACCGATGCCGCCCGGGAGCTGCAGGATAAAACCATCGATCTTGCCAACCAAACCATGGATGAAGCACTGACAGGTGTGAACAAAGAAGAGATTGAAACAGTGAAAACAGTGCTGCAACGGGTGTACGATAACCTGAAATAGGAACATAATAAAAAGGGCTATGCCATATCTGGCAGCTATGGCACAGCTGGTATCTACAATAAATAAAACGATAAAACCGGTTTGCCATGAGCACAGAAACAACAAAAACAGCCAGTACCAAAGGCGGCGAATGGCTGATAAAGGAAAGCAATCCCTATGAAACTTTCACCCCCGAAGACTTTAATGAAGAGCAGCGGATGGTGATGGATATGTGCGCCCAGTTTTTGCAAACAGAAGTGCTGCCTGCTGTAGAGCGCATCGATAAACAGGAACCCGGCCTGATGCAGTCGCTACTGGAAAAAGCCGGTGAACAAGGCCTGCTCTCCACTTCATTTCCTGAAGAGTATGGCGGATTGAACAAAGATTTTATCACTTCCACTATTGTAAATGAAGGCCTGGGTGGTGGTCACTCATTTTCAGTGGCCATTGCAGCACATACGGGTATCGGCTCACTGCCTATTTTGTATTTTGGCACAGATGCACAAAAACAAAAATACATTCCCAAACTGGCCTCCGGCGAATGGAAAGGCGCTTATGGCTTAACCGAGCCCAACAGCGGCAGTGATGCTCTGGGCGCCAAAACATCGGCCAAGCTGAGCGACGATGGAAAATATTACCTGCTGAACGGCCAGAAATGCTGGATCACCAATGGCGGTTTTGCAGATGTATATACCGTATTCGCCAAGATTGATGGCGATAAATTCACCGCATTTATTGTAGAACGCGGTTTTGAAGGTTTTACCCAGGGCCCTGAAGAGCATAAAATGGGCATTAAAGGTTCTTCTACGGTGCAGTTGTATTTCCAGGATTGCAAGGTGCCCGTGGAAAATGTGCTGGGTGAAATTGGCAAAGGACATGTGATCGCATTTAATATCCTCAATATCGGCCGCCTTAAGCTGGATGCAGCTGCACTGGGTGCATCCAAGCATGCGGCTAGCATCGCGGCAGACTATGCCGTAACACGCGAACAGTTTAAACAGCCAATTGCCAGCTTTGGCGCTATACAGCATAAGCTGGCTGAAATGGCCATTCGTATATGGGTGGCTGAAAGCGGGCTATACCGTACAGCTAAATGGATAGACCAGCACGAGCACGAACTACAGCAATCGGGCACACCGTTTAACAAGGCCCTGCTGGGTGCCGCAGAAGAATTTGCCATTGAATGCGCCATGCTGAAAGTATTTGGCAGCGAAGTACTCGATTTTGTAGTGGATGAAGGCGTACAGATACATGGCGGCAACGGCTTCAGTGATGAGTATATTATCAGCAAAGCTTACCGCGACAGCCGTATCAACCGCATTTATGAAGGCACCAATGAAATAAACCGCCTGCTAACGCTGGATATGACGCTGAAACGCGCCCTGAAAGGCCGGCTGGATTTGATGGGCCCGGCCATGGCAGTGAGCAAGGAACTGATGAGCATTCCTGATTTTAGCAATGATGAGGAAGGTGCTTTTGCGAAAGAAAAAAAATACATCGCTAATTTCAAAAAAGCCATTTTACTCACAGCCGGTGCCGCCGTGCAAAAGTTGATGATGAACATCGATAAAGAGCAGGAGTTGCTGATGAACATTGCCAATATGGCTATTGAAACCTATCATGCCGAATGCGCACTGCTGCGCGTGATGAAACTGGTGGATAAAACCGGTGAGGCAGCCAACAGCCTGCAGATAGATATGATGCGCACCTATTTATATGACGCCGCAGACCGCATTAATAAAGCCGGTAAAGATGCATTGAACAGTTTTGCCGATGGCGATGAGCTGAGGATGATGCATATTGGCCTGAAACGCTTTACCAAAGTAGAACCGTTTAATACCAAAGAATCCAGAAGACGGATCGCAGCAAAGATGATCGCTGCAAAGAGATATCCTTTTTAATATAAAGCGCCGGGTTGAGGACCATTTCCCAACCCGGCGCTGTTTTTGCCTGTCGCTTAATTCAGTACGGTATTTGCCTGCTAAAACCTCACCAGCATTCCCGCACCTATCAACGATTTTAGCTGTAACCTTGGTGCATCATGATTGGGCCCAAGCGTTTTGGCATTGTCATCATAAATCAGGTCAAGGCTCCAGGTGGCAGAAAGTACTTTGGATAATTTTACCGCGAACATATTCGTCATAAATACATACACATTCTGCGGCTTGTTTTTGTAATCGGAGAACAGATCCAGTCTTCCTTTATAACTCACTATTTTGTTGATATTGGTCATATAGTTAACCGTTACATAAGCGCCGATCTGGTTTTTTACATGCTTACCACTATCCACGCCATAGGCACCTACAGAGGAAAGGCTGTCATTTTTTACAATGATCCACCGGGTGGTGATGGGTGAAACAAAGATGGACAAATTTTTCACAGGATGATAATCCAGGCCAAGACCCAGTGATACATATGCAGGCGCAAAGAAATCGGATGACAGCACTTTGCTGTTGTTATCGTAACTATAGCCTTTCAGCATCTGCGACCTGAAATTGAACAAGCCGGCCAGGTTCAGTTTGGGATTCAGCTCGTACCCGTATTTAGAAAGGAAATCTACACGGTCATCATTTTTCCTGCTGCCCAGGGAGGTTGTATTTACATAACCGAAGTTGATATCGAGATTATTGTCCCAGCTGTGCTTACCCTTTTTATAAAAAGCATAGCCGTTCAGGTAACTGGTGATGGCCATGGCATAATCATCGCCACCGGCAGCCCAGTTACTGAGTGAGGCCTGTGAAAGGTTCAGGCTGAACTGGCCACCTTTTTTCCATGTTTTGGGAATCGTGTCATTGGGGTCTTTCTTAATCGTTCGGCTGTTGGCATCCTGAAGATTTTTAAACGTGTCCTGAGCGTGTACAGCAGCATTTGCCAAAAGCAGCATAGCGCTGACCAAGAGCAGGTTTTTCATGTGGTTGATGTTTTTGCGTTTTACAATAAAATATTTTGTACAAGTTGCCGGCCTTATAGCATGATGCATGCCATGAAAAGGGATTTAAGCCAATAGTTTTCCACATTACACCATCGCACACCATATCCCTGCTTTAACAGGATAGCGGATTAATTATTTTGACAATTATTTCAGCCGGAAAGATGCATGCCCGGCTGTTTTATGTAATGGTTACCAGCTAAGCCTGCAAGCAGGTTGGATAGCTTATGGTAACATGCAGCAGTGTTTCTATCTACAAATTAAGCAATAAATTGTTTGTTGACTATTCTGCAGCAGGATAAACCAGCAGGCTGTGCTGGCTGGCCGTGTGAATATCGCGCCATACGCGGTTGATCACCGTGTTTTTTGCTGCTGCCTGCAATCCACAGTAAGGGTACAATTCGTCTACAGTTTTACGGGCATCCAGTGCCAGCTGCCGTGCAGTCATGCTGATAGCGGCCAGTGTTTCATTATTGATGCTGCCCTGCAACAGCTGCTGCCAGGAGCTTTCGAGCACTTCATAAAAAGATGCTCTTCTTGTTTGAAGCAGTTCTTTTGATTTTTCCAGCACCGGTACAGCAAAGGCATTTTTTTGACTGCTATGCTGCAGTATTGCCGTTGCCTCTTCCATAAAATGCAGGCACATACCGCTGATATTGGCAGCAAGGGTACATTCTGCCAGTTGTAAAAAGGGATATTGATACAGCGGCCCCGCTGCTATTGCCGATTTTGCATCGATCAAAAAACTTCTTTCTGCAGGCACTGTCTTGTTCTTAATGGTAAATGCATGGCTGGCCGTAGCCACCAGCCCGAACGATTGCCAGGTATGTAGCTGTTCCACTTCTTCTTTTAAAAAAGCAAAGGGCCTGATAACCGGTTTACCCTGCTGATCAGTCACAGTTTCCCCGTTGTGTGTGAGCACACAGTTGGCAGTAAATACAGTAGCATGGGGCGCCCCGCTGGCATGCAGCCAGCTGCCGTTAACCATATACCCGTTACCGGTTATTTCGGCATGGCCTGTTGCCGCACCACTGCCGGCCAGGCATACCTGCGGGTTGGCAAAGAACTGCTGTGCGGTTTCAGGCTGTAAAAATCCGCCAAACCAACCTGCACCTGCACACAGGGTGAGTACCCAGGCCATGCTGCCATCGGCCCAGGCAATGGCCTCTTCCAGTTTTACCACATCGGGCAAAGGCCATTCCAGGCCATTGTATGCTTTGGGAGTAAGCAGCGTAAACCAGTGCTGCGCGTACATCAGCGAAAGCTGTACAGGATGTAACTGACCGGCGGCTTCTGCACCGGCACTATGCCGGCGGATAATATGCACCCACTCTTCTGTAAGCATTTCCCGGGGATGTATTGTAACTGTCATGATGCAAAGTTACATGAATGCAGAACTACGGCATTGCTATCGATTTTAAGTATCTTCAGCTTATGAAAAAAGCATACCTCCTGGCAATAATATTCACAGTAACAATATTCCGTTCAATGGCACAGGATATACCCGCCGGCTTCTGGATGGGGCGCACAACAGGCAAGCTGCCTTTTATGGAATATGGCCTTGGCGATGACCGCCTGGGCGGTGCCAAAATGGGCTACCTTGATACCAATATTGTAGTGAGGGTGGTAGACAGTGTAAAGGATGATTACAAGATACAGCTGTCACGCAATCATTTTGCTTATATACCCAAAACAGATGTAAAGAAAGATTCACTACTGCATGCCAGGCCTTATGTTTTATCAGAAAGCTGGCGTGTGTATGGTGATACAAGCTATGATTATATAAAAATAAACCTGCAGGAAAAGCTGCCATACAAAAGCACGCAGGAGCTGCACCCTTCGCGTCTGGTGGTAGATATTTACGGTGTTACCAGCAACACCAACTGGATCACCCAGCTAAGCTCGGTAAAGGAAATAAAGAATGTATACTACGAACAAACGGAAGATGATGTACTGCGCGTGATCATTGAACTGAAACACAGCCAGCACTGGGGTCATCATATCAGCTACGACAGTATAGGCAACAGGATGGTGATACGCATAAAGCGCCAGCCCGATATAAGCAGTATTGCCAAACTGCGTATTGCGATCGATCCCGGCCATGGTGGCGACAACAACGGTGCAGACGGTGTCACCAGCCATATCCTGGAAAAGGAATACACACTGCTGATTGCCAAACAGCTGGAAAAAGCCCTGAAGACAGCCGGTGTAAAAAAAATATTCATGACCCGTACAAAAGACACATCCCTGTCGATGGTTGAAAGAACAGCGATGCTTGCACAGTTTGCACCCGATGTACTGGTAAGTATCCACCTCAATTCATCGGGCAATGATACGGTGCGGGGTGTAAGCACTTATTACCGGTATATTGGTTTCAGGCCATTGAGCAAGGCCATCCTTGACCAGATGCTGAAACTGGGCCTGCAGGAATTTGGCAATGTGGGCAATTTCAATTTCTCGCTGAATGGCCCTACAGAATACCCCAATGCCCTGGTGGAAGTAGCGTTCCTGAGCAACCGGGAGGATGAAAAACGCATACTCGACCCCAGGTTTCATAAACCGGTGGCGCAACAGATAACCAGGGGCATTCAATCCTGGCTGGCCGGGCTGAAAGAAACAGCAGGGAAATAAATGGAAGATATTCTGCCCCATAACATAAACTTGCCACGCCAGGGCCGTACACTATCTTCGCGTTATGGCAGAATACAGCGATGATTATTTTATGCAGCAGGCACTCAAAGAAGCACAATATGCTTATGAAGAAGACGAGGTGCCTGTAGGAGCTGTGGTGGTATTGAACAACCGGGTTATTGCCCGCGGGCATAACCAGACAGAGCGGCTAAACGACCCCACCGCACATGCAGAGATGATCGCGCTTACTTCAGCATTCAATTACCTGGGTGCCAAATACCTGCCCGATGCAACTTTGTATGTTACGGTTGAGCCCTGCCTGATGTGTAGCGGTGCGCTGTACTGGAGTAAAATAGGGCGCATCGTATTTGGCGCGGCTGATGAAAAGAATGGGTACAGGCATATTACGGGTGATCAATGGCCTTTTCACCCAAAAACCACGCTGGTATATGGTGTGCTGCAGGAAGAATGTGCTGCTTTGATGAAGGCATTCTTCCGGGATAAACGCTGATAGAACGGTAAGACCATTCAGCGAAACACCAGCGATCCTTTCCCCGGGAAAGGATGGGATTTTTCACACACCGGGAGAAAAGCGGGTTCACTAATTTGCCGCGGCAAAACCCGTGATGAAATAATCTATTAACGGGTATGCTATTCATACTATAATCATACATACATGATCCGCAAAATAAACACAGTTATCGGTCTGCTGGTACTGATGAGTAATCTGTGCACAGCACAGAATAAAATTGTTGTTTTTCAATCTGACTTCGGATTGAAAGACGGTGCCGTTTCGGCCATGAAAGGAGTAGCCAATGGCGTTGCACCTGATTTGAAATTATACGATGTTACGCACGAAATACCGCCATACAATATATGGGAAGCCGCCTACCGGCTGGAACAAACCATTCCCTACTGGCCTGCAGGAACGGTATTTGTTTCTGTTGTAGACCCCGGTGTGGGAACAGAAAGAAAATCGGTTGTATTAAAAACAAAAGCCGGGCATTTTATTGTAACACCCGACAATGGCACACTTACATTTATTGCCGAAACAGAAGGTATTGATGAAATACGCGAGATTGATGAAGCTGTCAACCGCAGAAAAGATTCACGCAATTCCTACACGTTTCATGGCCGTGATGTATATGCTTATACCGGCGCCAGGCTTGCAGCCGGTATCATCCGCTTTGACCAGGTAGGCCCTGCATTACCGCAGCAAACAGTGATAAGTATTCCTTACCAGAAAGCGGTACTGCAAAACAATATGCTTAAAGGCACCATTGATATACTCGATATCCAGTACGGCAATCTCTGGACGAACATTCCTGCTGAACTGTTTAACCAGCTGCAGGTAAAACCCGGCAGCCGGTTACAGGTAACGATTTATCATAAACACCAACAGGTGTACCAGGGCACCATGCCTTATGCACATACTTTTGGCGATGTAGCATTGAAACAGCCACTGGCTTATCTCAACAGCCTGATGCAGCTTTCTTTCGCCCTGAACCAGGATAATTTTGCAGCAGTACATCATATTGAAAGTGGCAACGACTGGCAGGTAGAGGTAACACCCGCAAAATGAGCAAGACATCGTTTAAAAGTAAATAAGTTAATTTAGCAGCATAAAAACCTGGATATGGCAGAAGATCTGGTTATTGCAAAAGGAACAAAAGAAGAACAATACGAAGCCCTGTTTCCGCAGGTGAAAGGTTTACTGGAAGGCGAGCCTGATTTGATTGCCAATCTTGCCAATGTTGCCGCTGCGCTGAAAGAACAGTTTAACTGGTTGTGGATTGGGTTTTACCTGGTAA
Source organism: uncultured Deminuibacter sp. (assembly GCA_966424055.1). Taxonomy (GTDB): domain Bacteria; phylum Bacteroidota; class Bacteroidia; order Chitinophagales; family Chitinophagaceae; genus Deminuibacter. Next base: position 35,297 of record CBJLMB010000003.1, on the reverse strand, counting down.
AAAAAGATGAACTGGTGCTGGGACCATTCCAGGGACCAGTGGCCTGCACCCGTATTAAAAAAGGGCGCGGTGTATGTGGCAGCAGCTGGGAGCAGGCACGCACATTGATTGTGCCCGATGTAGAAAAATTCCCCGGGCATATTGCCTGCAGCAGTCTATCCCGTTCAGAAATAGTGATACCGGTTATACTCGATGGGCAAGTAGTAGCTGTACTGGATGCAGACAGCGAATCACTGGCCTGTTTTGATGAAACCGATCAGCAGTATCTTGAAAAAATAATTTCCTTAATCAAATTTTAAGCTGCATCACTTTCAATTTTATTTGCAATAACGCAAACATCGAAGCCTTGGTTTCCTGCATTTTTGGCAGCATATTATTACCAATATTTCTGCATAGATTTCACTTTATACCCATTTTTTCTAATACCTGCCTGTTAGTCAGCTTATCTCATATCAAGAAAAAAATATTGGTTATACAGCAGTTGTACCACCGTTAAAAAACCGGTCATTTTTAACGATGCTGGTATAGAACTTGTCAATATTTTTTCGGAAATTGTTAGTGTGAAAATGCCCGTGTGAGAAAGCCCTAACCCGGCCCTGGTTTAAACATTTTCTGATTTGCACTGTCATAGAAGTTGTGTTCACTACCTGCGATCCCCCATCAGTTTTGAATAGTATTTATTATTCAACTATAAATGGATTTTTATGGACACGAATGCTACATTACCGATCGATTATCAGGGCAAGTTGATTCAATTGTCACAGGCCATACTTTATGTGTATAACGAAGCCGGTGAAAAACTGGCAGCAGGTATTGTTCGCGGTTTTACATTTGATGCAGAAGGAAACATTGATTTTACCATTTCCAGCCTGCCAATGATCGCCAGCAACTGGCACAGCTATGCAGCAGAGCTGTATTGTTATAAAAAAGGCGTTCCTTACAACCTTCAGTTATCTGGCACTGTGCTTATTGCCAGTTATGAAACACTTAGTCTGAAATTTATTATTCACCAGATAGATTATTGCGGGGAAGAAGACAAGCTGGCCAAAAACACTTACTTGGGCAAATGGAATTTCTGGAGATATTTATTGCCCAACCACCAGCAGCAAACAGAACACCATTATTTCAAATTAAGCTGATCACTTGTACACTGCAGGTGACCTGCCTGATTTTTATTGTTCAATTTTTCTCAGGTTGAAAAACTGCATGCTTCCAGTACCGTTTACATGTATTGTTTGCAGTGTTGTATTACCTGCATTTACCTGCACATCCTGCTCACCTGTTTGCAGGGGAATACGCATATAATATATTTTAGCAGGCAGTGATTGCCAGTTGCGTGTATCGGCTTTTTCGGCCAGCAGGTTCACCATCTGCAAAATTTCACCGGCGGCCGTGTTTTTATCCTTCACCTGTTTCTCTGCTATTTTTTTAACCAGCAGCCTGCTTAATGCCAGCGATAGTTCTTTCAGCCTGCGCTCGCTTAATGTGTGCGTGGCCACGTAATTGATGTCCTGCATTTTTTGTGCGGCCACTGTTTGCCCATTCACTACAGCCGAAAATGTTTCATGTGGCAACGGGCGAACTACATAAGACGGCTGAACCATGCGGAACACACCGATATCTTTCAGCGAAATATCCGATGCGTTGATGCCAACAGAAAAATCGAGTGGTATAGCGAACAGCTTATTATCGTCAGTAAAGAAAAAGCCGCCTTCGTTTTTGATGAGCGTAAAAAAATAATTGTCTTCTTTTTTGAAAGGGGCAAGGCCGTATTCTACAAACACCACCAGCTCACCTCCCGGCGAAGCAGGCAGCGGCTGGTATTTCAGGTTGAATTGTTTTTCATACGCGGTTACCTGGTCGGCAAAACCCATTTGGTTGGCCGTGCGCAGTAAATCGTATTTCAGCTGCTCGGGGATGGGCACACCATAGTAGGTTTGATTGGGCTGCCGCAAAAAAACATCTGCCGCATTACGGTAAGATATAAAAGCGTTATTGATATCTTTTGAAGATTCATACAACAATCCCTGCATGATCAGTGCAAAAGCATCCTGGCTATAGCGGCTGCTTTTATCGTTGAACTTGTCTTTTTGCGCATTATTGCTAAGGGTTATTCGCCGGGCTTCAACCAGTGCATCATCTGTTTTATGGAGATAGAGATAATTCAGTGCTTTATAATAATGCAGCATGAAGCGCTCAAAATCTTCACCGCGGTAGGTTTGCAGCATGGGGTTGGCCAGTGTGCTTTTGGCAATATCCCAGGCATTGTTGCTGCCATCCATGAATTCATCGGCCTGGTTGAAATAATAATTGCTGGTATCGTATTGCTTTAGCTGATGTGTTACATAGCCTTTCTCCATATAATACAATAACCTGTTGCGTTTGGCCTTTACCAGTTTATTGCGCTCCAGCTCGCGGCCTGCCTGCTGGTAATGCTGGTTTTGCAGTTGGTCGTAATACGTTTGTATTTGTTGATGGTAGGAGGCGCAGGAAAAGAAAACAGGCATTAATAGCCATGCTATCCATGCCTGTTTGTATTTAAACATATCCGTTAAGTTCTTTATCGAATTGTAAAATAAAATAGGCCGACGTTTAGTTCTTTACATACTTGGCTATTTTCTTGTCGCCGATCCAAACCACTTCATTGGTTTGCAGGTTGGTGAGCTCCAGGTTCACCTGGTACTGCACGGTTTTTCTGCGTTTAAAAGCATCCACAATAGAATTGATAGATCCCTGCAGTATATAATCCGCGCCTACTTCGAGACCAAATTTTTTCATGGTGGAAGTGGTGGCATTGGTTTGCTGGTCGGCACGTTCGGCGCGCAGTTCGTCTCTTTTTTTACCGCTTTGTACCAGGGTTACCTTACCGGTATTTACAAAAGAGCGTTCCAGGTCTTTCATAAACGTTTCGGCTTCGATGTGTTCATGGCTCTGGTTGGTAACAAAACCAACGATCACCACAGGTTTTTTACCGGTGCGCTGTACATGATCCTGCAGCCAGTTGCGGCTGAGTACATCATTGATCATTTCATCAGCCACCATGCGGCTGTCAGTATTATTCCAGCCGCCACTGATATCAATGGTAGTGGAAGGGTCGATACGGGTTACCTTGCGGGAGCAGGAACTGAATGCGATGATACACACAGAAGCCATCAGCGCTGTGGCTGCGATTAGTTTTTTATGCATGTTGAGATGTTAGTATAAACAGGGTTCATGAATCAATACCGGTTACCAGCCAAACCACCAGTTACCGCTGCGGAAACCGATATTCGGGATAAAGCGGGAACCATAATAGGGAAATGCGTTGTATCCATTGTATCCATAATTGTAGGAAGGATACCAGCCGTTTTCTGCCCGGGTGAGCTGAAGGTTATACCTTCTTTCACGGCGCAGTGCACGACGTTCCAGGCGATTCTGGTAAAAATCGTATGCCTTATAGGTATTTTGAACCGTTGTATTGGATGTTGCCAGCACAGAATCTTTTATACCCATGTACTTACGCTGGCTTTGCATATATTCAGGGTTCTGATCGGGAACAGTAGCCTGCTGGGCATGCAGGTAAGCTGTACCGGCCAGGAAGAATAATAGTGTAAGGGCTTTTTTCATATAGTTAATTTGCAGCTTTCAATTGTATTACAAAGATAGTTAAGATAGCATGCCCTGTTGTTAAAACGCCTGTAAAATAGGCGTTAACAAGGCCCACTTATACTTTTTTAACGGCAGTTTTAGCCGTTTCCCTGGCAGTTGCCTCTTTTTTGCAGCAATTTTTACCTTTGACTTCTTTTTTACAGCATTCTTTTCCTTTTCCTTTTTTATCATCGCCATGGGCAAAGGCAATACCACTTACCAGGAAGGCCGCTGTAGCCAGTACAATTATTTTTTTCATGACAGGATGGTTTAGGCAGGTTGAAACTACGTAATTAGCGGCAAATGTGGAAATCTGTCTGCATACACGGAAGGTACCCAGCACTTTTGCATAATTATGCCCACCAGCATACTACCAACCTAGGTTGCCAGTTATAGCGGCGAGCTGATAGCGATGAGCTGCGAGAAATGCATCTCGCGGAACACGCGGAAAACGCAGAAAGGATGATCATTTTCAGAATGGCCTCACAAAACAATTTATGCTATTTGACAACACATTCCTACCTCATAGCTGGAAGCTCATGGCTTATCGCTGTAAAAGCTTCAAGCTGATAGCGATGAGCTGCGAGAAATGCATCTCGTGGAACACGCGGAAAACACGGAAAGGATGATCGTTTTCAGGATGGCCTCGCAAAATAATTCATTCTATTTAACCGGCCATCCCACCTCATAGCTGGAAGCTCATGGCTTGCAGCTATAAATACATAGCCCGCAACTTGGTTACCAGCTTGCCAGTACTGTAACCCCGCCTTTTACATGCTGGTTCAGTGCTACTTCTATTTTGGTACCGGGAGGCAGCAACACATCTACCCGGCTGCCAAATTTGATAAAACCCATTTCCTGCCCCTGTTTTACCTGCTGGCCAACAGTGAGATAATTACAAATACGTTTGGCCAATGCACCGGCAATCTGTTTTACCAGTATGCTGCCTTTACCGTTTTCCAGCACCACGCTATGCCGCTCATTTTCAGTAGAAGATTTTGGATGCCAGGCTACCAGGTATTTACCGGGATGATAATGGCTATAGGTTACCTTACCGCTGATGGCATTCCTGTTAACATGCACATTAGCAGGGCTCATGAATATGCTTACCTGTATGCGTTTGTCTTTGTAGTATTCTTCATCAACAATTTCTTCTATCACCACTACTTTGCCATCTGCCGGGCAGATCACTTTGTTATCATCGATGGTCAGTGTTCTTTTGGGAATGCGGAAAAAGGAAACAATAAACAGCAATAAAACAAGGGTTACTATAAAAACAATACCTGCCAGCCAGGGCAGTACAGGGCTGAGAAAGGTAAATGATACAATATTGATGACGCCAAAAATCAACGCGGCAATACCAATTGACTTGTATCCTTCTCTGTGAATGGTCATGTTTGTAAAATTCGTTTGAACGGCAAAGATACATCAAGTTGAGGGCATCGGCCAGCAGAAACTGGTGATGTTCACCGGTTAATTCATTGCTGTTTTTTGTAAAAACAATTACACAAACAATTTAATATACAGCCATACAAAAGGTGTGGCCAGCAGGAGAGAATCAAAACGATCCAGGAAGCCGCCATGACCCGGCATCATATTACCACTATCTTTTACACCTGCCAGGCGTTTCAGCTTGCTTTCCAGCAAATCGCCGGAAGTGCCTACCACTGCAGCAATGGCCGATATTACCAGCAGCGACCGGGTATCCTGCAGTCCGAAACCAAAGTGACCGGTAAGCGTTACTGCAGCCACAGCCAGCACAGCGCCGCCGGCAGTACCCTCCCATGTTTTTTTGGGAGAGATGGGCGAAAAAGGCGTTTTTCCTATAAAAGAGCCTACAATATAGGCCATGGTATCATTGATCCAGATAGAAGCGATGAGTACAACGGGGTATATCCAGCCCAGGTCTTTGGTAAACAATACACCGGAAGGGTTCAGCCCGATATTGCGCAGGTCGATCATCAGCCCCCAGCTCAGCGAAATATACAACAGTCCCAGCACAGAATAACCCAGGCGTTTCAGCATCAGCTGCCGGCTGAACAATATTTCAGCCAGGGGTAATACTATCATCATCAGCAAAACCAGCCACCATCCGAGCTCGTGTATGCGAAAATTCCCGATATGGTAGGCATCATTGGTCATACACAACATAAAGCCCCAACCCAACAGCGGTGCGCCATAGGCATGAAAGGGGGAAAGCTGTTTATAATCTTCATCAATAAGTCCTACGAGGTAACGGTATTCTTTCCAGCAGCCAAAATGGATAATGGTAAACAATGCCAGAAATGTCCAGTGGTTCACGAGCAAACCAGCCAGCATAATGATCACAAAAAAAACGGCAGATAAAGAACGGGTTTTAAATGTCTGGACGTTGAAAGCCATTGTATAGTAAGCGTTTTCTGGTTGGGAGAAAATTCTGCTGTTGCGAAGATAGTTATTAAAAGCGGCAAGCTGGTAGTGCAGAGCTGCAAGAAATGTATCTCGCGGAACACGCGAAAAACGCAGAAAGGAACCATTCTTATCTCGCAGCTGGAAGCTCATGGCTCGTAGCCATAAAGGCTCCCCTTGGCTGCAGACCGCCAACTGCAGACTGGCTCTCTCGCGGAATGCGCGGAAAACGCTGAAGGGAGGATGTTTCCAGGCCGGGTGAAGGATCCATCTCCTTCTCATATCAGATTAAAAGCGGCAAGCTGATAGCTTTGAGCTACGAGACGAGACAGATCCAACTCATGGCTGAAAGCTCATGGCTCACAGCTTATAAAAGCTCCCCTTGGCTGCAGACCGCCGACTGCAGACTGGCTCTCTCGCGGAACACGCGGAAAACGCGGAAAGGAATCATTCTTATCTCGCAGCTGGAAGCTTATGGTTTGCGGCTATAAATGTCACTGATAACCTGTATCAGTTCATCAGTGCTTTATCAAGCAGGTGCCGTGCAATATCTTTCAGGTGGGCCGGAACATAGAGTTCGATATCACCAAAATTCAGGTAGCTGCTGTCCTGCTTGTTCAATAACATTACCTGTATATGATTTTCTTCCAGCATGCCTTTAATGATGCTGGCTTCTGCAAAATTTCTGGTGCTCAGTAATAAAAACCAGGGCTGTTTCATCCGCTGCAATTTGTTTTTCAATGGCCCGGAAACATTTCCAGGAATCTTCCTGCATGACCATTTATCCGTAATACCTGCATTTTGATTTTGCATGCCGGTTGCTGTTTAAGCAGCCTATACCGGCCGGTCATTATCGGCAGCTTCGGACTGCGCTTCTTTTGCAGGCACTAATTTATGCAAACCTGCGCTTTCCTTCTTTAAAAAATGAAACAAAACCAGAACAGCCAGCAGTGCTACCAGGCCCCAGTAAACAGGAAAGGAATCATTCATTGCATCTGCATTCAGCTTGCCTTTTTTACCCAGCTGGTACATCTGCACCACTACCAGTCCATTATTGAGAAAATGCGCCAGTATGTTAAGCCAGATGTTACGGCCATAATAATATATATAGCCCAGCAACATTCCAAGGAATAGCCGGGGTAAAAAACCATAATAAGAAAAATGAATAGCGCTGAAAATAATGCCCGTAATAAAAATACCGGTGAATGCATGTTTTGTCCAGCCCACCATCAGTTGCTGAAGACAGCCCCTGAAAAACATTTCTTCTACCACAGCAGGTAAAAGCGCCAGGATGAATAGTGTGTAAATAAAATCGGCATTGTTGTGCATGGTGCCTATTACCACCACCTGGTCGTTATAGGCTTTTTCCCATTGTTTGAATTTGGCGGCCATACCGGCAGAAACAGGGATTTTTTCATTCAGCTCAGCGAGAGACCCGCTTACAAACAATGCGGCGTACATTAATAATACTACCAGCAGCAGCTCTTTCAGGCTGATCACCCGGCTGAACTGCAGTTGCTGCAGGGGACGTTTGCTGAGGATACGGGCAAATATCAATGCCGGTAATCCCATACCCAACCCCGCACCTACGCCTTGCATAACACGCAGCACATCAGCATTTTGTGTTTTCAGTAATGCATCCGGCAGCTGTGTCCACGGGATATGCAGCATAGCTGCCACCATACCGGCCGCTGCCAGTGAGGCAAAAATGGTGGCTGCGCCAAAAAGTCCTAATAAGATGCCTAACTGCGTCAGATGGCTGATTCTCTGCCCTGGATACATAGTTTTCCTGAATAAGGCTGTAAATTTGCAACTTTCGTGGCAAGTGGCAAGTTTTTCCATCAGAAAGCAGGCATTGCCTTACCTGATTATCAGCATGGTACGTATTGAGAACCTCATATTACCCGATTTTCCCCTGTTGCTGGCACCCATGGAGGATGTGAGCGACCCGCCTTTTCGCGCTGTATGCAAAGACAATGGCGCCGACCTGATGTACACCGAGTTCATCAGCAGCGAAGGCCTGATCAGGGATGCGATTAAAAGCCGGCAGAAGCTGGATATTTTTGAGTATGAACGCCCCATAGGGATACAAATATTCGGCGGCGATGAGGAAGCCATGGCCATGAGCGCTAAAATTGTTGATGCCACCAATCCTGATCTGGTTGATATCAATTTTGGATGTCCTGTAAAAAAAGTGGTGTGCAAAGGCGCCGGCGCCGGTGTACTGAAAGATATCGACCTGATGGTAAGGCTAACCCGTGCCGTTGTGCAATCGACCACCAAACCGGTAACAGTGAAAACAAGGCTTGGATGGGATGAAAGCAGCATCAATATTGAAGAAGTAGCTGAACGGCTGCAGGATGTGGGCATTAAAGCACTTTCTATTCATGGCCGCACACGTGCACAGATGTACAAAGGCAGTGCAGACTGGAGCCTGATTGCACGGGTAAAAAATAATCCGCGGATACAGATACCCATTTTCGGCAATGGCGATATCGACAGCCCCGAAAAAGCCAGGGAATATAAAAACCGGTATGGTGTGGATGGTATTATGATAGGCCGCGCCGCAATTGGCTATCCCTGGATATTTAATGAGATCAAACATTTTCTTTCAACAGGCGAACACCTGGCACCACCTACAGTTCAGCAAAGAGCAGAAGCCATCCGCAAACACCTGCTGAAATCTGTGGAGTGGAAAGGGCAAACACTGGGTGTTCTGGAAATGCGCCGTCATTATACCAATTACCTCAAGGGCTTCCCACATATAAAAGAATTCCGCAACCAGCTGGTAACACTGAAGTCGGTAGAAGAAATTGAAGCGGTACTGCAACAGGTGGTACAGCGTTATGATGGTTTTATACCCGAAAGAAAACTGGCCGGTTTCTCCTCCTCACAACTGGAAGAATGCGCTTATTAAAATGGTAAAACCTATTGCTTTCAACAGGATCGTTCCATTTTTAAATAATTCTCTATAAATTTAGTAGACTTTTATTAAAAAGCATTATTTTTATGCCCTTATCAGCAAAAACTGCTTTTGCTTAATCATCATTAACAGGAAACAACCAAGCAGGTTATGTACTTGAATGCTGTTGACCATACAATAAAAACTGCTGTGACGAATTATGCCGCCGGCTCAGGAAAGCCTTTTGTAACTGGTGTTGCAGGCTGTACCTGTTGTTGTTGTTAATGCTGTCTTCTGTTTTGCTACTGCCATTTTATTTCTTCCCGCTTTTGTTGCCATTTATTAGAACGGATATATAATTATTGTTGCCCGCACCCTGACGATCAACCGGTGCTGCAATGATTTGTTTAACCAGAAAAAAATGATTTATGGATTAACCAGGATATAAAAAAATCCCGGCAAAAACATCGCCGGGACCGTATGCTGAAAAACAGCCCAGTAACGCCAATCACTCACTGATTTTCAGCAGGCATCAGCTTAACGATTAAATATCATTAAACATGAACCTATTTCAAAGGTATAAAAGTTATACCATCACCCGGCTATTTGTAGCTGTTAAAGAATGGCGGTACCCTGCCATAGGCTTTTCCATCCGCTTGGCATCAACAATTATTGCCAGCTTCTTATTAAGTGTAGCAGTTTATGCACAGAACAACAATGTATCCCTTGTTGGGAAGATCATTGATGAAAAAACCAAAGAACCACTCACCGGTGCGGTGGTACATATTAAAGGCACTACGCATGAAGTAATCACCGGTAAGAACGGCGAGTTCAGTTTTATTACCGGCCAGCATGTGCCGGTGGTTTACCTGGTAAGTTATATTGGCTATCAAACCCGCGAAGTAGCTGTAAACAGCTATGGACATATTGATATTGCATTGCAGGAAGCCAATGCAGTACTGAACGAACTGGTAGTAGTGGGCTATGGTTCACAGAAAAAAACAGATGTAGCCGGTGCCGTTGCCTCTGTTTCAAAAACAGCACTCAGCCAGCCGGCTGTTTCGTTCGACAATCTTTTGCAGGGTTCGGTACCGGGCGTATCTGTAACCCAAAGCTCGGGCCAGCCCGGCAGTTCGGCTACCATCAGGGTGCGTGGCGGTAATTCTATCAGCTTTGGTAATGCACCGCTGTATGTAATTGATGGTTTTATCATTTATAACAACAACGACTATACCAACAGTGGCGCCTCCAATGGTGCCGGGGTTAATGCATTGTCTACCATCAATCCCAGCGATATTGAATCGATCGAAATTTTGAAAGATGCTTCCGCCACGGCCATCTATGGTTCGCGCGGGGCTAATGGCGTGGTGATCATTACCACCCGGCGCGGCAAAAAAGGCGCAAGTGAAGTGAACTACAGCACTTATGTGGGTACACAAAAAGTTGCCAGGAAAATTTCACTGCTGAATGCTGCGCAATGGGCTTCGCTGGTGAATGATATCAATATAAGCGATGGAACAGCCAAAACATTCTCCGATTCAGCGATTGCCGCTTTCGGCGCAGGCTCCGACTGGCAGAACGCTGCTTTGCGCAATGCACCGGTGCAAAACCACGAGCTGTCTGTTTCGGGTGGTGATGAAAAATCCAGGTTTCTTATTTCCGGCAATTACTATAACCAGCAGGGTACCATTATCAATACAGGGTTTAAACGTTATTCGGGCCGTATTAATTACGAGCGGAATATTTCAGAGAAATTTAAAGTGACCACCAATATATTCGGCAGTCAGTCTTCAGAAGATAAACTGTTCGGCAGTGGCTACAACAGCATTAATTTCAGTGGGGCCTATCCTAGCCTGGTGCTCTCATCGCCGGTGGCTAAAATTAAAAATGCAGATGGCAGTTACAATACCACCAGTCCTTATACCACCACGCCAACCAATCCCCTGCAGGATATTGCCGCCACCACCAACCGCTCGACTATTACCCGGGTACTGGGTAATATTTCAGGCGAGTACAAACTGCTGAAAAACCTGCTGCTGAAAGTAACCGGCGGTGTTGACCTGCTGAACACCAAGCAAAATTATTATGCACCTTCTTATACAGCATCGCCGGCCGGTGCATCCTCTGGTTATGCAGCGGGTGGTTATGCTTCTGTTGGCAGCATCAATGCTGTTTCGTGGCTGAATGAAAACACGCTTACTTATGAGCAGTCTTTTCAGAACAGGCATTTTTTAAATGTGCTGGCAGGCTATACCACACAATTCACCAAAGATGAATCAGCGGTGGCCAGCGCGCAGAAATTTCCCAACGATCTTGTTTCATTCAATAACCTGAACTATGCGGCCACACCCGTGCTGTCTTCTTCTGATGGGCACCGTTCAGCATTGAACTCTTTCCTGGCAAGGGTAAGTTATTCTTACCTGCATAAATACAATATAACGCTGTCAGAGCGGGCAGATGGTTCTTCCAAACTGGGCGCCCGGAATAAGTGGGGTTATTTCCCGTCTGCTGGCTTATCGTGGAATATTAACCAGGAAGATTTTTTTAAGCTGGTTGGTAAAACCATCAGCAATTTTAAACTGCGGTTAACAGCCGGCAAAACAGGTAATTCAGAAATACCGCCCTATAGCTCGCTGTCTACACTTGCGCCTACAAACTATTATTTCGGTAATGCGCTGGTAACAGGTATTGCTCCTTCGCAACTGGCCAATCCTGATTTAAAATGGGAAACGACTACCCAGTACAATGCGGGTGTTGACCTGGGTTTTCTCAATAACCGCATCAGCCTGGTGGTTGATGTGTATTATAAAAAAACAACCGACCTGTTACTTTATGTTCCTTTCCCGTTGTACACCGGTTATGCAAGCCAGCTGGAGAACGTAGGCAGCGTGGAGAACAAGGGCATTGAACTCAGCCTGAACACCGACAATATCAAATCGCGCCATTTCAGCTGGAGATCGGCACTGGTATTTGCAGCCAACAGAAATAAAGTACTGAGCCTGGGTGGAGCAAACAGTTTTTTCCCGCTGGCACCTACGGGCCAGGTATCGCCAGTTATTGTTCAGGTGGGATTGCCGGTGGGCACTTTCTGGGGTTATAGCACCAATGGTTTGCTTACTGCTGCCGATATTGAAAAGGGCACACCATTGTTATCGGGTGTGCCGCAGAAAGAAGGCGACCGCAAATATGTTGACTGGAATGGCGATAAAACCATCACCACTGCCGACAAGCATAACCTGGGCAGCGCCCAGCCCAAGTTTACATTTGGCTTTTCCAATACCATCACCTACAAAAATTTCGACCTCTCTTTCTTTTTCCAGGGCTCGTATGGTAATAAAATATTCAACCTGCTGCAGCAGAAACTGGAGATACCTACTTTATCGCTCAACGCATCTGCCACGCTGCTGAACAGGTGGACGCCTACACATACCAATACCACAACACCCAGGGCCACCAACTCACCCGTACCGCAGGTGATAGACAAGTATATTGAAGACGGCTCGTATGCCAAGCTGAAAAATATTACGCTGGGTTATAGCTTCTCCCGTTCGCTTTTTTCAAAAGTGGGTATCAAACAACTGCGGTTGTATGTATCGGCACAGAATCTTTTTACCATCACCAAATACACCGGTTACGATCCTGAAGTGAATTTTTATGATAATGACAATACTAAGCAGGGTATTGATTACGGGATCTATCCTTCGGCCAGAACATTTCTTGCAGGACTGAACCTAAGTTTTTAACCGTTAATACTACACAATGAAAAAAATATCATTTCTACTGAGTATTGCAACAGGCGTTTTATTCTCCTGCAATAAACTCACAGAAAACCCGGCTTCGGTCATTGAAAAATCGCAGTTTTATAAAACCTCAGGCGATGCTGTGGCAGCCGTCAATGCAGTTTATAGTACATTGAACAGCGACCCTGCGGGAGACTTCCCTATTTACGGCCGTAACCTGAACCTGCTTATCTGTAACGGCAGTGATGAGCAGGTGTACAGCCCCTCTAATACCAACCCTGATGTGAGGGCATTGGGTACCACCACCTATGTGGCTTCTAACGACCGCATCAAAAAGATCTGGCAGCAGCATTACTATGGCATCAGCAGAGCCAATGTGGCTATTGACAATATACCCGGAATAGTATTCGATACTACCTTAAAAGCAAGGCTGGTAAGGGAAGCGAAGTTCATCAGGGCATTGCTGTATTTTAACCTGGTACGTTTGCATGGTGATGTCCCTCTGGTGCTGCACGATCCTTCAACAATTGATGTAAACAGCCTGAAGATTGTTAGAACAGCCAAAGACAGTGTATATAACCAGATCATAACCGACTTGCAGGATGCAGTAACCCTGCCTAAAAATTATGGTAGTGCAGATGCGGGGAGGGCCACCAGCGGCGCAGCACATGCACTGCTGGCTAAAGTATATGTAACCCGCCGCGACTGGCAGCATGCACTCACCGAGCTGCAAACCGTTATTAATGGTGGTTATGGGTACGACCTGTTTGCCAATTACCTGGATGTTTTTCAGCAGGCAAACAAAAACGGCAAAGAGCATATTTTCTCCGTGCAATTCGGCACTAATCTCGGTGCCAAAAACAGTTCACAATCTCTCAGCTCGGGTAATTTCAGCTCTTTCAATGTGGCTGTTTACCCGGGGGATATTCCTGCAGACAGCAGTTTATACCAGCTGTTCAGCTCTAGCGATACACGGCGCGCGGTTACGTTTTTTACTACCCAGTATAATGCCGCAACAGGGCAAACCATCAACTTCGGTGCACCGCGTTTTGCCAAGTTTATCGACTACAGTATTTCACCGCTTACCAACCAGGCTATCAGCGGTATCAATTTCCCCGTGATACGGTATGCAGATATTTTGCTGCTATACGCAGAGGTGATCAACGAATTGAACGGCCCTGCTGCAGATGCTTATGCGGCCATTAACCGGGTGCGTGCAAGAGCTGGCGCCGGTAATCTTACTCCCGGCCTTAGCCAGGCTGATTTCAGGGAAGCGGTTTTTCTTGAAAGAAGAAAAGAATTTATACAGGAAGCACAGCGCTGGTTCGATCTGTCGCGGCGTGGCGGCAGTTACCTGTATGATGCGTTGAAAAAAATACCTGCCAAAACCGGTGCTGCAGTGAAAGACACCCTGTTCCCTATTCCGCAAAGCGAAATAGACCTGAATGCACAACTCACCCAAAACCCGGGATGGTAGTATGAGGCGGCAGGATACAGAACATACGTAGCAAGCAATATGATATGAGCTGTTTTAGAAGAACAACGGAAAATTATATGTGGAATACAAAAAACGCCTGCAGAAAATGCGGCTGGCTATTGCTGTTATGCTTTGTTGTAGTATGTGTACAGGCACAGGAAAAGAACGGGCAGCCGAATATCATTATCATCCTGGCTGATGATATGGGCTTCTCAGACCCCGGTTGTTTCGGTTCAGAAATACATACACCCAACCTGGATCGCATCGCTGCAGAAGGATTGGTGATGACGCAGTTTTACAACAATGCCCGGTGCTGCCCCTCGAGGGCATCATTGCTCACCGGCTTATACCCGCATGAAGCCGGTGTTGGTGATATGGTGCAGGATAAAGGAACACCTGCCTACCAGGGTTATTTAAACGACAGCTGTGCCACCATTGCAGAACTGCTGCAAACAGCAGGATATACCACCATTGTGTCGGGTAAATGGCATGTGGGTCTTGTTCCTTCAGCCTGGGCCGGGAACAGGGGGTTTGAACAATCGTTCACATTGCAGAACAATGGGAGCAGTTATTTCAATTCAAAGCCGCTGTACAATGATGGCAGAACAGTGCATTTTTTGCTGAACAATCAACCCCTCATCAGAACAGATACATCCCTCTATCTCACACAGGCTATTACGCAGTTTGCATTACAGGCCCTGGATGCGCAGCAGCATAAAAGCAATCCTTTTTTCTTATACCTCGCTTATAATGCACCTCACTGGCCTTTGCAGGCATTGCCTGAAGACATTGCCAGGTATAAGGGCCGTTACCTCAGCGGATGGGATACTGTACGGGCAGCGCGCTATAAAAAATTAGTAGAAAAAGGGTTTATCCATAAAAGCTGGGCCCTATCTGCCAGGTTTGAACAGGCGCCGGCATGGAATACGCTCACAGCTGGTGAAAAAGACAGCTGGGATACCCGCATGGCGATTTATGCAGCCATGATCGACCGGATGGACCAGTGTATAGGACAGGTGCTGCAAAAACTGAAAGAGATCCATAGAGATAAAAACACGCTGGTTATGTTTCTTTCCGACAATGGTGGCAGTGCCGATGAGGTAAAAAAACTGAAAGAAGTGATACAGCTTTCCGGAGCGCCCGGCAGCGTGGCTTCTATCGACAGCTATGAGCGCCCCTGGGGCAATGTGAGCAATACACCGTTCCGGATGTTTAAACGGAATACGCATGAAGGAGGTATTGCCACCCCATTCATTGCCTGGTTTCCCGGTGTTATCAAAGCAGGTACAGTGAATACACAACCAGCTCATCTCATCGACCTGATGCCTACCTGCCTGGCACTTGCAGGCATCCGCTATCCGCAGCATTTTAAAGAGCGGTGCTTAAAACCACTGGCAGGTACCAGTCTTACACCTGTTTTCTACCACCATAGTTTCAAAGGCCATAGAGCGCTTTTCTGGGAACATGAAGGAAGCAGGGCAATAAGAATGGGTAAGTGGAAGCTGGTAGCAGAAAACAACAGTGCGTGGGAACTGTACAATGTAGAAAAAGACAGAACAGAAACCAACGATCTCTCCAGGCTTTATCCCCATAAAACAGCTGAACTACAGCAGGCCTATAACAACTGGGCAAAGAAAACCGGGGTAATAAGCTGGAATACACTCAACAAATAATGATCATCTCATGAAAAAGAAAAAAAGCTATTTGCGCATTAAACATGTATCGTGGGCGCTATTGCTTTCCGGTTTGCCGGTAGCAAATATTGCCTCTGCACAAAACACGGTGCCTGCTTACCAGGGTGTGGTAGGCAAAACTTATGCTGATTCAAAAGAATGGTGGCCCGAGCCAGTGAAAGCCCCTGCGGGTGCACCCAATGTGGTTTGGATTTTACTGGATGATGTAGGCTTTGGTGCATCGAGCACCTTCGGCGGATTGATCAGCACACCCATTTTCGACAGCCTGGCCAGCCAGGGATTGCGGTACACCAACTTTCATACAGCAGCCATTTGTGCACCTACCCGTGCAGGTTTGCTCACCGGGCGCAATCATCATTATGTGCATATGGGAGGCTTTGCGCACACTGTTCTTTCTGCAGGCTTTCCCGGTTATGATGGCAGGATCCCCGCTGATAAAGGAACCATTGCAGAAATACTCCGCGAAAACGGTTACAACACTTTCGCCGTAGGAAAATATGGTTTAACACCAGATGAAGATGCCACCGATGCCGGGCCCTTTGGCCGCTGGCCTTCAGGTAAAGGGTTTGATCATTTCTTTGGTTTTCTTGGCTCGCAAACAGACCAGTACCAGCCCGACCTGGTGGAAGACAATGCACATGTAACACCTGATGGCAGGCATTTGAGTGAGCAGATCACTGATAAGGCCATCAGCTATATCGGCAGGCAAAAAAAAGCAGCACCTGATAAACCTTTCTTCCTGTATTATGCACCAGGCGCTACGCATGCACCACACCAGGTGGCCAAAGAATGGAGCGATCTGTATAAAGGGAAATTTGATGAAGGCTGGGATGTATACCGAGAAAAAGTGATCGCCAACCAGAAAAAACTGGGCATTATCCCTGCCGGTGCACAGCTGCCACCGCGTAATCCTTCTATCAAAGCCTGGAACAGTCTTTCTGCAGATGAGAAAAAACTATATGCCCGTTTTATGGAAGTATATGCCGGTTATCTTACTTATACCGATTACCAGGTAGGCAGGCTGATTCATTACCTTGAATCCATCCATCAGCTGGACAACACCCTGGTGTTTATCGTGATCGGCGATAATGGTGCCAGTAAAGAAGGCAGTTTTAATGGAGTGATCAATAAAAGTGTATTTGAAAAAAATCCGCCTGAAGCAGATGCTATCCGCAATAACCTTGCAAAGATCGATGATATCGGTACACCTGCCGGCCGTCAAACCAATTACCCGCTGGGCTGGGCGCAGGCAGCCAATACACCTTTCCGCTTCTGGAAGCAGGATGCCAATGCAGAAGGCGGAACACGTAACCCGCTGATCGTTTTTTATCCCAAAGGGATCAAAGACAAAGGCAGTGTTCGCACACAATACGGCCATGTAATAGACCTGCTGCCCACCACTGTTGAAATAACCGGCGCGCAACTGCCTGCATACATTAAAGGGATCAGGCAGGATACCCTGCAAGGCACTTCACTGCTGTATTCCTTTGCAGATGCCCAGGCACCATCAAGGCATACAGAACAGTACTATTATATTTTTGGCTCCCGCTCTATTTATAAAGATGGATGGAAGGCCGAAGCAGCCCATCATCCTGATATCATCGATCTCAACAAAGCCACTGCCGTTAACCAGGAGCATGGTTTTGACAAAGATGTATGGGAACTGTATAACCTGAATGACGATTTCAATGAGCGTGTTAACCTGGCCGATAAAAATCCGCAGAAACTCGCTGAACTGAAAGCCTTGTTTGATGAAAATGCGCAAAAATACCATATCTATCCCTTCATCGACTGGGATGATGTGTTCAAAAGAAGGATACACAATACAGGCAACAAACAATCCATCAGCAAAACGGAATAATTATGACCACACAGGATATCGTACTGCTAACGAAAAAGATCGCAGTGGGCATCGTTGTTTTCCTGATCCCCTTTTCCATCTTCTTTTTCGGTTTATGGCTGGTACGCCATTTTTTATAAGCAGCCAGCTTATGCTGACATAAAAATATACTATGACACTTCAAAAAGAACTGGCCCGTAAAATCATCAGGGATGGCATCATCAGCCTGTTCCTCTATGCACTGCCTGTAGTGCTGATGTTCCTTTTCTTTTACATCAAAGGCGAGCGCCCCTGGGAAAAGAAGAACAATACATCGCAGCCGGCACCGGTTAACCAAACTGTAACACCTGTAAATACCAAGCCATGATTACAATAATTGAAACCATTTTCCATCACCTGAGTACATGGGGTTTGCCTGTTTTAACCATCATTGTAGGCCTAATAGAATTTGCGCTGGGGCTTTATGATAAAAAATGGACAAAGAATGAGCGCATACTTGACCTGGTTTGTTTTGTGGGCCCTAAACTGTTCATCCGGCCGCTGGTGGTTTATTTTACGCTGAAACTGCTACCCGTGTTATTACCCGGTTATAAAAATACATTTTCCTGGGTGCCTTTTGGCTGGGGCTTTTTCATCATTGCCGTGGCGGATGATTTAACGCAGTACTGGTATCACCGGCTGCACCACCAGCTGCCGTTTCTATGGCGTTTTCACCGCACGCATCATTCCGCGCCTTATATGGGCATGGCTATGGCTGGGCGGCAGAATATTATTTATACTATTTTCTTTTCGCAGATTTACCTCACCGCAGCACTGGTATACCTGGGGCTGGGCTACCCGGCATTATTTGTTACCGGTATCAAATCGCTGATCACCATGGCAGCCCATTCAAGTATTCCCTGGGATAAGCCTTTGTATAAACACAAATGGCTGCATCCTGTAGCCTGGGTACTGGAGCGGCTGATTTCAACGCCGGCCACCCATCACGCGCATCATGCGGCCAGTGCCGATGATGGGGTAGGTTATTATAAAGGTAATTTCGGCAATATGTTTTTCATATGGGATGTGCTGTTCGGCACCGGCATCATTACCCGTAAATATCCCGCCGTGTATGGTATAGCACATTATGAGGGAGATGAATGGTATGCGCAGTTTTTATGGCCATTGTTCAAATCAGGCATACCCGGCAGTGAGCTGGCAGCCAATGGCCCAGCTGTTCGTGAAGATCCGCCAGCACAGGCGCCGCCAGCGCCGGTATTACAGCAACCCGTTGAAATAGTGGAGCGCATACAGTTGCAACATGCACAGCTTCCCACATCATAACTAGATTACTGTAGGTTGATAGTGGCAAGTAAGAGCGGAAGCAGGGAATCTTTGTTTAGGAAAACCCTGCGATCCACGAACGCATTATACGTGTATTTTAAAGCTTAACCCATCCTGAATGGAAAGGGGGATGAAATGCATCCTCCTTTCTTAACATAAAATCAACTTTCGGTATTCGACTTTATCGTGCTACTGTTTTAAGTTTATAGCATGGCTAGGAAGCTGACGCGAATACTGATCAGGATAATTGTTACGGCGTTTGTTTTGCTGGTTATCCTGTTGCTGGTGCTTGACCGCTTTATACAATTCAGGATGGATGATGCGGAAGTAAACCGTTTTTTTGCCAGCAGGCATGTACCGGTTGGCATACAGTATTACCGCTCGCATGAACGTGATATCCGTTATATCTATACAGGGAAAGATACCAGTGCAACGGTTTTATTTATACACGGCGCCCCCAGCTCTTCCACTTATTTTAAAGAATACCTGAGCGACAGCCTGCTGCTAGGCCAGGCCACCCTGTATGCGGTGGACCGGCCTGGTTATGGGTATTCGGGACTGGCCCAACCCGTTACTTCTATAGAACAACAGGCTGCCATGATAAGACCGGTACTCGACAGCCTGCATCAGATACATCATCCCGTAGTTGTGGTGGCTGCTTCCTATGGTACTTCCATAGCCTGCAGACTGGCCATGGATTATCCTAACCTGGTAGATGGGCTGGTACTGATAGCCCCTGCGCTTGCACCGGGTCAAGAACGCATCTTCTGGTTTACGCCAATGATTGAAAACCCGCTGCTGCACTGGTTTATACCCAGAATGCTGCAATCGGCCAACGCAGAAAAACTTGCACACAAAACTGAACTGGAAGCCATGCTAAAAGGCTGGCCGAGAATTAAAGTACCCGTAATGTACCTGCAGGGTGCAGAGGATGGACTGGTTTACACATCCAACGCAGTATTTGCACGCGCACACCTGGTCAATGTTCCTTCGCTTAATATAGAATTTATACCCGGTAGGGGACATCTTATTGCTTTCTCGGAAAAAAAGAAGATACGCGATGATATTCTCGCTATGCTGTTGCGTGTAAAACAACCACAGCCGATTAAACAGAACAGGATGGCCACCGCCAGGTAGGAATACTGCTGCTCTTATTTAAACAATCCTTTCACCAAAGCCTCCAGTTGCGTGGTATAAGCCTGCGCCCGGGACTGTGCCATGGTATCGGCAATCAGCAGCAGTATAGCTTCGGCAGCCAGTGCAATACCCAGGCCCAGCCAGAACTGTTTTTCAGGCGTACGGGACAATATAATGAGTATAATGCCGGCAACAGCCAGCACGATCTCCACCCATTTATACAAGGCAAAATTTTTATTCACCGTTTGCATACGGGGCAGCTCTTTATTCTTCAGTTGCGAGGGGTTCATGTCGAGTGCATACACATTCTCGATACGCTGGGCATCACTGCGTGCATAAACCGTATAACCGGCAATCGCCTGCAGCAGGCCTAGCAGCAATAATGGTATGGCTGCACCTTTCCAGCAGTTGGTTTTTAACCATACCCAGCATACAACGGCCAGCACAATGGCCAGTATACCAGCAGCCAGGAAAAACATACCGGCCTGTTTTTCGGCGATAAAATATTTTTCGATATCTGTTTTTGTAAGCATAGCAGCATTTTTACAGGCCCGGTGAGCAAGCGCCGGTTAAAACATAAGCTGTTAAATATAAAAAATATGCAGCGGAATAGTACTATAACTGGTGAACCGCCTGCAAAAATGTTTTGCTTACAGGCGAAACAGAGGGACCGAAATAATGCATAAGCTGGCCTTTTTTGTTCACCAGGTATTTACTGAAGTTCCATTCCGGTGGCTGGTTATTCCAGCCGTTTTGTGCTGCATCGCTCAGCCAGGCGAAAACAGGGTTTTGCTGTATGCCCTTTACCACGCTGCTTTTCTGCATCAGGGGAAAACGAATACCGTAATTCAGCTGACAAAACTGTGCAATGCTTTTGTCATCGCCTTTTTCCTGGTCTTTAAAATCATTGGCAGGAAAAGCCAGTATCACCAGGTCGGGGAACTGCTCCTGCAATTGCTGAAGATCCGCATACTGGGCCGTATAACCACAATCGGATGCCGTATTAACCAGCAATACTTTTTTATCGCGCAGGTCGCTGAACAAAAACGGCTGGCCATTATTAAGTGTGCTGTGCAGCGAACTGAAATCTACAGGTGCAATGACTTTACGGGGATTGTGCAACACGGTACTGTTTGTACCAAACAGCCTTGTCAGCTTCATCAATAAAGGATATACTGCTTTTAAAAAAGATTGTCTGCCTGTCATAAGCGTTGGGTTGAGGTTTGCTTAGCTGCAAAGCCAGCTGGTTGTATGCGTATAAATTTATTTCAAAAACCATTTCAGCCATTTCATTTTGCCTTTGTAAGGCGGGTATTTCACGGGCGCATCGAGCCAGGTGCCGGTATGCAATAGGGCTTTGGGCCGGGTAAAGGTTTCAAAGCTGTAACGGCCATGGTATTGGCCCATACCGCTGTAGCCCACACCGCCAAACGGCAGGCCGGGATCGGCCAGGTGTACCAGCGTGTTGTTGATACAGCCTCCGCCAAAAGCCAGCTGCTCGGTATAATAACGCTGTGTTGTTTTGTTGTTACTGAATATATACAAAGACAGCGGGTAACTGTGTTGCCTGATAAAATCAACCACTTCCTCCTTTTCGCGGTAGCCGAAAACCGGCAGTATGGGGCCAAAAATCTCTTCCTGCATCAGCGGTTGCTGCTGTTGCACCTGCTCCATAATGGTAGGGGAAATATACAATTGTTCCCGGCTGGTGATTCCGCCGGTAACAATATTACCCTGTTGCAAAAAAGCAGAGAGGCGATCGAAATGTTTCTGGTTGATGATCCTTCCATAATCGGGCGAACGACTGGCATCTTCACCATAAAACCGCCTGATGTTCTGCTGCAGCAGATCGAGCAGGGCGGCATGTTTGCTTTCGTGCACCAGCAAATAATCCGGTGCCACGCAGGTTTGTCCGGCGTTGGTGTATTTCCCCCAGGCAATACGGGCTGCGGCGGTTTTCAGGTCGACGGCTTCATCAACAATACAAGGGCTTTTGCCGCCCAGCTCCAGGGTTAAAGGAACCAGTTGTTCTGCAGCAAGTGCCGCGATGGTTTTGCCTACCGGTATGCTGCCGGTGAAAAAAATATGATCAAAGCGATAATTTTTCAGCAGGGCGGGTACCACCGTTGCACCATCTCCCTGTATGGTTTGAATATAGCAGTTGTCGAATGTTGCGGCGATCATTGTTTCTACCACTTTGGCGGTGGCTGGTGCCAGCTCTGATGGTTTAAGCACTGCACAATTGCCGCCGGCCATAGCGCCCGCCAGCGGGGCTATCAGCAGCTGGAACGGGTAGTTCCAGGGAGCAATAATGAGGCTGGTACCCCTTGGTTCACGGATAATTTTACCCGAAGAGGGAAAAAGGCCCAGCGGCGAAGTGGTGCCAGCCGGTATCATCCATTCACGGAGATGTTTCAGCATATACCCTATCTCTGCATATACCAGCCCTATTTCTGTAGCAAATGCTTCTTCAGGCGATTTATGAAGATCTGTATGCAGCGCCTCCAGGATCTGTGGTTCGTATTGCCTGATGGCTTGTTTGAGTAACTGCAGTTGTTTTTTCCTGAAAGCATAACTGCGGGTATGCCCGTTGTGAAAGTATTGTTGCAGCAGTGCGAAATCACCTGGTGGCAAATGCATGAATGGTACTTTATTACAGAAAAAACAAGAAGAACAGCCGCTTTGTTTGAACGCCATGCCCAAGCCGCCGTTTGTACCGGCCGGTAAAGCGCTTAAAAAAATGATAAAGCTAAATCGTTTTCATATTTAATTATTTCATTATCTTCAAACGAATTTAGCACAAAAACGAGCTTTCATATGCAACAGCCATGCGAAGTGCATCGTTCAGCATAAACCTGTAACAGGGTATAAAGAAGATCCATCAGGGCTGTTACATGTGGCCATTGAAAAAAAACAAATCATTTCCGCATGAAAAAAAAGCATCCAGAACAACAACCACAACCACCACTGGCGAGTGACTCCCGCCGCAAATTTCTTCAACAATCACTCACAGCCCTGGCAGGGTTTTACATTGTGCCCAGGCATGTACTGGGGGGTAAAGGATATGTTGCCCCAAGCGATAAATTATTGATTGCCGGCGTAGGCGCCGGCGGAAAAGGTGGTGATGATATCCGCCATTTCGCTGCATCCGGAAGGGCAGAGATCGCTTACCTGGTAGATGTTGATGACCGCCAGGCAAAAGAGAATATTGCCAAATTCCCCAAAGCAAAATATTACCACGACTGGCGCGAGCTGTTTGAAAAAGAAAGCAAACATTTCGATGCCGTATCAGTAGGTATTCCCGACCATAACCATGCTATTGTGGCCTACCATGCCATGCAGCTGGGTAAACATGTGTATGTACAGAAACCGCTGACACACGATATTTATGAGGCTCGTATGCTGGCCGATGCCGCCAAACGCTATAAGGTGGTAACCCAGATGGGCGACCAGGGCTCATCCAATGATGGTGTACGCCTGCTGAAAGAGTGGTATGATGCCGGTTTGCTCGGTGAAGTGCATACCGTTCATTGCTGGACCAACCGCCCTGTATGGCCGCAGGGTATTGCCTGGCCTAAAAACCCGCAGCCAGTTCCGCAGGGACTTGATTGGGATCTGTGGCTGGGTACCGCACCTAAAAAGGACTATGTAGAAAATGTGGTTCCATTCAACTGGCGCGGCTGGTGGGATTATGGTACCGGCGCCCTTGGTGATATGGCCTGCCATATTGTAGGCCCCGTTTTCAAAGTACTCGAACTGGGCTTCCCTAAAGAAGTAACCTGCAGCGTAGCCACTGTTTATGATGGCAATTTCAGCCAGGCATACCTGCCCGATAGCGGCCCCGTAGCTTCTTCTATCCATTTTAAATACAAAGGCAAGAATGGCAACGATATCCGCCTGAACTGGATGGATGGCGGTATCCAGCCTGAAAGACCGGATGAGCTGGGCCCCAATGAGATCATGGGCGGCAAAGGCGACACTGGTAACGGAGTGATCTTTGTAGGCACTAAAGGTAAAATGATGTGCGGTGTGTATGGACAAGATCCGCAACTGCTGCCTACATCACGTACCGCAGAAGTAAAAGTTCCGCAGAAATACCCGCGCGTACCCGGTGGTGCTGAAGGGCACTATAAACAATGGGTGGATGCCTGTATTGCCGGCTATGGCAAACAAGAAGTGGATTCTCCGTTTATTGAATATGCTGTTCCGCTTACAGAAAGCATCCTGATGGGTAACCTCGCTATCCGCAGCTTCAACCTGCGCGAGCCAAGGGCCAATGGCAGGGGCTATAATTTCCCCGGCCGTGGCATTACCCTGCAATGGGATGGCGACAATATGCGCGTAACCAATTTTGATGCGGCCAACCAATTTGTAAAAAGAACTTACCGCGAAGGCTTTGTTTTAAGCAAATAATATCCAACAGCCCGCAATAAAAAAAGCGACGCGTTGCGTCGCTTTTTTTATTAGATAGCCACAAGTCATGAGCTGCCAGCTATGAGATAAAGGCAAATTGTTTACGTTTTCTTTTCCGCGCATTCCGCGAGATGATCAGTTGGCAGTTTACAGTCGGCAGTCGGCAGTCAAGACAAGTTTTTACAAGCTACGAGCCATGAGCTTTCAGCTATGAGTTGGATTTGCCCCGTCCTCGTAGCTCAAAGCTATCAGCTTGCCGCTTTTAACGTTCGGCCTGGAAACATCCTCCCTTCAGCGTTTTCCGCGCATTCCGCGAGATAACTTCCTCGTAGCCCGGCATTATCAGCTTGCTGCTTTCAATCCGGTTTTTTATACAATCCGCGTGGCACTGGCACCTGGCAATAACTTTCCATCACTGATACCGCTGATGTGTACAATACCAGGCTGCTTACCTTTTTCAAAACTACCCAGCCGGTGCTGCATATGCAATGCATGAGCACCGTTGAAACTAGCCCATTGCAGCAGTTCGGTAAGCGGTATAGCAGGAAAATATTTTGCCAGGGTTTGTATTTCGGCCAGTATGCTCAGCTGGTGATTACTGGCCAGGCTGTCGGTTCCCAGTACAATGGTACGCCCATGCCGCCGCAATAGTTCAACCGGCGGCAGCCTGTTTTCAATATAGCTGTTCGCATTGGCGCATAAACACCAGTAAACAGGTGCCGTAGTATGCCGGGTACTGAAAGCGATATCCGCTTCGCCGCTGCAGGTATTGTGTACCAGCAGTACTGTAGCTGCATTATCCAGCAATGGCAGGCAGGCCTGTAAGCTGCTGATGCCGGGTGGTTGGTAAAAATCAAGGTTCACACCAATGCGTGCAAACAAATCCCTGAACCGGCTTTGTCCGTTAAGATAAAACTGGTCTTCTTCAGGCGTTTCCTGGTTATGGATGGTCACAATTTTCCCTGCACTATGTGTATTGATCAGTTGAAACAGTGCCGGTGATACGGAGTAGGGTGCATGCGGAACAAGAGATGCAGCACCGCTGTTGCTGCCATTAACAGTTTGATCAGCAAATTGCCTGTACACTTCCAGTGCCTGGTTAAAACGCACAGGCGCAGCTGCCGGAACAAAACCGCTCACTTCAATAAAATTATGGTAATGCAACCGCCCCTTGCTTTTTTGCTGCAGCGAATGCGCGGTATTACAAATATCCCCCACCGCCACAATACCGTTTTGCCACATGTCGTTCTCGGCAAGTTCAATGGCCGCCAGTATCTCTGCTTCGGCAAAATGCCGCTGCTGCATAATGATCATCACAAAATCTACCAGCCCGGTGTGTTCGGGTATCATACCCTTCATATGGCTTAGCTCAAGATGACAATGGCAGTTAACGAAACCCGGGCTGAGCCAGCCTTCCAGCGTTTGTATATTGTCACCGGCTTCCTGCTCCGGAACAATATCTTCAATAGTGCCGTCTTCACCGGCAATAAGCACATGGCTGCTGCCGAATAATTCCTTTCCTGTAAATAAGCCCGCTGCTTTTAATTTGAGGTGTGCCATGCAGTAAAGGTCTTAAAAACGGGGCAATTACCATCCAATGGCCCGGCGGCTTCCAGTTAACTGCCGGGATAGTGGATAAAAGCCGTAATTTTGCCGCCAATTTATTGCCCTGCCGGCCGCAAAACAGCCTGACCGGTTATGCCGGGTTAGGACAGGGTTAAAAAAATGTAATATGTTAGATCAACTGGAAGCCATAAAAGCCCGATTTGACCAGATAGGTATTTCTCTTACCAACCCCGAAATCATTAATAATCAAAAGGAGTTTGGCAGGCTGAGTAAAGAATACCGGCAGCTGGAAAAAATTGTACAGCCTTTTGAAACCTATAAAAAAGTGATGGTTGATTATCAGTTCAGCAAAGAAGCCCTTAGCGGCAATGATGAAGAACTGCGTGAATTGGCCAAGATGGAACTGCCCGAACTGGAAGAACAAAAAGAAAGCCTGGAAAAAGAGCTGACTAAATTACTGATACCCAAAGACCCGCAGGACGATAAGAATGCCGTGCTGGAGATCCGCGCAGGCACCGGTGGGGATGAAGCATCCCTGTTTGCAGGTGACCTGCTGAATATGTACCTGCGCTATTGTGCTAAAAAAGGCTGGAAAACAGCTATCGTAAGCGAAAGCGAAGGCACCGTTGGCGGCTACAAAGAGGTGATGGTAGAAGTAACCGGCGAGGATGTATATGGCACCATGAAATTTGAAAGCGGTGTACATCGCGTACAGCGTGTACCTGCCACCGAAACACAGGGTCGCGTGCATACTTCAGCCGCCACAGTCGCTGTAATGCCCGAAGCAGAAGAAGTGGATTTTGAGCTGAAAGAAAGCGATGTGAAAATGGAAACTGCCCGCAGCGGTGGCGCCGGCGGACAAAACGTGAACAAGGTAGAAACCAAGGTGATGCTTACCCATATACCCACTGGCACGGTGGTTATTTGCCAAACCGAAAGAACCCAGCTGGGTAACCGCGAAAAAGCCATGCAGATGCTGCGTACCAAGCTGTATGAAGAACAGGTGCGCAAGCAGGAAGAGGAAATTGCCCGGCAACGTAAAACCCTGGTAAGCACCGGCGACAGAAGCGCTAAAATACGCACCTATAACTGGCCGCAGGGTCGTGTAACCGACCATCGCATCGGCCTTACTTCCTATAACCTGGATGCAGTGGTCAATGGTGAAATAGATGAGTTTATCGAGGCATTGCAGGTAGCTGAAAATGCCGAGAAAATGACCCGGCAGCAGTAATATCCTCCCGCAGGAATAAAGTATTGGCGGCATGTACCGCTGAGGCCTGTGCGCTTCATGGTGCATGCTGCAAACCATATCAGTAACGCTTCCGTTATCCGGCCATTCTTAATATTTTATTAATGCGGAAATAATGTGGGGATGCGGAAAAAAGCATCGGCCTTTTTATCTTCATGTAAAATCCTTTTTACCCCGTTAACCGGCTTTTGTATGATAACAGGCGATGAACTTTTTGTAGTACTATCCCGGAAGTTTCCACAGCTGAATATGAGCAAATACGATGGCAGTCTTGAAGAAACCATGCTGTGTTTTGCCGATTTTACAAGGCAGGCTGCACATCACTATGATACGGGAAATGTAAAAACCTGCCTGAATACGGCCGCTCAGTTGTACCTGAGCGGCGACGAAAGCGTAAAGTCCACCATCGAACGTATCTATATACCAGCCCTGCGCAATATGCTGCACAAAGACTGTTCAGGCGGCAGGCTGTTAAAAATGCACCTGCCGTTAAGCCTGTATCATTTATACATTACCCAGGCATATAAGTAGTAGCAACGGCCGGTTGATTAAATAAGGGTTCAAAACTGATCCGCTCTTTTTTCCATCCCTCTGCAACAGAAACAAAAAAGCAAAGCAGTATGCATCCAATGCTTCTGTCGAGGTATGATTCTGTGACCAGCTGCCAGCCTATCAGCAATAAAACAAAGCAGCTGAAAAGATCATTGGTTTTAATATTATTTATCAAAGGCATCACCAGGTAGCCCAGCAGAAAAATGGCCAGCCCCGATATGCCAAAAGTTACCAGTACATCCAAATAAGTATTGTGCAGGTTACGCCTTGATTCGTACCCGAAATTGAAATGATTGTATTTGTACACCTGCAGCAGGTTATCCATTTTATCACCCAGGTTACTGCCGGCAATAAAATGTTGTTTTGCCAGCTGCCAGCCGCAGTTCCACACTGCCAACCTGATATTAACGCCATTCCATTGATCGGGTGTAACGTCTGAATTATAATTGCTTTCATGCCCGTTGCTGGCAAAGTTGTATTGTGTATACTGTAGTTCTTCAAAACGATTAGTGGCTTTGGGAAAAGCATCAGACAAAAGGAAAAATTCAGCAGTAAACACCAGGATAATAGATATACCAGCAAGCCATTTTCTATGCTTTACCATAATATACCCAACCAGTATAAACGCACAAACACCAAAAGCAAGCATTGCCATACGACTGGCCAGTAAGAACAACACTGCCGATAGCAGCAATATCGCAGTATACATCAAAACACGTACAATTGCCGGGTACCGGCCATGCAGCAGTGCATGTGCATAGCAAAGCATTGCGATATTGACCATTGTGGCAAAATAAATTGATTGTTTATCGACGTACTGGCTGAGATCGTTGCTATACAAATGCCCGTTAAACCCCGATAAGGTATAATGGTGGCTGGCCAGCGCCAAGCAGTATACAGCTGCTATGGTAGTGATAACAGCGAATGACAGCATTATCCTTTTCCTGAGTACATCGCTGATCATAATTAAACCAATGCTGAACGGGAACAGCAACAAGGCCATGCGACGGCCCAGCAAATCGAGCGCTTCGGCTTTATTGGAAGAGAACAGGGTGCTTATCACATGCAGCAAAAAAAACAGCAACATCAACTGAACAGCACGGCGTTTTTTGAACAGTTCCCATTTTTCCGAAAACGGGTTCATGAACAGGCTGTATACAAACAACAGTCCTATACAAATGCTATTTATAGCTGTTTGTGGTATATACAATGTAACCATAAAGGCCAGCAGCAATATATACAGCCCCATCTCTTTACCACTAAGTGCTGGTTGCTTTGCGTTCATGAATACCATAGTCACCATTTTATATTTTGCTTTACACTATTACGGGGTCAGCGGGCAAGGCGTTGGGTAAGAACGGGTATCCCTTAAAAAAATTTTAGCGGCTGGCGCCTTTAACAAAACAACAGGCATTATCTGCCACTTTTGTAAGAAGCTGTTAAAATGAAAACACCAACAGCCAGGCTGGCTGTTGGTGCTGAAACGGTATATTTTTATTGAAGCGGCTTATTATACCGCGCCGGTAAATTGTTGTAAAAACCGTACATCGTTCTGCGAATACAGACGAAGGTCGTTTACCCGGTATTTCAGCTGGCAAATGCGCTCCATACCCATACCGAAGGCAAAACCGGTGTATTTATTGGGATCGATTCCAAAATTCTCCAGCATTTTGGGGTGCACCATTCCACAGCCCAGTATTTCTACCCAGCCGGTATGTTTGCACAGGGAGCATCCCGAACCACCGCAAACAGTACAACTGATGTCCATTTCGGCACTTGGTTCAGTGAAGGGGAAATAAGAGGGACGGAAACGCACTTTCACCTCTTTACCAAACATTTCCTGTACAAAGAAATACAGGGTTTGTTTCAGGTCGGCAAAACTTACATGTTCATCTACATACAATCCTTCCACCTGGTGAAAAAAACAGTGTGCCCTTGCGCTGATGGTTTCATTGCGGTATACACGGCCCGGACAAATAATACGGATAGGCGGCTTTTGCTTTTCCATTACCCTGGCCTGTACACTGCTGGTATGCGTGCGCAGCAGCCAATCGGGGTTTTGTGAAATATAAAAAGTATCCTGCATATCCCGCGCCGGGTGGTTCTCCGGCAGGTTGAGTGCAGTAAAATTATGCCAGTCGTCTTCAATCTCCGGCCCTTCAGCAACGGCAAAGCCCAGCCGGTGAAATATTGAAATGATCTGGTGACGTACAATATTGATGGGATGACGGCCGCCAACCGGTTCCGGTTCGCCCGGCAGGCTCCAGTCTATCGCTACTTCCTGTTGTTCCCCGCCATGATCACCCTGTAATTTCAGGGCTTCCCATTTTTCTTCTGCCAGCTGTTTCAAGCCATTCATCACCTGGCCAAACTCCTTTTTCTGCTCCCCGGGAATATTTTTCATTTCCCCCATCAGTCCTTTGATAATACCCTTGGTACCGAGGTATTTGATACGAAAAGTTTCCGCGGCATCCCCGTTCACGCCTTCATAGGCACTTATTTCCTGCTTAAGCTGGTCTATCTGTTGCAACAGTTGTTCCATGGGGCGAAGATAGTTTATTTGGCTATAAATCTCCCAGCTGCGGGCGCAGAACAATCTCTTCCACACAAGCCTGGGGCGATAGCAATGACGCGGTATACACCATTTCGGCAATATCACCGGCTTCCATCAGTCGTTTGGGATCTACACCCGAACCAGCCCAGGAATCGGTGTAAGCAGCACCCGGGTAAACAGCCGTTACTTTGATATTAAAGGGTTTGAGCTCTTCACGCAGGTTCTGGGAAAAACCTGCCAGTGCAAATTTACTGATGCTATAAGCCCCCCCATTGGCATATGCCTTCAATGAGGCAATGGAACACATGTTAAAAATATGCCCTGTTTTTGCTGCCATCATTCGCGGTAGTAATGCCCTGGTTAAATGATAGGCACTGTACAGGTTTACCTGTATCATTTGTTCCAGCGCACCATCAGCTTCATTATAAATACTGCCAGGAATAAACTGTCCTGCATTGTTCACCAGGATATGCACCGGCATATCAAAACCCTGTATCCATTGCGCAAAAGCGATAACATGCTTTTTCACAGCCATATCGCAGGCAAATGCATGTATATTGGTTCGCTGAAACCTGGCCTGCAGTTCGGTGGCAAATGTTTTCAGTGTTTCCTCATTCCTCGCACACAGGAAAAAGGTATGCCCCTGTTTATCGCCTGCAAATTTTTCTGCAATAGCCCTGCCCAATCCTTTAGACGCACCGGTAATAACAATGTTCATGGCTTGTATTTTTTAGTATAAATGCAATAGCGCGGTTAATCCCTTTAAAAAGGCGTTTTCTTAACCTTGTGTCAACAAATATCGCAATACGGCTGAATGTTGGCGCAAACGGGTAAATTTGCACTGCTACTGGCCATGTTACCGCAGAGCTGAAATAGCAGTGAGGCAAGCCTTATTTCGTTTGAAGCAATGAAGCACACCATTGAACAAAATTTGTGAGGATGAAATACAACCATTTATTTTTCGACCTGGATCATACATTATGGGATTTTGAAACCAATGCAAGGGAAACCCTGGTGGTACTGCACAGGGCCAATGCACTGAAAGAAAAGGGTGTGGATGATTTCGGCTATTTTTTTGAGCGTTACAATTTTCACAATAACCGCTTGTGGGACCGCTATACCAAGGGCTTTATTAAACAGGAGGAATTACGGTGGAAAAGAATGTGGCTTACCCTGCTCGATTTTAAAATTGCCGATGAAGCACTGGCCAAACAATTGTCGGTTGATTTTCTTGAACAGCTGCCATACAGGAAAAATATTTTTCCCTACACCATTGAAATACTCCGGTACCTGCAGCAAAAAGGTTATCACCTGCACCTTATCACCAACGGGTTTGATGCGGTGCAACATTGTAAATTAATCAACAGCAACCTGAAAGAGTTTTTTATAGAAGTTATTACATCAGAAGGCAGCAATAGCCTGAAACCACAAAAAGAGATATTCGATTATGCCCTGCAGAAAACAGGCGCAGAGAGAACAGAAAGCATCATGATCGGCGATAACCTGGATGCAGATATCCAGGGCGGTATCAATGCCGGGCTGGATACCGTATTTGTAAACCATCTCAACATTATACCGCATGTACTGCCAACTTATACTGTATATCACCTGAAAGAACTGGAAACCGTATTTTAACCAGCTGTGGAAAGAATACCACAGCTGCTTTTGGCGCACCAGGGGCTTTGTTCAATACAACCTTTTTATCAACCAATTTTTCCCGGAAATGGTGCACAGTCCATGTTTTAGTCCTAAATTGGGCATCCCTGGAAATAGCTTATTTCAACAGGTAAAATCAGATAAAAGGCTTGGTTCAATCAACCAAGTCTCGATAAATTTGTTTTAACAAAAACGGAATCATCAGACTTATTTTATTCAACATTCAAACTGATAGTTATGGCATTTACTTTACCGGCACTTCCTTATGCTTTTGAAGCTTTGGAACCCCATATCGACGGTACTACCATGCAAATTCACCATGGTAAACACCACCAGGCATATGTAGATAACCTTAACAAGGCAATTGCTGGCACTGAACATGAAAGCAAAAGCCTGGAAGAACTGGTGAAACAGGCAGGCTCTATTTCTCCCGCAGTGCGCAATAATGGTGGTGGCCACTGGAATCATTCTTTTTTCTGGGAAACCCTGGCGCCTCATGCAGAACCAGCCCCCAGCGGTGCACTGGCCGATGCGATCAATAAAGAGTTCGGTTCTTTCGATGCATTCAAAGAAAAATTCAATAATGCCGCGCTTACCCGTTTCGGTAGCGGCTGGGCCTGGTTAATTGTAACAGACGGCAAGCTGCAGATCAGCTCTACGCCCAACCAGGACAATCCACTGATGGATGTAGCCGAAGTAAAAGGCACCCCGCTGCTGGGTGTGGATGTTTGGGAGCATGCCTATTATCTCAAATACCAGAACCGCAGGGCCGAATACCTGGGTGCTTTCTGGAATGTGATAGACTGGGTAAAAGTTGCCGAAAGATTCAACGCGATCAAATAAAAGTTTGATTCAAACTCGAAATACTTGTTTATTTTGAAGTCCGGTAATATTACCGGACTTTATTATTTATTTTTTATTGATTTTGCTATGAAAAAAATACTGCTGGGCATAATGCCCATCGCCCTGCTTGCTGCCTGCTCAGGCGGCCCCGCCAAAAAAGTATTGGTTATGTCAAGGGGTGATATCAGTGCCAATGGCAACAGCATTGCTGTGAAAGATGGTACCGGTTATACAGAAAAAGAATTAACCCTTAGCGGAAGCGGGAAAACCACGCTGAGCATTACCGGCGCACCCAGTGGCAATATCAATGTAGATGTTCCCGATGCAGGTTATTATGTACTTAACCTGCGTACAGATACCATTGTAGGCAGCCTGCAGCAGCTGGGAAAAGACCTGAGCAACAGCAAAATGATTTCCCAGGAAGAACTGAAGGTGAAAATAGACAGCCTGAACCAACTGACACATGGCCAGAATGTATCAGCTGCCAATCACAACTATATTGTTACAGCCAATCAGCTGGTTAAGGTATCTGCTAATCCAGATGCCCGTATTTACGGCCCGTTTCATAAAATTCCCTCAGCCATTGATCCCGGTCCTGATGGCAAAGAACCCGAGCTGTATAAGTTTTATACCAATAATGAACTGCGCGACCTGATTAAAAACCTGGTGGAGATGACGCATTGATCTCCTGCATAAATACTATTACAACAAACCCGGCTTAGCTAAGCCGGGTTTGTTGTAATAGGGTGTATCTACTAAAGAATGGTTGTTGTATTTTGAGCTGAGCACAGGTGTAGTGAACAGTTATGGTACCGGGTCGTAGCCACTTCCACCACCTGGATGGCAACGGGCAATTCTTTTTACTGCGAGGGCAAACCCTTTAAAAAGACCATGCTTTTTCAGTGCCTCCACTGCATATTGCGAACAGGTAGGTGTAAACCGGCATTTCGGTCCTATGGCGGGCGAAATCACATACTGGTAAATGCGGATGAGCAGTATGAGCGGGTAGCTAAGTATGCGCAATAATTGCTTCATTCAATTCCCTGATCAGTTTTTGAATTACCTGGGGCATTTTCTGTTGCAGTACACCCTGTTCCGGCAACACTTTATCAATATACAGCAAAAATACAACGACCTGCTGCCCGCTGGCTTCCAGGTGGTTGTGCAGGGGTTGTTTATGGTACCGGTAAGCTTCTCTCAGCACACGTTTGATCCTGTTGCGGTGAACAGCTTTCCTGAAAAAACGCCCGCTGGAGCCAACGCCCAGCTTTACGGCAAAATCCTGTACTGCAGCCGGCCGGGCATAAAATACTTTCAGGGGAAATACGGTAAAAGATCTTCCTTCCCTGAAAACCTGGTCGAGCAGTTTACGGCTCTTCAGTTTTTCCTTTTTGCCATATGTGTAATCCTGTTTTGCTGTCATTACCGGTTTTGATGAAAAAAGCCTCATTCACCGGGGGCAAATGAGGCTTGCAATGTATTTACATGATCCGGAATAACCCGGCCTGGTATTACTTTAATTTTCTCTCGTCAGAAATTGTCAGCTTCTTACGGCCTTTCTTGCGGCGGCTTGCCAATACCTTACGTCCATTGGCTGTTTGCATGCGCTTACGGAAGCCGTGAACGCTTTTACGACGACGCCTATGTGGTTGAAATGTACGTTTCATCTTAATTTTTTTTACTAACCCAAAAATGATATTTCAACAATCAGGTAACAGTCACCATCACTGCCACCCGGTGAAAGGACGGCAAAGGTAGAAAAATTATTGAAACAGGCAAAATATTCTATAAGACATTTAAAAGAATAGATTTAATTTTATCTGATAATCAATTACTTATAAGCTTTAGTGTTTTTATTTCCAAGGCGGCCGATCCGCCAATACCATTATAGCTGTGAGCTATGAGCTACCAGCCATGAGAAGGGAACGGATTATTGCATCTTCCTTTCCGCGCCTTCCGCGAGAGAAACCCCTTGCAGCTCAGCGCTAATAGCTAGTCGCTTTTTTTTCAGCTGTGAGCTATGAGCTACCAGCCATTAGGAGGGGACAAAACGGATCATTCATCTTCTTTTCTGCGTGTTCCGCGAGAGAAACCCCTTGCAGCTCAGCGCTAGTAGCTAGTCGCTTTTTTTCAGCTATGAGCCATGAGCTGCCAGCCATGAGAAGGGACAGAACAGGTCATTCATCTTCCTTTCTGCGTCTTCCGCGCCTTCCGCGAGAGAATCTCCTTTTTATAAAATACGTTTGGAGTATAATACTGTTATATCCTTATTTTCACGCCTAAAATCGAGTAGGAGGATAGCCATTAGTTGGCTACCCGTCCTCTCACACCACCGT
>CBJLMB010000002.1:0-417861 GCA_966424055.1 uncultured Deminuibacter sp. | reverse complement strand
AACAGATTCAAAGAACTATTTTGAGACTGCTGTTTATTCGTGACACTCAATACCCGGGGTTTTGAATAAGGATGCCTTTATTGATCTCACTTTGCGGAAAAGGGTTCAGGTACTGCTTGGGCGCCCAGAAAGCCTGGTACAGCACTTTATCGCCGTAATTGGTATTGCCGGTGAGCTTGACAGATGTATTGCTGTTGAACGTAAAGGCCCTGATAGGTCCACCAATGATGCCATTACCTATATTGGGCAGCTTCCAGTGTTTTACATCATGTAAGCGGTAATTTTCATTAAAGAATTCCACGGCCCATTCACGCTGGATAATGGTACGCAGTGCATCTTTCCCTGTCTCCGTTATTGCAGGCAGGCCTGCACGCTGGTGTATTTTATTCAGCCTGAGCAGCGCCTGTTGTGTTTGCCCTGTTTCATTGTATGCTTCCGCAGCACTTAAATAAGCAGCAGCCAGCCGGAAGATGGGAAATTCAAACCAGGCACGCGACCCGGCTTTGTAATAGAACTTACTGCTTCTTGCCACACCAAAACCCGGACCATTGCCAAAAGTGGCCTGGTTATTCCAGTTCACATCGCCGGGATTGCTCCAGGCATCCATCTGCCAGGGCTGAAAGCTTACTTTGAAGCGCGCTTCCATGGCATTCATTTTACTGGTATATTCAGCAAAAGGCGCGGTTTCACCTACACCCGGCCAGCCCTGGTTAGCACCTGCCGCCGTATAATAATTTTCCAGCTGGTTGGTGGTAAGCACATTACCCTGCGCTTCCCATACCCGTGAATTGTAAAAAGCATTCATGGGCAGGTTGTTCCAGTTACCCCCATCAAACAGGGTATTATTGATGAATTTAAAAGCCAGCAATACCTCGGGGTTACCGGGAACCGAAGTGGCCGTACCATAATCATCGAGCGGGTTACCGGTATTGATGATGTATGCGCCCGCATTGGTCTCCGCTTCTGTGATCACCGCATCGGCAGCCTTTGCGGCTGCATCCCAAAGACCTGCATTATAACTGCCCAGGCAAATCATATTGTTGTTGGCACCGAAATCGAGGTAAGGAGTACCCGTGTTGAACAATGGTCTTGCTGCATACAGCAATGCTTTAGACTTGATGGCCAATGCAGCAGCTTTGGTCATCCGTCCCTTCCAGGTATCCGGCCATGCAGAAGGCAATACAGCTGCAGCCTGGTCGCACCAGTACACTACTGAATCCAATACCTGTTTCAAAGTGCTCCTGGGAACGGCCAGTTTATCAGATGCCTGGAAGCTTTTGCTTACAATCGGCACACCCCCGTACATGATCATCATCTGTTCATAACGGTAGGCGATCAGTGCTTGCATCTCTGCCTTTACAATGCTTTTGTCTGCAGCAGACATGTCGCTCACTTTATCAATATTCTCTTTTACCAGGTAAGCCTGCCGTACCGGCGTGAAGTTGCCGTTAAAGCCATCCATATCCTCACTATTGCCGCTTGCACTGAGGCCATTCAGTACAATATCTTTGGCAAGCGTCCAGGCAAACCCGTAGTTCATACCTCCGGATAAATTTTCCTGTATCATGGCGTTCCACACATTGGAATAAGGCAGGCCCTGCGACAGGTTGGCTTTATAAGCATAGGCAATTGCACCCTGCGCTTTTACAGTTGTGGAGAAAACAGAATCAATAGTAGTGGTACTCGATAGCGGCATCTGCAGAAATTCTTTTTTACAGGCGCCCAGCCCCATCACCAGGCCCAGTACTATACTGCATACAGGTATATGTTTACAATGTGATTGCATCTCAAATGGTTTAAGCAGTTAGAATTGAATGTTTGCGCCGAAATTGAATGTGCGGGTAAGCGGGAAGAGATAACCCATGCTGTTTTTACCTGCATCGGCCTGTTCGGGATCAATGCCATCGATCAGCTTGGAATCCCAGGTGAACAGGTTGTTCCCGTTCAGGTATATCCTCATCCCTTTGATCTGTGCTCTTTTAAAGAAGGCAGACTGGGGAAAGGTATAACCGATCTCCAGGTTCTTCAGCCGTTTGAAATTGTTAGACTTCAACCAGAAATCACTCAGCACGGCATTGTTGGCCTGACCACCGCTGAAAGAAATAGCGGGATAGTATACTTTTTGTCCCTTAGCAGCTTTATCTGCCGTCCACCGCCCATCGTAGGCATACTGCAATACTTCACCCACATTTTTGGCAAAAGGTGAGCTAAGGATATAACCAAACTGCGGGAAAGATCCTTTCGCGGTACCGATAAACAATGCAGAAACATCAAAGCCTTTGTACGAGAAACCCACGGTAAGGTTATACGCAACCTGCGGCAGGTTGGAATAGCCAATAGGCACCATATCCTGCTGGTCAATGATACCATCGCCATTCACATCCCTGAACTTCAGGTCGCCCAGTCTTGCATTGGTGCTGTATTTATTGTAAGGCCTGTTGTTGAGCTCCTGCTGGGTGTTGTAGAAACCATCTGTCAGTAATCCTTTGTATTGGCCGATGGCAAAACCCGTTGCATTCATCCACTTGTATGGATAGGGCGCTTCTGCCTGGTAATCGACCCTGTTGCGTGCAAAGGAATAGTTGCCTTTGATGAAATAAGAGAATGCGCCCAGCTGATCGTTCCAGCCGGCTTCTATTTCAAAACCTTCATTGCTTACACGGCCCAGGTTCAATGGTGGTGTTTGCCCCTGCGGCACACCATAGGTGCCGGGTATAATACCGGAAGTGACCAGGATATTGTTTCTTTTTTCACGGAACAGGGAAGAGGTAACAGACAGTTTATCTTCTATGAATTTAAGTTCCAGTGAAAGATTGGTTTTCCTGGCCCTCTCCCAGGTAACATCAGGATTACCCAGGGCCGCTTCGGCAGCACCGGCAAAATAAGGGTTGTTACTGGAGCCGTTACTGTTACCAAAATAATAGCCCGGTGCATTTGTTACCCATGTATTGGGCATATAGAGATAACGCCTGCCACCAATACGATCATTACCAACTTCACCATAAGAACCACGCAGTTTTACCCAGGTAACCCATTTATTTTTGGGGAAGAAGGGTTCATTGGAAAGTATCCATCCTCCCGAGATGGCAGGAAAATAACCGAAGCGTTTACCTTCAGCAAAATTTTCTGTTCCGTTCAGGCCCATATTAAATTCAACCAGGTAGCGCTCTTTATAGTTATACGTTGCACGCGCTACCAGCCCCATTAAACCCGAAGGTGTTTTATAGGCCTGATCATTCGCAGTATAACGCTGTGCATTGCCCAGCACCAGTGCAGATACATTGTGCGGGCCAAAATTATGATCGTAGTTGACCGCTATTTCCAGGTAGGTTTT
The DNA here is from genome assembly GCA_966424055.1 of uncultured Deminuibacter sp. Lineage (GTDB taxonomy): Bacteria > Bacteroidota > Bacteroidia > Chitinophagales > Chitinophagaceae > Deminuibacter. The sequence continues at coordinate 414,527 of CBJLMB010000002.1, read as the reverse complement.
ACGCCAGGAGCTATTGTTCTGGTTATCGTAAGTAACAGCCGGGCTTAGCTGCCCGCCGATAAAAATAATATTGGCCGGGTTTGATGGATCGCGCATAGCGCCGTATTGCGGCACACTATTGATTTGCTGGTAACCTTTTAAATAACTGTCATCATAGGCAATGGTAAAATGCGATTCCAGGCCTGGTAACAGGTAACCCATTTTGTGTTTCAGTGTAACCACGCTGGTGAGTGTGGTGACATACTCTGTGCGGGTACCGCCTGTAAGCAGCTGCGCCAGTGGTGTATAGCCCGGCCCTCCTTTGTTACCCAAGGGGTTGGTAGGATCGCCCGGCAGACCGATAAAACCGGTTACCAGCTTGCCATTTACAATACCAGGACCGGTAAAAGGGCTGCTCTCCAGGATGTTCTGGATAATGCCCTGGTAGCGGTTGGCAAAATCACCGGATGTGCTCGACCCTACTACACGGTTAACAGAAGACTGTCCGCCCAGGTTAATACTGAGCTGGAAATTCTTAATGACATCAATATCAAAATTCGAGCGGAAATTATAACGCCTGTAGCGGGGATTGGTATTGGAACCGCCATAGGAAGTATTGGATAGAATACCGTTCTGCTCAAAATAGCCCAGTGATGTAAAGTATTTTACCTTATTGGTGCCACCCGATATATTCAGGTTGTATTGATTTTGCCGGCCGGTGCCGCCAAACTGTTCTTTATAGTAATTATGACTGGTATAATACAAAGCCGGGCTGTTGTTGAGCTGGGCTTTCTGGTCGGCTTTCAGTCCCATGGCATCTACTTCAGCGGGTGTATAATCACGGCCATGCTGGAATTTCCATATTTCATCATCAGAGAAAAGCAGGTAATCATAACTATGGTCACCAGAGGCCTGTGCATTGCGGATGGCTTCATTGCGCAGCAAGGCAAATTCATATGAGTTCACTGTCTGGAACAAAGAAGCCGCTTTGGTAAAACCCTGGTTGGCAGAAAAACTGAACTGTGGTTTATTGGTGCGCCCTCGTTTGGTGGTAACAATGATCACGCCGTTTGCGCCCCTGATGCCGTATACTGCGGTGGCGGAAGCGTCTTTGAGCACGCTGATGTTTTCAATTTCATTGGCATCCATCGCATTCAGCACCAGGTAGGGCTGCTCGGCAGGCTGTTGAATACCATCTATCACGATCAGCGGGTCCTGGCCGTTCAGCGTGGCAATACCCCTGATACGGATCGTGGTGGCATTTACCCCTGGCTCGCCACTGGCCTGCACGCCGCTGATGCCTGCCGTTCGGCCGATCAGCATATTCGTGATATTGGCCACCGGGGTCTGGGTAAGGTCTTTACCCGATATTACACCGATCGCCCCCGTAACAGTTGGCTTTTTTTGCTTTCCATATCCCACCACTATCACATCGTTCAGCCTGGCATAGTCAGGATCTTCAGAAAGTTGCACAACCATATCGTGATCAGACCGCACTTTGACCGGTTGGGTCAAATACCCCAGGTAGGAAAACTCCAGCGTCGATCCTTCAGGAACAGTCATTACAAAATGCCCTGAACTATCACTTACCCGGCTTTGTTTGCCTCCCTGCAGTTTAATAGAGGCTTGCGGCAATACCTGGCCGTTCTTTCCCCTAACAGTGCCATGCAGTGTAATAACACGCTGCGACCAGGAGAAGAGGGGGGAACAACACAATGCTATTACCCCAAATACAAAGGGGTACGCATAACAACGCCTTAGACATGCTAAAATTGATTTCATAAAGCAGCAAGTATTGGTTTTAAAAATACCGGCCCGGAGGCCCAGTGCCCGCTAGTTTGGAGCAAGCAAATTAGGGCGAGGGGGCACTCTGTATGAGGGGGTAAATCTGAAAATATGGGGACAAATTCTACAAAAGAGGCCCGGAATGCATAAAAATTGTCGTTTTTACAGTTATCCGGTGTAAAAACGGCTACACCATGGTGGCACCTTTCAACAAAAAGAAGTTTACGACACCTGCTGTTCAAACCTGTACCTTTATTCAGGTATCTTTTTGCTTAACGGTTTTTTCGTTGAGCTTATAGGTTTTGCCAAATGTTTTGCGGTATTTTTCAATGTATTCAGAAGGGTTCATGCCGAATGTTTTCTGAAACTGCTCCCTGAAATATTTTACATCTTTTATACCCACATAAAAAGCCGTTTCACTAACATTATAATTTGTATCAATAAATAGCTCTGCCGCTTTCCGCAGGCGGATAAACCGGATAAAAGCATTGGCAGATAAGCCGGAAACCGCTTTGATCTTTCGGTACAGCTTGGAATGGCTCATACCCAGTTCCATGGCCAGTGCATGCAGGTTGAACGCTTCATTATCAATGTTCCTGTCAACAATGGCTATACACTGTTCCAGGAATTCTTTGTACTCCTGCGATATATTCAGAAAATTATCCTGGTGGGTGATCTCGTTATAGAAATACTGCTGCAGGTTTTCCCTGCTTTTGAGCAACCCGTCTACCCGGGCAATGAGCAGCTCTTTCTCAAACGGTTTGGTCATATAATCATCCGCGCCGCCGGCCACACCCTTTAATTTGGAATCAGGTGAAGTGCTGCCGGTTAACAAGATCACCGGGATATGCCGCAGTGCGGGCGATTGTTTTACCAGGTTGCACAGCTCTATCCCGTTCATATCTGCCATTACCACATCGCAGATAATGATCTCAGGCAGGTATTTCCTGGCCAGTGCCAGCCCTTCTTCCGCACTGGCGGCCTCATACAGGATAAACCGGCCGCGGAATATACCGGCAATGTATTCGCGCATGGCTTTATCATCATCCACAACCAGCATGGCGCCCCTGTCGGATACGACCGATTCCAAACCATTACCGGCAGGTACTGCGCTCTCCACTTCTGTTATATCGGCCAATTCTTCCAATAAAACAGGGGCATCTTCTTTTTGCTCGCTCACCTCCTGCAATCCGAAATGCGCCTTTCCTTTATATAGTTCCACGGTAAAGCAGGAGCCTTTTCCCGGGGCGGTTTCCACCTGTATTTTTCCTTTGTGTGCATCCACAGAATGTTTTACCAGGTAAAGCCCTATTCCAAATCCTGCACGCACCGGTATATGCGGCTGTTTTACCTGGTAGAACTTTTCAAACAACCTCAAAGCAGCGTCGGCAGGCATTCCCGTACCATTATCTGTTACCTGTATTGTCACCGTATGCTCCGTTTCTGTTACCTCCAGCGAAATGCGGCCGCCGGCCGCTGTATATTTAACCGCATTGGACAGCAGGTTGAAAAAAATGATTTCCATTTTCTCCCTGTCGCCATATACTTCGAGATTTTCATTATCGCAAGTATATGTGTAGTCAATATGCCTGCTCCTGGCTTGTTGCACAAAACAAAGAAACACTTCATGGCAGAGCTTGTATAAATTGAGGCGGGCAATTTTCAGTTGATCGGCCTGCTCTTCTGCTTTCCTGAACAACAATAGCTGGTCTACCAGGCTCAGCAGGCGGCGGGCATTGCGGTATACCAGGTTCAGTTCGCCGGTGTATAGTTTTTTGCCGGATTGCTCTTCTTTCGACAGCATATCCCTGATAGGGTTAATGATCAGCGTTAAAGGTGTTCTGAATTCATGCGCCACATGGGTAAAAAGTGTCTGGCGTTTTTCATTGATCTCTTTTTCATTTTCTGCATTCAGCTGGGCCAGCTTAACCGCATAACGCAACCGTGTTTGCCTTTGCCGGTACCGGTAATAGGCAATGATAAAGAAAGCTGCCAGTCCGCCATACAGGCTGTACGCCCAAAGCGTGCGGTACCAGGGCGGTAATACGGTAACTGTCAGCCTGGCTTCCTGCCTGTTCCATACCCCTTCAGCATTGGTTGATTTAATCCTGAGCACATAACTGCCTTCCCTGAGATTGTTGTAGTTTATGGTGCGCACATTACCTGTATAATTCCAGGCTTTGTCCAGGCCTTCCAGGTAATAGGCATATTTTATTTTATCAGGAGAAGTATATTCCAGGGCAGTAAAGCTCACTGTAAGCACTGCTTCATTAAATGGTATACGCAATGCATTAACAGCGCCACTGTCAGAACCGGCAATATAAGCTGCAGCAGTTTTCAGCGACTGGTTATTGATGCGGATATTGGTGAAAGCCAGCGGGGGCATAAACAATCTTGGCTGTATATGTCCTGCACTAAACATATTAAACCCGGCAATACCACCAAACAACAACTCACCTGAAGACAACCGGTAGGCTGCGTTATAAGAAAACTGGTTGCTTTGCAAGCCGTCGCTTTGATAGAAGTTCGTAAATACCCGTGTATCAGGGTTGAACCTGGAAAGCCCGTTGAAGGTGCTCATCCATAGCTGTCCCTGTTCATCTTCCAGTATATTCAATACGGCATTGTTGCATAACCCATCTGCATCTGAATAACGTGCGGTTATTTTCCCCATTTGCCGGTCAAACAATACCAGTCCACCGCCTTCGGTACCAATCCAGCAACGGCCTGTATGGTCTTCAAAAATGGCCCTCACGGGTTTGCCTATCTCATAACTGTGGTGCACTTTATCCTGTTTGTCAATACAGATCAGCTGGTGCGAGTTGCCCGCCCATAGTATACCGTTATGGTCTTCTGTAAGCGCGATCAGGTCGTTCAGTTGTTGATCAAACACTTCAAACCTGTTTTGCCCGCGGTTAAAATGATACAATTTTCCATTGCTGAAAGTAGATGCCCACAGGTTCCGCTCGCTGTCTTCGAAAAGCAACCATACATATTTATTCTCTTCGCCTGTATGCTGGTTAATACAGGCATAATGATCAAAATTGCCTGTGGCTGTGTTATAACGGTTAATACCACCGCCAAAACTGGCGGCCCATATATTTCCCTGGTAATCTTCCCGGATGCAGCTAATGGAATTATGGCTTAGCGAGCCTGGTTCGGAAGGCCGGTGTATAAAAGACCGGAACTGGTTCGCACTGCGGTTCCATACGCTGATGCCACCGCCATCGGAACCTATCCATATCTGCTTATGCTTATCTTCACAAAAACTGGAAACAAAATTATTCACCAGGCTGTTTGCAGTTAAAGGGCTATGGCTAAATGTTTGAAAGCGGCTTTTTTGCCAGTCAATAATGTTTATGCCGCCCTTTAGTGTTCCAATCCATAAACGGTTCTCCTGGTCGGCATGAATGGCGAATACAGATTCGCTGGAAAGATTGTTTTTGTTTTCACCCGGCAGCAGGTAGTCAAAATGCGGATGCTGTTTATATAAAATGCTAATGCCGTTGCCTTCGGTACCAATCCAAAGGTTCTGTTGCCGGTCGAAGCTGAAGCAAACAATCCTGTTGCTGCTCAATGCGCCGGGCCCTTCCTGGTAATGAGCTGTAAAGGTATTGCTGTCAATCATATACTGGTAAAGTCCCGCGGCGCTTCCTATCCAGAGGCAATCTGTATCCGGATCTGCTTTCAGGCAGGTAGCGGCGCGCAGTGTAGTATTTACCACGTTGATTGTTTGTGTGCCGATATCAAAACGGCATAAACCCACACCACCGATAAACAACCAGGCCCGCTGCCATTTGTCTACCGTTAATCCCTGTACATGATAATAGGCTTCCGTCCGGTTTTGCTGGTTGCGGAAAGGCACCTGTACGGCCGTTTCCTCATCCGCTTTTTTTGCCAGCAGGCCCCAGCCATTGGTACCTATCAGCAGGTTGCCTTTTTCATCGGATGCCAGTGTATTTACATTTGCCGAGATCCTGTGCCGGCTACCATCTTCATATACCCGGAAATAAGCCGGACTGAAACTTTCGTTTACGCTGTTGTAAATAGACAGCCCCTGCCCTGTGCCTACCCACAGGTGATTACACCGGTCTTCATGAATGGCATAGATATAATTGTGTGGAAGGGAACTGGTATCATTCAGTTTATTGCGGAATACTTTGAAAGAATAACCATCGTAGCGGCTTAGTCCATCGTAAGTGCCCAGCCAAAGAAAGCCCTGGTGATCCTGGTAAATACAACGTACAGAATTATTAGACAGCCCCTGTTCAATAGACAGATGCCCCATCGATAGATGATCAAGCCCGGCATACTGACCGCAGATGTCGAAAGAAAAAAACAGGCAAAGGAATAACAGCAGGGTATTATACCGGGTTATATTATTTAGATAAGCAATCACAGTTAGTCAATTTTCCGCAGGGTCGGTTTGGTTTCGGAACAGGTAAATATAGCATGTTACTGATAATATTTGTCATTTTAACAAATATTCCGGCATGATCGCTCACAGAATGCGCAGAAAACGCGGAAAGAAGGCGCTTTTATGTGTAGGGAACTTTTCGGCCTCATGGCTCATAGCTCACGGCTTGCAGCTATAATGATTAATCACTACAAGCTGATAGCCCCGAGCGGCAAGTGATCGTTTTTCTCGCGGAATGCGCAGAAAACGCGGAAAGAAGACGTTTTTATGTGTAGGAAACTTTCCGGCCTCATAGCTCGAAGTTCATGGCTTGCAGCTATAATGGGTTATTTTGGCGCCGGGCAATTGACAATTTGCTTATTTTTACCTAAGTTCGGTAAACGATTGCATAACTATGATATCAATGGCTGCAATCTCCAAAGCGATTGCATATGAATGAAGTATATCTGGCCGGCCTCATTCAAAACCTGGCCCTGTTTGACGACAGGAAATCCTATCAATTGCTCTTTGAGCAGTTTTTTCCATCCTTAAAACGATTTGCCTATTCCTGGGTAAAAAGCCAGGAGCTTGCAGAAGAAATTGCTTCAGATGCCATGATCAACCTCTGGCGTAACCGCCACCACCTGCAGGAGATCAGGGATCTGCAAACCTACCTGTTCATCGCCGTAAAAAATATTTCTTTCAATTACCTGAAACAGCATCATAAGCTGCGGCTGGTAGAGATAGAAGAAGCCAGCCTGCCACTGAACATGAACAGTCCAGAACACCACCTGCTGCAAAGAGAACAGTCCTCCGTTATTGAACAAGCTATCCGCAACCTCCCGTTCAAATGCCGCCTTGCCTTCCGGCTGGTAAAAGAAGAAGGCCTTAGCTACAAACAAACTGCCGCTATACTGGACATCAGTATTAAAACCGTGGATGCACACCTGGTAACTGCTATGACCAAACTTTCCCGCGCCATCGCTGCTGCTTACTCCCAGTAAAATAAATCCCTAATTTTTTTCTGTCTTACTAGGGAATCTTTCCCGGTTCATTGTCCTAGTGTATATGTCACGATCAAATCACGTGGACAATTATGCTGGAAAAAAGCGTTATACAATTAATCACCAGGAAACTGGCAGGAGAAACAACGGCTGAAGAGGAGGAAGAATTAAGATACCTGCTTTCTGTTGATGCTGATGCTGCAGAATATTTTAAAGTATGCAGCGATATATGGCAAAATAACCCGGGCCCGGGGAAAGAATCCGCTGCTGATGCTTTTGAAAAACACCTGAAGCGCTTTGAAGAGGATTTCAGGGAGGAATCCGGGAAAGAAAAACGATTTCGGCTAACCACAGCACACGCCATACAAAAACGGGTTTGGCTGGCTGCAGCCTGTTTGCTGCTGCTGGCCGGTGCCGGCATTTTCTGGTGGAGTGTAACTACAAGATCAACGCAACAGCCTGATGCACTGCTGGCTAAAAATGAAGTACAGAGCGGGAACAACAGGAAACGCCTGCTATTGCCCGACAGTACGGTTGTATGGCTCAATAAAAACAGCAGGCTCTCTTTCAGCCTGGAAAATTTCAGCAGGGATAACAGAACAGTTTACCTCGAAGGCGAGGGATTTTTTGATGTAGCGAAAATGAAAGACCATCCGTTTATTATCCATACCGCCGGAATGGATATTAAAGTGCTGGGCACCTCGTTTAATGTAAAAGCGTATCAACTGGACCCGGTAGAAACAACCCTGATCAGCGGTGCCGTTGAACTGGCAGTGAACAACCGGGAAAAACAAACCCTTGTACTAAAAGCAGGTGAAAAATGTACGCTGAAAAAAACAGGCAGTATGGCCGTTGCTGGTCAGCAACCGCCACAGCAGAACAGTATTGCCGGTGTGCATGTAACAGGTATTGAACCCGTGCATTTTTACAACAGGGATTATATACAGGAGATCGCCTGGATGAATAACCAGTTGGTGTTCCGCAATAAAAGCTTTGCTGAGCTGGCGCAGGAAATGTCGCAATGGTTTAATATACCGGTCACTATTCAAAATAATGCATATAACCAATACCATTTTACCGGTGCATTTGAAAAAGAAAACATAACAGAAGCATTAAAGGCATTACAAACAATCAGACCATTTCAATATACCATACACCAAAACGGAGTGGTGATTTTTTAAGCTGCCATCTTTCAGAAAACAGTAAAACTTATTCATGCAGTTGTACCTGTGGAAAAGCAAACCGATTTTCCCGACAGACAGCTAAGGCTCCGTATTGCTAAATCGTTTTATAACCAAACGTCATATGAAATCATGAAAACAAAACCCTTTCATGCAGAACTCCTATGCAGCAAACCAAAGAAACGGCTGTTTATACTCAGATTTGTGTTTCTGCTGGCCTGTATCATTTGTTTAAAGGTATCCGCACATGGATACGCACAAACTAGGGTAAGCCTGTCTTTTAACAAAATACCGCTGAAACAGGCCATCAGCCTGCTGGAGAAAGAAGGTAAGGTACGTATCCTGTATAGCGAAGAATTGCTGCCACCTGAAAAAATGGTTAGCCTGACTGTTAAAGATGAGCTGATCCTTTCAGTGCTCAGTAAATTATTATCCGGTACAGGCTTAACCTATAAAGTGCTGGAGCACGACCTGGTGGCCATTGTACCGGTAACCCATGCCACCGGTGTTAACCAGCAGAAAAAACTGATCAAAGGCCGCATCACTGATACAGACAATAAACCACTGGCAGGTGTAAGCATATCCAGTAAAGGCGGCAAAAGAACAGTGCTCAGCGATGAAGAAGGCAACTACACTATCCAGGTAGAAGAAACCGACAGTGTGCTGGTGTTTAACCATGTAGGGTATAAACCTGCAGAGCATGCCATCACACAGGAAACAGTAGTGAACATCAGCCTGCAGGCTGATCTTTCGCAGCTTACTGATGTGATCGTGGTGGGTTATGGTACCAAGAAAAAAGAAACGGTGACTGCGGCGATCTCTTCTATCGGCAGTAAAGACCTGGAAAATGTACATGCGGGATCAACCGTGAGCGCCAGCCTTGCAGGCAAAATACCCGGGGTCACTTTCCGCATGTCAGACAGCCGGCCCGGCGCCAGTGCATCTGTACAAATACGCAATATGGGCTCTCCATTGTTTATCATTGACGGCATACAACAGGATGCTGGGCAGTTTAACAATATTGCCCCCAACGATATTGAAAGCATCACAGTATTGAAAGATGCATCCGCAGCCATCTATGGTGTACGCGCTGCCAACGGTGTGGTAATTGTTACCACAAAACGGGGTAAAATAGGCAGCCGCAATACGGTTGACATCAATGCTTATACCGGGTGGCAGAACTGGACCCGGTTTCCTAAAACCGTTAATGCCTATGAGTGGCAGATGGGCAAAGCCGATGCAGATATGAACCAGTATGGCAAAACATCGATCACCCAGGCCGACCTGGATAAATACAAAGCAGGAACAGAACCCGGCTATAAAAACTTTAACTGGTACGATTTTATTATAAAAGGCAATGCCCCACTCACACAGGCCAATATCAATTTCTCCGGTGGTTCGGATAAGATCAATTACTATGTTTCCGGCACACACCTGAAACAATATTCTGTACTGGGCAGGGAATTTACTTTCGAGCGTACCAATATCCAGAGCAATATAGATGCACGCATTGGCAATAATTTTAAAATAGGCGCACAGATCAATGGCCGCGTTGAAACAAGAGATCAGCCCGGCGTTCCCGGTACGGATGATTATTGGGAAGCGCGTTTTGCCATTTTGCGCAACACACCCATGGAGCGCCCTTATGCCAATGACAACCCCGCCTATCCCAATAATATCGGCCACAATACAGAGAACTGGGCTTTGCAAACCAAAAAATTATCCGGTTACTGGCACCAGGACTGGCGTGTACTGCAAAGCAATGTTACCGCCGAGTACCAGACACCCTTAAAGGGTTTATCACTGAAAGGCCTGTTCTCTTATTACTATGCCAACCAGCTTTTGAATGGTCATGAATACACTTATAATGTGTATACCTATTATCCGGGCGACAGCAGTTACCGGATAACCGGCGGCAGCTCTAACCCCTGGCGGGAGCGCGCACAGGAAACCATCCTCTCCCCCACCATACAATTACAAGCCAATTATAACCGTAGTTTTGGCCAGCATACCATCAGCGCAACCTTTGTTGCTGAACGCATTAAAAGAAGAGATATTTATACCTGGGTGCATGCTGTACCTACCACCAATGAATTGCCGCTGATCTATTTTTCCACCATGGACACCTATAATGACCAGGACAGAACAGAAGCAAGGCTGGGCTATGTAGGCAGGGTGAGCTATAATTACGCGGATAAATATTTTATAGAATTATCGGGCCGCAGGGATGCTGCTTATGAATTTCCACCCAATCACCGCTGGGGCAATTTTCCATCCATATCAGGTGGCTGGCGTATTACCAAAGAGAAATTTTTTAGCTCATGGGTGAACCCGAAAATACTCACTGATCTCAAATTCAGGGCATCTTACGGGCAGCTGGGTGATGACAGTAACTGGCCTATCAGCAATTATGCTTACCTGCAGGGGTATAACTACAACACGTCAACTGTTATACTTGGTGGCACACCCGTAATCGGCTCTGCCAGCACCGGTGTGCCCACTACCAATGTATCCTGGTATGTAAGTAAAATACTGGATATAGGTGCGGACTATTCTTTGCTGGGTGGCAAGTTAAGCGGTTCACTGGATTATTTCTACCGTAAACGAACCGGCTTGCTGGCTTCTAAATACGATGTACTGGTGCCCAGCGAAATTGGTTATACACTGCCCAGTGAAAACCTGAACAGTGATGCAGTGATGGGTGGTGAAGCCGCTATTGCGTACACAGGCAAAATAAAAAAAGTGAACTTCAGCGTGGGCGCCAATTTCACTTATGCACGCTCTAAAAACCTCAATAGTTATAAGCCGGTATTCAACAACTCGCTTGACCATTATGCCAATTCAACAGTGAACCGCTGGAGCGGTACATTCTGGGGTTATGAGTGTATCGGCCAGTTCCAGTCGCAGCAGCAGATCAACAGTTACCCGGTGAATATAGACGGACAGGGTAACAAAACCCTGCTGCCCGGCGATCTTATTTACAAAGACCAGAACGGTGATGGCGTCATCAACGGTTATGATGCCAGGCCCATCGGCTGGGGAACCGGCAGAAACCCGATCATGAACCTTGGCTTAAACATCACTGTTGGCTGGAAAGGGTTCGATGTACATGTCGACTTTTCTGGCGGCTCCGGCTATTCTTTTAACCGCAATTATGAAATGCGCTGGCCATACCAGAACGGTGGTGCATTACAAAAGATCTTCTATGACGACAGGTGGCATCGGGAAAACCCCTTCGACCTGAACAGTCAATGGATACCGGGCAAATACCCGGCCTTACGGTTCAACGATGGTGGTCACAGCAACTACAATGCGAATTCCACTTTCTGGCTCATCAATGTGCATTACCTGCGTTGCAGAACGCTGGAGCTGGGCTACTCCCTGCCCAAACAATGGCTCGATAAAGTAAAGCTGCAGAAAGCACGTTTTTATATCAATGCCAATAACCTGTTCTCACTGGACAATGTACACAATTTAGGTATCGATGCAGAGATTGCTGACGACAATGGCCTCACCTACCCGCAAAGCAAATACCTGAATATAGGCTTTGACATTGCGTTCTAAATACCGGATCAGCTGTTGTCATTGAAACAATAAAAAACAAACGAATGAAAAACTGTCTATATATCTTGATCTTACTGGCCTGCCTGATGAATGCCTGTAAAAAAGACAATGAATTTTTAACCACCACGCCCACCGATATTCTTACCGATGATGCCGTATGGAAAAGCAAAGAGCTGGTATACTCTGTGCTGGCAGACCTGTACAACCGGTATGTTGATCAGCAAACCATAAACAACTGGCCGGAGTTCACCAATTTCGATGAAGCCTTTCCATCAGAAGCAGGTCAATACTGGCGCACCAAACAACTGGACTATCCTTACGACTGGTGGTCGATGTGGAACTATGATTACCTGCGGTTGCTGAACCAGTTTATTGAAAAATGTGCAGCAGCTACCCAGCTGGATGCGGCAGACCAGCAACGCTTTCTTGCGGAAGCCCGTTTTCTCCGCGCTGCGAATTATTTTGAAATGGTGAAAAGAATGGGCGGTGTGCCATTGATACTGAAACCGCTTACGTATAATTTCAGTGGCGATCCTACCTACCTGCAGCATCCCAGGGCAAAAGAATCGGAGATCTATGATTTTGTGATAACAGAAATGGATACACTAAAAAATGTTTTACCCGATAACCCGGCAGAACAATCCCGCGCCAGCAAAGGCCTTGCGCTGGCAATGCAGGCAAAGGCAGCCCTCTACGCCGGCTCTATCGCCAAATATGGTGCCGGCACACCGGCAGTGGCAACACCTGGTGGCGAAGCGGGTATCAGCGCAGATAAGGCCAATGGTTATTACAAAAAAGCACTGGCTGCCGCACAGGAAATCATCAATGGCGGCAGGTATTCATTATACAGGAAAAAAACAGACGATCTCTCTGAAAATTTCGCGGCCCTTTTTTATGATAAATCCAATAATCCCGAAGTAATTTTCGCGCAGGATTTCAAACTAAAAAGCGGTAAAGTAGAAGGCTGGACACTCGCTAACCAACCGCGTTCGCAGGCAGAAGAACAACAGGGTGGCCGTATCAATCCTTCGCTGAACCTTGCACTGCTGTTTGAAAAAACAGACAATAGCTATGCACCGTTTGCCACCAATACCGGCAATGATTATATTTATTACGACAATCCGCTGGATATTTTCGCTAACCGGGATGCACGGCTGGCTGGCACCATTATTTTACCCGGCAGTAAGTTTAAAGGAAAAACAGTAGATATATGGGCCGGTTATATACTCGCCAATGGCAATATCATTACAGGCGATAATTTCGGGGCCAATAAAATACTGCCTGGCCAAACCACTGCCCAGCAGGTAGTAGGTTTTGATGGCCCTATTGATGGGCTCGAGTTCAGCGCACAAACAGGTTTTTATGTTCGCAAGTTCATGGATCCCGTAGTAGGCTCGGGCCAGATAGGTACGCAGAGCGAAGTATGGTGGGTTCGCTACCGTTATGCAGAGGTGCTGTTAAATGCTGCCGAAGCCGCTTTTGAACTGGGGCAGAATGATGTTGCAGCCGGTTATCTTAACCAGGTGCGCAGCAGGGCAGGTTTAACCCAACCATTGTCTGCAGCAGATATCAGTTTTGACAGGATTGTACATGAAAGACGGGTGGAGCTGGCTTTTGAAGGTCATGAACTATTCGACAACAAACGCTGGCGTATTGCCCACAAAGTATGGAGCGGTGACAATATCGGCGCAACCGATCTACTGTCTAACATTGGTAAAGCCGACCGGCTAAATACCATGGTATTCGGTATGTGGCCTTATAAAATTTACAATCCCGGTAATGCCAATAATGGCAAATGGGTATACAAAATAGTTAAACCGGTGAATGTAACAACACCCCACCGGTTTCGCCTGGGCAATTATTACTCGCAGATCAATTCGGATATATTGAGCAATAATCCCAAGCTGGTTAAAAATCCCAATCAATAACCGTTCAATTCAACCATGAATATGAAACAATATTTTTTATTCGCAGGCCTGTGTTGCTTTCTGCTGCTGGGCATTTCCTGCAAAAAAGACAATTATCCTGCACCATCTTCGTTATTAAAAGGACGTATCGTATACCAGAACCAACCCATCAATGTAGGTAGCAACGATGTAGGGTTTGAACTATGGCAAAGCGGCTGGGGTAAAAGCGGCGCCATCAATGTGGGTGTCAACCAGGATGGCTCATTTGCAGCACAGCTGTTTAATGGCAATTACAAACTGATCATCCCTTCTTTCCAGGGACCGTTTTTGTCGCTTATCAATCATGCCACCAATTCTGACACGATACCTGTTGCCCTCAATGGCAATCAAACATTAGACATAGAAGTGCTGCCCTATTATATGATCAAACATGCAGATTTTTCTGTTAGTCCAGACAGTGTTATCTCCGTTCAGCTGGGCCTGGATAAAATCATTACCGACAGCCGTGCAAAGGATATTGAAAAAGTAACCCTGTACCTGAATAAAACAACCTTTATCAGCAGCGCCACACCTGTTTATACAAGCATCAGCGGAAGCAGTATCACAGACATCGGGAATATCAGCCTGCGCATGAAACTTGCCTCTGCCGCCATTACAGATGCGGCCACCAGTACACAAAACTATGTATATGCGCGTGTAGGCATTAAGATAAATGGTGTAGAAGACCTGCTGTTCAGCCCGGTGCAGAAGCTTGGCCTGTAAAACTGGTTTAACCGGAAAACAGTAATGAATAAATTGTATCAACCGCATTCCTGAGCCGCTTATAAAATAACTTCAATATGAAAAAAGCATGGATCTTCCCGGTAGTATGCATAGCCTGCTCCTTTACCCTGTTGCATAAACATGACAGGGCAGCAATAGCAGTAAGCACTGTTGACCGCACTTTTACAGAAAGTGTGAACAGTGCCTATGTATCGAACCGGCAGCCGCTTACACCCTTACATTTTCTTCCTTTGCCGCCAGGCAGTATCCGCCCGCAGGGATGGATACGTAAATACCTTGAACTGCAGAGAGACGGGCTTACCGGGCAACTGGGTAAAATAAGTGCCTGGCTGGATAAAAAGAATAATGCCTGGTTCAGCGGTAATGGATCGGGTGATCATGGATGGGAAGAAGTGCCCTACTGGTTAAAAGGCTATGGCGACCTGGGTTATTGCCTGCATGATGAAAAAATTATTGCAGAAACAAAACTGTGGCTGGGCAAAGTGCTGCAAAGCCAGCGCCCGGATGGTTTTTTCGGGCCGGCTTTCGTGGAAAGTGAACACCAGCACAATAAAGGCACTTCGCCTGATCTCTGGCCCAATATGCTGATGCTATGGTGCCTGCAATCATGGTATGAATACTCGAAAGACCCGCGTGTACTTCCTTTCATGAGCCGGTATTTTAAATGGGAATTATCCATCCCCGAGGATAAGCTGCTGAAAATTTACTGGGAAAACAGCCGTGGTGGCGATAACCTCTACAGTATTTACTGGCTGTACAACAGAACAGGAGAAGACTGGCTATTGCAGCTGGCTGAAAAAATACACCGCAACACAGCCAACTGGATGCAGAAAGATGACCTGCCCAACTGGCACAATGTGAACATAGCACAATGTTTTCGCGAACCAGCCACTTATTACATGCAAACCAGGGACAGCAGTTACCTGCGTGCCACGTACCAGGATTTTAACCTGGTACGTGATATGTACGGCCAGGTACCCGGTGGTATGTTTGGTGCTGATGAAAATGCACGCAAGGGCTATGCTGATCCGCGACAGGCAGTAGAAACCTGTGGCATGGTAGAGCAGATGGCCAGTGATGAATTGCTGGCAGCCATTACCGGTGATCCATTCTGGGCAGATCATTGCGAGGATGTAGCTTTCAACACCTATCCCGCAGCAGTGATGCCCGATTTTAAGGCACTGCGTTATTTAACCGCGCCCAACATGATCGCCAGCGATGCCAAAAACCATTCACCCGGTATTGACAATAGCGGCCCGTTCCTGATGATGAACCCTTTCAGCAGCAGGTGTTGCCAGCACAACCATTCACAGGGCTGGCCATATTATGCCGAGCATTTATGGATGGCAACACCAGATAATGGCCTGGCAGCCATTTTATACAATAGCTGCGAAGTAACCGCCACTGTTGCGGGCAATACGCCAGTTACTTTGAAAGAGCAAACACATTACCCTTTTGACGAGCATATACAAATAGAGCTGAACACGACAAAAAAAGTGCGCTTTCCACTGTACCTGCGTTTACCGGGCTGGTGCAACAGTGCACGTGTTCGTGTTAACGGGCAATTACAGGATGCTACGATCAAACCGGGCACGTACCTGCGGCTGGAAAAAGAGTGGAGCAATAAAGACCGTATTGAACTGGAGCTTCCCATGCAGCTACGTATACAGCGCTGGGCAAAAAACAACAACAGTGCCACGGTATATTATGGACCGCTCGGCTTTTCCCTGCATATCAAAGAAAACTACCAGAAAGTGGATAGCAAAGCCTCCGCCATCGGCGATTCTAAATGGCAGGAAGGGGTTGATGCAGCAGTATGGCCTTCTTATGATATTTATCCCGGCAGTCACTGGAATTATGGCCTGGTGCTGGATCAGCAGAACAGCACCAGTTCTTTTAAGCTGGTAAAAAAAGCATGGCCCAAAGATGATTTTCCTTTTAGCCAGCAAAACGTACCACTTGTTTTGTATGCAAAGGGAAAAGAAATACCCTCCTGGCAAATGGATGAATTTGGTCTTTGCGGGTTATTACCCAAAAGTCCTGTACAAGTAAATACGGTAACAGAAGAGATCAGCCTGATACCCATGGGTGCAGCCAGGCTGCGGATATCGGCTTTCCCGGTTATACAGCAGTAGATTTTATGTTCTGTAACTACAGTTGCAGAAGAACGGCAGCTTTAACCCCATTCCTGCTAATGGCACCATTGATATATAAATGGTGCCATTTTTTATTTTTTCCAGTAAGCTTGTTAAACTATTTCCTGTACATGGTAACCGTTGCAAGGCTCACTTTTTCAAATGGATTTTTAGCAGTGTTGCGGGCTTCAGTGAAGCGCACTATGAGATATTCTCCATTCACATTCTTCTTCCAGCCATAGATCGATGACATTGTATCGCCTCCTATTTGTTTTGGCGAAGTGCCTCCATTCAGTTCGTATTTACCAAATTTTTCCATGAGATCATGTAAGATCGAGCCATCCTTTACCTTAATCAGATAAGTGCATCTATCGATTGTGCTACTCCTCGTAAAATGGAAATAGACTGCACTTGGTTGATAGTTCAGCAACTTAAGATGATCACACGACATTAATTTCAATTGATAATCTGATCCATTGGGGCTAAGCGGGTTACGTAGCTCATACAGTTCTGCAGAACTAACTTTATTTACACATCCACCTATAGCAGTTGTATCAATTTCGTTACCCAGCGCATAACCCTTTGTACAGCTATCTGAAAACTGAATAGCAGAGCTTAATTGAGCGTTGCCAGAGCCAACACTCAACAACCAAAATATAAGGCATGCCGATATACTATAAATGGACTTTATCATACTAATACCCTTGAAAATAGTAGTCATTTGAAAAAAAAGCATAAAACACAGTCATTGGACGCTGATAGCCCTTAAGCATATAAGGCTGCCCCTGAAGACTGCCAATTCCTCAAATACGATATCCGGTATTTCTGTTTCGGCAAGCGCTCCATCCAGGTATTGCAGATCCGGGAACTTATTACTTACCAACAACGCCATCATTTCCGCGTTTTTTTCAGTTCCTCTGAAATCGAAAACTTTGCGTAATTGCCATATTGTTTGGCTTCGAAAAACGGGTCAGATTCATAGATAACGAAACAGGGAATAAGCGTACTGATGTGTAGTACGAGGTTTCTTCGCCATTCAGGAAAATAAACAGATACAGCAAATGATCGCTCCGTATGCTGCGATAAATAGTAGTCGAAAGAATAAACCATTTCTCCATTAGTAACCCTATTGGAAAGATCATTTATAAATTCCTTCCAAACCGGCATAATGGTTTCCATATTCTTTTCTTTGGTTGCCAGCATATGGCGAAATACTGAGGATTGCTGATACGCGTCACCCTTTAAATCAGAAACACCCTTGGGGTAAAATGTATATGCCGATTCTATCAATTTATCTTTTGCATTCATGTTCAGCAATTGTAGCAAAATAAAGCAGCGACGTACGCAAATTTATAGCGAACGCCGCTACCAAATTATCGCATTTGATTATGCCTCCTTCCGGTGGTTATTGCCAGTAGCCGTTATTACAAACCCGCTTTCAGGGAATTTTTCAGGATTCGACATCTTCATTAGCATTTTTATCAGCTAGACTGCCTTTTTCGCCTTTAAAATGAATGCGTTATAAGCAGATACAGGAAAAAACTGTCTATTTGCGATAAATCGCTGAAATCCTTATCCACACTACATTTGAAGATGCTAAAAATGACTTGGGTTCGGTCCAGGTTCACTCTGGGTCAGCTCATGCGGTGCAGGTTGAAGATGTTGTTTCTCAAGAACAAGCTGCAACTGGTTACGCCTTATTACTTTTACGCCAATACTGGCACGATTTATTCTGTAATCCCGCCATCACCATCCTGCATTGCAGATGAATACAGAAACTGATTATCTTTAGCCGGATTACCGGTAATCCCTGTTAAACACCATGTACTATGAAGTTATATCTGCTGATCCCCGTTCTTTTCCTGCTGAGCCTGGCTGGCTGTAAGCCGCAAAAGGCCATCGATTTTAAAGCCAGTATCCTGCACCTGGAAGATAGCGCCAAAAACATTGTGCTGGCAAAAGAAAGTATTGAAGAAAAAAAATTGCAATACCTGATCAAACACGATTTTAAAGGCGCCATGCTTGCCGTACAAAAAGAAGAGCAGGCCTTCAATGATCTGCTCAAAGAAATACAGGCCATACCGGCAGATGGGATAAAACTGGGCGATTCAGTAAAAATAGCTGCTACGGAATACTATACCATTCTCAGGGATGTATTCACCCACGATAAAAAAGAGATCCCTTTCCGTGAACTGGCTTATGCCTCCAATCCCCAAACAGTTGATATGGCCAATGACCGGCTGCTGGAATTAACCAAAGAAAAACTGAAATTGCATGAGATAGTCAACCAGAAAGATGAGGCCCTGCAAAATGCGCTTAAGCGGTTCAGTACCGTCAATGGTATATAATTCATTTACACAACCGGTATCACTATGCGGTAGTATTCCGTAGTACTAAAAACCGGTCATCGTTAACCGGAGGCTGGTAATAACTTTTAAACGCCATTGCTATGAAGCACTATCAGTTTATCTCCGTTTTATTGCTCACTATATGCTCCTCCTGCCAACCAGGTAAAGCGGTCGATTTTAAAAAGAACATTGATCTGCAAGAGGAGAAGATCAATCGCATCATTCTGAAACAAGGCAGCCTGGAAACGGAAAAACTGCAATGCCTTGTCAAAAAAGATTTCAAGGGTTCTTCAAACAATACAGGCATTGCCTGTTGAGGGTATTAAAATGGGTAGTGAAGTAAAAAAAGCTGCACTTGAATATTATACTACTGTCAGGGACCTGTTTATCTATGACCTCAAGGAAATCCCCCTTCGTGAAAACCTTTTTGATACCCTGCATCGCGAAAGAGCGGATACAGCCGGGGATCAATTGCAGCAATTGAGCAGGGACAAGCTGAAAATATATGAAGTCATTCACAAAAAAGACGAGGCCCTGCAAAATGCGCTTAAACAGTTCAGCAATGTCAATGGCATATAAGTTCAGGCATGGCAGATGGGTCAACGGCTATTCATGCTTCCATCATCACCAATAGCACGGATAACCCGCGCCGGGTTTCCTCCCACAAGGGTATCCGGGGGAACATCTTTTGTAACAACAGCACCAGCTGCCACCACCGCATTCTCTCCTACCGTTACACCGCCGATAATTGTTGCGCCGGCTGCGATCCACACATTCCGTTCAATCACAACAGGCTTCCCGATAGTAATGGTGCGGCGCTGCGCAGGTGCAACAGGATGGCCCGTTGTGATGATGTTTACATTCGGCCCTATCATCACATCGTCACCAATATCGAGGCCTCCCAGATCATAAAAAGTACAGTTCTGGTTGATGAACACATTTTGTCCCACACAGATCTCATCGCCGCCATTGGTATAAAATGGCGGTATCAGCAAAAAACTTTCGTCCACCTGTTTACCAATGAGCTGGCTGAACAAAGCCCGTACCTCCGCTGCATCATTAAAAGTTAAACGGTTGATGGCAGCAGTGACCGCCATAGCCCTTTTAATATTGGCCACCATGGCTGCCGATTCGGGTGTTCTTGCATAAATAATCCTGGTACGGTCCTTTTTTTTCATCAGTTTGATAAGGCCTTCTTAAGGGGCTTTTCCTGGTAAAATTAGCGGAAACAGCTGTGGTCTTCCATCTACCAGGTGGAAATAATGCGAAACTTCCGGGATCAAAAAACATCTCCCCTTCTTATTCTTACATTTTCTGCGTATTCCGCGAGACAAACACCCTGCTCATTTACCGCCTTGTTTATTTTAACAGATCTTTCCATCCGGCCTTTATTTACCCCGCATTAGCCCGGAACATTACCGTTTTTTGGCAATTTGCTGTTTTTTTGCCTCAAACACCTAACTTTGCAGCCCGTTTAGCATTTCTGCGACGCCCTGGAAGGCGAAAACAAGAGGACAGATTTTGCAAAACATTCATTATTAGTTAATTAAATAAGAATCATGGCGACAATAACCCGCGAGAATATCGGTTTGCTGAATGACAAATTAACCGTTAACGTGGCGAAAGAAGACTATTTGCCGGCTTTTGAACAGAGCCTGAAGAAATATGCAAAAAGCGCCAATATTCCGGGCTTCCGCAAGGGCATGGTGCCTTCGGGACTGGTAAAGAAAATGTATGGCCAGAGCGTTTTTACCGATGAAATTCTGCGTACAGTTGAAAAACAACTGAATGATTATATGGCAAAGGAACAGCTGGATATTTTTGCCCAGCCGCTCCCGCTGGATAGCGATGCCCGTATGCTCGACTTTAACAATCCCAGCGATTATGCTTTTGCATTTGAAATTGGTCTGAAACCCGAATTCAATATCCCTGTTGACCATATCAAGGTTACCCGCTACAAAATTGAGGTGACCGATGAAATGATCACTGATGAGATCAACCGCCTGCAGATACGCCATGGCAAAATGAGCGAGCCTGAAGTGGTAAGTTCTGAAGACAATGTGATCAATGTTGAATTCACTGAAACAGATGCTGAAGGCAATGTTGTGGAAGGTGGTATCACCAAATCAAACTCCCTGCTCATCAAATATTTTACTGAACCCGTACGTGCACAATGGCAGGGTAAGCAAAAAGATGATTCACTTGTTTTACAGCTGAGCAAGGCTTTTGAAGATAAAGAAAGGGAATGGGTACTGAACGACCTGGGCCTGAGCAAAGACAATGCAGCCGATGCCGACAAATTCTTTAAAGTGACCATCACTAAAGTAGGCCTGGTAGAAAAAGCCGAGCTGAATGAAGAATTTTTCGAAACTGTTTACCCCGGCCGCGGTATCAAAAACGAAGAGGAATTCAAGAACACCGTGAAAGGTGAAATTGAAAACTATTACGCACAGCAGTCCAGTAACCAGGTGCATGACCAGATCTATCATTACCTGGTTGACCATACCACGATGGATTTCCCTGCTGAATTCCTGAAACGCTGGATACAGAAAGGTGGCGAAAAAGCAAAAACTGCCGAAGAGGCAGAGGCTGAATACCCCAACTTTGTTAACCAGCTGAAATGGACCCTGATCACCAGCAAACTGGTGAACGACAATAAAATTGCTGTTGAACCCGAAGAAATAAAAGAATTCGCCAAACAACAGATCATGGGATATATGGGCGCACAAACACTGGATGATGCCCCCTGGATGGATGAATATGCCAACCGCATGATGAAAGACCAGAAATTCGTAGAAAACACTTATTACCAGCTGCAGACCAGCAAATTGTTCAACCTGCTGGAAGGCCAGGTAAAGGCTACGGAAGAAAGCATCAGTGCAGAGGCATTTGCAGAAAAACTGCATCACCATCACCACTAATCAGCACATTGACCTGTGTTTTATACACAAGAGCCGGTTGAGTAATCAACTGGCTTTTTTATTTTCGTTCAAGCAATTTTCAAAAAAACAAGGTATGCAAGAATTAATTAACCGGCTACTGAAGGTTGGCCTGACAGAAGACCAGGCATATAAAGCAATTGATGTGATCAAGAATTTCACCAAGGAAAAATTCCCGCTTTTTTCCGGTGCCATCGATAAGCTGTTCAGCAAATATGGCCCGAAGGATGAGGAAGAGGATATATTGCCGTAATGTTTCAGTCTTCAGTGGGCAGTCTTCAGTAGGCAGTGGGCAGTCTTCAGTCGGCAGCCTTAAAAGGCGTTCGTGTTTTGAGGGGCCTCCTGCTACCTGTATACGACGACTTTTCCTGCGTTGGCAGCCGGAGGCTGCAGGCATAACCGTCACCCGCGGGACGCGGGCGACTGCAGACTGATAACCGGCAACTGCAAACTGCCCTTTTGTCGCATTCGCGTGTTTGCATGGTATTTGAAATATACCCATAACCGCCATGAGGAGTAGCACAAGACCGTCAGGGGTATTTGAGCTTTCAGACTGGCAAAACACTTATCTTCATTCAAAATAATAGATTATGGATCTTGGAAAGGAATTTCAACGATACGCGGTAGGGCATCGTGGCATCAGCAGCGCCACCCTGCACAATTATAAAAATCATATCACTAACTTAACCCCATACATTATTGAAGAGCGCCCGCTGAATGTTGCCAGCATGGATGTATTCAGCCGCCTGATGATGGACCGCATCATTTTTCTCGGTGAGGGCATCAACGATTATGTAGGCAATATTGTTACCGCACAGCTGCTGTTTCTCGACAGCACCGACAGAACCCGTGATATCCAGATGTATATCAACAGCCCCGGTGGCAGCGTGTATGCCGGTTTCGGTATTTATGATACCATGCAGTTTGTAAGCCCCGATGTATCTACCATCTGCACCGGTATCGCAGCCAGCATGGGCGCTGTACTGATGTGCGCCGGTGTAAAAGGCAAACGCAGTGCACTGAAACATGCACGTATTATGATTCACCAGCCAAGCGGCGCCATTGGCGGGCAGGCTTCTGATATCATGATCACTGCCAATGAAATTAAAAAAATGCGCGGTGAACTGGATGAGGTGATCGCCCATCATACCGGTAAAGATGTAGCTACCATTGCGGCAGACAGGGATCGTGATTTCTGGATGACAGCCCAGGAAGCCAAAGAATATGGCCTGGTAGATGAAGTATTGCTTACCAACCCCCGTAAAGAAAAGAAAAGCTAATACGGCCGGCGATCTGTTGAACAGGCATTAAGTTTACAAACAATACAAACGAATAAAGCGATATGATACACTCAAAATATATCATTCACCCTTTTTTGATGGAAGACGAAGAGGAAGATTCACCCAAGGAAGAAAAGCAGGAGCAGGTATCTCCGCTGCTGCTGAAGAAAATGGAAAAACTGTTCCTGGAGAAAAGGGCAGTTTACCTCTGGGGTGTGGTAGATGATAAATCGGCACGCGAAGTGGTAAGCAAACTGCTGCTGCTGGATGCTGATAAACCCGGTGAAGAGATCAAACTGTATATCAACAGCCCCGGAGGCGTTGTAACCAGCGGTATGGTGATGTACGATACCATCCGCATGATACAATCGCCTGTAAGCACTATCTGTATGGGTCTTGCAGCCAGCATGGGCTCCATCCTGCTCAGCGTGGGTGCAAAAGGCAAACGGTATATTTATCCGCATGGTGAGGTAATGATCCATCAGCCCAGCTTAGGCGGTTATTACCAGGCCACTTCTGCCGATATTGAAATACAGGCCCGGCAAATGGAGAAAACCAAGATGATCGGTGCAAAGATACTGGCAGACAACTGCGGTAAAACAGTAGAACAAATTCTGAAAGATTTTGACCGTGATTACTGGATGGATGCCAAAGAAGCAGTAGACTATGGCATAGTAGATAATATATTAGAAAAATTATAGTTTAGCGAAAATCTTAATTTTTTTCGCCAAAACCGCTGGCTCCCGGCGGTTTTGTTATTTTTGCAATTATACTGTGTAAAAACGGATTAGCCTGTCAGCTGATAAACAACGGGCAGGCATAAAGAAGAAAGTTTATGGCAAAGCAATCAAGTTTACATTGCTCTTTCTGTGGACGTAGCCGTGATGAGGTAAAAATACTCATCGCCGGCCAGGAAGGGCATATCTGCGAAAACTGTGTGGAACACGCACAGGAGATCATCGCACAGGAATTGCAGGTGAAACAGGAACAGCAAACCGCGCAATACCGGTTCACTATCAGGAAACCCCTGGAGATCAAAGAATTTCTCGATCAATATGTCATCGGACAAAGTGAGGCTAAAAAAGTGTTGTCTGTTGCAGTGTACAACCACTACAAACGCATAACACAGAAGCAGCAGGATGAAGTGGAGATCGAAAAAAGCAATATCATCATGGTAGGCGAAACAGGCACGGGTAAAACCCTGCTGGCTAAAACAGTTGCCCGCCTGCTGAACGTGCCTTTTGCTATTGTGGATGCTACCGTATTTACAGAAGCCGGTTATGTGGGTGAAGATGTGGAAAGCATGCTTACCCGCCTGCTGCAGGCCTGCAATTACGATGTGGCTGCTGCAGAAAAAGGTATCGTATACATTGATGAGATTGATAAAATTGCCCGTAAAGGCGATAATCCTTCCATTACACGTGATGTAAGCGGTGAGGGTGTTCAGCAGGGCCTGCTGAAAATGCTGGAAGGTACCGAAGTACTGGTACCGCCGCAGGGGGGCCGCAAACATCCGGAACAAAAAATGATCAAGATCAATACCAGCAATATCCTGTTTATCTGCGGTGGTGCATTTGACGGTATCGATAAGGTGATTGCCCGCCGTGTAAACACCAATGCTATTGGTTTTAATGTAAATAAAGACCAGCAGGAATTACAGCGTAAAAACCTGTTGCAATTCATCAACGCACAGGATCTGAAGAGTTTTGGCCTGATACCTGAGCTGCTGGGCCGTTTGCCCGTGGTCACCCATCTTGACCCGCTGGATGCAGAAACACTCCGCTCAATTCTTACAGAACCGAAAAACAGCCTGGTGAAACAATACACGCGCCTGTTCGACCTGGAAGGCATCCGCCTGAAAATAGACAATGCGGTACTCGACTTCATGGTTACCAAGGCCCTGGAATTCAAACTGGGCGCCCGTGGCCTGCGAAGCATTTGTGAGCATATACTTACCGATGCGATGTTCGAACTGCCAGGCAGCGAAGTACATGAACTGCATGTTACACTGGATTATGCCGAACAACAGTTCAATAAGAGCAAACTGAGCATGCTGAAAGTAGCGTAGCATACTTTTTCATATAAATTTTTAAAGCGGCAGCATTTTACTGCCGCTTTTTATTTGCGGAAAACTAACTTGCACACAGTTACCGGTCAAAAAAACTTCATCCAATACCCCGCAGGACAACCATTATCACCGACACTATTTAATTTTTTGTTATGAACGAACTGATTCAACGTTTGGTAAACGAGGCAGGACTTACACCCGAACAGGCACTGAAAGCTGTGGAAACAGTCGCCGGGTTTGTGAAAGAAAAATTTCCCATGCTGGGCGGCGCAGTTGACCAGATATTTTCAGCCGGGAGCCAGGCCGAGTAAAATAAACAGCACGCGTATACAAGGTCAGCTGCAGGCGTTATCAGGCCTTATCGGTTTCGGCGTACCGGAATTTTACAGTGAAACTGCTGCCTTCGCCGGGCTGGCTTTCTATATGCAGTGTAGCCTCATGCCTGCTGAGCAGCTCGCGTACCAGCACCAGTCCGAAGCCGCTGCCTTTTTCATTGGAAGTGCCTTTGCTGGAAAAATACTGGCTGTTGTTTATTTTATCCAGCACTTCTTTGCTGATGCCCACACCGGTATCCCTCACAGTGATACGTGCTTCCTCTCCTTCCAGTGAGGAAGAAAAAAACACCTGTCCATCAACAGGCGTAAACTTCAGTGCATTGGACAATAAGTTGCGGAAGATGATCTTGAGCATTTCCTTTTCTGCCAGCCATTCCAGCTGATCGCTAACCTGGTTGTGCACCTGTATTTTTTTCTGCTGTTGTAATACCCGCTGCTCGGCAATGAGGCTGTTGATGAGCAGGTGCATATTTACACGGGTGCGGCCGATCTTAACGCCTTTCATCTGCGCCCTTATCCAGAACAGTAAATTATCCAGCAGCGTAAGACTTTGTATATATTGATTTTCCAGCTGCTCCAGCAGTTCGGAGGTTTCGTCAGGGCTTACCAGTTTAAGGTTGATCAGGTCGAGAATGCTTTTGGTATTGACCAGGGGATGGCGCAGGTCGTGCGAGATGATGGAAAGCAATTTATCCTTCATCTTGTTCTCCTCTTCCAGCCGCTGGTTTTGCCGGGATATGGCCTTGTTCAGCAGGTCGAGCGAGGTAGCATTTTTTTCGATGATATTGTTTTTTTGTTCCAGCTCTTGGCTGAACATGCGGGCTTTTTTATAGTTCAGGTAGATGGGAATGCCTGTAAGCAACAGCAGTAACAGCAGCACGCCCACCATCAACAGCAGCAACCGCTGGTTATGCGATACATGTTCTGCATCTGCCACCTGTTTCATGGCCGCCTGGTTTTTAAATTCCTGGCTTTTAAAAATATCGATGAACTCGGCTGAAGAAGCCCTGTCGGTATCATGCAGTTTTTGCTGCACATCTATCATTTGCTGCTGCCACCTGATCAAAGGTTCTTTATCACCCGATTCATTGTATGCTTTGATCAGCTGCGCGACGGCATCGTGCTGCAGCTGCAATGCGCCGATCGACCCGGCCGTTTCAAATGCATGTGTGGCAACAGATAGCCAGGAGCTGCGGTTACCCTCTGTGGCAGCAATACCGGCCAGTTGAATTTCGCAGCTGGCAATGCCATATGCATCTTTTGCGGCCATGCTCATTGCCCTGCTTTGTTCAAAGCAGGCCCGGGCTTTTTCGGGGGCATTGCTGGCAGCATTCAGCAGGCCCTGGTTGTACAGCGCTTTACGCATGCCATAACTGTAGTCAAGCTGTACACTGGCATGAAGAGCACTGTCGAAATACACGGCAGCATCCGCAAATTTTTTCCGGCCGAGGTAAACCAGTCCGAGGCTGTTGCTTACATTGACCACTTCTTTGCTTTTCTTCAGCCACTGGTAGGCCCGCAGTGATTGCAGCAGCAATTGCTCAGCGGCGTCAGCTTTGCCGTCTTCATTCAATATCCCGGCAATCTGCTGGTTGGCCCTGGCTACATCGAAAGTATCACCCGCCGCCCTGCTTACTCCCAGCGACTGGTAATACAATGCCAATGCTTTTTTGGTATACCCGCTTTGCTGGAAAACACCGCCCTCATACAAATAGGCAACAGACAGCCCGCGCTGGTAATGATGTTGTACCGCAAGTGATTCTGCGGTTACCAGCATTGACAGCGCTGCGGCCTTGTTCACCCTTTTTTCGATAAAAGCTTTTTCGTTTAAAGAATCTACCAGATAGGCGGCAGAAGATTGCGCATAAAGCAGATTATGGATAAAGGATGAAATAAGCAATAAGAACAGTATTGGCTGCTTCATTGTTTTAAGAAGGGCACGTTGTGCAATGTTAGTGAAGATAGGTAAGAAAATATTGATATCAAAAAACAGCCTTGGCGGAAAGGGAAGATTATGTTATAAGCGGCGTGCAGTGAGGGGGTGTCTCGCGGAATGCGCGAAAAACGCAGAAAGGAAGCCACCAGGTAGTGTGCTTTATTCCACTCACCATTTTGCCTTGACTGCAAACTGTAGACTGTGCACTGCCTACTGATCTCTCTCGCGGAATGCGCGGAAAACGCAGAAGGATTTTTTTAGCGTGTGGATCATATGGTGCGGGCTAATAGCTAATAGCTGATAGCTGTGAGCTACAAGCGCATAACCCAAGTTACGGGTGGCCAGTAATTTTTTTATAGCTGTAAGCCATGAGTTTCCTACTATGAAATGGGAATGGACCGCTAAATAGAATAAAATTGTTTTGCCTGGCCATCCTGAAAAGCACCTTTCTGCGTTTTTTGCGGGTTCCGCGAGAATTCCTCATGGCTTTATTGCCTGAGCGCTTCGCGGGCAATAACGATCTTCTGTATTTCAGATGTGCCTTCGCCTATGGTGCATAATTTGGCATCGCGGTAAAATTTTTCAACAGGAAAATCTTTTGTATAGCCATAGCCGCCAAATACCTGTACTGCTTCGTTGGCTACTTTAACGGCCACCTCGCTGGCATAGTATTTCGCCATAGCAGCCTGCTGGGTCACAGGCAGTCCTTTTTGCTTTAAATCGCAGGCGTGTAAAGTGAGCAGGTCGGCGGCTGCGATCTCTGTAACCATATCGGCCAGCTTAAAACTGATGCCCTGGAATGAAGCGATGGGCTGGTTAAACTGGTGGCGTTCCTGTGCATACTGCAGTGCCGCATCTTTGGCCCCCTTGGCAATACCCAATGAAAGCGAGGCAATAGAAATACGGCCCCCGTCAAGCACTTTCATGGCCTGGTGAAATCCTTCGCCTACATTGCCCAGGCGGTTGGCATCTGGTATACGGCAATTTTCAAAAATCATCTCTGCGGTTTCACTGGCACGCATACCCAGTTTATTTTCTTTCTTGCCCGCGCTGAAGCCTGGTGTATTTCTTTCTATCACAAAAGCAGTGCTGTTGTTTTTTGTACGGGGCTCGCCTGTGCGGGCCACCACCACCGCCACATCACCCGATTTACCATGGGTGATCCAGCATTTGGTGCCATTGATGATCCATTCATCGCCCTGTTTAACAGCTGTGCATTGCATGTTGCCTGCATCGCTGCCGGTATTGGGTTCTGTTAATCCCCAGGCGCCCAGCCATTCGGCGGTGGCTAGCCTGGGCAGGTATTTTTTCTTCTGCTCTTCATTTCCAAAGCTGAGTATATGTCCTATACAAAGCGAGTTATGCGCTGCCACACTTAAACCGATGGCACCGCATACTTTGGCTATTTCTTCGATAATGACTTTGTATTCAAAATAGGTAAGTCCGGCCCCGCCCAGTTCTTCCGGTACCATAACGCCCATAATACCCAGTTTGCCCATTTC
The DNA here is from genome assembly GCA_966424055.1 of uncultured Deminuibacter sp. Lineage (GTDB taxonomy): Bacteria > Bacteroidota > Bacteroidia > Chitinophagales > Chitinophagaceae > Deminuibacter. The sequence goes on along the minus strand of CBJLMB010000002.1, from coordinate 385,385 downwards.
TTTAAATAACTCGAGTGGAAATGATTGTTTTTCATCCCATTCCATTACATGCGGTTTGATATATTGCTGTGCAAAATCCCGCGTTGTCTGTGCTACTTGCTGTGTTATTTCGCTATTGCTGAAATCCATATGCTAACGTCTGTTAGTTTAAAACAAATGTAAGTGAAAATCTATTCTGTTGCACTGCAATTATGAAATTATTCACCTTCCAGGCCCAGAAATGGTGATATCACGGTAAACAAACTATCGGTTATCTCCGGTATTTTTTTCAGTTCACTTACCGAGGCATAAGCGCCGTGCTGGCGGCGGTAGCTGAGTATCGCCCCTGCTATGGATGGTGGTATATGTCCTTCTGTTACCAGCCGGGATGCAGAAGCCGTATTGATATTGATTTTTTGTGCAGACAGGCGAAGATAAGGCCGCAGTTGTTCAACAACTGTTTCCGTTAGTCCATATGTTTGTTTCAACTGTTCAATACTGTTAAAGCCGCCCAGTTTGTACCGGAACTTAACAATACGGTTGGCCAGTACAGGCCCTATACCGGGCAGTGCCTCCCATTGTTCTGCTGTGGCAGTGTTGATATCCAGCACTGCAGGCGGAGGAGCGCCGGATATTGCAGAAGTTACATCGCTATGTGGTGGAGAAACAGGAGGTTGACCGGTTGGTTCATTGATCCGGACATAAGGGATCAGTCTTTCTGCATCAGCAGGTTTAAGCCCGTAGATCTTTGCCAGGTCTGATGGCCGGCGGAAACGCCCTCCTTTTTCGCGGTAATGCCGGATAATACGGATGATGTTGGGGGAAATACCCAGCTGCTGCCAGCCAGCCTCATCGAGGGTATTGGGATCGAAGCGGAAAAGGCTTGTATGAACTGATGGTGTTGTGGCAGGAGCTGAAGAGTGGTCATTGCTTTCTTCATTTCTATCCCTGTTTACCTCAGGCGCACTCAGCAATGCCAGCTGCTTTTCTGCGGCTGTATCTACCGTTATCAGCGGACCGTTGTGTGCCGCAAACCTTGGCAGTAAGAGCAACAGTACAGCAATAAAAGCCAGTAACAGCAGGGCAGCTCTTTCCCTCCGGGAAAAGTTGAGATAGTTTTTCCAGTTGTCTTTTTTCATAAGTCAGCATTTACATTTAAAGAAGATACAATAGCAGCAGGTGCAGCAAAAGAACAAACGGAACAGGGTATGGCTGCACGCAGTTTCTGCGAAGGCAGGCGCAGCTATGCTATTACAGCCTGTACAGGTTGATTCTTTTGCAGCAGGAACAACCGCTGCATTTATCAGGAAACCGGGAGGGAGTGTTACATATTGATCACCAAACCGTCATAAGCGAGGTGGACATGAGCAGGCAGGGAAGCTTCTACATCGGCATGTTTACCCAGCTGGTGACTAACATGGGTAAAATAGGCCTGTGGTATCTGCAGTTCTTCGGTTAATGCAATGGCTTCATCCAGTGTGAAATGCGAAATATGCGGTTCGCGCCTGAGTGCATTTACTACCAAAACCTTCGACCCCTTGATCTTCTCCTTCTCATTGTCCTCGATCCGGTTGGCATCTGTAATATACGTAAAATCGCCGATGCGGTAGCCATACACGGGCATTTTATAATGCCATACTACGATGGGTATAACATGCATATCGCCGATTTCAAAAGGCGATTCATCGATGGTGGTGAGATTTATTTCGGGAACACCGGGATAACGCTTATCAGAAAATACATAGGCAAATTCGCGTTTCAGTGTTTCTTCGGTAAGAGAGTTGGCATATACTTCCATCGGGCGCTGCATAAAAAAGTTGTATGCACGCACATCATCGAGCCCGGCGATATGGTCTTTATGCGGGTGTGTGAACAGTACTGCATCCAGCTTATCATTGCCTATCCGTAGCATCTGGTAGCGGAAATCGGGCGTGGTATCTACCACTACACTGGTTGTGGATGTTTCCAGCAGTATGCTGCTGCGCAGGCGTTTATCCCTGGCATCGGTAGAGGAGCAAACCGCACAGTGACAACCAATCATCGGCACCCCTGTACTGGTACCGGTTCCCAGGAAAGTTATACGCAAGGCATTTACCATTCCAACAAAAATAAAACAAGTTGGGGGATTAGTTGACCAGTTAAGGAAGATTGGTATCCTGCAAGAGGCAGGTGGCTGAGTGTGGCAGTGCAGGGTGGTTAAAATAGATCCGCCATGCAAAGACAAAGCAAAATAAAAAAGTTAGTCTGCAGTCTGCGCGCGTTTCTTCACCTCTTCGTATAATTTCTGGGATTCATGGGTGAGTTTATCGAAATGAATATCCAGCTGGGGAATGATCTCTGTGAGCGTATTGATGCGCCCTTCCACGTTCAGGAATTTGTTCAGCACCACAATGCGCTTTTGTTCCAGCAGGCACCACCCGCTTTGAAAAGTACCCCTTTCATAACGAAGCACATATTCAGATTCGCCCAGTATGTCTTCCAGTTTGTCTAAGGTAGATTGTGTATATTTCACCGTCACTAAAATTAAGCATGTTCGCCGGTTTCCCTTCTTTTCATTACAACCCGTTTGCCGGCAAATTGTTCACCTGCAAAAGTAAAGGCTGCGGGGCCAGTGCTATTCCCATTTTATCCACAATCTGTTACCCGGGCAGCATGCGGTAATGAGGTTTTCACCCCTGATCGATCGTTTTGCTGATATAAAAGCCAGGTTTTACCGGATGACAACGTACGCGGCCGGAGGCCGCAATAATAATGGTCACCCGCGGGACGCGGGCGACTGCTACAAATTACAGGACACCAGCCGCCGACTGCCCACTAACAACTGCCTACTGAAAACCACCTCAAGGCACCTTGCTCACCATCTTCACCACGGGTACAATCATTTCCTCGAGGCTTACACCACCATGCTGAAAAGTATTGCGGTAATAACTTGCGTAGTAATTGTAATTATTGGGGTAACAGAGAAACCCATCTTCCTTGGCAAAAATATAAGAAGAGTTCACATTGGGAACCGGCAGTCCCGCCTGCCTGGGATCACGGAAAGCGAGTACATCCCGTGCCTCATAATTCAGGTTGCGACCGTGTTTATAACGCAGGTTGGTAGTGGTTTGCTTATCACCGATCACCTTGCAGGGATTTTTTACCCGTACACTGCCATGATCGGTAGCCAGTATCAGGTTCACTTTTTTATCTGCAATTTTTTTCAATGCCTGGTTCAGCGGACTGTGTTCAAACCAGCTTTTGGTGAGACTGCGGTAACTGATTTCATCTGCAGCCAGCTCTTTCAGCACTTCCATTTCTGTGCGGGCATGGCTGAGCATATCAACAAAATTATAAATAATGATATTGAGATCATTCCCCAGCAGGTTATGAATATTGTTCATCAGTTGCTGGCCGTCGTTGTGATGAACCACCTTGGTATAACTGTAACGCACCTCATTTTTACGCTGGCGTTTGAGCATGGCTTTAAAAAACTCTTCCTCAAACAGGTTTTTACCGCCCTCCTCATCATCATTCTTCCATTGGGAAGGAAATTGTTTTTCTATTTCCACGGGCTGCAGTCCTGCAAAAATCGCATTGCGGCTGTATTGCGTGGCGGTGGGCAGAATACTGTAAAACGTTTCTTCTTCCAGTATCCGGAAATTCTCGGCAAAAAGTGGTTGTATAGCTTTCCACTGGTCGAACCGCAGGTTATCGATCAGTATAAAAAAAGTAGGTATCCCTTTCTCCACATGCGGCAGTACCTTAAACTGGAACAGGTTATGGCTCATGATGGGAGCATCTGTTGTTTTAGGGTGCATCCAGTCAGCATAATTCCTGCTGATGAATTTAAAAAACTCGGTATTGGCTTCCTGTTTTTGTGTTTGCAGTACCTCGCGCATTTCAGGGCTGTCGCTTTTCTCCATCTCCAGTTCCCAGTACACCAGTTTTTTGTAAATATCCATCCATTCGTTGTAATCGGGATTGCTGTTGAGCGCCATAAACAAGTTGCGGAACTGCTGCTGATAAGCCGTGGTGGTTTTCTCTGCCACCAGCCGTTTGTTATCGATAATTTTTTTCAGGCTCAGCAGCACCTGGTTGGGGTTCACTGGTTTGATCAGGTAATCAGTGATCTGGCTACCGATGGCCTCATCCATCAGATTTTCCGTTTCATTTTTGGTGATCAGTACCACGGGTATCTGCTGGTTGATCTCCTTTATCCTGGCCAGTGTTTCCAGGCCGGTGATACCAGGCATGCTTTCATCGAGCAGTACCACATCAACAGAATGGTCTTTTACAAAATCGATGGCTTCAAATCCATTGGTAAAAGTTTGTATTTCGTATCCTTTATTTTCCAGGAATATTTTCTGAGACTGCAGGCTTTCTATTTCATCATCCACCCATAAAATGGTACCCATTGCCATATACTTGTTTTTTATTACTGATAATCCCGTGCCGGTCTGTACATCCACTCAAATTAACATATTTCCCAATTTTCATATTAGACATATTGTACATTTACCTATCGTTCACATGGTGCACGGCTAAACAAATTACCAACAAGCATGCCATCTACCAAAAGAAAAATCATCAATGACCCGGTATACGGTTTTATTACGATCAATCATCCGCTTATTTTCGCAGTTATTTCACATCCTTACTACCAGCGGCTGCGGCGCATAAGGCAGATGGCACTGGCGCAGCTGGTATATCCTGGTGCGGTACATACACGCCTGCATCATTCGCTGGGCGCCTATCATCTTATGTGCCAGGCGGTAACTGAATTAAAAAGCAAAGACATTGAAATTACGCCTGAAGAAGAAGTGGCTGTAAAAGCCGCTATCCTGCTGCATGATATTGGTCATGGCCCTTTCTCACATGCGCTGGAACATGTGCTGATACCCGGTGTACACCATGAGCAGCTGAGCCTGCGCATTATGGAAGCCATGAATGAAGAGCTAAACGGGCAGCTGTCACTGGCTATCCAGATTTTTACCGGGCGCTATTCCAAACCTTTCCTGCACCAGCTGATCAGTGGCCAGCTGGATGTAGACCGTATGGACTACCTGACCAGGGATAGTTTTTTTACCGGTGTAAGTGAAGGTGTGATAGGTTACGACCGCATTTTAAAAATGCTGGCTGTTCACAATGGCGAGCTGATGATAGAAGAAAAAGGTATTTACAGCGTAGAGAAATTCCTGATCGCACGCAGACAGATGTACTGGCAGGTTTACCTGCATAAAACCGTGCTGGCGGCAGAGAAGATGCTGGTAAAGATCATCGAACGGGTGCGTTCTATATACGATGCATCAGACAATAACCTGGTTACCCATTCACCGCTGGATTATGTGCTTGGCCCTTTCAACAGCCATAAACATGCATTGCCACTGGAAGAATTCTGCCGCCTGGATGATGATGATGTGTTGTTTGCCATCAAACGCTGGAGCACCCACCCGGATATTGTATTGCGTACACTTTGCCAGGGCCTGCTGAACAGGCAGCTGCTCAAATGCCGGTTACAGGTAGAGCCGGTGGAAGAGGCAGAACTGGCAGCCAGGAGAACACTGCTGGCCAACCGCTTATCCATTTCTGAAGAAGCAGCGTCTTTCCTGGCTTTTACAGGCGAAGCGGTAAATACCACCTATAAACTGGGCTATGAGCGCATCAACATATTGTTAAAAGACGGATCTGTTAAAGATATATCAAAAGTGGACAATCCGTTGATCCATCAAACCCTTTCAACCCCTGTTAAAAAGTTCTATTTTTGCACAATGGCCTGATTGTTGAACCAACTGGCCTTAACTCGTTCATTAAACAATTCAGTTACACAGAAGTCTATCACTATTGTGTATCACCAAAATAACAAATATGCAATTTAGTGCTGTACAGATTGCCATGCTGGTTAATGGCCATGTTGAAGGAAATGGAGAGGTATCCGTTCATTCGTTCGGAAAAATTGAAGAAGCAGTAGCTGGTCAGTTAACCTTCCTTGCCAACCCCAAGTATGAAGAATACCTGTACACCACTCAAGCTTCTATTGTAATTATCAATGATGCGCTTGAACTGAAAGAGACTGTTGAAGCCACCCTGATACGCGTACCCGATGCCTATTCGGCTTTTGCCACGCTGTTACACAAATACCAGGAAATTATGACCCAGCAATTAAGCGGTATACAGCAACCCAGCTATATTGCTCATTCTGCCAGCCTGGGTACACAGGTGTTTGTTGGCGCTTTTGCTTATTTATCAGAAAATGTGCAGATAGGTAATAATGTAAAAATATTCCCGGGTGTATTCCTGGGCAATAATGTGCGTATCGGTGACAATACCATACTGCATCCCGGTGTAAAAATCTATCATGACTGTATAGTGGGGCAGCAGGTGACCATCCATGCCGGCACAGTGATCGGCGGTGATGGTTTTGGTTTTGCTCCGCAAGCGGATGGTACCTATAAAAAGATCCCGCAGATCGGTAATGTGGTGGTAGAAGACAATGTGGAGATCGGTTGTAATACCACGATAGACAGGGCAACCATCGGCTCAACCATTATCAGGGCAGGCGCCAAGCTGGACAACCTGATACAGATCGCCCACAATGCCGAGATAGGTCATAATACCGTTATTGCCGCGCAGGCCGGTGTAAGCGGCAGTACCAAAATAGGCAGCAATGTTCAGGTTGGCGGCCAGGCCGGTATTGTAGGCCACCTGCATATTGCTGATGGCAGCAGGATCAATGCACAAAGCGGGGTCACCAAATCTATCAAAACCCCGAATGCCGCTGTTACAGGCACACCCGCCTACGATTATGCCAGCTCGCTGCGCAGCCAGGCAGTGAGCAGAAGTCTTCCTGAAATGGAAAAAAGGCTGGCAGAGCTCGAAAAACTGGTACAACAGCTACTTGCGGAAAGAGTAATGGAGTAAAAGCTTAATTTTGTTCTTCCATAACAGGCTATAACAGAATTTCAGCTTGTTATAGTTTAGTAAAGCCTGCCATATGTATAGCAGGCTTTATAATAAAGGGGTATCCCGGCATAACTTGTAACTTGAATCAATGGACGTAAACTTCAATCCCGACAAACAGCACACATTAGGTTCTTCCATCAATATCAGTGGTACCGGCCTTCATACCGGTTTACTGGTAGATATGACACTAAAACCGGCCAATCCAGGTTTTGGTATACAGTTCCAGCGTATCGATCTTCCCAACCAGCCGATCATCAAAGCCGATTGCGACCTGGTAACAGATACCAGCCGCGGCACCACCCTGCAGCAGGATGATGTGCGTGTTAGTACCGTAGAACATTTGCTGGCAGCCCTGGTAGGCATGGGTATCGATAATGTGCTGATTGAACTGAACGGCCCGGAGATCCCTATCATGGACGGCAGTTCGCAGCCTTTTATAGAGCTGATCGAAGAAGCTGGCGTAGCAGAACAGGAAGCAGCCAAAGCCTGGTATAGCATTGATGAAAATATTTATCATTACGATGAAGAAAAAAGGGTGGAAATGGTGGCGCTGCCTGCAGTGGACTATCAAATTACCACGCTGATCGACTTCAATAGCCCTGTACTGGGCACCCAGTACGCACAGCTGAAAACACTGCGCGATTTTAAAGCAGAGATCGCTCCCTGCCGCACTTTCAGCTTTTTGCACGAGCTGGAAATGCTGCTGGAAAACAACCTGATCAAAGGTGGTGATATCAACAATGCTATCGTGGTGGTAGACAAGCCGGTGACAGAGGAAGAAATGAGCCGGCTGGCCAAAGCTTTTAAACGCGAGAAGATCGAGGTAAAAAGCGAAGGCTATCTCAACAACCTGGAGCTGCGTTTTGCCAATGAACCTGCCCGCCATAAACTGCTCGATGTGGTAGGCGACCTGGCTTTGATCGGCTATCCCATTAAAGCACGCATCATTGCCAACCGGCCCGGGCACAGCACCAATGTGGCATTTGCCAAAAAAATAAAGCAGTACATCAAAAAGAATAAGCATGTAAAGGATGTACCGGTGTACAACCCCTCATTGCCCGCCATTTACGGACTGGAGCATATTGAGAAAACATTGCCGCACCGTTTTCCCTTCCTGCTGGTAGATAAGATCATTGAGCTGACAGATACTTATATTGTCGGGGTAAAAAATGTAACTTTCAATGAATGGTTTTTCCAGGGTCATTTTCCCGCCAACCCTGTTATGCCCGGCGTACTACAGATAGAAGCACTGGCCCAAACAGGCGGTATCCTCTGCATCAACGCCATGCCCGAAGGCAAATACGATACTTATTTTCTGAAAATAGATAATTGTAAATTTAAACAGATGGTTAAGCCGGGTGATACCATGATACTGAAAATGGAACTGGCAGCACCTATACGCCGCGGTATCTGTGAAATGCGCGGCACTGTTTATGTCAACGGCAAAGTAGCTACCGAGGCCGACCTGGTGGCCCAGGTGGTGAAAAGACAGGGCACTTAAATAATACCCATATTGTTTTGCAAACGCTGCGATCTGTACGATTGCAGCGTTTTGCTTTATATGCATTTCCTTTTTTCCTGAATACGTATCTTCATTCAAATTTTCCCTTTGCATTTTCCTGTTGAAATACACATTGGCCGCACTGCTCTTCCCCTGCATGCCATCACTGAAACGTTGGGTATTTTCACCGGCTTCCGGTATTTCCTGTACCTGCGCAGGCAGCAGGAAGACCATATTCATACCAATAACCGGATATGGATCATTCTTGGTGCTATTTTCGGTGCTGTGATCGGCAGCAGGCTGGTAGGCGGTCTTGAAAACCCGCAGGCCATGCTGCATTCAGGCAATGTGCTGCTGTATTTTTACCAGAACAAAACGGTAGTAGGTGGCTTTCTTGGCGGATTAATGGGTGTGGAAATTGTGAAACTGGTCATCGGCGAAAAACAATCTTCCGGCGATCTGTTCACCTATCCCATGATACTGGCGCTGATCATTGGGCGTATCGGATGTTTTACCATGGGCGTGTATGAAGAAACTTATGGCCTGCCTACTCAGCTGCCCTGGGGCATGGATCTTGGCGATGGTATCCGCAGGCACCCCGTAAATCTGTATGAAATTATTTTCCTGCTGCTGTTGTGGATGGTTATACTGGCTGTGGAGCGCAGGTATGTATTGGTGAGCGGCGCCAGGTTCAAGTTGTTTATGATTGCTTACCTCTTGTTCCGGTTCTGTCTCGATTTTATCAAGCCGCATTATTTTTCCATAATTCCTTTTTCCACCATACAGCTTGCCTGCCTTGCCGGATTGCTCTATTATAGTAAAAGCATTGTACATCCCGGGAAATTAGTATCTTATTCCAGGAAAAACAGTTTTCAAATAAAGAGAGGTACTGCTAACTAATTTTATTATGCCCGAACGTCCTTACACCTATTACGATTTCACACTAAGTCTTTGCCCCGAATGCCTTCGTCGCGTCGATGCCAAAATTGTATTCGAAAACAACAAAGTATTTATGCTGAAGAACTGTACTGAGCATGGTTTCAGCAAAGTGCTCATCGCAACAGATGTGGAGTATTATAAAAATATCCGCAACTACAACAAACCTTCTGAGATGCCCTTGCAGTTCAATACAGCTACGCATTATGGCTGCCCTTACGACTGCGGGCTTTGCCAGGATCATGAGCAGCACAGCTGTCTTACCGTGATAGAAATAACCGACCGTTGCAATCTTACCTGTCCTACCTGCTATGCCATGAGCTCGCCCCATTACGGGCGGCACAGAACAGTGGAAGAAGTAGAAAAAATGCTGGATATTGTTGTGGCCAATGAAGGGCATCCCGATGTGGTACAGATCAGCGGCGGTGAGCCCACGGTGCATCCACAGTTTTTTGAAATACTGGATATAGCCAAAACCAAACCTATCCGCCACCTGATGGTGAACACCAATGGCATCCGCATTGCCAAAGACAAAGCCTTTGTGCAAAAACTGGCCGGTTATATGCCCGATTTCGAGATATACCTGCAGTTTGATTCTTTTAAACCGGAAGCGCTGCAACAGCTGAGGGGTGCCGATCTTACCGAAACCAGGAGGAAAGCACTGGAACACCTCAATGAATTCAACCTTTCCACCACGCTGGTGGTTACCCTGCAGAAAGGGCTGAATGATGATGAAATAGGCGCTATCATTGATTTTGCACTGCAGCAACGCTGTGTACGCGGTGTTACCTTTCAACCCACACAGGTTGCCGGCAGAACAACACATTTTAACCCTGCCACCGACCGCATTACTTTAACAGATGTGCGGCAACAGATACTTGAACAAACCAAGGTATTTCAGCCCAATGACCTGATACCGGTGCCCTGTAACCCCGATGCACTGGCTATGGGTTATGCGTTGAAACTGGGTGGACAGGTGTTCCCGATGACACGTTATATAGACCCTGCACACCTGCTGAACAACAGCCGTAATACCATTGTGTACGAGCAGGATGCTGCCCTGCACCAGCATATGCTGAAAATATTCAGCACAGGTATTTCGGTAGACAGGGTTCAGGAAAATTTCAAAGAACTGTTGTGCTGCCTGCCACAGATACATGCACCCGGACTGGGTTATGAAAATCTTTTCCGCATCATCATTATGCGCTTTATTGATGCCTGGGATTTTGATGTACGCGCTGTTAAAAAAAGCTGTGTACATATTGTACACAAAGACGGGCGTATTGTTCCTTTTGAAACCATGAACATGTTTTACAGGGATGAAAAAGAAAATTACCTGCAGCAACTGAGAAAAGAAAGAGCTTCAGTTTTACCATCCTGCTAAATTGCAACCATGAACAAAGTTTGGTCAACCGCATTGCTTGTCGCCGTTATTAATCTTCTGCTGATGCTGAGCATTTTTGCAGGTTTTGGCCTGGTGCTTGTACCCGCAGTTATGGTGATAGAAATAATACTGGGCCTTGTCTGGTGCTTTGATGAAGACAAACGGAAACAGGGCCAGGGCGTATTACTGGGTATCGGCCTCTCGCTGCTTGTTGGCGGCTCGGTATGTACCGCCATACTGATGAACCTTAGTATAGGCGGTGGGCACTGATACAAAGCCCGGGTTTATATATTCATTTATTTTAATTAGCTTTTACCTATGAACTCCATCTGGAAGCCGGTTGCCATCAACCTGATCATTACTGTGGCCATAGCGCTCAGCATTTGCTTTGGCACCGGGAACACAGGCAATTACTGGAACAATATTTTCACCAGTTTCGGACTTGTGGCTTTAGGTATGTGTGCACTTAATTTTTTACTGGGGCTGTTCCTGCTTGTTACCGGCCAAAAGCAGGCGGGATCCGGCTGCCTGATCAGCGCGGGTATTTTGCTGCTGGCAGGGTTCTCCAGTTGTTCACAAGTTAAAATACATGTATAACAAGAGCGATTTCAATTATGCAACTCGACAATTTTATCAAGAGCTTATCGAACGATACACCACCGCCTAATGTTAGCGTATACCTGAAAGCGCTCTGGTTTGAAAAAAACGGGGATTGGGAAAAAGCGCATGACCTGGTACAGGACATTCCTGAAAAAAATGCCTCCTGGGTACATGCTTACCTGCACCGGAAAGAAGGCGATCAGTGGAATGCCGATTACTGGTATGCCAAGGCCGGCAAACCCACTGCCACCGTTTCACTTGATGAAGAATGGAAAAACATGGTGCAGGAATTATTGCATCAACGGTAGCCTTTACACCGCATAAGCCATCATGCCCAGCAGCAGATCGGGATCGGGGCAGTTGGCCAGGTAATGCTCACGCTCGCTTTGCTTGCATACACCGTGGTAATCCCCTTTCATGCCTTCCATATCCCTGATCAGCTGAAAATGCAGGTGTGGTGGCCACTGGCCGTTCTCTTCCAACACACCCAAATGCCCGATACTATCACCGGCCTTTATAAAAAGCCCTTCCTGCAAATGGTCCAGGTCGCTTACAGACAGATGGCCATAAAGTGTATAAAACACCAGTTCATCCATTTCGTGCCGCAGGATGACCGCCGGCCCATAATCACCTGCCCGGTTGTTAAAAGCAAAGCTATGCACCAGCCCATCCAGCGGAGCCATTACCACGGTGCCGGCATCACCCCAAATATCTATACCAAGATGCAGGCGCCTGGGCTCTTCCCCTGCCGTTTTGCCCCTGAACACATCGCTGTGGTCGTATACAGCACGCAATTCATTGTAGCCACCAATACCATAGCGGCAGCCGGTTTCATTGATGCTGCGGTTTACAAAAGCATCCAGCAATCTTGTATCTGCCAGCAGGGCTGGTGTCAGTTGCGGGTTGGCAGCGGTAAAATCCATTTTCAGCAGCCTGTCTTTCCCGGCATCGAACTGTACAACAGGATGCCTGGACTGGTATTTTTTTAACCGCTGCTCAAAACGCGTTGTGTCCATCATGATTCAGGAGTATCTTTAGATCTTGTTGATCACACAAATCTAAAAGAATATCTATGAAGCAAAGCCTTTTGGCCATTGCCGCCTGTTTCCTGGTTATTTCGGCAATAGCCCAGTCAACCCCTTTATGGCTGCGGTACCCGGCCATATCTCCCGATGGAAAAACAATTGCATTTGGTTACAAAGGTGATATTTACCGGGTAGATGCATCCGGTGGCACCGCGGTACCCCTTACTATTCACGAGGCCCAGGATATGATGCCTGTATGGAGCCATGATGGTAAATACATCGCATTTGCAAGCGACCGCTACGGTAATTTCGATGTGTTTATCATGCCGGCTACCGGTGGCACACCTACCCGTTTAACCTATAACAGCGCCAATGATTATCCCTATGATTTCAGTCCCGATGATTCCAAAGTTATTTTCGGCAGTGGGCGCAATGCACCGGCTGCCAGTGTACGTTTCAGTACAAAATTGTTTCAGAACCTGTATAGTGTAAATGTTAATGGCGGGCGCCCTGTGCTGATCAGCGCTGCAGGTATGGAGAATGCGCACTATAACAGCAAAGGCTCGCAGATCGTGTTCCAGGACAGGAAAGGTTATGAAGATGGCTGGCGCAAACACCATACTTCCGCTGTAACGCGCGATATATGGGTGATGGATGTAAAAGCCAATACCTACCGCAAGATCAGCGGTTTTGAAGGTGAAGACCGTGAGCCTGTCTTCAGCAGCGATGACCAGTTTATTTACTACCTGAGTGAAAAGAACGGCAACCAGAACATTTATAAAACACCTGTACTGCAGAAGATGGCAGAGGTGCAGCTCACGCAGTTTAAAAACAATCCTGTTCGCCATTTAAGCAGGCCTGGCGACAATACACTCTGCTTTAGCCAGGATGGAGAAATTTATACACTCAAAGAAAATGGAAGTCCGCAGAAACTGGCCATCCATATTTACAACGATGGCAGGAATGGTGTGGAAAAAAATGTGCCCATTAACGGCAATGTTACCGAGTTTGCCCTTAGCCCCAACGGCAAAGAGATTGCCTTTGTTACACGCGGAGAGATCTTTGTAACAAGTGTAGAAGGCGGCCAAACCAAACGCATCACCAATACGCCGCAGCAGGAGCGCATGGTGCAATGGAACCCTGACGGGCGCAGCCTGGTATACGCCGCAGAACGCAACAACAACTGGGATATCTATCAAACCAGTATCACCCGTAAAGAAGAACCTTATTTCTATGCATCCACTGTTTTAAAAGAAGAGCCCCTGATCGCCACTACGAAAGAAGAGTTCCAGCCCAGGTATTCACCCGATGGCAAAGAGATCGCTTATATAGAGGAAAGGAATATACTCAAGGTATACAATGTTGCCAGCAAGCAAACACGTACACTGCTGCCTGAAGGACATAACCACTCTTACAGTGATGGCGACTGGGATTTCCAGTGGAGCCCCGATGGCAACTGGATCATCACAGACGATCAGAACGGCTATTTCTTTGCCAGCAATGCTGCACTGATCAAGGCTGATGGCTCTCAACCCATTGTTTACCCTATCAGCAGCGGCTTTGGTGAAGGCAATAATAAATGGGGTATGGATGGCAAACTGTATACCTGGGTAAGTGACCGGGAAGGACGTAAATCACTCGCCAACCAGGGCAGCCGTGAACTGGACGTATATGGCGTATTCTTCGATAAAGATGCATACGACCGTTTTAAATTAAGCAAAGAAGATTTTGCTCTGCTGAAAGAAAAAGAAGAAAAAGAGAAAAAAGCAGACAGCAGCAAAACAGCCAAAAAAACACCGCTGAAACTGGACCTGGATAATCTCGATGACCGGAAAGTGCGCTTTACCATCAATAGTTCTTCACTCAGTGATTATGTACTGAATAATGATGGCAGTAAGTTGTTCTATCTTGCTGCTTTTGAAAAAGGATACGATCTCTGGGTAACAGAACCCCGGACAAGGGAAACAAAAATACTGGCCAAACTGGGCGGCTCACCCAGTGGTATTGAAATAAGTAAAGATGGTAAAAGTCTTTTCCTGAGCAATAACGGCAGCCTGGTAAAAGTAGATGCAGAAAGCGGTAAAGTAACACCGGTGGGCATCAGCGGCGAAATGGTGCTGAATGCTGCGGCTGAAAGGGCCTATATTTTTGAACACGCATGGCGCCAGGTGGAAAAGAAATTTTACGATCCGAAACTGCATGGTGTTGACTGGAAAATGTACAAAGAAACCTATGCACGTTTCCTACCCCATATCAGCAATAATTACGATTTCCAGGAACTGCTCAGTGAAATGCTGGGAGAGCTGAATGCATCGCATACCGGCGGACGCTATTCGCCGCAAATGCCGAATGCCGACATTACTGCATCACTGGGTTTATTGTATGATGAAACCTATACCGGCAATGGCTTAAAAGTAACAGAAATAATCAGCGGTGGCCCGCTGGATAAAGCAGGCAGTAAGCTGAAAGCAGGATATATCATTGAAAAAATAGATGGTGAAGCTATCACCGATAATATCGACTGGGCAAAATTGCTGAACAGGAAAGCAGGCAAAAACACGCTGCTGAGCATTTATGATCCCGCAGGCAGCCGCTGGGAGGAAACAGTGAAACCCATTGGCAACAGTGAGGAAGGCGTATTAATGTACAAACGCTGGGTGAACAGGATGAATGCTATGGTTAACAAACTCAGCAATGGCAAAATAGGATATGTACATGTACAGGGTATGAATGATGGCAGCTTCCGCGAAGTGTATGATAAAGTACTGGGCAAAAACCTTGAAAAAGCAGCACTGATTGTAGATACCCGTTTCAATGGCGGAGGATGGCTGCATGATGACCTCAATACATTCCTGAGTGGCAAAACCTACCTGCGCTTTGCACCGCAGGGCAACCTGCTGAAAGGTGGTGAGCCGCTGGGCCGCTGGCAAAAACCCAGTTGTGTGCTGACCAGTGAAAGCAATTACAGTGATGCCTTTATCTTCCCTTATATCTACAAACAGAACGGCCTGGGCAAACTGATCGGTATGCCGGTGGCTGGTACCGGTACTGCCGTGTGGTGGGAAACACAGATCGATCCCACAATGGTATTTGGTATCCCGATGGTGGCCACTATCGGCAAAGAAAACCGGCCTACAGAAAACCTGCAGGTAGAACCTGATATCAGGGTGCCTTTGCCTTATGAAGATTTTTTAAACGGCAAAGATGATCAGTTGGAAGCAGCAGTAAAAGAAATGTTGAAAGAAGTTCAATAGAACAATACAACAGGATAAAAAGCAAAGGCGCTTCAAATTGAAGCGCCTTTGTTTTTTATTTCAATATCAGGTCGATGGCTGTATCCAGCTGCGGATCTTTACCATTTAGTTTATCCTCGAAAGTATTGATCACTTTTACATCAGGCTGAACCCCGCTGAATTCAAGGTCTTTGCCATCCAGCGTATAACAGCCCCAGGCCGGCAGCCTGACAAAAGAGCCATCTACCATTCCTGCGCCGCTGGTGAAAATGATCCAGTGATAGGTTTCGTTGCCCACAATTTTACCCAGCTTCAATGCCTTGAATCCGGCAGAAGTCATTTCTGCATCACTCAGAGACTGTTCATTGGTTAGCAGGATGACCGGTTTATCACTGGGGGCAAAGTTCGGCTGCCTGGTCGGCTTGCCTTCACGGTATTTCCACTGCAGGTAAGAGCGCTGTGATAAAAAGTTCAGCACCTGGTCATGTACATTGCCACCGGTATTGTAGCGCAGGTCGAGAATAAGCCCATCCTTATCGGGCAGCTGCCTGGTCATTTCGAGTATAAAACGTTCCAGCTCCTGCTGCCCCATATTCTTCATACAGGCATAGGCAATGCGGTGGTTGGTTTTTTCTTCCACCCGCTTCTTATTATTGTCGATCCACTGGTTATACAAACCATCATTCAGTGATGCAATGGGATGCACCTTCACCTCAATTGTTTCGCCGCCTCTTTTAAAAGTCAGCTGCAATTCCTTGTCGAGCGAGGGCTTTGTGAAATAGCTGTAACGGTCTGCAGTGGGGTTCACGGGTTCACCATTCACTTTAACCAGTACATCTCCTTTTTGCAGGCTGGTATTTCTATTATCGGCAGGACTGTTCTCCAACACATAGCTCACTTTGTAAGGATCATTGTTCTCAAAAACGATCCCAGTTTCCATGGTTGCATTGCGTAATGCGATGTTTTCCTCATCGCCGGAAGAACTAAAACCCTGGTGAGAAGAGTTGAGCTCTCCCAGCATATCGTTCAGCAATACCCGGAGGTCGGCCCTGTTATTCAGGTAAGGGAGGAATTGCTGATAATACTGTTTGGTTTTATTCCAGTCGAGACCGTGAAAATGTTCATCATAATAATTCTCCTGCAGCTGTGCCCATGTTTCAGCAAACACCTGCTGAAATTCGCCGGCCAGGCTCCTGCGGAATGTATAGGCAATGCTGATAGGATCAACCTTGTTTTTCTCCAGATCCAGTTTGGCAATGCCGCCCCTGAACAGCACAAAATATTTGTCTCCGGCTTCAGCAAAATCGAAACTACCGCCATCAGCACCGCTGATACGTTCTGTTTTGGGTGCTTCAAAAGGTTCCAGCACGGTTTTATACAATGCCATTTTGCCTTCTGCATGGTTGCTCAGGTATAACACCGTAGCCGCATCATTTTTTTGCAGTACGGTAAGCAGGTATTGTTCACCGAAAGAAGGACCGATCTGTTCTATACGGTTTTCGATACCATTGATATCAATGCGTATAGGTGCGACAGCAGTATCTTTTTTCTTCGCGGTATCTTTTTTCTCGCTTTTGAACAGATCGTTGTATTTATCAATACGGTAAGGCTCATCATTTTTCTGGAGGGCCAGGCGATATACTTTTGGCTCCTGCATACCTGTGGGATAGGCAGGATGCAGGCGGGAAGAGATAAAATAAAGGTACTTACCATCGGGCGACCATACAGGCGAGTTTTCACTGATCGCCGTATTGGTGATATTGATGGTTTTATTCTCCTTTATATTGTGCACCAGGATATCCTGCTCAAAATGCCTGAATGCGGTGAACATCACATACTCATCGTTAGGTGAAAAACCAATATCGCCGTTTTGAAAGCCCCATACCTCATCTTTCACCAGGACGCGGCTTTCCATTGATTTCAGGTTCAGCAGCCGCACCTCATCCCTGCCACTGAGGTAAACGCCCATGGTTCTTTTTTTATTCAGTACCAGTGCGCGGTTATTGCGCTGGTCTGAAGTAAGTTGTTTCAGCGGCGCACTGCCATCGGCTGCTATGGTATACCAGTTTGTAAAGCCTGCCAGTGTTTGGCTGAATAAAAGTGTTTTATTATCACCCAGCCATTTCACCTCTTTCACCCTTTCTGCGGTGCCGCGCTCCATCTGTTGAACAAATTTCCCTTCCACATCACTTACAAACAATTCACCGCGCGATACAAAAGCGAGTTTTTTACCATCTGAAGACACATCAAATGCAGTGATATTTCCTTTCACATCAAAATCCTTTTCCTTGGGCAGCACATTATTGCGGATAATATGGATAGCCAGCTTTGAAGCCTTACGCGAGGCGGCATCATATAACCAGAGCTGGTAATCTTTTTCAAAAACCACTTTTCCACCTTCTGCATTCACCTACGCATTTTTGATAGATGAGCTGAAAGTGGTCAGCGCTTCTTTTTTTCCATCATGGAAAGTGTACAGGTTGTATTCGCCATTGGCTTCATCTGATATAAAATAGATATCACCTTTTCTGTCAATTGTGGCACCGAAATCTTTTCCTGCCCAGTCGGTATAGCGTTTGTATTTTTTTGTTGCGGGATTATACGATTGTATATCGGGATTGAAAGGGCCTTTGTACCGTTTGCGCTGCACCTGGAAACTGCTTTCCCAGGTATCATTAAAAAACAATTCACCACTGGTGGGATGTTCGGCCACATTATGGTCGAATAAAAAATAATAATCGCCAAAAACCTTTTTAGCTGTTCCGCCGCTGATGCTCACCTTATAAGTGGAGGCAGGGCCCATACGGCTGCTGGTGAAATAAATATATTTTGAATCCCAGCTCCAGGAGCTTACCTCATCATTACCGCTGAAAGTGGTTAGTTGTTTTACCTCGCCTCCTTCTACTGGCATGATAAAAACATCGGCATTGCCATACTGTCTTCCTGTAAAAGCGATCCATTTGCCATCGGGTGATACACGGGCATCTGTTTCATAGCCCTGCATGGCGGTGATACGGAGTGCCTTACCATCCTGGATATTGGCTTTCCATAAATCACCTTCAAAGCTGAAAATAACCGATTGCCCATCGGGAGTTAAAGCAGGCTTGGAGAGGAAATAGGCTTCCTGCGCCTGCACATTAAGCCTGGTTGACATGAGTAGCGTTATCAACAGCAGCCAGTTTAGTTTCATAATATGGGGTTTAAACGGTCAGATATTCCATATCTTGAAGATATGGAATATCTTTAGTTACCTAAAAGCCAGCCTATGATAAACGATTATTTTCCTCCATTAAAGGAAAATGGTTACTACCATATTTTCAACAGGGGAAATAATGGAGGCCCTCTTTTCTTTAAACCGGACAACTATTTCTATTTCCTGAAAAAATTCAATGAGTATCTTGCTGATTACCTTTGTTGCTATGCCTATTGTCTTCTGCCCAATCATTTTCACCTGCTTGTTTATATAAAAAATTTTGCTGAGGTCGATCTCCAAAAACAAACTTTAGTTAAAGGAGCTTCATTACTGACAAAGCCTGAAGAAATCGTCAGTGAGCAGTTCAGGCGTTTTTTTCTTTCTTATGCCAAAGCCATCAAAATACAGGAAAAGCGAACAGGCAGTTTATTGGAAAAGAATTTCAAAAGAAAGCTGATTGAGACAGATGAGTATTTTATTGCAGTGGTCAATTACATTCATCAAAACCCATATAAACATAAAGTTGCTGACAGGTTCCAGGAGTATTTATACAGCTCATATAGCCAGGTGATTGCTTCGGAGGAAAGCACGGTTACAAAGGAAATTATGGACAGATTTGGAGGGCGTGATGCATTTATCAGGTATCATTTAGTGAATCCCGTTGGTAAATCAGATATTCCATATCTTGAAGATATGGAATATCTATAGTCTCCTATTTTACTCTACACCACCACATTCACCATCCGGCCCTTCACAAAAATGAATTTCTTGGGTGGTTTGCCTTCAGTCCATTTCTGTACTATTTCGTTGGCCAGTACAATCTGCTCTATCTCTTCCTGTGCCGCATCCAGGCTCAGGTTGATGGTGGTACGCAGCTTGCCATTGATGCTTATGGGGTATTCTTTGGTGGATTCCACTACATATTTTTCTTCAAATACAGGATATGCTGCATCCAGTATGCTTCCGGTATTACCCAGCTCATGCCATAACTCTTCTGCCACATGCGGGGCATAAGGTGTTAACAGTATCAGTAATGGCTGCAGTATATCTTTCTTATTGCATTTCAGTTCACTGAGTTCATTTACACATACCATGAAAGCACTCACGGCCGTATTGAAAGAAAAGCGCTCTGTATCTTCTTCAATTTTGCGGATGGCTTTATGCAACACCTTCAATTCGGTATCAACAGGTTTTTCTGTGGTCCATACACGGCCTTTCTGCTCGTCGAAAAACAGGCGCCACAGTTTACGCAGAAAACGGTGTACCCCTTCGATACCTTTGGTATCCCAGGGCTTGCTTTGTTCAACAGGACCAAGGAACATTTCATACATACGGAAAGTATCGGCGCCGAACTTGTTTACCAGGTCATCCGGGTTAACTGTATTGTATAAGCGCTTACTCATTTTTTCAACCAGCGTGCCGCATATATATTTTCCATCCTCCAGGATAAACTGTGCATCCTGGTATTCTGAGCGCCAGTTTTTGAAGGCTTCAATATCCAGCTCCACACCGTCTACAATGTTCACATCTACATGCAATTCGTCTACCTCATAATTCTCTTTAAGACCCGAAGAAACAAACTGGTTGGTACCCCTTACCCTGTAAACAAAGCGGCTGCTGCCCTGGATCATTCCCTGGTTCACCAGTTTTTTATACGGTTCATCATGGCCGATATAGCCCAGGTCGAACAAAGCTTTCGTCCACATACGGCTGTACAGCAAATGCCCTACAGCATGTTCAGTGCCACCGATATAAAGATCTACCTGTTCCCAGTAATCACTCACCTTGCGGTCGCAGAAAGTATCGGCATTATGCGGATCCATATAACGCAGAAAATACCAGGATGAACCGGCATAGCCAGGCATGGTATTCGTTTCCAGGTGTTGTGCTGTCCATTCCGGTACATTGGCCAGCGGGCCTTCCCCTTCGGGGCCAGGACCATATTTTTCTACATGCGGCAATTCCAGCGGCAGGTCTTTTACATCAAGCGGGTAAGCAATACCATTGATCCATTTTATCGGGAAAGGCTCACCCCAGTAGCGCTGGCGGCTGAAAGCCGCGTCCCGCATCCGGTAGTTCACCTTGCGTTTGCCAATACCTTTTTCTTCCAGCCTGTTCATCACCACTTCCATCGCATCACGCATCACCATACCATCCAGGAAATTGCTGTTACACAGTAGGGCATCTTTGGTAGGATTGGCTTCTGTTCCATTAAATGCCTCACCGATAATATTGGTAATGGGAATGGAAAAATGTTGTGCGAATTTAAAATCGCGCTCATCACCGCAGGGTACGGCCATGATAGCGCCTGTGCCATAGCCGGCCAGCACATATTCAGATATCCAAACCGGTATTTGCCGTCCGTTGAACGGGTTCACCGCATAAGCCCCGGTGAAACAACCGGTGATCTTCTTCTCGGCCATCCGCTCGCGCTCGCTGCGGCTTTTTACATAGGCCACATATTGTTCTACCGCTGCTTTCTGTGCAGGTGTGGTTATTTGGGCAATCAATTCATGCTCGGGAGCCACTACCATAAAGTCCACACCAAAAATAGTATCGGGACGGGTGGTGTATACACGCAGCCTGTTGCCTGAGGCTTCCTGGCCGCTGATATCAAAATCGATCTCGGCGCCATAGCTTTTACCTATCCAGTTGGTTTGCATTTCCTTCATTGCCTCGCTGAACTCGATACGTTCCAGTCCTTCAAGAAGACGGTCGGCATATTCCGTGATACGCAGGTACCACTGGCGCAGCTTCTTTTTCACTACAGGATAGCCGCCGCGCTCACTTACACCGTTGATCACCTCATCATTAGCCAGTACCGTACCCAGTGCTTCGCACCAGTTTACTTCTCCATAACCACAAAAAGCCAGGCGGTATTCCATCAGGATGGAAGCCCGGGTAGCCTCATCAAAACGCTGCCAGTCGGCGGCGGTGAAGGCGGCCCCGGCTGCACCGGGCAGCTGAAACTGTGAATTGGGTACCGGATGCAGGCTATTGCCTTCTTTTTCAAAAGAAGCGATGAGGCCGGCAATAGGTTCGGCCATGCTGGTCTGCCGGTTGTAAAAGCTGTTGAACAGTTGCAGAAAGATCCACTGGGTCCATTTATAATAAGCAGGATCGCTGGTACGCACTTCCCTTTCCCAGTCGAAACAGAACCCGATATTGTCAAGCTGTTTACGGAAATTGGCAATATTCTGATCGGTAGATACGGCCGGGTGTACACCATGGTCAATAGCATACTGTTCGGCCGGCAGGCCAAACGCATCATATCCCATGGGATGAAGCACATTATACCCTTTCAGCCTTTTGAACCTGGCAAAAATATCGCTGGCGATATACCCCAGCGGATGGCCCACATGCAGCCCTGCCCCACTGGGATAGGGAAACATATCCAGCACATAATATTTGGGCTTGTCGCTGTTGTTGCTTACCCTGTAGGCATTCGTCTCATTCCAATACTGCTGCCACTTTTTCTCGATCGAGCGAAAATTGTATTCCATAATTCGATATACGTGTATAATGTTCTTTTTTCCGTGTTTTCTCTGTACGTACGGGATACCTGCCATTGTTCTGTAAAAGTATACAGGGAAACGCCGCAACCACCGGGAAAACAGGCTGAACAGGGGCCGGTCGTCATGCATGCACATTGTTCCAGGCATCCTGTACTGCACAAAAAGTGCATCTTATTCATACTAAGGCCGTGAAACAATCGTTAAGAGTGAGTGCAAATGTAAGTGATAAAGGCGTCAAAAACCCTAAATTTGCCCGGTACAAAACCCAATAAATCGTTCGCATGGCTCAGTTTGGAAAAGCAGCTGCAAGACGCAGCAAACCAAGTTATATCTACAGTATTACCGGCGTAGCCCTGGTACTGCTGATCATGGGCATCATGGGCTGGTTCTTCCTCAACTTTAAACAAGCCAGCAATTCATTTAAAGAAGATATCCGTATCAGTGCCTATCTCCGCACGCTGAACAAAGATACCATCGCCCAGATACAGCAGTATATTGCCTCCCAGCCTTATGCCAAGGAAGTAAAATATATCAATAAAGAAACGGCCAAAGAGCTCTGGAACAAAGACAATAATGAAGACTGGTCAAAATTCCTGGATTATAACCCCCTGCCCGAAAGCATCGATTTTTATACCCGGGCCGATTATGTTACCAAAGACAGCCTGCAAAAAATATCCACGCAGCTGCTGAGCGCCTATGGCAACCAGATCACCGACCTGCAATACCCGCAAACACTGGTAACCAACCTGAATGAAAGGGCCAGTAAGCTGGGACTGATATTCCTGGTAGTGGCCATTGTACTTTGTGTGATTGTTATAGTGAGCATCGATAATACCATCCGGCTGGCCATGTTCAGCAACCGGTTCCTGATCAAAACCATGCAAATGGTGGGCGCCACCCGTAGTTTTATTGCCCGCCCCATGGATCTCAGGGCCCTGGTAAATGGCCTGATCAGCGCTGCCATTGCTATTGCTATTCTGTTCGGTCTGATCCAATGGGCCGAAAACCAGTTTCCGCAGCTCAAAGCCATCCGCGATAACCAGCTTACGCTTATTTTATTTGGCGGAATGATGGTGATCGGCGTGGTTATTTCAGTATTCAGCACCCATCGCAGCGTGATGAAATACCTGAAAATGAAGCTGGACGACCTGTATTAAGCCCCCGCAGGGTTATACCGCAGGCCCGGTAGCCGTTTCCGGTTTATTAACGCTTGTTTTTCGGGGAAAACCTTTATTTTGCAACATCTAAAAACTGAAGAATGGTGGATAAAAAGCCCAGAACAGCCCCCTCTGTCCTGTTCACTAAAGACAATTTTAAATGGATGATCATTGGCGCCATAGTAGTGGCCCTGGGAATGATACTGATGGCCGGTGGCAAAAACCAGGATCCCAACCAGTTCGATTACAAGATTGTCTACAGCACCACCCGGGTAACCATTGCCCCTATTGTTATTGTGCTGGGATTACTGATCGAGATCTATGCTATTTTCAAGAAGCCCAAACAGCAACAGCAATAAACGTATTATCCTATACTGATCGAGCGGTGGCCTAAACAAACCATCGCTTTTTTGTGTCATCGCTTTTATAACCTGTATCTTCAATTTATTCTATGACCAACTTTGAAGCCATTGTTTTAGCTATCGTAGAAGGTATCACCGAATTTCTGCCTGTTTCCTCTACAGGGCACATGATCATCACCAGTTCTTTACTGCACATTGCATCGGATGATTTTACCAAACTGTTTGAGATAGCCATCCAGCTGGGCGCTATTCTCTCCGTGGTTGTTTTATACTGGAAAAAATTCTTCCCGCTGAACCGCTGGAATTTTTACATCAAACTGGTCATTGCCGTTATCCCGGCCCTGGTACTGGGTGCCCTGTTCTCTGATAAAATAGATGCCCTGCTCGAAAGCCCCACCACGGTGGCTGTAAGTCTTTTGCTGGGCGGTATCGTACTGCTATTCATCGACCGCCTTTTCCGCAAGCAAACAGTAACGCGTGAAGAAAGTATCACTTATGGCAAAGGCTTTGTTATCGGCATCTGGCAATGCCTCGCCATGATACCGGGTGTAAGCCGCAGTGCCGCCAGTATTATCGGCGGTATGCAGCAAAAGCTTACCCGCGGACTGGCAGCAGAGTTTTCCTTTTTCCTGGCAGTGCCCACCATGGCAGCGGCAACCGGTTATAAACTGCTGAAAACATTTAAAACACATCCCGAAATACTCAAAGACAAACATAACCTGGTGATGCTGGGCCTTGGCAACCTGGTGGCTTTTATTGTGGCCCTGCTGGCCATTAAATTCTTTATCAGCTATGTACAGAAATACGGTTTCCGCCTGTTTGGCTGGTACCGGGTTATAGTGGGCATTGTGCTGCTGCTGCTGATCTGGAAGGGTTATCTGTAATATTCATTTACACCGGCTAGCAAACAGGAAATGCCTCAGGTATTTCCTGTTTTTGTTTTAGCCGTTTATACCGTAATGCCCATCCTGGAAGAAAGTATTTTCAATGAACTGCGGCTTCTTCTGACGTAGTTTCGCAAATGCCCGTATTCTGTTATCTTTAGCTGCAAATGCGCATTCAATGATCACTGCCCCTAAAAAAGTAATCAATGCCTGGGCGATGTACGACTGGGCCAATAGTGTGTACAACCTTGTTATCACCACCACCTTTTTCCCTATCTATTTTACAGCGGCCACAAAAAAACAATTCGGCTCTGAGCTGGTGCCGCTGCTGGGCAGAAAATTTGTTAATTCCTCCCTGTACGATTATACGCTGGCCGCGGCCTACCTGCTGGTAGCACTTTCATATCCCATACTCACTTCCATTGCAGATACCAGGGGCAATAAAAAGAACTTCATGAAAGTGTTCTGTTATACAGGCGCTATCGGCTGCAGTGCTTTGTATTTTTTTACGGGTGCCAATATCTGGCTGGGTATTCTGGCTTTTATGATGGCATCGATGGGTTATGTGGGCAGCCTGGTGTTTTATAATGCCTACCTGCCCGAAATTGCGGCGCCCGAAGACAGGGACAGGGTAAGTGCCAGGGGCTATTCCTACGGTTATATTGGCAGCGTACTGATGCAGATCATCGGTTTTATCCTGGTGGTGGTGATCAAAGATGATCCGTTCCTGGGGCCCAGGCTTACTTTTTTGCTGGTTGGACTTTGGTGGCTGGGTTTTGCACAGATCACGTTTACACGCCTGCCTAAGATAAACCGCGCTGAGCTGAAAAAAGTGAACATATTCACCGATGGCTTTAAAGAAATGAAAAAAGTATACAGCGAGGTAAAACAGATGCCTGTGTTGAAAAGATTTCTACGCGGTTTCTTTTTTTACAGCATGGGCGTACAAACCGTAATGCTGGCCGCCACTTTGTTCGGCAGCAAAGTATTGGGGCTGGATGATACCAAGCTGATCGTTACAGTGGTGGTAATACAGCTGGTGGCCATTGCCGGCGCCATTGCAATGAGCCGCCTCTCTGAAAAATACGGCAATATCAGGGTACTGCTGGGTGTGATCATTTTCTGGATACTGATCTGTATCGCCGCCTATTTTTCTGCACTGTACAAAGAACAGGGCGGTAATCCTGAATTCCATTTTTACGGGCTGGCTGTTGCCGTGGGGCTGGTAATGGGGGGTATACAATCGCTGAGCCGTTCTACTTATTCCAAGCTGATGCCCGAAACAAAAGATACGGCTTCTTATTTCAGCTATTATGATCTCACAGAAAAAATAGCTATCGTGATCGGCATTTTTTCCTTCGGCTTTATTGAAGAGCTTACTGGCAGTATGAAAAACTCCGTGCTTTCACTTATTGTGTTCTTTGTAGCCGGTTTTATCTGGCTGCTCACGGCTTTATCCAAACAAAAGCAACAGGCTTAATACAGTAAATAGAAAAAATAGAATGGGGCGGCTTTGAAGACTGCCCCATTCTATTTTGTTATTTTTATACCCGCTAAACAATAACAGATGAAACTATACACCATCGATACCGAATTGTTCAAGCTGGATGGCGGTGCTATGTTCGGCGTTGTACCCAAAAGCATCTGGGACAAGCTGAACCCTGCAGATGAAAATAATCTCTGCACCTGGGCTATGCGATTGCTGCTGATAGAAGACGGTAATAAACTGATACTGGTGGATACCGGCATCGGTAATAAACAGGATGCTAAATTTTTCGGGCATTATTACTTACATGGCAATGCCAGCTTGGAAAAATCGCTGGCCCATTATGGTTTCAGCAAAGAGGATATTACCGATGTACTGCTCACACACCTGCATTTTGATCATTGCGGTGGTGCGGTTGTCAGGGAAGGCGACCGGCTGCTGCCTGCTTTTAAAAATGCCGTGTACTGGAGCAACCAATGGCACTGGAACTGGGCGGTTCATCCCAATGAAAGGGAAAAAGCTTCTTTTCTCAAAGAAAATATACTGCCCATTGAAGAAAGCGGGCAGCTGCAGTTTATTCAGCACCCTTCAAAGGCAGCACCAGGCAGTGCTCATCCGGCACCACTCAGCAGCCTTTCTGCCGGTTTCGGGGAACATATATCCATCCGTTTTGTGAGAGGGCATACTGAATCGATGATGCTGCCGCAGATCCGTTATAAAAACAAAACCATCCTGTATATGGCCGATCTGCTACCTTCTATTGCGCATATTCCCCTTCCTTATGTGATGGCATACGATATGTTTCCGCTGGAAACACTGGAAGAGAAAAAAACTTTTCTCAGGGAAGCTGTCGACAATGAGTACATTCTTTTTTTTGAACACGACCCGCAGCATGAATGCTGTACGCTTCAGCAAACAGAAAAGGGTATCAGGGTGAAAGAGGTTTTTCCGCTGAGGGCAGTGTAACCGCATGTGCTGCCTGCACACCTGCAGTGTGTCTGGCACAGCATTATCCTTTTTTTATATTCACGGTTTGTAGTAAACACCATAGGTGCCGGGCCCCTCTCAGGGTGTAAAGATGCCCATTGTTAAAATAGTCTACTTTTTTTGTAGATTATTCTTTTTTAACTAATCTTGTCTCCCATTCACTACAAATACCCTGTATGAAGGAACAGCATTACAGAAGTGTGGTAAAAGGCGCTTCCTGGCGCATACTGGCAACGTTGGATACTATCTTTCTTTCCTGGATATTCACCGGGCAAATTTCCACTGCCCTGAAAATCGGCGGCATTGAGGTATTTACGAAAATAGGATTGTTCTACCTGCATGAGCGGTTGTGGATGTTACTGAAATTCGGCACCACCCGCACCATCCTGGAAGATGGCACTGTCGTTACAAGGGATAAACATTACAAAAGTGTGATCAAAGGGGCCAGTTACCGCTTTTTCGGCACACTCGACACCATACTGATCGCCTTATTGATCACCGGGGATTATACCAAAGCCTTCTCCATCGGCTTTGCAGAAGTGTTCACCAAAATAGCGCTTTACTACCTGCACGAAAGGATATGGTACAAAATAAAATGGGGTATTAAACCCACTGTAACAGCTGCAACAGCACAGCTGGCCCTGTAGCGCGGTTTTATAGTTGTACGCTTATTTCCAGCTGATCAGCGCACTCATGGGATGGCGCAGGTTGCGGGTTTGCATCATATCTACTTTTACACTACCCACCACAATAGGGCTTTCAATACGCACGGGGATATGGTTTTCATCATCCGTTACCCAAACCGTCATCTTCTCACCACCCTGGAACAGGGTGCCCTTTAACAGCAGTGGTTTAAACTTGAAAGTGTGAAACTTGCCGTATTTGGTGCTCACCACCTCTTTGCCCAGGTAGCGCAGATAAAGATTGTATACCTCATTGTCAAGGAACATGGTAAAAGGTATCTTATCGTCTGGTTTGTATTTATTGAAATCGATATTGCGGGTGTAGTACACCGCGCTAATTACATCCTGCACACAATTGGGAACTTTAAATACCCCCGATGTGGTAACAGCCGTATTCGTCTGGTGGTTAAAACTGATGTTTTCATATTTCTTATACCCGCCTTCATCCACATTACGGATAAATTTCATAGGCCGCAGGGTAGCGGTATCAATATAGCTTTCGTATTTATCACGAACCTTGAAAATCCAGTCGTATTTCGAATTGGAAGTACCCTCACCCACTACATGGTATACGGGTTTATTGTTCAGCTTTTCCAGGCTGGCTGTAAAAGTAGCGGTGCCTGCATTTACATAGAGGCCTATCACCGAATAAAACACATTGAACGTTATACTTTCCCCTGCCTGAAAAGCGCTGTTCCTGATATCACATAATTCGTCTCCTGCCGTGAGCCTGATGCAGCAAACAAGGCTCATACACAGTGCTGCTATTTTTTTCACACTTTACTTCTTAAATAGTTTAATGCCTAAGATAAACAAACTTCCGGCCAAAGAAGGAATGATCAGGTTAATACACCAGATACCGGCCGCTGTTGCAATAATACCGATCGTATTGGCACTCAGTAGCCCGAATAACTGTATGCTCGTTTCGCCCCTCACTCCCAGCTCTGCCATTGGAATAGTAGGGATGATGGCCAGCACAAGGAACAATACACAAACCAGCCATCCGCCTGCTATCCAGTCAATATGCACTTCAAATACCTGCAATAACAACAGGTATTGGATAATAAATACAAGATACCTGCTGATCGATAAAACTAAAATTCTTGTTAATTCCTTCCAGTGAAAATTTTCCAGGTTCTGTATAAAAAAACGGAACCGTGCTACAAAAGGCACTTTCTCGAAAAGCAGGGTTAGCCAGGAAAGTTTGTAATATACCAGAATTGTTAAAATAGTGCCCACAGCTATGGCATACATCAGCCCGTCGAGCCAGAATACAGACAGGCCCTGCAACTGGCGTGTTTCACCCAGTATAAAATGCCGCATATACAGCAATCCCAGCAAACCTGCTACCATGGTAACGATCAGCTGGCTCAGACTGCCCACAACAGTAAGTACGATAGAACGAAGCCGGTTACCCTCTTCCATGTATAAAAGACGGCCAAAATATTCCCCTACCCGGTTGGGAACAAAAAGCGATAATGCCAGTCCGGATAATACAGCTTTAAATGCCCTGAATAAACTCACCTTCTGTACAGGCTTTACCAGCAGCTGCCATTTACGGGCCTCTATACCCCAGTTGAGCAGGCTGAGCAGTATCACTACCCAGAATTTCCATTGTGCCGGGCTGTGAAAAGAATGCCGGATAATGTCCCAGGAGGCCTTCAGGTTAGGTTGACGTTGCACCCTGTGGTAAATGGAATAGGTTAACAGCACAAACAACAGGGGGCCTACAACATAGTTCAGTAATATCTTGTAACGTTGCTTCAGTATGGTAATTTTTTTCAAACCTAAATCAAAACTGCCATTAAATGAATGCCTTAACGGAGATAGCAATATTCTTGCCTAAAAATTCTATTTTCACACGTCGATGAAAAAAGCAGATGCGGTTATATTAGGTGTTGACCCGGGCAGCCTGGTAATGGGTTATGCCATTATTGGTATATATGGCAATAAAGTGCAGGTGGTTGTGATGGATGTGCTGAAACTGGGCGGCAAAAAAGATATTTATGCCAGGCTGGAAATGATCCACAGTAAAATTTCTGAACTCATCCGCCTGCACCACCCTGATACATTTGCTATTGAAGCGCCTTTTTTCGGCAAAAACGTGCAAAGTATGCTCAAACTGGGAAGGGCACAGGGTGTAGCCATTGCAGCCGCCATGCAGTATGCACTTTCTGTTACAGAGTATTCACCTAAAAAAGTGAAGCAATCTATCACCGGCAATGGTAATGCTGATAAAGAACAGGTATGGAAGATGCTGCAGCGCATTGTATCGATCGATGAAAAGCCGCAGTACTTCGATGCCACCGATGCGCTGGCTGTAGCGCTCTGCCATCATTACCAAACCAGCTCACCACTGCTGAAAGCAGCCAAAAAACTAAAGGGCTGGGAAGATTTTATCGCCCAGAACCCTGGCCGGGTGAAATAACAGCCGCTATTTCCGGATGGATTTATATACGGCATTTGCGATGAGCCTAGCACCATCTGCATTGGGATGCACGCCATCATACAACACTTCAGGCTTGTCCAGCAGCGGGCGATAGAGGTCTATTACCCGTGAATGCGTTTTCTTCGCCACTTTTTTTACATCCGGTATAATTTCTTTTTTGATCACTTCCCCGCTGATGGTGAACTTGTTCTCATAAGCCGGGATGGGGTAACAGAGGTATATTTTGGGATGACTGGCCAGCTGCCTGAACGATTCTACAAAGGCAATATAATCGGTTACAAAGGAATCTTTGTATTGCCAGTTAACCGGCTTACTATCGTTGGTGCCCAGCTTGATGACCACAATATCGGGAGCCCATTGCAACAACTCCTGGTATTTGGGTTCGCTCCAGTAGGGACGGTTGCCTTTTTTGAGCAGGGTTCTGCCACCCAGGCCATAATTCCGTACATCGTATCCTTCGCCAAGCAAAGCCTGCAGCTGGTCGGGATATTTTTTCCCTGCGGCAATCGCAGCCCCTTCTGTAATACTGTTGCCTACACAGGCTACTTTCAGCTTCTGCGCCTGTGTTAGCAGGAAAGAAGCCAGCAATAAACATAAAAAGGAGATTTTCTTCATATCGCAGTCGTTGTTATGGTTTATAAACACCGGTTGCTGCAGTTGGGATTAATGCAGCATATCTTCACCTGCAACCAGGTTGCAGTATTGGCCGGTTCAGGATAGCGCTCTACCTGCATTTACAAATGGGCCAGTATCTGCTGCTGTACGGCAGCCAGCTCTTCGGGTGAAGGTTTTGTTTTATTGCTCACAATATCCACATCGGCCATGCCATTCATGGGTACCAGGTGCATATGCGCATGTGGTACTTCAAAGCCGATGGTTATAATATTGATGCGATCGTATCCATAGGCTTTCCTGATGGCATTGGCCACCGGCTTGGCAAAGCTGAGCATGCTGCCCAGGTATTCATCTGGCAGATCGAATAAACGGTCTACTTCCAGTTTGGGCACTACGAGCGTATGCCCAGGTTTGGCAGGAAAAATATCGAGGAATGCATAAAAACGGGCATTCTCTGCAATTTTATAGGAAGGAATTTCTCCTGCAATGATTTTTGAAAAAAGCGTCATAGTAACAGGTTTATATCACTGGCGCTATAAAATTAAAATCCCGGTTCCAGAATTTGAAGGAACCGGGATTTAATTCTTCAAATAATTTGCCTATCAGATGCTGATATCTTCAATTTTGAATTTAATAAGACCTGTAGGCGCCTGCACTTCTGCAATTTCGCCTTTGCTTTTTCCCAGCAAACCTTTACCTATAGGAGAACTGATGGATATTTTACCCGCTTTCAGATCCGCTTCTTTTTCACCCACCAGCTGATACGTCACTGTTTTTTTAGTATTGACATTGGTGATAGTCACTTTAGTTAAGATAGAGGCTTTACTGGTATCAATCTCATCTGCACTTACTACCCTGGCGGTAGCGATCTGTCCTTCCAGCAAGGCCATTTTAGCTTCCAGAATACCCTGCGCTTCTTTGGCTGCATCGTATTCTGCATTCTCTTTCAAATCACCTTTCTCACGCGCTTCTGCAATAGCCCTGGCCGCCGCCGGGCGATCAACGGTTTTCATACGATGCAACTCATCTTTCATTTTTTCCAGGGTCTCCTTAGTAACGTACATAACTTCACTCATAATCGTTGCGTTTTAATGAGAGATAAAAAAAATACAACGCCACAGCAAAGTGTAGCGTTGCAGAAGTACAAAAATACAAATTTACGCAATTCAACAATAGTCTTCAGGGCTTTTTGTTAGGCCCGCCTGCCATCAAAACTCATTGATTTTTAACATTTTTTAAAACAAGATTTATTGTATACCCAGTTTGTCGAGCACAATTTTAGCCATTTTGTAAAATGCTTCATGGCTGTACCCGGCAATATGGGGTGTTACAATCACATTGGGGCGTGCACAGAGATCGGCCAGTTGCTGCTTTTCCTCTTCCGTATAGGTAGACAGCTTTTCATTTTCCAGCACATCCACACCTGCGGCCTTTATCAGCTCCCTATCCAGTGCATTGATCAATGCAGCAGTATCGGTTACTTTTCCCCGGCAGGTGGTGAGGAAATAGGGCTTTTTTTCCAGTGTCTCAAAAAAAGCAATATTGGCATAATGGTATGTTTCTTTGGTCAGTGGCAGGTGCATGCTCACAACATCTGCATACCGGGCTATCTGATCAGGTTCGGCTTCCCTAACATAATCTTTAGCATAGCCAAACTTATATTTATCATGCGCCAGCACTGTAACATCAAAGGGGGCCAGTAAACGGGCAAATGCCCAGCCGGTATTGCCGTAGCCGATCAGTCCTACGGTTTTACCCGTCAGTTCTGTACCGCGGTTTTCATTCCTGATCCATTTACCCTGTTTTACTTCGGCAAAGCTGCTGTCTATTTTATTCATCAGGTTTAACAGCAGGCCCAGGGCGTGTTCGGCCACTGCATTGCGGTTGCCTTCAGGGCTGCTTACGCAGCGGATACCTTTGCTTTCGGCATAAGGCACATCTATCAGCTCCATACCACTGCCAAGGCGGCCGATCCATTGCAGTTGGCTGGCTTTATCCAGCAGGGGGCGGTCTATTTTAAGACGGGTAGTTACGATCAGCCCTGTTGCTTCAGGAATGATATCAGCCAGTTCGTCGTAAGTGATCGCAGGCAGGTTTATTACTTCGTATGCATTTTTTTGTAAAGTGGCAGCCAGGTATTCATGGGTGCCGGCAGTTACAATTACTTTTTTGCTCATAATGGTTGTATCAACATCCGGTCAATCGAAATGGAATGCAATTTACTTAAAAGCACTGAGCAGTTGCTGGTGTTGAACATCCCTGTAGGTGTACAGATACCAGCAATTATTTCATCCTGAAACTTAGCGCCGCAAAATCGGCGATCGATAATTGCTCGGCTCTTTTATCAAACAGGCTGTCCTGCAGCACCTCTTCTGTAAACAATGCCCGCACAGCATTGCGCAGCATTTTTCTCCGCTGGTTAAAGGCGGTTTTCACCAGTTTAAAAAAATCGGCCTGGCTGCGCATATCTGGTGTATCGGGCCGTTGTACCAGGCGGATCACCCCGCTCATCACCTTTGGCGGCGGATTAAAACAGTTGGGATGAACATCAAACAGGTATTGCACCTGGTAAAAAGCCTGTACCAGCACACTCAATATACCGTAGGTTTTCGATCCCGGGCCGGCAGCCACACGCTGCGCTACTTCTTTCTGGAACATACCTATTACGGTTGGTACCTGCGCTTTCCAGTCGAGCACTTTAAATAATATCTGGGAAGATATATTGTACGGAAAATTACCGATCACCGTAAACGTACCCTCAAAAGGTGCGGGGTTGAGATCGAGAAAGCTCTGATGTATCAGTTTGCTTTGTATAGCCGGGTAAGTGGCTTCCAGGTATTGTACTTTTTCCGCATCCAGCTCTACCGCTTTGAAGTGGATACCTTCCAGCTGCAGCAGGTGCCGGGTTAAAGCGCCGGCGCCAGGCCCCACTTCGAGCAGTTGCTGACCGGCAATGCCGCCGGGACTGTCCAGCAACGCTTCTACAATTTTATGGCAGATGTTCTCATCCCGCAGAAAATGCTGGCCCAGTGATTTTTTCAGCGTGTATTGCATCCGCCAAAATTAGTAAATAGGCCGCAGCCATTCCCCAAACAAATTGGTATCCCTGCCGCCACCGGCTTGAACCTGATCCCGGAAGCCGCTTTATCCTTATTTTTACACATCAAACAGATGCAAATGAGTAATGAATTGCAAAAACCGGTTATCGGTTTTAGTTGTGGCGACCTGAATGGTATAGGGCTCGAGCTGATTATCAAATCACTCTCAGACAGCCGTATTCTCGATATATGTGTACCCGTGGTTTTTGCCAGCAATAAAAGTCTTAATTTTTACCGCAAAGCGGTGCCTGATATCAATTTCAGCTACCAGTCCACAAAAGAGTTCGGCAAGTTTAATCCCAAACAGCTGAACATATTCAATTGCTGGGAGGAAGAGGTGCAGATAACACCCGGGCAGCTGAACGAAATTGGCGGCAAATACGCCCTGTTATCACTGCAACAATCTGTAGAAGCGCTGAAAGCGGGCCATATCCACGGTCTGGTTACGGCACCAATACACAAAAAAAATATACAATCCGAAGCATTCAATTACAGCGGTCATACACCTTACCTTAAAGCCATGTTCGGGGCCAATGATGTACTGATGCTGATGACGGCCGAAAACCTGCGGGTAGGCCTGGTTACCGAGCATGTGCCTGTTAACGAGATTGCCCAATACATTACCCGTGAAAATATCATCAGCAAGCTGCGCATTATGCATAGCAGCCTGCAGAAAGATTTTGGCATTGACAAGCCTAAAATTGCCGTACTGGGTCTTAACCCCCATGCAGGCGATGAAGGACTGATAGGCACAGAAGAAGAAACCATCATCAAACCTGCCGTAAAAGAAGCCCGCCAGCACAACCTGCTGGTGTTTGGCCCTTACAGTGCAGATGCCTTCTTTGCCCGTGGCCAGCATGAAAAATTTGATGCGGTACTGGCCATGTACCACGACCAGGGTTTAATACCATTTAAATCACTCGCTATTGGGGAAGGCACCAACTATACAGCCGGTTTGCCGGTTGTACGCACCAGCCCCGACCATGGTACGGCATTCGATATTGCCGGCAAAGGCAAAGCAGATGCATCATCTTTCCTGGCATCTATTTTTACCTGCGTGGATATTATCCGCAAAAGAGCCCTTTATGCTGAAAGCCATAGCAACCCGCTGAAGAAAATCAGTGCCCGTGTACTGGCCAATGCTGAAGATGAAAAAATTGAGGAAGAAGGATAATGATCCGGTAATTTGAAAATGCATTAATTTGAAAAATAAATTGATCCATTTTTAAATTACCTAATTCTTCCATTAATGATACAGCTCGAGAACGAATTCGTTAAAGCCATCATCGCGCCCAAAGGCGCTGAACTGCAGAGCCTGATTCGTAAAGATGTGCAGCAGGAGTATATGTGGAGCGCCGATCCTGCTTTCTGGGGTAAGAAAAGCCCTGTATTGTTCCCCATTGTAGGCGGGTTAAAGCATAATCAATATAATTATAACGGTAACACTTATCAGCTGGGCAGGCATGGGTTTGCCAGGGATAATGAGTTTACGGTAACAGAACAAAGCAGCACTGCTGCCCGTTTTACCTTAACCGATAATGCAGATACACACAAGCTGTATCCTTTTTCTTTCAGTTTCAGCCTGCAGTACCAGTTATTGCCCGAAGGCATTTCGGTAAGCTATATTGTAGAAAATACCGGTGACGAAACGCTGTTATTTTCTGTAGGCGGTCATCCTGCGTTTAAACTGCCCCTTTCGGCCGGCCGGAGCTATGCTGATTATTATCTCCGGTTCAGCGATGCGGAAAGTGCCGGGCGCTGGCCTTTGTCGCCCGAAGGTTTGATCATCAACAAACAGCCACCGCTTTTACTGAACAATAGTGATACACTGTCCTTAAGCAAACCGCTTTTTTATGAAGATGCGCTGGTGTTCAAGCACCTGCGTTCTTCCAGTGTGAGCCTGCGATCTGACCTTGATGAGCGTGGGCTCCGTTTTCATTTTGAAGGATTCCCTTTCCTGGGTATCTGGAGCGCAAAGGATGCAGATTTTGTATGTATAGAGCCATGGTGTGGCATTGCAGACAGTGCTGATGCCAGTGGCAGGCTGGAAGAGAAAGAGGGTATTGAAACCCTTGCAGCCGGTGCACAATTTAAAAGAACCTGGTCTGTTGAACTTTTTTAATGAAGAGGCTGTATCAAAAATAAACGAAGGCTCTGAGGATCGCCTAAACGACTACCTGTCTCCATCAGGTACCCGAATAAAAAGAGGCTGTATCGTACTTTTTGATACAGCCTCTTCATTGCTTTGTTATTGTTTAAATATTTTGTCATCAACACCTTTGTTGATACTGTATGCGGTATATACAATTTCTACTTTACCTTTTTTGCTTTTCAGTTTATCAGCGCCGGTATTTTTCTCGCCTTCATCAAATTCAAGGGTCAGTCCCTTGGGTAACTTATAATCTTTCGTATTAAAGCTGAACACCACTTTATCCGGCAAGGCCAAGTTGCTGTATTGCCCATAAGTGAGTGTTATTTCGTAAGTTCCGTTTTCCCGCGTGGTAGTTACCGTTTTCCTGATCAGCAGGTTGGGTTCATCAATATACAGCGTAGAGAGCACAATATCGCTGTTATCATTCTCCGGCAACAGTTTTACCACTCTTGTTTGTGCACCGTTCACAACAGCTGTTCCGGCATCCAGGGCCGTTACCTGGTTGTTTGCCATAATCAACGCGCCCATATTAATGCTTAACCCGCCTTTGGGCAGTACCGAAATACCACCCTGTTGCTGTATACGGAACTTATCCGGTTTTTTAAAATACACTTTCACCTTGCTCAGCGGCGCTTTGATGAAAGCAATATTTGTCCGCAGCTTGCCATCGGCAGTATAATCACTCACCTGCTCAATTTTCGCTTTCACTTTATTGATCAAAGCTGTCATATCCTGCGCCATTGCATGCACCACCATTAAAACCATGATCACCGATAGCCATCCATATTTTTTCATACATTCTTTTATATGCTGTTATCGCGATGTAAATTTAGCTGAAAGCGCCCACCTGTTTAGCTAAGCACATCCTTTTTCCGGAATACAACCGTAGCAATGGCCAGCAGTACTACAATATGCACCAATAACACCAGTGCGGAATGTATTATTTTATGCGGATTTTGTATACTGCCCGAAATCGCTTCATTGCTATCGGTTACTTTCAGGTCAAAAAACTCTTTCCAGCTGTTCATATGCGTTACAAACAGGTAAGGTTTCACCGCATTGTACAAGGGAATGTTCAGTGTGCTCAGCACCGTTAAAAACACAATAATGCTCATTGTAGCCACAATAGGCCCGATGGAATTATCTGCAAATACCGACAATAAAAAACCAACCGCTGCCACCGTGATCATAGAAACCGCGGCAAAACAAAAAGCACCACAATACCGCCAGAACACATCGGCCTGCTTGATCAGTACGATATAGTCAGATTTAAACAGGAAAAGATCATCGGTACCAAATAACCACATACTAACAAAAAGCGCCAGTATTGCCAGCCAAACCAGTAAGCAAACAGTGTATACACATGCCGCCAGGAATTTGGCCAGTATCCATTGCTCGCGGCTGTAAGGTTTTGTCAGCAATAAACGCAGTGTACCCATATTGGCTTCGCCCGATATCATATCGGCGGCGATCAGTGTAACCAGCAGCGGCACATTTACCAGCAGCATCTGCAATATCACATAACAAACCAGGTAGCCATTCATAATATGCCCCTGCACATCGAATGAGCCGCCCATGGTAGATAGCATAAACTGCACATAAGTGCTGCCATCCACTTTCAGCCCTACCTGAACCATAACGATCAATGCGGCAATAGCCGCAAAGGCGATATAAGTGCGGGGCCGGTGAAATATTTTATACAATTCAATTTGTAAAACCGTCCACATATTGTTTGCCTGAGGTTATCTGTAAAAAATAATCTTCCAGCGAATGACGGGCCTGCAGTGATACCACACGCACCTGCTGTTGTACCAGCCATTGGTGCAGATCGGGTACCCTGTCCCGGTGCATTTTCAGCAAAAGCCTGCCGAGCCGTGGCGCTTGCAGGCCGGCAGCCCATGTACTCTGCCGCAGCAATTGTTCCGTTGCGGTATTGTTTTCGGTGAGCAGCTCTACTACCGTTTGTGCCGGACTGAATAATTCATCGGCAGCACCATCCACCAGTTTGGTGCCTTTATCAATGATCAGCAAACGCGTAGCCACCTGTTCTATTTCAGAAAGCAGGTGAGAAGATACCAGCACGGTTTTACCCATGTCCCGGCTCAGTTGCAGAATAAGGTGGCGAATGTCGGCAATACCCTGCGGATCGAGGCCATTGGTGGGTTCATCCAGTATAATCAGCCGCGGGTTGTGCACCAGCGCTATGGCAATACCCAGCCTTTGCTTCATTCCCTGTGAAAAGGTTTTCACTTTATCGTTCGCCCGTTCGGCAAGTCCTACCCTTTCAAGCTGGTCTACCAGGTTTTGTTTTGTACATCCGGCTTTGCTGAGGCGTGCAAAGAGCCGGAGATTCTCGTAGGCGGAGAGGTATTGGTAAACATCCGGTTTTTCAATAACCGCGCCCACCTGCCGCAATATTTCTTTGCGGTGTGTATCCAGGTTTAAACCAAACAGCTTTATTTCGCCACTGGTCGGTGCCACCAGGGTCAGCAGCATGCGGATGGTGGTTGATTTACCTGCTCCATTCTGCCCCAGAAACCCATACACCTCTCCTTCCTGAATAGAAAAAGACAGGTTATTGACCGCAGTCAGCTGTCCGAAACGCTTGGTGAGCGATATGGTTTCTATGATTGGCTGCATCGGGGAATAATAACAGATAATCGGGTGAGAAGTTCTGATAAAGAAGGCATATTGCCAAAACAGGAAATGTTAAGATGCAGTAGGCGAAGGCAATACCAGGCAGCAACTGTTCAACGGCAAAGACCGGCGCTTTTATCAGGAATTGCCTGTATGCAGGTACTGCTGCAGTGTTTTTACATATTCTTCAAAAGCATTAATTCCTTTTTCGGTGATCCTGCAGGTGGTTTGAGGGTAATTGTCTTTGAACTGCTTGTTCACTTCAATATAGCCTGCATCTTTCAGTTTCTGGATCTGCACGCTCAGGTTACCGGCTGTAGCATTCGTTTTTTCTTTGATAAAAGTAAATTCCGCTTCTTGCACACTGATGAGAAGGCTCATCACGGCCAGCCGTAATTGAGAATGCAATATGGGATCCAGATCTTTAAACATGCTTCAGTTTCAAATATTTTCTACGCAAGATAATTCCGGGTATCAGCCAGGCAGCAGCAGCACTGATGGCAACCAATAACACATCTATCTTACCAGGGGTATAGCATGAAAGGATAGAACAGATCCAGCAGATAATTCCGCCAATGATCATGGGTGCAAATTTTTTAATGCGGCCTGTAATAAAAGTAGGCACACCATACAACATTAAAAATACTTCTACATGATCAGTATGCGTGGCCATATTATAGTGCATGGTCATCAGCATGCATACCGCAAATGTTGACCATACAGCATTCATGGCCTTTGCATCGTAAGACCTTACCTGCTTTATTTTAGGTTTAAAGGCATAATACATCTGCACTGCAAAGGCAATAAACACCAGGAGAAATATATCAAAACCAATAAAGAAATTGAACTGGATTTCGGCAAACAGGAACAGACTGCAAAAACAAACAAGACCGCCCCATACCAATGGGCCGATCCCGGTTTCTACAAATGAATTTTTCGCCTTGTTGATCATTTCCTGGATCAGGGCAAGACTTTCCTGTTGGCTTAGTTCTTTTTCTTCAGACATGGTGGGTTGCTTTTTTGTATTGATGGCGCAATAAATATCCGGGTGTTATCCATGCTACTACCCTAGCTGCCGGTATCAGCAACAACCGGTAGTGCCCATAAATGAAAGGTGCAATAATAGTCAATATCCAGCAACTGACACCGCCCAACAACAGGGATTTGAACCAGCTAATAATGCCCATTAAAAAACATACCAGTAACACCAGGCCAACAACACTGAGCCACACATACGCCATAATATGACGGATACAGGTTTTTAGTTGCTGCTGTTTCTGCCTGCAGTTAAAATAAAATGCCCGGAAAGCCATGGCTATCCAGGTAAGGCAGCAAACAGCATAATGAAATTTGAGCTGGGTAAAACGGATCAATATAAACTGTGTTGCACTGCAGATAAATACTACCCGGCCCCATAGCTGGTACATGACACTGTTCCCACTGAACCTGTGCTTCACCTGGTTAATCATGCTATTGACCAGGACAACACTTTGCTGCGGGGTGAATTCCTGTTCGCTCATGCGCCAAAATTGAAACGGAAGTTAATAACATAAAAGCATCTTTAACTTATCTTATACACATGCTGTTCACTTTAGGCCCGCTTTTCCCTGTAAGAAACAGGTAAGACCGGGCAATAACCCGGTCTTATAAAAGTGGTTACTCGCATTTAGCCAGCATAGCCTCAGCCTCTTTCTGCCCCCAGTTTGGATAAAGTGGTTTGGCCTGAAATGTTTTAAACAATTCAACTGATTTCTGGAACATCGGTTTCGCTTTGTCTTTACCGCCGCCGAAAGCTACCGGTTTACCAAACAGGCTCATTCCCTGCAGGTAATATACACGGGGGTTTTGCGGATCGGCCTGTTGTGCTTTTTCCAGGGCTGCATTGGCAGCTGTACCATAAGTTTGCCAGCGGCTCTGTGGGTCTACCAGCATCTGGATGGTGGCGGCCATATTGCGTGCGCAGTAGATCTCTGCGTTTTTTTCAATTGCTTCCGCTTTATCCAGTAGCTGGTTGGCTTTTTCGCCTATTTTGTCTTTATCCGCTTTGGGGTCGGTAAAGCCGATCCAATCCTGCGCTATCGCCGCATAGTAATAGGGAAGCCATTGTGTTTTTTCTGCATCGGCAATGCGTTCAAAAGAAGCAGAAACGGCCTGAAGCGCATCAGGCGTTTTAGCATCATTCAACTGCGCGATGCCTTTCTGCATGGCATCAGTGTATTTGTCTGACTGGGCCTGGCTGGCAAGTGACAGCAGCATGGCAAAACCGAGAACTAATTTTTTCATTGCTTTTGTTTTAGAATGAGGAGAGTTTATTCGATTGTTGTTTTTTCAGTTTATTGTATTCTTCTGTTACAGAAAAGATGCTGCTGCCATGATAAGCATCCATATATTGAATGGCTATCCCGATACCCCAGCCAAGCATTGGCCATAAAGGCCAGCAATAACTGCCTATACCTGTAGTAAAAAACCAGATAGCTACCAGCATGGCATTCACTATACAGTAACTGGCGAATGACCATTTGAACCCGGCTCTTTTTTTTGCCAGCAGCCAGAGCATTTCATCATTATCAGGTGTGTTCATAAAAAATATTTTATGGGTGAATAGTGACTTGCGTAACGGTTGTTTACAGGTTATTGTTAATGGCATCCTGCGTTCTGTCAACACCCCAGCTCAGGAAACAGCCGATAAAATAGAAACGGTTGGCCGGTGGCTCGATCGGTCGTTTCACCATACCGCTAAAGGAATAATTGTACCCGTACACCGGTTTATAACCCAATATATTACCTACACTGGCAAACAGCACAATGTTTGTTTTTGCATTGGTTTTCCCGATCGAGGGTACATACTCTGCACTGAAATTAAGTGTGTTCAGCGGCTTGGTGGTGCCAGCATCGGCCAGCATATATTTATTGCTGCCGTTAAGCATGAAATTATAATATGGCCTTCCGCTGGCATAAGTATAAGTAAAATTAAAGCCTGATTTAATGCTGGTAAAAAACCGTTTCAATACCAGTGATGCTGTATGGTTGGCAGCAAAACCAGGTTGCAGCTTTTCGGTATAGTTCAGGTAATTGCGTTTTGTATCAACATAGGAGTAGCTGATCCAGTAATCCAGGTTTTTGAATGTTTTTTTATCGCGCCAGAACAGTTCAATACCCCGTGCATAACCAGCGCCACTGTTATCGTACCGGCTGTAGGTATAGCTTACAGGCACTGTTTTTACCAGGTCATCGTATTTTTTATAATAAGCCTCCAGCCGCAGGATACGTTCATTGGTCATTTTCTGGTAAGTAAGTATATAATGGGTAGCCTTGGTAAAACCAATATTGTTCAGGGTATACAGCTGGTCGTTTTCAGGGCGCTGGTAAAAAATGCCATAAGAAAAAATGGCCTGGGCATTTTTTCCGGTTTTATATGCCAGTGATGCACGGGGCGCGATAGAGGATTTATGTATGATGGAAGAATGTTCAAAACGGGCACCCACGCTGGCTGCCAGGTCGTTGGTCAGGTAGATATCAGATTCTGCAAAAGCTGCAGTATAATTGTCTTCCAGTTTATGCAGGGTATCCCTGAAAATGGTTTTAATATAACTGTACCAGTACTCACTGCCAAAGCGGATAGCACTGAGGCCGCCCAATTTTTTTTCGAAAACAGCTTTTGCCTGTGTAAGATCCTGGCGGCTGTCTACTGTAAAATTTTTGTACTGCATCCAGTACACATTATTGTCGTAATATTTGGGCTGGTTCTGTGCATCCTGTACCTGCTGCAGGATATTGTCTTTATTGGTACTGTAGCTGGAGCTCAGGTGCATTTTCCATCCATTACCCAGAAATTCACGGTAGCTCAGGTTATTGTACCAGTTATGGTTATCAAGACCGAAAGCGTTTTTAAGATAAGAGCTGTCAATGTCCATCCTTCTCAATCCCAGTTGACCATAGCTGAAAGAAGTATAGTATTTGATCATGCCACCTCTTTTGGTTTTGATCCTGAAATTGGCATCGCCATTGTGAAACTGCGGCATTTTGAAATAATCGGGTGTTTGTTTTACCAGGTTAAAGTATAAACCCACATTGGTATAGCCATAGTTGATACCCCAGGAGAATTTTTTATTTTTTGCCAGCTGCTGGGTAGATGCGCCTACAAATAAGGGAGAGATAGAGGCATCCACTTCAGATTTTTCAGGCAGGTCGATGGATTCCAGCAACAACACGGCAGACAACGCCTGTCCATACAGCGCAGAATACCCGCCGGTGCTGAACACCGTTCCTTTAAACAGGAAAGGAGAAAAGCGGCCACGGGTAGAAATATCGGGGATACTGGTGAAATAGGGATTATTGACCAATGAGCCATCAATATACTGCTTGGTTTCATAGCCAGCACCGCCTCTTACAAAAAGCCCTTCCTGCTCGCCCATCTGCTGAGTGCCGGGCAGTGTTTTCAGTGCAGCGGAGATATCAGCATTAGAACCGGCAGTGGTGGCAACATCAAGTGAGCTCAGTACAGTACCTCTTTTGGCATCACCGGTTTTAAAGCCGGCTGTTACGGTCACTGCTCTTAGTTCATCCAGCTGTTCTTTCAGCACTACATTCAGCTCTACCGGCTCTTTTGCCAGGGTTATCTGCTGTTCAAATGGCTTAAACCCCATATCGTTGATGGTAAGTGTTGCAGTTCCCTGCTCGGAAGTGGTAAAATGAAAATGACCGGTAGAATCAGTAATGGCCCCATCGTAGGAGTTTTTTATGGAGATGCTGGCACCAGGCAGGGGACGCCCTTTGTGATCTTTCACGGTACCGCTGAGCTTTACCTGCGCCAGGCATTGGCCGGCAATGAACATAAAAAATAGGTATATCAATAAGCTTCTCATAATAGTTTTGTTTGACAGAAC
This sequence comes from uncultured Deminuibacter sp., assembly GCA_966424055.1. Taxonomy (GTDB): domain Bacteria; phylum Bacteroidota; class Bacteroidia; order Chitinophagales; family Chitinophagaceae; genus Deminuibacter. Next base: position 341,681 of record CBJLMB010000002.1, on the reverse strand, counting down.
AAACATAGAATAGTTTATTTTATAAACCAAACTACTTTACAGATATATTTTAAAATAGCACCGTTCTCCATCAATTGAATGTTTCTTAACGTATTAGATATTAACTTGGCCGGCATTTCGTGTAAATACAGCTTTTTATGCGTTCGTTTTTACTCTTTACCGGTTGTTTTTGTGCTATTGCATTGTGTGCCAAAGCCCAAACAGAAGGGCAGCAACTGCAGCAAATGATAGATAAAGCAGCTTTTACCCGGGCAGCAGTATTTTTAAAAGATTCTGCCCGCAGACTTTCTGCCCGGGAAAGGGATTTTTACCAGGCCATTGTATACAATGCCTTTAACGATCCGGATGCATCCAATAAGCTGCTACACAAAATACCGGTAGCCGGAAGCAAGGTACTGGCCACGGAGAAACTGCAGAAGCTTTATTATGCCACACTGTACGATAATTACATTAAACTGTTTGATTACCCCAAAGCATATACTACCGGTAGCTTTTTGCTGAGCCGGTTCAAAGCACAATACGTGCCTGAAGACCTGGAAGAGGAAAAACAGGCGTTGAAGATATGGCAGGTATTGCAAAAAGCACCGGCACAGCAGGTACTACGGCAGGGCAACACCCGCCTGCCTATTACAAAGGATATGGCAGGACTAATGAACATCCCTGCAACAGTGAATGACAGCACTTATGCTTTTATTTTTGACACAGGCGCAGGTATGTGCACCATTACTTCTTCTTATGCTGATAAGCTGCATTTTCAATTGCTGCCCGGCAGCGAAGTGTTCATCAAAAGTGGTATAACAGGCATTCCCACGCAGGTGAAACTGGCTATTGCACCGCAGATACAGCTGGGCCATATCACCATCCGCAACAGCGTGTTCCTGGTTTTCCCCGACAGTGCCCTGAGCTTTGCAGGCGGCGCTTATAAGATCAATGCCATTATCGGTTTCCCGGTGGCAAAAGAACTGGGCGAAATGGTGTTTGAGCGCGACAGCCTGGCCATACCGGAAACTGCCCAGCACGAGCCTGCAGGCAAAAACCTGGTAGTAGATGAACTGAAACCGGTACTGTTTTTAAATTACCGGCATCAGTCGCTGCCCTTCACTTTCGATACAGGGGCAGGCGTAAGCGTTTTCAGCAATGTGTTTTACCAGGCTTTTCAGCCACAGCTGGATAGTACGGGAATAGTTAAAGATGTTGCCTTTGGCGGCGCAGGCGGCAGTAAGCAGTTCAATGGTATTACAGTTCCGGAACTAACCCTGCAGAATGAAAACAATGCAGTAGTATTCCGCAATGTATTTGTAAGCAAAGAAAGGCTTACCAACACAACTGACAAATATTATGGTAACCTGGGCCAGGATCTTATCCGGCAGTTCAGGAAGATGATCCTGAATTTTTCCAAATCGTATTTGCTTTTTGAAAATTAACGATGGCGCTATAGCTGCGCCACAGATGAAACCTGCAGTTTTATCTTAATTACTAATTCCCATCAACCACTCAACCATTCAACTAATCAACCAATCAACCACTCACCCCCTCAACCAATCACTCACCCTCGGCATGCCCGTTAATACAATCCTTACCGGCTTACCGGTTAATTTGCTCAATTGCTGTTGCTGGCTGTTGAGCGGTTTGCTGCGCAATGATTCCTCAATAACGGGCAGGTATTTTTCCAGGGCTTTCTGATCCAGGTGTTTGATCACTTCGTTTTTATCGATATTCAGTGTAGGGTCGAGGGAGGCATCTTTGATCTGTTGCAGTGTACCCATATCCAGGCTCACATAGGTGATCTGCAAAGGCGCTTCTACCAGGATGCTGTCTTTTGTCTGTTTAATACGGGTATGTATTGAATCGCCAAGATCTATATGGAATCCCATCTTTCCGTTCACTGTAGTGGCGACAGATTCATGGGAGGTGAATAGCTTAAAATAGGTTTTCTCCTGCGTTTCCATATCATTCAGGGTAAAATCCTGCTCCCATATCACCAGCTTGGTTACACCGCGCAGCTGCTGCAGGTTCAGGTTAAACTGGCGGGTTTCCCTTGTCTGGGTTATTCTTGTGCTGATCACCCATAACACCCCAGCCGCGATCAGCGCCATTAATAACAGGTATCTTTTCCTGATATGCATAATAAGCGATTGAATGTGTACAACAAGCGCCTGAGAGATTGGTTGTTGTATTTTATGAAAATTAAACCTAAAACAGCTGCTGCCGTTACCGGTTGTTTACACAAAAATAAACCCCGGAAAATTTCCGGGGTTCTGTTCATTTATTGTTTGCTTAATGCAACAAGCTAAAACTTATTTGTACTGGGGCATCAGTTTTTTAGCCAGGTCTACCATTTTAGCGATACCGCTTTCAGGCAGGTTGCCGGCTTTGAATTCAGCCAGTACATCGGGCAGTTTATTTTCCATTTCCATCAGGAAGTGGTCTTCAAAAGCCTTAACATTTTTCACAGCCACTTCACGCAGCAGGCCCTGTGTACCCAGGTAGATGATTGCTACCTGTTTTTCTACAGCGAAGGGGCTGTACTGAGCCTGTTTCAATATTTCCACGTTACGGGCACCTTTGTCCAGTACCAGTTTAGTAGCCGCATCGAGGTCGCCACCGAATTTAGAGAAGGCTTCCATCTCGCGGTACAGGGCCTGGTCCAGTTTCAGCGTACCGGCCACTTTTTTCATCGATTTGATCTGGGCATTACCACCTACGCGGCTTACAGAGATACCCACGTTGATCGCCGGGCGGATACCTGCGTTAAACAGGTTACCTTCCAGGAATATCTGTCCGTCGGTAATAGAAATCACGTTAGTAGGAATATAAGCAGAAACGTCACCGGCCTGTGTTTCGATGATAGGCAAAGCGGTAAGGCTGCCACCACCTTTTACCAGGTGCCTGATAGATTCGGGCAGGTCGTTCATTTTTTTAGCAACGTCGTCATTGGCGATCACTTTGGCAGCGCGTTCCAGCAAACGGGAGTGCAGGTAGAATACGTCACCGGGGTAAGCTTCACGTCCGGGAGGCCTTCTCAGCAGCAGCGAAACCTCACGGTAAGCCACAGCCTGTTTACTCAGGTCATCATAAATAATCAGCGCAGGACGGCCGGTATCGCGGAAATATTCACCGATGGCTGCACCGGCGAAAGGTGCGTAGAACTGCTGGGGAGCCGGGTCAGCGGCAGAAGCAGCTACAATAGTGGTATAAGCCATGGCACCATTGTCTTGCAGGGTTTTCATCACACCTGCGATAGTAGACGCTTTCTGGCCAATAGCAACATAGATACAGTAAACGGGTTTACCTGCATCAAAAAATTCTTTCTGGTTGATGATGGTGTCAATACAGATCGCGGTTTTACCGGTCTGGCGGTCACCGATCACCAGCTCACGCTGTCCGCGGCCTACGGGGATCATTGCATCGATGGCTTTGATACCTGTTTGCAGCGGTTCTTTAACAGGTTCGCGGTAAATTACACCGGGTGCTTTACGCTCCAGCGGCATTTCATATAATTCACCTGTAATGGGGCCTTTACCATCAATTGGTTCGCCTAAAGTGTTAATCACACGTCCAACCACACCTTCACCCACTTTAATAGAAGCGATCTGGCCGGTGCGGCGTACTTTATCTCCTTCTTTAATATCCTTGCTTTCACCCATTAATACCACACCCACATTGTCTTCTTCCAGGTTCAGGGCAATGGCTTTTACGCCATTTTCAAATGCAACCAGTTCACCTGAACGAACATTGTTTAAACCATATACACGGGCGATACCATCACCCACCTGTAGTACGGTACCCACTTCTTCCAGATCAGCAGAGGCATTAAAATTGCTCAGTTGCTGCCTCAATATCGCCGAAATTTCATCTGGCTTAATTTCTACCATATAGCTTGTATGAAGTTGAAGGTTTTAAAATTGGCTGCAAAGGTAGGGATTGACAGATGCATAACAAAAAACAGTATCAGGTATTTTTTACCAACCGGCCTGAAAACTGAACAGGGTCATTTTCAGGGGCTAATGGGGCCATTTTTGCCGCTTTACAGGCTTTTTTTATATACAAGGGGCAACAAAAGACAGATAGCAGTCATCTTTCCGGGAAAATCAGCGCATAAACAATATTTTTACCCAGCAAGCCCACAAACTACTGTTATGAAAATCCTTATTCCTATCATGGCCGGAATCAGCAGCCTGCCCTTTGCTGCCTGCCATAAAGCGGATACCGGCAACCGGCCACTGATCCCTTCGCTTACTTGCAGGGCCGGGAACAATCCCATCAGTTTTCAGCAGGTCTCCGTGACCGGTGAAACGATCGGCAACCTGCACACCACTTTGATCACGGGAAAATATGCCGATACTTCCAGCCTGAAAGGCAATATCAGCCTGCGGGTACTGGGAGATACCGCAGGCCTTTACAAAGGGCAGGATATACTTGCGGCTTATATGGATAACAATGGCACTACCTGGAACAATACGGCCGATAACAATAATACAGTATCTGTTGACCAGTTGAACAAAATACCTGATGGCAGGGTGCAGGGTAGTTTTACACTAACCATGACCAATGGCCGCGGTAATACCCTGTCACTGAGCAATGGCTATTTCACGGCCCTGTATAAAGAATAAGCCAGGGCTTGTACCTGGCAGTTAGCATCACCCTATCCCATCCTATTACCCTTGATACTATTTACCGGCTCTTAAAACGAACACACCTCCTATGAGACATTCATCTCAAACAGCCGCACCTGCTGGGCAAACGGCTGCTTATTTTGTTCCGCCAGCCAGCGGTATAGAAGAATATACTGGCAGCTGGGATACACCCCAGGTGGTTCACCTGCTGAAACGAACCATGTTCGGCGCTGCTGTGGCCGATGTCAATTATTTTAAAACCCGAACCATGCAGCAGGCAGTGGATGAACTGCTGCAACCTGCTCCTGTACCTGTATCCCCACCGCTCAATGATTATAATATCCAGGGCTATACAGATCCAACCGGCGTAGCCCCCTGGCAAACCTGGATAGATACAGGTATCCTGTATGCCGATGGTGAACTGAACAGCAAACGGGTCGATTCCATGAAATGCTGGTGGATAGGCCAGTTGCAGCACCAGAATCGTTCGATCCACGAAAAAATAACCCTGTTCTGGCACAACCATTTTGCCATGGATGCAGGGCCGCACCTGGAAGAAATTCCAGCCCGGCTCTGGTACAACCAGTATCTCACCCTGCGGCAAAACGCCCTGGGTAATTTTAAACAGCTGGTAAAATCCATCACGCTCGACCCTGCCATGCTGATTTTTTTGAACGGAAATACCAACAAGAAAAAATCGCCCAACGAAAACTTTGCCAGGGAACTGCAGGAGCTGTATACGGTAGGCAAAGGCGTTGATTCAAAATATACAGAAGAAGATGTACGCACTGCCGCGCGCGTGCTAACCGGGCATACGGTAGACACCAGTTATCGTTATGTTTTTATGCCGGGTGATCATGATGATCAGAATAAAAGTTTTTCTTCTTTTTACAGCAGCCGTATTATTACCGGTCATTCCGGCGATAGTGGCGCAGCAGAAGTGGATGAGCTGCTGGATATGATCTTCGCCACACAGGAATCGGCCAGGTTCATCTGCCGCAAGCTGTACAGTTTTTTTGTGTATTACCAGATCAACAGCGCTATCGAATCTAATGTAATCGCGCCGCTGGCAGATGTGTTCAGGCGAAGCGGCTATAATATCACCACGGTGCTTTCCACCCTGTTTAAAAGCCAGCATTTTCATGACCTGGCTTATGCAGGTGGCTGCATTATTAAAAGCCCGCTCGACTTTCTTATCGGTTTGTGCAGGGAATACCAAACAGGGTTTCCCCAGGGTAATGATGCACCCGCCCGGTATGCCACCTGGAAAATGCTGCTGCAACGTTCACGCAACCTGCAGCAGGAAATACTGGCTATCCCTGAAGTGGCCGGCTGGTATGCTTATTACCAGGCACCCACTTACCACGAATTATGGATCAATTCGGTCACTTATACAGAAAGAAATTTTTATACTGATCTGCTCAGCAGTACAGGCGATATGCTTAATGGTACTGCACTGAAGATCGATGCGATCGCTTTTACACGCTCACTTTCTGCTCCCGAAGATCCCAACAAACTGATGAGTGATGCAACAGATATCCTGTTAAGGGCACCATTGTCTGATAATTCAAGGGAGTTGATCAAACGCACCATCCTGCTTAGCAACCAGACGCAGGATCATTACTGGACAAACGCCTGGCAGGCCTATACAGCCAATCCTTCAGATATGACCGCTTTTAATACGGTGAACAACCGGTTACAGGCCCTGTATAAATACCTGATGAATTTACCTGAATACCATTTGTCATAACCCTGCAAAGACAAATTCATGCAACGAAGAAATTTTCTTAAGACCATAGCTCCTGCAGCAGCCGTATTCCCGGCACTGCTCAATGGCTTTAATATAAAAGCATTCGGCGCCGCCTCTTTTTTAAAAGGACTGGAAGGTGCTACAGACAATGATCATGTACTGGTACTGGTTCAGCTGAACGGCGGCAACGACGGGTTGAATACGGTGATTCCCATAGACACCTACAGCAATTATTATAACCTGCGCAGCAACATCGCTATTCCTTCAGGAAAAATACTCCGGTTGAATGGCAATGATAAAACCGGGCTGCATCCTTCACTCACCGGTATGCAGCAATTGTATAACCAGGAGCAGCTGGCTGTACTGCAGGCGGTAGGTTATCCATCGCCCAATGGCTCGCATTTCCGGTCAATGGACATATGGCTTACCGGTGCAGATGCCAACCAGTATTTGTCCACCGGCTGGACGGGCCGTTTTTTGAGTGAAACCTATGCCAATTTCCCTGTGGGATATCCCAATGCAGTGATGCCCGACCCGCTGGCAATACAGATCGGTTCTGTTTTATCTCCTGTGTTTATGGCTCCCGGTGGCATCACAGCAATGGCGGTTCCATCAGACACAGATTTTTACAATCTCATCAACGGCATCACCGACCCTGTACCCAATACACCTATGGGCAATGAACTTACTTACCTGCGTACCATTGCCAAACAAACCAATAAGTATGCAGATGTAATTGTGAGCGCAGCTAAAAAAATAGGCCGTCAATATGGTGGTTATCCATCTGATAATTCACTGGCAGCACAGCTGAAAACCGTTGCGCGTTTAATTGCGGGCGGACTAAAAACCCGTGTGTACATGGTTAGTATGCTGGGTTTTGATACACATGCGTCGCAGGTGCAGGGCGATAATACCACAACCGGTACACACAGCATTTTACTGAAGCAGGTATCTGAAGCAATTTATGCTTTCATGCAGGATCTTCAGTTCCTCGGCATCAATAAAAAAGTGTTGGGCATGACGTTCTCTGAATTCGGCCGGCGCATCCGCTCCAATGGCAGTGCAGGTACCGATCACGGAGCGGCACAGCCTGTATTTGTATTTGGTGATTATGCACAGAAAGGCGTGCTGGGCCAAAACCCTGATCTGCCCGCCGGCACAGATGGCGGTAGCAATGTTCCTATGCAGTATGATTTCCGCTCGGTTTATTCCACTATACTGCGCGACTGGTTTTGTGTTCCGCCAAGCGAGGTGCAAACCATGCTGCTGAAAAATTACCAGTACCTGCCTTTTATTAAAACCACCGCGTGCAACAACACCATCGATGACCTGAATGCCGGTGATCAGCTGATCACCAATGCGCCCAATCCTTTCAGCGACAGCACAAGAATAACTTTTAAAACAGCCGGTGGCCACACATTGATACAGTTGTTTGATACAACCGGTAAGCTGGTAATGATCCCGGTAGACCGTGATTACCAGGCAGGCACTTATACCATCACCATTCAAACCGGCGCACTGGCAACAGGCATCTATTATGCACGTTTACAAAACCAGTCTGTTCAACAGGTAAGAACCATGCTTAAGGTTAGACAATAAAAAATTCATGAGCCCATTCATACATTATTTTGTGAAATCCTGTCTGCTGCTGTTGTTCAGCCTGGGTATTGCTATTGCCGGTAAAACGCAGGCAACGGGTAAAGACAGTATTTACTACAACTCTACCTGCAGCAACAGCAGTATCAGTTTCGGTACCACTGTTTTTGACAGGGCGCCATTTCCAACAAAAATCAGCTGGGATTTCGGAGATCCGGGTTCTGGTATTTACAACACCGCCGGTATTAAATACCCGACACATATTTATACCACTCCCGGTAAATATTATCTATCGCTTACAGTGATCAATAATACCATCGATACTATCCGGCTGGCAGACAGTATTACCATTGTGAATCCACTGCCTTATAATTTTGGCCCGGATATTTTTCTTTGCCAGGGGCAGGATACTATACTTACTGCGCCGGTTATTCCCGGTGCAACCTATGCATGGAATGATGACAGCACAACCACCAAAGACAGTTTGCATGTAACCAAAACAGGAGTATATACCGTCAGCATCAATGGCTGTGCTGTAGCTGACAGCATTGGTGTGTTCATCAGCAATAAACCTCATATCAAACTGGGGAAAGATCATGTATTGTGTAATGGAGAAAACCTTACGCTCAATGCGGCCACACAAAACGGTTATTATACCTGGCTGCTCAACAATGATACGCTGGCCAGTCATGAATCGCAGCTGGCAGTGCAGGCACCGGGTGGTCATTATCTTGTCATTGCAAATGTGCCCGGCTGTGGTGTATACAAAGATTCAGTGAATATCCGTTTTTCCCCACCGGATGCTCCGTCCTTCAGCCTGGGGCCCGATACCCTGCTTTGCCCCAAGCAGGTGCTGCCGCTGAATGCCGCTGTTCCCGGTGCTACACATTTTGAATGGAGCACCGGTGCCACCGACAGTATACTGAATGTAACAGACGCCGGTACTTATTGGGTATTTGTAACCATTGAGAACAAGTGCCAGGTAACAGATACTGTTATGGTACAATACCGTGGCGACCGTAAGCTCGATTTCAGGGATACAGCCATCTGCAAAGGCAGTTCACTGGTGCTCGATGCCAATTTTGGTATCGGGCAGTACAACTGGCATGCCATTCCACCACAAAGGGACGACCAGAACCAGACGGGGCAATCAACTTATTATGTATACAAGCCGGGCACTTATTCCATTACCGCTACCGTAGGGCAATGTGTGTACAAAGACACCCTGACCGTGAGCTTCAATGACAGCCTCAAAGTATCGCTTACAAAAGATACAACGCTTTGCTACGGCGAAGATTTCTGGCTGCAGGCCGCAGGCAATGCCAATACCTATACCTGGCAGGATAGTACCACCGGGCCGCGCTATGCAGTAACACAGGCAGGCGTTTATACAGTTGTGGCAAAGAACGGCTGTGGCAAAGACACACTGCATGTCAAAATAGCTTTTCAAACCTGTGCCTGCAACCTGCTTTTACCCAATGCATTTACACCCAATGGTGATGGGCGCAACGACAGTTTCCGCCCGCTGCATGCTTGTAAAATGACCGGTTATGAAATGCGTATTTTCAATCGCTTCGGAGAACAGGTGTTTCAGGCAAACAATCCTGACCAGGCATGGGATGGTAATTTCAAAGGCAGTAAATCGCCGGCAGGCACTTATGTATGGATGGTGCATTATACCAATACCGATACACAGCAGGCATTTTTCAAAAAAGGATGGGTTGTTCTGCTGCGCTAAAAAAAGAGCGGCGCTTTTGAGAAAAGCGCCGCTCTTTTTTTATTTTATTGCAACCAGTTAGCGGATATCGTGCACATACACATTCTCCAGGAACTGTTTCCGAACATCTTTCAGGTCTCTTGCAATAGAAGCATCTATCAGTTTATCGTTGAACTCCAGTACAAAACCACCGATCAGGTCTTCATCAACGGCAGCATTCAGTTCTACATTGGCTAAACCGGCCTCGGCCTGCAGTTTAGAAATGATGGCCTGTTTAACCGGCTCGTCCACCGCAACTGCAGTGGTCAGTTTTACAATATGAATACCCTTGATTGTATTGTATTGGTCAACATAAGCCTGGGCAATTTCAGGCAGGTCGCCTTCACGTCCTTTTTTTACCAGCAGCTTTACAAAAGCATCAGTCAGCGCATTCACTTTACCGCCGATGACAGCACTGAGAATGGCATCTTTCTTATCTGCTTTTACAATAGGACTGCGCAGCAGGTTTACAAATTCCTTGCTGGCCTTGCAAACAGCCCGCAGGTATTGCATATCGGAATGAATGGCCTCGAGTAAGCCTTTTTCTACAGCCAGGTCAACCAGGCTTTTGGCATATCTTGAAGCTAAACGTGGATTAGGCATATGTTAATCTGAAAATATATATCGTTTGAAAAAAAGGCCATTCAGGTATTTGAAAGCAGGTTGCCAATTCAGTACCATGAACCGGTCACTTTCCAATTAGTTTAATTTAACCCCTTCAGCCAGCTGTTTGATGTAGTTTTCCTGTTCAGCTTTATTGGCCAGTTCTTTACGCAATACCTTTTCTGCCACTTCCACTACCAGATTACCTACCTGGTTTTTCACATCAGTGAGGGCAGCATTTTTCTGCTGTATAATAGCAGACTGGGCATCCTGTAAAATACGGTCGTACTCGGTTTTAGCTTTCTGTTTGGCTTCAGCCACCATTTTATCGGCTGTTTCCTTGGCATCTTTCAGCAGGGCAGCTCTTTCTTCACGGGCTTTGGCCAGCAGGGTCTCATTTTCGCTTTTCAGCTGAGCCATTTCAGCTTTTACTTTTTCAGCAGAAGCGATAGAATCGGCGATGCTGGTTTCGCGGTCTTTCAGGCTTTTTAAGATAGGCTTCCAGGCAAACTTCTTCAAAATCAGGAGCACGATGATAAACGCGATCAGCGTCCAAACGAGTAATCCTAAATTAGGTAATAACAATTCCATATACTGAATTTGAAAATAGGCTTATTTGAAAATTTGTCACCCTGAAAATGTGATAACTCAATTATTTGTTTGAAAACTCATTTTCAGATTTAATTACTGCATCCTCCGCCCTGTGCTTTGGATGCAGTAAAAAATGTTGTGCTACCAGGCAATACTATTTCAGTACAGCCAGGATACCTGCGATAACTGCGAACAGGGCAACACCCTCTACGAACGCAGCGGTCAGGATCATGTTAGCACGGATGTCGTTAGAAGCCTCAGGCTGGCGGGCGATGCTTTCTACAGCACCTTTACCAATCTGGCCAATACCGATACCGGCACCAATTGCCGCTAAACCGGCACCAATTGCACCACCCAGGTGGCTCAGGCTTGCATCCATTAAAGTGTTCATTACTGACATAATGATCGGGTTTTTGTTTGATTTTTATAAAGCGTTAAATAATAACAGCATCATCATGGCCGCCATTGGCATCACTATGTGCACCTTCCAGCGACTGGCCAATAAATACAGCAGTCAGGTTGGTGAAAATGAACGCCTGGATAAAGGCAACCAGTATTTCAATCATGTAAATAAATACCGTAAATGCGATGGATACAGGAGAAAAACCCCAGCCAGCCACCTGGTTCATAGCGCCGAAAATGAATATCAGCAGGATAAAACAGGTAATCACAATATGACCAGCCACCATGTTGGCAAAAAGACGAATCATGAGGGCAGCGGGTTTAATCAGCAGCACACCGGCCAGCTCTACAGGTATCAGGATCAGCTTCACCAGGAAGGGCACACCGGGAGGCCAGAAGATATGCGCCCAGAAATGACCATTGCTGCTCAGCAGGATCACCACCAGCGAAATCACTGACAGCACCATGGTAAAGGCAATATTACCGGTAACATTTGCAGAACCGGGAATAAGGCCGATCAGGTTATTGATCAGGATAAAAAAGAATACAGTAAGCAGGTAAGGCATGTATTTTTCATAGAAATGCCCCAGGTTGGGTTTACCTACTTCATCCCTTACAAAAGTGATCACCGGCTCAACAGCATTCTGAAAACCAGAAGGTGCTTTACCGGCATTACGCTTGTATTTTTTGGCCACATTTACCATCAGTACTACCAGCAAAACCAGGGCAATGATCATCTGCACCACATTGCGGGTAAGGCTCAGATCGTACACTTTTACAGACTCATCGGGTTTGCCATTGGCATCTACAGCAACAATATGACCTTCTTCTGATTTATAGCCGTTGTATATTTCTTTCCCCTCTTCAAATTTGCCATAGGAGAAAAATGAAAGACCTCTTTGCGGAGAGTAAAGCAGCACTGGCAGCGGGATAGCGATGGGGTGGCCGCCCACTGAGGCGAAATGAAATTCATGGGCATCCATAATGTGCTCCATGATTACTTTGGCAGGATCAAAACTACCTTTCTTTTCCGGCGCAGCTTCGGTTTTTTCCGTCTCAGAACCGGCATTTTCCTGCGCAGAAGCAGGCTGATAAAATGATACTAAAAACAGGCTGAAAGCCGCTACCAGTAAGTATTTCATGCTCCTGAAGGCCATATTAGTCCTCGAATTTGGCGGCAAAGATAGGTGTTGACGTACGAAAAAGCGAATATATCAGTACAAAATCCCAAAATTCTTACCCATTTCGTTTTTCCTGTTCTTCCAGTATTTTCTGAATCTTTTCGAGGTAAAGCACATCGAGCTGATCTTTGGGCCGGTTGGCCGCTTTTTTGGCTGCGATGAGGTGGTTGAGGTGGAGGAAGGGAATAATTATATTGTGTATTTCTGCCCTGATGGCCATATCGTAGCATTCATCATAGGAAAGGTCTTCCAGCCCTTTTACACAAGTCATCACATCAAGCCGCATTCCATTGTTAAGATGAAAATAGGTCCACCCTGGTATAAATTCAATTCTCAGCAATGGCTCAAAATCACCCATTCCATAAGCTGCAAAAGCGGCCCGAAGCCTCTGCCTGTTTTCAGCTGTATCTTCTATCCAGATATCAACATCATCCGTTACCCGCTGATATCCGTTGATATTTGTGGCAAAGCCTCCTACCATGATATATTTCACCTGCTGTTCATTCAGCGCGGTCCAGAAAAGGATCAATTCTTCATTGAAAACGTCCATTAACGGGTATTTAAAGTCCGGGGGTGGCGGGTAATTTTCGCATTCTTCAACATAATCCCCGTTTTAACGAGGGTCATCAGCATGTCAAAACGTTGGGAATAACTGCGTTGCAGCGCTGCACGAAGCTGATCTGTTTCCGCCTTTTCATAATCGGCCTGCGGCTCATGTAGTATGTGTTTGGACTGCGCCATTTACAGCAACGCTTTTTGTTTTTCAAACTGCATGCTATGCAATTTAGCATAAAATCCGCCCAGTTCCAATAGCTGGTTATGGGTGCCGGCTTCTTTGATTTCCCCCTTATCCAGCACAATAATCTGGTCTGCTTTGCGGATGGTAGACAGCCGGTGGGCAATCACGATAGACGTACGGCCGGCAATCAATGTATCGATGGCTTTTTGTATCAGTAATTCACTTTCTGTATCGATGGAAGAAGTTGCTTCATCCAGTATCAGCACCGCAGGGTTATACAACAGGGCACGGATAAAGGATATCAGCTGGCGTTGTCCCAGGCTCAGCGTATTGCCTCTTTCCATTACATCATAACTGTAGCCGCCCGGCAGCTGCATAATAAAATCGTGTACGCCGATCAGTTTGGCCGCTTCTATCACCTGTTCTTTGGAAATGGATGGATCGCGAAGCGTGATATTGTCCATCACCGACCCGGAAAACAGGAATACATCCTGCAGCACCACCCCGATACTGCGGCGCAGTGCATCCAGCTTGTAATCTTCTATGTTAACATTATCAAGACTGATAGTACCCTTCTGTATATGGTATAACCGGTTGAGCAAACTGATAATAGAAGTTTTACCGCTGCCGGTATGCCCCACCAGTGCAATGGTTTGCCCGGCTTTAACATCAAAACTGATATTTTTCAGCACATAGTTTTCATCGGTATAGGCAAACCATACTTTGTCAAAACGGATGGCGCCATTTATTTTTTCAGGCTGGTAATTGCCTTCTTTCTTTATATGATCATCATTCTCCAGTACCCTGAATACCCGTTCGGCAGCGATCATGCCCATCTGCAGTACGTTGAACTTATCGGCAATCACCCGCAGCGGGCGGAATATCTGGTTCAGATACAGGATAAATGATACCAGCAAACCGGCTTCCAGGCGCCTGTCGGCAATCCACCAAACCAGTATGCCGGTGCTCACCGCCAGCACCACTTCTACAACCGGGAAAAATATAGAATAGGCAAAAATCGATTTGATATTGGCATTCCGGTGCTCCTGGTTAATTTTTCTGAATTTGCCAAACTCCCTGTCTTCCGCCGCAAACGCCTGTACTACCTGCATACCGGTAATGTGTTCCTGAACAAAGGCATTCAGCGCTGCCACCGCATTACGTACACGGATAAAGCTTTTGTTCACGCTTTCTTTAAAATAATAAGTGGCCACGATCATTAGCGGAAACGGCACCAGGCTTATCAGCGTCAGTTTCCAGTCTATCCAGAACATGGTGGCCAGCGTGATAATGATCGAAAGCAGGTCGGCAATAATGGGGATCAATCCATCAGAAAAAATATCATTGATGCTTTCAATATCGTTAATTGTACGGGTGGTAAGAGTGCCGATGGGCGTGGTATCGAACTGGCGCAGGTTCAGGCCGAGAATTTTTTTAAATACCCGCACCCGCATGTCTTTCACCACGCTCTGGCCCAGCAGGGAGGTCGTAAATGTGAACAGGAAGCGTACCACTGTTTCAATAAAAATAAAAACGATCTGGAAAATGGTGACGGCTACAATAAAGCGGGTTGCATCATTCAGGTCTGTTTTAAACAGCAGCAGTTCCAGCCAGTGGGGAACAGCAACATGCTTGTGGGTGGCTTTATCTACGGTCAGCTGTATCAGGAACGGGCGTACCGGCGTGAATATGGCCAAGGCAATTGCCAGCACAATACTCAGGTAAAACTGCAACCGGTAAGGCTTTACAAACAGGAACACCTTCTGCAACAGCGAAAAATCGAAAATCTTCTTTTTTACTCGTTCACTCATGGTAAAGGTCAAAGGTAACAAACTTCATTGTCGCCCAAACACCGCAGATCATAAATACCTATTCCTTTACATTCAGGTTATTGCAGCACAATGGGTTGAGCAGCTTCCTGCAGCAAGCTGGCCATAGCGGGAATAATTTTAACAATGCTGCATACAGCAACTGTTAGCAGGAGGCGACAATTGTATAACCCGGTCAAATTCAAATGACATTTTTTTATTATGCCAGCTTCACTATAAAGCGCAGGGGATGAATCGGCCCTGCTTTCCGCCCGTTTTTACGTAAATTCGTTTCAGATATGCAGCAAGCGCAAGTAACCGTAGCAGAAAACAATAATTTACCCAGGTATACCCTGACCGAAGAGCAGGAACGCAAGGAAATCCTCAGGCAATACCGTGCCCTGCTGAGGGCATTAAGACCGAAACTGAAACGCGGCGATAAAGAACTGGTTCGTGTGGCCTTTGAAATGGCTGCCGAAGCACATAAAACCATGCGCCGCAAAAGCGGGGAGCCTTATATATTGCACCCACTGGCTGTTGCACGCATCTGCGTAGAAGAAATAGGCCTGGGTGTACGGTCTACCATCTGTGCCCTGCTGCATGATACAGTAGAAGATACAGATATCAGCCTGGAAGACCTGGAACGGGAGTTCGGCAGCGAAATTGCCCGTATCGTGGACGGGCTTACCAAGATTTCCAATGTCATCGATACCAATAGCAGTCAGCAGGCAGAAAATTTCAAAAAAATACTGCTCACGCTTACCGACGACCCCAGGGTAATACTGATCAAACTGGCCGACAGGCTGCACAATATGCGCACCCTCGATTTCATGAAGCGCGAAAAGCAGCTGAAAATAGCCAGTGAAACCATTTGGGTATATGCCCCCCTTGCACACCGCATGGGTTTGTACAATATTAAAACCGAGCTGGAAGACCTCTCCATGAAATACATGGAGCCGGAACAGTATAAAGAAATAGCCCGCAAACTGGCCGAAACAAAACGGGAAAGAACACGCTATATCAACGAATTCATCAAACCCATCCGCGAAAAACTTACCAGGGCTGGGTTCGATTTTGAAATATATGGCCGCCCGAAAAGCATCCATTCTATCTGGAATAAGATCAGGAAAAAAGGCGTTGCTTTTGAAGAAGTGTACGATCTGTTCGCCATCAGGGTGATCCTCAATTCCACACCGGAAAAAGAAAAAGAAGAATGCTGGAAAGTGTATTCACTTATTACAGATGAATATACCCCTTCTCCCGAACGCCTGCGCGACTGGCTCAGCAATCCTAAAAGCAATGGCTATGAGGCCCTGCATACCACGGTGATGGGCCCACAGGGTAAATGGGTGGAAGTACAGATACGCACCAAGCGGATGAATGAAATTGCCGAAAAAGGGCTTGCTGCCCACTTCAAATACAAAGAAGGCAGCAATGATGAAGACCGTTTCGATAAATGGTTTACGCAAATACGCGAGGTCATCAGCAGCCAGGATACCGACAGCGTGGATTTTCTACAGGATTTCAAAACCAGTTTTCTTGCCGAGGAAATTTATGTATATACGCCGAAAGGCGATGTTAAAATGCTGCCTGTTGGCTCTACCGCACTGGATTTTGCTTTCGCTATTCACTCTGCCATCGGCAGCAAGTGCATCGGCGCTAAAGTGAACCATAAACTGGTACCCATCAGCCATAAACTGCGCAGCGGCGACCAGGTGGAAATTATCACCAGCAATAAGCAAAAACCCACTGAAGACTGGCTGAACCTGGTAGTAACAGCAAAGGCCAAAAGCAAGATCAAAGACGCGCTGAAAGAAGAAAAAAGAAAAATTGCCGAAGATGGCAAATACATTGTTCAGCGCAAACTGGAAGGCATCGGTGCCGCTTTCAACCAGTACAATATTGATGAACTGGTTAATTTTTACAAAGTGCCCTCACAGCTCGACCTGTTTTACAATGTGGCTGTTAAAATGATCGACCTGAAGGAGCTGAAAGAATTTCATCTGCTGGGCGATAAACTGGAACAACCCAAACCGCTGAAACCCGCTGTTGAGCTGCCCGCTAAACAGGATACCGCAACAGAATACAAGCCGAATAAAAAAGATTCAGAGCTCATCATTTTTGGGGAAAGCAGCGATAAGATCATGTACTCCCTGGCCAAATGCTGTAACCCTATTCCGGGTGATGACGTATTTGGTTTTGTAAGTACCGGCAAGGGGTTGATCATACACCGCACCAACTGCCCCAACGCCGCCCAGATGATGGCCAATTATGGTCACCGCATTGTGAAAACCAAATGGGCCAAGAACAAGGAAATATCCTTCCTTACTGGTATCAAGATCGTGGGGATGGATGATGTAGGTGTGATCAATAAGATCACCAATGTGATCAGCGGTGAAATGCGCATCAATATTTCGGCACTCACCATCGAATCAAAAGAAGGATTGTTCCAGGGTTCTATTAAAGTGTTTGTGCACGACAAGGAAGAACTCGATGAACTGGTGATAAAACTGAAACAGCTGGATGGTATTCAAACAGTTGACCGGTTTGATACGGAATAACCTTTCCCGGCAATTGTACATATTCGCATTACCCCCGCCGGGCAGTTGCGATGGAAGACCGGCTGTTTTCCTGGCATGGGTATTACAGATACTGACAGTGCTTGTATACTGTACCCGGCTTGTTCCGCCGGCTGCAAAGGCGGGTATCCCGGGCTAAAACAATAGCTGCCGCCCCGGCACACTAACACCCGTTATTGTTCCATGGAATACTGTGCAGCCCGTTAAAATTAATTGCCTTTTTTTCCATAATTGCACACCATCAACGGGGCTTACTGATTATTTTTGCCACTCATTTTCAAAAATTCAATTCAATGGTTGACGTAATTCTTGGTTTGCAGTGGGGCGATGAGGGTAAAGGCAAAATAGTGGACTATTTTGCACCCAATTACGATATTGTTGCCCGTTTCCAGGGCGGTCCCAATGCAGGTCATACTTTGTATGTAGGCGATAAAAAAGTTGTACTGCACCAGATCCCCTCCGGCATTTTTCACCAGAACACCGTTAATATCATCGGTGGCGGCGTGGTGCTGGACCCTGTAACACTGAAAAAAGAATGCGATACCGTGGCCTCTTTCGGCATCGATGTGAAAAAAAACCTGTTTATCTCCGAAAGAACCAACCTGATATTACCTACACACCGGGCATTGGACAAAGCCTCTGAGCTGTCTAAAGGTGAAGGTAAAATAGGCTCTACCCTCAAAGGCATTGGTCCTGCTTATATGGACAAAACAGGCCGTAATGCGCTTCGTGTAGGCGACCTGCTCGATAAGAATTTTACCACCCAATATATCAAACTGCGCCTGAAGCACCAGAAATTACTGGACAATTTTCATTTCACTGAAGATATCACCAGCTGGGAAGAAGATTTCTTTGAAGCCCTGGAACTGCTGCGCAGCCTGAACGTGGTGAACGGCGAATATTTTGTCAACAATTATATCAGCCAGGGTAAAAAGGTACTGGCAGAAGGTGCCCAGGCAGCCATGCTGGATATTGATTTTGGCACCTACCCGTTTGTCACTTCTTCCAATACTATTTCGGCAGGTGTTTGTACCGGCCTGGGTGTTGCTCCCCAGAAAATCAACCAGGTAATGGGTGTTACCAAAGCCTATTGTACCCGTGTAGGCGGCGGCCCCTTCCCTACAGAACTGTTCGATGCCACCGGCGAAGAACTGCGCCGTATTGGAAATGAATTCGGTGCCACCACCGGCCGCCCCCGCCGCTGCGGCTGGATCGACCTGGTAGCCCTGAAATATACCTGTATGATCAATGGTGTTACACAGGTAGTAATGACCAAAGCCGATGTACTGGACGCATTCGAAGACTTGAATGTTTGTACCGCCTATAAAATCAATGGCAAGGAAACCAGGGAAGTACCCTTCCAGATGAGCAAACTGGATATTGAACCGGTATACCAGGCACTGAAAGGCTGGCATACGGATACCACCAAAATAAAAGAGGCAGCAGCATTGCCCGCTGATATGTCATCTTATATTAAATTTATCAATGAATATACCGGGGTGCCTACCAGGTTCGTTTCCAATGGCCCGGGCAGGGATCAGCTGATCGGATTATAATCTGGTCCGGTATTAGTCAGGCATTGAATTTGTGCGCTAAAAATTTTTTTTGTTGATTAAAAAACTCGTTGAAATTTTACGGCAGTTAATTTTCACGGACTATGGCAGCAAAATCTGATAAAGAGAAAAAAACAACCGGTCGCAAACCTGCACCAGAAAAGGGCAGTGAAGAGAACCCATCCCCCAAGTCGCAACAACAGGCAGACGATGATGATGATGATCTGGATGATGATGAGGATGTAAAACCCTCCTCTAAAAAACCATCCAAAGCTGCATCTAAGAAATCAAAAGATGATGATGACGATGACGATGATGATGATGACTTAGATGAAGAAGATGATGATTGGAACAAAGCCGAAGAGGATGATAACTGGGATCCCGATTTCGATGAATTTGATATTCCTAAATCAAAGGGAAAGAAATCAGGCACCAGCAGTAAAAAAGGCGAAGAGGAGGATGATTTTAAGATAGATGAAGACTTCAAAGAATTTGATCTCTTCAACGACAATGAATTCAATGATGATGAAGATGACGATTTCTAATTCGTCAGGTATTGTATTGTGCAAAGACAAAGGGCTTCTTTTCCGATAACTGACTTTGAACTTTTCAAAAGACAAATGTTGAGCTGGGCCAACCGGTTCAACATTTGTTGTTTTCTGGACAACCACGGCTATCACCACACCAGCCAGCGCTATGAATGCCTGCTGGCCGCAGATGCAGTGCATGTTTATACCCCCGCACAACAGGCATTGAATGGCCTTGCTGCTTTTCTGCAACAGCATAAAGACTGGCTGTTCGGGCATTTCAGCTACGAACTTAAAAACGATATAACAGGGCAGCCTTCACAGTATACAGATGCCGCGGGCTTTCCCGCTATTTTTCTTTTTCAACCGGCTACAGTAATTGCACTGGATACCCACACTGCTACCATCGAAACACTCGGTATCGAACCCGGCACAGTGTTCGCCGATATCAGCTGGCAGCAGCCGGCTGCAGCAGGCGCCCCCGCAGTAACACCGGCATTCACGCCAAGGATCAGTAAAGAAATTTATCTCGAATCTATAAAAGCCCTGCAGCAACATATCCTGCGTGGCGATTGTTACGAGATCAATTTTTGCCAGGAATTTTATACGGAGGCTGTTATCGATCCGCTGGCAACTTACCTCAAGCTTACAACGCTTTCCCCTACTCCTTTTGCCGCATATTATAAAGTGCAGGATGCGATGCTGCTTTGCGCAAGCCCCGAACGTTTTTTGTATAAGCAGGGACAGGAGATCATTTCACAACCCATTAAAGGCACCAGTAAAAGAGACCTGCAGGATGCACGGCACGATGAGCAGCTGAAACAGGCATTGTACCACAGCAGCAAAGACAGAAGTGAAAATGTAATGGTCGTTGATCTTGTACGCAACGACCTTAGCAGGATATGCGAAGAAGGCTCTGTGGAAGTGGAAGAATTATTTGGGGTGTACAGCTTTCCGCAGGTGCACCAGCTGATTTCAACAGTGCGGGGCCGGCTGAAAAAAAGCACACCCTTCGATTCGATATTGCGGGCCTGCTTTCCCATGGGCTCTATGACAGGTGCACCCAAGAAAAGGGTAATGGAACTTATTGACCGTTATGAGCAAAGCAGAAGAGGTATTTACTCTGGCGCTGTAGGCTATATCAGTCCTGATAATGATTTCGATTTTAATGTGGTCATCCGCAGCCTGCTGTACAATGCTCAAACGCATTACCTGGGCTACCAGGTAGGCGGTGGCATCACTTTTTACAGCGACCCACAGAAGGAATATGAAGAATGCCTGCTAAAAGCGGCAGCCATAAAAAAAGCCCTGCAATAAGCAAGGCTTTTTAGTTTTCCACAGGAGAAATATTTTACCGTGTTGTGAACGATGCTTTATCAGGCATTTGCTTTAACAGTCGCGTCCTGTAAAGGCATATGTCCCTGCTGCATCAGTTGTTGTACGCATTCCTGCAGTATTTCCTGCTTTCTCGCCTGGAATACGGGCAGTTTATCACTGGGCAAACGCAGCTGGTAGGTTTTGCCTTCAGAAATCGCTTTATCAAACCCCGGATTCAGCCGGTTGAATTCATTTAAATCGAGCAACAGGTTTTTGCTGATCACTGCTGCATTGTATTTGCCTTTCAGTTGTATGATGGCAGTATTTTTCAAATCGATATCAGACAGCCTGGGTGTGCTCATCATTGCCTGGATATTGGCTTTCTGGAAAGCGGTTTCCTCTGCTGTCATGGTAGTCCAGCCGCCACCGCCTTCAAATACATAATGCGTGGCAATAAATTTTTTTACATGATTGCGGGTTTCTTCGGGGAGATAGTTTTGCAGATCCCAGAAATTCCGGCTGTCGGCCTTGCGGATCGCCTGTTTTACCCGGCCCACACCACCATTATAGGCGGCTATAACCAGCAGCCAGTCGCCAAATTCATCATATAGCTCTTTCAGTATCTGGGCGGCCACTTCGGTGCTTTTGGCAAAGTCCATTCTTTCATCACCCTGGCGGCCGGTTTTCCTCAGCCCATAGCGCCTGGCCTCATCGGGCATCAGCTGCCAGGGCCCTACCGCGCCAGCCCAGGAAGTAAGCCGCTGGCTGAGGTTGCTTTCAATCACTGCCAGGTATTTCAATTCTTTGGGTACACCGTATGTGGTAAGTATTTTATCAAATACACTGAAATAGGGTTTTCCCCATTCACGCATTTTTTCGAGATCTTGTTTTTCGCGGCTGATATAGCTTTCAACAAACGAAACGGCTTTGGGATTCAGCTGAAAAAGATAGGGCTTGGCGGGATCGTAGTTACCGCCATTGAACAGGCTTCTGAAACCTTTAATATATGCAGCAGAATCTTTCCCTGATTTGCGGTCGGGCCCATTGTTATTGTCATTGGTGAATGACATAATGGTCAAACTAGCAATTAGTAAGGTAAACGTTCCCAGCAGGTACTTGGCAAAGTGTGCCAACAAGAATCCTTTCACAGAAAAAAATTTTCCTTGCATCAAGTCTTGCTTTTTTTTAAATGATGAAATAATAGGTACCCTTAATAATTCTGCTGAATTACTAAACATACATTGATTGACTCATTGGGATTACATCCGCCAGTCCGTTTTGGTCATTTAAGGGGAGGCTTGTACTTACGGTTCGCCTGGCTCGTCTGTTAAAAATCTAACTCAAATCTTCTACACTAATTCTAATAGTCTTTTGGAAAGGTGCAGCAAAGTTAACTCATTCATTTGAGAAGTCATCACCTGAATACCAAAAGGCATGCCAGAGGCATGTTTAAATAAGGGGAGGGAAATACCCGGTATACCCACCAGGTTGGCAAAAACAGTATAAATATCACCCAAAAACATCTCTATCGGGTCGTGACTTTTTTCCCCGATCCGGAAAGCGGGTGCGGGAACGGTAGGCGAAATAATGGCATCATAATCCTTGAATATCGCCTGGGTTTTACGGGTTAATAACTGCCTAACCTGCTGTGCTTTAGTAAAATATGCATCGTAATAACCTGCACTCAGTACAAAGGTACCCAGCATGATGCGGCGCTTAACTTCTTTGCCAAAACCCTCACTGCGGTTGTGCTTATAAAAATCTGCCAGTTCTGTATTTGCTGCAGCCGATCTGTACCCGTATTTAACGCCATCATAGCGCGATAAATTGCTGGAAGCTTCTGCTGTTGTTAGCACATAGTAAGCTGGCACTACATAATCAAGATATTCAAAATCAATAGCTTCTACAATATGGCCCGATTCTGTTAATTTTTTTATAAAACCCTGTAGTTGCTCCCTGATCAATGGGTCAAGACCAGGATGTTCAAGCACCTGGCGGAAGTAGGCGACGCGATAAGACTTGTTGGAAGGTATTTCCGCTAGCTGGCTGAAAGCAGG
This sequence comes from uncultured Deminuibacter sp., assembly GCA_966424055.1. Classification (GTDB taxonomy): domain Bacteria; phylum Bacteroidota; class Bacteroidia; order Chitinophagales; family Chitinophagaceae; genus Deminuibacter. The sequence continues at coordinate 318,606 of CBJLMB010000002.1, read as the reverse complement.
AACAGGTTCATTGCTAACGGTGCTATCGAATTCATCTGCCCCTGCAATATTTTCAAGGGTAATGGCAATATCATCGATATACTTACCAAAAATACCGATCTGGTCAAAAGAAGAGGCATAAGCGATCAAGCCATAGCGGGAAATACGGCCGTAGGAAGGTTTTAAACCAATAATACCACAAAAATCGGCTGGTTGGCGTACAGAGCCGCCGGTATCGCTGCCCAGGCTTATCATACACAGGTCTGCCTGTACAGCTACTGCAGAGCCGCCTGATGAGCCGCCCGGCACACGGGTGGTATCTGCAGCATTCAGCACATTGCCGTATACGGAATGTTCATTACTGCTGCCCATGGCAAATTCATCACAGTTCTGCCGGCCAATGATAATGGCACCGGCATCGAGCAATTTCTGAACAGCGGTGGCATGGTATAGTGAAACAAATCCATCCAGGATCTTGGATGAGGCGGTAAGGCGGTGTTCTTTATAGCTGATCACATCTTTTATCCCCACAACAACACCGTAAAGGGGTTGCAGTTTCTGCTGGCCGGGCAAAGCAGCATCCAGCACAGCGGCACGGGACAGGGCTTCACCGGCAAATACTTCGATATAGGCATTCAGCTGACTGTGTTGCCCGATCCTGTCTAAATAATAATGAACGGCCTCCACACAGGTGGTTTGACCGTTCAATAATGCGCTATGATAGTCTTTGATACCAGTAAAGCGAAACAAAGGCTAATACAAATTTTGGGGGATAAGAAAATTACTGCTGCGTTGTAGTTGTGCTCGTTGTTTGTGCGGCCTGTGCAGGCTGAACCGGTTGCTGGTCTTTCTCTTTCATTCCTTCCTCTAATTCTCTTTTCACGTTCGTTTTTGCATCGTTGAATTCGCGGATACCACGACCCAGTCCTCTCATGAATTCAGGTATTTTGCGACCTCCAAATAACACCAGCACCACTAAAGCAATCAGTAAAATTTCCTGGAAACCTAGATTACCCATATCATTTTGTTTGAAGTGTGAAAAACAAAGTTATTCATAAATTTATTGCTACAATCATTTTGTTTCCTTAAGACGGAATAAAAAAGCGGAAGTTTACCGAAACAAACTTCCGCCTTCAAAAATAAATTGTAGCACGAGGTATACTTAGATGCGTTTTTCTTTAATCCTGGCGCTTTTACCACTGCGCTCACGCAGGTAGTACAGCTTGGCACGACGAACTTTACCCACTTTATTCAGCTGGATAGAGTCGATATTGGGTGAGAAAAAGGGAAAAACCCTTTCTACGCCAACGCCATCAGATATTTTACGAACAGTGAAAGTGGCAGTAGAGCCATTTCCCTGGATTTTCAACACATCGCCACGGAAGCTCTGGATACGCTCTTTTCCGCCTTCCACAATTTTATAGTTAACGGTAACATTGTCACCGGACTTAAACTTGGGATATTCTTTTTTGGCTGTCAGTTGCTCGTGCACAAATTGAACTGCTGCGTTCATGGCTTAAAAATTTAAGGACGGCAAAGGTAATCAGCATTACAGGAAATTCCAAATTTTACAGAAGAAATTCCCATTTTTTGCTTCAAAAAGCCGGTCCAAATAATAATTGAAATGGTTTTAAAACGCTAAAAAAATAATTCCGGATTTGGGAAAACCCCTATCCGGAATTAAATAAGGTATTTATTACCGCTTACCTGGCTACGTTCACAGCTCTTTTTTCCCTTATCACGGTTACTTTGATCTGGCCGGGATAAGTCATTTCTGTCTGGATTTTCTGGGCAATTTCAAAGCTCAGTTTATCGCTGTCGGTATCGGTTACTTTTTCAGCTTCCACGATTACGCGCAGCTCACGGCCGGCCTGGATAGCATAGGCTTTTTCAACCCCCTGGTAACCCATAGCCAGGTTTTCCAGGTCTTTGATACGCTGCAGGTACTGCTGCATAATTTCCCTTCTTGCACCGGGGCGGGCACCGCTGATGGCGTCGCAGGCCTGTACAATGGGGGAAATAACATATTGCATCTCCATTTCGTCGTGGTGGGCGCCGATGGCATTTACCACCGCCGGGTTTTCACCATATTTTTCCGCCAGTTTGGCGCCTAACAGCGCATGGCTCAGTTCGGTTTCTTCATCGGGCACTTTACCTATATCGTGCAGCAGGCCGGCACGTTTGGCCAGCTTGGGGTTCATACCCAGTTCGGCAGCCATGATACCGCATAAATTGGCCACTTCCCGGCTATGCATCAGCAGGTTTTGACCATAGGAAGAACGGAAACGCATTTTACCTACAATACGAACCAGCTCTTTGTGTAAGCCGTGTATACCCAGTTCGATCACGGTACGCTCTCCTATTTCCATTACCTGTTCTTCCAGCTGTTTCCGGGTTTTCTCCACCACTTCCTCGATACGGGCGGGGTGGATACGGCCATCGGCTACCAGGCGCTGCAGGGAAAGGCGGGCAATTTCTCTTCTCAATGGGTCGAATGAAGACAGCACAATGGCTTCAGGCGTATCATCCACGATCAGGTCAACACCAGTTGCCGCCTCAATGGCACGGATATTACGCCCTTCACGGCCGATGATCTGTCCTTTGATCTCGTCGCTTTCCAGGTTAAATACGGTAACCGTATTTTCGATGGTTTGCTCGGCAGCAGTACGCTGGATAGACTGGATAATAACTTTCCGGGCTTCTTTATTGGCTTTCTGTTTGGCCTCTTCAATAATTTCCTGCTGCAGGCTGAGAGCCTGTGTATGGGCTTCCTGCTTCAGGCTTTCTACCAGCTGGGCTTTGGCTTCATCGGCGGTAAGACCGGCAATTTTTTCCAGGCGGCGGATATGCTCTTCCTGGTGCTTTTCCAGTTCGGTGCGTTTGTGGCTGACCACTTCAATCTGGCGGTTCAGGTTTTCCTTGATCGCCTCATTTTCCTTCATCTGCTTGTCTAAAGCAGTTTCTTTCTGGTTAATCGCAATTTCTTTTTGCTTAACACGGTTCTCGGCTTCACTCAGTTTTTTATTTCTTTCTAAAACCTCTTTGTCATGCTCTGCTTTAAGTTGTACAAATTTTTCTTTTGCTTCGAGTTGTTTTTCCTTTTTAATGGTTTCAGACCTGATCTCTGCTTCCTTCAGTATGGTTTGAGCCTGGGCCTCTGCGTCTTCAATCTGTTTTTTTGTGTTTTTGGCAAAAATGAATTTACCCGCTATAATTCCCGCGGCAAGCGCAATTACACCAATTATTATATACATCATAAAACCTGTTTGATCCATGCTTATGGCATTTTAATTGATTCAATATCGTATATCCCTGTTTGTATCTCATTGATTTAGTAATGAGTGGGAGGTAAGCCGCGAAGATAGCTAAAGCAAGTCACATTTGCAGAAAGACAATGTTTCCAAATTTAGGAATTAAAATTCCATTATCGGGAAAATAAGCGGATCCGGGAAGGAAGGTTTTATTGAATATCAATTTATTAGGCATACCAAATAATCTGGCATTAATATTGGCATAATAAGCAGACCCGTTTTTGATCCGAAAACTCTCATTCGACGTTTGAAAGAGAACGTTACAAATAAAAAGCCCGGTAAAATTTTACCGGGTTTTTTATGTTATTGGGCATTGCCCAGAGATTTATCGAGTAGTGATTCGATGGCGGCTAATTTTACAGAGGTTTCCTGTGTCCGGATCAGCTCATTACCGGCTTTGTTTTGCTCAGTGGCAAACCAGATAAGCACCATGGCAATATAATCCTGCATGTCTTTCCCTGCAAAATTGGTTTTAAACTCAATGATCTTATCATTGATTAGTTTAATGGTTTTGCGTACTAGCTCCTCATCTTTGGGCTCAATTTTGAGGCGGTAGCTTCTGTCGCCAATAATGATATTAACGGGTATCAGTTCAGACATACGATCAGGCGTTAAGCAGCGATAAACATTTTTCTATTTCTTTCAGATAAGAATCGATCCTTTTTTCCAGCGCCTTGCGTTCAGCGGCGCTTCTGTTAGATGAACTGAGCTGCAGTACATCGAGCTGCTCCTGTACCTGTTTCAGTTTTTCATCTTTATCAACATAGGCTAAACGGGCCTGTTGCAGTGTTTCTTTCAGCTGCAGGTTTTCCTTTTGCAAAACCTGGTACTGCCGCAGCAGCTGCTGTAGCTTTTCCTGAATATTTTTCAACTGTATGTCCAGGTCTGCCATTGTTTTTTGCTATAATGTGCAAGATGTTTGCCAACCTGCCTGGTATTAAGAATTTATTTTCTGATCTCTGCGCCCAGTTCTTTCTCGAACCCGGTAATGATCTTATTAACCATATTGTCTACCTCCTTATCAGTCAGCGTCTTTTCTTCATCCAGGAAGGTAAGGTTAATAGCCATTGATTTTTTATCGGCGCCCAGTTTATCGCTTTCAAAAATATCGAACAGCCGCAGTTGCTGCAACCTGGGGAGCCTGGCTTTGTGAATAACGGTTTCCAGCATTTCGTAAGTGGTGGTTCGCGGCACTACCACAGCGATATCCCGCTGTACTGCAGGGAAACGCGGCACTTCGCTGTACAGTATTTTTTTCTGTTGTGTGAGCTTCAGCAGCTGGGCAAAATCGATATCAATAAAATAAACCGGTTGCCGGATATCGAATAACTGCAATTGCTTTTTAGACACTTCAGCCAGGGAAGCGAGGGGCTTTTTATCGTGTAGTACATCCAGTACCAGGGAACCATCTTCCGTTTCTCTTTTTGTGAATACAGGAGCAGTTATCCCGGCAACACGCAGCAATGCCTCCAGCTGACCTTTGGCATGGTAGAAATTAACAGGCTGGCTTTTTGCTTGCCAGCTGTTTTCCCTGAACTGGCCGGTAAGGTAAAGACAGAAATGCTCTGTTTCAGTATACTCGCCTGCCGCTTTTTGCCGGTAAGTTTTACCCAGTTCATAAAACAGCAGGTTGCTGTTTTTGCGGTTTACATTATAGGCAATAGATTCCAAACCTGTTTCGAGCATGGAAGGCCGCAGCACATCCAGCTCAGCGCTCAGGTTATTGATCATTTTTACCGTGTGTGATAATACCGCCTCACTGAAATATTTACTGTTGGTGATAGAATTGGTGAGTATTTCATGAAAGCCCTTGCCTACCAGGTAGCCGCCGAGCTTTTCACGTAATGCTTCTTTATAACCCAGCTCTTCAACAGCCGGTGTAATGGTGATGGATGCGGGAATATCAATATTATCCAGGCCATCGATACGCAGTATTTCTTCTACGATATCTGCCGGCAAACTGATATCGGGTTTGCTATAGGGAACAGCTACCCACAATTCATCCATCCCTTCTTTTACAATTTCAAAGCCCAGGCTGGTCAATATTCTTTTTACCGCATCGGGATGATAATTTTTACCACTCAGTTTTTTCAGGTAGTGATATTTCAGTGCTACCTGCTTTTTATCCTGCGGATGCGGGTATATATCGATGATATCAGAAACAATTTCACCGCCGGCAATTTCCCTGATCAGCAGGGCGGCTCTTTTCAGCACATTCACCGTATTGGAAATATCTACACCTTTCTCAAAACGTGTTGCTGCATCTGTACGCAGGCCATGCCGGAAAGATGTTTTGCGGATATTAACCGGGTTAAACCAGGCGCTTTCCAGGAAAATATGGGTGGTACTGTTTTTTACCCCGCTGTGCAGGCCGCCAAAAACACCGGCAATACACATACCGTCTTCGGCATTGCAGATCATCAGGTCTTCACTGCTCAGCTTGCGTTCTTTTTCGTCCAGCGTAATAAAAGGAGTGCCTTCGGGCAGGTTTTTCACCACCACCTGGTTTCCCTTAATGGCATCTGCATCGAATGCATGCAGCGGCTGGCCGGTTTCGTGCAGGATAAAATTGGTTATATCAACAATATTGTTAATAGATCGAATGCCGATAGACAGCAGCCTGTCTTTCAGCCATTGGGGTGATTCCTGTACAGTAACGCCCTTAATGCTTACACCGGCATACCGCTGGCAGGCGACAGTATTTTCAATGCTTACCTGTATGGGCTGGCCGCCATGATCAGGCTTAAAGGTGGAAGGAAACGGATTTTTGGGCTTCGCTTCTTTTTTATTGTGATGGGTTAAATAGGCGCAAACATCCCTTGCCACACCATAGTGGCTCATTGCATCCATCCGGTTGGGTGTTAAGCCTATTTCGTACACCATATCTTCATAAGGCTGAAAATGCTCTGCTACCGGTGAGCCTACTCTGAGCTGGACAGGCAATACCAGTATACCATCATGACTACTGCCTAAACCTATTTCATCTTCTGCGCAGATCATGCCCTGGCTTTCCACCCCACGGATCTTGGCCAGTTTCATGGTAAGCGGTTCACCGTTCAGCGGATAAATAGTGGAACCAACGGTGGCAACAATTACTTTTTGTCCGGCGGCAACATTAGGTGCACCGCAAACGATCTGCAGTAGTTCTGTACCACCGGTGCTTACCTTTGTTATCTTCAGTTTATCGGCATTGGGATGCGGTTCGCATTCTATCACCTCTCCTACCACCAGGCCTTTCAAACCGCCTTTAATACGTTCGTATTTTTCCAGGCTTTCCACTTCCAGCCCGATGCTGGTAAGGATCCTGGATAATCTTTCCGCTTCAATTTTTTCAGGCAGGTACTCACTTAACCAATTATAAGAAATCGTCATGCAACATTCATTTGAAATAGTTTGCAAATATAGCGGAAGCGGTTCAGCAAAGCATATGAATAGTAAAATAGCCCTGAAAGCCTGTTGCAAACGGCAATCCGGTAGTATAAAAGGATGCAGATGGAGAACCGGGCCAAACCGGGCCGGGGCAGATGTTTTCCTGCTCTCTGCCCCGTGGTATGGATGGTTTGTTCCACTGTTTCAACGTTCCTTACATCACTGGAAATAGTAAAGGGCTTTAAAACAGGCGCCCCTGCGCGCCCGGCCGCCTGAACAGCGTACAATCCAGCTCCCAGCGTTCGGCATTCAGTTTATATAGCTTATTGTATTTGATGAACTGCTGGCGCACCAGGTCGCTGATAGGGCCTTCACCGCGCATGCGTACCCCCCACCGGCTATCGTTCACCTGGCCGCCATGGCCGTTTTCGATAAGATGCCATACCTTATCGGCCCGGTCGGGAAAGTTTTTATACAGCCAGTCATGGAACATGATCTTGATAGCGCCATTCAGCCGGATAAAAGTATAGGCAGAGAAGCTGGCCCCGTTCTCACTTGCGGCCTGCATAATGCGCTGCATTTCGTGTTCATTCAGTCCGGGGATCATAGGCCCCAACATTACGCCCATACGTACACCGGCATCACTCAGTTCTTTTATCACGCGCAGTCTTTGCTGTGCGGTGGTGGTGCGGGGTTCCATTACCCTGCGCAGGTCTTCATTAAAGGAAGTGATAGACACCAGTATGCTCACCAGCCTTTTGGCGGCCATTTGCTGCAGCAGGTCTTTGTCTCTTAAAATACCCGCATTTTTGGTGATCATGCCTACCGGTTGGTTGAATTCAAGACAAACTTCCAGCAGCTGCCGCGTTAGCCTGAACTTTTTTTCTGCAGGCTGGTAACAATCGGTATTACCGCTGATGGAAATAGGCATACAGTTCCATTTGGGATTCATCAAAAATTTGCGCAGCAGTTCGGGCGCATTTTTTTTCACGATGATCTTGCGTTCAAAATCCAGCCCTGCGCTGTAGCCCCAGTATTCGTGTGCATTGCGGGCATAACAGTAAATACAGCCATGTTCACAGCCCTGGTAGGGGTTCATACTGTAAAACATACCTACATCAGGACTATCGACTTTATTGACAATCGACTTGGCCTGATCTTCCAGGAACTGTGTTGCCACATTGGGTTCGGTCCAGTCGTCAATGGCTTCTATATGCTCCCTTATTCTTTCTGTTTTAAGAAAGCGGTTGCGGGTATTGATCTGGGCGCCGCGTCCTCTTAAATACTGGTCTTCCTCTGCTTTGCTAACAGGAGACGGTTTGGCATTGGGGTTTTTATCAGTGTTTTGCATCTTTTCAGTTTTTTCCATGACCTGTTAGGGCATGGCATGGTGATCCTTCCAGCCGGGCATTCCTGCCTGGCATAGGTTTACAAACAATTTCCCGGGTATCAGCCCGGCATGCAGGATCTGACCGGTTCATCCGGTAATCCCGTTTGCGTTTTCTGCGTCTTGAATGCTATTTTCTACTCAGGACTTGTCATGCATGATCTCAAAAAGCAGGTTATTTTTCTGGAGTTAAGGAGTAGCGGTAATGTTATACAAACAGTTCACCTTGTGTGGATGTGGCCACAACAAGATTATGAAAAGCATAGCTGCGAATAGTAGCATACTGCCTTTCGCCCTGCTTTCTTTTCTGTAACAAAATATTGACAGCCATGAACCGGGCAGTAAAATGCCGCTGGGCAAATTCCTGCCAGCTTTTTTCGTACTGCCAGGGTTGTAATTTGCGGGCTATAGCGATATGCGGGTCGGTGATAAAATGCGGTTTATTGTCATCATCCAGCTTCATCAGCCGCTGAATATCCCTGAGGGCTTTTACCAGATCTGTCAGCGCCTGCCTGGGACCTACATTCAGGTAAACCGTATGTGCAGGAAAGCTGCCAAAGCCATTCAGCTCAACCATAAAAGGCCGGAGCCCCGTGGTGATGGTTTGCAGGCGTGCCTGTATACGCGCTTCTGTCATTTCGTATTGCGTAAACCTTACCAGTGCAATATTGGGTTTGAGCAAAGTGGCAGAGGGACAATCATAGCTATGCGAGAATTGTTTTTTAACCTCCATGATCTTGTTCCACACATCTTCATCCGGCTGCAACACCAGCATGTATTCGCTTACCGGATAACCGGGGATGCTATCGATTAGCTTTTCCATTGTTCATTGTTTTGATGGTCTTGCGGCGGTTGCAGCCTGAATACATTGATCTGCTTACAGGTATCAAACTGGTGCTGGCGGCGCAGTAACACCAGCTCTTCTACCCTGAAGCTGAGATGAAAGGTTTGCCTGGAATATTCGGGCATCGCCTTTTCATACAGCTCTTCCGGCAGCCGCCGTGCAATGCTCATATGTGGCCTGCTGCTGAAATGAACAGCAGGGCAGCCACAGCTTTTTACATACTGGTCAATGGCTTTCAGCTGTAAAGCAAGCTGCAGAAAGGGCAGATGATCCTGTACACGCAGGTAAATAGTATGCGGGGGAAAACCGCTGTAATTATTCAGCGTTACCTCAAACCCCTGCTGCATACTGGTGATGCGGTGTATCCACCGGATAATGGTGGGCTCCATCTCTTCACGGCCAAGAAAATTGGCTACAGTAATGTGTGGTTGTGTTTTTATAGCTGTTTTGTGGTGGTACCGGTTATAAAAAGCCTGTTTCTCTGCCATCACCAGTTCCCTTCCCGCAGCATCGGGATGCACAATAAGCAGGTATTCAAATGCATTGTGTGTTAACAGCGGCGCTGCGGCTGTTGTTTGTACTAACCCTGTATCCATAAAAAACATTTTTTCAGACAATAAATTTAGTATAAAATTGCTAAATAAATTAGTATTTCAAAATTTTAATTTTATGGATAGCGAAACACCGTACCGGGCAGCCTATAATGGCTCAAAAAAATTCAACCAGTGGGATATTCCCACCGCCAATGCCACCGGCTTCAGCGCAGCTGCCGACGACTATATGGAGCGTGGTATAGACCTGAATGAAACACTGATACGCAACAAACCCGCCACTTTTTTCTTTCGTATGAACAGTGACGCCATGACAGAAGCGGGTATTCACAAGGGTGATGTACTGGTTGTAGACAGAAGCCTGAAAGCATTTTCGGGTAAGATCATCGTGGCAGCACTGAATGGCGAGATGCTGGTAAGAAGGCTGGAACAAAATATCCATAAAATAAGGTTGGTTCCGAACAGCCGGCTCGCCCCTATTGATGTGGACACCAGTTGCTGTGAATTCGCGGTATGGGGAGTGGTTACTTATGTGATACACCAGGTATGAATGGTGATAACCTGAGCTGCAGCGAAATGAATTGTTATGAGGGATTCCAGCGGATGAATAACGATGGCAACCGGAGGCTGCGGTGATAGCAGTCACCCGCGGGACGCGGGCGACTGCTTGATGGTATGGGGAGTGGTTACTTATGTGATACACCAGGTATGAATGGTGATAACCTGAGCTGCAATGAAATGAATTGTTATGAAGGATTTCTGCGGATGAATAACGATGGCAGCCGGAGGCTGCAGTGATAGCAGTCACCCGCGGGACGCGGGCGACTGCTTGGTTAACTGTTGGGAGTTAAAACAAAGACAGTTGCGGGCTGGAGGGTGGCCGGGATCTCCCGAATACTGTACGCCCCCCATACCGCCAGCTGTCTTTTTTTTCTTTCTCGATCAGCTGCTCAAAATTGTTGTTGGGTATAAAATCTTTTTCTGCCTGCCGGGCCAGTTCAGCTAATTTTTTGATGGCCTGCTGCTTGTCTGTTTCCCCTATTTTGGCTTTTTGCACTGCAGTTTGCAGTACATGAATGGTTTCATCATACACATGGATGGGTACGGGAAAGGGATGGCCATCTTTACCCCCATGCGCAAAGGCAAACCTTGCAGGATCTTTGAACCGCGATGCGGTACCATGGATCACTTCGCTTACCAGTGCCAGCGACTGCACTGTTCTGGGGCCAACGCCCTGCAATAACAGCAGGTCTTCAAAATCAGCAGGCTGCCGTTCATGTGCCAGCCATAGTATAGCACCCAGTCTTTTAAGGTCCACATCTTCTGCATGTACTTCATGGTGGGCAGGCAGCAGCAATCGCTGAAAATCCCTGACCATGCGGTCAGCACCGTTCTGTGCCAGCTGCAGTATGCCATTGCGGGCAGCTGCGGCATTCCTGTCGGTCATATTCAGTATCAGTCCCTGGTTTTCACCGCAAACTGCGGTATGCGGCTCTTCTACAAAAGAAGCCAGTGTTGCTGAATGCCAGTGATAACGCCTGGCAGTTTTGGTGGCCGGCTGCATTCCCTGCTGTACAACTGTCCAGTCACCGGTATTGCTTACAATAAAATTATGGGTGTATAGCTGGAAACCATCCTGTATGGCTGAATTATCCACTTTTGCACTGAGCTTGCTGCAGCGAACCAACTGATCACCATCCAGGCCGGTTTGTTCTGCTACCGATATCAGCTCCTGCGGTGCCTGGGTGGAAAACTTACCCTTTCCGCCACAGATATAGATGCCCAATTCTTTTGCACGCGGATTGATCCCTTTTTTTAAAGCAGCCATCACCGAAGTGGTAATGCCTGAAGAATGCCAGTCCATTCCCATTACAGCACCAAAGCTCTGAAACCAGAAAGGATCACTGAGTTTGCTGAGCATGGCAGCCTGACCGTATTCTGTGATAACAGCTTCGGTAATGGCCAGTCCCAGCTTCACCATCCGGTCCATAAGCCATTGGGGAACATAGCCATAATGCAAGGGCAAATCGGCAGCACCTGAACGTTTCATTACTAACAAAGTTAGTACTATTTTATTTAGCAATACGCAATTGCTGTAAAGCCCGTTCTTTGCCGTAAAGAATTATTGCGGGTCTTGCATAGCTGTTGTACTGACCTCTTTTGCAGGATTTGCAGGCGGCTCATGGGCCATTTCGCTGATAAGCCTGGCTACCAGGGCTGTCCATCCAGCCTGGTGGCTGGCGCCCAGGCCGCTGCAGTTGTCTCCATGAAAATATTCATAAAACAGAACCAGGTGCTCATTACCCGGCTGCTGGTAAAACCAGTTGTACTTGCCATGCAGCGGGCGTTGTTGTGCTTCATTGGCGCGGAAAAGGCTGATGACCCGCTTGGAGAGTTCATCAGCAATTTGCAGCAGATCCATGTATTTACCCGAACCGGTGGGATACTCAATAGTAAGGCTGCCATCGTAAAACTCACCATATTTTTTCAGCGACTGGATCAGGAGGTAATTGATCGGCATCCATACCGGGCCGCGCCAGTTACTATTGCCGCCAAAGAAATTGGAAGTAGAATCGCCCGGATCGTAACCGATGGTATATTCAACACCTTCTATGGTTACAGAATAGGGATGTGCTTCATGGTATTTTGACAAGGCACGGATACCGCAGGGAGAAAGAAATTCTGTTTCGCTCAGCAAACGCTGCAGCAGCGCCACCAGCCGCTCGCGGGGAACCAGTGACAATAAAATCTTTTCGCCTTCGGCACGTTCTTCATTGGGCCAGAACTTATTGTTCTTCAGCCGGTAGTTTTCAAACCAGGTAATGCGCTTGGTAAAATCTTCCAGCTTGTTTAATACGTTTTTGCCAATCACCGATACAGCAAACAGGGGTGTGAGCCCAACGATTGACTGGATTTGCAACTGCAGTGGTTTGGTGCCGGGAGTGCCGAGGATATCATAGAAAAATTTATCCTCATCATTCCAAAGCCCCATTTCATTAAGGGCTGCGGCGATCAGTACAAAATGTTCGAAGAATTTGGTAGCAGTGTCTTCAAAGGAAATATCATGCATGGCAATTTCGATGGCCATATCCATCATATTCAGGGCATACATACCCATCCAGCTGGTACCATCAGCCTGTTCCAGTTCCATTTGCCCATGCAGCTGTATACTGCGGTTGAACACACCGATATTATCCAGCCCGAGAAAACCACCTTCAAATATGTTGTTACCGTTGGGATCTTTACGGTTGATCCACCAGGTGAAATTGATGATCAGCTTTTGAAAAATACGTTTCAGGAAACTGATATCGCCGGTACCGGTTTTTGCTTTTTCAATATGGTACACCTGCAATGCGGCCCATGCATGTACTGGTGGATTTACATCGCCGAAATTCCATTCATACGCAGGCAACTGCCCGTCTGGTTTCATATACCACTCGCGCATGATAAGAATGAGCTGGTGTTTGGCAAAATTGGCATCGATCATGGCCATGGGAATACAGTGAAAAGCCAGGTCCCAGGCGGCATACCAGGGGTATTCCCATTTATCGGGCATCAGAATAATATCCTGGTTTTTGAGGTGCTGCCAGTCGTGATTACGCCCCCAGGTGCGGTGGCTGGATAATGGGGAAATACCATCACTTTGCGAGAGCCACCGTTCAATATCGAAATGGTAGTATTGTTTGCTCCACAATAAACCGGCAAATGCCTGCCGTTGTATCTCCTTCAAATCGGCTGGAATATTTGCCGGCATGATCTGCTGATAAAAATCGTCGGCTTCCAGTTTACGTTGCTCAAATATATGTTCAAACCCATGACCAAAAGGCTGATCCATCAGCTCGTCGCAGAGGCGCAGGTACAATATCCTGGTATCGCCCGCTGCAATTTTATATTTGTACACCGGTGCAAACTTGGTGCCTTCATTTTGTGCTTTTAACAGCTCTGTATTTTTATGATGAATGATCGCATCATGGAAAGCATCCTTTACCAGCGGCGTTATATTGGGTTTCTCAAACAGCTTTTCATTATTGGTTTCATTTTCCGTAAAAAACTGCTCGTTTGTTTTAGGAAAATACAGGTAATAAGAACCCAGGCGTTCATGCACTGCATTTACAGAATACCCATTCACTCTTTTAATAACCGGTTTTTTGTCCATACCGCCAAACTGCCAGCGGTTATAGAACCATAGTGTAGGCAGTACGGTGATGCTGGCTGTAGATTTATAGCGGTTGGTGATGGCTATTTTTATTGCGATATCACGTTTACCAAACTTTGCATACGTAATTTCCACATCAAAATACCGGTTGTCATTGAACACGCCGGTGTCCAGTATTTCATATTCCGGTTCCAGCTTACTCAGGTTGCGGTTTTTCTCCAGCAAATCATCATAGGGAAAAGCCTGCTGTGGATATTTATACAAAAACCGCATGAAGTAATGAGATGGGAGGTTATCAAGATGATAATAGAGTTCCTTTACATCCTCACCATGATTGCCTTCGTAGTTGCCCAGGCCAAACAACCGCTCTTTCAATATTTTGTCTTTCCCATTCCAGAGGGCGATGCTGAAACAGAGGTTCTGGAAAAAATCGGAGATACCTGCCAGCCCGTCTTCACCCCAGCGGTATGCCCGGCTGGCGGCATGATGAAAAGGAAAATAGTTCCAGGCATCACTGTTTTCGCTGTAGTCTTCCCTTACAGTGCCCCACTGGCGGTCAGAGACATAAGGGCCCCATTGTTCGAGTGGAACTTTTTTGCTGGCATTTACTTTCAGGCGTTGTTGTTCTGCTGTCATAAGCTTGTGATACTTTACATCTAAATGCACTTTTTGCCGCTATGCGATTGCATCAGCACAACGAATATGGCAGTATGGCAGGCAGAAATCAGTCAGAGAGAACGGGGGGTCCCAGGTTATTTCTCCTGGCGAATGTAAAAAAATACCTGCGCTTGCAGGTTATTTTTCTTTTTCATGTATGGTTTTTTAAGGTTTTCTATATAAAAGAATCATTTATAGCGGCTGGCAATATGCGACGGTTTGTGTACAACAACAGTTGATCCTTTTTGCGGCAATAGAGCGGATGATAAAAATCCAGGTTCATTTCGGGAAATCAATGTGAATAAGCCGGTACACTGAACGCATGTGGGTTCTGCAGAAATTAAACCCCTAAGATTAACCAGTGCTTTATCCACCTATTTATCCAATTCTGTAGATGGAGGCAACCGGGGAGACAGAACATCCGGATCTATTTCGTAGCTGATCATAACCAGGTATGTCCGGGCTGTCAGGAAAATTTTGTTCATAATATAACCATTGACTATCCTAACAAAAAAAGAGGTTATGTGTTGAACATACAGATACCGGATGCAACAGCTTAAAAACGACTTAAACGGAACAGCATGCCCTTTCAGTTATCTATATTTAACCATAAAATCAATTGGGTGTTGCAACGGTCCAGCATACAACTGTTGCGTTTCCCTTTCTCCGTTTTCCTGATGCCGGTGTACTGGTTTGCATTAAGCGTGCCCCGTCAAGTAAAGCCCGGGAATGCGATACTGGTGTTTTTCATACTGCATTTGCTGGTGTATCCTTCCAGCAATGGTTACAACAGTTATATGGACAGGGATACCACACCCATAGGCGGTGTAGCCCGGCCATTACAACCCACCATGCAGCTGCTGTATATTACCTGGGTTATGGATGGTGTTGCTATACTGCTTTCAATTTTTGTGTCAGTTTTTTTTGCGGCAGGTATTGCCTGTTATATTCTTTTTTCGCACCTGTACAGTTACAGGGGCATCAGGCTGAAGCAGTATCCGGTAACCGGTTACCTCACAGTTATCCTGAACCAGGGTGCGCTGGTGTTTTGCCTGGTTTATTATTTCTGTGCCAATACAGTACAGCCGCTTCAATGGCAGTTACCCGCAGCAGCTGCATTACTGATAGGCGGTTTTTACCCTATTACACAGGTGTACCAGCATGCAGCAGATGCCAGGGATCATGTGAAAACCATCAGTATGCTGCTGGGGATCAGGGGTACTTTTTTGTTCTGCGCAGGATTGTATATGCTGGCATTTGCCTTATTGCTGCATTATTTTATACATGTGCACCAGTTGGGCAAATTCCTGCTGCTGCAACTGTTCTTTATTCCTGTGATCATTTTTTTTCTGCAATGGACCAGCCGGGTTTGGCGGGATAGCACCAAAGCTGATTTTACACATACCATGCGTATGAACCTGCTGGCATCTACCTGCACCAATCTTGCATTTATCTTTTTATTCATTTTACAACAAACAAGTTGACACAGATTATTTCTATAGGAACAGCTGTACCGAAGTACCGTCACAGGCAGGAAGATATTCTCCGGTTTATGCAAACGGTTTACCGCTTGCCGGAAGATGAACTGCGCAAGCTGGGATTCCTGTACCGGCATAGTGGTATTGAATACCGTTATTCGGTTATTCCTGACTACAGTGCGCCCAAAGACAGCTGGCAGTTTATACCGGTAAACGACGAAGCGCCGTTTCCATTGCTGGAAGAACGTATGCAGGTATACCAGCGTGAGGCCCTGCCGCTTTCCCTATTGGCCATACGGCAGTGTATAGACGGCTATATCAGCAGCACCGAGATCACCCACCTGATCACAGTAAGCTGCACAGGTATGAGTGCTCCCGGTCTCGACCTGCAGATCGCGGAAGCACTGAATTTACCGGAACAGGTATTCCGCACATCGGTAAATTTTATGGGATGTTATGCTGCCATACACGCACTTAAAATTGCTCACCTGATCTGTTCATCCAGTAGCACTGCCAATGTGCTGATCGTAGATACAGAATTGTGCACTATTCATTTTCAGAAAGAATACTCGCCCGACAATGCAGCCAGCAGTTTATTGTTTGGTGATGGCAGTGCAGCCGTACTTCTTTCGGGCAGGCAACCCAATCACCGTTCTATACGGCTGGAACAGTTTTACTCCCAGGTTGCCCTGCGTGGCAAACAAGACATGGCCTGGGAGCTAAGCAGCAAAGGTTTTTTAATGACATTAAGCAGTTATGTGCCGCAATTGATACAGGAAGATATTGCCTCCCTTGTATTACAGGCCTTGCAATACAGCGGCCTCAGGCAGCAGGATATTGTCTGCTGGTGCATTCATCCCGGCGGCAAAAAAATACTCGACGCCATAGAAAAACAATTACAACTGCCACCAGGGGCGCTCCGTTATTCCAGGGACATGATGGCGGCATACGGCAACCTGTCATCATCCAGCATTTTATTTGTGTTGAAAGAAATAATGCACAAAGAAGAACAAGGGCCTGTTCTGGGTGCAGCCTTTGGCCCTGGACTGACCATGGAAACATTCACCGGTATACTATCATAAAGATGAATTTGCAACACAGATCATACCAGGCAGAATTACTTGACCAGGACAATCTATCCTTCAAGGACCTTTTGCAGAATATGAAAGAACTGGAATTCATCAACAGCTGGCTGGGCGGCCATCACATCACCACCCATGGATTCAGGAAACTGCTTGCGGGCAAGCCTGTCAACAGAACAGTGACCGTATGCGAAATAGGTTGCGGAGGCGGCGATAACCTCGCTGCTATCGCCCGCTGGGCCGACCGTCATCATATTCCTGTTCACTGTACCGGAATAGATATTAAGCCCGCCTGTATACGTATTGCCGGCAAAAAAAATATTTTACAGCAGCGATCACAATGGATCTCCAGCGACTACCGGCATGTGGTTTTTGAAACCAGGCCGGATATTATTTTCTCCAGCCTGTTCTGTCATCATTTTACTGAACCGGCGCTTATTACACAGCTGCAGTGGATGCAGGCCAGCTGTGGCACCGGTTTTTTCATCAACGATCTGCACAGGCATCCCCTCGCCTATTCTTCCATCCGGATGCTTACACGGCTACTGCCCTGCTCCTACCTGTTGAAAAACGATGCTCCGCTGAGTGTAGCCCGCGGTTTTAAACGGCACGAATGGAAGCATATACTGGAACAGGCAGGCATTTCTTCCTTCCAGCTCAGCTGGCAATGGGCATTCCGTTACCTGATCACTTATATCCATGAACCCGCCAATATTATATGATGCAGCCTTTGCAGGAGGAGGCCTTGCCGGTCTTTCTGCAGCCATATTGCTGGCTGAAGCCGGTTATCGTACTGTACTGATCGAAAAAGAACAATACCCTTTTCACAAAGTATGCGGTGAGTTTATCAGTGCCGCAGGTATGCTTTTCCTTGAAAAACTGGGGTTGCCGGTAACACAGCTGCAGCTGCCTTTTATACAGCGGTTAAGTATCAGCGATACCGGCGGAAGAAATTATTTTTTCCGTTTGCCGGCAGGCGGTTATGGCATCAGCCGTTACCTGCTGGATGAACAGTTGTATTGCCAGGCAAAAGCAAAGGGTGTAACCATCTATACAGGTGAGCGCGTACAGCAGATCAGTTTTACTGAAGAGCAGTTCCTGTTGCAAACTCCGCAGCGACAAATACAAGCCAGGCTGGCTATCGGCAGCTTTGGCAAACGAAGCAACCTGGATATCAGGTGGGGCAGACAGTTTACTATGCAGAAACCGGACAAGCTCAATCATTACATCGCGGTTAAATACCATGTACGCTATCCACAGGCAGATGATCTTATTTCGCTGCACAATTTCCCGGGTGGTTATTGTGGCATTTCACGCATAGAAGAAGACCGTTGTTGTCTTTGTTATCTCACCACTGCACATAACCTGGCGGTTGCGGGCAATTCCATCCCGGTAATGGAGCAAACCATTCTTTCGCAAAATCCACAGCTGAAACAAATATTCAATACTGCCGTTTTTCTTTATGAACAGCCGCTGGTGATTTCGCAGATCAGCTTTCATGAAAAAGAGCAGGTTTGGCAACACCTGCTGATGGCCGGCGATGCTGCGGGATTGATCACGCCCTTATGCGGCAATGGCATGAGCATGGCATTACATGCAGGAAAACTGGTTTTTGAAGCCGCTTCACCCTTCCTGGATAAACGCATAACCCGCCGGCAAATAGAGCAATTATATGTACAACGCTGGCGGCAGCATTTCAGTAATAGATTGCGCACCGGCCGCCTGGTGCAAAAGATGTTTGGCGGCCGCCGCAGCACCACTTTGTTCTTGCAATGCATGCAGGCATTGCCGGCAGCAGCCAATTACCTAATACGCAGCACACAGGGAAACACATTCTAAGCCTTTCATCAACCGCTTATTTATGGCATAAAGTTGGAATTAAAGTACCAATGTCATAAGTTTATTCTACATTCTAACCAGTTCATATGCGTGTCACCACCATTTATACATACAGTATGCAGGCTGCAGGCTGTATCCTGGCAATCGCCTTATTGTACAGTTGCGCCCGCAATCCTTATGCGTCTACCAACAAATTATACCAGCAGCAGGCAAAGAATTATGCGCAAACATTAAAAGCAGTTCCGGAAAGAACCGGTTTTGATTCGATAAAAGAAGCCCCTACCTGGACGGGCACCACCAATTTCAATATGCGCAAACCTAATTTTGTTATTATTCACCATACTGCACAAAATAGCTGTGAGCAAACACTTAAAACATTTACCACTGCCAAAAGCCAGGTAAGTGCACATTATGTTATTTGTAAAGATGGTACAGTGCATCACATGTTGAACGATTACCTGCGCGCCTGGCAGGCAGGTATCGCCAGGTGGGGCAATGTAACGGATGTGAACTCTGTATCCATAGGCATTGAAATTGACAATAACGGTTTCGATCCTTTTACCGGCGAACAGGTCAACAGCCTGCTGCACCTGCTGCAGGGACTGAAAAAAGCATATGGCATACCTGCGGCAAATTTTATCGGTCATGCAGATATTGCACCCACCCGGAAAAATGATCCCAATGTATATTTCCCCTGGAAAACACTGGCAGAAAAAGGATTTGGATTATGGTACGATGATACCACCAATGTGGTTTTACCGCCAGACTTCAATAACCTGCAGGCCCTGCGTATCGTGGGCTATGATGTGAGGGACAGTTCAGCAGCCATCCGCGCATTTAAAAGACATTTTATGCAGCAGGATACAAGCAAAGTATTATATGATGGTGACCGGAAAATATTGTACCAGCTGATGAAAAAATATGAATAGACCAGCAACACACGAACAGTTGTATGTTCTCCTGTTGCTGTGCACCGACCTGTTTCCGCAGTTTCTTCATCCTGCCACTGGCCGTTTTTAAAAATACCCCTCTTTGTTTTTTGCTTCCCGTGATATATCACACCAGGCTGTGATATGCCTATACCATTCATCGATTGTTTAACACCGCTGGTGTATTGCCCATGTGCAAACCTGTAATGTTGTGAGAAACTTTGCGTACAGGTTACTGTACAAACAAATATTATGAGAAATTTTTTACTACTGCTGCTGTCTTTTATCACGTGCAGCTTTTATGTGAATGCCCAGAAAATATCAGGCTCGGTGAAAGAAACAGATGGGAAAGCTATTGTAAATGCCACTATCTCCCTGCTAAAAGCCAAAGATTCTTCCGTTGTAAAACTCGGTGTAACAGATAAAGACGGTATCTATACTTTTTCCGGTATCAGGAGCGGTGCCTACCTGGTGAATGTATCCTATGTAGGTTATGCCAAAGGTTATTCCCAGGTTTTTAATTTAACTGAGGCAGGCAATAATGTCACTGTCCCTGTTATTGTATTGAACAAGCCTTTATCAGAATTGAGCGGGGTAACTGTTACTTCTAAAAAACCGATGATCGAGGTAAAGGCCGATAAAACCATCGTAAATGTAGAAAACAGCATCAATGCAGTGGGCAACGACGCGCTGGAGCTGCTTCGTAAGTCGCCCGGCGTATTGGTAGATAAAGATGACAATTTAAGTCTAAGCGGTAAAAATGGCGTTCAGGTGTATATCGATGGTAAGCCATCGCCTCTTTCCGGAAAAGACCTGAGCGATTACCTGAAAACCATCCAGTCTTCACAGGTAGAATCCATTGAGCTGATCACCAATCCTTCGGCCAAATACGAAGCCGCCGGTAATGCAGGCATCATCAATATCAAGCTGAAGAAAAATAAGTCTTACGGCACCAACGGATCGGTCACTGCTGGTTATAACATAGGTACTTTTCCCAAATACAATGGTGGTATCGCACTCAATAACAGGGGTAAAAAAGTGAACCTTTTTGCTAACTACAATTACAATAAGAGCAGGAATGAAATGTTCATGAACCTGAACCGTACACAGCTGGATACGCTGTTCGACCAGAGATCAACAGTTATTTCCCGCAACAACAGTCATGGGTTTAAAGCAGGTATGGATTATTATGCAAATGCCCGGAGCACTTTTGGTGTAATGGTCAACGGCACATTTGGCACCAATGATTTTATGACCGACAGCAAAACGCCCATTACCTATGTTCCCACCAATAAAACAGATCGTATCCTGTTAGCCAATAACAGGAACAGCAATAAACGCAGCAATATCAACAGTAACCTGAACTACCGTTATGCCGATACTGCCGGACGAGAACTGAATGTTGATGCCGATTATGGCTGGTACCAGCTGCGCAGCAATCAGCTGCAGCCCAACTATTATTATACCCCAGATGGCAGCACACTGATCAACCAGCTGGTGTACAATATGCTGGCGCCTACCAATATCAATATTTACTCACTCAAAGGCGATTATGAACAGAACTATAAAAAAGGCAGGCTTGGCATCGGCTTCAAAACATCGTATGTAAAAAGCGGCAACGATTTTCAGCGCTACAATGTGTATACCAATGACAAGATCATGGACACGCTGCGTAGCAATAATTTCAACTACAAGGAAAATATCAATGCCATTTATGTCAACTATAACCGCCAGTTCAAAGGTTTTATGATCCAGGCAGGCCTGCGTGCAGAAAACACCAATGCCGAAGGCCGCTCCAATGGATATAAATGGAATGGGCAGTATGTAACTTACGATTCAGGTTTTAACAGGCATTATACCGACCTGTTCCCAAGTGCAGCCGTTACTTTTAACAAAAACCCCAAGAGCCAGTGGACGCTGACCTACAGCCGCCGTATTGACCGCCCTGCCTACCAGGATCTTAACCCCTTCGAATTTAAACTGGATGAGTATACTTTCCAGAAAGGCAATACCCAGCTGAAACCACAGTACACCAACAGCTTTGGGATAACGCACATGTATAAATTCTTCCTGACAACAGCCCTTACCTACAGCCATGTAAATGATGTATTTACACAGCTGGTGGATACCGCAGACAAGTCAAAAAGTTTTATCACCAAAAAGAACCTGGCCAACCAGGACGTGGTGAACCTCAATATCAGTATGCCGCTCCAGTTAAAATGGTATGGTGCATTCTTCAATATCAACACCAACTATTCGCATTACAAAGCCGATCTTGGTCCAGGCCGTAAAATCAACCTGGATGTGGTGAACTTTAATTTTTATGGTCAAAACACCTTCAAGCTGACCAAGACACTGACCGCCGAGCTGAGTGGCTTTTACACCTCGCCTTCTATCTGGGAGGGTACATTCAAAAGCAAATCGATGTGGAGCATGGATGCCGGCTTACAAAAAACCATCATGAAAGGAAAAGGCACGCTGAAAGCGACAGTAAGCGATATCTTCCTTACCATGCGTTGGAAAGCCACCAGCAATTTTGCCGGCCAAAGCCTGCTTACCAATGGCGGATGGGAAAGCCGTTTATTTAAACTTAACTTCACTTACCGCTTTGGCAGCAACCAGGTAAAAGCTGCACGCCAACGCAAAACCGCTGCCGATGATGAAAGCAAACGCGTAAGTAGCCAGGGCGGAGGAGGCATCGGTAACAATAATAACTAAGGCCGTACGTTAATCAACGTATACAGTTCTTTTACAAAGTCTCCTTCATAACAAGAAGGAGACTTTGTTGTTATAAAACAAGTAACAAGTTCTTACCAATAAAAAACACGCTATGAAACCATTACAACTGTTTACCATACTACTCACCGTATTGGCGCTCCAGGCCTGCCACCGGCAGCGGCATACGATTATTGCCACCACAACACCGGGTATGCAGCTTAAAATTGAATATGCAGGCCAGGTTCATTTTAATGATGAAGGAACAGATATAGAGAATATTTCTCCCGGCGGCTATGTCAAATACACCCTGAACGGCGAATCACTGGAAGCAGAAGGCGATCGCCATGGAGTGATCACCTACCGGCTGAATGGCGGCAAAAAACAGATCACCCTCAACACCGATGACAAGCAGTTTGTGGCCAGGGCAGTGAAAGAGATGATCAAACAAGGGCATAACAATGACAACAGGTGATGATTTTATTGCGTACCCACCTGCAGGTGAAGGCAGTAAAATACAGCACTACAAGAAATTCATCCCGCAAACGACTACACCATAAACGCAGAAAACACGCTCCATTTCGCAGCTACGGCTCGTAGCCGGCAGCTTAAAAAGTCCTAACTGGGCCGCGAAGCATCGAATTGCAGGCTGCAGGCACAACTATTTATTCGCTTTTTAGGCTTACCACTGGGTTAACGACCGCAGCTTTTATCGCCCTGAAGCTAACAGTGCACAGGGTAATAAAAAGCATGAACAAACCGGTGATCACGAAAACACCTGCACCCAGGTTTATATGATAAGCAAAGCCACGCAGCCAGTTATGCATTATCCACCAGGCCAGTGGTGTGGCAATACAAACAGCGATCAATACAAACCTGATAAACTCCGCCGACAGCATCAGCACGATATTGCCCACAGTTGCACCCAGCACTTTGCGGATACCTATTTCCCGGCTTCTTCTTTCTGCTGTATACGCAGATAGTCCCAGCAACCCAAGACAGGAGATGATCACAGCCAGTGCCGCAAAGTATTTTGATAAAGCAGCCACCCTCTTCTCTGCCTGGTATTGCAGCTGATAGTCTTCATCCAGGAACCTGTACTCAAATGAAAAGCCAGGGTTATACGCCTGGTAAAACCGGGATAGCCTGTCGATAACCGTATGCTCCATCCCCGGTTTGATTTTTACCATAACTGTTCCGCCGGGGTCAAGGCGGAAGAACAAAGGCTTCACCGGCTCATGAAGCGACTGGAAATGAAAATCTTTTACCACCCCGATGATTTCGCTGTTCCAGCCACCGAAGTCAATTACCTTGCCTACAGGGTTTTGTATACCCATGGCTTTTATGGCAGCCTCATTAAAAATAAGCTTGCCGGTATCAGTGCTGAAGCGGCGGGAGAAAGAGCGGCCTGCCGCCAATTGTATACCCAGTGTTTCCATCATATCGTAGTACAACAGAAAAGGACGGCAAAGCAGCACATCATTCTTTCCTTTATTATTCCAGGTAATGTTGACAGAAGGGGCGCCCAACACATTACCCACCATACTGGAGGCATTGTCAACGCCAGGTATTTGCTTTATGCCGTTGATAAATGCATCTATATTTGCCGGCACCTTGCCTTCGGCAACAAAATAAATAACATGGTCTTTATCATAGCCCATCCGCTGGCTTAGCACAAAGGCCAGCTGACGGTATACCACCAGTACCGCCACTATAAATATCACAGAAATGGCAAATTGAAATACCACCAAGCCTTTCCTGATCCATAAGCCGCCGGCAGTATCCTGCAGCTTCCCTTTCAGCACTGCGATGGGATTGAACCCTGATAAATAAAACGCCGGATAGCTGCCGGCCAGGCAACCGGTGAGTAAAGCGATACCACCAAATGACAACAACAGTGGTATATTCATTGCCCGCATGGTTAATTGCTTACCCGTGATGGCATTAAATTGCGGCAATAGCAGTGCAACAATCAGCAAAGCGAAAACCAGTGCCAGGAAGCTAAGCAGCACTGATTCGCCCAGGTATTGCAATACCAGCATTCCGCGGCCGGCACCTACAGTTTTCCGGATACCCACTTCTTTCATTCTGCCGGAGGCCTCAGCTGTGGCAAGGTTCATAAAGTTGATACAGGCAATGGCTATGATAAAAAAAGCGATGAGCGCAAATAGTTTTACATACCCGATGCGCCCACCGGCCTGTACGCCGTTCTGGTAATGTTCATGCAGGTAATTATCTGCATACCGGGCTACAAACAGGTCGCGGGGGTTGCCATCGCTTTTGCTGCGCATGAAGCTGCGCAGTTTGGTATTGAACCGGCTGGTATCTGTTCCTTCTTTCAATACCAGGTAAGTCAAAAACGGGCCCGGGCCATTCAGGCTGAACTGCGTTTTCATTATATCCTCTTCAAAAACGCTGAATGGCAGCAGAAAATCGAACCGCACAGACGAACCTGCAGGTACATCTTTCATTACACCGGCAACAATGGCCTGTCTTTTCAAACTATCGATCTGCCAGGCAACCGTTTTACCTATGCTGTTCTCTACTGTTCTGAACAATGTTCTGGCCAGTTTTTCTGACAGAACAATATTTTTATTGCCTGTCAAAACCTGTTGTTTATTCCCCATCAGCAACGGGTAAGAAAACACATCGAGATAATTTTTCCCTACGAACAACCCGGTGCCGCGGCTGTTTGTATTACCGGCCGTAAGCGCTACTTTCCTGAACCAGGATGGAGGGGTGCTCACAGCACTGGTCTCCACTTCAGGCATAGAAGCTGCCAGGCTTTCCGCGAGTGGTGCCGGTGTTTCAGGCACTGTTCGGATACCGTTGTCGTGTGGCAGATTTTCCATCACCTGGAATATGCGGTTGTGTTTTTCATGAAATTCATCCATCTCCAGCTCATCATATATCCATAGGCAGATCAGCAAGGCGCAGGTAACACCGGCAGTAAGCCCCAATAAGTTGAGCAGGGTAAAACGGCGGTGTTTTAGCAGGTGCCGCCAGGCAGTAGTAAAATAATGTTTTAGCATAGCAATGGTTGTATTAATGAAAAATGCCGCAGTTTTTCCTTGTAAACAGGGCATGGTATGGCCTGTTGAACGAATTCAATGATAAAACAGATGCGCCACTATTGAAAATCCATACAGCAGTTGCTTTTTTTTCGGGCAGGCACTATTTTTCTTTGAAAGAAAAGAGCAGCCAGCATCGTGTACCGGCAGCTTGCTGTTCATATAATTTTTTGTAACCTGTTTTTCCTGACTGTTTCAGCTACCGCTTGCAGCAGTACCGAAAGAATGATTAAACCTAGTCCTGCATAAAAAGCGGCATTCAACATCCTGTTCTCTTTGAAAAAAAGCATTGCCAGTATAATGCTGTACACGGGCTCCAGATTAAAGCTCAGGTTCACCGCAAATGCTGAAATATGCTGCAATGCCCGGGTGAGCAAAAAGTACAGCGCAATAGTACATAGCAGCGACAGCAGTACCAGGTAAACCAGGTCGATCCCTGTGGGTAGTAATGATTGTACAGGAAAAAAATGCAGGTAAACCGGCATGATCAGGCCAACGCCTATACAACCACCCAGCATTTCGTATAGTGTGATCAGTTCACTGCTCATTCTTTTTACCAGCCGCTGGTTGGCAATGGCAAAAACAGCCATTAACAGCGCACACAGTACACCCAATACAATACCGGTCCTGTACCGTACATCAAAATGAAAAATAAGGGCAACACCTATAGCAGCCAGGCTGCCCAGCAAGGGATCTGCCAGTGACAGTCTTTTTTTATTCACCAGTGGCTCCAGAAAAGCGGTGAAAAAACCGGTAAGCGAACAACATACCACGCCGACAGAAATATTGGCGTATTTGATGCTTCCGTAAAAAAATATCCAGGCCAGGCCCAGCAACGAGCCTACTGCAGCTGTTTTAAAGAAATCAGTCCTGCTTATTTTTTTAAGCCGACCTGTTATCCAAAGCAGCAATACCAGCAATACAGCCGAAAAAAACAGGCGGTACCAACCCAGTAACCCTTCATTTATTGAAATCAATTTGCCGAATACGGCAGAAAACCCCGCCAATAAAACTGCCACATGCAGTTGAATAAAAGCTTGTTTCATCTGTTTATATTTTCAATGGCCAGGCATACCCAATGATGGCATCAAACACCAGTGCGGTTTACCTGTAGCCACAGATAACAGTTATCTATCCTGCTATCGAAAGATGATCAATATGGTTGAGAAAAGACCAGGCAATTGCAGGTAGCATTTATCGCTTTCCTACATAAATAGGAAAATGCCACCAGGCCTTACCGAGAAAGGCGGGGATTAAGGAGCGGAAACGATGAATGTGCAGCACTGTGGTGCTTTTGTTTTATTGCTGGTAATCATAATGGCAATATACAAAGTTTTAACAAGATAATGGCTGGCATTATTCATATACCCGCAATATTTGCCCGTTGATGATCCCTTCCACGCTTTTCAGGTAAGCATTTATCACCCTGGGCATGGGCACAGAGTTCAGGCCAGGAAACAAATGGCCATATACGGCGGCGGAATCTTCCACCATCCCGGGGCTTATTGCATTTACCCTGATACCACGTTGCAATTCAAGAGAAGCTGCATGTACAAAGCCATGCAATGCCATACAGCTGAGTGCTGCACCGGCCGTTTGGCGGGCCGGGTCATCGGCAAAAATGCCGGACGTTAATGTAAACGACCCGTTATCACGGATATAATGCTGACCAATGAGCACCAGGTTTACCTGGCTCATCAGTTTGCCTTTGATGTGCTGCTCAACAAGTATATCGCCGGTGAGTGTTTGGAAATCGTTCAGTGGTCCTGAAATAGCAGTACAGATACAAGCATCCACTGTTTTTACTTCCTTGAACATATTTTCAATAGAAGCTGCATCAGTGATATCCACTTTTACATCACCGCTGCTCCTGCCTGCACTGATAATATGATGCCTGCCTGAAAGTTCAGCGGTCAGTCTCCGTCCAATGGTGCCGCTGGCACCGATAACCAGGATATTCATGATTATATTTTCTGCTAAGCTAAGTGTTTAGGTTTTTTCCCTCCTTCATCTATTTGACCTGCGGCGGAGAACAGCTGTCCGGCGGTCTTGCGCTTTCCCCCCTTTATATTGTCGTGTTTGCACCGCATTACCACAACAGGGCCGGATTATTTTTACCCGTATAAAAAACCTTTATTTATGGAACTATACCATCTCAAAGACGATATACGCGTTTGTTGCGTAACCGCCAGCTCTTTTCCGCAAGGTATACAGGCCGCTTTTGAGAAACTGCATTCCATATTACCTTCTCTGGAAGGACGTATATTGTATGGGCTTTCAAGGCCTGAAAACGGCACTATCGTATACAAAGCCGCTGCAACAGAAACTTATGAAGGAGAAGCAGTGCAATATGGATGCGAGCCCTATGTGATCCCAAAAGGCAGCTACCATACTGTGCTGATTAAAGATTTTATGAAAAATGTTGCAGCAATAGGCGAAACATTCCAGCAACTTATTGCCGATCCAAAAATAGATCCGCAGGGGTATTGTGTAGAAGTATACAACAATGATAAAGATGTGCTTTGCATGGTACGGTTAGATCCCGCGCAGGCAGGTGAATAAAACACCCATTAAAACAATCATCCTGTAGCCGGTCAAGGCCGGCTGCAGGATGATAAAAGATTTTTAGCAATGCAGGCTATTCCACCCAGTAGGTGAGTTGTACAACAATAAAACCATCGGGGCCCACAGTGGCATCAGCCAGGTTCAGTTTTTTGCTCACTGCACCATCCCAGGCACCTTCATAGGCACCAAAACTATATGTTCCGGCAGGCAGGTCGGTAAATTTATCTGCATCTTCCTGGCCACCCGGCTCAAAATATTCACCGGTCGATTCATTACGTGCCCAGTAGCCATGCAGTCCTGTACTGCCATTCACCGGGTTGCCATGGATGTCAACCAGCTCAATGCGAACATTGTAAGTGGCTGTCAATTCCGGCTTGTTCTGCAATACATCGTTCTGCATTTTGTAATTGGACTGGTCATCTGAAAGGCCGACTGCATAAAGGTTTGCGCAAAGCAGCATGGATAACCCTGCTAAAACAATGGTCTTTCTCATAGCGGAGTATTTAATGATGAGGAATGAGGTTGAAGTTAAAACATTATATTATTTCTATGGCATTAATAAATTGTAAAATGGGAAAGCAGTTCAATCGTTAGATTGTTCAATTGTTGGGTGGCTTAATTGTTTAATTGTTGGATGGCTCATTCAGCTGGTTATCCTGCGGGTTGATACGCAGGTCGGGCAATTCTTTGCGTTTCAGCCGGCAGATAATGGCCGCAATCACACTGGCAACAGGAAGGCTGATGCCGAGCTCATCAATAAAATACCTGTGTTCCCCGTATCGAAGATTAACGGTGTAAAAATGAGCTGAGTGAATACCAGGCAGGTGCCCGTTGTTATAATTAGCGAACAGTAGTATCGGGTAATGATACAGTGCCTATATAGTCCCATCCACAACGAGGTACGACTGTACTACTCAGCCTTCAGACTTTCCACCGGATTGGCCATAGCTGCTTTGATGGATTGAAAACTGATCGTTACCAATGCAATAAACAGTGCAGCGGCGGCGGCCAATGCAAAAATCCACCAGCTAAGAGGTAAACGATAGGCAAAGCCCTGCAGCCATTGGTTCATAACCCACCATGCAATGGGTGAAGCAATGATGATGGCAATAATCACCAGGCGCACAAAATCTTTTGACAATAGCCCCGTAATACTGCCTACGCTGGCCCCCAGTACCTTCCGCACACCGATTTCCCTATTGCGCTGTTCAGCCATAAAAGCAGATAAAGCAAACAAGCCTAAACAGGCAATGATGATCGCCAGTACAGCAAAGCTGGTGAACAGTTGGTTGGCACGCTGCACATCAGCATACATGGCAGCGAAACGTTCATCCAGAAAAGCATAACGCAAAGACTGGGCAGGTGCAAATTTTTTCCATTCAGCAGTAATGGATGCGATCAGCGGACTGATATTTCCTGCATTCACCTTAACAGACATAATTGAAGAGCTGTTACCCAGGTGCAGGCATAAGCCTCCTATTTTATTACGGAATGATTCAAAGTTAAAATCCTTCACCACGCCGATCACCTGGAATATTTCTCCACTGTTGGTTATGCGCTTGCCAACAGGATCTTTCAGATTAAGCTCGGCAGCAAGTGACTGGTTGATGATCACCGACTGTGAATCTGTTTTCATTGCGGGTGAAAAATTTCTTCCTGCCAGCAGCTGCAGCCCCATTGTTTTGATATAATCTTCATCAACCTGCCAGAACTGGGTGTTGGCAGCAGCGTCTTCTGTTGTTTTACCTTCATTGTAAAAAGAATTGCCGTTTCGCTTAGTTCCCGAAACAGGCAGGTAATCACTTACAGACACACTTTTCACAAATGGCAGCTGCAGTAATGCCGTTTTTAAATTATATACATCCTTACCCAGGTTATTGGCGCCTTCAATCAATATTACCTGGTCTTTATCGAAGCCAGCTTTTGAATGAAGAATAAATTTCATCTGCCGGTCAATGACCAGTGTACTGATGATCAGTATTACTGAAGTGGCAAACTGGAATATAACCAGCACATTCCGCAAGGTGATATTTCTGGAACCTTTGCTCAGCTGCCCTTTCAACACCTGTATAGGATTAAATGCCGACAAATAGAAAGATGGATACAAGCCAGCCAGCACACCGATAAGGGCAGCAACCAGTATCATCAATGGCACCAGCCACCAGTTATTCCAGGGTATGGAAAAAGATTGTCCGCTGAGTACGCTGAAATAAGGCAGCAGCATCCAGGCCAGTAATACACCCAATGCGAAAGAGCAAAAGCTATACAATATTGATTCTGTTAAAAACTGTGCTATCAGTGTACTGCGGTACGAGCCTACCACCTTTCTCAACCCAACCTCCTTCGCGCGGTTGGCCGACCGCGCCGTAGAAAGATTAATAAAGTTGATGCTCGCAATTACCAGGATAAAACAGGCGATGGCACCAAACAACCAAATAAAGCGGATATCGCCACGGGAATAATAGTAATCGTAAACATCATACGAGTACAAGTGTATGTCTGCAACAGGCTGCAGGTACAGGCTTGCACTCTGTAAAAATGCTTCTTCCTGTTTCTACCCCGCAGCTTCCATGCTGGGCAGGAAATAGTTTTGAATAAGATCTTTCGTCAGCTTTTGTGCGAATGCTTTTGAATCAGTGCCGGGACGCAGCTTTACATAGTCCACATAATTACTGGATGCCCAGCTAGACTGTTCACCCGGCCACAGTTCGACACCGGAAAGCGTAAGCAAAAAATCAAATTGCAGGTGCGAAGTGGAAGCGATATTTTCCATTACCCCGCCTATAGTGTAAGGCTTTGATGCATTATCGTTCAGCACCAGGGTTTTACCAACAGGATCCTGGTTGGGAAAATATTTATCAGCCATCCTCCTGGAGATTACTATACTTTTCGGACCGGTCAACGCTTTCTCCCTTTTCCCATACACCATAGCGGGTTGCAGTATATCCAGCAATTGCTGATCGGCATAAGCAAATCCCTGCTCATACGTATTTTCTGTGCTATTGGCACTACGCACATAATTGCTCCCGACATACTCAAAAAGATTGTTAGGCATCAGCCGGCCGCTTCGTTCTACTTCGGGAAAATCTTTTTTTATAGCAAGCGCCATCGGCGGCGGAAAGGATATAGAACGGATGGTTTTGCCTTTTACCTTAAACTCACCCACAATGCGGTAAATACGATCTGAATCAGGATAATTGCGGTCGTAGCTCAATTCATGCCCGATATAGAGGGCAATCAGCAAACAGGCAGCAATACTCAGGGCAAAGCCGCCTATTTTGATGGCAGCATACATTTTTTGCCGGCGCATTTGCCGCAGGTAATTTTCAGGTAATTGTAAAGCATATACCGGTTTTGCAATTGGACACTGTTTTGCAACGAAGAAAATGCCAAAGAAATATAAACCTGAATACCAATTAATTACCGGTTCGCTTCCCTGGCAAACTGTACGCTTTTGAAACGATGACTGTACCGGTTTAAACAAGCTGCATATCCCCTGCCGGGTTTCTCTTTAAAATTCATTGACGATTTTTTTGTAACCAATTAGTTACATAATTTTAAAGCATTTTTCCACTGAAAAGACCGTATGCCATCATCACTTTTTATATTCAGCGGCAAAACCGGAGAAGCGATGCATTTTTATTTGTCTTTGTT
This sequence comes from uncultured Deminuibacter sp., assembly GCA_966424055.1. GTDB lineage: Bacteria > Bacteroidota > Bacteroidia > Chitinophagales > Chitinophagaceae > Deminuibacter. Next base: position 287,019 of record CBJLMB010000002.1, on the reverse strand, counting down.
CAGTGATGCAGTCATTACCAGCATCCTCCATTATGGCCCAGTCAGGCGATGCGTGTCAGCAAAAAATACAATTACAAAACTTCGTTCGGTCAGCGAATATGGGTTCAGTATTCGTTACAACCCTTTCCCATTCGATACATCATCATTATTGATCTGCTTGCGGCTTTTTTTAACAGCTGATTGCAGCTTGCCGAAATGATAGTTGATACTGCATCCAAAAGAGCGGTAATATACCTGGTTGCTGCTTATTTCCATAAAGCCAGGCCCGGTAGTGGTAACACGCTCATCGCGATAGGTAGTAAAAGGATTGTTTACAGATAAAGACAGGCTCAGTTTATCATTGCACATCGATTTTCCTATGCTGAAAGAAGAATAAAAAGCTTTATTGGTCACACTTTGCATTGCTACGGGATTGGGGCCCATAAAACTGGCATTCATATTTGCGCGCCAACCCTTGCCAAATTTATAGCCCATAAAGTATCCTATGGAATACAGTTTCCAATAAGTTTTAAACAGCACCCGGTTTACATAGCCCTGCAGCATAGCATAAGTGAACATGCCGTTAATACCCATGTTCAGCTTGGATGTAAGCTGGTAACTGCCATAAAAATTTAGATCCCAGGCCTGCACTTTTCCCGTATTTTCATAGGTGCTGAAAGTGATATGCGTAATACTGTCGAATGATGTCACTTTTAGATCGAGGTTGTTCATAAACGTATAATCCGCACCAATATTCAGTGATAACTTCCCCCATTTGCTGTACCCGGCCTGAATGCGGTTACTCAATACAGCTCTCAGGCCGGGGTTGCCGGTGTTTATTTCATTTGGGTTAGAACGGTCCACAAAAGGGTTGAGCCTGTTGATACCGGGTCGCTTCAGCCGCTGTGTGAAGTCAAGTCGAAGGCTACTGTTGTCTGTCAGTTTCCGGTTTACGATAACAGAAGGCAGCAGGTTAAAATAGTGCTGGTTTACTCTGATGGCAGAAGAAATAAAATCTATCACCGTAAAAGTTTGCTCTGCGCGCAGGCCTGCCCTTAGCTCCCATTTTCCTGTACTGTACAGCCAGCTGTTGTAGGCGCTTAGAATATACTGCTGGTTATTGAACCTGTCGCTGCGGGCCGTATCCGGCTCAAACAAACCCGTAGCTGCATTGAATGAAAGATAGGCGTAGTCGCTGTTGTTTGTGCGGGCAATTCCTTTAACACCGGTTTCCATTGTCAGTTTCCTGAACGGATGCACATAATCTGCCTGGAAAGTATGTTCACCTGAAAATGCATTGTTTTGCTGGTGATAATCCGGTTGTGCAAAATTGATCTTGCCTGAAAAATTCATCAGATCGCCCAGGTCGTTGCGGTACTGGTAATAGCGGTATGAAAAAGTAAGCAACCGGTTTTTGTCTTTTTTAAACCCTTGCTGAAAATTAATGGCAGCATCCATACCCGCACCATTTGCGCGGCCGTTTGCATTAAGGGCATATTCCTGCAGCAGCGTTCCTGTCATCTTGTTCAGCTGTGTTTGCTGGTCCCTGTTGTTGGTGTAATGATTTCCGTTCAGGTTAAACTGAACAGATACAAGGCGAAGACTGTCAGGCTCCCAGCTCAGCTCTGTACCCAGGTAACCGTTGCGGTTATCAGATGCAGTACGCCCCGATTGCATCAATACAGCCGCATCTGCCCCTGTAGCAGTGCGCATCAGTGTATTACCCGTGTATGGCGTATGCTGCAGACTGCCGCCTGTGTACACTGAAAGTCCAAACCTGCCCTGCTTTGCAGCAAAAGATGCACCAAAGCCCGGCCCTGCTGCTGGAAAACGTTCATTCAGGTTCAGTGATCCGTTATAGCTGTCTGCAGTTTTTTTATTGGTGATAATATTGATGATCCCCGCAAACCCTTCTGCATCGTATTTGGCAGAGGGGGAAGTGATCACTTCGATCCGCTGGATAGTGGAAGCAGGCATGCTTCGCAGTACATCTTTAGGATTGCGTTCTACCAGGCTGGAGGGTTTGCCGTTGATAAATATTTTATAACTGCTATTTCCTTTCATCAAAATATTCCCTGATGCATCAACCGTAAGAAAAGGCACTTTGCGCATCATATCCAGCACACTGCTCGACTGGCTTTCAGGGTCTGCCTGTAAATCGTAGGAAATGCCATCTACCAGGCGTTTCACCAGAGGTTTGTTTGCAGTGACCGTTACTTCTTTCAAATGGCCCGCTGTGGCACCCAGGTAAATAATTCCCAGGTCGGCAGTTTGGGTGCTGCCCTGTCCCAGCACGGTATGGATACTGCCGGGATTGAAGCCCACTGCGATCATATCCAGCCGGTATTTGGCAGCGCGCACTGCCTTCAGTACAAAACTGCCGTCTGGCCGAGTAAGCGCCGATTGCAATAACTGGTTGTTTTCAGAAAACAGGTTAATGGTAGCCATTTCCAGCGGCTTATGCGTGGCCGAATCGGCCAGTATACCCTTGATGGCATAATTGATCGTTGAATCCTGTGCAGCAGCGGATATGTGCAGGCACAGCAACAGGCATAGGTATAGCCCGCCGCGAAGCAGCTTATGTTTCATTATTCAGTTTTTTAGAAAATGTAGGGCCTGTTTGCCCGGGAGTGCAGTTATACAGGTGAGCAGGAGGCATATCTCTCCCATCCGCTCTTCATGAACGTTATATAGCAATTATCTTAAAAAAGTACTCAGTGTTTGATACGCCGCGCGATGAGATAATACGCCAGGAAACCAAGCCCCAGGAATACCGCCTCAACACCATAAGGCAAAGGAGAGGTATCACCCTTGTATGGCAAAAACGCTATTATCACCAGCCCGATTCCACCGGATAGCAGCAGCAGCCCCCATTTAATATTCGTTAGTATCGCTTCTGTTGGTTTAGCAAACAGCTGCAGGATATTTTCATCAATCCGCTCCTTTTGCAGTGCACGCCTTTTCAGGCTGTAGTTAAGCGCCGAAACCAATATCCAGCCCACTACCAGAAAGCCAGAGATAATCATGGTAAAGCCACCTATATTTTCCACTATTCGAGCATCCATAATAAGTATGTTTAGTATGTTTAGCATCAATTTTTCAGAAGCAGACAACAGCCGGGCTTGAAATGTTGCAGTTTTAAAAGATTTCTTTCATTTTTACCAAAAATATTCTTCATGACTGCTTATAGCAATAGTTCCGGTTGTATACAACTGAAAAAAGACCGGTTTTTCTGCAACCTTTTTCAATAACCCGTTGTCTGCTTCTACTATGCCTACCGAGAAGGAGATAATCAACAAAATACTACAGGGGGATATCAGAAGCTTTGAGCAATTGGTGAAGCAGTATGAGAACCTGGTATTTGTGGTTGTTTCCAGACTAACCGGCAACCGGGAAGATGCGAAAGATATTTGCCAGGAGGTTTTTATCAAAGTGTTCAGAAACCTGGGCAGCTTTGCTTTCCAGTCTAAATTATCCACCTGGATCGCAAAGATCGCCTACCTCACCACCCTCAACCACCAGAAAAAGCAACGCAGAACGGCCGGCCATTTGCCGGAAGACCTGGACAGTTTTTCTTTTACAGCAGAAACACCGGAACAATTGTTGTCACGCAAAGAGCAGTCGGCCTATATTCAGGAGCTGATCGGCCAGATGCCCGCAGCGTATAAAACAGTGTTGACCTTATACCATTTAAATGAATTCTCTTATAAAGAAATTGAAGAAATAACGGGCATGCCGGAGGGAACAGTAAAAAATTACCTGTTCAGGGCCCGCAAATTATTAAAGGAAAAACTGGAAATTTATTTAAACCAACGATCATGAAAGCATTTACAGATGAAGAGATACAGCAATGGCTGGAAGAAGGCATTCTTCCGCAGGAGGAAAAGCTTTCAGCTGAAGATGAACAAAACCTGCAGGCCTATTCGCAACTGTTCACATCACTGGCCACTGCACCATCGCAGGGGCTGCCTGCTGATTTTGCCCGGGAGGTAAGTACCAGCATCCAGTTGCAGCAGGCAAAAACCAATGACCGGAAATTGTTTATAGGTATCGCTGCTATTCTGCTGGTGATGCTGGCGCTGGTAATTATGTATGCCTGCAGCAACCCGCATTTCAGTCCGCAATGGATAAACCTGCTGCTCAAACTAAAATGGCCTTTACTGTTTGGCCTGGTGGTATTGGGTTGCATACAGGTGCTCGATAAAAAACTATTGAAGTCTGTATACTAAAAAAAGCGGGCCCTTATATGAGGCCCGCTTTTTTCTAAAATGTTATATCATCCGCCACATTGCCACCTTGTTCTTTCGCGAATTTTGCAGCATATTCTTTTTTCTTCTGGTCATGATAACTGGTGAAATGCAAAATCTCATTTGAATCCCAGTTAGCATTACGTGCATTCATCCATTGCATGGCAACGGATTGAAAATCGCCCAGGTTAACACCATAATTATCTAATATCCACTGGGCGCCGTCCAGGCCATATTCATAAGCGGCTTCGCGGGCTGCGGCCAGTTCCTCGTAATAGTATTGGTCGGTTTTCATTTTCTCGAGGTGAGCTTTGCCTTCTTCTGAAACCTGTGGTTGCAGGTGATCCAGTTTAGGATGACTGCTTCCTTCCATAAAATACTGACCATACAGTGTGGTTACCGTATAGGTACCATCTTCCTGCATACGTTTCACCCATAAAGTGTTTACCTCTTCCCAAACAGCGGGCTCCAGTCCCAGGGCCTGTATCACGGCGGCCTGGTCAATGCCGGCACTTATTTTCTGCGCAACAGCGGCATAATCTTTCAGCGAAACACCGTGTATCGGTGCCAATAGGGGGTTTTCTTCATTCATTGACATCTTGATTCAATTTAGTGTGTTATTGATAGGTGATCATGATACATTCCTCGATCTGAATTCTTCCAGCAGGCGCCGGTAAAATTTTTCATTCTGCTCAGTGAGGTCAGGAACAATGCTGTTCCATTCATCAAACATGGCACGAAGATATTTTTCATACAATAATGGGGCATTGCGTATAGCATCCTGCCGTTGTTGTTCCAGCTGCTCCATCTGCGCGGTTTTCTGCATACGCACATGTTTATCCCGTTCGTGAATCAGGCTCAGCTTAAGCTCGTGTATCTGGTGATACAAGGTTCGCTCTTTTTCTTTTTCCTCATTATGAGCCCGCAGCATTCCGGCAGTTCTTTGTTCTGCCAGCCCCCTGCCCAGCATTTCCAGGCCTTTGGCCTGTGTACTGGGTTCAAAAGTATTTTGCGTTTGGCAGGCGGGGCATTGTATATAGGTGGTGATAAAAAATACCTTATCAACAGCAATAGGGCTGCCACATTGTTTACAGGTGAATTTGTTTTTGATGGATTCGTATTCCTGTAAAATAGCCTGGTATTTGAGCTCCAGGGCTTCCTGGTCGGTAGCGCTGATCTTGTTTTCGTATGAACGGTGGTATTGTTCAAACTGCTCATAACGGTCACGGCAGGCCTGCAGGAAATTGTACAATTGATGCTGATGCGCAGACAGGGCGCCTATTTGGTGGTTAACCTGGTAATAAAAGCCATTGATCTTTTCATCCTGTACCCCGCTGGCTTTTTGCCTGATATGCGACATTTGCCCACGAACCGCGCTCAGCATCCTGCCGTATTCACGTTTATACGGGTCAGGATCATTTTGCCGCATGGCAGTAAGCTCAAGCACAGCTGCTTCGGCCAGCTCTTTTGTTTTGGCTTCCAGCTTTTCCAGGAAAACAAAAAAACGCTCTTTGATCTCGTTAGCCTCTGCCAGCCAATCGGGTGATTTTTCCTCTTTTTTAAAAAGATTGAACATTAGCTTTTTTTTAAGAGTTATCGCTTTCTTTTATATACAGGCCATCTGTCAGGGGCTTGTTGATGAACTCAAAGCCGCAATAAGCGCAATGTGTAAGCCCATCCTGCTGCGCCCGGCCGGCCCCGCAATTGGGGCAGTCACGCACATCTACCCGGGCTTCGTTCATATGCGTTTCTCCGCCATAGGATTGCTGGCTTTGGGCCTTTTGTTTCATCCGTTCCAGTAGCGATAAGGTGTTTTTCTTCCCGGTTTCTTCTTCACTCATAGCTTTTCAATTATTTCTGCTTTTTTGTTTTTGTATTCAGCTTCATCAATCAATCCCGCTTCAAATAATGTTTTCAGCTGCTGTAGTTTTGCCGTAATATCATTAGCAGTTGTATTGTTTTGAGGTTGTTGCTGCTGCATTTGCTGCATCAGCACATTCAGCATGGCGCCCTGTTGTACCGCATCACTCAGCCCGCTTTTGCCATCACCGATGGCCGTGGCGGTATTGAACCGGGCAAACTTATCCATATCTGTCACCATATTCATATTGGTGATCTTGTCATAATGCGCGGTCACCTCTTCGGGCAGTGTTACACTGGTAATGATGAACTGGATGAGGCCAACGCCCAGCTGGGCGAAATAAGGCTGCAGATGCGGCTCAATTTTTTTACTGAGCCCGGTTATATTACCAGCCACCTCTGTAACAGTGATGCGCTGCGCAGCCAGCACTTCCCCGAATTTGGGTGCCACAAAATCCCGCAGCTGCTGTTGCAGTTCAAAAATGGTGAGCCTGGGATAAGTGCCTGCATATTGTTTGAAGAAAACAGCGGGGTCTTCAATCCTGATATCAAAACTGCCAAAAGCCCGCACCCTGATTTGCCCGAACACCGGGTCGTTCAGCAGGATAGGCGCTGGTGTGCCCCATTTATTGTTGATGAACTGGTGTGTATTGAAAAAATATACATCCGCTTTGAAAGGGCTTTCAAAACCATATTTCCATCCTTTCAGCCGGGAAAGGATGGGTACATTTTCGGTGGACAATTTATGCCTGCCCGGACCGAAAACATCAGCTACCTGTCCTTCATTCAGCAATATGGCTGCCTGGCTTTCACGAACAGTGAGCTGTGCGCCATTTTTGATCTCGCTGTCTGCATCACTGAACTTCCACATCAGCAAATTGGGATCAGGCGTAGTAGATTCAATGATCTCTATAAATGGTAAAGGCATAGAACGGTGTTTTTACAATAGTATCCTTATGGCGCAAAGTTAATTGAATAACAAAACCGGGACCGGAATGCAAAAGTAGAAAATCACTGTTTTTTTGACAAACAGATTGTGTTAACCCTTCAAACCCAGGATTACTGCAGCATTATCAAGGCATTTTACCTGATTGTTAAATTTATTTCCGGTTTAATTAAGACCAGGTTTGCATCCAGGCAAGGTATTGGTCGCGGTAAACATTATCATTCAGCCGCTTAACAATAGCATCCAGTGTTTCCTTATTCCAGTCGTAATCTGAAACAGTGAACAGCAAAAAAATATCCCGGCCTGCCTTACTGGTAAAAAAATGTTCCTGCTTCAGTTTTTCCAGTACACCCGTACAGGTTTCATACAAGCGTTGCTGAAAAACAGTGAAATCACCATGGTTGCTTTCTTCATTATCCAGCACTACCTTACGCAGCTGCGCTGAAATATGGTTGAACTGTTCATCTGCGCCCTGCATTTCGTATTTCCATTCAGCGGGCTCAAACTGGTAGTAGGCAAAATCAGGGTGTTCCTTTGCCGGCAGGTATTCCAATGAGTTGGCGGAGGGGCAAACCGTCATTGCACCTTCGTCGCTGTACAGTGCAAAACTGTATATGGTTTCGCCGGCATGGGCTTCTATGATTTCGGTAAAAGCCTGCTGGGCAGCCTGTTCAATCTCCCGGGAGAGCGTGGTGAAATCAATGTTCATAGGCACTCTTTTAGTTATATACTTGTAATCATTGAAGAAAGTTGTTATCAGGCATAGCGTTTACCCGTTTACAGGCAACTGCTTTAAACGCCAGAAAGAAATATCCTTCAATGCATCTGTTCGTAAATTCCAGGTAACCTGGTAGGCATAACAAACACCTATACCGGTAATTTCCCATGTATCCGGGGCAAGTTGCCTGGCAAAGTATTGCCGCCCGAAACATTCATCTATCCAGTAGCTGCGGGGGTACACATCTCCGTGCCGCTCTGCTTCGTTGTACATATTGCCTAAACCGGCCCGGGCCATCACCTGTATAATGCCGGCAGCATCAAAAGCCTGCGCTGAAACCAAAGCATGAAGCTGCGTTGTGCCAAGCATTTTTTCTGTTTGTTCTTTTAATTCGTTGTTCTGCAATGGCAGGTATGCTTCCAGTAACCGGTTCTCTGGTGATGCAGGAAGCAACCGGAGTGAATTGCTACGTATCTGCACATACTGTACGGTATGTGCATTTTTAAACTGCTGCAGCCGTTCTGTAATGAAAGCATGGATGCCTGCATCATCTGCACGCTCCGATCCCGCAGGCGTTACGGTTTGCAATGCCATCAATGCACTATCGAATGAGCTCCATATAAAATTGCGGGCCTGCTGCTGAAAACCGGAAACAGTGTCTTCCTGCCGGCGGTTGTATACCTCCAGTCCAGCAGTTTTTACAGACTGCGGTTCACGGTATCTCCACCAGTGTATATCGCTTAGTTTATTGGTACGGATATTCCAGTTAAAACCGGCAGCGCTCATGTTTGAAAGCAACAGCAAATGCCATTCATCATTATCCAGCTGCTTCGCATAAATATGCCAGCCCAATGCATCATTCAGTGCAACATTATATGCCTTGATCACTTGTATCCCATCCCTCTTTTCGAGATAGGTACCGCTTAAATGCAGGATGTTGTAAGGAATGATCACCTGCCGTAATACATCTTCAGCGCTCAGCAGTTGCAGGGCATAAACCTGCGAACCGGTATACAGCCCGCTGAGATAACCCCGTGCAGGTGGTGGCAATATACTGTCATAGCCCGGCAAACTGTCGGGCGGCGTTGGATAGCTTTGCAGGTTATGGCGGCGAAGGGCTATATAGTCATTTTCCCTGCGTTCAAAAAAGCGGACTGTCTGCCGCATAAAAGAAGTATTGTTTAACCGGCTGGTATCATTGTCCATTGCTGCTTCCAGCTCCTGTTGCATAGAAGCGACCGGGCCATTGTTTTCACCGGGAATATGCGATGCAAATACAAAAGCATCCTGCCGCAAACGGGCAGCAGGGTCACTCAGCTGTGGCCCCTGGCAGGCAGCGCCCAGGCAGGTAATAACCAGTACTGCAGCTATTTTCAGGTGTTTTACCATGGCATGTTTTGATTAGAACTGATTGTTCGCGATGGTGACAATCATTCCTGTGAAGATACTATTGCTTTGTTAACAGGCGCACAAACTGTTATGGGCTCATCCCACAGAAACCAGGCAATTACTTCTTCCCTGTTGCGGAGAAAGCCACTTTAGCCGGTACAATGCCCCCAAATGCCGGAACTGAACGCCTACTGTATCATAAGCGGACAAACACAGCAATTTTCATATCACAAAAAAATTGACCATCAACAACTTGCTCGTCCGGCACATGCTTGGTGGCTAAAAGGTTTCATGAACGATCTCAACCGGGATCTCCATTGGTTTATTTAACCGGCTAAAAAGACCAACATGCTCAGCACTTATTTCAAAATTGCATTCCGCAACCTGGCCAGGTCAAAAACACATTCCCTGATCAATATTGCCGGCCTCTCAATGGGCATGGCCGTAGCCCTGATCATCGGTTTATGGATATGGGATGAGTTATCGTTTGACCGCTATCACCAGCACTACGACCGTATTGCCAGGGTAATGCAGCTGCAAACTGTGAATGGCGAAATCAATACACTCAAGGCGATGCCTATACCCGCTGCGGCTGAGCTGCGGCGCAGTTATGGTAATGATTTCAGCCACGTAGTACTGTCATCCTGGACCAACCCACACATGCTTTCTGCCGGTGATAAACATTTATCGTTACAGGGAAATTTCATGGAGCCTGATGCACCCGAAATGCTGTCACTGGATATGACTGCAGGCAGCCGGGCTGTACTGAATACACCTTCTTCTATTCTGCTTTCCGCATCGGCGGCAAAAGCTTTCTTCGGGGATGCCAGCCCAATGGATAAAATGATACAGCTCGACAGCCTGGAAGTAAAAGTAGGTGGTGTTTACAAAGACATCCCCTATAACAGCAGCTTCAGCGGCCTGGCTTTTATCGCGCCCTGGCACTTGTATGTTTCCACACCGGAAGTTGCAGATGCAAAAGATAACTGGAACGCCAATTCTTTTCAGTTGTTCGCACAACTGGCTCCCGGCATGGATATGAATACGGTTTCTGCCAAAATAAAAAATGCTAAACTGAACAATGTAAGCAAGGCTGATGCTGCCCGGAACCCGTTATTGCTGTTGCATCCCATGAGCCGCTGGCACCTGTACACTACTTTCAAAAACGGGATGAGCACCGGTGAACGTGTTCAGTATTTGTGGATGTTCGGTATTATCGGTGGCTTTGTATTGCTGCTGGCCTGTATCAATTTTATGAACCTGAGCACTGCCCGTTCAGAGAAACGGGCTAAAGAAGTGGGCATCCGCAAAGCGATCGGCTCACGGCGCAGTCAATTGATCGGGCAATTTTTCTGTGAATCATTGTTAATGACAGGTATTGCATTTATTTTATCACTGTTGCTGGTAGCGCTTGCACTACCCTTCTTCAATTCACTGACAGATAAAAAAATGACCCTGTTATGGGGCAACCCTTTTTTCTGGATGGCGGGTATCGGGTTCAGTGTTGTCACCGGACTGATAGCAGGCAGCTATCCCGCGTTTTATCTGTCTTCTTTCCGGCCTGTGTGGGTATTGAAAGGCGTTTTCCGGGCGGGCCGTTTTGCTGCTATGCCGCGCAAAGTATTGGTGGTATTGCAGTTTACTGTTTCCATTGCAATGATCATTGGAACCGTAGTGGTCTTCCGCCAGATCCAGTTTGCCAAGAACAGGCCCATCGGTTACAACCGCAATGGCCTGCTGATTATACGGCCGTACACGGAAGACCTGCACAATCATTTCGACGCATTTCGTAATGACCTGATTCAATCTGGTGCTGTAACTGCAGTAGCAGAATCGGGCAGCCAGCTTACAAAAGGCAGCAGGCGGAACAGTGGTTTTAGCTGGAAAGCAAAAGATCCATCGCTTGCAGAAGAGTTTTCCACTTTCGCTGTTTCGGCCGGGTACGGTGTAACCACCGGATGGCAGATCACAGAGGGAAGAGATTTTCGTGAAGGCGCACCGGCCGATTCTTCCGGCATTCTGCTGAATGAAGCGGCTGTAAAGTACATGGGCCTGCAGCATCCCGTTGGCGAAATTGTTAGCTGGAACGATAAAAGATATACCGTGCTCGGTGTTGTAAAAAATATGGTAATGGAATCACCCTATGAACCGGTTAACCAAACCATTTTTTACATGCTTCCTTCGACTGGTTTTATGAACATACGCATTAATCCTACAGTCAGCGCCAGTGAAGCGATCAGTAAAATTGAAGCTGTGTACAAAAAATATGCACAGGCTTCTCCGTTCAATTATTCTTTTGCAGAAGAAGCCTATGGCCAGAAGTTTGGCGATGAAGAACGCATAGGCAAGCTGTCATCGGTGTTTTCTGCACTGGCTATTTTTATCAGTTGCCTGGGTTTATTTGCACTGGCCTCTTTTGTGGCAGAGCAACGCACCAAAGAAATGGGGGTACGCAAAGTACTCGGAGCTTCGGTATTTACCCTCTGGCATTTGCTGTCAAAAGATTTTGCAGCACTTGTGCTCATTGCCCTGCTGATTGCAGCACCTATTGCTTATTACTGTATGCATAGCTGGCTGCAGCATTATACTTATCGTGCAGAGATGGTCTGGTGGATTTTTGCGGCAACAGGCATTTCCGCATTGCTGGTCACTTTGCTCACCATCAGTTTTCAAACCATCAGGGTAGCCCTGGCTAATCCTGTTAAAAGTTTAAGAGCAGAATAATACAATAGATTACCTAACCATCGTTGCTGTGTTTACCTGCCGCAATGATGGTTATTTTTTATTGTATCATCGAATATATTCCAGCACTATTGCCTTCATCAGCAAAATGCACCCAGGTTTCTTCGCCTTTCTTGTTTAATGGCCCGCGGATAATGGTGATGTTTTTGCATTCAGCTGCGAGGGCTGCATGCGTATCAGTGACTTCTATACAGAAATGGGGGCAATAGGACTTTTTTATAGCCGGCACAACATATTCATTCACCATATCCCTGATCAGCTCCATCCTGGCTGCGCCATGCGAAACAAAAACATATTCTTCCAGCGCTGCTTTATTCACACCACGAAAATCGAGTTGAAAGCCAGCCGTTCTGTATAAAAACGAATGGCTTTATTTATATCCATTACCTGAAATACACCATGATCTGTTTGCATATACCGCAATTAATATAGTGGGCAATAGTAAGGATAGCAAATATAATTTATCACCGTATGCCATGCAGAATACCGGTTAGCAGGCATGCACTAAATTAGTTGCTTTAAGCAACTAATTTACTTGTTTTTGGCAACTATTTTGTATTTTTACTGAAAAACAGATCATCATGTCCCTCCGTTCAAAAGCCGTTAAAGCCATGCGGCAGTTTAACCGGTTCTATACCAGGCTTATCGGGTTGCTCGACCAGCATATACTGGAAAGTGATTATTCTTTATCTGAAGTAAGGGTTTTATACGAAATAGGACATACCGACCAGTGCACCGCCGGATTACTAACCGAAACTTTACAACTGGATGGCGGCTACCTGAGCCGTATACTGAAAACATTTGAGCAAAATGGCCTCATCAGCAGGAAGCAGTTACCCACCGATGGCCGTACCTGGCTGCTGCAGCTAACAGCCAAAGGCAAAAAACTATTACATACACTCGACGAACGGTCGAGCAGGCAGATAGAACAGGTATTGCAGCCCCTTCCAGTGGCAGAGCAGGAAGCCGTGGTGAGCTGTATGCAAACCATACAGCGTGTATTGTCGGGCAATTCGGCTATCAGCCTGCAGGATCTTGTTTTCCGCAACGACCTGCTACCCGGCGATGTGGGCTACCTGATTTACCTGCATGGCGAGCTGTACGCCAAAGAAACAAGCTTTAACCTGGAGTTTGAAGCCTATGTATGCAAAACATTTTACGATTTTCTGCAACATTATTCGCCCGATAAAGACCGCGTTTTCCTGGCTACCTACAACAACCGTATTGTAGGTGCAGTAGCTATCCTGGGGCATTCTAAACAGGTGGCGCAGCTACGCTGGCTGCTGGTACATCCTGATATGCGCGGTATAGGACTGGGCAAGAAGCTGGTGAATGATGCACTGGCTTTTTGCAGGGAAAAAAAGTACAAACAAGTGTACCTGCTTACCACTCACCTGCAAGCCACTGCCGCGATGCTGTACACCAGGGCCGGCTTTGTAAAAACTGAATCTACACCACACAAAATGTGGGGCCACCAGTTATTTGAAGAGCGGTATGAGCTGGATTTAGGTAAAAAGAATTAGCCCGCCGCACAAAAATAAGTGGGATAAATTCCTTGCAGCTCAGCGCCATTAGCCTGAGGCTCTTATAGCTACAAGCTATGAGCTTCTAGCTATGAGGAAACGATTATGAGCTGCGAGTAGTGAGCTTCCAGTTATGAGGAGGAATTGTCCCGTCTTGTAGCTCAAAGCTATCAGCTTGCCGCTTTTTATCTGCTATGAGGACGAGATGGATCGTTCACCCGACCGGAAACATCCTCCCTTCAGCGTTTTCCGCGCATTCCGCGAGAGAAATTACTTGTCGCTCAGCGCTATTAGCTTGAAGCTTTTACAACTACATTTAAACGCGATTTTGAAAAAATATTTCATTTGCGTTTAAAAAAATGTATGGCATTGTACCTTCCAGGGTATAAGCCATACATTTTTTTAATTAATCAATAATTATACCGCTACGCTTTCCAGTCCTTTCTGCAATGCAGCCTCTTTCACACCTGCCATACCAGAGCCTTCAACACGATAGGTAGTGATATCGGTTATCCCTATAAAACCCAGTATAAACCGCAGATAGGGTTCTGCAAAATCAAACGGCTTCCAGGGCCCGCTTGAATACACCCCGTTAGAAGCTATAGCCAGGTAAACTTTTTTATGTTTCAGCAATCCTTCCTGTTGGCCGGTTCCATAGCTAAATGTTTTGCCTGGTCTTACCACGTGGTCTATCCAGGCTTTTAGTGTAGAAGGCAGGCTGAAATTGTACAGGGGCAAGCTGATCACGATGATATCTGCCCACTGCAGTTCTTCTATAGCTGTATCAGAATCATGCAGCAGATTTTTCTGTTCAGCCGTAAGATTGTCCTGCGGTGTTTTATATGCGCTAACCAGGTCCCTGTCGGGATGAGGATACTTATTATCGGCAATATTGTTCACTTTGACAGTACTATCCGGATATTGAATTTGCAGTTTTTCAATTATCCGGTCTGCTAGTTTATTACTATCAGACGCTTCGCCCCTTGGGCTCGAGATGAGGTGGAGGAGATGTTTCATTGTTTGATTGTTGTATTGTTTGATTGTTGTATTGTTTGATTGTTGTATTGTTTGATTGCTGGATTGTTGTATTGTTCGATTGTTTGATTGTTAAAGGGCATGAGGGGGCGGCAGCCGGTTGCGGTTGCGGGTACAGGTGTTTTTGTATTTATTTTATAACGGGTAAAGTTGGGCCGGCACCTGTTGAGGCGATGCGGGTTCGCGACCGATCAGGTTAGTCAGTGTAGTATCGGGATGATCAAATTCGCCCAGGGCAATGGCAGCATCAAATGCAGCCGCTACCTGTATCATTGCTGCAGGCACACCTGCACCGGCCAATTGCTCACTGAACACTTCCGGCGAAGAGGAAACATACCGGAAGGTTTTACCGCCTGTTACAACTATATTGTTCATATCATCCCTTTTAAGCATTTCTATTTCCGCAGCAGAAAACAAAACTAGGTATATTCGCTTACTATTTGTAAGCAGTATACAAAAGGTTAGTAGTAACCTTTTGGTTAGTTGACCTTCTTATTTTCGTTATTATGAACCTGTCAAGAAACCGGCCTCCCAGTGCCCAGTGTACTCATGCATTGAAAGCAGTGGGTGATGCCCTGTATGTAATAGGCGGCAAGTGGACACTGCGTATTATCATTGCCCTGTCAGAAAACAATAAACGCTTCAATGAATTGCAGCGTACCATTCCCGGTATATCGGCAAGGGTATTATCCAATGAATTAAAGCAAATGGAGCTGAATGGTTTTGTAAAACGCATTGTATATGCCGATGCATCACCGGTGGTGGTAGAATATGAACTCACTGAATATGCCAATACCCTGGGCGATGTAATAAATGCCCTGCACGATTGGGGCATGATGCACCGTAATAGAATAAGAAACCGCGCCACCGGCAAACAGGCGGGATAATCAGTGTTTTTATAGCTACAAGCCATGAGCTTCCAGCTATGAGGGGAATCAGTAGGCAGTGCGCAGTCTACAGTCTACAGTTTGCAGTCAAGGCAAAATGGTGAGTGAAATAAAAGCGCTCTACCCGGTAGCCTCCTTTCTGCCTTTTCCGCGCATTTCGCGAGAGAGATCAGTGGGCAGTGCGCAGTCTACAGTTTGCAGTCAAGGCAAAATGGTGAGTGAAATAAAAGTGCTCTTCCCGGTGGCCTCCTTTCCGCGTTTTCCGCGCATTCCGCGAGAGAGATCAGTGGGCAGTGCGCAGTCTGCAGTTTGCAGTCAAGGCAAAATGGTGAGTGAAATAAAAGCGCTCTTCCCAGTAGCTTCCTTTCTGCGTTTTCCGCGCATTCCGCGAGAGAAATTCCCTTAACTCAGCGCTATTAGCTTGCAGCTCATAGCTATACTGGCCGCTGTACGCTTAACGCTGATACAATAGTTTTAACAAATAGTGTAGAAAAAATGGCACATGATTGGAAACAAGAGGGGCAAACAACTTCCACATGAAAAAGATACTTATAGCTGCAGTGATGTTCGTCGCAGCCGGACTGGTAGCCCGCCGCGCAGAAGCACAGGTTCGATTGAATGTTAACATCGGTATAGGCACACCAGCTTATTATTGCCCTCCCCCCAGGCCTGTGGTTGTTTACGATGATCCGTGCCCGAGACCGGTGGTGGTGGCACCTGCTCCTGTAGTTGTTTATGGCCGCCCTTGCCCGCCAAGACGTGTAGTGGTGGTGCGAGACAGGGATTGTGATTACAGGCGTGATTATTATGGCCGGGAATATTACAACAGAGGTTACAGGGAAAACCCGGGACGTCACGAGGGATGGTATAAACATGGCCGCGACCGTTATTACCGCGATTAACCCTATGAATAAGGATATAAACAAAAAAGCTCGCCCAAGGCGGGCTTTTTTAATTATGGCCTGCCTGCTAAAACGCAGGTGCCAGGCTTCGCCGGTTTATTTTGGGCTTTTATATATCACGCCGTTTTTCATCACCCAGCCTATGTGCTGCAACAGCGTAATATCATTTAGTGGATTTCCTTTAATTGCAATGATATCGGCCCAGGCAGGGGTTTAATTTCTTCAGCCGGTAGTTGGCAGTTCAATTCCAATGCATAGCCCAGTTAAAAGAGGCAGATAGGGTTGAGCAATTACCTCTGAGCTGCTTTTAATGCAGCAGTATGGCTGCGGCCGCGTGGTGCCGCAGTGAATTTTTCAGCAGCCTTGGAGAATGCTTTGCTGGTCAGTCTTCCAGTTCCTGGCAATAATAACCGGCCTGCCGGAGTGTGTATTCTACTGTGCGGGGTGATACATTGGCGGTAACCACACGCAGTATATTGTCTGCATCATGCAGGTCAACATTCCAGCGGATGATACCGGCCAGCTGTTTGAGAAAGCCACCGGCTTTTCTTATTTCCTGCCTGTTCTGTAAATTGGTTTTGAAAACAAGAATTTCCATAGACATTTATTTGCAAAGGGGTAAAATAAAGCTGTGGTATTGCCTTGAGCAGCCGGGGCCGGGTGTTTTATTCTGCACCGGCTTTTTCCTGGTGTCCCCGTGTTTCCTGCCTGGGGCTGTTGCGCCAGTTGCCGCCACACCGGTTACGCCATTGCTCCCTGAACTTTTCTCTTTGTTCCGGTGTCATGTTTTCCCAGTTTTCATACATCCGGCGGCGCCATTGGTTCCTGGGGCCGCCCCAGCCACCACGGAAACCGCCGAATAAAATTTTGCTCAATACGAATATGCCCAGCGCCTGCCAGAAATTTACCGGCTGCACATGCAGTACAGGAGTGAGTATATTATTCCAGAGTTGCATTACAATAAAGCTGAACACGGTTAAAGCTATAGCAACTATCAGTAGTATGCCAATCACTTTTCTGCCTTTTGATACGTTTCTTCGTCTCATACACTGTCATTAGTAGTTCAACAATTCATCCCGCAACACCTGCAGCTTCTGCCGCAGGTACAATACCGCGTAACGTTTGCGGGAGATAAGGGTATTCACGGTTTCGCCGGTTTCAGCGGCCATTTCTTTAAAAGATATCCCTTCGAGCTCATGCCATACAAAAACCTGTTTCTGTTCGGGCGGCAATTCATCCAAAGCCTGGTATAATGCTTCCCAGAACATGGTTTTCAGGTATTCTGTTTCCGGGTTATCATCCTTATTAAACAAAAGCTCTGTCCATTCAAAGTTCTCGTCTTCATCTGAGGCTGATGCATATACATCTTCGATCAGTTCGGGTTTATGCTTGCGTTTACCATCTATAATTTTATTGCGGGCCACCGTAAACAACCAGCTGGCGGCCTGCTCAACAGGTTCGGCATTGCCGATGAATTGAAAAAATACATCCTGCAATATATCTTCGGCATCAGCTTCAGAAGCAACCCTTTTGCGTATAAAACCCAGCAACCGCTTGCTATACGCATTAATTACCCTGGTAATATTTCCTTTAGTGCCGTTTGCCACCTGATCATTTATGGTAAGTGCCCCATCCATCATTATTATGTTTAGACGAACAGCGGCGGATGATATTTTACAAGACCGTATTTTTTTTGGTTAATATGGATGAACGGTATTTAGCCCTTTCATCCGGTACATTCAGTATTTTCGTAGAAGCACCTTTCTTTAACAACCCGGTTCTGCCCGGCATCTATTATTAATTCATTGTTACTTAACCAGTCACAACCCGGCTGCGTGTAACTTTAACGCTTCAAATTTGAATCAACCATGAGAAAAATTGTGCCGGCATTACTTGCCTGCTTTGCTTTTTCGGGTTACAGCAGCTCTGCACAAAGCCTTCAGCAGCTGGAAGCCTCGAGGGTACATCTTCCTAACGGCTGGAACCTTACCCCGGTGGGCAGCAGCCTGCCGCTGGGCGACCTGCCCCTGAACATAGCCGTATCGCGCTCGAAAAAATACCTGGCTGTTACCAATAACGGGCAGAGTGTGCAATCGTTACAGCTGATCGATGCAAAGGCTGAAAAGATACTGGACAATGTGGTTATTCCCAAATCATGGCTGGGTTTAAAATTCAGCAGTGACGAAAAATACCTGTACGCTTCCGGCGGCAACGACAACCGGATACTGCGGTATGCCATTGATCACGACAAACTGGTATTGCGCGATTCTTTTCTACTCGGGAAAAAATGGCCCGAAAAAATTTCTCCCACCGGTATCGAGCTGGATGATGCACAGCACCTGCTGTATGTAACCACCAAAGACAACAATTCGCTGTATGTGATTGATATCAGCAGTAAACAGGTTTTACAGCAATTGCCACTGCCCGATGCCGCTTATACCTGCCTGCTCTCGAACGATAAAAAAGAACTGTATATTTCCTGCTGGGGATGCGACAAGCTGCTGGTGTACAATACCGCCACCCGCGAGCTCAGCGGTAACATCGATGTTGGCGATAACCCCAACGATCTTTGTATCACCAAAAACGGGCAATACCTGTACGTGGCCAATGCCAACGACAACAGTGTTTCTGTTATCGATATCGCTAAAAAACAGGTAATAGAAACCCTGAATGCGGCGCTCTATCCCGATGCGCCCAATGGTTCAACATCCAATGCCCTGGCACTGAGTGGTGATGAAAAAACATTGTATATCGCCAATGCCGATAACAATTGCCTGGCCGTATTTGATGTAAGCACACCCGGCCGCAGCAAATCCAAAGGCTTTATCCCTGTTGGATGGTATCCTACTGCGGTAAAAGTGATCGGCAAAAAAATATTCGTGGCCAATGGCAAAGGATTTTCGTCTATGGCCAATCCTTACGGGCCCAACCCGGTAGCCAAAAAACAACAGGTGAATTACCAGGGTGGCGACCAGGGCAGGCCTAAGGAAGTGCAGTATATCGCGGGCCTGTTCAAAGGCACGATGAGCATTATTAATCAGCCAGACGAAAAGCAGCTGGCAGTATACTCACAGGCGGTTTACCACAACACGCCTTACCACAAAGAAAATGAACTGTCTGTAGAGGGTATCGAAGAAGGCAATCCCATACCGCATAAAATAGGCCAGTCATCCCCTATCAAACATGTATTTTATATCATTAAAGAAAACCGCACGTACGACCAGGTGCTGGGTGATATAGCATCCGGCAATGGCGATACCAGCCTGGTATTATTCGGCGAACACATTACCCCCAACCAGCATGCGCTGGTAAAGGAGTTCGTGTTACTGGATAATTTTTACTGCGATGGTGAAGTGAGCGCCGATGGGCATAACTGGAGTATGGGCGCCTATGCCACCGATTATCTTGAAAAAACATGGCCTACCAGCTATGGCGGCCGCGGCGGCACCTATTCTGCCGAAGGCAATAAAGCCATTGCCAATAACAAGGGCGGGTTTATATGGGATCATTGCCAGCGTGCCGGTGTAAGCT
Organism: uncultured Deminuibacter sp.; assembly: GCA_966424055.1. Lineage (GTDB taxonomy): Bacteria > Bacteroidota > Bacteroidia > Chitinophagales > Chitinophagaceae > Deminuibacter. Next base: position 267,260 of record CBJLMB010000002.1, on the reverse strand, counting down.
ACAGAACATATGGTGAGTTTGCAGATAATTACCAACCCAATATCCCGGTACTGAAAAACCATTACTGCCCTTATTACACCGGCTGGGACCTGGGTGTAAAAGACACCATCCGCTTCTGGCAATGGAAACAGGATTTTGATTCATTGGTAGCAGCTAATGCGCTGCCCCAATTCAATACTGTTCGCTTTGGCAATGACCATACAGAGGGTTTACGCAAGGGCAGGTCTACACCTTTTGCACATGTTGCAGACAATGACCTGGCTGTAGGCATGTTTATCGAATACCTCAGCAAAAGCCCTGTGTGGAAAGAAAGCGTGGTATTTATTATTGAAGATGATGCACAGAACGGGCCCGACCATGTGGACGCTCACCGCACCACTGCTTATGTGGCAGGCGGTTATGTGAAGCGGCATTTTGTTGATCATACCATGTATTCCACCTCGTCTATGCTTCGTACCATAGAACTGATACTGGGCATCCCTCCTATGAGCCAGTACGATGCGGCCGCTACCCCAATGTGGCGCAGTTTCAGCAGCATGCCTGATCTTACTGCATTCCAGGCTTTGCCTGCACAGGTAGATATCAATGAGAAGAACGGTGTATCCAATGCATGGCAACGCAAAAGTGAAACATTCGATTTCACCAAAGAAGACAAAATACCCGATCTATTGTTCACAGAAGTTATTTGGAAAGCAGTGAAAGGCGAAAATGCTGTTGTACCTGCACCCAGGCGCGCCGCATTTGTGAAGGTCCAGAACAAGAAAGATGACGATGATGATTAAACCGGCCTGTACCTCATACATACTATTATAAAAATAAACAGCAACAGTCCTCTGCGGAGGGCCGTTGCTGTTTATAAAGCATGCGATCATGTTCAATGTCTTTTCCTTTTCAATAGCACCGCCTCAGTATGAACTGCTCATCGGTTTTGATTATCCTGTAGCCAAAGCTATCCTGGTCAAACTGCAGTGCGGTGGCCTGCTTTACTATCTGGTATGAAGCTGCGGGTATTGTAAACTATAATATTAGCTATCGTTCTTATTGCCATAGCTATTTTTTTGAAAGATTAAAATAATACAAGTTGTTCTTACAGTTTTGCCCAAAGAAGCAACGTGCCGGTATGCATGTCTTCCTTGACCAGCTGCCGCAGTACCCCACTCATATTGTCTTATATACCACCCGGCGTTTTATACAGCTATGCTAACTTTGCATTACAATAAACCATTTTCCCATGACAACACCAGGTATCGCTGCAGCCATCCGCAGGTATTTTGCAGCTTACGAAGCTAAAAACAGGGCAATAGCAGAGGCTATGCTAACAGCCGATTTTCGTTTCAGCAGCCCGCTGGATGATTATATTGACAGGGCTACCTATTTTCAGCGATGCTGGCCCAACAGTGACAGCATCAAAGCATTCCGCATTGAAAAGCTTTTTGTAGAAGGTACAGAAGCCTTTGTAATGTATTATTGCGAGCCCACCAACAGGCCACCATTCCGGAATACAGAGTTTTTCCGGTTTGAAGGTGACCAGATCAGTGAAGTGCAGGTGTACTTTGGCGCATCCATAAAAACCGGGCCTGTGCAGCGGTGAGATCTTATGCGATGAAATTATCCAGCCATTGCTTGCTTGACAATTGTATTTTGATCCGCTCAATATCACCGAATGCAGAAACCAGGATATCGCGGCCACCTTTGCGTTGTACCAGGTCGGCAGTAAACGCATTTCCGCTGTCCATAATAAACTGTGCCATCTGCTGGCCGATGATCTGCATCAGGTCAAAGCGGGAAAGATCAGCCATATCAATATTGCCCAGTATACGTTCATCCAGGTCGTGCAGCCATACAGAGCCGTATTTTTCTGCATCGAGTGTATTCACGTTGGGCAGTTTGGCAATGGCCGGCGGGTCGAGGGATATCTGGAAACGGCGGTAATCTACAAACGCCTGCAGCATGGGTGAGCGGAGTGTATCTATCTGCATCGCGCTGGCATCCTGGCCTATTTCGGTCATCAGCCAGTCGAGCCAGAAAGCGATATCAATACCATGCGGATGTATGGTGGCATCCGGCTGAATAAACTGCCGGGAAATACCGGTACCAAAGCTGAACAATGTAATATGCCCCATCTGGTAATTGCTCTTTACATAATCCTTATCAGCACGGCTATACGATACGGCTTCCATCAGTGCGGCCAGGCTGGGGTTATTATAGGTGGTTGTTCCGCCATCGACAAAACGTTCCAGCGGATAAAAATAAGTGGGTGCCGACATGGTTGCTTCCAGCACTGACCTGAGCAGCACATCTTTGTAGGTTCCGTAACAGTCACCATTTTCCTGGCAAAAACAGCTGAAAAAAGTTTCTTCCGCGGCACTCATATCCTTTGAGGTGATCATCAGGTCGAGACTTGTGGCTTTACAGGCATCAGCCACACTGATATCTTTAATGACATCGCTTAGCAGCATTCTGTATTTTGATTTGGTATAGGCTGGCGGATTCAGAAAACGGCTGCCCAGGAACCTTCCTTTGAACACTTCAGCAATAAGGTTTTCGTACAGTTTTTCTATTTCAGCGGCTGTATGGCCGGTTGCGATCAACCCGGCAATAATACCACCGGTAGAGGTGCCGGTAACCATATCAAACAAGGCATGGCAGGGGATACCAGCCACTTCTTCCAGCTTTTTCAGTAATTGTATAGTAAGTATACCGCGCATACCGCCGCCATCCAGTGTCAGTATCATACGGTTGGTTAGCGGTATCTTCAAACGCTCGAATGCCTGCTTTCGTTGTGCACTCAATTGATCGGCAAAAGGTTTAGCCATTTTTTTTGGTTTCAAGTTAAAACAGATCGCAACAAAAAAGCAAGTGTTTTATCACCTGCTTTACTGTTATTTTTATGTTGACTGCAACGGTATTTACACGAGGTTCTGCGGGTGCCCTGCCACCTGGTACAGCTATGGATGCCTTTCGTACACCTGCATGCTGAACTGCAGCCCGGCGGGGGATCAGAACACTACTTTGATCTCGTCTGCCTTATCCGGTTCATTGGATTCATCCAGTGATTTGGTATAAGAAACCGTTTTTTTATCTGCAGATAAAACAGCGCCTTCTCCTATTACAGCCTTAGCAGGTTTGGGCAGTTTAAAATCTACCTTATACTGCATCAATGCTTCTACACCCAGCATCATTTTCATGAAGCCCATGGCCTGTTTGGCTTCATCCTGGTTAACCGCTTCGTTGCCTGCACTACGGCTGTTGTCCAGGCTGATGAGCAATGTATCTTTACCTTTCCAGGTAAGCGTTTCCCTCTTCAGTCCGCCAACGGGCACTTTCTCACTTATATCATTGGGCAATGCCAATGTATTACCGGCAAATTTGTTATAAGCATCCAGGCTGGGCAAACTGAACTTCATTTTGCCTGAATAATTTTTGTTATCCCATGTTGAAGCAGTGGCTGTTGCGCCGGGTATCTGCTGTACATTCTTTTTCACTGTTGAAGCCAGGCTATCCCAGGCCACACCAATGGAATCCATCTTTCCTGCATCCTGGTTTTGTTGTTTTGCCAGGGTGAGCAGTTTTTGTGTGGCGGAAGAATCCAGCTTAAAATTCAGGTCGCGCCCCACACTATTGTTTGCATGCACCTGTACTTCTTCTTTGATAGAGCAGGAGCTCAATAACAATAAAACCCCTGCAACGGTAAACATAGTTTTAATCATGCGCTAAAAGTAGGGAATTATACCAACCCTTAGCAGCCGTGTATTACAGAAATTGGTTAAAATAACCGTTGCCGGTCCCGGCACCTGCAGAGCCAATTGGCAAGGTACCTGTATAATACCAAGCCGGTAAGCAACCTAAAAAACCGGCCAGATGTAAAAACAACGCCGGGCGTTAGAAAACAAAGAAAGTCATTATACAACCAGTGCAGGGTACCTGTTCCGCTCTTTCCTTACCGGTTAGTTTATATATTTTATCAACAACGATGGTAGTTATAAAACAGAACAGCCTATGCAATGAACTGGTGTTATACCACCGCTGTTGTCAATGATGTTGAGAAAACCGGCGGAGTAAAAACAACGCCGGGCAAGACATGAGAAAACAAAATAGCACCTTTAATATGTTTATATTCCCTTATCATCAGGATAAAAGCCGCAACTCTTCCCACCTGGTGGTGTACCTGTTCGACCGCAGTTCCTGCCGCATCTTCCAGTCGCGCCGGGTGCCTGCAGAAGCGAATTTCAGGGTGTCATCCCGCATGCTGAAATTGATATTGTCCATCATATCCATCAGTAACCGGCCTGCATTGCTGCCGGGAGATGCGAACAAATTACCCTGTATGGTACTGTCGGGTACAAGACCACTTAAAATGATCCCTGCTTTCTTGTACCGCTTGCCTTTTTCAAATAATCCCTCTGCCATTTTCATGGCGGGTTTAATCAGTTCCTGGGTCAGGGATGTAGCATAAGGCAGTACTGCATGATCGGTTTTACTATTGCCATGCCGGTAATAGCCAGAGGGCTCTACTACTTCCTTTGGCACCACAAATACGCTCACGATAGAAGCTGCGCTGTGCTGGCGGCGTAATTTTTCCGCCGCCCTGGATACATAGGTTGCAACGGCTTCTTTGATAGCAGACAGCTCTGTTACAGCGGTGCCAAACATCCGCGTGGTGGCAATCATCTTTTTTTCTGTGAGCGCTTCTTCCATTTCCATCACCGGCATGCCTTTGAGCTCCCGTATCAGCCGTACGCCTACTACACCTCCCAGGTTTTTGCGTACCCATTCTTCATTCATGCAGCTCAGCTGATAGGCATCCTCGATACCATAGCCGCGCAGTTTTTCTGCATGACGGTGCCCGATTCCCCAGATATCACTTACCCAGGTACGGCTAAGGGCTTCCTGCACCGCTTCCTTTGTCTCCAACACCAGTACGCCATTCGTGGCCGCTTTGTTCTTCTTGCTCAGGCGGTTGGCCACTTTAGCCAGTACCTTGGTAGGTGCCACACCGATAGATACAGCTACCCCTGTCCACATTTCAACCGTTTCTTTGATTTCTGTGGCTACTGCCTGCAGCCGGTGAGGCGGTACATGGCCCAGGTCAAGAAAAGCTTCATCCACCGAATAAACTTCCACACAACCCGGCGGCACCAGCGACCGCAGGGTTTCCATTACGCGGTGGCTCATATCGCCATATAGATGATAGTTCGATGAAAAAGTGGCTACATCATGCTTTTCAATCAGCGGCTTTGCCAGGAAATAGGGGCCAGCCATTTCCACTCCCAGCTTTTTGGCTTCATCGCTGCGCGAAACAATACAACCATCATTGTTACTCAGCACCACTACCGGGCGCTTCCACAAATCCGGACGAAATACCCGCTCGCAGGAGCAGTAAAAACTATTACAGTCTACAATGGCTTTCATATACCAACAGAGCTGCAAGCTAATATTTTTTGCAATAAAATACTAATATTATTAGCATTAAAATTAAAAAAAATTCCCGGGGCGCTTAGCCTTAACGCCCAACCCATTTGAACCCTGTATCAGACTGGCTGTTTGTACCGGTGCAGCAACACACTTATTCCATTACATATTTCTCCGGTACTGGCCACCCACTTCATACAAAGCATGGGTGATCTGCCCCAGGGAGCAATACTTAACGGTTTCCATCAGTGCTTCAAACAGGTTGCCGTTGTTAACTGCCACCTGCTTCAACTGATCGAGGGCCGCTGCAGATGTTGTTTCATTCCTTTTCCAGAAAGCATGCAGGTTCTGTATCTGCTGTTCTTTTTCTTCCGGCGTGCTGCGGATCACTTCACGTGGTACCACGGTGGGAGAGCCTTTTTTATTGAGGAAAGTATTAACACCTACTATCGGCAATTCACCGGTATGTTTCATTGTTTCGTAATACAGGCTTTCTTCCTGTATTTTATTGCGCTGGTACATACGCTCCATGGCACCCAGTACACCACCCCGTTCGGTAATGCGGTCAAATTCGGCCAGTACAGCTTCTTCTACTAAGTTGGTCAGTTCTTCAATGATAAAACTGCCCTGTATAAAATTCTCTGTTTTGGCACTGCCCAGCTCACGGTTGATGATCAGCTGGATAGCCATGGCCCTGCGCACACTTTCTTCTGTAGGTGTAGTGATGGCTTCATCGTATGCATTCGTGTGCAGCGAATTGCAGTTATCATAAATAGCATACAATGCCTGCAGCGTAGTGCGGATATCGTTGAAATCAATTTCTTGTGCATGAAGACTGCGGCCACTGGTTTGAATATGGTATTTCAATTTCTGGCTGCGGCTGTTGCCTTTGTATTTTTCGCGGATGGCCTTAGCCCATAATCGCCTGGCCACACGCCCTATCACACTGTATTCTGCATCCATACCATTGCTGAAGAAGAAGCTGAGGTTGGGTGCAAAATCGTCGATATGCATTCCGCGGCTCAGGTAATATTCAATATAGGTAAAACCATTGGCCAGTGTAAAGGCAAGCTGTGTAACAGGATTGGCACCGGCTTCGGCAATATGATAGCCACTGATGGATACGCTGTAAAAATTGCGCACTTTATTGTCAATGAAATAAGCCTGCACATCCCCCATCAGTTTCAGCGCAAATTCAGTGCTGAAGATACAGGTGTTCTGTGCCTGGTCTTCTTTTAGTATATCGGCCTGTACAGTGCCGCGTACAGAAGACAGGGTGGCTGCTTTTAATTGCGCATATATTTCTGCAGGCAATACTTCATCGCCGCTTAAACCGAGCAACTGCAGTCCCAACCCGCTATTCCCCTCGGGCAGGCGTTCAGGCGCTGCAGGATTATAGTAGGTGGGAGCAGGCAGGTGTGCAAATTTTTCCCTGATCTTTTGTTTTACTGCATCCCACTGGTTATTGTCCGTTATCCATTTTTCGCATTGCTGGTCAATGGCAGCATTCATAAAAAAAGCCAGCAATACAGGTGCAGGGCCATTGATCGTCATGCTGACAGAAGTTTTTGGATCGCAGAGATCAAAACCGCTGTACAGTTTTTTGGCATCATCAACGGTTGCAATGCTCACACCAGAATTGCCTATTTTACCATAGATATCCGGGCGTACAGCAGGGTCTTCACCATACAGGGTAACACTGTCAAATGCCGTGCTGAGGCGCTTGGCGGGCTGCTCGGCAGATACATAATGAAAACGTTTATTGGTTCTTTCGGGACCACCTTCACCGGCAAACATGCGGGTAGGGTCTTCTTCTGCACGCTTCAGTTCAAACACACCGGCAGTATAAGGAAATTCGCCGGGCACATTTTCCTGCAGCTGCCAGCGCAGTATATCGCCCCAGTCTTTATAAGCAGGCAGCATTACCCTGGGTATACGTGTACCGCTCAGGGTTTGTGTTACCAATGGCTGACGGATGGTTTTATCCCGTACGGTGTACTCAAAATAATCGCCTTTGTATTTTTGTTGCAGGGCAGCCCAGCCCTCCAGCAGGGCCTGGCAGGTATTGTTCAGCTGCGCTGTATATTTCTTTTTCAGCTCCTGCAGGGCACTGAGGCTGCCGGCTTCTTTTTCAGCCAACACACCATTGATCTGGTATAGCTTTGATGCAATATCGCATTGCTCCTGCACCCATTTATCGTAATTGCGGTTACTCTCTGCGATCTCGCTGAGATAGCGCACGCGCCTGGGCGGGATAATCTGTGAGCGCGTGGTGGTATCTTTTGTATGGGCATGCAGGGTAATATTGCCAAAATGCACCTGTACTTTCTGTTCAATTACCGTAACCAGTTTTTCGAATAATTCATTCACACCCGTATCATTGAACTGGGCGGCGATGGTGCCGATCACGGGCAGCGCTTCGTCTTTGGTGATCCAGAGGTTATGGTTGCGTTTGTATTGTTTTTTTACATCGTGCAACGCATCATGTGCGCCGGCTTTATCAAATTTGTTGATGGCAATAATATCGGCATAATCGAGCATATTGATCTTCTCCAGCTGCGAAGCAGCGCCATATTCAGGTGTCATCACATAGAGGCTTACATCGCAGTAGTCGAGGATAGAAGCATCACTCTGTCCCACACCAGCGCTTTCCAGGATGATCAGGTCAAAACCTGCTGCTTTGCAGATGTTCAGCGCATCACCTACATAAGCGCTAAGGGTGATCTCACTTTCTCTTGTGGCCAGCGAGCGCATATAAGCACGGGGAGAGCTGATGCTGTTCATCCGTATGCGGTCGCCCAGCAATGCACCGCCTGTTTTTTTCTTGGAAGGATCTACTGAGATAACAGCCACTGTTTTATCAGCAAAAGCATTCAGGAAACGGCGTACCAGTTCATCTGTAACGGTAGACTTACCAGCGCCTCCTGTACCCGTGATACCCAGTACTGCGCCTTCCCAGCTTTGCCCGGTGGATTCCTCTTTTGAGCCGGTTGCTTTGCCCTGTGGTTTTTCACCGGTTTCGTTCATAAATGCCAGGGCTTCGCCATTCATACCGCTTTCGGCCATTGTGATAGCCCGGGCTATCCGGCGGATATCTTTCCACTCGCCCAGCGGATCATGCACCGGCTGAAATGTTTTTTTATCAGTGAGTGAGGCTGCAGGTTGGCATTGATTGATCACATCTTCGATCATGCCTTCCAGGCCCATTTGGCGGCCATCGTCAGGCGAATAAATACGCGTAATGCCATACTGATGCAGTTCCCTGATCTCTTCAGGAAGAATGGTGCCACCACCGCCACCGAATATCTTGATATACCCGCAACCATTCTGGTCAAGCAGGTCTTTCATGTATTTAAAAAACTCCACATGACCTCCCTGGTAACTGGTGATGGCGATGCCCTGCACATCTTCTTCAATGGCAGCTTCTACAATTTCATGCACGCTCCTGTTGTGACCCAGGTGGATAATTTCCGCTCCTTTGGCCTGCATGATACGGCGCATAATATTGATCGCCGCATCGTGACCGTCGAATAAACTGGCTGCAGTTACAATTCTGACCTTTTGTTGTATAATAGCTGGCATTGACAGGCAATTTCGAATCAAAGCTAGTGCATTTTCTCAAAAATTAACAGTCGTTAGTTTTACAATAAGAGATATTCCATATCTGGCAGATATGGAATATCTATGCCGCCTTTTCACACCGCATTTGCAAACGTTTGTCTATTTCCTTTGAGAACAGCAAAAAGCAAATAAGATAATCTGTACCTTAAGCGCCCAAAAGAAATTTGATTGAACTATGCCATTTATCGTAATCAGCCAGGGCGCAGCAGCAGACAGGACCATCATTTTACAGAATGCCGATAGAAGCTGCGAAGCGGAAATTTATTGTTTCGGCGGGCTGCTCAATGCTTTCCGGATACAGACCTCCCGCGGATTCATCAATACCGTTGATGCTTTTGCATCAACCCGGGATGCACAGGAACATATCACCAACGGATTCAAAAGCGCCAAATTAAGTCCCTACCCCTGCCGTATGCAGGAAGGCAGGTACCAGTACAAGGGCCAGGAGTATAAAGTAGAAAAATTCTACATGAAGCAGCATGCCATTCATGGCATCATTTACGATGCCGTGTATCATGTGGAAGCCACAAGTTCTGATGAACACCAGGCATCTGTGGTGCTGGCCTATGCGTACAAGGGTACAGACAAAGGCTACCCTTTTCCTTTTGATGTGCGTATTGAATGGACCCTGCATAAAAACAACAAACTCACTGCTACCACCACGGTGATCAACCGCAGCGATATGACGATCCCTTTTGCAGAAGGCTGGCATCCTTATTTTAAACTGGATGCACCGGTGGATGAATGCACGCTCCAGTTCGATGCACCCACCATGCTCGAATTTGATGAAACACTGGTACCAACAGGACAACTGCTGCCAGACGACCGTTTCCTCAGTCCCAGGCTGATGAAAAATGTGGAGCTCGACAACTGTTTTGTATTAGACCCGCTCACTACCCATGCAGGTTGTGTGCTCAGCAGCCAGCAGCTCCGGTTGTCTATTACACCTGCTAAATCATACCCCTACCTGCAGATATACACGCCACCACACAGGCAAAGCATTGCCATCGAAAACCTGAGCGGGGCACCCAATACATTCAACAATGGTATAGGCCTGCAATTGCTGGAGAAAGATCAGCCCGCTGTTTTTTCAACCACTTATTGTTTAGAAACTTTATAGGTACATGGATAGCAGCATTGCGCATTTACAACAGGTTTTTCAGCAGCAGTTCCAGCATACACCCCGTTTATTTTTTTCGCCAGGCCGTATCAACCTTATCGGTGAGCATGTCGATTACAATGATGGCTTTGTAATGCCTGCCGCCATTAATCATGGTGTTTATTTTGCCATTGCAGCCAATGGTACCGGTCAGCTGCGCGTTTACAGCCTTGATATGCAGGAGCTGCTGGAAATAAGGCTCGAAGACATACGCAAATTAACAGGCTGGCAGAACTATATACTCGGTGTGATCGACCAGTTTCAGCAGCAGGGACTGCCGCTGAAAGGCGTGGATATTGTTTTTGGTGGTAACCTGCCGGTTGGCGCAGGACTTTCCTCTTCTGCCGCTGTTGAATGCGGGCTTGCTTTTGCACTCAATACCATTTTTGGTTTTTCACTCACCAGGATACAGATAGCACTGCTGGCCCAGAAAGCAGAACACAGCTTCCCCGGTGTGCAATGCGGTATTATGGACCAGTTTGCCAATATGATGGGACAAAAAGACCATGTGCTGCTGCTGGATTGCGATTCACTGCATTATGAAGCAATCCCGCTTCAGCTGAAGGAGCATGTGATCATGCTGATCAACAGCAAAGTGCATCATTCGCTTGCCACGGGCGAATACAATATCCGCCGCCGCCAATGCGAGCAGGGACTGGCTTTACTGGAGCACTACTACCCCGGCGTACAATCGTTCCGCGACCTTTCACTGCGCCAGGTACAGCAGCTGGAAGCTCACCTGGATATCGATGTATACCGCCGCTGTTTGTATGTGGTGGAAGAAATACAGCGAACCCAAACAGCAGCCAATTTTTTACAGCATCACCAGCTGCACGAATTCGGCCAGCTGATGTTTGCCACACAGGAAGGCCTGAGTAAACTGTATGATGTAAGCTGCCGCGAACTGGATTTCCTGGTAGCTGAAGCGAGAAAATACCCTGAAATAATCGGTGCAAGACTGATGGGCGGTGGCTTTGGCGGTTGCACCATTAATATCATTGAACGCGAAGCAGCCGTTGAAACAGGCGAAAAAATAGCCGCTGCATACGAGAGAACATTCCGTATAACACCTGATATCTACTTCATGCAAACCGGTGATGGTACACACGAAATGAATGCCGCGGGTATGCATCACTGAATAATTACCGGGCGCGGTAGCTACGCATTTCCGCACCCGGCAATTATTGCTACAGCTCAACCGTAGCGATCACACTGATTTCTACATTTACATTTTTGGGCAATGTTTTAACGGCCACTGTTTCCCTGGCAGGATAATCGCCTTTAAAATACGAGCCATAGATCTCATTCACCTCAGCAAACAAAGCCATATCGCTTAAGAAAATCGTGGTTTTAACCACATGTTCAAAAGTGAGCTTTGCTTCGCTCAAAATGGCATCCAGGTTTTTCATTACCTGGTGTGCTTCTTCTGCAATACTGCCTTTTACCAGTTCATTGGTAACAGGGTCAATAGCCACCTGGCCGCTTACAAACAAAAAATTACCGGCTTTTACAGCCTGGTTATAAGGACCGATAGGCGCGGGCGCTTTTTCTGTTTTGATGATCTGTTTTGCCATAGATTTTATTTTGCCGCCGGCAAATTGCGTTATTTCCTTCAGCCTTCCAACCTAATTTTGCGGTAAACAGATTGCATGCAGATTATTGTACGCGCCAATGCCCGCCAGCAGGAAGAATGGATGCAGAAAGAAGGCAATTATGCCGGTGTTCATTTTATCGATGAAACAACACCCCTTCCTGCCGTACCGGCCGATACCTGTATTGACCTGCTGTATGGTATTGCCCCGCCACTTGATTTTCCCCACCATACAACAGTGATGGTAAACAGCGTTATCAATACCTGCAGCCAGCTGCCGGAAGGTTATCTGCGCATCAATGCCTGGCCTGGTTTTCTGCAGCGCCCGTTGGCCGAAATTGCAGTGGCAGGCCCTGGCCAGCAGCAGCAAGCCGCTGAACTGATGGATACACTGGGATGGGCTTATGAGCTGGTACCCGATATTTCTGGCATGATTACGGCTCGAATTGTTGCCACTATCATTAATGAAGCCTATTTTGCACTGGGAGAAGGCGTAAGTACAAAGACCGGAATTGATACAGCCATGAAACTGGGTACCAATTATCCTTTCGGCCCCTTTGAATGGGCCGGGAAAATAGGACTGGAGCAGGTTTACCGCTTATTACAATGCCTGGGTGCAGCCGATGACCGTTATCAGCCGGCGCCTGCACTCCTGGCAGAAATAAATGCATTAAACCAAATTTCGTAAATGGCGTTATTATTGAACATCGATACGGCAACAGAACAGGCCAGTGTTTGTTTAAGTGATGGAGCAGTTGTTTTAGCAGAAGCATACAATACAGACCAGAAAAGTCATGCTTCGTTCTTACAGCCCGCCATCCAGCAATTGGTTACGGAGAGCGGGCACTCGCTTTCAACCATTGAAGCAGTGGCCGTAACAGCAGGGCCGGGCAGTTATACCGGGTTGCGTGTGGGTTTGTCATCAGCCAAAGGACTGTGTTATGCGCTGAACAAACCATTGATCATGATCAATACCCTGGAACTGATGGCCTATGCAGCCTGTGAAGCCTATACGGCAACCGGGCAGGAAGTAGACGAAAAAGTGTTGTTCTGTCCTATGATCGATGCCCGGCGCATGGAAGTATTTACCGCGCTGTATAACCACCGGCTACAGCCCCTGATAGCACCTGCTGCAGTAATCCTGAATCCAGACTCCTTTAAAGAATTCACTGATCACCAAATTGTTGTATTTTCAGGCAGCGGAAGCAGCAAATTCAAACCTCTTATAAGCGGAACGGCTGTTTTCAGCGAGGTTATTTGCCATGCCGGGCACCTGGCCGTTTTAGCCGCAGAGGCCTTTAAACACGCTGCTTTTACCAATTTGGCCTACAGTGAACCCTTTTACCTTAAAGAATTCTTTAGTTTAGTACCCAAGGCTTAAATATCATTTAAAATGAAGCCGTTAAAGCCTTATTTGCTAAACATAACAATTATTTTATAATATCTTTACATGACAAATTCTTTTTTTCATCAATCCCTACTAGTTACCCGATGAATTCCCTGCACCAAACCGTTACAATCAATGACCCCAATTCTAAAAGCGGGGTAAAAATTGATTTTATCCATCTGAAAAAAGCTGCGCTGATATTGCGCGCCCTTAACCACAAACTCCGCCAGCAGATGATCAAGCTGCTTGACGAGCACAAGAAAATGACCGTCACGGAAATCTATGTTAAACTCAGGCTTGAGCAATCCGTGGCATCTCAGCACCTGGCCATTCTCCGCAGGGCAGGCATCGTTTTAACTACCCGCGACGGAAAATTCATTTACTATGCCGTAAACTACAAACGCGTGCAGGAAGTAAGTGATTTCGTTGAACAACTGGTTGGGTAACACACATTTACATTTATCATCGTAGGGAATTCTTTTAACAAAACAGGCATGGTACCAGTATCGTATCTTTGCTAAAAGTTTTGTTATGTACATTGAGCAGTTATATACAGGATGCTTAAGCGAGGCAGCGTACTATATAGAAAGCGAAGGCGAGGCAGCGATCATCGATCCTATGCGCGATATAGAGGTTTACCTGCAACTGGCAAGGGAACGGAATGCCACGATCAAATATATTTTTGAAACACATTTTCACGCCGATTTTGTCAGTGGCCATCTCGATCTTTCCCAGGCCACCGGCGCGCCTATTATTTACGGGCCCAATACGGTAGCCCGTTTTGCAGTGAAAGTGGCTGCAGATGGCGAAATATTCCGGCTGGGAAAAATAAGCCTGGAAGTATTGCATACCCCGGGCCATACACTGGAAAGTACTTGTTACTTGCTGAAAGATGAAGACGGAAAAAACCAGGCCCTGTTCACCGGCGACACCCTGTTTGTAGGCGATGTTGGCCGCCCCGATCTTGCCCAGCAGGGATCTGAACTAAGTGCCAATGACCTGGCAGGCATGCTCTACGACAGCCTGCAGCAGAAAATTATGCCATTGGAAGATCATATCATTGTTTATCCCGCCCATGGCCCCGGCAGCAGTTGCGGTAAAAACCTGGGCCCGCATACCCACAGTACACTGGGAGAAGAAAAGCAAAGCAATTATGCCCTGCAGGCCTCTTCAAAAGAAGATTTTATCAGGGAAGTCACAGAAGGACTGAGTGCTCCTCCACAATATTTTCCCATTAATGCCAAGATCAATAAAGAAGGTTATGAAGCGCTGGATAATGTGATGGAAAAAGGCCTGCAACCACTTTCGGTTGACACTTTTAAAAAGCGCATCGCCGAAGACGATGTTATCCTGCTCGATACAAGGGATGCCCACATTTTTACACAGGGCTATGTACCCGGAGCCATCAGCATCGGGCTGGAAGGCCGTTTTGCCGAATGGGCAGGCAGCCTGCTTCCTTTCGATAAAACACTGTTGCTTGTTACAGAAAAAGGAAAGGAAAAAGAAACTGTTACCAGGCTGGCCCGTGTTGGTTTTGAAAAACTGGAGGGTTATCTCGATGGCGGTTATGAAGCCTGGCAGGCAGCCGGCGAGCCTATTGATATGATCATCAATGTTGAGCCCGATGAACTGGCTATGGACCTGCCTTTTGATGATAACCTGATCGTGGTGGATGTACGTAAAGAAGTGGAATACGCCGATGGCCATGTGAAAGAAGCCGTAAATATTCCCCTTGAAACACTCACCGACCCTGCCAGCATGGCCAATATCAATGATGAAGACAACCTGTATATCCATTGCGCCGGCGGATACAGAAGCGTAATTGCCTGCTCCCTCATTAAAAGACAGGGCATTCACAACCTGCGCAATGTAGAAGGCGGCTGGAACAAAATAAAAGAACAGGAAAAAATTCCGGTAGAAAAAAATGCGGCTGTATTAAATTAACCGCATCTATGATACATAAAAAAGCATCCCGGGGGATGCTTTTTTATGTATGTTATCCTGTATGCTATTTAAATATTTTATTGATCTGTTTGCCAGGGTCATCAAAAAATTCTTTTACACTGCACAACTCCCTGAATTCACCGTGCTCATAATCGGCAAAAGCCAGGCATTTTTTCCGTGGATACCAAACCAGGAATCCTTCAGCCCCATAATTATCTACATCGCTCAGCAGGTCGAGAAAAACATGTTTCTGCCATTGTACCTCTTTCACATCGAGGATGGAAGAGAATGAAATATACTGTACATATTCATTTCCAGGCAGCTCTATCCGCCTGTTTTCTTTTCTCAGCATAGCCAGCAGCGCTGCGGGAAGCTTGAACTTTTTCAGGGCTTCTACCCGTTGCTCTTCATTGTGCCACTGTGCAGGTTCAAGAGCCGCCAGGTAGCGTATCATTTCATCATTGCCATTCTTCACGGCCAGGTTATACGGCCGTTCGCCATATGTATCTTTCACAGTTATATCTGCTCCATGCTGCACCAGTAACTGAACCATGGCCATATCGTTGTTGCCGGCAGCCGCTGCAACCGGTGAGGGATTGTACGGGTATACCATATCGGGCAGGTGAAAATTCACATCCGCCCCATGCGCCAGCAATAGCGCAACAGCTTGCTGGTCTCTTGCTGCCACCACCTGCCGCAGTGAAATACCATCTTCCCTCATCTTATAACCATGGGCCAGCAAAAACTTCATTACATCATGCCGCTTGTTGTATAATGCGGCATTCATGGCAGTTTTACCTACTTTGTCTTTTGCCTGGATCTGCGCCCCGTTATTCAGTAACAGCTCCATTATTTCAATGCTGCAGTTGGCTGCCGCTGCAACGATAGCTGGCTTTTCTTTACTGTTCAGGTTGGCTTTTTGTGCCACCAGCCATTTGATCACTGCCGGTTTATTTTCATAAAGAGCCAATACAATAGGCGGCTCAGTTACATATGCAGCAATATCAAATGCGGCGTTAATATCAAGTCCTGCATGCAATGCAGCCTCCAGCTGTGCGATATCTTCATCCATGATCAGCCTGGCAAGCGGTGTAAGTACTGCGTTGGGAGAGAATAATTTCATTCAGGCATGCTGTGTTTTGTTAGCAATAAACGGTTGCCCCTTCAGCAGGCAACAGAGGTGATAAAGATAAGATGACAGTGATCCCTGCCTGGTTATTTCACTACCAGGTGGCCGTATTTCTGCTCGTCATATTCCCATTTCCAGCGGCGGTGGCTCCACAGGTAGTTGGCAGGGCGTTTACGGATGGCATCTTCAATAAAGCGGATCATCTGCCGGGTGATCTCACCATCAGGCAGTGAACGGGGTTCGGTGGTCAGCAGGGACAGCTCTCCCTGGTAATATCCTCTTTTCACTTTATAAAAATTACACATGATGATCGCTGTATTACCCAACCGGGCTCCTTTTTCAGGGCCTTTTACAAAAGGGGTCATTTTGCCGAAAAAAGGGAGCCAGTAAGCAGTGCCCGGGTCGCCGGGGTTCTGGTCACCTACCAGTACCAGGCAGTACTGTTCTTTGGTATACGCACTGAATTGCTTCCTGAATTCCGTTGCGGCAATCAGCTTGGTGCCCAAACGCTTGCGCAGGTAAATAAACAGCCTGTCCAGCGCCTTATTCTTGATAGGCATATACACCACCAGGAAAGGGAAAATAGTATTGATACAGTGCGCAGCATTGGCAAACTCCCAGTTAAAAAAATGCCCCAGGTGCACCTGTACACTTTTGCCGGTGGCATACAGGCTTTCCAGCACTTCATAATTTGATTTGAACCGTTTATTTAGTGCTTTTTTAGATATGGACAGCAGTTTGATGGTTTCAATAAAATTATCAATAAAGCATTGATAAAACTCCCGGGCAATCGCTTCTTTTTCTTTAGCTGTTTTTTCGGGGAAGGCGATATCAAGGTTATTCATCACCACATCCCTGCGGTACCGGAGCACATAATACAATAGCAGGAAAAAACCATCGCTGATAATATACAGCACACGGAACGGGAGCAGGGATACCAGGTACAATAAGCCGAAAACAAGGTAATACATAACACGTAATAAACGTTAAAGGTACAACCAAGCCGGGTTACAGGATAATATTCTGCAACAGCTTGTCTTTTGCCGGGTGATCAGTATTAAAATGCAGTCCCCTGCTTTCTTTCCTGAACTGTGCTCCTTTTACAATAAGATAACCTACTGTGATCAGGTTACGCAGCTCGCACAACTGGGGCGATACGCGGGTGGTCTGGTACAGCTGCTCGGTTTCATCGTGCAGCAGGTCAAGACGTTTCATAGCCCGCTGCAAACGCACATCATTGCGTACAATACCTACATAATCGCTCATTACCTGCTGCAGCTCTTTCTGGCTTTGGGTGATCAGGATCATTTCTTTGGGGTCAGATGTGCCCCTGGCATTCCAGTCGGGAATTTCCCCTGGCACTACAATACCATCGATCTTGTCAACACTGTCGAGATAGCAGCGGTGGCCGAATACCATTGCTTCCAGCAGGCTGTTGCTGGCCAGGCGGTTGGCACCATGCAAACCGGTACTGGCACATTCACCACAGGCATAGAGATGGTCAATGGATGTTCTGCCCCATTCATCAGTTTTAATACCTCCGCAACTATAATGCGCTGCCGGCGCCACCGGGATCATCTGCTCCATTACATCGATACCGATGGACAAACATTTTTCGTAGATATTGGGAAAATGATGATAGAACTTCTCTTTATCCATATGCCTGCAATCGAGGTACACATATTCGGTACCCGTACGTTTCATTTCACTATCGATGGCCCTGGCAACAATATCACGTGGGGCCAGATCTTTGCGGGCATCGTATTTTTCCATGAATGCCTCACCATCTTTATTGCGCAGGATGCCTCCATCGCCACGCACCGCTTCGGTGATCAGGAAAGACGGGGAAACGCCCGGTTCGAACAGTGCAGTGGGATGAAACTGAATAAACTCCATGTTTTCAATACGCCCTTTGGCCCGGTATACCATCGCCACACCATCGCCTGTAGCAATACGGGGATTGGTGGTGGTACGGTAAGCCTGACCGCAACCGCCTGTGGCCAGCAGCGTGATACCGGCCAGTATTTTCTCGATCTTGTTGGTCCGCAGGTTTAGTACGTATACACCATAACAGGTGATATCGGTGGTGGCTTTGGTAACAAGATAACCCAGGTGGTGCTGCGTTATCAGGTCTATTACGAAACAGTGATTGATCAGCTCTATATTGGTAGCAGTGTTCAGTTCTTCCAGCAGTGCCCGCTCAATTTCCCTACCGGTAACATCTTTATGGTGCAGAATGCGGTGTTCACTGTGACCGCCTTCACGCCCCAGTGAATATTCGCCGGAAGCTTCTTTATCGAACCTGGCGCCATAATCGATGATCTCCCTGATACGTTCAGGCCCTTCTTTTACTACAATCTCTACCGTATGTGGGTTGCAAAGCCCGTCACCGGCGATCAGGGTATCTTCGATATGCTTTTCAAAACTATCGTTCACTTCATCCCATACCCCTGCCACACCGCCCTGGGCATATTTGGTATTGGTTTCATCTTCTTCCCTGCTTTTGGTGATAACAGTGATTTTTTTTCCGGGGTGGGCTTTTGACATTTTCAACGCATAGGTAAGTCCGGCCACGCCTGATCCGATCACGAGAAAATCTGTCTCCATCTTTATTTGGTTCTAACCGTTAGCAATAAACAAAGATACAGGCAAAATGATGTACGAAGTACGATATGGGATGTACGAAGTACTAAGTACGAAAAAACACCATTTGTCACTACGCCCCACATCGTCCATCACTCTTCCACCCAGGCATTATTTTCCTTTATCAGGTTGATCAGTTCATCAACGGCTACATCGCTGTCTACGTTTCTTTTTACAACCTCCTTGCCCTTGTACAGGGTGATTTTTCCAACACCGCTGCCTACATACCCAAAATCGGCATCGGCCATTTCGCCGGGACCGTTTACGATACAGCCCATAATGGCGATCTTCACACCTTTCAGGTGATTGGTAACAGCCCTGATTTTTGCAGTGGTCTCCTGCAGGTCGAACAAGGTTCTGCCACAGGAGGGACAAGAAATATATTCTGTTTTGGAAATGCGGGTACGGGTAGCCTGCAGTATTGAGAAAGAAGTGGAATTGAGAAACTGGTGATTGTTTTCAACAGCAATATAATTACGCCCGCTCACTTTGGCATTGTTCAGTTTTTTGGGATCATTCATCAGCCAGATGCCATCACCCATACCATCCAATAGCAGCGATCCTGCTTCAGCGGAAAACTGGATCAGCTGTTCATCAGCTGTTATGCCATGGCTTTCCACGCATAAAATAACAGGCGCCTGGTTTTTCTGTTCCATCAGCTGTATAATGGTACGGCGTACGCAGGCCATACTATGCTTATTGGTAGAAAAGAAACAAAGCACAGCGGTGGGATCGCCGGCAACAGTATCCAATATTTTTTGGGCAACAGCTTTGTCTATGGCATGTGTGTCAATACCGATAAAATTGATATGTGGCGATTTCGCGGCCGTATCCAGGTATTCCACGCCCTGGAACAGGGGAAAATACTTTTCCTTATCCGGTGCATTCAGCCAGGCGGCCGCATTGCAGATGACCTTCAATGTACCCGGTAATGCGAAAGATAAATGCTTGCCTGCCGTATAAATATAATCGGCAGCGGCATCGCTGATATTCCATTTATCTGTTGCTTCATTGTACGTGTATCCTACGGCCTGCAGGTCTGCCGGCTGAATATCTTCTTTCTGCATAAAATCGGCTACAACCACCGGCACATGCCTGACGCCGATATTGGATACCTCGCGGGTCGCCCTTCTTGCATAATCAAAAGGAGAATAGGGTAGTTTTATGGATTCACCTGTTTCAGCAAGCGGTGTAATTACCGGGTGCCCCTTACGGTGGGTGTAGCGCTTCACCAGGTCTTTACAAACAGGTATCTCAAACTCCGGATCTTCGGTGAGGCTTACGCGGATGGTATCACCAATACCATCTTCCAGCAAAGCCCCGATACCAATGGCCGATTTAATACGGCCATCTTCACCATCACCAGCTTCGGTTACCCCCAGGTGCAGCGGGTAACATTCGCCCAGTTCCTGTTGCATCTGGTGAATCAGCAGGCGGTAGGCCTGTACCATCACCTGCGGATTGCTGGCTTTCATACTCAGCACGATGTTGTGAAACTGTTCATCGCGGGCGATACGCAAAAATTCCATCGCGCTTTCCACCATACCGATAGGTGTATCACCATAACGGCTCATGATGCGGTCGCTCAGGCTGCCATGATTGGTACCGATGCGCATAGCAGTACCATATTCTTTACATATTTTCACCAGGGGGGTAAACCGTTCACGGATGCGTTCAATTTCTTCATTGTATTCCGCATCAGTATATTCCAGCAGTTCAAACTTTTTCTTGTCAACATAATTGCCCGGGTTCACACGTACTTTTTCTACTATACGGGCAGCTATTTCCGCGGCATTGGGTGTAAAATGGATATCTGCCACCAAAGGTGTATGATACCCTCTTTTATGCAGTTCATTTTTAATATTGAGCAGGTTCTCCGCTTCTTTTTTACTGGGAGCAGTAATACGCACCAGCTCTGCCCCTGCTTCAATACAACGGATGGTTTGCTCTACAGTGGCAATCGTATCCATTGTATCGGTGGTGGTCATAGTTTGTAAACGCACCGGGTGCAGGTTACCCAGTAAAAGATCGCCCACTTTCACTTCACGTGTTAACAGGCGGCTGTATTCAGTTAAGGAATTACAATACAATTGCATAAAATAAAGTCTGTCGCAAATTTAGCGCAATAAATGCAGCCCCGGGCAAGGTAATCAGCCAACGAAGGTTAATTATTCAGCAGCTGTATTACAAATGGGCTAAATGCCTGCGGGCCAGCAAGCTGGGCTTCATATACATTTATCCCGGCCAACGGGCATGCTGCCATTATTATTTCCCCGGTTGGAAAAATGAGGGCAGTACCAGTTCCCTGCAGGGTGGCAGGTGAATGGTTAGTTATGCGTGGCTACCAGTCTTTGTCTGTTTGAGTAAGTGGGGTACGTTGCTTCTGTAGCTGGCGT
Organism: uncultured Deminuibacter sp.; assembly: GCA_966424055.1. Classification (GTDB taxonomy): domain Bacteria; phylum Bacteroidota; class Bacteroidia; order Chitinophagales; family Chitinophagaceae; genus Deminuibacter. The sequence continues at coordinate 245,978 of CBJLMB010000002.1, read as the reverse complement.
TGCAGCTGTTTTTCGTTTTCACGCAGGTTATTGAGCAATTGCTCTGCCTGTTGCTGGTTCAGCTTGCTGTTGTTTTGCTGTGGCTGTTTCTGCGGATTATTCTTCTGGTTTTTGGGCGGTTTCTGGTTGGGATTCTGCTGCGGCTGTTGCTGTTGTTGTTGCTGCTTCATTTCATTGATCGCTTTCTGCAGGTTTTCACGGGTATCATCATCTGCCGGTGAAAACCGCAGTGATTGCTTGAAAGCATCGACCGCTTCGGGAAACTTTTTTTCGCGGGCAAAAGCCAGTCCCTTATTGTAATAAGCATTGGCACGCAATGAAGTGTCTGCACCGCCTGCTACCTGGTCATAAGCTTTCTCGGCATCGGCCCAGTGCTTTTCCTGTTGCAATGCATTGCCCAGGTTAAAACGGGCTTTGTTGTTCCTGGCATCTTTGTCCAGCGCCTTTTCATATTGTTTTCCGGCGCCTGTATAATCGCCTTTTTTATACAGCTCGTTCCCTTTTTTAACAAGCATATCAGCCGACTGTGCCTGCACCCTGCCTGCCAACAACAACAGCAATGATCCTATGGTGACAAGAATACGCATCAATTCTTTTGCTTTTTAACTTCGGGAATAAATATTTCTGCTATCAGCAGTAAAACAGCCAGGGCCAGGAAAAACGGGAAGAACGAAGTGTATTGCCGGGCACTGGTAACAGAAAGCAGCTTTTTATCCATTCCGCCCAGTACTTTAACAATATCTGCGGCTACGGCTGCCGAATTTTCCAGGTGAAAATAACCGCCGCCGGTTTTTTCGGCTATATCGGTCAGTTCTTTTTCATTGAGCTTTGAGATAACGGTTTGCCCGTTTTCATCCCGTTTATAATCATTGGCGCCGGGCTCCATGATAGGCGAGCCTTCGGCGGTACCGATGCCAATGGTATATACCACCACTCCGTGTTCATTCAGCTGTTTGATGGCATCTTCTGACTTGGGGTCATGATCTTCCCCATCGGAGATCAGTATAACAGCCTTGTATTTTTTTTGCTTTGTATCGAGCGAATTGTCGCAAAGACGAAGGGCATCGCCTATTTCAGTTCCCTGCATGGGTACCGCACCAGGTGAAGCATTGGCAACAAATAATTTTGCTGCGGCCAGGTCGCTTGTCAAAGGCATCTGCAGGTAAGCCTGCCCGGCAAATACCACCAGGCCTACGCGGTCATTACCCAGCTGATCCAGCAGCAGGTTGATGCATTGTTTGGCTTTTTCCAGCCTGGAAGGTTTAACATCTTCGCTCAGCATGCTCTTGCTTACATCCAGCGCTATCATTACATCAATACCGGCTTTGTTTTCATTGGCTGCCGGAAGCGGTTTACGCAAATTGGCCAGCGCCAGCACGCCCAGGGCGAGCGCCAGCAGCAATACCACAAATTTAAACAGGAACAGGCGTGGCGCATATTCTTTGGTCAGTGCATCTACCAGTTCAGGATCGCCAATAGCCTTTTTGGTGCTGGCCTTCCATCGAAGTACGCTCCAGAAAATAACAGCCAGCGGTAGTAATACCAGCAAGCCCAGTAAAAAACGGTTGTATTCAAACGTAACCATGGCAGAGATGCAATGTACAAGCATCAAGCCAAAATAAAAAGAGAAGATTGCCGTAGCCGGTCTGTTGCCCTGATGGGAAAATAGTACCATTGACCCTGGTGAATATTCATTACCGGCTGCCAGGAAAAGTTATTTCTTTCCTTCAAAAAAGCCCAGCTGTTTAAGAATACCGTTGAGTATGGCAGTACGTGCCGTTTTCATATCCAGGTTATGCGGGCCTTCCAGGTTCAGCACAAAAAAATACGGGTGGCGGTTCTCTTCTATCCAGCCTACTGCCCAACCGATCGCATTGCCATTTTCGCGAAAGGCCCAGCCGGTTTTATAGCTGATGCTGTAATTGGCATTGCTTTCCTGCAGTAACAGGCGTTTTACTACATCCTGCGTGGTTTGCTTGCGGAAAGGCAGCTGATCGAAATAGAGCTTTTTTACCAGTCCCAGTTGTTCATCGGCAGTGATTTTAACAGAATTGTCCAGCCAGAATGTATCGATATTGTTATGGATGATGGCCTTACCCAAACGGGCGGCATAGCCCAGGGTATCGAGCCAGTGCTGCATGGTGTCTTTACCAATGCGGCGGGCCACTTCCTGGTAGTAGGGCACTGCAGAAACTTTCAGTGCCTCGGCCATGGTAAGGTTTTTATTCCAGTTTTTAGCGGTATCCCCATTCGGGTACAGGCGGATCTTCCCATCCCAGGGTATTTCCATTTTCTCGCTTGAAATAGCACCTGTCTCCAACCCGATAAGACTGTTCACAATTTTAAAAGTTGAACCCGGCAGGTAGGCCGAATCTTTAAACCTGGAAAGATTATAAATAGTAAAATGTCCCTGCCCATTGTCCAGCAACCCGAAAGATCCGCTCACTTTCTGTTCGTCAAAATATTTCTGCAAACTGTTATCTACCATTACATTATTGTTATTGCAGGCATGCAGTAACCATGCCGCACCCACCAGCAGGCTGAAACAAACTTTCTTCATAAACTGATTTGAGCTGCAAAAGTAACACACGCAATGCATTGAATAACAGCAAGAGCCTGTTTTCGAAAACAGTTTACCAGGAGGCAAGAGCGACCATCATAAACACATTATAATTATACATAATATAAAAACATGTTTGAATTCCTTAATTTTGGGTATGCGTGCACCACAACCGGAAACACTCGAAGAGTTTTACAGGAGAATACCAGCTACCGAAGAGGTCATCAGCAGCCTGCGTTCGGGCAAAGAGCTGGGGCATTTTAATGTATACCGCCGCGATGAGCTGATGTGCCGCACTTATTCACCCTATAACCGGCGTGATTTTTATAAAATATCCATGGTAGTGGGCGGTGGTGTGCTGCATTATGCCAGCAAGAGTATTGAGATCAATCAAACGGCGCTGCTGTTCTCCAATCCCCATATTCCTTATTCGTGGGAAGCGGCTTCTGTGGAGCAAACCGGTTATTTCTGCCTGTTTACTGATGCTTTTATCAGCAGCAAATACGAGAACCTTGCCGATTCGCCACTTTTTAAAATAGGAGGCGACCCGGTGTTTTTTATCAATGAAACGCAACAGGCTTTTATCAGCGGGCTATTTGAAAATATGCTAACGGAGATTGAATCGGATTACCTGTATAAATATGATCTGCTGCGTAATTATGTCCATCTCATCATCCATGAAGCCCTTAAGCTGAAACCCGCACAAACTTATTTTAAACATACCAATGCCTCATCACGCATTGCCAGCCTGTTTATCGAATTGCTGGAGCGGCAGTTCCCGATTGACAGTCCTGAGCATGTTTTTACATTAAAAACAGCCCATGATTTTGCCTCACGCCTGTCAGTACATGTTAACCACCTGAACAGGGCTGTAAAAGAGATCACCGGCAAAACCACTACTGAACATATTTCGGAAAGAGTGGTTAAAGAAGCCAAAGCCCTGCTGAAGCATACCGACTGGACCATTGCAGAAATTGCTTATAGCCTGGGGTTTGAATACCCATCGTATTTCAATAATTTTTTCAAAAAACAAACAGCCCTTACCCCAAAAAACTTCCGGGATTGATTGTTTGAATTTTATAATTATCCGTTTGAATTGCTTAACAGTAGTTCCCTGGCACCACAGTAGTTTTGGTATACAAAATTTAGCTATATGCAATACAGAAAACTGGGAAACACCGGCGAAAACTTATCTGCCATCGGCCTCGGCTGTATGGGTATGAGCTTTGCCTATGGCCCCACCAACGATGAAGAATCCCTGGCAACATTGAACCGGGCATTGGAGCTTGGCATTAATTTTTTTGATACGGCCGATATGTACGGTCCTCACCACAATGAAGAGCTGATCTCAAAAGTACTGGTGCCCAACAGGAAAAAGATTTTTATTGCTACTAAGTTCGGGTTCCGTTCAAGCAATCCCGGTAGCAGCGCCAACCGTTTTGTAGACAATTCTTATTATATCGACGGTTCGCCTGCTTATATTAAAGAAGCGGTGGAAGGCAGCCTGAAACGCCTGAAAACCGATGTGATCGACCTGTATTATGCCCATCGTATCGATCCCAATATCCCGGTAGAAGATACTGTTGGCGCTATGGCCGACCTGGTAAAAGAAGGCAAAGTGCGTTACCTTGGCCTGTCTGAAGCTTCGGCAGCTTCTATCCGCAAGGCATATGCAGTACATCCTATCGCAGCATTGCAGAGCGAATATTCTTTGCTCTCAAGAGATATAGAGAAGGAAATACTTCCCGTATGCCGCGAACTCGGCATTAGCTTCATACCCTACAGCCCGCTGGCAAGAGGTCTTGTTACAGCCACCCTGGGTGATAAAAACCAGCTGGCCGACAATGATTTCCGCCGTACACTGCCCCGCTTTGACGATCAGCACTGGAACAACAACCAGCAACTGGTGGATGCTTTCGCCCAACTGGCGAAAAGTAAAAACTGCACAGCGGCACAACTGGCCCTGGCATGGGTACTTGCACAGGGTGATGATATCATCCCCATTCCCGGTACCAAAAAAATAAAATACCTGGAAGAAAATGCAGGCGCCGTAGATGTATCGCTCAGCCCTGCTGATCTGAAAGAGATAGAAGCACTGTTACAGCAGTATCCCAATATCGGCGACCGTTATAATGAAGTTGCCCTGAAACTGGTGAACCATTAAGCAGTTATCAGTAGCATTCTGCAGGAGGAACGGCTGTTCTGCAATCAAGTACAGCGACTTACTGCAGACTGCAAATACTGTAAAAGAATGGGGCACTCCCCGGGAGTGCCCCATTCTTTTAGCTAAACTTTTTTATTTCAGCACACCCAGCTCCTTACCTACTTTGGTGAAAGCGGCGATGGCTTTATCCAGGTGTTCCGGTTGATGTGCGGCGCTCAGCTGTACACGAATACGGGCCTGCCCTTTAGCTACTACCGGGTAGAAGAACCCAATTACATACACACCTTCTTCCAGCAGCCTGGCAGCAAAGTTCTGTGCCACCACTGCATCATACAGCATGATGGGAACAATGGGATGATCACCTGGCTTGATATCAAAACCGGCAGCGGTCATTTTTTCCCTGAAATATTTTGTATTGTGCTCCAGTTTGTCTCTCAGTTCAGTGGTTTCAGAAAGCATATCCAGTACAGCAATAGAAGCGCCTACAATAGAAGGGGCTACCGTATTGGAAAACAGGTAAGGACGGCTGCGCTGGCGCAATAGTTCTATAATTTCCTTTCTGCCCGAAGTAAAGCCGCCGCTGGCACCACCCAGCGCTTTGCCCAGTGTACCGGTGATAATATCTACCCTGCCCATCACACCGCGGTATTCATGTGTACCACGCCCTGTTTTGCCCAGGAAGCCGGACGAATGGCATTCATCGATCATCACGATCGCATCATACTGATCGGCCAGGTCACATATTTTGTCCAGCTGTGCAATAGTACCATCCATACTAAAAGAGCCGTCTGTTACCACGATGCGGCTGCGCAGGTGCTGCGATTCTTTAAGCTTGGCTTCCAGGTCGGCCATATCATTGTGCTTATAACGGTAGCGCTGGGCTTTGCATAAACGCACGCCATCGATAATAGAAGCATGGTTCAGTTCATCACTGATAATAGCATCCTGCTCGCCGAATAAAGGTTCAAATACACCCCCATTGGCATCAAATGCAGCAGCGTATAAAATAGTATCTTCTGTTCCCAGGAACTGCGCGATCTTTTGTTCAAGCGTTTTATGAATGTCTTGTGTACCGCAAATAAAACGCACACTGCTCATACCATATCCATGTGTATCGATGGCATGGTGGGCCGCTTCAATCACTTTGGGATGGGAAGAAAGGCCCAGGTAATTGTTTGCACAAAAGTTCAGCACTTTTTTGTTGTTCACTTCTATTTCGGGCCCCTGCTCGCTGGTAATGATCCGTTCTTTTTTAAACAAACCTGCTGCCTCGATCTCCTGCAACTCCTGTTTTATACGGTTCACAAATTTTTCATTCATACATTCTGTTTTTGAGGCAACAAAAATACGCGATGCAATCACTTAAAAAGGCGGCCGTTAAAATTTACGGATTCGATTGCGTGTAGCTACATTTAACCGGCGTTAATCATTTGCAAAAAGCAATAAAAACCGGCTTAAAAGCGCTGTTATAACCAATCTGCCAGTAACTTCGTGAGGCTGTTGCAAACCAAAGCTTATGAAACCTAGGTACTGGGTTCAATATACTTTACTGCTCACCGCCTGTGCCGGTGGTGCTATTGCCTTGCAAAACCACAAAGCCGCACAAAAAAGAACCAGGCCCCAGTGTTGCCAGCAGGGATGCCCCGATCAAAAAAAACAACAGGCCACACCGGGTAAAACCGATGACCCGCCTTCTCTTGACCAGATATTCTGGGGTTCAGCCAATAACCGTTACATTGTTTATGCCAGGTAGCCATGCCTTGTAACAGGGTTTTTGCCATTTTTTTTGTCCTGCCTGTAACATTTCTGCCATATAGCCGTATTATAGCCGTAAAAGGCACTCAAAGCACAAGAACCGCTGTTTATGACAGAACAAGAGTATAACGAATGTGTAAACCTGTATGCAGATGGCGTGTTTCGTTTCATTATCAAAAATCTGAAGCATGAAGAGGATGCCCGGGATATTGTTCAGAGTGCATTTGAAAAGCTATGGCGTAACAGGGATGCGGTGGAAACCGGAAAGCAGAAAGCTTATTTGTTTACTGTTGCCTATAACCAGATGATCGATCACCTGCGAAAATCGAAGCGGGTACAGCTGAAAGATGATTTTCATACAGATACCAGGACACAAACACAGCCAGCTTCGCAGGTAAAAAAAATATTGCAGGAAGCATTGAACCGGCTGAATGAAACACAGCGTAGCCTGGTAATGCTGAAGGATTATGAGGGTTATAGCTATGAGGAAATAGGACAGATTATGGGATTAACCGAAAGCCAGGTAAAGGTGTACCTGCACCGCGCCCGGCTAACCCTGAAAAACTATTTGGTAAGCCCTGAAAATGTGTTGTAACATGATGATCAACAGACATAATTACGAAGAGTATTTCCTGTTGTATGTGGATAATGAGCTCACAATGCACCAGCGTATGGAAGTGGAAATGTTCATCCAGCAACATCCCGACCTGGCAGCAGAACTGGTTGCATTGCACAAAACAGTACTTCCGCCAGATGAGACAGCCCACCTGGCAGATAAATCATTCCTGCATATCAGGGAAAACGCCCCTGTCGATATCACGAACTACGAGGAGCTGCTGTTATTGTATGTTGATAATGAACTGGATGCTGCCCGCCGCGAACAGGTAGAACAATATGCAGCCCGGCACCCGCATATCCAGCGCCAGCTGAACCTGTTACAGCAGGCTGTATTACCCGCTGAACATATTCCTTTCCCCGGTAAACAGGCTTTGTATAAAAGGGAAAGGCCTGTTATCCCGATGGTGATAAAACGCCTGGCTGTAGCAGCCGCCATACTGGGCATTGTAGCACTGGGCTGGTGGCTGATGCCCTCCGGCAAACAGAACAGGATCCCTGCCCTGGCAAACACACAAAAGCAGCAAGCTGATCCTGTAATACCAGCTACGTCGGCCAACCAGGCAACACAGCCTGGCCAGGTGGCCGTTAACAACGATGCCGGCAGGCAAAATCAACCGGCGCATACTGCCAGCCAACCAGGCAACAGCAACCCGGTAAAACCTTCCGGCAACCAGCCGGAACAGGTGAATATAAGCCGGCCTGATTATACCGCCGCAGTACAGGATAAGGTTCAGCAAGCAGCACAGGAACAGCCTAAACAGTCACCGGTTATTGCCAGAACGGCTGCTTCCCCCGAAGTTGCCATTGCCAGTACAGCGAAACAAAGTATAGAGCACCTGCCGGTCATCGCCTCTTCCGGTATGGATATCAGCGATAAAACGATACCCCTGGCCGCTCAAAACAATGAAGAAGATCATCAGAACACTTATGCTGCCCGGCAGGATATTGTTTACAAGGAACTCAACACCAGCGACGATGACCAGGGTGTATACATTGGTTCGCTCGAGCTGAATAAAAATAAACTCAGGGGCTTTTTTAAGAAAGCTACCCGCATCTTTGCAGCCAAAGCAAGAGCCTCCGCCGATGATGACGGCCGGTTACAGCTCGCTAATATGAAAATCAATACCCGACAATAATCATTTGACCAAACCAGAACAGCATTATCATGAACAGACTTGTACTTGTACTGGCAGCCCTGCTGGTTGCCCCGGCAGGGTTTGCCCAGCAGGATAGCTCACACGCAAAAGGACCCGATACCGTGCGCGTTGGTAATTTCATTATCATCAAGAAAAATAAAGATGGCAACAAGGCCAGTGAAGATGACCGCCATAAAAACAGGAGCTTCAATATTGTTATCGGCAGCCGCAGAAAACAACGCTCCAATGTCAGCACCAACTGGCTCATTTTTGACCTCGGCTTTGCCAACTGGCGCGATAAAACAGATTATGCTGCAGCGCAATCTGTGGGATTCCTGAAAAATATACCTTACAGCGGACATCCCGATAACCCGGTAACATCTAATAGCTTTAATTTAAAAAATATCAAATCGTCCAATGTCAATATCTGGTTGTTCATGCAGAAGCTCAATATCACGCACCATGTACTCAGCCTGAAATACGGGCTTGGATTAGAGATGTACAATTACCGCTTTGAATCAAACATCAGCTTCCGCAACGATCCGGTACCTTTTGCATACAACGATTCTATCAGCTTCTCGAAAAACAAGCTGTATGCCGGGTATATCACCATACCAGTGATGCTGAACCTTAATACTTCACCCGGCAGGAACAATGGTTTCAGTATGAGTGCAGGCTTCAGTGCAGGTTACCTGGTAGGCAGCCGCAATAAACAGATCAGCAGTGAAAGGGGCAAACAAAAAGCACACGGTACGCTTGACCTGGAAAGCTGGCGAATAGCAGCTGTGGGTGAGGTTGGCTTTGGCCCCATACGCCTGTTCGGCTCTTACAGCCTCAATACCCTGTTCAAAAAAGATAAAACCGGTTTAGAACAATACCCTTACACGTTTGGTATCCGCTTCAGTAACTGGTAATAACTCGTTTTCTCTTGGTTCTCTCATGTGCATCGTCCCGGTATACACCGGGACTTTTTTTTGTTGTTCACATACGCAGATCATTCTTTTTTCGTTTTAGGTTAGATAACAGGCAAGCCGGCTAAGCGGATGACACCATTTTGTTGCCATCCTGTACAAAGCCTGGTCCTGTTCATCCGGCACACCCGGTAACTGTGGGTGTCTTCAGCCCGCCCGGTATTACCAAATGCACGTTTTATATCGCCATGTTGCCAGTATCCATTCCCCGAATAATGCGACGCAGCTTCTACCTGCTGCTGGCTGTATTCTTTTTATTTTGCAACACATCTTTCAGGTACCGGCATACCGGTAAGGGTTTTTATATCATCATAGAAAAGAACCGGTACGAGCTGCATGTGTATGATGATGCCGGCTGGCTGATCACCTATCCCGTGGTTTTTGGCAGCAATAACCTCCAGGATAAATATATGGAAGGTGATAAACGCACACCGGAAGGGCATTTCAGGATTGTAAACAAGCGGGTTCATGATAAATGGGACCGTTTTATGATGCTCGACTATCCCACACCGGATGATTATGCCCGGTTCAACGACCGCAAAACCCGGGGCCTGGTACCGGGCAATGCCCGCATTGGCGGCGGTATCGGTATTCATGGTACCTGGCCGCATGAAGAGTATGCTATTGACCGCTACCTCAACTGGACAGATGGATGCATCAGTATGAAAAATGAACATGTTGAGCAGCTTTACCGCTTTATTCCCGTGGGAACAGCGGTTACGATACGGCGCTGATCGCAGCGAGGGTGTTCAGTGTTCAGTCGGCAGTCTTCAGTCAGTCTTCAGTGGCAGTTGGCGGTGTTCCTTGGGTGAGGAATATTTTTTACAGGCTCTGGCTGCATACGGGCAGGTCATTATTTAGTACTGCATATTTTACCCTATTGTTAAAGGAAGCTGCGTATGCAGTTCAACCATTTTTCAGGCTCATGTTTGCACAGGCTTTCATGTGCGCTTTGTGCATACTTGATCAGTGTTTTTTGGCGGCTTTCGAGATTTTTGAAAATATGGTGGATCTCTTCTTCACTCACCCTGGGGTCGTGAATACCCCATTGCAGTAATACCGGGCAGTTGATCTTCCGGGCATCATCCCAGGGCCTGTAGCCGAAGCCCCAAAAACCCTGTTCTGTTCCACCCCAGAATGTAAGCAGCGTGGCCAGTGGTTCCTGTGGCAGGCCCATCAGCCGTACTCGCCCTTTAACTGCATCGAGCAGGGAGCCGAAAGGCATTTCAAGTATTACTTTATATGGTTTCAGGTCATAATCATCAACAGCTTTCAGTATAGTGGCTGCGCCCAGCGATATGCCCCAGAGTACAATATGCTTCTCCCCTTTTGCCGCTACATAATCATAAGCAGCTTTCACATCCCTGGTTTCACGGTAGCCCACTGTACAGATATCTCCTTCGCTTTGGCCATGCGCCCTGAAATCGATCATACATACATTCCAGCCCAGGCGATGGAAAGCATCGGCCTCTTTTACCACGCTGCTGCGGTTACCACCATGACCATGAAAAAGGATCACTGTTCCCGCAGCCATGCTATCTGCTTTTATATACCAGCCAGCCAGCTGCAAACCATCTGAGGTTTGCAGGCGGATATCTTCAAATGCCTCTGCCGGCAGGCTGTCTATCCTGGCTTTATAATATTTAACCCCAAACAATGCCCCTGTAAGTTTTGCCATGGAAGAAGGCGCTGCAGAAGCCGGCGCCAGGGTATCGCGGTTGTAGAAATGGGTGAATTGATACGCATGCGAAGCGGTAATGATATTGAGCAATATAAACAGGGTAAGCAGGGTATATCCCAGCCGCTTCATCCATCTGCGCATAACACCGGTTTTGTTTAAAATTAAAGAAAACCAGTGCTTTTCAGGGAACAATTCCTCGAAATCATGTAGAAAAATCTACTGGGATTCCGGTATTGACGGGGTTGCATCACCCTGATAAATTTGCATTGACCAGATTGGCATGGCCGGCATAACTGCCGGCATCTTCTCCAACCTACAAAAAGATACCTGCAATGAAAGCACTTATTTTTCAACACCGTGCACTTTTCACTACAGCTGCCTGTTTTTTTCTGTTATCAGCATCCCTGGTAACCGGGTGTAAAAAAAATGATGCCCCCAGCGGCCCGACAGGCCAGGAACGTGTGGTGCTGTTGGATAATTTTGACAACAACAATAACAACTGGTTCACGGGAACCAGTTCAACCGGCAATAGTGTTGTTACCCTCCAGAACGGACAGTACACTATTTACTTCAAAGACTTCTCCAGTGGCAATCTTTCGGTATGGGGTCTCGATAAGCGATTTTTTTCAGGCAATACTGACAGTACGCGTTATATAGAGACCTCGTTAAAAAGAACTGCGGGCAATTCTAATTCCGCTGGGGGGCTGCTGTGGACAAAATATTATAACAGTGATACGGACAATGAAGATTGCCAGTTTTATATTTCAGATTATGGCGAATTTTCCATAGGCGGCTACAATGCCGCGCAGCAGCGCTATATCAGCATTGTAGACAGAACCCATTCAAGCGCTATTAAAACCAATGACTGGAACAAAGCCCGTGTTGAACAGAAAGGCAATGTATATTCCTTTTATATCAACGATCAGCAGGTATACCAGACAACCATGAACGATGGCGGCAGGTTTGATTACCCTTGCCTTTTTGCCCATGCCTCAAAAGAGCCGGTTACTATAGCCTTTGACTATTTAAAAATTGCCGTGAGAAAATAAAAGAATGCCTGTTTACCGGTAAACAGTATTTCATAGCTTCACTGTGAGCCGGTAACGGGCATTCCCTTATCGCGAATGCTGTTAGTTGATCAGTGCGGCGCCAAAATAAGGCTGTAGCGCTGCTGGCAGCTGAATACCTTCTGCCGTTTGATGGTTTTCAAGCAGGCAGGCCACAATGCGTGGCAGTGCCAGGGAGCTTCCATTCAGGGTATGTACCAGCTGTGTTTTACCTGAAGCGTCTTTGTAGCGGCATTTCATACGATTGGCCTGGAAGCTTTCAAAATTGCTTACACTGCTCACTTCCAGCCAGCGTTGCTGTGCGGCGCTATACACTTCAAAATCGTAGGTAACAGCGCTGGCAAATCCCATATCACCGCCACAGAGGCACAAAATGCGGTAGGGCAGTTCCAGGGTCTGCAGCAGTTTTTCTACATGCGCCACCATTTCGTTCAGCACTTCATAGCTTTTTTCAGGCGCTACGATCTGGATAATCTCCACTTTTTCAAACTGGTGAAGGCGGTTCAGTCCTCTTACATCCTTGCCGTAACTGCCGGCTTCGCGCCTGAAGCAGGGTGTATAGGCCGTCATTTTCACCGGCAGCTCCTCTTCTTTCACAATTACATCCCGGTATATATTGGTAACAGGTACTTCTGCTGTTGGTATCAGGTAAAAATTGTCTTCATTGATGTAGTACATCTGTCCCTCCTTATCAGGTAACTGACCGGTACCATAACCAGACGCTTCATTTACCACGAAAGGCGGCAGGTATTCAGTATAGCCTGCAGCCGTATTAAAATCGAGAAAGTATTGTACCAGTGCGCGCTGTAAACGGGCACCTTTGCCAATATAAACAGGAAAGCCACTGCCTGTAATTTTATTGCCCAGCTCAAAATCGATCAGGTTGTATTTTTTGGTAAGATCCCAGTGAGGAACCGCTGTATCAGGTAATACCGGACGGCTGCCGCCTTCCCGCACCACCACATTGTCTTCCGGTGTTTTACCCGCGGGCACCAATTCACCCGGCAGGTTGGGCAGCAGCAGTAGTTTTTCGTGCAGCGCCTGTTCAACCTGCTGCATTTTTTCTTTCAGCGGCTCCAGCAGGTTTTTCAGCCGGGCAACATCGGCTTTCAGTGTTTCCGCTTCCTCTTTTTTACCCTGCCCCATCAATTTGCCAATATCTTTCGAAGCGCTGTTTACCTGCGATTGTGTTTGATCAAAATCGGCCTGGATCTTTTTGCGTTCATCATCCAGTTCAATAATCATATCTACCAGTTCAGGTTGTTTGAATTGCTTTAAGGCCAGTCTTTCTTTCGCCCATTCCCTGTTCTGCCGCAATACAGCTACTTGTAACATATTGGTTCAAATTTGCGCAAAGATAATAGAATCTGGCAGCAGGATAGGGAGTATAGTCATGGGAAAAGAACAATACATATTATAAATATATACAATATAAATATCCCCATGGAAAAATGCGAACTACGAAGTACCAAGTACGAAACCTCCGCATTTATACTCCAGCTCTCACATCGTACATCGTACATCCCACATCGTACATCGCACATACATTCATCTTTCTGTACTTTTGCAGTATGAATATAGTTACAGACGATTTGCAGCAGCGGTGGTGGAACCTGGAAGCCAAACTGGTAGAACGTTTTGGCAAGAAACCCGATATGGACGCTATTCTTTTTCTGATAGGTATACAGGAAACCGGTTTTGTAAAAGAAAAAATTACCAAAGAACAAAAACAGGACCTGATGCATGTAGCCGTTTGCGCGATTTTATCAACCAGCGGTTATTACATATTGGAAGGAAAAGATAAAGATGGCTGGCCTCATTTTAAACAACTGAAAAGCCTGCCCGATATGAGCCTGCCAGAACAGGAGAACTTTCTCCGCGATCATATTTTATTCTATTTTGAACAGCAGGGATTTTAGTCCGCTCTTGTACCGGCATTTCCCCGTTATCAAAATGTCATTGAACAAACCCTTGACAAAGCATCAAGCATGAAACAGACCATTACAGCACTGCTGCTGCCCATGCTGTGCCTCACAGCTTTGGGGCAAACGAAAAAAAACGCACATCCCTCAGCCAAACCCGTTGTACACAATAAGCCTGTTGTACCTCAAAGCAGGGAAAAACTGGTGGAGATCACCACCAATTATGGCACCATGGTGGTTAAGTTATACGACAGCACACCACTACACCGCGATAATTTTATTCACCTGGTTCAAACCGGTTTTTATGACAGCCTGTTGTTTCACCGCATTATTAATGATTTTATGATACAGGGTGGCGACCCTACCAGCAAATATGCTGATAGCGCCCGTGCAGTAGGTGATGGTGCTGCACCGGGTATAGACCGTATTGAAGCCGAGTTCAGGCCTTATTATATTCATAAAAAAGGAGCACTGGCGGCCGCACGTGACAATAATCCCGCCAAGGCCAGCAGCAACTGCCAGTTTTACCTGGTGCAGGGCAAGCTTTATAACGATATCGAACTCAATACCATGGAATGCCGTGTAAGAGGCAATAACCCGGCATTCAGTTATACCGATGCGCAGCGGGATATTTACAAAACCATCGGCGGTACGCCTTTTCTCGACCAGAACTATACCGTATTCGGCGAAGTAATAAAAGGGCTGGAAGTGATAGATACCATTGCCCGCCTGCCCCGGGATGCCCGTGACAGGCCCCTGCAGGCAGTTCGCATGCACATGCGCTTGCTGAATTGATTTTTACCTCTTGCTGTTTCTCTTTTTTTATTCAATATTTGTATCTCAAAATTTTTGATACTATGAATTTTCCAGCCGAGCTGAAATACACAAAAGATCACGAATGGGTTAAACTGATCGATGGCAACACTGCACTGGTAGGCATCACCGACTTTGCACAGCATGAGCTGGGCGATATCGTGTATGTAGACATCACTTCTGTAGGCAAAAGCATTGCCGCAGAAGAAGTGTTTGGCACAGTGGAAGCGGTAAAAACCGTCAGCGATCTGTTTTTACCTGTAGCAGGTACCATCACAGAAGTTAACCCGGAATTGGAAACAGAACCAGAACTGGTAAACAGCGACCCCTACGGCGAGGGCTGGATGGTTAAAGTTACCCTCAACAATCCCGCTGACCTGGATGCATTGATGACAGCTGAAGCTTATGGTAAACTGGTAGGCTAATGCCATACCTGGTAACAGGGCCAGTTTGCATAACCGATAAAATACAGGCAAAAGCCGGCTGCAGCCATAAAAGCTGTTCAGCCGGCTTTTGTTATTTAACTACAACAATTGCAGTTTGATGGCTGCGGACTGTTCAATCAATTTACGTTCTGCTATATTTGCCGCAAATTTTTTGCATTGAAAAAGCATCGCGGACTTCTTATTGCCGGTTCTGTTGTCTGGTTTATCATCACGGTTGTATTGATGACATTGCCGGGCTCTACCCTGCCCAAATCGCATTTCTTTGATGTGATCCATATGGACAAATGGGTGCATATCGGCATGTTCAGCATACTGGTTTACCTGGTTTTGCTGGGCATCAATGCTTTTTCAGCGAACAGTTCAGCAGCTGTTTTACTGCTTGTGCCATTGGCTGGCGTAGCCTATGGCACAGCGATGGAGTTTGTTCAGAAATACTGGGTGTCTAACCGCTCTTTCGATCTATGGGATATTGTAGCCGATAGTGTAGGTTGTTTTCTTGCCTATGGCTTTTTCAGGTGGCAGCGGAACAAGGCCAAAGCTGCCGGGCGCTGATCTGCCTGCAATAACAATGATGCTATTCCTTTCCTGCACAAAACATATGTACTCCCTGCAACATGCACCAGGCTATAAGCAGCTGATCAACCGGATGTGAAAAATCACAAAAACAATATTGAATTAAGTTGTAGCTGAGCATGCAGTTACCTGAAGAATCCAACAGAATGGCTGCTGGTATGGCTATAAAAAAAATTGGCCCCTGTAGAAACAGAGGCCGCAACCAAAACTAACTGCTTATGAGAAAATTGACTACTTGCTTTTATAACTAATCTTGCAAATGAGATGCCAGAAACATTTTTGTCAGTGTTAAAGAACTTGCAAAGACTTTTAAAAGAACCTTCATTTGCTTTCCTGATGCATTCATCAGTGACGATTAGAACACAAAGGTCATTCAAAGTTTAATAAGGAAATGTTAAGGGTTAGTTTATAAATCGTTACCATTTTGGCGTTGGAAGAAGCTTTTATTTTCATTTTTTGGTTGTGCTACCCGTTCGTCTTGAAAATCAGCTTACTAATAATGATGTAGTCTTTGCAAAATCGTTATATTTCTGCTTTTGCAGCAACCTGATTGACTAAACATTAACAATTCGTCCTGTGCTAGAACCATTCAGCAGATTATTTTAAAGGCGTTCGTACATGCAACTGCATTATCAGCACTTTATCTATTATCTCAGCATGTAATTTGTTATAGACTGATGGAAACAATTGCATTGCTATTATGAAAAAAATGATGCTAGCCGTATGCCTGGCCAGTTGTGCCGTATCGTATGCTCAGAATCAGGAAAAAAATCCACATAATGACGGCCGTGGTTTTTACCTGAAAGTAACAGGCGGATATTTCTTCAGTGTTTCGCCTGGGCAATTTCCCAACGTGGGGCCTTACCCACCTAAAGAAATTTACAACACCATCGACCCTGCTACAGGTGCCGCCACCACTGTGTCGCAGAAGGTATTAACAGGTTCTTATGGCGAAGGGATAAGAGGCGGCCTCTCCGGTGGCTACAATTTCAACCGGTATATTGCAGCCGAGCTTTCTGTCAATTATTACCACAGCAAGAAAAACCTGATGACCCATGAAGTGGACCAGCTCAATGGCAGTGGTACACTGGTGGGGCAAATTACCTCACATGGCTATGTAAATGCCATTGACCTGGCCCCCAGTATTGTAATGAGCCCGGGCCTGCAGGGGCGGTTTAACCCCTATGTACGCTTTGGCGTAGTAGTACCTGTTTGGGGAAGACTGCATATTGAAACAGATGCTTATAAGGTAAGCGCCGTGCCCAACCAGCCACCTGTAATAAGGGCGCAAACCACTATCCAGCGGAAAGAAAAAATCAGTCCCAATGCAACTGTCGGCTTCCAGGGTGCACTGGGCTTCAACTACAGGCTGGGCAAAACCATCGATCTTTTTATTGAAACAGAATACCGTAATGTACCTGTTAAAAGCAAAAGCAAAGAAGTAACAGCCTACAATGAAAAAACCAATGTGGTGAACACCACCAATGGCCAGGTAGTTACCAGTACTTCCCGTTCGCTGGGCGATTTGTCAACAGCCGAGCGGCAAACAGTTTACCAGACAACGCTGGATCAAAGCTCTAATACGCCTACCGGAACAACAGACCCGGCACATCCTACACAAACACAATATAAAGACAATAACAAACCTGCCAACGACCTGAAATCGTACATCAATATCGGCGGACTGGGTATTAACCTGGGGCTCCGTTTCAGGTTCTGATAAAGAACAGTGCCCGGCTATTCACCGGGCACTGTTCTTTATTTTATCGGACAAAGGATACTGTATCAATTTGGCCAGGCCGTAGCCGGCAGTTACATTAGCTGAACAGGCCTTTTACTTTATCCAGCCAGCCGCCACCACTTTCGCCACCTTTGAAGGGTGCCTGCAGATCGTCAAGGCCCACATTGCCATCACCGTTTTTGTCCAGGCCGCCTTTAAACTTATTGAGCAGGCCCTGTACATCGAAACCCTCTGTTTTTCCGCCAGACAATCCGTTCATGATACCCTGCAGGTCGAAGCTGCTGTCGTTGGGATCATTGGTTTTATGCACCAGCTTCTGTAATATCCCGGGTATAAGGCTGGAAGATATACTGCCAGCCTGAGCGGAATCCAGCCCGAATTTCTGCATCAGGTTCTGTACAAAATTGCCCTGGATATTTTGTGCTACGGGACTGTCCTGCACAGCGGTATTACCGCTGAAAAGATGCAAAACATCCTGCAGGTTGCCATTTTGCACAGCATCCTGTAAGCCGCTGATAATTGAATGAGAAGCTGCCTGGGCGGCTTCCCCATTTTGCGCATCAGGTATAGCAGGATTATTGGCAAGGCTTTCTCCTGCATGTTCTTTGACCAGGTTGATTAAATTCTCCAGCATACTATAAGATTTTTAGAAACAGAAAGATACTCAAAGCAGGGAGATTCAGGCATTATTTTTCTGTACCCTTTTTTTTGAAACATGGGATGGCATTGGGTTCGGGCGAAAATCTTATTCTTTGATAACCGGTTCAGGTCCAGGCCTTTTATTTTAGTCGAAGCTCTGGTTGCTGGCTGCTGCCAGTTTCAGCAAACGGTCGTATTGTTCGAGAGAAAGATCATTGTAGAAATAATAAACAGGATCTACCGGCTGTCCGTTCTTGTGCACCTCATAATGGCAATGGGGCCCGGTACTTTTACCGGTGCTGCCCACATAACCGATCACCTCTCCTCTTTTCACATGCTGGCCTACGCGGGCTTTAATACGGTACATATGGCCATAAAGGGTTTCATAGCCATAACCATGATTGATAACCACATGATTGCCATAGCCGCCTTCATTATAATCGGCCTGCTTTACCACCCCGTCGGCAGTAGCATAAATAGGTGTGCCCTGGGGGGCTGCAAAATCAAGGCCTGCATGGTATTTCGTCACCTTGTAAACAGGATCTACCCGGTAGCCGAAACCGGAAGCGATACGTGTAAGTTCTTTATTGCTCACCGGCTGAATGGCGGGAATACCGGCCAGCAGCTTTTCCTTATTCTTGATCATCCCGTCGATATCGCCGTATGATTTAAACTGGTAAGCCACGCGCAGCGACAGGTTGTTCAGCTGGCCTGTAAGGCTTTTAAGTAATTCATTTTCGCTCATCCGTTGTACCAGTTCTACTTCTTTGTTCTTTTCCATTTCTTTTACCCTGGCACTATCGGGTATGGGTGAAGCTTCAAAAATAGAACGGTATACCTGGTTATCCCTTTTTTCCAGTTCCAGCATCTGTTGCTGCAGATGAGCTACCTGTTCGCGGATAACAGCATAGTTTTCTTTCAGGTCATCATTTTCCTGGCGCAGGATTTTTTCCTTGGGAGAATCGATGTATTGAAAAGCGATGGCCACGATGATCGCAGCAGTGACGATGGCAGCTGCTATAAAGCCGAAAATACGCAACAGCTTTACCCGCAAAGGTGTTTCCAGCTTTTCGTAGCGTAGCGTATGCGTATTATAGTAGTACTTTATTTTTTTCATCTGGGTGCTGAATCAGGTACAAAGCCGTTTTAGATTGAAACCCTTACCTGTATTTCATCTCTTCCGATGGCTTCGCAATGTATTTACCAGGTACCCATTACAAGGCTGGCATCAGCGTACCGGTTACATCATTCCCATCCGCCTAAACTTCGTAGCTCTAACTTAGCACTTCTCACTTAGTTTATTACCTTTGAGGCCCTTCGTAAGTCAACAAAGATAGCAGCTTACGACTTAAATCGTATTTTAAAAATTTCAAAATTGAGCAAACGGGAAACGCCAGCTGGCGTTTATCTGTTTTTATAAAGGCCATAGTATGATGACAGCAGGCGACATAAGACAGCAGTTTTTGCATTTCTTTCAATCCAAAGGACACCAGATTGTACCATCTGCCCCTATTGTTATTAAAAACGATCCTACACTTTTGTTCACCAATGCCGGGATGAACCAGTTTAAAGATTATTTCCTGGGCAATAAAAAACCGGCGTTTACCCGTGTGGCAGATACGCAAAAATGTTTGCGGGTAAGCGGTAAACACAACGACCTGGAAGAAGTGGGCGTGGATACTTACCACCACACGATGTTTGAAATGCTGGGTAACTGGAGCTTTGGCGACTATTTTAAAAAAGAAGCCATCGCATGGAGCTGGGAGCTGCTTACAGAAGTATATAAAATTCCCAAAGACCGTTTATACGTTACTTATTTCGAGGGTGATGCAACCGAAAACCTGCCTGCGGATGAAGAGGCATTGCAGGAATGGAAGAAATGGGTAGCAGCAGAACGCATATTGCCCGGTAAGAAGAAAGATAATTTCTGGGAGATGGGCGATACAGGCCCCTGCGGCCCCTGCTCTGAGATACATGTAGACTGCAGAACTGATGCAGAGCGGCAGCAAACAGATGGCAAGACCCTGGTAAATGCCGATCATCCGCAGGTGATTGAAATATGGAACAATGTATTCATGCAGTTCAACCGCCTGAAAGACGGCAGCCTTGAACCCCTCCCTGCCAAACATGTGGATACGGGTATGGGATTCGAGCGCCTGGTACGTGTACTGCAGGGTAAACAAAGTAATTACGATACCGATGTGTTTACCGGTACTATTGCTGCCACTGAAAAAATTACGGGCAGGCAATATGATGCCAGCGACAGTAAACAGGCAGTGGCATTCCGTGTAATTGCCGATCATATCCGTGCTATTGCTTTTACCATTGCCGATGGCCAGCTGCCTTCCAATACCGGTGCAGGTTATGTGATCAGGCGGATATTGAGAAGGGCTGTACGCTATTACTATTCTTATCTCGACTACAAACAACCACTGTTGTACCAGCTGGTTGGCCTGCTGGCCAAACAGTTTGAGCAGGTATTTCCTGAGCTGCAACACCAGGCCGATTTTGTAAGCAAAGTGGTGAAAGAAGAGGAAGAGGCTTTTCTCCGCACACTGGAAAAAGGGCTCAAACGCATAGATGATATTGTTGCTGCAGCCAGCAACAGCCGGCAGATCAGCGGCAAAGATGCATTTGAACTATACGATACCTATGGTTTCCCGGTTGATTTAACCAGGCTGATCGCAGCAGAAAATAAACTGGCTGTTGATGAACCCGGATTTGAAGCAGAGATGCAGCAGCAAAAAAACCGTAGCCGTGCCGCTACAGCCGTGGATACAGAAGACTGGATAGTGCTGGATGAAACGGCATTGAACGAATTTGTGGGATATGAACTGCTGGAAACCAAAAGCCGTGTAACCAAATACCGCAAGGTGAAAGCCAAAGGCAAGGAAGGTTACCAGCTGGTGCTGGAAGCCACTCCTTTTTATGCTGAAAGCGGCGGCCAGGTGGGTGATACAGGGATACTGGATTTCGGCGACGAACAGATCGCTGTAACCGATACTAAAAAGGAAAACAATTTATACATACAGTTCACCGATCAGCTTCCTGCACAGATCACCGCGCCGCTGACAGCCAGGGTAGATCATGCCCGCAGAAATGCCATCACCCTGCACCATAGCGCCACACACCTGCTGCATGCAGCATTGAGGCAGGTACTGGGCGCCCATGTGGCACAAAAAGGCAGCCTGGTGAATGAAGAACAGCTGCGCTTCGACTTTTCTCATTTTGCCAAGCTGACACCCGAGGAAACAGCCAGTATTGAAAGCATGGTGAATGAAAAGATCAGGGAAAACATTCCTGTAGTGATCAGGGAAATGCCAAAGGATGAAGCCATCGCCATGGGTGCCATGGCCCTGTTTGGTGAAAAATATGGTGATATTGTAAGAGTGGTGGTCATCGATCCCAACTATTCTGTTGAACTCTGTGGCGGTACGCATATCGGTGCAACCGGCGAGCTGGGCTTCTTTAAAATAAAACATGAAAGCGCAGTTGCCGCAGGGGTTCGCCGTATTGAGGCAGTGAGCGGCCTGGTGGCAGAGCAGCTGGTACAGGATCAATTCAACCAGGTAAGCGGTATCCGCGAATTGCTGAAAAACCCGAAAGACTTTACCAAGGCCATCGAAAACCTTTCAGCCGAAAACACCGAACTAAAAAAGAAAATAGAAAGCCTGGAAGCCAAACAGCTGGCCGCTATTAAGCAGGAGCTGCTGCAGCAGGCAATGGATATTAATGGTATACAGTTTATTGGCAGTATCGTGGAGTTGAGCAATGCCGACAGCCTGAAAAAATTATGTTTTGAGCTGAAAAACAGTTTAGCCGCTTCCAATGGCGCAACAGGCAAGGGCTTTGTGGCTGTGCTGGCAGCCAATATTGACGGGAAGCCGCAGGTAGCTGTTTTACTGGATGATGCCGTTGTAGCCGCTAAAAACCTGGAAGCGCCTAAAATTATCAAGGAACATATCGCCCCGCTGATCAAAGGCGGCGGTGGCGGCCAAAAAAACCTGGCCACAGCCGGCGGCCAGGATGCAGGCAACCTGCCCCAGGTGATTGAAAAAGTAAAAAGCCTTCTTTAAGCAAAAGGGTACCGCAATGGTACCCTTCTTTTTTCCATCTTTTAACATTTCCGAAACCTTTCGTATTTCATATTATTCAGTAGTTTTGATCTACTAAATAATTCGTAGACTAAAAACTGAATGATATGTTATCCCGTTTAGCAAAATCCGGCGCCCTACTTTTTATGGCAGGTTTGTTTGCCCTCCAGGCTACAGCACAATCTTCCCGTGAAACGCCATCAGGGACAAAAGATGAAAATATTATCATCCATAAAAAAGGCAACAGCAACGAAAAGCTGACCATTGTTGTAGACGGCGACCAGATCACCGTTAATGGTAAACCGGTGGATGAATTCAAGGGTAAGAACATTGAAATAAGCCGTAATAAAAATACCTACCGCTTTACAGGTCCCGAAATGCCGATGGGCCCCGGCGGCCCCAGGATAATGAGGGACGATATCCTGCGCAATTTCAACAGCAACAAAGCCTTCCTGGGTGTGGCATCTGAAAAAGCGGACACTGGCGATGGTGCCAAAATTGCTCAAATAACCCAGGACAGTCCTGCCGATAAAGCCGGTTTAAAAAAAGGCGATATCATCACCAAAATAGGCGATACCAAAATAACCGATAGCCAAAGCTTGTTTGATGCTGTTGGCCAGTACAAACCTGATGACAAAATAGCCATCACTTATAAAAGAGATGGTAAAGAAGCGGTGGTGAATGCTACCCTTGAAAAAAACAAACAGGTTCGCGAGTTTCATTTCAACAATGACGATTTCAATTTCAGCCTGCCCGATCTTAATAAAATAGAAGGCTTCAGGTATTCATCCAGGGCGCGTGTGGGCCTGCAGGTTCAGGATATGGAAAGCGGGAAAGGCGTTAAAGTGCTGGGTGTAACAGAAAATACACCTGCCGATAAAGCAGGACTGAAAAAAGACGATGTGATCACCGGTGTGAACGGGAAAGACATCAGTTCTGTAGACGAGCTGCGCGAAGCCACACAGGATTTAAAAGAAGGCTCCAGCCTCCAGCTGAATTATAGCCGCAACAACCAGTCGCAAACTGCAGAAATTAAAATACCCAAGCGATTGAAAACCTCCAATTTATAAGCGAAGAGAGACGTTCTGTGTACCGGATGGTAAACAATTGTTGACGTTCATTCTCTATAGTTTTCTTATGTGCATTGACCGTTGCTTTCCAGCAACGGTTTTTTTTATTACCATCGGCTTTCTCCCGCCTGCTATTGCCGGTGTATAAATATGGGCATATCGCGCGTTATAGGTATTTTCGCATCGCCATTAGGCGGTTATTACCTAGTTTTAAGCAGAATGAGCCCTATTTCAGATAAATACGAAGCCGTTATCGGCCTGGAAGTACATGCACAGCTGGCAACAAAAAGCAAGTTATTCTGTGGCGATGCCACCGCGTTCGGTGCAGACCCGAATACACAGGTGAGCCCTATTACACTGGGCCACCCGGGTACATTGCCCAAAACCAACCGTACAGCAGTGGAATACGCCATCCGTATGGGTATTGCCTGCAACTGTACCATTGAGCAGGATAATTATTTCGCACGTAAAAATTATTTTTATCCCGATCTGCCCAAAGGTTACCAGGTATCGCAGCACACTACACCTATTTGTAATGGAGGCAAAGTGTATATCAGAACAGCAGAAGGTGGCAGGGATATACGCCTTAACCGTATACACCTGGAAGAAGATGCGGGTAAAAGCATTCATGATATCGATGAGAACTATACCTGTGTGGATTATAACCGCGCAGGTGTTCCGCTGATAGAAATTGTAACAGAACCCGACCTGTACAGTGCCGAAGAAGCCTACCAGTATGTTACAGAGATCAGGCGGCTGGTAAAATGGCTCGAAATATGCGATGGCAACATGGAGGAAGGCAGCCTTCGCTGTGATGCCAACGTTTCTATCAGGCTGAAAGGCGATACCCGGCTGGGCACCAAGGTAGAGGTGAAAAACCTGAACTCCATCCGCAACGTAAAAAAAGCGATCGAATACGAAATTGAGCGGATGATCCGGTTGGTTGAAAGCGGTGGCACCGTTAAGCAGCAAACCCGCAGCTTTGATGCGGCAACCGATACCACTTTTGCGATCAGGGATAAAGAAGAAGCCAATGATTACCGTTATTTTCCAGAACCCGACCTCGCTCCTTTTCACCTGGAAGAACAATTTATAAACAGTATCCGCAAGCAATTGCCTGCGCTGCCACAGCAATTGCTGCAACATTACCAGCAGGATCTGGGGTTATCAGAGTATGATGCGGCACAACTTTGCCAGGACAAAGAAACTGCGCATTATTTTAATTCAGTTGCAGTGCTCACCACACAGTACAAAGCGGTTGCCAACTGGATCAATGGCCCGGTTCGCCAATACCTGAATGAAAATAAATTGTCCTTTGAACATCTTCATCTTCAGCCTGAACAGCTAGAGGGATTGTTAAAACTGGTAGAAGAAGGTAAGGTAAATTTCTCGGTTGCGTCTTCCCGGTTATTGCCCGAACTGATCGGCCACCCGGGGAAAAATGCATATGACATTGCTGTATCACTCAACCTTTTGCAGGTAAGCGATACAGGTGAGCTGGAAAAATGGATTAACAGTGCACTGGATAAAATGCCCGATAAAGTAGCCGAATACAAAAAAGGGAAAAAAGGCCTGATCGGCTTATTTGTAGGAGAAGTGAAGAAAATGAGCAAAGGCAAAGCCGATCCTAAACTGGTGACCGATCTTTTGCAGGAAAAGTTAAAATAGTATGCCGGGAGCTGTACAGATACAGTGCCTGTGCAGGTGTTTCTCATCTTTGCGGGTAGCAGGGCAATAAAAAAGGCCCGGCCCCGGTTCAAAACCAAACAGGTCAATAAAGCCTGGCAGGATATTTTCCAGCGGTGCTTTATACGGCCATTGACAAATCAAATAAAAACAGATGAAACAATTAATTGTGGCACTGGCTGTTGTTGTAACACTTGCTTCGGCATGTCAGCAAAAAACGCATGGAGCTTTTGTGATAGGAGGTAAAATAGAACATGCCCCTTCAGAAAAATTATACCTGCAGGAACTTCCGTATACTGGTACAGCCCCTGTTGTGCTCGATTCAACCACACTGCAGAAAAGTGGTGATTTTGAACTGAAAGCAACCGGTAAGGAAGAGGGCCTATACCGCCTGGTATTTGAAAAAGGTCCTGAAATGGTGTTTATCAACGACAACAACCATATCAGGGTGAAGTTTGATGCCGCCAGTTACAGGAAGCCTGAAATAGAAGGTTCTGATGCCACAACAAGGCTGTATGATTTTTTTGATGCCTACCGTCGTAAAGATTCTGTACTGGTAACCACATTGATGCAGATGGACAGTTTGCAAAAGCAAACCGGTAATGACAGTGCCTTTGCAGTACTGCAGTCGCAGCGTGAAAAGCAGATGGTTGCAGTAAATGATGTGGTGAAGAACTTTATAAAAACAGATGGCAGTCCGGCTGCGGTTTATTATGCCCTGGTACTGGGCACCAAATCAATGGAGCCTGCCGAGCTGAAGCCACTGGCTGATGAAGCATCCAATCGTTTTAAATCGCACAGTGGTTTGGCTAAACTGAAAAGCCTGCTGGCTGTACAAAATGCACCTGATAAAACAACAGCCTATCCCCTGCTTGATAAACAGGCCCCTGATCTTGCAATGGCCGATGTGAATGGAAAAACAGTAAGTATCAGCAGTTTCAAAGGCAAGTACGTGCTGGTAGATTTCTGGGCCAGCTGGTGTGGCCCCTGCCGCCAGGAAAATCCCAATGTGGTTGCAGCATACAACAAATTCAAAAATAAAAACTTCACCATCCTGGGTGTATCGCTCGATTCTGATAAAGCTGCCTGGCAGAAAGCCATCCAGAAAGATCAGCTGGCCTGGACACAGATCAGTGATTTAAAACAATGGGAAAGCGCTGCCGTAAATACCTATCAGTTTGATGGCATTCCCTTTAACGTATTAATTGATCCCGCAGGAAAAATAATCGCCAGCAGCCTGAGAGGTGAAGCATTGGAGAAGAAGCTGGAGGAGGTGTTGAAATAAGCTGCTGCCACCTTCTTGCAGTAAATAAATATTATCGTAATATTCCAATCCTGTTAAAAAAAAAGCCGCATCGATAATTCGATGCGGCTTTTTTATGTGTTTGTAACAGTGTGATTACTGTTTATCCCACCATACCGGTACTTTCAGTGATTCGTACAGAACAGGAATACCAGGGCCGTTTTTAAGAGATTGGGCATTCAGGTTGATCTCGAGCTGGGGATAAGACAACCTTCTGGGAGTAACGCCATTTGTTCTGTTAATAACAGGCGTGGTCAGTGTAGGAACACCAGTTCTTCTCCAGTCTGTCCATGATTCATAAGGAGCCTGGTACATGGTAAGCCATTTCTGCTCCATGATCCTTTGCAATGTGTTGTTATAGCTCACCAATGGGTTTCCGAGGTATGCAGCTGTTTTAGCAGAAAGGCCCAGCATATCAAAATCATTAGAGATCGCTTTTTCAAACGCAGTTTTTGAATCGGCAGTATTGCCTTTCCTGAACTGCACTTCTGAAATGATATACTGCACTTCTGCGGCACTTAACAATACAACAGGTGAATTGCTGGAAGCATATGCAGAACCCACCCTGGAAAACAGGCTCTCACCAGAATCATCGTTATCTCCTCCGGGGTCATTACCCCTGAACTGTCCCTGAAAACCGGAAGTATTGTTTTTTACAGGATAAAAATACACCGGGATACGGGGATCTGATAATGACTGCATTTTATCTACCAGTGTTTTACAAACTGCATTATCAGCGCGGCCCGATAATACATCAAACTGGTATATAGGGTTTGCATTAGAAGCTGCAGTACCAAACGGAACGGCGGCATTATCATCATTAGTAGAAATAAGCACCGGGTTTTTAGCCAGGAAGTCGGCAGCTGCAGTAGGCTGCACCTTGCTCAGGTGGTTATATAAGCGAAGCTTAACAGAGTTGGCGAATTTTTCCCACTTGTCCACTTTGCCATTGAAGATCAGGTCTTCCGCACCCAGCGATGTCGCCTTTCCTGATTTAACGTTCGCAATACCCTGGTCGAGCATGGTAAACAATGCGGGGTAAATATTCTCCTGTTTATCATATGCAGGTGTTACTGCATCTGTGCTTCTCAAAGCATCAGAGAAAGGAATATCACCATATATATCAGTGAGCACGCCAAAAGAATAGGCCGTCAGTATCTGTGCAACACCAACATAAACAGAATCGCCGGCGGCACGTCCTTTTGCCATGATAGCTTTTGAATTTGACAATACAATGCTATACATATTGCTCCAGTAAGTATCAGTAGTTGTAGGTGCAAGATTGTATTGGCCATAGTCTAATGGCTGATTCCGGTGTCCGGCATAATGCTGCACAATTGAACCGGCAATACGTGTAGCATCGCCGCCCATTGCATAACCAAGGTTTACTTCGGTTGCAGGCAGTATTGTGGTAATGGGAACATCGACAAAAGAGTTGGGATCGGTATTAATATCCAATGCCTTTTTACAGGACGCCAGGCTTCCCGCGGCCAGTAACAATACAGCAAGGGTCTTTTTCCCTGACAGCATTGTATTATATTTCAGATTCTTTTTCATTTTCTTTTTTTTAGAAGTTGAGCTTTAAGTTCATACCAAGTGAACGGGTGGAGGGATAAGCCATACGAACTGCCCCCTGCGCATTACCTGTACCAAAAGAACTGGCTTCGGGATCAATATCAGGAACTTTGCTCCAGAGGAAAAGATTGCGGCCATATACGCCCAGGTCAACAGAACGGATTACACTGTTTTTCACTTTAAGCGAATAAGCAAGGGTGATCTCGCGCAATTTTACCCAATTGTTTTTGTACACATAGGCTTCATCTGAACCGCCCATATAATTCCACCAGGCTTTGTTTTTCACAACAGGTACATCATTGGGTTTACCAGTGTTCACGTTTACGCCGGGAAATACATAGTTCTCCCCACGACCTTCTCCTGAACGTTTGCTCACACCATAGTTGTCCAGCAGTTCTGATGTACCGCTGAAAATGTAGCCGCCCTGGCGGATATCAAATAATACACTTAAAGAAACGCCTTTATAAGAAAACGTGTTACCAATGCCACCAGTCCAATCAGGCTCAACTTTACCCAGGTTCATACCACTTACTAATACTGGAGTGCCGTCATCATCGGTCTGGATCCTGCCGCTGGCATCTCTTTGATAGCCTGTTGCGATAATAGAACCATACG
Source organism: uncultured Deminuibacter sp. (assembly GCA_966424055.1). GTDB lineage: Bacteria > Bacteroidota > Bacteroidia > Chitinophagales > Chitinophagaceae > Deminuibacter. Next base: position 217,549 of record CBJLMB010000002.1, on the reverse strand, counting down.
GTTGGCCTTTAACTGCAAATATGGCCGGGTTACCACTAAATCCACCAAGGTATATTTTGTCAAGGTCTTTATAAATAGACACCACTTTACTGCGGATGCGGCTGAACACGATGTTCATATCCCAGTTAAAGCCGTTCTTGCTTTTAATGATAGCAGCATTTAAGCCAATCTCAATACCTTTTGTAGTTGTTTGACCAGAGTTGATCACAATATTTCCGGCACCGGTAGCAGGGCTTACATCAATCGGGATAATGCCGTCGGTGCTTTTTGAATTAAAATAGGTGAAGTCTAAGCCGATCCTGTTATTCAGGAATTTTAATTCGGTACCCACTTCAAATTCTTTTGTGAACTCGGGTTTCAGCTCAGGGTTCCTCACAGTGGTGCTCATCTGGTAACCAGGCAATCCAAGGAAGGGGAATGAAATGCCCGGTGTAAAACCATCACCTGCATTGGCAGCTATGTATACATTCTGCAGCTGGTAGGGGCTTGCATCCCTGGAAGTTTTACCATAAGCAGCCCTTACTTTACCAAAGCTCAGGATATTTTTATCGATATTAAACGCATCGGTGAAAACGAAACCTGCGTTCACACCAGGATAAAAATAGCTGCGGTTGGCCACAGGCAATGTAGAAGACCACTCGTTACGGCCTGTAATACCCAGGTAGAGATAGTTTTTATAATCAAACTTAAGATCACCAAATACACCGATCAATCTTCTTTGAGAATGATATTCATAATCCGGGTCGAAGGTTTTCACATTACTCATGTGTGCAATACCAGGCAATGCAAGTGCAGTGCCGGTTTGTGTGTTTTCATCAAACCTCCTCTGGTTATAATCCTGGCCGGCAGTCAATGTAAAACCAAAGTCCTTGTTAAACCGCCTGTTGATATTTACTACGAAAGTAGAAGTGATTTCTTCTCTCTTTAAAAGATCATTAGATAAAAATCCGTTGGGGTTTCCACCGGTATTGATGTCTTTAAAACTTTGCCTGTTGTCATGGTATTGGTCTATACCCAGCCTGTACGATACATCCATCCAGGGTAATACTTTATAGTTCAGGTTAACACCACCCAGCAGGTGATCGTTTTTCGATTTGAAGAAAGTTTTATTTACTGTCCACAGCGGGTTATCAAACGAACCTCCACGGAAGTTGATTTGTCTTCCATCAGGCCGCTGATAGCCATAACCATTCAGGTCCCAGCTTACTGGTACATGATACAAGGCGAAGAAAGGATTGTTACCATCCTGGCCGCCGAAAGGCAGATCACCCCATGATTTAACATAGTTCAGGTTAATCCCTACTGATAATTTGGAAGTAAGCTGGTTGGTTATATTAAAACGGATATTGGCCCTGTTATAATCCTGGTTGGGAATAATGGCAGTTTGTTTAAAATTGCCGACAGACAGGAAATAATTTGTTTTCTCCAATGTCTGGCTTACCGAAACATTGTTGTTGAATGTAAAGCCTGTTTTAAGAAAATCTTTTCTCGGGTCATGTACTGAAAGCTTTACATTTTTATTGGCTGCAGGGCTAAATACTTCCTGACCTGAAATTTTGGGGCCGAAAGAGGAAGAGGTGCCTTCAGCGTAAGTAGTTCCATTATTACCTTGCGCATATTCTGTCTGGTACTCGGGCAGCTTCAACGCTTTGTCGAAGCCTACATTAGAGCTTACCGTAACAACCGGTTTACCTTTTGCTCCTTTTCCTGATTTAGTGGTAATTAATATTACACCATTTGAACCACGGTTACCATACAACACAGCCGCAGCACTACCTTTCAATACAGAAACAGATTCTATATCATCAGGGTTGATATCTGCCATCCTGTTGGGCGTTAAACCGCCGCCGCCGCCAAGCCGTGCATTATCGTTACCATCAGCACTGTTACTTACGGGAATACCGTCAATTACAAACAGCGGTTCATTTACACCCGTGATACTTTTTGCACCGCCGCGTATTACAATAGTAGCAGCTTGGCCGGGTGCACCACCACTGGAAGTGACCTGCAAACCGGCAACTTTGCCGCTCAGCGCATTCACCATATTCTGGTTGGGTGTCTGCGTCAATGCATCGCCCTTCAATTCTGTTACTGCATAGCCCAGGGCTTTTTTCTCTCTTTTTATACCCAAAGCCGTTACAACCACTTCATCTATTGTTCCTGTTTTTGCTTCGAGTATTATGTTCAGCGAGGTTCCTTCCACCTGCACTTCTTTAGTGGAGAAGTTTAATGCCGAAACAACTAAAACATCACCATCCTTTGCGGAAATTTTAAAATTTCCCAGACCATCAGTAGTGGTACCTTTCACACTACCTTTAATTAAAACAGACGCACCGTCTACCGGCTGGCCATTATTGTCTGTAATCTTACCAGATACAGTCCTGCTCTGCGCCCAACTGAATAGGGTACTTAGGCACACGCACATGAGTAATAGCAGTTTTCTCATAATTGTGATTGTTTGATTAAAAAGAATTGATTGGTTTGTTTGTCAGTATATCGCATGGTTAACTATTTCAGCTGCAATGCAGTGATGCAAATTGTACAGGTATCATAAGAAGCAGTAAATAGCGAAGGGGAAACTAAACGCTTCACGCGCAGATTAGTGTTAGCAATTAGCTTTCTCATAGTAGCACATTTATAGGTTATCAACTTTCGTATTAAAATAATAATAAATACGAAAGAATGGAAATTCTTTTATCTTTAAAATTTATCCGTTGCTGTACACATTAAAGAATAACCAAAAGGCTGTATGGCGCTTTTGCGGTGTATATGTATGTTTTCCATTCACCAATGGTTTCTCATGTTGCCTGATTGTGCTAGGTATGCAGAGGGTGCGGGTTATTGAAAAATTAATCAGGCAAAAATTGGTTACGGTATTTGTTTGACGGAATCAGATTTGGGTAAACGACTGTTTTGGTAAAAACGAATAAGTCCGGGATATAAGCTATCCCTAAAGGATTGAAAATGTTTTTTGGTGCACATAAAAATAGTTTTCTTGTCAGGATCATGTCATGTGGCGCGAAAGATAGTTAATTATTTGCAAATTTAATAAAGATTTAAACTGGCATTTTACGTGTTCGGCATTCCTGTTACTGTGAAAAAAGCCTGTTACGGGAATTTTGGTTTCTTTTTATTATGATAATCAGTGGATAATTGCGTTTGTGGGCAAAACCTTTTCTTACATGATAAATCCCGGTATCCGGAAAAAAAATAAAGGCTGTCGTTTACACGACAGCCTTTATTGAATATTTCAGCACGGTATCCTCTATGGGTTCTGGTCAGCTGTTGTCAAGCTTGTATTGGCATCAAACTCCGTTTGCGGGATCTTTAATGTCAGCCTGTTGTCGTTTGCCGGGAAATTGAACCGGTAGGCAACAACATGCCCTACACCTCTTTGCAGCGGGAGCTGGCAACGTTTAACATCGAGGAAGCTTACACCAATTTCCCCGTACAGCTCTTTTCTTCTTTCAAGCAGTATTTCATTGATCAGTGCAGTGCCGGTATTACCTGATGCCACGGCCTGGGGGTCACGGTTTTTCTGCAACTGAAGCAGTACATCACCTGCACCCGGATCGTTCAGGCGGGCCTTGGCTTCTGCTTCAATCAGGTACATCTCAGCCACACGCATCATCACGATATTATCGGTGAAGTTCAGTTTGGTACCAAATTTATTGGTTCTCCATTTCCTGAAATCGGTGAAGCTGGTTTGGTAGAATGTTTTACTCCTGATATCTGTAGCCTTGAACCGTGGAACAAAAGTAGAATCGATGAAGAAATTGTTGTACGCACCTGATGCAGACCAGAAAGCAGAAGGGCTGCCATAGTAAATACTCTGGTCAGACGACTGCGGGAAACCCCACATGACTTCCGGTTTGGTAATATCGGTCATCGGTGTGTTGTAATCTGCCGCATTCAGGGCATATCCGGCTCTGGCAGCCTGTGCAAATTTGCTGGCATTATTCCAGTCGCCTGTTTCCAGGTATACCCTGGCCAGCAAGCCATTTACTACAGTCTGGTTGATCACATCCTTCATCTGCCTGGCGGTAGGGATACTGCCTACTGCATCGTTCAGGTCTTTAAGAATGAAGGTGTACACATCAGAAATTTTCCCCCTGGGTTTACCGGGTGTGGAAGCCGTTGTTGGTTCAGTATAAATAGGTATGCCCGGGCCATTGGGGTTTTCGGCATAAGCATGACAGAACTCTCTTACCAGCTCAAAATAACACCAGGCGCGGAACGCTTTTCCTTCAGCCAGGAATGCAGCTTTGGATGCAGGTACCAGTGCTGTTGATTTCTGTACGCCATCGATCAGGTTATTGACCTGGTTGATGAGCTCATAGAAAAAACGCCAGGTGAATACTGTTCTCCTGAATGTGGGCTCCCTGTTAGCCTGCTGGTAATCGAAACCATACCAATTGCCATTTAATGGCACATCTACTCCTTTTGCTTCCCTGGCCAGGTTCACGGAAACAATACCCCAGGCGTCGGTTGAGCCACCAATGGTACCGTTACCACCGTATTGTGTACGGAGATAGCTGTATATCCCGTTAAAATAAGCCCGTACACCCTGGTCGCTTGTGTAAATATCGCCAGGCCCCAGTGCAGAACTGGGTTGCGGGTCGTTTAAAAAGCTTTTACTGCAACCGGCAAACATGGTAGATGCCCCGATAACTGTGCAGTAAAATATATTAGCTATCAGTTTATTTTTCATAATCATTTTTTTTTGAATTAAAATCCAACTGTCAATCCAACAGATGCTGTTTTAAATGGCGTAGACCGCTGTCCTGTTTGACCATTCAGGCTCACTTCGGGATCAAGGCCTTTGATATTGGCTTTTTTCCAGGTGATATAATTGTCCAGCTGCACATAAACCCTTAATGATTTTATCACATCCTGTTTTCCTACAATGGTACCGGGCAATGTATACCCCAGCGTAACGTTTCTCAAACGGGCATAGTCGCCACTAACCAGCTGCCTGGTAGAAGGGTTGGCATAATCGGTTTGCCCAATAGTTAAACGGGGTACATCTGTAATATCGCCGGGTTTCTGCCACCTTTTCAGGATGTCTGCATCCTGTTGATTACCGGTGGTGAGCGTTCCTGACATCAGGGCGATATAATCCTGGTCGAGTATTTTACCACCAAAAGCAAAATTGATCAGGAAAGAGAAATCAAATTCTTTATACCTGAAATTGTTGCCCAAACCACCAGTGATTTTCGGCAGGGCAGAACCCATTTCATAACGGGTTGCTTTGGAGATAGCATTCACAATCACTTTTTTACCGGTCAGGTTGCCGCTGGCATCACGCTCATCAGCATACCACTGCGGAGCACCTGTTTTGGGATCAACACCAGCCCATTCATAAATAAAGAAAGTGTTCAGGCTTACACCTACCTGCCTTCTGTAGGAACCGTCAATTACAAATGGTTGTGATTGTTTAACAATCCGGTTTTTTACTGTACCGAAGTTAAAGTTGGTTTCCCATGTAAAGTTCTTCCTTACAATGTTGCGGCTGTTCAGGTTCAGCTCAATACCGGTGTTTTTGATTTTACCGATGTTAGAGTTGATACCACCAGAAATACCCGTAGAGGGTGGCAGCACAATACTACCCAGCAGGTCAAAAGTATTTTTGCTGAAATAATCGATTGAACCGCTCAGCCTGCCTTTGAACAAAGAGAAGTCAAGGCCGAAGTTATAGGTTCCCAGTTTTTCCCAGGTAATGTTAGGATCGGCGAAGTTTGGAATATATACACCAGAGAAGTTGATATCATTAAAGCCGGTAACATAAGAGCTCATATAAGGGAAATAGGCCGGATCACCGGAATTATCCAGCAGTGCGTTGTTACCCACTTCACCATAAGAAGCCCGCAGTTTCAGCAGGTCTACGAAAGTTAACGATTTCATGAACTGCTCACCGCTGATATCCCAGGATGCACCTACCGCATAAAATGTTCCCCATCTTTTAGAAGGTGCAAACCTTGATGAACCATCACGCCTGATCGTTCCTTCCAGGAAGTATTTGTTTGCGTAGTTATAGGTGATACGGCCCAGGTAGCTGAGCATGGTTTCTTTATTGGTATAGGAGTTGGCGTTTTCGTAGTTGGCGCCGGCACCCAGCTCAGTAAGCCCAGGTACGGGGAAACCGGTTTTCTGCGCCTGCAGGTATTTGTAGTTGTAGTTGAACGCTTCATAGCTGGCCATAGCACCCAGTGTGTGCTTGCCGAACGTTTGCTGATAGCTCAGCATGTTGTTCCATGTCCAGGAAGTAGTATTATCTCTTTCCTTACCAACACGGCCGTTTACGGCAACAGCGTCGCCAAACAGGGGGTTGTTATAAAGACTGTTATCGAATGTGTACCTGTCTATACCAAAAGTGGATTTAAATTTCAGGAAATCGGTAAACTTCACTTCTCCATAAGTATTCAATGAAGTTTGCAGCCTGTCGTAAAGATTTTTATCCAGCATCTGGATACCAACCGCATTGCTTCCATTGGCAACAGGACGGTTTACATTTTGTTTTCTTCCGTCGATATTGGAACCATAATCGTACTGGGGCTGTCCTTTGGCATCCAGTATCAGGTTACCGGCATCGTCATGCATATACAGTGGGTAAATAGACGACATGATCCTTCCGAACTGTACCGCATTTCTGAAGGCAGAACCCGACTGGGTTGGGTAGTTCTGGTTAGAAGAAGCCACAGAAACATTCAACCCCACATTCAGCCATTTACGCAGGTTGGCATCGCCATTGAACCTGGTGGTGATCCTTTTAAAGTTTGATTTGATCACATAACCATCCTGGTTAAGATAATCGGCAGACAGGAAATACCGGAAAATATCAGAAGCGCCGGAAATGCTCACCCCTACATTTTTACGGCCGATGGTATTGTTGGCTACTTCTTTTGACCAGTCAGTATTCCAGAGCTCTTTGGCGCCGGCAACCAGTTTACCGTCGGTGCCAATGGGTTTGTCAACATTATAAGGGTTGTACATTAAACCATTTACACCTGTTATCAGATTATCGGTCGCATACTGGGCGGGATTGGTGATATTGTTGTCGATAGCAAAATTGCGTTGTGCTTCCCAGGCAAGTTCCAGGAATTGCTGTGATGAAACAAAAGGATACTCTTTTGTAGCCCTGGAAGAATGTCCATAAGAGCCATAAGCATTGATGGCGGCCTCTTTGCCTTTTTTTCCTTTTTTGGTGGTGATCAGGATTACACCATTGGCGGCCCTTGAACCATACAAAGAAGTGGCTGTTGCATCTTTCAGCACGTTCATTGTTTCAAGATCGTTCGGGTTCAGTGAATTTAAGTTGCCATAATAAGGCACGCCATCCACAACGATCAGCGGATCGGCACTGGCATTGGTAGAACCAATACCCCTGATCCTGATCGTGGGGTTTTCACCAGGCTGTCCCGTGCTGTTTATCACCAGTACACCGGGAGCAAGCCCCTGTAAAGCCTGACCTGCAGATACTACCTGCTGGCGCTCAATTTTATCGGCGCTAACAATACTTACAGAGCCGGTCAGGGCTTTTTTCTGCTGCTGACCATAGGCTACCACCACTACCTCATCCAGGGTTTTGTTGTCAGGAGCGAGTGAAACAGCCAGCGACGATTTTCCATTAACGGATACATTCTGCGCGGTAAAGCCGACAGAGGAGAACGCTAATGTTGCACTGCCGGAAGGTACGGTGATGGAAAAATTTCCATCTGCATCAGTAGTTGTTCCTTTGGTGGAACCTTTTATAAGAACAGAAACATTGGGTAACGGATTACCTTTGTCATCCGTTACTTTACCGGTAACGGTGCGGTTTTGCGCCCAGCTTGATGCGATGCACAGGCACATGCACATGAGTAATAGTAGTTTTCTCATACTACGGTTTTTGGTTTAAATAAATGTATACAAGAGTATCAGCATGCCGGTTACAACAGAGGTGGTATATTAATGCAACGCATTACATAACAACCAATGCAACATTATACAGGCATTTGTGATACAATGGAGAAGCGCGACGGCGGCTAGATGACTAGCAAAGGAAAATTTTTGGCGGTTTATGCCTATGGTAATAAATGAGGGTAAGCCCGCGGGCTAAAGCAGGGTTAAGATAGTTGATGCACATACATGTCAGTTTTCTCGTGAATAAGTACCGATATAGCTCGCAATATAGTTAAAATATTGCAAAAGGCATTATATGGTAAAAGATGGGAAATAAGAGCAACTTTCCATCAATACATTATATTATTCCATACTATGTAAAAAATAGAGAGGGTGTCTCATTTTTACTTTTGAGACACCCTCTTGTTCACAAAGCATGTGGTCAAAATGATCGCATTAGCGCTACCATAAACTATTGTACTGGGTTTCGCTGGTAGGTGCCGGAAATATATAGCCAGGATCTGCCGGAGCTACCGTTTTCACACTGCCTTTGGCAGGGAAATTTAAACCAAGGCGCATAATATCCGGGCTTCTCATGCCTTCGCCCAGAAATTCAATTTGCCGTTCTTTCAATATAGCGTTGATTAAATCTGTTGCCGATGAAAAGCTGACTACTGTATACGTTGTGGTTTCGTCTGACCGGTGGCGAACCGCATTTAATAAGGCAACGGCCTGAGGGTCAACTGTATTGGTAGTTTTTGCTCTTGCTTCGGCAAGGTTGAGCAATACTTCTGAATAACGCAGTACCGGCACCCATTCTACATAAGGCGACCCTCCCGGATACTTCCGTAGCCAAGAGGTGCCACCAGCATTCTTCGTTACAAAAGACCACCGTTTATCTGCAGATGTCCATGATTTATCGCTGATAATACCAGCGGCATTCAATGAGTATTCTCCGTTACCGCCGGCAGCTGCTGAAAGGTAATAATACCCCAGCTGATTTTGGGTTCCAGGCTGCTCGCTTACGCTGGTGAATGGCATTGAAAAAATTGATTCTTTAGTTGAATATGGACTGGCAAAAACGGTCGTGATATCACTCTGTAAAGTATTCGCCACACCAGATGTAGCCTTAAATGGTGCGCTTGCAGAAACAATCTTATTGGCTTCTGTTATAACATTCGGGTAAAATCCGATACTTAAATACACCCTTGTTTTAAGTGCAATAGCTGTATTACGATGGGCATGCGTTGTATTAAGCGCTGCGTCATTATAATCAAGAGGTAATTTGGCTTCTGCGTCATCTAAATCTTTAAGTATTTGTGTATACACCTCAGCAACATTGCTACGTGCCAGATCATTATGGCCAATTTCCCTGATAGGAGTTAATCTTAACGGTAGCGCTTTGGCAGTACCGGTTCCGTTATACGGAGGAGCATACAACTGCATCAAGCAATAGTAGGCAACCGCGCGTACAAACTTCGCTTCACCTTCGTACTGTTTGGCAAGCGCATCCCCAACAACTGCGTTGCCTTTTGTTTGCATACCATCCAGGAATACATTTACCTGGTTTATTGCGGAGTATGCTGCATTCCATGTACGATTTACATAAGTATCACCACCAGTTACTGTAAAATTCCAAACCAGGAGACCTGTAACACCATTACCGTTTTCATTTATAAAATTTTCACCGCGTATATCATTGTAAATTAAATAGCGGCCACCCAGTAAGTCTCCGGATTTAAGCGCACCATATAAACCATTGACCTGATTGGCAATCCTGTCTTTATTAATAAACACTTGATCGTCGGGAAGAGAAGTACTGGAAGACGGATTCAGCTTGTCTTTCTGGCATGCATTCATTGTAAACACAAGCAACACAACAGCCAGTAAATACATGCTTAGTTTTATTGTTGATTTCATTTTAAGACGTTTTAATCATTAAAAACTTACGTTTACACCCACGGTAAGCACACGGCCATTGGCAACTGAGTTTCTTTCAACACCCTGCCCCAGGTTGCTGTTTCCATTTGATGAAATTTCAGGATCAGAACCTTTATATTTTGTAATAAGAGCAAGGTTTTGCGCGCTTACATATACCCTGAAATTCGAAATACCTACTTTCTGCATCAATACAGAAGGCAATACATAACCCAGTGTTACACTTTTCAACTTGATATAATCGCCTTTCTGAACATTGTCAGAAATAGGATTGGCAGATCCATTAGATATATTATCACCGTAATAGATTTTGGGAACATCGGTTGCATCACCAGGATGCTGCCATCTTCTCAGTACATCAGTCGAACTGTTCCAGAAACGATTGTCCCTGATGGTGGCTTGTGTTCCATTGTATACATAGAAGCCCCCCTGAAATGTCATTAATACATTTAAATCAAAATTCCCATACCGGAAGGTATTATCAAAACCTCCATAGTATTTAGGTGAGGTATTGGCAAAAGGCACTTTATCCTTACCTGGGTCGATCCCAGCTGCGGCAGTACCATCTTTCCTCAAGGTATAAGTTCGTGTAGGGAAATCAAATAACAGCTCCTGTCCACTGGCATTTACAAAAACCCTTTTACCGGTTGCCGGATCAACACCAGCTGTACGCAGCACGTAAATCATACCAACAGAATATCCGGGTAGGGTAATGTTCGATTCTTCCAGACTTGATGTATTGGTTTTAATATTCGGTAAACCTGGTGCAAGTGTGGTCACCAGATTTTTATTAAAGGTAATGTTGAAAGATGTGTTCCAGGAAAACTTGTTCTTGTTAAATGGTGTCGCATTCAATGTAATTTCAACACCTCTGTTATACATAGTACCCGCATTCAGAGGTACAGACAACCCTGGAAGCCCGGTAGAGCCGGCCTGGGGCACATTAATAATCAGGCCATCGATGTTATTGTTATACCAGGCAAATTCGCCTGTGATAACATTTTTGAACAATCCAAACTGGAACCCGATATCTGTTTTCTTACTGGTTTCCCAGGTAAGATTTTTATTACCGGCTTGATTATAATACAATGAGCCGCCTCCATTGAACAATCGGGCGCCATAGAGCGAATAGGAAGCAAAATCTCCAATACCTGAAATATTACCAACAGTACCATAACTTCCTCTTATTTTAAAAGTATTCACTACACGGCCAATACCACTGGTTGCCCAAAAACGTTCTTTCGAAACATCCCAGGAAGCAGAAGCACTCCAAAAATTGCCATATTTACGGCCTGGAGCAAATGCAGAATACCCGTCCCTTCTAAAACTGCCCCCAACAAAATATTTTTTATCAAAATCATAGTTCAGGCGACCGAATACCGACACCAGATAATTCTGTCCCAGGTTTCCGTCAGTATTATTTGAATTATTGGCAACCCATGCACCCTGGATATTGTCAAAGAAAGGGTCAATGATTTGTTGCCTGTCCAGACCAAATCCTTTTGTTGTGGTATACTGTTGTTCTGTCCCTGCTAAAAAATTCAGTGTATGTTTTTCTGCGAAAGTATGATCGTATTGCCCTGTGGTCGTCCATACCCATCTCTTGTACTTATTAAGTGTACTGATTGCTTCTCCGGCAGGATATCCATCCCCATTTAACGGAGTGCGAAAGTTATCATTATCAGAATTCAGATAATCAACTCCATACACTGTTCGCAAGGTGATATCCTGTATTGGTTTGATCTGCAGGTATAGATTACCTTGTATATGATTATTCTCTGTGCTGCTATGGCTGTTATTTATCAGCGCAGCAGGATTAGGATAGGCCATTCCCACTTTATTACCCATTCTACCTATTGCGGCACCTTCTGTGTTATAACTGCCGTCGTTGTTATAAGGCCCGATATTGGGCGGAAGAATTAAGGCCAGACGCCCCAATCCCCCGGTGTTATAAGCTTCACCGGTAAGTGAACCAGTAGTGGTTGGTGCTGAATTAATTTCATTTGAGTAGTTCAGGTTTGCTCCAAGTGAAACAATCCTGCTTACTTTATGATCTACATTAAAGCGAAATGTTTTGCGTTCAAATGTATTTTTAACTATGATGCCTTCCTGTTTGGTATAACCAGCTGATAGATAATAGGATGTTGATTCATTAGCACCGGAAAGATTAACTGTATGACCATGCGAAAACCCAGTGTGATAAACATTATCATACCATTTTGTATTGATGGGCTTACCATCGGGATCATTGGTGGGAAAAAATGCCTGAGTTTGGCCCATATTGGTTCTGCCTTCATTTTTAATCATCATATACTGATCAGCATCCAGCAAATGCCATAAACGATATGCTTTTGTCCAGCCAACCCAGCCGTCATAGGTGACCTTTCCTTTTCCTTGCTTCCCTTTTTTGGTAGTAATAATTACTACTCCATTGGCAGCGCGGCTGCCATAGATGGCTGTTGCTGCAGCGTCTTTCAACACATCCATGCTTTCTATATCAGCAGGGTTGATGCTGGCCAGGGGATTGGCGGCAGCGCTGGATTGGCTAAGATCTCCTGTAAAAGTGGGTACACCATCAATCACAATCAGCGGATACGAACTCAATGATATTGAGTTAGTTCCTCTGATCCTGAAAACCGGCGGGTTGTTTAGTACACCATTAGGCACTGTAATTTGCACACCGGCAGCTCTGCCACCCAATGCAGCATCAAAACTTTGTACCGGTTTATCAGCGATGGCGGCTCCTTTCACTGAAGCAATGTTTCCTGTAACCTCTTTTCTTCTTTGTGTGCCATAGCCAACAACAACAATTTCAGACAAATTGGATGCGTTGGAAGTAAGCTTTACGGTTAAGGCGCTGCTGCCGCCGGTAAGCGGCACAAATTGCTCCTCATACCCCACAAAAGAAAACTGAAGTCCTCTTACTCTGTCAGGTACCTGAATGGAGAAATGACCATCCGCATCGGTCAAGGCCGATTTAATTACTTTTCTTTCTGATCCTAAGGCTGCAATGGTAACGTTGGAGAGTTTGTTACCTTTTTCATCTGTTACTGTACCGGTAACAGTACGGGTGGATTGCGCAAGCACATGCCCTATATGCAGCAGGGCGATGCTTACGGCCAAAGCCATAAGTTTTCTCATGATGTGCAGTTAATTTTGTTTTTTTAAAGTAAGGTTGAAAGTTAGACAATAAAAAAACGCAAAACACTGCACCAATAGCCTTAAATATTTTTAATTCATCATTTGACGGATAATTACCTCCTTCTCCGCAATAACCATATTAAAACAGGTAATAATATAAGATTGGTGAATGTACCCACCACCAGTGTAAGCGAGGTAAGCCAGCCCAATGCTTTGGTACTGCCAAAATCACTGATGCAAAATACAATGAACCCCGCAATCAATACCAGCGAGGTATAGATAATGCTTACACCGGTATGGTGAATGGTTTGCACCAGGGTTTCCCGCACATCCTGGCCATGGGCAGGCAGCTCCTGCTTGTAATTGACCAGGAACCGTATAGTAACATCAATGGCTATACCCAATGCCACACTAAACACCAGTACGGTAGAGGGTTTTAATGCAATACCTGCCCATCCCATTACGCCGGCTGTCACCATCAGCGGGATAAGATTGGGTATCAGTGAACAGAGCAGTATCCTGAAAGAGCGGAACAGGTACAGCATACAAAGTGCAATCAGCCCGAATGCCCATAGAATGCTGTCTCTTAATCCATTGATGATAAAAGTAGACCCTTCGAGAAAGGTTACACTGCTGCCGGTAAAGGTTACTTTATAATTCGCGGTGTCAAATGTTTTATTGGCCTGTTTTTCAAAATCAGCCAGTAACAGGGGCAGCTGCTTGCTGCCGATGTCTTTCATGTTTACGCTGATCCTGGCCACCTGCCGGGTTGAATCCATAAAACTGTTCAGCAATTTGTTCAACGCATTGTTTTTAGCAGTGGCGCTGTCGCCTTTTTTACCATCCCCTTTCAGGTATTTGGCCATTACGGGAATATCAAATTCAGTGGGAATGGTGTAGGCAGTGCTGTCTCCATCATAAAATGCCTGGCGGGCAAATTTCAGTCCTTCCACCAATGAAAGGGGACGCGCAGTTTCCGGTCTTGCAGTAACATACTGCGAAAAGGAATCAATTTTTTCAATCGGTTTCAGTGTTCGCAGCAGGCCGTTCTTCTTTTTCGTGTCAACCAGTATCTCCAGTGGCATCACCCCGTTGAAATTAGATTCAAACCATTTGAGATCGGTATAAATGGTATCATTCTTCGGAAGATCATCCACAATATATCCTTCACTTTTCAGCCGCACAATACCAGCTATGGCAAATGCCAGCACAGCACCGGTAACTGTAAATACCCATCCACTGTGTTGAAAGGTCCAGTGTTCAATTTTTACCAGCACGTTTTCCAGCATACGGTTGTTCAAATAACGCATATGCCTGGGTTTGGGAACAGGCAGGTAACTAAGTACAGAAGGAATAAATACAAGCGATATCAGGAACAGCAGCATGATATTTACACCCGCTACTACACCAAACTCTTTCAGCAGGTCGCTTTTGGTGAGGGCAAATACACCAAGACCTATCGCCGCAGCAATATTGCAGAACAATGTTACAATGCCCATGCGCCCGACCATGGTAACCAGGGCCTCTTTTTTATCCTGGGTCTCTTTGAAAGAGGTGTGGTATTTATTAAGAAAGTAAATACAGTTGGGTATGCCGATAACCACCACCAGCGGTGGTATCAATGCAGTGAGCAGGGTGATTTTATAACCGATCAGCACCATGGTGCCCACACTCCATACCACACCAATGCATACCACCACCAGGCTCATCAGCATGGCACTAACCGAGCGGAAAAACAATAACAGCGTAATGGCCGATAAGAGCAGTGAGCCGATCAAAAACCATTTCAGTTCTTTTTGTATGCGGTTGGCTACCGTAGTGCGGATATAAGGCAGTCCGCTGATATGCACCTGCAAATGGGTGGCACGCTCGTACTGCTGTACCTGCTGCAGGATATCGTTCACCAGTCTTGTACGCGATTTGCTGTTGGCGGTGTCTTTGTTCAGGGTTAAGGCAAACAGGTAGCTGCTCGCTTCCGGGTTGTACAGTAATCCTTTATAGAAGGGCAGGTTGCCAAATGCAGTTGCCGCAGTATCCAGTTCTGCCTGCGATTGGTAATGTTGCTGGAAAATACGCTGTGGTACCAGTTTTTGTGAAGTATCTTTTACCAGGTTAATGGCTTCAGGAACATCCAGTATGGCCTCCACTCCTTTTATCGTCCGCAAGCCCTTGTGCAGCTGCTCAGCAGCATTAAACTGGGGCATACTGAAGAACGCTTTGGTTTGCACACCCAGTACCAGGGTGGTGCCATCATTGCCGAATTTCTGCAGAAAAGCCTGGTACTCTTTATACTTTATATTGTCAGTGGGTATGGCCCGGGTAAATTCGTAGCTCATTTGTATATGAGAAGCATAATACCCCATTATACCTGTCAGCGCGAGCAATAATACCAAAAGCAATAACCTGAACCGGAGAATGAACTGTCCTAATCGATACCACATAATTGAAGATAAATTTTAAGGGCCCAAGGCGATCTGCACTTCCTGCCATCCGGTATACCGGCCCTTTGCCATTGGCTGGCAAAGGAAATTCATCAACAGCCTTTTATAACCCGACTGCAAAGAAAAGCATTCCTGAGCGGATAGCCGGTGGGTAGCGTTGTTAACTTTTATTTGAGAAAATAAGCGGCACACAGATTTTGAAATATGAAACCAACGCAGTTACTTTGAACTACAAAGTACTTTTTATGCAGAATGACGCACCCGCGGCTTCTCTTGAAGCCATCCGGGACATTAAGCAGATGATGGAAAAAAGCAGCCGCTTTATCAGCCTCAGCGGTCTTAGCGGCATTTCCGCCGGTATTTGTGCACTGGCCGGGGCCTGGGCTGCCCACCAGGCACTCGGCTCACCGGCAGAACCCGCAGAGGCTCAGCAGTATGCTTCGTACCCCGAAGGCAATAGCCTGCGAACACAACTGCTTATTATTGCCGGCATTGTACTGGCTGCTGCCCTGTTTTTTTCTTTTCTTTTTACTTATCTCAGAAGTAGGAAAACCAAAGTAGCGCTTTGGGGAACGCAGGCACAGCGGCTGATGCTGAATATGAGCATCCCCCTGGCAGTAGGTGCAGCATTTGTGCTGAAACTGGTAGATACAGGCAGCTATGGACTGATAGCCCCCGCCTGCCTGCTTTTTTATGGGCTGGCACTGCTCAATGCCAGTAAATACACGCTGGCCGAAATACGACAGCTGGCCATAGCTCAACTGGTATTGGGATTGCTCAGCCTCTGGTTTATTGGCTATGGTTTGTATTTCTGGGCCCTTGGTTTTGGTGTTGCCCATATTGTTTATGGAACAATGATGTGGTGGAAATATGAGAAAAACGCATGAAGAACCCCATTGAACATCTGAATAAAGTATTCGACAGCCGCATCCGCCTGGGTATCATGAGCGCGCTGATGGTAAATGAAACAGTCAGTTTCAATGACCTGAAGCAGCTGATACAGGTTACAGACGGCAACCTGGCCAGTCACCTGAAAACACTGGAAGAGGAAAATTATATCAAAGTAGAGAAAGGTTTTATCGGCCGCAAAACCAATACTACTTACAGTGTTACTAAAAGCGGTGAAAAGGCATTTAAAACCCATCTCGAAGCCCTGGAACAGATGATCAGGGCCCTGGGATAATTTTTTTGTCTTTTCACTTTGAAACACAAAGCACTTTTTAACATGCGCGCTCTTCTCTTCTTTTTCCGTTTATGGTTTCAAACAGCCGGCCTGTTATATGCAGGGCTGCTGGCGTTTGTGGGATGGACTGCTCCGGATAAACTGTTGTATGCCATTCCTCTTGGCTGTTTGGGGGTATGGGTGGCAGGGCTGCCGGGTTTTATCATCTTATGGACGGGCGGCCAGGGCATATATGCATTACAGGGCAGCTGGCGCAGAAAAACAGGATTGTTACTGCTGCTGCAGCTCCTGATTTGTTTAGCTTATGGCCTGCTGGCCATGCCCTTCTTATTTCCCAATAACAAGAACATTTTTTCTGCAGCCATTTGCACCGGTGTACTGCTGCTATGTTGTATCGCCGCAAATTTTTTCAGCCTGAAAAAATTGTACTTGTTCTTCACACGGCACAGCAGTGCGCCACCAAACAACCAGCTTTTGTATCAATTATTCCATTTACCAATAAACCCATCTGTTATGGAAACCTATCCTGCCCTGGGCGGCAATTCAACCGGTACCAGGATTTTATTAAAAGGATTACTCACCGCAGCCCTGGTACTGCTATTGCTTGTTCCGGGCCATTTTGTAAACAACCTTATCAAAGAACGTGAAAGCAGGCAGCAGGAAGTTGTGCAGGAGGTTTGCAGCAAATGGGCCGCAGCACAAACACTTAGCGGGCCTTACTTGCTTATCCCTTACAATGCGAACAGCAATGCGGGCGCTAAGAAATACCTCACCCTGTTGCCCGAGGATTTATCTGTTGAGGGCAATATATTACCCGAAGAACGGCCTCGCTCTATTTACCGCGTACTGCTTTACCGCAGCAAACTGGCCATACAGGGCGATTTCAGGTTTCACCTGCCGCAATCGGTCAATGTGCAGGATCTGCAACTGGCCAATACCAGCATCTGCTTCGGGTTATCCGATATACGCGGTATGGAAGAAAAGCTGAGTATACGGTTCAATAACAATACAGTCGACCTGGTGCCGGGTTTACCTACCCAGCAGCTGGACAGTACGGGGCTTTCAGCGCCTGTTCAATTAAACAGCGCCGATCTTGATAAACCCATCAGCTTTGCCATGAACCTTGCTATCAAAGGCAGTGGTCAGTTACATTTTTTACCATTAAGCAACAACAGCCGGTTTACCCTGCGCTCATCCTGGCCCAATCCTTCTTTTGATGGCAATACACTGCCCTCTACAAGAGAAGTTTCTACCAGTGGGTTCACTGCCAGCTGGGCCTTCAACCAGGCCAACCTGCCCTTCACCACCACGCCTGCAGAAGCATCGATAAAAAAAGCCGACCTGTTTTTTGGCATCAGCATGCTGCAACCGGCAGATCAGTATGCCAAAACCATGCGTTGCGCTAAATACGCTTTGCTCATCATCAGCCTGAGCTTCGCCCTGTTCTTCATAATAGAGCTGCTGCAAAAAAATCCACTTCATCCTGTGCAGTATGTATTGGTAGGACTGGCATTACTGGTGTTTTATACTTTATTGCTTTCCATCAGTGAATTCCTGTATTTCGATATTGCCTATATCATTGCTGCGGCGGCTACAGTGCTGCTGGTTTCACTATATGCCTGGTGGCATTTTGGCAAATGGAAAATAACAGCCGTGTTCGCACTGTCCCTACTGGCTTTATACAGTTTCATTTTTATCCTTATCAGGCTGGAAGATACAGCACTGCTTATCGGCAGCATCGGCTTGTTTGTGATACTGTTCATCGTGATGTATTTCAGCAGGAAGATAAAATGGTACGGCGAAAGCAAAACCAGCACGGTACAATGACCAATATTATAAACAAGCGGCCGGACCGCTTCAATCTGTTCACCTTCAATTATACTATATGCATTTTATAAAAAGAATACTGCTCCGTTCCGAAGGCATGCTTGCCGCATCTATCGGGTTCACCTGCCTGCTGCTGGTGGCAAGGGCTTTTTATTCCGGCACTGGTTTTTACTTTTTTTATATCTGGAACTTTCTGTTGGCAGTTATACCACTGTTTATCAGCAGGCAGCTTTCATTGCAAAAAAAGCCCTGGCACAATGGCGTGTTACTGTGCATCTGGCTGCTTTTTTTACCCAATGCACCTTATATTGTTACCGACATCATTCATTTTGATTATCGTCCACCTGTTCCTGCCTGGTTCGATCTGCTTATTGTGGCCAGTGCAGCATGGAACGGCCTGTTTGCGGCCATTGTATCGCTGCTGCAGGTGGAGCATTTTTTAAAATCCCGCTACCCACGGCATGTTTTCTTTTTTATGGGGTGTACCGTACTGCTCTGTGGTTATGGTGTGTATATCGGCAGGTTCTGGCGTTTCAACAGCTGGGATGTTTTTACGCGCCCGGCCGAAGTAATGGCCAGGGTGTTCAGTCCTGTAATGAATCCGCTATCACATATACCTGTCTGGTCATTTACCATCGCATTTGCCAGTATGTTGCTGCTGGCATATTACACTGTGAAAAGATGTACTGGTCCGCTGCAACCATGATCAACCCTATAGCCTTGCCCACAAAAATGCCTCACTTGAATAAGTGAGGCATTGCTATGATGAAGGTGTAAAATTACATGATCTTAAAAATCAAGACCCAATGCGAAATACCATATAGGACTGCCTTTGAACACGCCGTTCATCGGCCAGCCTGCATCTATTTTCAGGAAATAACCCAGCAGGGTACTGCGGGCGCCAAAACCATAACCACCTGCAAAAGGACCGATACCGCCTGCTTTAATTTTCACCAGCAAGGGGTTCTGGTTATCCTGCTGGCCAAATATTGAAGTAGGGCGTTCTATGTTTTTCAATGGCCCTGCCCAGGCAGTTCCGAAATCGAAGAACTGCACCAGCTGGAAGTTCCGTACAAATGCATTGTTGATGGGCTTATTGAAGAATGTTGTAAATACCGGCAAACGAAGTTCACTGTTGATGACCATTGCATTGTTACCATTGGCAATGTTCTGGCGGTAACCGCGCATGTTTACGGCAAGTGACTGGTATTTATAATTCTGGTCAAGCGATGCCGTATTGGCCTGGTTGAACTTGGCACCTATCCAGCCATCTGCCCCACCCAGGTAATAGATGATCTTTTCATCGCCGAATGAGAAATCACCGGCAGCCCGCACAGCCCAGATAAAGTTGCGGTAAATTTTCAGGTAATGCCTGGCATCAAAACCAAGGTTGTAAATATTCTTGCCTTTGTCCACACCGCCGTTCAAAGGCATATTAAAGTCCAGGTATATTTTCCAGCGTAAACCGTTCCAGATATTCTGTGTGGGGTTAATGGTATTATCATATACATATTCCAGCCGCGAAACCAGGGCTTTGCTTACTGAATCGGGGATAGGCAATGCAGAGGGGTCGGGGATACCGGAATTATAATTTACCGGCCTGAAAGCAATACGGTCTGTACGGATACCTGCTGTTAACCGCAGGCTCTTGGTTTCATCAAAAGGATAAGATACATTACCCTGGTACAGGTTGGTGTACAGCATGTGATCGTAACCATTGGCCTGGTTGCCATAAAAGTTTTTGGTATTGCTCCTGTAATAAGTAAGTCCCCAGTCAACTCTTTTGCGCAGGTTCTGGAAAGAGAAGAATACATCCTTATCGCTCAGGTTGGTACCGAAACGGAAACCGCCGATGAACTTGATATCTTCCATCAGGTCGCTTACCCCTACCCTGAAAGTGAAGTTCACATCATTGCCATTGTTCAGGTAAATGGGGCCGGACTGGCTATAGCCGCCGAAAGGCTGGTAACGGTTAATAAGTATATTATTGGTGATACCCGCCACCAGGTAATCGGCACTGAACTTCAATCCATAATTAAACAGCTTTGCATTGGCCAGCGTATTTTTCCGCTGTTGTTGGTTTTGCTGCGGCAGTTGTGGCAGTTGATCCTGAGCTTTCCGCTTCAGGCTATCCGGCTTTTCATCTTCAAATTCGTTCTGGAATACATTTTTGCCGGGCTTGTTTGATTTTTCCGGCTGTGTTACAACCGCTTTGCCTTCACCTGCACGGGCTTCCTGCATCAGTTTTTTAATGTAGTCGGTGGGCCGTGCATTTACATTTCTTTTACGCAGCGCAGCCGAATCAACACGCAGTTTGTAGAGGAACTTATAATCCCCTTCGCGCCTTACCTCACTTACCTGGCCTTTGTCACCGGCTATACGGGTTTCCAGCAGGCCGCTCTGGTAATTGGTAATAGGGAAAGTATAGGTAGAATCTTTAAATATCTGGAAATAGCTGATGCTGTCAGGCTCATTTTTCTGCCAGGCCTTGAGTGTTGAATCGATCTCTTTATTGCTGGCATTGCGCAGCACTTCATCACCGATATAATACAAAGTATCCAGCCCGTTGCGGGCGGTAGAAAACAGGCCGGCCCAGCGGTTGGCAATACCATTTTCCTCAGCTACAAAAGTAAAGTGATTGGTATTGTACTGCATGGGATGGCGTGCATCGCCGAACCGCATTTTAGTAAGCTGGGCAATTTGTTTAAACTCACTTTTATTGTTGATATCAACGAGGAAGATGTTGAAATGGTTGCGGCTGGGTAAAGCGGTATCACTGTTCGGTGCAACCGGGCCGGGCCGGTTGGATGCAAAAATGATCCCTATACGGTTGGGGAAAGATACAAATGTGGGGTCCAGGTCATCATACACATCATTGGTGATCTGGGTAATTTTTTCATTGTCTATGCGATAAGTGAAGATATCAGAATGCCCGTTTTTCACGGCGCTCAGCAACAGGGTATTGGCATCGAGCATAAAGCCTGCATCCAGTATCTGTTCAAAACCTTTTATTTCCTGTTTGAACCGTTTGATATTGGCCACCACATCATACACAAACATGTTTATTTTACCATCTTTCCAGTAAATCACCAGCAGGCGTGATCCTTTGCCATCCCAGGAAAGAATGGGGTAGCGCGGGTTGATATCCCCAGTATATGTGCGTACACCATATTTCAGCAAAACATGTTCATCGGTGAGGTTATCGACAAATTTTACGCGGTAGATGCCTTTTTTAAACTCTACCACTGCATAGGAATTGTCTTTTGCATTGGGATTGGCGGCAAAGCGGAAAAAATCTTTCTTGGTTGTTTCTTCCACTACCGAGAGGCGGCCTTTTACTGCATTGCGCCGCTGGCGGAGATCTTTACTGTATTTATCCTGTTCATAGAACATGAAATCATTCAGTACCTCTTTGAATTTCTTTTTGCAGATACGTTGCGCGGCGCTGTTGATGTTTTTGTATAAACGGGCCAGGTACAGGAAATAAGTAACGTTCTCTTTCTTGTATTTTTCGGCGATATAATACCAGAAGGCATGGCCTGCCAGCAGCGGTTTATCAAAAGCAAACTGGTAAAAAGTGTTGTAGCGGCCGCTGAGCATGGCGCTTTTCAGTTCATCATCCCTGTCTGGGCTCCAGTTCTCTGCCACATATTCCACATAGCCGTCGGTAAGCCATTTGGGTAGGTCAAGCAGGGCCTGGTTACTGGCAATTTCGCCGATATCATCCCCGAACAGGATATTGTCTACCAGTATACGGGCGATGCCCTGCCTTACCTGCCTGCGCAGGTTATTGTGGTCGCCATCGAAATACAGGATCACTTTATTATTGACCAGTTTGGTCATGCCACCGGCATTCTGCCAGTCGACCCCCAAACCAATATTGCTGGTTTTATAATCATCATACGTATTGTACACGACCAGGTTTGCCCTGCGCTGAAGGGAGTATTCCACGGTTTCTTCCAGTGAGCTCAGCTCTTCCTCTGCTACCTGGGCAACAAACTTGCCCAGCTCAAGCCCCCCCTGGTTGAAGTAGGTATTGAAATTGGGACTTTGGTAGAATTTCCATTGGAACTTTTTATACTGTACCCTGTTTTTGCCAAAATCCACAGTATTTACCTGTGCATATGTAAGCAACGGAAGCAATGCGGCAGCTAGTAAAAAAAGAAAACCAAACCTGAAGCGTGTAAATTGCATATCCGATCTTTAGAGTTTTAAAATTAGCATAATTACTTGTAATAGACCCGCAAAAATACGGTTATGATCAAGGTGGAATTTTTTACTTTCAACCCCCTTCAGGAAAATACATACGTATTATCCAACGAAAAGGGGGAGGCTATTATTATAGATCCCGGTTGTTACTTTTCCGCTGAACAGGATACCATAAAAAATTATATCCTCCGTGCCGGCCTGCGGCCGGTACAGTTGCTCAATACCCATTGCCACCTGGATCATGTTTTTGGCAATAAATGGGTGGCAGAATACTATAAGCTGGAACCGTTTATCCATGCTAATGAAAAGAAATTACTGGAGCTGGCCCCTATTTCGGGGCTGAGTTATGGGTTAAGTTTTACCGGCTACAAGGGGCCTCTTCATTTTCTGCAGCCTGGCGATACCATCTGGCTGGGACAGGATGAGCTGAAGGTTTTGCTGGCACCAGGCCATTCCCCGGGGCACTTGTGTTTTTATTGTGCAAAGCAGCATTTTGTTATTGCCGGCGATGTGCTTTTCAGGGAAAGCATTGGCCGCTCTGACCTGCCCGGCGGCAATCATGAACAACTGCTGCAAAGCATCCGCGGACAGCTGTTCACGCTTCCCGACGAAACAATCGTTTATCCCGGCCATGGTATGAGCACCACCATTGGCCATGAAAAAGAATACAACCCTTTTTTACAGTAAACAAGCCGGTACCGGGCCTGTTTCAAAACTGTTACTCAAATTAACGCAGGCTTAATACAAACATGCGCAGGCATACAATGCTGCCTGCTTAAATTGACAAAAAAACGATATGCCAACGTATGCCGATCTCCAGTTGAACAGGTTTTACCTGGTTCAGGAAAATGAACACGATGAATTAGTACTTGTACAACCCGTATTGCAAACAGATAATTGCCTGTTGCTGGTGGAACACACCGAGTATGAAACGACCCGCTGGCGCAGGAAAAACGACCAACTGTTTGATATTG
The DNA here is from genome assembly GCA_966424055.1 of uncultured Deminuibacter sp. Taxonomy (GTDB): domain Bacteria; phylum Bacteroidota; class Bacteroidia; order Chitinophagales; family Chitinophagaceae; genus Deminuibacter. Next base: position 193,955 of record CBJLMB010000002.1, on the reverse strand, counting down.
CCGACGAACTGAGCGATGAACAGCTGGCCGAATATGAAAACCTGTTTGATGCAGATGAATTTGAAGAGGAAGAATGGGAAGAGGAAGAAGAATAATTTAATTATAGCATGCAAAAAAAACCGGGCACTCTGCAGAGTGCCCGGTTTTTTAATCTTCGGCAGGCGATTGCCGCTCTTCCAGTTTTTTATAGGCCATGATAAACACGGCACCCAGGTTTTTATAAGGCGGTACATAATCGGAAAACAGTTCATTGCCTTTAAATATCCTGCTGAAATTGCCCCAGAGGCCAGGCCAGTTCAGGTCTTTACCTTCACGCATATTTTCGAGCAGTACATTGATCATCGGCTGGTTGATGAGGCCACTGCCTGTTTGTTTGGAAGAAATGATCTGTGCATATGGGCAAATACCCAGCACCCTGCTCAGGCTCTGGTAACCACCACAGCTGCCCAGCAATATCACCTTAGCGGAAGGTGCCAGTTGATCGATAGTTGAGTTCAGGTAATAGCTATGACCGCGGTGAATAACCACTGTAGGCTGCAGGTTGTTCTTCTGCAGGTAATCGGAAAGTGCAGACTGGGCCTGTGCATCCAGCCCCTTGGTTTCATCCAGGGGCCTGTTGGCATAAATGGTCACCGGCACTCCCCGGGTAGACGAAAAAGCAACCCATTCAGGTGTGGAAGTTTGTTTCCAGTTGCCATTAAAGCTGTGTACAAAGGCGTTGAATACGGTATTGCCATCTTTATCGCCATAGAAGAACTGCTGTATAATGATCCTTCCTGAGCTATCACGCAGCGAACGGTTGGGCATAAAATACACCGGCGGAATACCCAATGTAGCCGAAACATCGATATGATTGGCAGAATCCATCGACAAAAACAGCGTATTGAGCATACCATAAATATTCGAACCCCTTGTATTGTTATTGGCCTTCGCCTCCTGCAGGTTCACCTGCACTTCGTCGAGCACCAGTTTTTGCAAAGCTTTATCGCTGATGCTGGCATAAGAGTTGGCCACATCTACCGCATCTTCCAGGTTCTTGGTTTTATCCAGGTTTTTCACAAACGCCTTCATCAGCATTTCGGCGTTCTCTTTTTCCATGGTCTTTAAAAAATTGTCCAGGGTATTGTAGTTCGCCGCCATTTTGATCCATTTTTTGAAGTGATCAAAATGAACGCGCATCAGCAATGAATCGCCACGGGCGGGTTTCATCTTCTGAAAAATGAAAGGATACACACCATGGGTATAGCTGGATGTATAAATTTCCTCTTCACCCAGCACTGCCAGGTAATACAGCTCTTCAGGGTTAAGCGGTTCTATTTTCTTGAAGCGGATAGCATCCGGTGCTTCATGCAAACCATTGATCTCATTAATGAAGACCTCCACTGCTTTCTGGCGCAGCTTTTCTGTAAGCGTGTTCATCACCAGTGGTGTGTCTTTCCTGGGCAGGCGGGCTGCATATTCCATTTCAGTTTCAACCAGCAGTTTATAGTATTTAACACTGTCGTCCATTACGGCATCGATCTGTTCAAAGGTTTTACGCCCTTTGTACAGGTCGTCCAGGAAAGGAAAATACTGGCGGCCGGTTTTCATTCTCGCCATTTTGGCGATAATACTTACCAGCGGGTCTTTGTTCTTTTGTATACGGTTGCCCAGTGCATTGTAAGCGGCAGCATAATTATACAGTTCTTCCTGGTTGCGCCTGGCAGCAGTGGCGATCAGGCTGTCGGCATAGGGAAGATCGGGGTGCTGGGTAAGAATGGGCAATATTTTGGTTGGATTGCGCTGGCAATCTTTCACTACCAGCAGATCGCGTGCTTCCTGCTGGCCGGCATTTTTGGCAAATGCAAAACTGCGCACCAGGATATTACCGATTTCCATACTATTGCGTTCAATCACCGGCGTAAAAGGCTGGTTATTCCGCTCCAGCCGCATAGCATCTGTATAAGCCGTTAACAGGTCGGGAAAAGCAGCGCTTTTTATTTTTTTATACCGGTAATCATTGATAAAACCGCTCAATACATCATTCAGTCCGCGGAGATACTTGATCTTATTATTGGCATCCAGTGTAGAATCGAGCTCTATGGTATTTTGCAGGTTGTCTACCCGGTTGGTCACCGCATAGGTGATCTGCATATTGGTTTCTTCATTCGGAGAAAGGGTCACCTGCCCATCGTCTTTGCCATCCAGTTTCAGAATATCGCGTTGTGATTTATCAATATCATCATGAAACTTTTTCCGCATCAAAGGGATTTCGGGTACCGTGATCGCCTGCTGCGCCTCTGCCAAACCCGTTAAAAACAGCAAGCCTATCAGTAAATAACATCTCATTGTAAAAAGTTTGTTTTTTTAAAGGCCCGGACATACCTGGCATCTAGTTTCGTTTTTCAACAATTTTCTTTTGCCCGGTTTTATCATTCGCATGATAAACTGTACCTTGATCTTGCAAAAATATTACCAAAGCTACGCAGAAGACCCTTAACAATTATATAATGCTGTATCAGAGCGGTTTAGAGCAGGTAAAATTATTTTTGTGTAAACATATTGTTAATGGAAACAAAGGGTAAGAAAGTATTAATTGCAGATGATGAACCGGATATACTGGAAATTATCGGGTATAATCTTACGAGAGAGGGGTACGAAACTTACACCGCCAAAGACGGGGATGAGGCCTTGCAGAAGGCCAAGCAGCTGAACCCCGATCTGATTGTGCTGGATATTATGATGCCCCGCAAAACAGGGGTGGAAGTATGCCAGGTACTGCGTAGTCAGCCGGCCTTTCAGGATACCTTGATCATCTTCCTTACAGCCCTGAGCGACGAATCTTCCCACATAAAAGGCCTGGAAACCGGTGCAGATGATTATGTGAACAAGCCTATCAGTCCCAAAGTACTGGTAAGCCGGGTAAATGCGCTTTTCCGCCGGCTGAATAAAGAAGACGGCAAGACCATCAAAATCGGCAATATCGGTATCGATCCGATCAAATTTGTGGTTACTGTAGACAATGAGGAAGTGGTTCTGGCCAAGAAAGAATTCGAGTTATTGTACCTCCTCGCCTCCAAACCAGGCAGGGTTTTCCTGCGTAATGAAATTCTCAGCCAGGTATGGGGCACCGATGTTATTGTGGGCGACCGCACCATCGATGTACATATCCGTAAAATAAGGCAGAAGCTGGGCATCGACTGTATCACCACTGTAAAAGGTGTGGGATATAAGTTTGAAATTTAAATTGATTGGTGGATGGTTAGTGTGTTGGATAGATAGTTGTATTAATATTAAACAAATTATTAATATAATAATTATTCAACTCCCTAACAATCAAACCATTCAACACCCAACAAACCCCTTTATACCATTCCTCACTTCATTCGGGTAAGGCGGTGTAAATTCGTGTGTGTAGATGTTCACTACTAAAAACCTTTCTCCTAACCAGTTATCGGCCTTAACAGCCCTGATCCTGTCGGTTCCCGTCGGGCTGGCCTTTTTATTTATCACCCCCAATGTTTGGGTGGGTATTATTGCCTGTGTCATTGTATTTGTAGGTAGTTACCTGCTGATACGGTTTGTGCTGGAATGGTTTATTTACCGCAAAATAAAGCTGATCTACAAGTTCATTTACCAGACAAAAGCTTCCAAGAAAGAAGAGATGTATTACAAATACATCCTGCCCCAGAAAAGCATTGATGAGGTAAGGGAAGATGTGGAAAAATGGGCCGCCCAGCGCAAGGCCGAGATCGAAGTACTGAAAAGTAATGAAGCTTACCGCAAGGAGTTTTTGCAAAACCTGGCCCATGAATTCAAAACGCCCATCTTCGCCATACAGGGCTATGTAGATACCCTGCTGGGCGGGGCCATGGAAAACCCTTCCATCAACAAAAAATTCCTGGAGAACACGGCCCGCAATGTAGAGCGGATGGTGAACCTGGTAAGCGACCTGGATGAAATATCCAAACTGGAAAGCGGTGAACAACCCCTGTATAAGCAGAACTTCGTGATACAGGAGCTGATCAGGGAGGTATATGAATCACTCTCTATTAAAAGCAATAGCAAGGGCATTAAATGCAGCATCAAAAAAGGATGCGAGCCCCCCATTACTGTGTTTGCCGATAAGGAGAAGATCAGGCAGGTATTGCTTAACCTGGTGGAAAATGCCATTAAATACGGCAAGCAGGATGGCCATATTGTAGCCAGCATTTATAAAACAGATGAAAAACACGCGCTGATCGAGATAAGCGATGATGGCATCGGCATTGGCGAAGAACATCTCCCCCGCATTTTCGAGCGCTTTTACCGTACAGACAGGGGCCGCAGCCGCGATGTGGGTGGTACCGGGCTGGGATTGGCCATTTGTAAACACGTTATTGAAGCCCATGGCCAAACCATGCATGTACGCAGCAAGCTGGAAGTAGGCACCACACTGGGTTTTACGCTGGATACGAAGAAAGACTGAGCGAACGGAGCTACAAGCCATTAGCTGTGAGCCGCGAGAAAATAGCCCCTTATTAAGCACATTGATACTACTACTTACACGTACTACTATTTACACGCTCAATGCTTGAAGCTTCAAGCTCATAACGGCCTCAAGCCATTAGCTGTGAGCGGCGAGCGGCAAGACATGAGACACTCATCGCTAAAAGCTCACAGCTCATAGCTATAAAAAAAGCCCCGATAGAGATCGAGGCCGACTGGCATGAGAAAATCTACTGTACTGTGTTACTCGTTCTTGCTATGAACCAAACTGCGATACAAAGTTGCAAGCGGCATATGAACTAATTGTAAAGGGAAAGCAAAGAATAGATTAACAAGCATATCCTCATTTGTGATCTGCATGCCTGCTCACCGGCGCTGTATATCTCCCCTTAAAACCAGCAACACGGGCATTACTTCATAAAAAAAGCCTGCTACCGAAATAGCAGGCCTGATTATACCTATGTTCTTTGCTTAGAAACTATAACGCAATCCTAACTGCATCTGAAATCTTGAGTTAAAGAAATCGATGGAATAAGGTTTACCGGGATCAGTCCAGGTATATACCGGGTAAGCTGTTGGAGAACCGGCTTTCGCGGTTTTCAATCCTACGCTTGCCATAGAGTTGAACGTATTGGGTGAAAAATACTGTACACCCCAGTTTTTATTCAGCAGGTTGGTCAGGTTGATGATATCATACGTAAGTGTAATGGTATGCTTGGTTCTGCCACCCTGCTTGATATTGAAATCCTGTGAAAAACGGAAATCAAGCTGTGTATTCCAGGGTGTGCGGCCGCCATTGCGCTCAGTAAAATCACCCCTTCTGGAGCTCAGGTATTTGTTGTTGTTGATATAGCTGTCAAATGCAGCAGCCTGTTGGGCAGCAGAGGCGCCACCAGCAATATCCTTGAAGAAATTAACTGTTTCGCCAACTTTGGGAACATATACCAGGCTCACCTGCTGGCCTGTACCGTCGATGGTTGAGTTTACAAAACCATAAGAGAACGGCACACCGGAAGCAGCACTGAAGAACATGGTGAAATTGGATATCCATTTACCGGTTTTATTCCAGTCAGCACGGTAGTTCACATTAGCCACGATACGGTGACGGATATCAAAGTTGGAATAGGCCAGTGTAGGGCTATTAGGATTCAGCGCCTGGTTCAGCTGCCAGTTAGATTCCATAGAGTTACGGATACCATTGGTAAGGTCTTTAGACTGGCCATACGTATACGCCACATTTGCATTTAAGCCAAAGAGAAAAGCCTTGCTGATCTGGCCGGTGATGCTGTAACGTGAGCCTTCGCTGGTATTGCTCAGCAGGTAGGCGTTGGTGTACAGCGAGTTTATTTTAGTACCGGAGAAAATCGGCTGCTGGTGTTTGGTATCATACACCAGGTAAGTAGGGTTATCTACATAGTTGATCTGCTGGAATTTCAGGTCGTGGATCACTTTGGTATAAATTCCCTCAATGGTGAATTTCCAGTTGTTGGCAGTAGTATAATCCACGGCCAGGCTGCTTCTCCATGCTTGCGGCATTTTGAAATGGTTGTCTATCAGGTCTACCTGTGTAGCGCCAGAAGCATCTTTAATATTTACACCGTTGGCAGCTGCAAAAGCAGCAGCACCATTGGTGCCTTCAATTGAATTGCGGATAGGATCTGTACCTGGTGCAGGCCTTTTATCACCCGGGTTCTGGTAAGCATATTTCTGGTCAAATGCACCATAAGTTACCCCATTGTTGTAGTAAGCATATCCCAGCCATGCGAAGGGGATACGGCCGGTGAATATACCTGTACCACCTCTCAGCACCAGGTGCTGGTTGCCAAGGATATCGTAGTTGAAGCCTAAACGCGGAGAGATCTGTACCTGGCCCAGGAAGTCGTTACGGATATCTTGGGGTTTGGTATATGTATAGGTAGTGCCATAGTTGGGATCAACAGGTGCACCGGTTGTTTTGGTGCTCAGCGGTTGCTTGTTGGGCATATCAGCTTTATCCAGGCGGATACCCGGTGTTAATTTAAACCGGTCACCAATCTGTATTTCATCCTGCAGGTACAGGCTGTACAAATTCACTTTAAATTTAGCCGGGGGATTATTCATGATATAATCCCTGGTATTGTCTGAATAATTGTAGTTGGTACGTACACGTGATGGCTGGTTGGCCAGGAAATCACCAATGCTGCCATAGTCAACACGGCCGTTCCAGGAGTTCACGAAACCATAGGTGATATTGTAAAACTCGTTGTGTGTACCCAGGGTAAAGGTGTTGATACCTTTAAAATAAGTAACGTTATCAGTGAACTCGAACGTTTTTTGTTTCATGTTGAAGATACTGCCTTCACGGTCTGTTCCCAAAAAGATGGTACCACCACGTGAAGCGATCTGTATCTGCGGTGCAGCAGGGTTAGACAGCGGGTCGCGATAATCGTGGATGCTGGAATAACCAACTACCAGGCTATTGGATAAGCTGTTGTTGAAACGGGTTTTCAACTCAGCAACAGTAGAAGTCTGGTTGTTCACCTGTTTATAGTCGATGCTGCCAAAGCGGAAGTTCTGCTGGTCACGCTCCAGGTTTGTGGCTTTTGAAGTAATGGTATTGTTACGGATAGACAGCTGGTTCTTTGCATTGATATGCCAGTCTAAACGGTTAAAGAATTTGGTAGATTTTGAATAGATATTATAATTACCATATTCCCCGGCATGGAAACCCAGCTTGCCATACATATTTTCTACATAATCAGAGATCTGTTTGGCCTCATCAGCAGTGATGATGGGCATATCTTTTGAACCTGCACCAAGAATAACAGGATCCTGGCGGTCAGTGATCTCTTCATTGGTGAAGAAGAACAGCTTGTCTTTTATAAGCGGGAATCCTACACGGAAACCAGCCTGGTATTCATGGAAAGAAGAAGGCTCTTTTGAACCATCACCGGCTTTGTTTTTACCGATCAGTGTGGCATTTCTGCCAAAGCCATATACAGAACCGTGTACATCGTTAGAACCACTGCGGGTAACCGCATTGATGCTACCACCCAGGAAGTTACCTATTTTAACATCGAAGGGTGCCAGGTATACCTGTACATCCTGCACGGCATCCATAGAAATAGGGTTTGTACGTGTACTGCTGCCGGGCTGGCCTGAAGAATTGGTTTGCCCACCCAGTGAAGGACTGAAGCCGATAGCATCATTATTAATAGCACCATCAACCGTTACGTTGTTGTAACGGAAATTGGTACCCATAAAAGAGTTGTTGTTGCTTTGTGGGGTAGCACGTGTAACATCCTGCAGGCTGCGGTTAACAGAAGGCATATTGCGGATCTGGTTCTGGTTAAACGCTATACCAGAGCCGGTTTTCACGCCGTTTTTATGACCACCGCCTTTTACAATCACTGTTTCCAGCGTGGCAGATTCTTCCAGTAAGGTAAAGTTCAGTGTATTGGAACCGAGAGAGAGGTTTACATCATTTCTTTCTTCTGTTTTGCGGCCAACAAAAGTTACTGTAACAGTATAGGGCCCGCCAGGATTAATGTTGGGCAGAAAATAACGCCCTTCAGCATTTGTTTGGGTATTGTAATTGCTGGCAGTAGAAGGGTTAGAGAGTTTGACAGAAACACCCTGAAGCGCTTCTCCCTTTGCTCCGGTCACTTTACCGGATATCTGTGCTGTGGTAATTTGTGCAAACATTGTTGCAGGCATTACCAGCGCAGTAAGGGTGATCAAACTCATCAAAAGAACAATTCGTCGCATTTGTTAAAATTTCCGCAAAGAAACTTTTCTAATGTTACGGAATTGTTACGCCAATATTACGTAGGCGTTAACAAAGTTAACAAAACAGACAAGCCTGGGCTGGTGATTGATGCTATGTTATGACACTTAACCGATAAAGAATAGTAGTTTTTTATGTGTTATTCTGGTTAAAGCAGGAAGCTGTTCTTTTAACAGCTTCCTGCAACCATTGTAACGGATAGCCATGTCCAGTTACCTCCGTTAAGCTTTGTATTTATTATTTATTCCAAACGGCCCATTTGGCAGTCCAGTCATTGGTTGCATCCAGGGCGCCAATGAAGCTGGTTTTGTCAAAGAAGCTATCACCCAGTGTACCTACATCAAATTTGCCGGCAGTTGTTAATGCTGGTGAACCGGATGCTGGTTTCAGGTTGGGTGTACCATTGTTGAAAGGATCTGTCAGCTTAATATCGGCCGCGTTAGTATAGTTCACACTTTTATTGGTGGTTTGTGTGATGGTGGCAAGACCGGTTGAATCCAGGTAAGCAGCGGCAACACTGGCTACACGGAAGGGGCTGGCCACTGCATGCAGGAAGCTGTTATAGAATCGACTGATGCCTTGTTTATAATAAGAACCGGTAGAATCCTGTTCAACAGACAGGCCGGCTTTCTGGCCACCGATAACAATGGAGTTGGCCAGGATGAATTTACAACCTCTTCTCCAGCGCATACCATAACCATAATCCACGCTGGTACCAGTAGCATTGTTGGGGCCTACAGCCGTGAAGTTCGACAATACCGGGAAGGTAATGGGGGCCTGGTTATAAGGCAAACCATTGCTGGGATTGATATTGTCTACTTCAAAGTTGTTGGAGATATCACCGGTAGTTCCTTTGGCATCAGTGAACTTCGGGTCTTTAACAGAAATAGCATACTGGATCTTACCGTGGTAACCGTCGTCCATATCATAATCGTCATCTGCATTATTGTAAGCGATAAGGTGTTTACAGTTCACGGCACCGCCAAAAAATTCAAAAGCATCATCCAGTCCTCTTACTACCTGCACATAATCGATAGTTGTACCTGAACCTACGGTGTAAAGTGATAAACCGTTCACTTCATCGCCCGGGTTCACCGCCTTACCGGCATATTCAATACGTACATAGCGGAGAATACCAGAGTTGTCGGCATCATTGGTACCGCCGAAAGCGCTGTAAGCATTGTCTACACCGCCTTCCAGCACTTTGTGGTTGGTGTTGCCGGTGGCCTGGCCTACCAATATCACGCCACCCAGGTCGCCGGGGGCTGGTGAGGTTTCGGCAGAAGTAAATACAATAGGATTATCTGCATTGCCGTCGGCCAGTATCTGCGCGCCTTTGTAAATCACCAGTACGCCGGCAGAATCTTTATTGGAAACAATCTTTGTTCCCGGTTCAATAGTCAGTTTGGCGCCATTGGTTACATACACATAGCCGCGCAGGCGATAGGTGTTTTTCTTGCTCCAGGTAGTGTTGGCCGAGATAACCCCGCGGATGTCAATATTCTGACCATTGTTTCCACCGCCGCCCGGTCCCGGGTCGGGCTGGTTATCACTTTTTGAACAGGCCGCTCCCAACACCATGGAGCCCAGTAGTAGCATTGATGAAAGTCGTTTCATAAACGAATTTTTTGTGTTTGTATGGTATAATGTATAGCAGTGGGTTATTGCCGCAGTACTATTGCCGGCCTAGCGGCCGAAATTGTAGCGCAGCGTTAGTGTACCGGTTGTACCGTATTTGATGGAATTAATGATTTTATCATCCGATGCTTTGTAGCCGGTATTGGATGGGTTAGGATCGTATTTGTAATACCAGGTAAAGGCCTGTGCCAGGATATCACTGATGGTCAGCTTCAGCTCCAGCTTATTGCTGATCACTTTTTTAGTCACCTGGAAGTCCAGCACATCGCGTGGCCTTTCAAAAATATTCAGCGCCCCCCCGCCTACTGCCCTGAAACGAAGCCTGGGGCCTATGCGGTTATACAGCAGGTTACATGAAAAGTCTTCATCATCTGTGCTATAGGTTAAGCCACCATTGATGAGATAAGGGGATTGTCCCTGCAGCGGACTGTTGAATGTTTGGCCGCCGAATTTCACGGAGCCATCGATATAGGCTGCATTGGCATAAAAAGTAAAATGCCTGAAAAATGCGCTGCCGATAAAATCAAGTTTTTTCCGCAGCTCTATCTCTGCACCGTAAGTAGTGGCTTTATCGGCATTCTGGAAAGTGAGCACATCATTGCCCTGGTTGGTTTGCTCGATGGGTTTATCAAAATGTTTATAAAACAGGCTGAAGGAAACAATTTCACCGGCAGCAGGGAACCATTCATAGCGCAGGTCGGCATTGGTGTTCTTGCAACGCTCCAGTGCAGGATTGCCTCTTATTACGAAGTAGTTATCATAATCATATACACTGTAGCTGGCCAGTTCACGAAACTCGGGCCTGTTCACCGCCTGTGAGCCTGCCAGGCGAAGATTGGTTTTATCGTTCAGGGCATAGGTAAGCACTGCAGATGGCAGCACATCGAAATTGGTTTTAGTAAGGGTGTTCTGTCCTTTTGCTTTTAATTGCTGGCGGTAATTTTCCACGCGGGCACCCCAGGTAAGTTTAAAGCGCCGGGAAAATTTATTGTCCAGCATGGCATAGCCGGCATTCAGCAAACCGGTACCTGTATAGTCGGTGGAGTTGGTGCCTATATTGGCTACGGTTAAATTATAGGTATCGATATTCTGTGGCGTTAAAATATCTGCAAATGAGTTGCCTGCCCCTTTGCCTTCGTTGATCACTGCCCCTGAAAAATTAAGGGATGCGTAGCCCAGTGCTTCTACTTCCACACTGCGGTCGCGGTAGTAATTGGCTGTACCCAGCTTCAGTTTCTGCACCTGGTTCCACCATTTGAACTGCTTGGTGATATTGACATTCGCGCCATAAATTTTTTCTTTCAGGAAAGAATAAACCCTGCCCGCATTTCTTATTTCGGGTGAGTTTTCGTTGGAGAGGCGCAGGTAATAATTATCGTTCTCATTGAATGGTGAGCGAAGGGTGAGTATCCGCTGATCGGGCTGCCAGCGGTAAGTAAGCCCGAACGATCCGTTCCAGTCAAGCGTCCAGTCTTTATTCAGGCTGTGCAAACCTTCCAGTACCGAATTGAATATGCCATTGGCAGTGGCTTCGCTGTTGGCGCTTTTGTAATAAAACACATCCGGCTGGTTTGAATTGTCCAGCCCGTTGCGTATACCGATGGTTTTTACAAATTCATTGTTGAACATGTTTTTCAGCGAAATCTTGCTTCTGCCATAAGAGTAGGTCAGGTTGAGCAATGCAGAAAGATTGTTACGTACATCATAGTTATTGGTGTTGTAACGGTACACGAACTGCTTATCGATGAAATAATCGCTGCGCTCCCGCTCTGATACCCTGTGACCGGTACTGTATCCCAGGGCATAGATATAACCAAACTTTTTGTTGTTGTTCAGCAGCCGGGTATTGCCGCCGGAGTAAGCAACACTGATATTGGGCAGGCTTTGTGAGGCAGCCTGGTACCCGAATGTGTTGGGAAATTGTTTGGTCACTGCCGTTTTAAATTCTGCCGGCTGGTTGATAAAGCCGGCTCCCCTGTGGCGGTAATAAGAGCCGGGCATGGTTCTCGACTTATCGAAGAAACCAAGAAAATCCAGGCTGCCACTGGGATAGCTTTTGTAGAAATTCTTGAAAGTAGTAAGTGAATTATAACCCACCGATACCGATAATTCGCTGGTGGCCCTGGCGGGATAATCCTTGGTAGTGATCTTCACAGCGCCGCCAGAAAAATCGCCCGGCAGGTCGGGGGTGGCCGATTTATAGATCACCACATTATCTACAAGAGAAGAAGGGATGATATCAAAAGAAAATGCTTTTTTATCCGGCTCGGTGCTGGGCAATACGGCATTGTTCAGTAAAGAGGCATTATAACGCTCGTTCAAGCCCCTGATCACCACAAAGCGGTTATCCTGTACAGAAGCACCGCTTACCCGTTTCAGCACTTCACCGGTACTTTTATCGGGTGAGCGTTTGATCATTTCTGCAGAAATGCCGTCGGAGATAGATGAACTGTTCTTCTGCGCCAGATAAATAGAAGCAACGGATTCTTTTTTTGCACTGGAGGTTTTTACTACCACCAGCTCCAGCTGGTTGCCTTTGTCTTTGTCCAGTGAAATATCCACTGTATTGTTACCGGCTGTAATATCGCTGATGATCTTGGTGAGATACCCCAGTGCGGTTATTTTCAGGGAATATTTACCGTTTTTATCCAGCTGGATAAAAAAACGCCCTTCCACATCGGTGCCAGCGCCTTTTTTGGTATCCTGTACCAATACAGAAGCGCCCACAACGGGGTTGCCGGTTTCGGCATCTACAATCTTTCCGGAAACTTTGGTTTGCTGGGAGAAAGCAGGGTTGCATAAAAGCAATAGCAATAGGGCAGAATATAGCCCAGGCAACAGCCGGGCATACTTTTGCATGTCCATGTCCAAACATTTGTCCGGCGAAACTAGCCGCCCACTGTGAAGGAAATGTTACGCAATCATTACCAGGATATTAATTATAATGATCCCTTCTTTTTTACCGCTATTCCTTTTTTTTCATTTCAATGTTTAAACATTGTGTTAACTTATTATTAACTTTACTCCTTCACTGGCTAAGCCGGGGCTTACTTCTAATTTTGCGAAAATTGTAAACATGGGTATTAATACGATTGGCAGAATCTTTATGCCGAAGAACAAGGTTTTCTATGAGCTTTTTGAAGATGTGGCTATTACCGTAAACCAGATGGCGGGTATCCTAAAACAGGTGGTTTATGAAGTAGACAACAACAAAAGAGCCGGTTTAATATCACAGATCGAAGACCTTGAACACAAAAACGATGATCATACCCACAAAATTTTTACTGAATTAGGGCGTAATTTCATCACGCCTTTCGACCGCGAAGACATTCACTATCTCGCCACTTCGCTTGATGATATTGCCGATTATATTTTCTCTTCTGCCAAAAAGATCAATTTCTACCATGTGAACCCCAATGACAGCGGCATCCAGAAAATGGCTGAGCTGATTGAACAGGGCGCAGCGGAAATTAAAAAAGTAGTATATGGCCTGCGGGATATGAAAAACCTGCGTGCGATGACAGAAGCCATGGTTAGGGTAAACAGCATCGAAAACCAGGCCGATGATGTATTTGACATGAGCATTGAAAAGCTTTTTGAAAGTGAGAACGATGTAAAAGAGCTGATCAAGAAAAGAGAAATATACCAGGCTATGGAAACTGTTACGGATAAATGCGAAGATGCGGCCAATGTAATAGAATCCATCATTGTAAAATACGCCTAGCTAATTTGAAAATTTGTCTGAATAGGGTTCTCCGGAGAAAATCACTTACTGTCGAAATGCTTGCCATTTCAGATTTTCAAATGATCAAATTCTCAAATTAACTTCCTCCTTATGACATTACTTGTTGTTATTATTATACTCGCCCTTTTATTCGATTACATCAACGGTTTTCATGACGCAGCCAATTCTATTGCCACTATTGTTTCTACCAAAGTATTAACCCCTTTCCAGGCGGTGGTATGGGCAGCGTTCTTCAATTTCGTTGCGTTCTTCGTTTTTAAAGATCATAAAGTAGCCAATACCATTGCCAAAACCATTTACCCTGAATATATTGACCTGCACGTGATACTGGCTGGTATTATTGCCGCCATTATCTGGAACCTGTTTACCTGGTGGTTTGGTATCCCTTCCAGCTCTTCCCATACGCTGATCGGGGGCTTTATCGGTGCGGCTTTTGCCAAAGTGGGTTCATTCAGCGTGGTGGTTATGTCGAACCTCACCAAAACAGTGGCGTTTATTTTTCTTTCCCCGCTCATCGGTATGATACTGGCTTTCATCATCACGCTGATCATTGTATGGATATGCCGGAAATCGAATCCCTACAAAACCGACCGTTGGTTTAAACGGCTTCAGCTGGTGTCTTCGGCGGCCTTCAGCCTTGGCCATGGTGGTAATGATGCGCAGAAGGTAATGGGGCTGATCACTGTAGCACTGGTATCAAAAGGAATTGTACCTGATATTCACGCCATGCCGGCATGGGTACCGGTTGCCTGTTATACTTCTATCGCCCTGGGTACCATGACCGGCGGATGGAAAATTGTAAAAACCATGGGTACCCGCATCACCAAAGTGACCCCGCTGGAAGGTGTGGCCGCAGAAACAGCCGGTGCCAGTACACTTATCCTTACCGAGGGCTTCGGTATCCCGGTAAGTACCACGCATACCATTGCCGGTTGTATCATGGGTGTAGGTGCCACCAAACGTTTATCAGCCGTTCGCTGGGGTGTTACCCTTAACTTGGTATGGGCCTGGGTACTTACCATCCCGGTAAGCGCCTTGCTGGCAGCGGGTATTTACTGGCTGATCCAGGTTTTTTAAAAATCTGCTGTTTACGTCGTTTTAGTTATTTTGCAGTGCTAATGCAAACCGGTAGGGCCGTTTGGTTCAGTATGCTGGTCATGCTTCAACCCGCATTCCTTTCAACAAAACACCGGCAAAAGAGGCAGGGCTTCCTTTGCAGGCCCATTAAAGGGCAACCGGTTGGTAAGTTAATTAGTTAGAATATTCAACACATGCAAAAAATATTAGTAACAGGCGGATGCGGTTTTATCGGCTCCCACACAGTAGTAGATTTAATTGAAAACGGATTTGAGGTTATTTCCATCGATGACAATTCCCGTTCGACCACTTATTTGCTGGATGGTATTGAGAAAATAACCGGCAAAAAGCTGAAAAACTATAAGGTAGACCTGAAAAATTTTGATGAAACGCTGGCTGTTTTCCAGGAAAATCCTGATATCACCGGGGTGATCCATTTTGCCGCTTACAAAGCAGTAGGTGAATCTGTGGAAATACCGCTGGATTATTTTGAGAACAACCTGTTCGGACTTATCAACCTGCTGAAATGTGTGAAAGAGTTCAAGGTGCAGCATTTTGTGTTCTCTTCTTCCTGTACGGTGTATGGCAGCCCGGCAGTAATTCCTGTAACAGAAGAAACACCTACGCAAAAAGCAGAATCGCCCTATGGTGCCACCAAGCAGATGGGTGAAGAGATCATCCGTGAATTTTCCCGTGCTTACGGGCATAATACCATATTGCTGCGTTATTTTAACCCGGTAGGTGCGCATCCCAGTGCTGCTATTGGTGAGCTGCCGCTGGGCAAACCGCAGAACCTGGTTCCGGCCATCACCCAAACTGCTATCGGCAAACTGCCGCAGATGCAGGTATGGGGCGATGATTATGATACCCGCGATGGCAGCTGCATCCGCGATTATATCCATGTTTGCGATATCGCCCATGCACACACACTGGCTATCCAATACCTGATCAATGGCAAAAACACCAGCAACTGCGAAGTATTTAACCTGGGCACCGGCAATGGTGTAACCGTACTGGAAGCTATTAAAGCTTTTGAAAAAGTAACCGGCCAGCAGCTGAACTATAAGATCGGCCCCCGCAGGCCTGGCGATATTGTGGCCATCTATGCCAACAATAACCGCGCAATAACCCTGCTCAACTGGCAGATCAAATACGATATCGATGAAATGATGCGTACTGCCTGGGCATGGGAACTGAAAGTAAAACAGGATGAAGAGCTGATGAAAAAACAAAACCCGGTACTGAATTAATCCTCTATAAAAACTGGCTCACCGCAGCCAGTTTTTCTTTTTTCGTTATTTTGCATACCTATACAAATTTTAGTTCATTAAGACCGTCAGAAAAAATTGCATCATGTTAAAAGATATTCAAGTTCAAAATGAGAAGGAAACCAGGGGGGGATTTGGAGAAGGGATCTATGAAATAGGAAAAGCCAACCCCAATGTAGTTGTATTGACCGCCGACCTGGCGGGCTCTATGAAAATAGGCCCTTTTATCAAGGAATTCCCCGACAGGTTTGTACAGTGCGGTATTGCCGAAGCCAATATGATCGGTATAGCTGCAGGGCTTACTATCGGTGGTAAAATTCCCTACACCACTACATTTGCCAATTTCAGCACAGGCCGTGTATACGACCAGATACGCCAGAGCGTAGCCTATAGTGGTAAAAATGTAAAAATATGCGCCAGCCATGCCGGTTTAACACTGGGTGAAGATGGTGCCACACACCAGATACTGGAAGACATTGGTATGATGCGCATGGTACCCGGTATGACCGTGATTGTACCCTGCGATTTTAACCAGACCAAGGCAGCCACCAAAGCGATTGCCAGCTACGAAGGCCCGGTTTACCTGCGCTTTGGCCGTCCCAAATGGCCCAATTTCACCAAAGAAGATGGCAGCGATTTTGTCATTGGCAAAGCCCAGGTGCTGAATGAGGGTACCGATATCACCCTGTTTGCCTGCGGCCACCTGGTATGGAAAGCCATTGAAGCCGGCCGTATACTGGAAGAAAAAGGCTATAGCGTTGAACTGATCAACATACATACCATTAAACCGCTCGATGAAGAAGCTGTTATCAAATCCATCACCAAAACACGTTGTGCAGTAACCTGCGAAGAACACAATGTGCTGGGTGGCCTGGGCGACAGCATTGCACATGTAGCAGCCCGTCATTTCCCTATTCCTATTGAATATGTAGGTACCAAAGATACTTTTGGTGAAAGTGGCACGCCTACCCAGCTGCTGGCCAAATATGGCCTGGATACGCCGGATATTGTGGCTGCTGCCGAAAAAGTCCTGAGCAGAAAATAAGCTGTATTTTAACCGGAAGGTTTCAGATAATCAAATGCCCCGCTGAAAAACGGGGCATTGCTATTACATCTACACCAAAAACCTACATCAATTCAATTGCATATATTGGAATGAAATGGGTTTCGGGGGTTTAATACGAACCGGAATATTTGCATTTCATTACCAGGCCAGCAGATGATCCGGGTTCCTGTTTATTTAAGAAAACATTTCCTTTTGCAAGGGGTTGTCATTTTAAACTTTTGCTTTGTGTGAGCCGTCTAAAATGACACCAATTACTTATTTTTATTCAAACGTCCTGCATGCATCTTGATGACAAGGAACTGCTGTATCAATTTAAACAATCTGCAACAAGGGAACGGGCATTTACAGGTATCATGAAAAAATACCAGGAAAAGCTCTACTGGCATATCAGGCGGATGGTAATTGATCACGACGATGCAAATGACGTACTGCAAAATGTTTTTATCAAAGTATGGAATGCCCTGGATAATTTCAGGGAAGACAGCCAGTTGTATACCTGGCTGTACCGGATTGCAACCAATGAATCACTCACCTTTATTGAACAACAGAAAAAACGAACATCTGTAAGTTTAAGTAATGTAGAAAATGGCCTGGCCAATAAAATTGTGGCCGAAAAACATTTCGATGCCGGCAAGCTGGAATGGAAACTACAGCTGGCTATTCAGCAACTACCTGAAAAACAGCGGCTTGTTTTCAATCTGCGTTATTATGACGAGATGCCCTACGAAGAAATGAGCAAACTGCTGGACACCAGCGAGGGGGCGCTGAAAGCAAGCTACCACCATGCCGTTAAAAAAATAGAAGAGTTTATCAAGAATAATTAAACCCAGCCTTCGCTGCTTAAGTCATAAAAGTTGACACGAACAGTATGGACTACAAAAGTGACATATCAGGAGAATTAAGGGAGATCAGCCCCCTGGTGGCCGGTCTTCCCAGAAAGGCACCCTATAGTGCGCCTGAAGAGGGGTATTGGGATGAGCTTCCCGGTGTGGTGATGACGCAGATCCATTTACAGGCAGTGCGGCATCACCCTGTATTCGATGTTCCGGAAGATTATTTTGACAGTTTCCCTGCCCGGATGATGGACCGGCTGGAAGCTTACGGGCCGCCAATGCCCGCTGAAATACATGCCGAACTGGAGGAACTATCCCCCCTGCTCAGCACCATCAGCCGCAAACCCGTGTACGAGGTGCCACCGGGTTATTTTGAAACGTTTAGTGTAGAACTGCCTGCGAAACAAAAAGCCAGGGTGGTTTCCCTGCCCAGAAGAACGCAGCAGTGGTTTGGCTATGTGGCGGCAGCACTGGTAGCCGGTATCATGGTTACCGCAGCTTTCATTTTCACAGACAACAATGAAATGCAGTCATATAATGGTATTGAAAATATCAATGTATCGGAAGGTGTTTCCAGGCTGAGTGAGGAGGAAATTGCCAATTACCTGAATGCGCATCCCAGCTCTGGAGATATGGCCATTACCACGGGTAATAATGAGCTTAGTGAGCCTGAAATGCAGAATGCCATGGATAATTTAAGCGAAGAAGAAATTCAGCAGTACCTTCAGGAGAACAGTGAGCCGGGCGAGGTTGTACCCAGGGGGATTTAAATTCAATTAAAGATGAAAAAAATTATTTTTTTCATATCATTTTTGTTGCTGCATGGCTACTTTTGTATGGCGCAGGCAGACCGAACGGAGATGATAAAGATGGGTTTTATTGTGAAGGAGCTGGGGCTTACCCCCCAGGAAGCGCAAAAATTCTGGCCCCTGTACAATAACTATGTGGCTGAAATTAAAACAGCACGGCTGAGCCATCCCAATGATATACTGGCGGCAGATGAATCGGCGCTGAATGTTAAAAAAAAATACCGGCCTGAATTTAAGAAGGTCCTGAATGATGACGGCAGGGTGAATAAAACCTTCACCATGGAACAACAATTCAGGGAAATAATGAGAAAAGAATATCAAAAACGCCAAAGGATACGTAAATTAGGCCCCTGATGCTCAAAAGAGATTATTTCACCTTATTTTAAACTAGGTGTTTTTCATAGGTTAGCAACGGCCAGCTCTTTCTAGAGCGGGCCTATTTTTTTAGTAGCAGGATATTGGTAGTAAGATATAAGACAGGACGTTGGGGAAGACAAAAGAAGAGCAGCTTTAACCGTGCATGCCCATCCCCACAATTAACCCATTAAACCACCTGACAATTGAACCACCCAACAATAGAACAATTGAACTATTCAACAATTGAACGATCATTTGCAGCTTTGAACACTGGGGATTTTACATCGTGGTAAAAAAGAAAAGTCCAGCCTTTCTCCTGGCCTTCCAGCCACCATTGTTTGCGCAGTTCCATACATTTTTTGCCATCGTAGTCGTATTTCGCAATAAAACGGCTTTTCATCTGTTGTAGTTGCGGGGCATCATCGCCACCAAAGAAAATGGTTTCGCCTTCTTCTTCTATCCAGTAAACCTGGTGATAAGGGCTATGGGCGCCGGTGATATGGCAATGGATATAACCATCAATTGTTTCATCGCCATGCAGCATTACCACATTGGGTTGGCCTTTCAGTACTTCCAGCTCTTCTGTCATGTAAGAGGGGAAGCCGGTATCCAGTGCAAAATCCAGTTCCTGTTGCTGCACATAGTAGGTGGCATCGGGAAAAGCCAGCTGGTAATTGCCAAAACGGTCGCGCAGGCTTACCCCGCCGGCATGGTCTTTATGCAGGTGTGTCATCAACACTTTTGTAATGCTGGAAGGCTCGATGCCATTGGCTTTCAGGTTGGAATAGATCTGCAGCTCACCATTGCGCGAAAAGCCCAGTCCTGCATCCAGTAACAGCACATCTTTACGGGTGATCACCACAAAAGGTTGTACTTCTACCAGTAAACTGCCGGCAGGCCGGCTTTGCAGATCATCTTTTGAGAGATTAAACGGAACGAATACCTTGGTTTTATCAATCGTGAACTCTCCTTCTGATAACGGAACAATCTTCATAATCTTTTTATTTCACCCGTTCATATTTTGCTTTGCGGCAGCATGAATGGTTGTTAAGGCCAGCCAGCTGGCTACCAAAAGTACTTATTCTGTACAACATCGGGTTGGCTGCTAGCGCAACACCATTTGCCGGTCGGCATCGAGCCGTACCAGTATAAAAATAAGTATGGTAAAAGTGAGAAGTGAAGAGCCGCCATAACTGATCAGCGGCAGTGGGATACCAATAATCGGGAACAAACCGATGGTCATGCAAACATTCACCGTGATATGGAAGAAGATAATACTTGCCACACTATAAGCATACACCCGGCTGAATGTACTTCGTTGTCGCTCTGCCAGCGCCACAATGCGGAACAGTAGCAACAGATAAATACCCAGGAAAATAAAGCAGCCCGTGAAACCAAAAGCTTCGCCCAGGGAGGTAAAAATAAAATCGGTATGCTGCTCGGGTACATACTTGCCCCTTGTTTGGGTACCTTTTAAAAAACCGCGCCCTGCAAAGCCACCGGAGCCTATGGCTATTTTACTTTGCCGTACATTATAATCATCGGGCTTTTTTACCGGTTTGTCGCCAGGCTTTTCGTTTTTTGCACTTCTGTTCTGGCTGCAATCATAATCCTTACCCACCATGCTATAAATACGCTGCGACTGGTAGCAATGAAACACATTATTAAATATATAGGGCACAGCAAACCGCTGTACACCCACGCAAACAGCCCAGATAAGCAGGATAAATACCAGCAGTCCTTTATCGCGTTTTACCTGCCTGCGCATAAAATAGATCGTAAGCCCTGCAATGGCGGTGAGCAGGATGGCCAGCAGGTTGGGTTCCATTACCAGGGTGGCAACCACAAGGGTACCGAACGAAAAACCAACAATCAGTATCCATCCCGGCAATCCTTCCCTAAACATAACGATAAAGAAAGAGAAATACACCAATGCAAGACCTGTTTCGTTTTGCAGGATAGACAATGCTGCAGGGGCCAGTGCAATAGCACCCGCGATCAGGTGCGATTGTGTACGGGAGAAATCAGTATCCTGCCTGGATATAAATTTGGCCAGGGCCAGGGCGGTAAAAATTTTACACAATTCTGCCGGCTGCAGGTTGAAGCCCCCGGCCAGGGGTATCCAGCTTTTAGAGCCATTGATGTTTTTACCTACAACAAACGTTGCCAGCATCAGGAAAATGCCAAATGCATACAACAGGTTGGCGAATGCAGTGTACAGTTTACTATCGCTGAGTAAGATAAAAGTACCCATCAGGGCGCAGATACCGGTATACATCAGCTGTTTGCTGTAATTGGTACGGCCGGTAAAAAACGAAGTAAGCCAGTCGGCACCCGGCCTGTACTCAACCATGAATATGCAGAGAATGCCGATAATAACCAGAAGGGCATAAATAAAAACCACCGTCCAGTCTATCCCTTTGGATATATTCACACCGGTTCTGTTAGTCATTGCTTACTGTTGCTTTTTATTTTTTGCCTGGGCTTTACCATCAGCGCTTTTGCTTTTGCGGCAGCATTGTTTTCATTGCTGCCACCTGGTTCTGCTTCAGGATCGAAAGTAGTTTTTTTATGCTCAATATTGTTTTCAAAAACGGGTGGGTTGGCTTCATTCATTGCTACAGCTATGGCAGCAGTTTCCTTGTTTTTATACCATTGCCTGATTGCATCGGGAATCAGGTTGGCTTTTGCTATCCTTTCCACATCCTGCAACCGGTTGGCGGCAATGCTGTCGTGCAAATATTTTTCCATTATAAAAGATGCGATCGGTCCGGCCCAGCTGGAACCGGCCCCTGCATTCTCCACAACAACAGCCACAGCCACCTGCGGATTTTCCCTTGGTGCAAAGCAAACAAAAATTGAATGATGTTTGCCATGCGGGTTTTGTGCTGTTCCAGTTTTAGCGCAATAATTTACACCGGGAACAGTGATACCGGCTGCGGTTCCATACCTGGTTACATCTTCCATTCCCATATAAACGGCTGCATAGGCATCATCGCTGACATGGGTAACCACATGTTTTTTCCTGAACCGGGCGGTGAATACTGTGTCGCCTGCGGTTTCCTGTTCTATACTGTCAACCAGGTGCGGTGTATAATAATAACCTTTATTGGCAATTATACACATCAGGTTGGCCAGTTGCAGGGGTGTAGCCAGCATCCTGTCTTGCCCGATACCCAAAGTAAGAATATTACAACTGTTCCACCGTCCAAAACCGCCAAAATCTTTGTTGTATCTGGCGGTATCGGGGATATAGCCTGCATCTTCACCGGGCAGGTCAATACCCAGCCGCACTCCCAGCCCAAAATCATTCATATACTGCTTCCATTTCAGGTACCCTTCCTGTGCATTTTTATAGGCCGGGTTATCAATCGCCATGCGGAACAGCTGCGAAAAATACGCGTTGCAGGAATATGCCAGTGCCATACGCAGGTTAGCCGCATGGCCTGCCCATGCATGCGTACAGCCGGGCTTTCCCGAGCCACAGGCGGTATACGCACCATAACAAGGATAGCCGAATGAAGGCGTGATCAGCCCTTCATCCAAAGCAACCAGTCCTCCCAGTGGTTTAAACGTAGAGCCCGGCGGGTATTGCCCTTTAATGGCCCTGTTTAGCAAGGGGCGTGCCGTATCCAGTACAAGCCGCCCAAAGTTTTTTCTTCGCGCTGTCCCTGTAAGCACTGCGGGATCGTAGCCTGGCCCCGAGGCCAGGGCAAGTATACCGCCTGTTTTAGGATTGATGGCCACCACACTGCCTATTTTATTCTGCAGCAGTTTTTCGGCCAGCTGCTGCAAACGGATATCCAGGCTGCTATACAGGTTGCGGCCGGCTACTGCGGCTGTATCGAACATGCCATTTTCATAGGGGCCCTGTATGCGGCTTCTATTGTCGCGTATATAATACTGAATGC
Organism: uncultured Deminuibacter sp.; assembly: GCA_966424055.1. Lineage (GTDB taxonomy): Bacteria > Bacteroidota > Bacteroidia > Chitinophagales > Chitinophagaceae > Deminuibacter. Next base: position 171,018 of record CBJLMB010000002.1, on the reverse strand, counting down.
CCCGCTGGCCCATTAAAATTTTTTCATAGCTGCGTTCCAGGCCGGTCATCCCGCTGTAATCGCCCATTTCATAGCCATCTTCCCGGTGCTTTTTTAAAAAAAACGTATCTACCTCTCCAAGATAACCCAATACACCGGCAGCTGCATGAAAAGGATAAATGCGTACAGGGCGCTCCTGCAGCAGGAACCCGGGAAATTTATACATGCTTTCATTTATCCTGGCCAATACCTGGTTATCGAGCAAAGCCTCAAACACACCGGGCTTGTGCGATGTATTTTTAACAATGGCGGCCACTATCCTTTTTTTGAATTCGGCAGTATCAATATTCAAGATGCTGCAGAGCGCAGATGTATCGCAGCCTTTTACTTCCCCCGGTGTTACCCACAGGTCGTACATAATGGTGTTTTCAAGTACTGCTTTTTTCTTCCTGTCGTAAATGATCCCCCTGTCGGGATACAACACTTTACGGTAACGCGCATTGCTTTCGGCCTGTATGCGGTACCTGGCCGAAAGTATCTGCAAATGAAACAGCTGTCCCAGTATCACCAGGAATATCAGGGCAAAGATGATTTGCACAATCCTGCTACGGGATTGATTATAGACCGACATGTTTGGGGAAAATGAAAGTGAAATTTGCAGCACAAAATTGAATGATTGTTTATACTCAACCATCAAACGTGAAGAAAAAAAATAGTTTTTTTAAATGATTCACAAAAAGATGGCTGCCGGTATTTTTCATCCAGGGTTGGTTTGTGTACAGCACTTCTATAGCTGCAAGCCATGAGCTTCCAGCTATGAGGCAGGAATGTACTGTTAAATAGCATAAATTGTTTTGCAAGGCCATCCTGAAAATGATCATCCTTTCTGCGCTTTCCGCGGGATGCATTTCCCGCAGCTCATCGCTATCAACTTGCCGCTATAACCGGCAGCCCGCATAGAAGCAGGCAGGGGTATTAAACCCTGCCATATATTTTGCGGCTGTATTTCCTGTGATCGTCGGGCAGTACGGCGGGCTGTGATTGAACAACAGCTTTGCGGCCTGCCGGCTGGGGCTGTTTTTTTACCGGTGTGCTGCGGTTATTGTTTCGTTTGGCCGCACTGTCTGCAGGCAGCTTACCGGCCTTGCCTTCTGCTTCTGGTTGTTCTTCCACATCCATGGTATCTTTCAGCTGAAGCTGGTGTTGTTTTTTGGCAATTTCGTTCAGGCTGTCTTTTGTCCTGGTAAGTGCATTCAGGCTGTCCAGTGCATGACGCATGCGTTCGGGTATCAGGTTCAGCTTGGCCAGTGCTTCTACCTTGTTTTTCCTTTCATCGCCGGATATAGAATCGCGCAGGTATTTTTCAATCATCAGGCTGGCAATAGGCGCGGCAGAACTGGCGCCGAAACCAGCGTTTTCACACATCACCGCGATAGCGATCCTGGGATTGTCCCTGGGCGCAAAAGCACCGAAAAAGGCATGGTCTTTTTGTTTTACGCCTTTGTAAGCGTTTTGCACCGTACCCGTTTTACCGCAAACCACAATACCTGGTACCTGCGCTGCTGCGCCGGTACCAAATTCCATTACCGCCTGCATACCATCCTGCACATCGTCGAATACTTTTTCAGGGATGTTCGTGTTGGTATAATGTTTCACTTTAAAAGGCTTCAGCAGGTCGTATGTATCACCTCCTTCAATAGAATCTACCAGGTGTGGGGTATAATACCAGCCTTTATTGGCGATGATGGCCATTACATTGCTCAGCTGTGCCAGCGTGGTAGCCACCTCACCCTGGCCAATAGAATTGGAGATGATATTACAGGATACCCATTTGCGCCCAAATATTTTTTGATAATAATTAGATACCGGGATATTTCCTTTTTGTTCTGAAGGGATATCGATACCCAGGCGGTTACCCAATCCAAATGAATAAGCATAGCTATTGAACACTTTCAAAGCACTATCAGCACTGCCGTATCTTGACTGGTCGATGGTGCGTTTGAACACTGTAGCAAAATAAGTATTGCAGCTATGGGCGATGGCTTCACGCAGGGCAAAAGTACCGGGGTCGAGACAGCCCAGTCTTCTGCCACAACCATAAAAAGCACCTGGGCAGAAAATGGTGGCGCGGTCATCGATCACGCCCTCTGTAAGCCCGATGATACCCACCACTGTTTTAAAAGTAGAGCCCGGCGAATAGCTGGCATTTACCGCCCTGTTGAGCAAAGGCAGGCGGGGATCGGTAAATAGCTGGGAGAAATGCTTGCGGCGCTGGTTGCCTGTTAAATAATTGGGATTGTAATTGGGTGCGCTCACCATGCAAAGAATGCCTCCTGTTCTGGGGTCAATAGCCACTATGCTGCCAACCTTGTTGGTCATCAGTTTTTCGCCCAGTTGCTGCAGGCCGATATCCAGGCTGGTATAAATGTTTTTGCCTGCAATGGCAGCAGTATCAAATGTCCCGTTTTCGTAAGAGCCCTGTATACGGCTCCTGTTATCGCGGATATATCTTTTAACGCCCCGCTGGCCCATCAGCACTTTTTCATAGGTGCGTTCCAGGCCGGTCATGCCGGCATAATCGCCCATTTCATAGCCTTCTTCGCGGTGTTTTTTCAGGAAGTTGGTATCCACTTCGCCGAGGTAGCCCAGTACATTGGCGGCAGCATCAAAAGGGTAAGTGCGCACCGGCCGTTCCTGCAGTACAAAGCCGGGGAATTTATACATATTTTCATTCAGCCTGGCGAATGATTCCGGTGAAAGCAGCGGTTCAAATACGCTGGGTTTATAGCTGGTGTTTTTAATGATCAGCGACACCATTCTTTTGCGGTATTCGGTGGTATCTATGTTCAGGATAGCGCAGAGGGCGGCTGTATCTACATTGTTCCTGGCTTCGCTGGGTGTTACCTGCAGGTCGAACATAATGGTATTTTCGAGCACTGCTTTTTTCTTTTTGTCGTAGATAATCCCCCTGTCGGGATACATTACCTTACGGTAAACCGCATTGCTTTCTGCCTGCAGGCGGTATTTGGAAGAAAATATCTGCAAATGCAGCAGCTGGCCCAGTATCACCAGAAACACAACAACAAATAATACCTGTATCACCCTGCTGCGGGATTGGTTGTAAACCGGCATAGTTTAAAACGATAAATGAACAATCCAGTACAAAATTGCTGTTTGCACTGCTCCAAAACAGTTGCAAGCTACAATATTCAAGTAATGTGCAAAACTTTAGCAATACAGTAAAATTTTTGCAGCGATCCGCCAGTGCAATTTACACGAGTGCAGTAACGGGCGGCAGTTTTCTCTTAAGCGGCGTTAGTGCGGTATTTGGCTTTACGATAGAACAGCATTTCAGTTACAAAGATCAGCAGCAGGCTGATAGCGGTGGTAGCCGTTACCTTGCTTACGAAAAAAAGAAAATTGCCAAACTGCAGCCATTCTATTAAAACCAGGTAGGTATGATGTACAAATGTGAGTAACAGCACATAAATGCTGTAGGGTGCAAAACCCAGGCTCCTGATGCTGGGCTCGGCATAGCTCATTTCTGTTTTTTCCTGCGGCAGCAGGATGTTCAAGAGAAAAGGCCTTACATAAGCGATCAGCACACAGGGCGCAGCATGCAGGCCAGGGGTGCCCGAAAAATAGTCCATGCTAAGCCCGAATACAAAGGCGATGATCATTTGCCCCAGCCTGGGAATGCTGAAAGGCAGCCAGAGAATGTACAGGAAGTACAGGTAAGGCTTTACAAACTGGTGCAGTGGCGGCACCTTATCCAATACAAAAGCCTGAACCAGTATGAACAGTATAAAGCGAACGATATTTTTTACCAGTGTGCTCATTGGTTTTTCGGCGTTTGTGCTTCCAGCTTTTTTTGTTCCTGATACATTTTATTTTCAACCAGGTAGGCATACTGCAGGTTGAAGAAATTGGTGGCTGATTTTACTTTCAGTGTATAGAAATTGCTTTCCTGGCTGGCCTGTACTTCAGCTACTGTACCTACCATAAGCCCCGGCGGGAAATTGCCCGACAGGTTGCTGGTTAATACCGTATCACCTTTTTGTACTGCCGCACTTTTGGAAATGCCTTTCATTATAATGTAGTGCGAACTTTTGCCATCCCATTCCACGATGCCATTGTAGCCGCCTTTTTTGAGCATGGCGCTCACTTTGGAGTTATGGTGCAGCAGGCTCATTACCCGGCTGAAATTATCGCTGACCAATATTACCTTACCCACAATACCATCTGGCCCTACCACGGCCATATCGGGCACTACACCCTGGTTTTTGCCCCGCAGCAGGGTAAGATAGTTGTTCTCTTCGCTTACCGAGCTGCTTACCACCTTGGCTGGCAGCCAGGTATATATCCGTAACCGGCCCAGTGTATCGCGAAGCGTACTGTCGATATGTTTGATCTTGCCGGTATCGGCGCCGCGGAAATTTTCCAGTAGCTGGTTTCGCAGCCGTACATTTTCCTCGGCCAGCTGCCGGTTGGTTTCTTTGAGGTGGAAGAAATACTGTACATCATTATACTGCTTGTCTATCCTGCCGGTTACCTCGTTGGCCGTATTGGCAAACACGGCCTGGTAGGTTTTATTGTAGTTCACCAGAATAGCCAAACATATTCCCTGTAATACAAGGAATACCACCAGGGTAAAAAAGCGTCTGATGAACAGAATAATATTACGCATCGAGGTTACATTCAGTTTTAGCAGCCGGCGGGCGGTTGCCTGGCGCCGCAGTGCTTTCAGGTTTTGCCGGTGTACCGGCGGGCCTGTTTATCGCATGATAAAAGGAAAGCGCTGGTAATTTTTCAAAGCGATACCGGTTCCGCGTACTACGCTTTTCAGCGGGTCATCGGCAATATGTACAGGTAATTTAATTTTCTGGCTCAGCCGTTTATCCAAACCGCGCAGCAGGGCACCCCCACCGGTCAGGTACAGGCCGCGGCGGTAGATATCCGCTGCCAGCTCGGGCGGTGTGGTTTCAAGTGCTTTCAGGATGGCTTCTTCAATTTTGAAAATGCTTTTATCCAGTGCTTCGGCTACTTCCTGGTAGCTTACCATAATTTGTTTGGGTATACCGGTTACCAGGTCACGGCCGTTTACAGGCAGGTCGTCGGGTGCATTTTCCAGGTCTTTCATGGCAGCACCGATCTGTATTTTGATCTGTTCGGCGGTTCTTTCACCGATCAGCAGGCTATGGTAGCGGCGAAGCGCTTCCATGATATCAGAAGTAAATTCGTCACCGGCAATACGGATGCTCTGGTCGCATACAATACCTGCCAGGGCTATCACGGTGATCCCTGTTGTACCACCCCCGATATCGATGATCATGTTACCCACGGGTTCTTCCACATCGATACCGATACCCAGTGCAGCGGCCATGGGTTCATGTATCAGGTAAACCTCTTTTGCACCGGCCTGTTCGGCACTATCGCGAACAGCACGTTTTTCCACTTCGGTAATGCTGGAAGGAATACAGATCATCATACGCCAGCTGGGTGGGAACAGCGGTTTTTTGGGATAGATCATTTTGATCATTTCCCTGATCATCAGTTCTGCAGCATTAAAGTCGGCAATCACACCATCTTTCAGCGGCCTGACGGTACGAATGCTCTCATGGGTTTTTTCATGCATCATCAATGCCCTTTTCCCTACAGCCAGCACTTCTTTAGGGTTGTTACGGTTCAGGGCAACGATGGAAGGTTCATTTACTACGATTTCTTCATTATGTATGATAAGGGTATTGGCGGTACCCAGGTCCATTGCAATTTCTTGCGTAAAAAAGTTAAAAAGTCCCATTACATCAAAGATTCCATTGTGTGATTAATGCCTGCAAAATTCATAGAAATAAACCGAATTAACAAAGCCTGAAATGCAGATTTTTCCGGGCTTCTGACGGTATTAACAACTGCTGCGTTTTTAGGTGCAGAATTTTATTTGTGCACCTGTACAGAAAATATTATTCCAAACTCGCCTGACCGGCTATTTTTTTCTTCAACTGATCAAACCACTGCTTTGTTGCATCTGCAAAGAAAGGTAATACAGAAGACGGATATTTTCTTTCCACTGCTTCAATCAGTTGTTTGGCCATAGCCGCATTGCCGTTCTTTAACGCAATATCGGCAGCGGTAGTATATGCGAAACGATAATTGTTCAAAACCTGTATATTGTCGCGGTTATCCAGGTACGACCTGGAAGAAGCGGGCAGGTATTTCAGCCTTTTGAGCCTGTCGGTAAGAAAGCTCAGATCATTGGCATTTACCCTGTTCACCAGCTTATTGGTTAACCCGCGGCATTGCAGGTAATCATTGAGAAAAAGTGACATACCCGAAGGTACATCGCCGGGAAAGAACACCTCTTTTGTAAAAGCATCCTGCTGCAGCACATCCAGCAGGATCCTGTCTGAACGGAACAGGTTTTTTTTGTTGGCGCCAGGTGGAAATCTCCAGCTGATCGCGGTATCCATTCCATTGCTTTTTAAAATAGCCAGGGGATGGTTATCCCATTTTACGGCGTCCAGTTTATCCAGGTCGGCGGGTGCATAAGATGTTTTGATAATACCTTTTTTTGACAGCCAGGCAGGATACCATTTTACACTAAGCAGGTTCAGGTCAACACAGGCTACATCGGTACGGTATTTTTCGGCCAGCTGCAGGTACAGCAGGTAATAGAGGTACATATCGCCACTGGTGAACAGGTAAGCACCTCTTGAACATTCATCCAGCACCTGCCTGAAATAGGTCATCACAGTCCTGTTCATTCCCCCGCGCTGGAGCGCCTGTTCAAAGCACCAGAGTGCAGAATCACGGTCATTGTGATACAGGTATTGCAGTGCCTGTGCACCCCAAAGTGTAAGCAGCTTGGTATGCGGGTCGAGCAGTACCAGCTCGCCTTTGTACACATCATCGCTCAGGCGGATACTTTTTTCAAAAGCATCGCTGGCCCTTAGTGTAAAGGGCAGCTGTAAACGGAGAATGCTTTCACCATCGGGCAAAACGGTTTGGCTGATGGCATAACCCAGGAAATACCAGGCTTCTGCATTGGCCGAATCTTTCGCCACCACTTTCTCAAGCAACCTCCCTGCCTTGTTGTAATCCGGGCCCTCATCGCCATTGGCTTTGATGGCGGCTTTCGCTCTTTCCAGATCCCTGTGGACATCAGCATCCTGCGCATACAGGCAGCTGGCCTGTAACAGCAACAACAAGGTAAAAACAATAATATGCCGGCGTTTTCTCATTCTTTCAAACCTACAGAAATAAGTTGAGAAAAGCATTGAACAGATTGCTGCGGGCAGATATGGATCGTTGTTTTTCCGGAAGCATTTATACAGTTTGGCAGAATGAAATGGTTATGCAAATTCAAAACCGATGTCTTTACGGTAATACATACCGTTAAAGCTGATCTTATCCAGTGTTTGTGCGGCTTTTTTAACCGCTTCAGGTATGCTGCTGCCAAAAGCTGTTGTTGCGAATACCCGGCCACCATTGGTAACTACTGTACCGTTTTTTTCCAGTGTGCCTGCATGAAACAACAGGGTGTCCTGGCTGGCGGGCAATGGCAAACCGGTGACCGGCACCCCTTTTTCATAATCGCCGGGATAGCCGCCGCTTACAGCCACCACGGTACAGCAACTGCGTTGATCGGTTTGGATGGTTACCGATTCAAGGGTATTGTTGAATAAACTGGTAAACAGTTCTACCAGGTCGTTCTGCAAACGGGGTATCACCACTTCTGTTTCGGGATCGCCCATACGGCAGTTGTATTCAATTACCCAGGGCTCGCCTTTTACATTCATCAGGCCAAAGAAAACAAAGCCTTTGTATTCTATCTGTTCCTGTTTTAACCCGTTGATGGTTGGGCGGATGACCTGGTCTTCTACTTTCTGCATAAAAGCCTCATCCATAAAAGGCACCGGACTTACACAGCCCATACCGCCGGTATTGAGGCCGGTATCGCCTTCGCCAATGCGTTTGTAATCCTTGGCATGGCCAATGATTTTGTACTGCTCGCCATCTGTAAGTGCAAACACGCTTACTTCAATACCCTGCAAAAATTCTTCTATCACCACTTTGGCAGAGGCATCGCCGAACTGGCGGTTCACGATCATTTCATCAAATGCCTGCAGTGCATCCTCTGTTGTTTGGCAAATAACCACGCCCTTGCCGGCAGCGAGACCATCGGCTTTCAGTACTACGGGCAGGCTATGGTTAACCAGGTAACGCCTGCCTTCTTCCAGGCTTTCTGCCGTAAACTCAGCATAGGCGGCGGTAGGAATAGCATGCCGCTGCATGAATTTTTTTGAAAAAGCTTTGCTGCCTTCCAGTTGGGCGCCGATGGCGGAAGGGCCCACTACCTTAATATGTGATAGTTCTTTATCTGTTTTAAAGAAATCAAAAACACCTTTTACCAATGGCTCTTCGGGGCCTACCACCACCAGGCTGATGTTTTTATCCAGGCAAAACTGTTTTTGCGCGGCAAAATCATTTACACCGATGGCAATATTGGTTCCGCAGGCCGCTGTTCCGGCATTGCCGGGAGCGATAAACAATTGCGTGCAATGTTTACTATGGCTTAATTTCCAGGCCAGTGCATGTTCGCGGCCACCCGAGCCAAGCAAAAGAATATTCATATTAAATATTATTAATATATGATTAGCAGGTAATTGCTTTTTGATATTGTTTCTTCAAAAACTCGGCGAAAGTATCATTTTTAACCGAGTAGCGAAGAATTGGGTGTGAATTGGTTAACCGTTTATCCCGCAGGCCCGGGTATGCGCAGAGGCCAAAAAGGATACAGCTGCCCAACTTCCTCCGGCAGGGGCGTTGTAAAAAAAGGGCCGGCAGGGGCTGCTTTTTATAATTCATTGAACATAATATGAATAGCGGGGATCTTGCTGACCGGTTGTTGCTTATTCTTGTGGGCACCGGGTGAATAAAACGCCTGCTCCCGGGCAGGTTTTGAGATGGGCAAAATAACTACCAGGTATTAGCTTTTTCATGCCGGTTAGGATTTTATCTGTATTTTGGGCCGCCCAAAAAGCGTAACCCCCAATTATTAAACGGTAAAAGAAAGAAATCAATGAGTGAACTCAGTGCCCGAAAAGGGCATCCGAAGGGTCTTTATGTATTATTTGCAACGGAAATGTGGGAACGGTTCAATTACTATGGCATGCGCGCCATATTAATATTGTTCATGACCAAGGCCCTTTTGTTTGATAAAGCTTTTGCTTCCAACCTGTACGGCAGTTATATCAGCTTAATTTATTTATCCGCATTATTGGGTGGTTATGTGGCCGACCGTTACTGGGGCTGCCAGCGCTCTATTATTGCAGGTGGTATTGTAATGGCGATCGGTGAGTTTGTTTTGTTTTGCTGTGGATCGGTTTACCAGAGCTCGCCGGGGCTTTCTGCACTTTTGTTTTATTCGGGACTGGGTATGATGATTGCCGGTAACGGTTTTTTCAAACCCAATATTTCTTCTATGGTGGGGCATTTATACACCAGCAATGACCACCGCAAAGATGCAGCTTATACTATTTTTTATATGGGTATTAATACCGGTGGTGCCATTGGGCCTTTTATCTGCGGGCTTGTGGGCGATACCGGTAACCCGGCAGATTTCAAATGGTCGTTCCTGGTGGCTGGTATTGGTATGATCATCAGTGTGGTGGTGCAAAAAATGTTTCACCGCAAATACGTGACGAACCCGGAAGGCAAAGTGCTGGGTATGATACCCGAAAACTGCCCCAAAAAAGCATTGTCGCCGCTGGTTACGGTGGGCGGTTTGGCATTGCTCTCAGCCCTGGTGATCGGGCTTTTTTATATAGATGCCAAAGTGTTCAGCTACCTGTTCTTGCTGCTTATTGCCTGCTGTGTAATTATACCCACTATCATTATTACAGATAAATCGCTTAGCGCCACCGAAAAAAACAAAGTGGCCGTTATATTTATCGTTTGCTTTTTTGTGATCTTTTTCTGGAGCGCATTTGAACAAACCGGGGCCTCCCTCACCTTCTTTGCAGAAGAGCAAACCGACAGGCATTTGGGCTTTAAAGCACCTACCTGGGCGGTGAACCTGGTTTCAGCGATCTTCCTGTTGTATATTTTTACCCTTTTCAAAAAAGTGGCACGCAACCTGAGCGATGCATTTAACTCCCTGCTGCGCAACAGCCTGTATTTCCTGCTTGCTTTACTGGCAGCGGGTGTGATATATGCCAATATTTATTTATACCAGCTTCACCTGGATTATGTTACCAAAGATATTGTGCCTACCAGCTGGTTCCAGTCGCTCAACTCGGTGTTCATTGTTTTGTTTGCACCGTTCTTTGCCTGGTTCTGGTTAAACCTGGGTAAACGGGAGCCATCCTCCCCTACTAAAATGGCCTGGGGCCTGTTTTTTATGGCACTGGGTTATTTGTGGATCGCTTATGGTGTAAGCCATATTTCCAATGGTACCAAAGCCACCATGATATGGCTTACCCTGCTGTATGCACTGCACACATCGGGCGAGCTTTGCCTGTCGCCTATCGGTCTTTCGCTGGTTAATAAACTTTCGCCTATCAAATTCGCCTCCCTGCTGATGGCGGTTTGGTTCACGGCCAATGCATTCGGTAATAAACTGGCAGGTTCGCTGAGTGCCTTATATCCTCCAGGTATTGCAGAAATACAAAAAGCCAAAACAGCGGGTATTGACCTGGCCAAAATACTGTACGATAAAGTAACGCCCACCGCTGCCGAGATCGCCAAACTAAACCAGCTGGAAATACCCTATCAGTTCAAAAGTTTTTTAGGTTATCATATCAACAACCTGTACGACTTTTTTATGTTGTTCGTTTATATGGCAGGTGTCTCTGCGCTGATCTTATTTTTGCTTTCAAAAAAGTTGCAGAAAATGATGCATATGACCAAGGAATCGTAGTATATTTTTTAAACAAAGCAGTTATGGGTCCTGGCCGGTAGCTGCTTTATTTTTTTGATCAAGCCTAATTGAAACAGTATGTCTGAGAACAAATCATTTCAACCCTTTGTGTCGCCGCAGACCAATATGAAAGAGTTTACCCTGAAAGCAGTGCTGATGGGTAGTGTATTCGGGATTATTTTTGGTGCGGCCACCGTTTATCTTGCACTGAAAGCAGGGTTAACAGTGAGTGCTTCTATACCCATTGCTGTAATTGCCATCACATTGGGCAGAAGATTTTTGAAAACTACCATCCTAGAAAACAACATCATTCAAACGACGGGATCGGCCAGTGAAAGTATTGCAGCAGGTGTGGTGTTCACCCTGCCTGGATTTTTGTTTCTGACAGAACCCTCCAGCGCTTCCTTCTTTAATTATATGACCATTTTAACCCTGGCCATTTTCGGTGGCATGCTGGGTACACTGATGATGATACCACTGAGAAGATCACTGATCGTAAAAGAACATGCCAACCTTCCCTATCCCGAAGGAACGGCCTGTGCCAGTGTGCTGAAAGCCGGTGAAAAAGGCGGTGATTTTGCCAAAACTGCTTTCAGGGGGTTAGGCTTCGCTTTTATCTATGCTTTTTTACAGAAAATATTTCATGTCATTGCCGAGATGCCTGTGTTTGCCACCAAACAGGTAAACCGCTATTTTCCTTCTGCCCGTTTTGCCAGTGAACTGACACCTGAATATATGGGTGTGGGGTATATTATCGGGCCAAGGATTGCAGGGATACTGGTAGCAGGAAGTGTGCTGAGCTGGTTTGTACTGATACCATTGCTGGCATCTATTATTTCTCCGGATGTGGTAGCGGCCCAGCTGGTAAAACTAGGGTACCTGGGCAGTGCTACACAAACCGGCGGCCCCGGCAACTGGAATCCTGTGGCGCATAATTTTGGCGACTGGGCCACCGCGCTTTACCGGGCTTATGTAAGGCAGATCGGTGCCGGTGCTGTTGCGGTAGGCGGTTTCATTACTTTATTCAAAACCATCCCCACCATCATCAGCTCTTTCCGTGAAAGCCTCGGCTCGCTGAAAAAAGATGGCGATAGTGCAACGGCAGTGGCACGCACAGAAAAAGACCTGCCCATACGCGTTGTTGGTATCGGCTGCCTGGTGCTGATAGGCCTTATTGCCCTGCTGCCCCAGATACCCGGTGATTCTATTTTCAGTAAGCTGCTGCTGGGTGTACTGGTGATCGTTTTCGGTGCTTTCTTTGTAACGGTATCTTCCCGTATTGTAGGTTTGATCGGTACATCGAACAACCCGGTGAGCGGTATGATCATCGCCACGCTGATGGGTACTTGCCTTATTTTTATTGCTGTTGGCTGGACCGGAAAAATTTATGAACCCATGGCCCTGGTAGTAGGTGGCATGATCGGTATTGCCGCCGCCAATGCCGGCGCCACTTCGCAGGACTTAAAAACCGGCTACCTGGTAGGTGCCACACCCAAATACCAGCAGATCGCATTGTTTATAGGAGCCATTGTTTCCTCTGTAGCGATAGGCGCCACTGTTAAAATACTGGATACACCTACAAGAGAAATGCTGGCACAGGGTGTTCAGCATGCCATTGGTACAGATAAATATCCTGCCCCGCAGGGCACGCTGATGGCCACCCTGATCAAAGGGATACTTTCTTTTAACCTTGACTGGCAGTTTGTACTGGTAGGTGCCGGCATTGCCATAGTGATGGAACTGTGCGGTATCAAAGCACTCAGCTTTGCCATTGGTGTATACCTGCCACTGAGCACTACTTTCCCCATTTTTGTGGGCGGTGCTATCCGTGCAATAGTTGACTGGCGTAAAAAACGACGCGGTGAGGCGAGCCTGCACAGCGGTGAAGAAGACCTGGGTAAAGGCAACCTGTTTGCAACCGGCCTGGTAGGTGGTGGCGCTATTGCAGGTGTGATTGTAGCTATTTTATCTGTTCCCGAAGGGATCAGCGCTTTTTTACATAAGCTGAATGTAGAGCCTGTGCTCACCGGCATTTTCGGGGAAAACGGGTACAAATGGCTTGGCATTGTATTCTTTGGCGTAATGGGTTATGTATTGTACCGCATTGCCATGAAAAAAGACAAACCGGTTGACGAGCTTTTGTAAGCTGGCCACCGGCTGCGATAACCATAAAAGGATGATGCCACAAAGCATCATCCTTTTTTATTTCGTTCGCCTGCGCCGGTTGCAGCTAAACAGTTTCTTTATTTCAATCCGCGATCAGCTAACCAGGTTTTGCGGGCTGCCTGCTAAAAATGCTTTCAGGTTATCTACTGAAACCTGCATCAGTCTTGTTCTGGCTTCCTGTGTGGCCCAGGCGATATGCGGGGTGATCAAACAATTCTTTGCATGCAGCAGGGGGTTGCCGGCAGCAGGTGGCTCGGTTGAAAGCACATCCAGTGCGGCACCGGCAATGATACCGCTGTTTAATGCATCGGCCAGGTCTTGCTCGTTCACCAGCGGCCCACGGCTTACATTGATCAGGCAGGCAGATTGTTTCATCGTGGAAAGTAAAGAATGGTTTACAAAACCCCTGTTTTCTTCATTCAGCGGGCAATGCAGCGACACCACATCTGCATCGCGGAAGCAGGTAGCAAGGTCTACAAACCGTACACCATCCATTTTGTCTTTCTCCGGGTGTTTATGGGAGGCGATCACCTTCATTCCCATTGCCAGGGCAATACGTGCAACTGCCTGGCCAATGCGTCCAAGGCCAACAATACCCATTGTTTTACCACTCAGCTCTATTAGCGGGGTACGCCAGTAACTAAAGTCCCTGCTGCTTGTCCACTCACCATCCCGTACCGATTGGGCATGCAACCCCACATGATGTGTAAGCTCCAGCAGCAAAGCAAAGCTGAGCTGTGCCACCGAATCGGTACTATAGGCCGGCACATTGGTCACCGTGATATTTTTTTTGACTGCAGCCGCAATATCCACCACATTGTAACCGGTAGCCGTAACGCCGATGTACTGCAGTACTGTAGCCTGCTCCAGTGCTGCGGCTGTAATCACCGCTTTATTGGTTAATACGGCATTTGCCTGCCGGATACGTTGTGGTATTTCTTCCGGCGAAGAGCGTTCGAACAACTGTACCTCGCCCAGTTGCTGCAACGCCTCCCAGCTCAGGTCGCCGGGGTTCAGTGTATACCCATCCAGTACAACTATTTTCATCATTTGCTATTTAATACCTAAATATAAACAGCCTGCGTGACTATACCCGGACCGCTTCAACTTGTTTAGACAAGTTATCCCTGTTGTTCGCCCGGAAGTTTATACCTTCATAGCGAGAAAACAGATCATATTCGCTGCTTTATTGCAGCTACCTGCAAATATGCCTTCATGCAACAGCAATTAAGAAGCCAGCAATGGTTTGGCAAAAAAGGAAAAGATGGTTTTATCTACAGGGCATGGATGAAGAACCAGGGCATACCTGATGATGCATTCCGCGGCAAGCCGGTAATAGGCATCTGCAATACCTGGTCGGAGCTGACACCCTGTAATGCGCATTTCAGGGAGCTGGCCGAATCCGTAAAAAAAGGTGTGCTGGAAGCGGGTGGTTTCCCCGTGGAATTCCCGGTGATGTCGCTGGGTGAAACACTGATCAAGCCTACGGCCATGTTATACCGTAACCTGGTGAGTATGGATGTGGAAGAATCGATCAGGGCCAATCCTGTTGACGGCGTGGTACTGCTATGCGGTTGCGATAAAACAACACCTTCACTGGTCATGGGCGCCTGCAGCGTGAACATCCCTACCATCGTGGTTTCTGGCGGCGCAATGCTTACCGGTAAATACAGGGGAAAAGATATCGGCACCAGTGATATCTGGCGTTTTTCTGAGGCTTTCCGCTTGGGAACAATGACAGAAGAAGAACTGAACCTTGCTGAAGCAGGTATGTGCCGCAGCCGCGGGCATTGTGCTGTAATGGGTACTGCATCTTCCATGGCCTGTATGGTAGAGGCACTGGGCATGTCGTTGCCCCGCAATGCGGCTATCCCTGCTGCAGATGCTGCCAGGAAGGTACTGGCCCAGCTCTCAGGCAGGCGGATAGTGGAAATGGTGAACGAAGACCTGAAGCCTTCTGATATTCTGACAAGACCAGCTTTTGAGAATGCCATAAAAGTGAATGCCGCCATTGGCGGATCAACGAATTTTGTGATCCACCTGCTGGCTATTGCAGGCAGGATCGGCGTTCCGCTGGAGCTCGATGATTTTGACCGGCTGTCTGCGGCCATACCGCTGGTGCTGAACCTGCAACCTTCAGGCAAATTTTTTATGGAAGATTTTTACTATGCCGGTGGTCTTCCGGCAGTAATGAAAACCATTGCATCACAACTGCATATCGGTTGTATTACCGCCAATGGCAATACTGTGCAGCAGAATATCAGCGAAGCAGAGAACTTCGATCATGAAGTGATCGCTACAATGGAGCGGCCCTGGAACATCCATTCGGGCATTGCCGTATTAAAAGGTAACCTGTGCAAAAACGGTGCTATCATCAAACCTTCGGCCGCTGATCCTGAACTGATGCAGCATACCGGCAAGGCCGTGGTATTTGAAAATATCGAGGATTATAAACAACGTATCGACGACCCTGACCTGCCGGTGGATGCCAGCAGTGTGCTGGTGCTGAAAAATGTAGGCCCTAAAGGTTATCCCGGTATGCCGGAAGTAGGTAATATGGGCCTGCCCAAAAAACTATTGGCGCAGGGTATTACCGACATGGTGCGCATATCAGACGGAAGAATGAGCGGCACCGGCTTTGGCACAGTGGTGCTGCATGTTTCACCCGAAGCTGCAGCAGGTGGCACCATTGCCCTGGTACAAAACGGTGACCTGATCGAATTAAATGTCGCCAACAGAACACTCCGTTTACTGGTTGACGATGCTGAGCTGAACAGGCGCAGTAATAACCAGCCTCCGCAGGCAGCAGCATTTACACGCGGATATGCACAGCTCTATGTTACGCATGTAGAACAGTCGCATCTCGGCGCCGATTTTGATTTTCTTAAAGGTGGCTCGGGCAGCGATGTACCACGCGATTCGCATTGATACCATCACCACACCATTTATTTACAGCAATACTAAGGTATTCATCTACTGAAAGATTAAATACAAATTATGTCGGAAGGAATGTTCAACAACAAAACAGCTATTGTTACCGGTGCCGGACAGGGCATTGGTTTTGAAATATGCAGGCAGCTGGCCGCAGCTGGTGCCCATGTACTGCTGAATGATATTGATACAACACTCGCCAATGATGCAGCAGTGCGCATACAGCAATCGGGTGGCCGGTGTACTGCCTGCCCGGGTGATTCCAGCGATATTGCTTTTATACAAAAAATGGTATCCCTTGCAGTAGACGCCTATGGCAGCCTGGATATTGCTATTGCCAATGCGGGCATAACATTGTTTGGTGATTTCCTGAGCTACCCGCCCGAATCTTTTTATAAAGTATTGCAGGTAAACCTGGGCGGCAGTTTCTTCCTGGCACAGGCCGCAGCTAACCAGATGAAACTGCAGCCGGGCGGTGGTGCATTGCTGTTTACCTCTTCAGTTACCGGCCACCAGGCGCATAAAAATCTCGCTGCTTATGGTATGACCAAGGCGGCGCTTGAAATGCTGGCAAAAAATCTTGTGATAGAACTTTCTTCTTTTAATATCACCGTTAATACCATCGCCCCCGGCGCCACACTCACCGAACGAACCCTGGAAGACCCGGGTTATGCAAGCACCTGGTCGAGTATCACCCCCATGGGCCGGCCTGCATACACCAAAGACATTGCAGATGCTGCCTTATTCCTGGTATCAGATAAGGCCAGGCATATTACAGGGCAAACCCTTGTGATCGATGGCGGGTGGACAGCCATTAGTCCTTCACCTTATTAACAGGTATTGTTTATACGCTAACGATACGGCGATATACACACTGCATGCGCCTGCATGCATGAATGGCAGGGCCTTGTACAACAACTTAAACAAATTCTTAACGGGATTAGAATTTATTAATGTGGGCTGCAACCGTACAGAAGATGATAATTTTGGGTAAATTTTTGTCATGAACATCCTGCTGGTAGAAGACGAACCCAAAGTGGCTGAGTTCATCAGGAAAGGCCTGAGGGAGCAGCTTTATGAAGTGGCATTGGCCTATGATGGATTGATGGGCGAAAAGATGGCACTCGAAAATGATTTCGATATGGTGATACTGGATGTCGTGCTGCCACATAGAAATGGTCTGGATGTATGCTGTGAAATACGCAGGCTGAAACCAGAGCTGCCCATTCTTATTTTAACCGCACTGGGTACCACACAGGATAAAGTAACCGGTTTTGACTGTGGTGCAGATGATTACCTTGTTAAACCTTTTCATTTTGAAGAGCTGCTGGCCCGCATTAAAGCACTGAGCAGGCGCAGAAGCCTGATTGCACCCGGCACTATTTACCAGGTGGCAGACCTTGAAATGGATGGTTATAAAAAAACGGTTCGCCGCAATAAAAAAGAAATACAACTCACCGCAAAGGAATTTGCCTTGCTGGAAGTGCTGATCGTTCATAAGAACAGGGTATTGTCGCGCACACAGATAGCCGAATCGGTGTGGGGTATCGATTTTAACAGGGGCACCAATCTTATTGACGTATACATCAACTACCTGCGAAGCAAGATAGACAAGGGTTTCAGCCAACAGCTGATACATACGGTGATCGGTATGGGTTATACGTTGAAAGATTCCTGATATCTATTCAGTCAGTACTTCAATCATCTTTAAAATTTTATTGCAGCATGAAGATCAAGGACAGATTATTGCTGCAGTTCACCCTGCTGTTTGCTATTTTATTGCTGGGTGTACTTACAAGCATTTATTTTATAACAGACAAGAACCGCAAAAATGAATTCCGGTCGCGGTTGCATGACAGGGCTGTAACTGTAGCACAGTTATTTTTGGCAGAGGATAACCTGCCCAGCGAGAAATTCCAGGATGTGATCCGGAAATACCCGCAGTCGCTACCCGAGGAAATAGTGCGTATCTATGATAAAGATTACCGCCCTGTTTTTATTAAAGAAAGCAGTCCGCAATGGCCGCACGCGGTGATAGACAGGGTGCGTGCTTTGAAACAGATCAGTTACGGTGAGGGGCAAAGACAAACAGCAGGTATTTTCTACAAGGACAATTCCGGCGATTTTACCATTCTTGCATCGGCAGTGGATGTATATGGTGCGCAGGCCATGTATCAGCTGTTCTGGGTAATGCTGCTGAGTTTTCTTGGTTCACTGCTTATTACCCTGCTGATCGGTCATTTCTTTTCGGGGCTCGCATTACATCCCATCAAAAAAATTGTCAATGAAGTAAAAATTGTGCGTTCAACCAGCCTGGACAAACGGTTACAGGATACCGGAAGACAGGATGAAATTAATGAGCTGGTGATCTCCTTCAACAATTTGCTGGAGCACCTGCAACAATCTTTCGATGCACAGCGGCAATTTGTATCCAATGCATCGCATGAGCTCAGGACACCACTTACTTCCATTATTGGTGATATTGAAGTAACCCTGCATACCCGGCGCACTGAGGAGGATTATCAAAAAGCACTGTTAAACGTACTGCACGAAACAGAACACCTCAACAACCTGCTCAATAGCCTGCTGGAGCTGGCACAGGCCAATATTGATGTAAACGACCTGCAGGAAGTACGGCTGGATGAACTGCTCTGGCAGGTAAAAGATGAATACGATCACCACAATGTTGCAGAACTGCATTATCACCTGTGCGCAGACACGCGGCATTATACCTTACTGGGCAACCGTCACCTGCTTTTTCTTGCGGTGGGCAATATCTTAAAAAATGCATTGAAATTTTCTGATAACAAACCGGTCTCCTGCACATTAAGTTCAGGCGCAGGAAAAACCGAATTAAGTATCCGCGACCAGGGTATTGGTATTGATGAAAAAGACTACGCGAAAGTGTTTCAGCCCTTTTACCGTGCAGCCAATGCACAGCATTATGCAGGTGTGGGTATTGGCCTTTCCCTGGCAGAGCGTATTTTCAGGCTGCACAATGCCGGTATCCATATTCATTCAGTTGCGGGAGAAGGAACAGAAGTGATCATCGGGTTTCCCGATGGTTTGCGGTGAACAGGCAAACAAAAATGGTACTCAGCAGGCCCCGCGCCTGCTTTTTTTGTGCTTTTATTTCTGCCATTAAAACATTCTAATCAAATACTAATGCAGCCCTAATACGGGCTTAAGCAGCCTCTAATACTGCCCTTTTAGTTTTGCGCTGTCAACATCTTCACGCTTTCAATTTTCAAAACAATTCAATTATGCGCATGTTACCAGGCAGCTGCATGTTTGTTTTTATCTGCCTTTTATTATCCGTAGGGCTTTACGCCCAGCAAAACATTTTAACCGGCCGCATAACAGATGCGTCGTCGCGCTTGCCGGTAGCTGGTGTTACTATTTTAATCAGCGAAGACAACAGGGGTGCGGTCACTGATTCATCAGGTGTTTTTCATATAAAACGGCCTGATCATTCCTTTACGCTGCTGGTTTCTGCAGTAGGCTATAAACCACAGCAGCTAATGGTGTCGCCGCAACAAACCAGCTTGCAGGTAACGATCACTGCCGAAGCACAGGAAATGACAGAAGTAGTGGTAACAGGCTACACACAGCAAAGCCGCGCTAAAACCACGGGCGCAGTAACCAGTATCAAAGGCAGCAGTATTGCCAATACACCAGTGGGCTCTTTTGATGTGATGCTGCAGGGAAGAGCACCGGGTTTATATGTGGGCACCCCTACCGGCCAGCCGGGCGAAGCAGGCAGGGTTACCATCCGCGGTCTTGGCTCTATCAATGGCAATACCAACCCGCTTTATATAGTGGATGGTGTACCTGTTGCCAGTGCATCGTTTGCTGCACTCAATACAGATGATTTTGAAAGCATCAGTGTATTAAAAGATGCAGCATCTACAGCACCCTATGGTTCCAGGGCAGCTAATGGCGTAATAGTGATCACCACAAAAAAAGGACAGGCACGCTCAGATGGTAAACTGCGCATCGACTATAAAACCCAGCTGGGTTTTTCTGAAGTGAACAGCGCCAAATGGAATATGATGAATACTGACCAGCGTTTGCAGTTTGAAGAAATATTGAAAGACCCCTCCCTGCCCGGCTGGGCATATTCTCCCAACAACCCCACTAAACTGGCAGATGGCACCCCTGTTCCTAAAACAGCGGAAGACTATGCTTATGGCAATCATTATCTCGACAGCCTGCGCGGCATCAATACTGACTGGCGCAAATACCTGCTGCGCAAAGGTTTCATGCAATCGCATATACTCAGTGCTTCAGGTGGTAACGATAAAACAGTATTTTATATTTCCGGTGGTTATTTTAACCAGCAGGGTATAGCGCTGAACTCTGGTCTTGAACGCTACAGTTTGCGTGTAAATGTGCAGAATACCAGCGGCAAATTGAAATCGACCTTATCCATGGGCTTATCATCCGCCTCCATCCGGTATATCCAGGATGAGGGTGTTGCACCCGGCGGTGGCGCAACTGTTGGTGGCGGTGGCATTACCGAAAAAAATCCGATCGCTGCACTTTATTATGCACTTCCTTACCAGTCACCGCAGGATGCGCCGGGCGTGGGTCGTTTTGGAGCCAATGCCCTGGATGTATACCACAACAGCCTGCGCAGAGATAACCAGCTCAAAGCCGTGATGTCGGTGAACGAAATGTACCAGCTCACAGAAACATTACAGCTTACAGGCACCGTTGGCATGGATTATCAGCAATCGAATTTCACCAATTATCTTGCACCGGGTTCTTATTACGGCAAACAGGTAAGTAATGGCAACCAGGGTTCGTACGAGCGCAGTTTGTCTACCCGGATGGGTCTGATAGCCACAGGCGGTATCCGCTACAGCAAACACTGGGCTGTACATGAAATAGAAGCCAACCTGCTGGGAGAAATAAACCGCATTAAAGGCAGTGGTTTTGGTTTTACCGGTTATGGACTTATTCCGCAGCTGAACAACACTCCTGCCGGTGTAACGCAGGGTACACCAGATAATAATTTTATTCCCGCTATCAGCGGCCAAACCACACCGAATAACCTGCTGCTATCGCAGGTAGGCATTGTACGCTATTCTTATTCCAACAAATACAGTTTTACAGCCAGCCTGCGCCGCGACGGCTCTTCACAAGTACCGGCATCCAACCGCTATAAATATTTTTATGCACTTGGTGGCAGCTGGAATGTGCTGGCTGAACCATTTATGCAGGGTAGCCACCTGTTCAGCAACCTGCGTGTAAGAGCCAGTTACGGCCTTACCGGCAATGCCGGCGGCTTTGCCAGTGATTATGGTTTCAGGGCCCTGTATGTTCCTTCCAATTATGGCGGTGCAGTGGCGCTTGTTCCTCAAACACCTGCAAACCCCGCATATAACTGGGAGATGAACAGAGTAAGTAATATTGGCATTGATGCTGCTTTTTTAAAAAACCGGTTGAGAACCATGCTGGATATTTACAGTCGTACCACCAGCGGGTTGTTTGTTAACCGTAACCTGTCGCTCACCACCGGTTTTGCCACCATAGCAGACAATGCGGGTAAAATACGCAACCGCGGCATTGAACTGATGGTTGAAGGAGATATTGTGAAAAGAAAAGATCTCACGATCACCCTGGGAGCTAATCTCGCCTATAATCAGAACAGGGTATTGAGCCTGGGCGGTGAAGAACAGATCTTTGCAGATGAAGCATCGCTCAGCCTGCCGGGTTATCCTCTGGGCACTTTTTATGCTGTTAGATGGAAAGGTGTGGACAGTAAAACCGGTGCACCAATCTATCTTGATAAAAACGGTAACCCCACTAACACCTACAGCACAGACAATGCAGTTCCGTTAAAAGGCAAGACCTACGATCCGCCGTACAAAGGTGGCTTCACCTTCAGCCTCGCCTATAAAAGATTGGAAGCTTCCATGCTGGTAAGCTTTATTCATGGCATGTCACGTCTCAACTACCCTAACTTGTATGCACATTCCGGCGATCCCAATTACCGGCAATATAACCAGTCAGCAGATATGCTGGGCATCTGGCAGAAACCCGGTGATATCAGCCAGTATGCAGGCACCCAATACCCTACCTATTTCACATCGCGGGATATTACCAGCGCAGATTATGTGAAACTGCGGAATGTATCACTGAGCTATAATGTACCGTTGGGCAAGGCTATCGGTAAACATATACAGGCACTCAAAGTGTTTGTATATGGTCAAAACCTGTTATCGTTTATGAAATGGAAGGGTTTTGACCCTGAAGATGCCAATGATATTGCGCAGTACGAATACCCGATGCCCCGCAGCTTCACCGGCGGCCTCACTATTTCTTTCTAACAATAAACGAACAAAGATGTATCAGTTGAATAAACACAAAGGAAACCGCATTACAACATTACTGCTGATCACCGCTGTGCTATGCCAGTTCGCCTGTTCAAGACAGCTGGATATATTGCCCACAGACCAGATAGACGGCGATCATGTTTTTAATTCTGTAAACAGCGTGGAGCAAGGTGTGCTGGGAGTATATGCCGGCTGGGAAGAAGAGCTGCAGCTGCAAACAGGTGCTGTTCCTGCAGATGAATGCCGTATCGGTTTGAAGAATGCAGGGGTGAATGGTGCAGCGCAAAATCTTTTCCGCTGGACGTTCACAACGGGTGATAAAGAAGTGGCCGCACCCTGGACAAATGCCTATCAAACCATTAACCGTGCAAACCGGATATTAGCAGTGATTGACCAGGTACCTGTTTCGGGCGATGCAGAGGCCGCACAAAAAAGAGCACTGAAAGGCGAGCTGTTGGCGATACGTGCTTTTGAGCATTTTGAGTTGTACCGCACTTATGGCTATTCGCCGGTATACAAAGCCGATGCTCCTGCCGTACCTTATGTAACCGGTACCGGAACAGACAGCAAGCCTTCCAGACCGCTTACTGCAGCTTTCTTCAGCCAGCTGAACACTGATCTTGCTGCAGCAGATACATTGCTCACCAGCCGAACAGACATTACCCGCATGGGATTAACGGCCCTGTATGCACTGGAAGCAAGAATAGCCGTTTATACCGGCAACTGGAATGAGGCTATTAATAAAGCCGGCCAAGTGATGGCACAGGTGCCACTAGCACAGCGGGCAGATTTTCCGCAAATATGGACAGACCAGGGTAATACAGAAGTCATTTTCAAACTACGCCGTACCAACCAAAGCCCATTGCGGCCGGGTGATATATGGCGCAATACCTCACTGGGCATTATCTATTTTGCACCAGCACTGAAACTGCTGCAGTGCTACGATGCCAATGCAGATATCCGTTACAACAGTTATTTCAGCAACGACCCTTCCCTTGCAGCTGATGGTCAGTTGCCTGATATAATAAAAAAATATGCCGGAGCAGATGGTGCACTCAACCTCAATGATGTAAAAGTTTTCCGCACAGCAGAAATGTACCTGGCCAGGGCCGAAGCATATGTGCACACAGGCAACCTGCAGGCTGCAGCGGCGGACCTCAACACACTGCGCGCAGCACGCATCAGGGGATATACACCGGAACAATTTTCCGATGCAACAACATTGCTCAATGCCATATTGCTGGAGCGCTATAAAGAACTGGCTTTTGAAGGCCACCGCTATTACGACCTGCGCCGGACGGGCCACAATATAGAGCGGATAGCCGCAGATCTGCCATCAGGCATGACCAATGCAGTGCTTACGCCTGCAGACAATGCCTACTATATGCCCATACCACAGGCTGAATTACTGGCCAACCCGAGCATTCAGCCCAACAACCCCGGCTGGTAATACCTGCCGGGCAACAAGCGGCCTGGTAAACTGTTTTTGTTTGCCGGCCGCTTTTATTACACAAAAGAAAGATGATCATATTGACGCCCCAATATGTGGCGGTCATCGGCCTGCAACCATTTGTTGAGCACAGTGGCGTATACATTTTTAAAATCCACGCGGTATTGCAGATCACCATCTTTCAGGTCAGTCAGATCGGCTATGGGATTGATCAATCCCTGCTGTTTTAATCCGCCGCTTACCAGGAATATATTGTTGGCTGTTCCATGATCGGTACCACCACTGGCATTTTGCGATACACGGCGCCCGAACTCGCTGAAGGTGAACAACAGCGTATCCTGGAAACGGTTATTGGCTTTAAGATCGTTCACAAATGCAGTCACCGCTTCATCCATCTCGGTGAACAGGCGCTGCTGTTGTACTTGCTGGTTTACATGTGTATCAAAACTGCCAAGGCTTACATAATACACTTTGGTATTGATATCAGAAAAAATAAGCGAAGCAATGGTTTTAAGACTATTGCCTAGCTCTGTTCTGGGATAACTGCCGGCACTGGGATGCGCTTTGCTTTTTTCAAAAATATAATCAGCACTGTTCAGTGTAGAGGCCATGGTTTTATACAGGTAGTCAACCGGCCGCTCGTGTTGTGCAGCATGGTGTGCCATTGCCAGGTCTTTGAAATATTTTTCATGACTGGCATTGTACAGGCGGCGCGGGTCTTTCAATGCAAGGCCTTTTTCCTGCTCACCTTTCATTGCCAGGCTGAGCAGGTCATCTATTTCCAGTGCCTGGGTAGGTTTGCCGCAAGACTGGCATTGCATGTCAAGATAGCGGCCGATCCATCCTGTTTGCCACAATTCATTGCTCTGGCTTGCCGTGTGCCAGATGTCCATGCTGCGAAAATGACTTCTGTCCGGTTCAGGATAACCAACGCAGTTGAGTATAGACAGGCTGCCATCGTTGTATAAGTTCCTGAAGCCCTGCAATGCGGGATGGAGTGCTACTTCATCGGTCAGCAGCAATGCTTTTTCCTTTGCAATACCCAGTTGCGGCCTGGATCTATAGTAAATATCGTTGCGAACCGGGATCACGGTATTTAACCCATCGTTGCCGCCGCTCAGCTGCAATACCACAACCACTTTATTGCCGGGTGGCACCCAGTTAAACTCCCTGCGTTCAAATGCCTTTAAAAATTTAGGCACCATCAATGTTGCGGTTGCCATGGAGCCCAGCTGTAAAAAACGCCTGCGTTGAATAAGCATAGAAATGTTTTTAAGCGCAAATGAATTGGATATAACCTAACACAATTGATATTCCGGTGTACTCATCAGTGCCACTGTTGCAGTTTTAATATACTCTTCTCTCGATGCATTGCTCACAGCCGCTGCAATAGTTGATTCGTTCACTGAGCCTGCTGGTGTAAGCAACAAAGCACCGGCGATACCGCTAAACAACTGGGGCCTGCTCAATTGTGCAAACTGACTGGCATATGCGGCCCAGTCAACATTGGCTTTTATCTGGAAGCCGCCCTGTTTGCCACCGCCGTTTTTGGCTGTATTGAATTTCCCGAAATGTTCTTTCATACCCATCTGCTGGTCATCATCTGCTTTAGGTGTTACATAAATGCTGTCATCGTCTTTGATCAGCTGTGGTATACGCAGGCGGATCATCAGTGTAGAACTGTCGATCCAGTTTTTACCGCCGGGCCATCCGGCTACATTGGGCGGATAGAACAATACCTGCCCCAGCACACGCTGCAGCAACAGTTGTACTTGCTCATTGTCAAGCTGCATAGGCAATGTGCGCCGGATGCCTACCAATAGTTCTACAGGCGATTTTATCCTGGTGCCGATATTTTTCTCTTCATAAAACCAGTCACTGGTAAAAATATCGCGCAGCAGCGCATCAATAGCATAATTACCCTGGTAAAAGCGGGATGACAGCCATTGCAGGTGGTTTTCATCAATCTCTTCATTTACAAAATAGCGGTATATTTTGCGGGTGATGAATACCGCGGTTTGTTTATTCTCCAGCAATAAGGTCAGCACATCATCGCCATTAAAGCGGCCGGTTTTGCCGAAAATGGTTTTCTGTCCGTCATCATGAAACTGTTTGCGGAAAACAAATTCGCCATCCAGGTTATATCCCCAGCCCGTAAATGCCCTGGCGGCTTCGCGGATATCCTGCTCTGTATAATTACCCCTGCCCAGTGTAAAAAGTTCCATTACCTCCCGGGCAAAATTTTCATTGGGATGTTGTTTACGGTTCTGCTGGTTATTGAGAAAAGCCAGCATTGCTGCGCTCTTGCTCACTGAGCGCAGCAGTTCACCAAAATTGCCCAGTGCATTGCTGCGTATGGCGCCCAGCAATTTCTGCTGGTAATACACATTATTGTTGCGGCACGCAAAATGACCATGCCAGAACAATGCGGTTTTTTCGCGCAGCTGCGCATCGGTATTTACCATCTGGTTCAGCCAGGCCATATTGAGGTGCTTGATATCTTCCCGGCTTTGTTTATTGATCTGTCTTTTCTGTTCTGCAGTCAGCTGGTTGTACCTGTTCAGGGGTTGCATGGTTTCGGTGGCGCCGGACTGCATCAGCACTTCTTTCATTGTATTACCCGCCACATCCAGGTAGCCTGGCGCAGCTTGTGCTTGCTGCTCAATGTGGCTGTACAGTTTTCCTGGACTGTTATCTGCTGTTTGCAGCAGGTTACCGGACGATGCGCCAAATCCACTGCGCCAGAGCAGGTGCTGTATTTTTACCGGGGCTGATACGGACATGCGATCAATTTTACCTACTGACAGGTAAAAGTTAAAAAAGTTTAAAATAGCAGGCAAACCCTGCATTGCAGCACAAGACTAAAAACAAAAAGCACCCGGTGGGTGCTTTTGAACCATAGAGTAATAAGGGAGCAAAAAACTGTTGTTTGTCGGAGCATTCGTATCCGATTCACACAATATTGTACTACGATCCTGTTTAATTCCGGTCTTTCAGCCAGCTTAACCTATAATTAAATGCTGCTTGTGTATGGGTGGGAAGAAGATGGTGTTTTTCACAGGCAGCCTGTTTTTACCACACGAAAAAACAAATAAAAAAAATACGAATGTTGTCGCTTTTCTGGTTTAACAACAACTTATGTTAAGCTGTTTATAAATGTGGAGGGGGATGCAGCGTTCTGGTTGAAGGGTTGAAGGGTTGAAGGGTTGATTGGTTGAAGGGTTGATTGGTTGATTGGTTGAGAAGTTGAAAGGTTGAGTGGTAGGGATGGTTGGTTTGGTGATGATTCGTTGGGTTGGGGTTTCAGGTTTAATCAATTTTTATTAAGCCAGTACATTTTAGTGTTGTATGTTGTGCTGATGCATTAAAACAAAAAAGCCGGCAATGCCGGCTTTTTATGGTTTGTGATAATTATTTCTTCTATTTCTTCAGTGATTACACCCTGCCTTTTTTGATCTCTTCTACAACGGCGGGATCGAGTAAGGTGGAGGTATCGCCCAGGCTGTCCAGTTCACCTTCTGCAATTTTGCGGAGGATACGGCGCATGATCTTGCCGCTGCGGGTTTTAGGTAACCCACTTACAAACTGGATCTTGTCGGGTTTGGCAATGGGGCCGATGATACGGCTTACTGTAGCGGTAATATCTTTCCGGCTCAGTGATTCGTCGCCATGGCTGCCGCCGAATACTACATAAGCGTAAATACCCTGTCCTTTAATATCGTGCGGGAAGCCCACTACTGCACTTTCCACTACACCTGCATGCATATTGATCGCATTTTCCACTTCGGCAGTACCTATCCTGTGTCCGCTTACATTCAGCACATCATCTACGCGGCCGGTGATACGGTAATTACCTTCTTCATCGCGCAGGGCACCATCGCCGGTGAAATAGAGGTTCTCGTATGTGGCAAAATAAGTGGTGCGGCAGCGTTCATGATCGCCATAAGTGGTGCGTATAACCGATGGCCAGGGAAATTTAATGCAGAGATTGCCTGCACTTTTCAATCCTTCCCCCCCGCCTGCTTCTTTGTATACACCATCTTTGGCTGCATCGCTGTTGGGTACTGCATTGCCCTGTTCATCTACCAGCAATACCTGCACACCCGGCAGCGGCAATGTTGCATGCGCTGGTTTGGCAGGTGTAACGCCAGCCAGGTTGGAAATGAGGATACCACCGGTTTCTGTTTGCCACCAGGTATCCACGATAGGACATTTTCCTTTACCCACATGTTCATCATACCAATGCCAGGCTTCCTCATTGATGGGTTCGCCCACAGTGCCCAGTACTTTAAGGGAAGAAAGATTTTTTCCCTGTAAGGGCCCCAGGCCAAAGCCCATCAGTGAACGGATGGCGGTAGGCGCAGTATACAGGATATTGACCTTGTATTTATCTACCACATCCCAGAAGCGGCCGGCATCGGGCCAGGTAGGTATACCTTCAAAAATAACAGTGGTGGCACCTGCGCTCAGCGGTCCGTAAACAATATAGCTGTGCCCGGTGATCCAGCCGATATCGGCTGTACAGAAATGAATATCGCCCGGGCGGTATTGAAACACATTGACAAAACTGTAGTTGGTATAAATCATGTACCCTGCGCAGGAATGTACCACTCCTTTGGGCTTGCCGGTTGAACCGGAAGTATACAGGATGAACAGTGGGTCCTCTGCATCCATTTCCTCTGCGGGGCAGCCCGTCATACCCAGTGTTTCTATTTTTTTGATCTCATCTTCCCACCAAACATCGCGGCCTTTCAGCATGCTTACCGGTGTGCGGGTGCGGGTACAAACAATCACCCGTTTCACAAAGGGGCAGGCGATCAATGCATCATCGATCACACTTTTCAGTGGAATATCTTTCTGGCCGCGGTATGCACCATCGCAGGTGATCACGTATTCCGCTTTCGCATCCTGCAGGCGGTCGGCAATGCTCTGGGCAGAGAATCCCCCGAATATCACCGAATGAATAGCCCCTATGCGTGCTGTTGCCAGCACCGCGATAGCCAGTTCGGGGATCATGCCCATGTAAATACAAATACGGTCGCCTTTTTTTACGCCGTTATTCTTCAGCACATTGGCAAACTGGCAAACCTTATCGTATAAATCCCTGTAGGTGATGATACGATGGTACTCATCCGGGTCATTGGGTTCCCAGATGATCGCAGGCCTGTTACCCAGTTTTTCCAGGTGCCTGTCGATACAGTTTTCAGTGATATTCAGTTTAGCCCCTTTGAACCACTCTACTTTGGGTTCTTTAAAATTCCACTCCAATACTTTGTCCCAGCGCCGGCGCCAGTGAAAATGGCTTGCAACACCTGCCCAGAAATTCTCCGGTTGTTGAATGCTCTGCTGATACGCTTCCTGGTACTCTTCAAACGATTTGATCTGGTAAGGATATGACATAACAATCTTTTTTCCGAGGCCTTAAATTTACTGCAATCAGCACATTCGGGCAATTTGATTTTGAGCAAACGGTTGTTTTTGGTTGTTTTCAATAGCAGCATGGTGTATTAATAATTTTCACTCCCCATTTCGCCTTGACTGAAAACTGCCGACTGCCGACTGGTTTCTCTCGCGGAATGCGCGGAAAACGCGGAAAAGCCCCCCATGTAGTGCGCTTTTATTTCACTCACCATTTTGCCTTGACTGCAGACTGAAGACTGCCCACTGATCCTCTCGCGGAATGCGCGGAAAACGCAGAAAAGCCCCCATGTAGTGCGCTTGATTTCACTCACCATTTTATCTTAACTGCCAATTGCAGACTGAAGACTGCCGACCGACTTCTCTCGTGGAATGCGCGAAAAACGCAGAAAGAAGCCCTATGCAGTGCGCTTGCATTTTAACTCACCATTTTGCCTTGACTGCAAACTGCAGACTGAAGACTGCCGACTGATCCTCTCGCGGAATGCGCGGAAAACGCAGAAAGGAAGATTGCTTTCTGGCTGGATTTTTCCTGTATCCTTTCTCATAGCTGGCAGCTCATCGCTTGCAGCTACAAAAGCGCTCCTGCTTCTTATTGCACATTACCGCTTATACCTGTAGCGGCAGTGGTTATTATTTTTTGCTTATCTTTCAAATCAACCGAGACTTGCCAACTGTTATGAACACAACCAACAACCGCAGATTATACCAGGTAATCGGCGCATCATCACTGGGTACCTTGATCGAATGGTACGATTTCTACATTTTCGGTAGCCTGGCTACCATTATCTCAGAGAAATTTTTTCCTTCAGGAAATCCTACTGCCGCATTCCTGGCCACGCTGGCCACTTTTGCTGCAGGGTTTATTGTACGGCCGTTCGGTGCGCTGGTATTTGGCCGCCTGGGCGACCTGATCGGGCGTAAATACACTTTCCTGCTTACACTGGTATTAATGGGTGGTTCTACTTTTTGTATCGGCCTGATACCGGATTATTCCAGCTTTTCCTGGGCGCCCATACTGATATTGCTGCTGCGTTTACTGCAAGGACTGGCATTGGGCGGTGAATATGGCGGTGCGGCTACCTATGTGGCCGAGCATGCACCCGATAACCGGCGCGGCTATTTTACCAGCTGGATACAAACAACCGCCACACTGGGACTGTTTGTATCGCTGATCGTGATCATCACCTGCCAGCGCAGCATGAGTAAAGAAAGCTTTGAACGCTGGGGATGGCGCCTGCCTTTTCTGCTCAGCATAGTATTGGTGGTTGTTTCTATCATCATACGGATGAAGATGCAGGAATCGCCCCTGTTTGCCAAACTGAAGCAGGAAGGGAAAACATCTGTCAACCCGCTGAAGGAGAGCTTTGGACATAAGGCCAACCTGAAAATGGTGCTACTGGCGCTTTTCGGCGCCACCATGGGCCAGGGTGTGGTATGGTATACCGGCCAGTTTTATGCACAGACCTTTTTATTGAAAACCTGCAGTATTGAAGCCACACAGGCCAATACCTGGATGGGTATCGGGTTGCTGCTGGGCACGCCCTTTTTTGTGGTCTTTGGGGCACTGAGCGACCGGGTAGGCCGTAAGGCCATCATGATGGCGGGATTGCTGATCGCATTGGTCTCTTACCGTTCTATTTTCAGGGAATTATACAATTATGCCGATGTTGCACAGAAAACAATAAGCAGCAAGGATTCTACCATACAGAAACAGCAGGACCCCAGGATTGCCGGCGACAGTATCACCATCACTACTACTGTTACACATTATACAGATGGTTCCGTTGCCACTGTTGTTAAAAAAATATCAGCGCCGCATGGTATAACCGCACATGCGGAAACCAAAAAGAACATTGTACTGGCAAACAGCTACCAGTGGAAGATCATTGGCTGGGTTTTTATACTCGTGTTATTTGTAACCATGGTTTATGGCCCTATTGCCGCCTTCCTGGTAGAACTGTTTCCCACGCAGATACGGTACACGAGTATGAGCCTCCCCTATCATATCGGCAATGGTGTGTTTGGCGGGCTGGTACCTTTTATCGGCACACTGATCTATGAATATTCCAAAACACCACAGCAGCCTGCAGGCGATCCGCTGGCTGGCCTATGGTACCCGATAGCCATTGCAGGGCTTTGTTTTGTGATCGGCACAGTGTATTTAACCACAGGCAAACAAACCATTCACCACACTAATGACCCGCTATGAATACCGTAAAAAAAATACTGGGCATCTTCTGGCTGCTTCTGGGCCCTGCAGCCATTCTTTTCCTGTTGTATGAGGGCTGCCGCAAAATTGCAGAGAAGCCCACACAGGATGTGTACCTGCCCTGGGTGATTATCATGGTGATATTTGCGCCCATCGCCGCCGGTATGACGCTGTTCGGATACTATGCCATGAAGGGTGAGTATGATGAATAGCGGATGTTTACCGGGGCATCGTCGGTAAACAGCTGCAGACAGCAACAAGTATGTATCTTTGAAACATGTCCATCGAAGTTGCACATCTTACCAAATTATACGGGGAGCAGAAAGCCGTGAATGATGTTTCTTTCTCTATCGGCAAGGGCGAAATTGTCGGGTTCCTGGGGCCGAATGGTGCGGGTAAAAGTACCACGATGAAAATGATCACCGGGTATCTTCCACCCGATAGCGGTACAGCCCGTGTTTGTGGTATCAATATAAAAGATCAGCCGCTGGAGGCTAAACGTAAAATCGGTTACCTGCCAGAAGCCAACCCACTGTATTACGA
Organism: uncultured Deminuibacter sp.; assembly: GCA_966424055.1. GTDB lineage: Bacteria > Bacteroidota > Bacteroidia > Chitinophagales > Chitinophagaceae > Deminuibacter. The sequence continues at coordinate 139,060 of CBJLMB010000002.1, read as the reverse complement.
TATGTATGTAAAAGAATACCTTCATTTTATTGCAGGCATTCACCGTATCAGCAATAAAACGGCAAGGGTAGATTCGGTTATAGCGCTTACCGGTTTAACGGAAGAACGCAAAAAAAAGACAGGCCAGTTATCTAAAGGATATAAACAGCGGGTGGGTCTTGCAGCGGCATTGCTGCACGCGCCTGAAGTGCTGGTACTCGACGAGCCCACCAGCGGCCTTGACCCTAACCAGATCGTGGAGATACGCCATGTGATCAAACAGCAGGGCGCCGATAAAACCGTATTGTTCTCTTCCCATATTTTACAGGAAGTACAGGCTATCTGCGATCGTGTTATCATCATCAACAAGGGCAGCCTGGTGGCCGACGATACACTGGCCGGCCTGCAGCAAAATAGCAATAACCAAACAGTGCGGGTGGTATTCAAAGAAACGCTGGAAGCCGCATGGCTGCAACGCCTGCCTGCGATCAGTCATGCGCATAGCACCGACCGTCAAAGCTGGCGGCTGGATACCCTTGATGTGAGCAGCGCCCGCAAACAACTGTTCGAACTGGCTATGCAGGAAAACCTCAATATTGTATCATTGCAAACAGAGGGCAGCAACCTGGAAGAAATTTTCAGGTCGCTCACCAAACAGGAATAAAGACCACATCAGTTTAATTAATAAGATCATTGTATATATGCTTCAGTTATCAACTATCCGGTTTTTAAAAAACCTGAAGAAAAACAACCACAAAGAATGGTTCGATGCTAACAGGAAACAGTATGAAGAAGCCAAACAGGATTTCAGCACGCTGATACAAACGCTGATCAACCAGCATGGCAAAAAAGATGCGGGTATTGCCCAGCTACAGGCAAAAGAGTGCATCTTCCGCATCAACCGGGATGTCCGGTTCAGTAAAGATAAATCGCCTTATAAAACCAATATGGGCGCCAGTATTACGAATGGCGGCAAGAAAAGTATTTTGGCCGGCTACTATTTTCACCTGGAGCCGGGTAACAGTTTTGTAGGTGGCGGGTTATGGATGCCCCTGCCCGAAAACCTGAAAAAAGTGCGGCAGGAACTTGATTATTGCTTCGATGAGTTTTCGGCCATCCTCCGCAACAAAAAATTTATAACGCAATACAAAGAGCTGGACAGAAGTGAGGAATTCTGCCTGAGCAGGCCACCCAAAGGTTATGATGAAAACAACCCGGCCATTGAATTTCTCAAGCTGAAAAGCTTTATCGCGATACGTTCTGTTCCTGATGCAGAATTAACCTCTGCCGAACTGCCCAAAAAACTGCTGGCATCATTCGATGCACTGCAGCCGCTGCTCAGTTTTATCAACAGATCGCTGGAAGCATAAAGCGGCGATAAAAAATATCCTGCTAAACAGCAGCAATAAAAACAGGCGTTCATGTGAAGTGAACGCCTGTTTTTATTGGGTGAGCCTTGCGGATACTAATGGATTATTTCCGGGTGTTTCTGCGGTTCAAAAGGATTGTAGTAATAGATGCCTTCTGCATCAAACCAGGCCAGCTGGGGTTTCAGGCGGTTTTTAAAATCAGCAAAATCTTTATGGTTGCTGCTTGTCCAGGCAGCTTCCGCCAGGGCGCTGATACGCGGGAACAGCAGGTAATCCAGCCGCTGAGGGGTGCGCACTGTTTCAGTCCATACATTGGCCTGTATACCCAGCAGCTGGTTTTGTTTGCCTGCAGTTTGTTTCCATTGTGCTGCATCAAAACCATATACATCTGCCAGGCTGTTGTATTGTTTGTTCCATTTACGGCCTGAGCGGTGCAGACTGTCCTGCACAAAATCGAAATAAAATGGCAGCCTGGGGCAGAGCACCACTTTAAAACCCTTATCCAGTGCGGTTTTCAGTTGCTCGGGCTTTTCCTGGCGCCACCAGAAAATAACAGACCTGTCAACGGGCAGGGATACGCCGGCGATTTCATCCCAGCCCAGCACAGTATTGTTCAGTTTCAATACCGAATCAGCCATGCGTTTGGCAAAATACTGCTCTACCGATTTCAGATCGGGCAGGTGTTCCTTTTGCATCAGGTTACGGATATCCGGGTCAGTTGCCCAGCGTTCATTACCGAAATGCACTTCATCCCCACCGATATGGATCATCTGTGAGGGGAACAATACATCGGTTTCGCGCAGGATATCGGTGAGGTACTGGTAAGTGCTGTTCCTGCCCGGGTTAAATGTAAAATCAGGCAACCTGGCCGAGCCGCCGCCACTGAATTCGGGATAGGCTTTGTTGGCAGCGGAGGCATGGCCGGGCATTTCAATTTCAGGTATTACCTGTATATGCCGCTCTGCCGCATAGGCCACTATTTCCTGTATTGTTTCCTGCGTATAGTATTGAGCGGGTGCCAGTGAATCATCGTAGTTGCCGATACCGCCGATCAGTGAAAGCCTGGGGTATTTTTTTACCTGCAGGCGCCATCCGCGTTCATCTGTAAAATGCCAGTGAAAACGGTTCAGTTTATATACGGCCATCCAGTTGAGTAATGATTTCACTGTTTCTTTCCCAAAAAAATGACGTGATTCATCCAGCATTAGTCCGCGCCATGCATAGGCAGGTGCATCGCTGATGTTCCAGCAGGCGATTGTATTACCTGCTGCAGTACGCACCAGCTGCAGTAAAGAAGCGATGCCACAAAACAATCCATCGGTGGTTGCGGCACTGATCGTGATACGTGTGGGCTCCATCTGCAATTGGTAAGCTTCGGCAGCCATGGTTTCCCTGCTATGCTGCAATACAATGGCTGAGGCGGTCGCCTCCGGCTGAAGGCTTAGCGCCAGCCCCTTATACTGCAGCAAGGCTTTTTGCAGAAAACAGGCTTCGGCATTGCCCCAGTTTTCTGCCGGCACAATGGCCGTGGCATTGCTGATAACAAAACCCGCACCGGCCTGGCTACAACTGAGTGGCAGGGGAATAACCGGGCATGACTGTGCGCAAAGCCATATACGGCCTGACAACAGCATAGCAAGAAGGAGAAAATGTTTCATGTATTCGTTTTAGAAGCTTGCCGCTACACCTGCTTATCGCAGCTATTTGGCCCTGATACAATGCTGCGCAAATATATCCTGCCAGCTACACGATGCCAGGCAGGTGCGGCTTGGCCAAAATACTGTAAAAAATAATGGGAACCGGAGCCGGTACGGTCTCAAACGATTGCATAAACATAAATAAGACAAGCTGTGGTAATTTTATGCAAACACAGCTGATCACAAACGCAGCTCTTCGCGGTCTTTGCGCGGCAGGCTACCCGCCACCAGCAGGTAAGAATCGTCGATCATTTCTTTCAGCAAACGCAGGGGTACCGAGCCATCTACCAGTACGGTGTTCCAGTGGCGCTTGTTCATATGGTATCCTGGCTGTACGGCATCATATTGCTCACGCAGTTCAACAGCTTTATCAGGATCGCATTTTACATTGAACTGTAAAGGCTCATTATCCAGGCCTGCCAGCAGGAATATTTTTCCTTTTACTTTAAACACCAGCGTTTCTTCGCCGAAAGGGAATTCTTCTGTAGCGGCTTTTTTGGAGAGACAGTATTCACGCAGTGATTCTATGTTCATAAAAAAGATATTCCATATCTTGAAGATATGGAATATCTATAAATAACGCTATTACAAAAGCTTTTTAGACAACAGGTATTCTGCAATCTGCACGGCATTGGTGGCAGCACCTTTACGCAGGTTATCGCTCACGATCCACATGTTCAGTGTTTTAGGCTGTGTTTCATCACGGCGCAGGCGGCCAACAAATACTTCATCTTTTTCATGTGCCCATAAAGGCATAGGATATTGCTGCTGGCCGGGGTCGTCCTGCAGCACCACACCGGGTGCTTCACGCAGCAGTTGCTTTATATCTTCCAGCTCAAATTCATTTTCAAATTCAACGTTCACGCTTTCGCTGTGACCGCCCACAACAGGGATACGAACAGTAGTGGCTGTAACGCGGATATTATCGTCGCGCATGATTTTTTTTGTTTCATTCACCATTTTCATTTCCTCTTTGGTATAACCATTGTCGAGGAATACATCGATCTGCGGGATCACGTTCAGATCAATCTGGTATTTATATGCCATTTCCCCACCCTGAACGCCATTGCGTTCATTGTACAGCTGGTCAACAGCTTTTTTACCGGTACCGGTCACACTCTGGTAGGTGCTTACCACCAGGCGGTTGATCTTGTATTTTTTGTGCAGTGGGTTCAATGCCACCACCATCTGGATAGTAGAACAGTTGGGATTGGCGATAATTTTGTCGGCTGCTGTCAGCGCATCGGCATTGATCTCGGGTACCACCAGCTTCTTGGAGGGATCCATACGCCAGGCAGAAGAGTTATCGATAACAGTGATGCCGGCTTCGGCAAATTTGGGCGCCCATTCCAGCGAGGTGCTGCCACCGGCAGAGAAAATAGCCACAGCAGGTTTGGCTGCAATACCATCGGCCATGCTTACCACCTTATATTTGGCGCCTTTGAATTCCACTTCCTTTCCAACAGAGCGTTCAGAAGCAACGGGGATCAGTTCCGTTACCGGGAAATTTCTTTCTGCCAATACTTGCAACATTTTAGAGCCTACCAGTCCCGTGGCTCCTACTACGGCTACTTTCATTGTGTGATTCCTCCTGTTACCACCACCAGTGTGGTTTTGATTGTTATTTTGGTTATGAATGAATAACAATGAATCAAGAATAAGCTAAACAAAAAAGCCTTCCCGTTGCGGGAAGGCTTTAGTTATGTTTATAAACACACAAACGTTATGAACCTTCCCTGTTGGAGAGATGCTTCTTAATACGCTTTGTATGTTTCATCATTTTGTTCATTGCCCCGCGAATGTACTGTGCAAAAACGGCAAAAACAAACTTTTTTTTGGTGCCATACATTTGCAACCAGCCTGCCAACCGCCGCTCTCGCGGAACACGCCCAAACGCAGAAAGGTTCTCCATCATAGCCGGAAGCGCTTATGGCTTACATCCTGCTACCTGCTACTCCCATCCTGCTACCATATTTTGATCCGATCCGTTTCGGTCTTGAACATTTTGTCGCCTTGTTTTACACCAAATGCTTCATAAAAAGGAGCAAAATTCATCAGCGGCCCGTTTACGCGGTACATGGGTGGGGAATGTGGGTCAACAGCAATATGGAAGCGTTGTGTTTCTTCTTTTATCTTGCTGCGCCAGATCTGTGCAAACGACATAAAGAAACGCTGATCGGGTGTAAAGCCATCTATTTTTTCATTACCCTGCCCCTGTTTGGTCATTTTGAAGGCATCATAAGCAATAGCGATACCGCCTATATCGGCCATGTTTTCGCCGGTAGTTAAACGCCCCTTGACGTGTACGGTATCTAGTATGGTAAAGCCATTGTACAGGTCGATCACCTGCTGTGATTTGGCTTTAAACTTAATGCTGTCTTCCTTGCCCCACCAGTTTTTCATATTGCCGTCTTTATCGTATTGAGCGCCCTGGTCATCAAAGCCATGGGTCATTTCATGCCCTATCACCATACCTATACCGCCATAATTGATGGCATCATCAGCAGCAGCATCAAAGAAAGGGTACTGCAGGATACCGGCAGGGAATACAATTTCATTGAATGTGGGGTTATAATAAGCATTGATGGTGGGCGGTGTCATTCCCCATTCAGTGCGGTCAACCGGTTTGCCCACTTTTGCCAGCTGAAACTGGTATTCATTTTTACTGCAGGATACCAGGTTTTCAAAATATTTGCCGCGGTCGATGGTTACTTTGCTGTAATCGCGCCATTTGTCGGGATAGCCGATCTTTTTAAGGAAAGCATGCAGTTTTTCTTTTGCTTTCTGCTTGGTGCTGTCGGTCATCCAGTCCAGCTTACTGATACGTGCATCGAATGCAGTTTGCAGGTTATTCACCAGTTCCTGCATTCTTTTTTTAGCCTCTTCAGTAAAATATTTCTTTACATACAGCTGTCCCAATGCTTCACCCAGGTTGCCATCGGTATTGGCCACCATACGCTCCCAGCGGGGCTTTATTTTTTGCTGGCCATTCAGGGCCTTACCACTGTATTCAAAACGGGCATTTACAAAATCGCTGCTCAGTGCGCTGGCAGCATCATTCAGGATGTGGAACCGCAGGTAGGTTTTCCAGGTATCTACCGGTGCTGTTTTCAACAGTTCGTTCAATTTGGCAAAATAGGCGGGCTGACCTATATTGACAGAATCTGCTTTAATACCTACTGCGGTGAGCTGGGAAGACCAGCCGATCACCGGCATCTGTTTGTCCAGCGCGGCTACTGCCAGCTTGTGGTAATTGCTTTGCGGATCACGCAGGTCTTCATTGGTACGATGGCTGCCTGCCAGTTGTTTTTCGAGCGCATATACGGCTGTCATTTTTTTGACAGCTGTAGCAGAATCATCACCCGTTAAAGTGAACAGCTTCTGCATATACTGCTGGTAGGCTTTTACAATTGCCTGTGTGGCGGGATCGGTTTTAAAATAATAATCCCGGTCGGGCAGGCCAAGTCCGGCCTGGTAAAAGCTGGCAATATTCATATTGCTGTTCTTTTCATCGGCACCAATAGACTGCCCCATGAATATGCCGTTGCCTTCCAGCTGCTGGCTGGCAACAAACTGCATAATACCCCTGGCATCTTTGATGGCATCGATCTGCTGCAGATAAGGTTTTACAGGATCATAGCCCAGTTTTTCGATGGTGGCAGAATCCATTCCCGATGCATAAAAATCGCCTACTTTCTGTTCAATACTGCCTGCAGGCTGACCACCTTTGGCGGCCTCTTCAACAATATTGTGCAAATTGGCTTTAGTGCGGTTATACAGTTCAAGAAAAGAGCCTAATTGTGTTTCTGTAGGTGGTATCTGTGCTTTTTTGATCCAGGCACCATTTACATACAGAAAAAAATTGTCGCCGGGTTTTACGGTTGAATCGATGTTGGTGGTTTCCAGGAAAGCCTTGTCTTTTTTAGCGTTTTCGTTTTCTTTACAGGATACCAATGTTGTCAGCAGTAAAAAGGTTGCCGGCAACACATTAACGTATTTTTTCATACAATGTGTGGTTTGGGAAAGGGGAAAATAAAAAAACTTCCCGGGATGGGAAGTTTTTATTTGAAGAGCGTGAATGGGGCACTGCAAGCGGTACCACATTCTATTCAGTTAAACCAGGTCAATATCAAAGTTCACCAGCTGAACAAAAGCGTCCAGCCTGGCGTCAATATCTTCTTTGGTGATCTCTTTTAAGCGGCTGGTGCCAAATTTTTCCACGCAGAAGCTGGCCATAGCCGAGCCCACGATGATGGCCGTTTTCATGTTCTCGAAAGAGATGTCCTTTGTTTTGGCCAGGTGGCCTATAAACCCGCCGGCAAAAGTATCGCCGGCACCGGTGGGGTCGAACACCTCTTCCAGGGGGAGTGCCGGGGCAAAAAACACGCTGCTGCCATTAAACAGCAGGGCGCCATGCTCCCCTTTCTTTATAATCAGGTATTTGGGTCCCATGGTCAATATCTTTTTCGCGGCTTTCACGATAGAATATTCATGGGTCAGCTCCCGGGCCTCACTGTCGTTTACGAGCAGCACATCTACCATGCCGATCACTTTTTTCAGATCGTCCAGTGCGGTTGCCATCCAGAAGTTCATGGTATCCAGCACAATCAGTTTAGGACGTGTTTTCAGTTGTTCAATGACGCTGATCTGCACCGAAGGTGCCAGGTTGCCCAGCACCAGGAATTCGGCGCCCTGGTAGCTATCGGGTACTTTGGGTTGAAAATCGCCCAGTACATTGAGCTCCGTAACCAGGGTGTCCCGGGTGTTCATATCCATGTGGTAACGGCCGCTCCAGAAAAAAGATTTCTTATCAGGCACCTGTTCAATGCCTTCGGCACGGGCACCACGCCTTTCCAGCTCATCCAGTTCATCCTGGGGAAAATCATTGCCGATAATGGATATCAGCTGTACCGGCTGAACAAAATTACAGGCGGCATAGGCGATATAAGTGGCGGCACCGCCAACAATTTTATCTGATTTGCCAAATGGCGTTTCGATATCATCAAACGCCATGCTTCCGACTACAATTAAAGACATATTTTCTGTTTTACCGGCCGCAAACCTATTCTATTAATTTGATAATCGGAAAATATCTGTACCCGGGCAAAGCCCTGTTTTCCGGTATCAGTCCTGAGACCGGCAATGAAGCTATTCTATTCACCCTGATACATTTAAAAAACTGCTAATTTGAAAATGCCAGCTGAACTATATCTTCAAATTTTCAAATTGCCGCATTTTCAATTTGATAAAGTTATTTTTGTTACATGGCACGTATTAAAACCAATAAAGATGTAACCCGCAGGGAAGTGATCACTAAGGCAGCAGCGGCCCTGTTCCGGGAAAAAGGCTATAAAGCTGCCAGTATGCGCGATCTCGCGGTAAAAGTGGGTGTGGAAGCAGCCAGCCTGTACAACCATATCCGCTCCAAATCTGAACTGCTGCATGATATCTGCTTCAATGTGGCCAATCATTATATGGAGCATATGTATACCGTGGAATCGGCGCAGATCGATTCTATCAGCAAACTGGAAAAGCTGATGCGCTTTCATATCAGGCAGATGATCGACAATTATGAAGAAGTGTATGTGAGCGACCGGGAATGGCGCCACCTTAATGATCCCTACCTGTCTAATTACCATAACCAGCGCCGCAATTACCGCAAGCGCTTTACCGCTATTATAGAGCAGGGTATTCAGCAGAACGAGATCAAACAGATCGATGCAGCCACTGCAGTGTTAATTATACTGCATGCCATTGGCGGTATTGAATCATGGCACCGCTCCAAACACAAGATCAGTGCAGAAGAGCTGGAAGCGAATATGGTCACCATCATGGTAGAAGGCCTGAAACAGGGTCATTAAAAGGAATTCCGTTCCTTATCCTGAAAACGATACCTTACGCTCTATTCAAGCCGATTGCCATGTCAGTACATTTTGAAAAAGCTGCTGTTAAAGAAATACGCAGGGAAACTGCCGATTGTGTTTCCATTGTGTTTGACATCCCTTCTCATCTGCAGGAAAAATTCCATTATAAACAGGGGCAGTATGTAACCCTGCGAACCCATATCAACGGGCAGGAAGTACGCCGCACCTATTCGCTGTGCAGCTCACCGCTGGATAATGAATGGCGTATCGCGGTAAAAAAAGTGCCGGGCGGTCTATTCTCTACCTATGCCAATGAAACCATGCAGCCGGGGGAAGCCATTGACCTGATGCCGCCCATGGGCAGGTTTTATACCGAACTGGATGCCAGTCATAAAAAAAATTATGTGGCACTGGCTGCCGGCAGCGGTATTACGCCTGTTATATCTATTATTAAAACCTTGCTGCGTACTGAGCCTAAAAGCAGCTGTACACTGGTATACGGTAACCGTAACCGGCATTCCATTATTTTCAGGGAAGAGCTGGAAGCACTGAAAAACAAGTATATGGACCGGTTCAGTATGATACATATCCTGAGCCGGGAAATAACCGATGCCGCATTGAACACCGGGCATATCGATGCAGACAAATGCGATGCACTGTTTAACCGGATGATTGATATTGAAGCAGATGAATTTTTTATCTGCGGCCCCGAAAGCATGATCTTCTGTGTACGGGATTTTTTACTGGACAAAGGTGTCAGTGAAAAAAAAGTGCATGTGGAACTATTCACATCAGAGCATGTGAACCGCGGCCCGGGGGCTGTGAAACCAGTTGTGTCCCCTGATGAACCAACCAGCAGCATCAGCATCATCCAGGATGGCCACCATATCAATTTTGCTTTGGCTTATGAAGGGGAAAGCATACTGGATGCAGCCTTGCATCATGGTGCTGACCTGCCCTATAGCTGCAAAGGCGGCGTATGCTGTACCTGCCGCGCCAAACTGCTGGAAGGGCAAGTGGAAATGGATATCAACTATGGCCTGGAGCCGGAGGAACTGGAAGCAGGTTTTATCCTTACCTGCCAGTCGCATCCGCGCACGCCTGCTGTGGTGATTGATTTTGATGCGAAATAGTTTTAGACCCTATCAGTGAGGATGTAGGGATAAAAATAAATAGGGTCGCCCGCGTCCCGCGGGCGACCCTTATCTCCGCAGCCTCCGGCTGCAGTATATCTATTCCTCCAACAGTAACAGTTATTTAAACAGCGGTAAAAGAATTCATTACCACACATAAGTGCCAACAGCACCGGCATTGAGTGTAATAGCTGCATACCCGCCCTGCGCTGCAATAGAGAAATGAGCCGGTTCATTTCCTTCATTCTCTACAATCAATACGGTCTTTCCTTCAGGCGTGGTAAAAGCTACATTGGGTAAACCAGGTATGGTACCGGATGCTATCCGCACAGAACCCGGCCGTACAAATTTAGCCGCATGTGCAACAACATAATAAGCCGGATTACGCGTTACCTGGTCCCCATCAATGGTTACCGCTCCCAGGCATTGGGTACAACCGCCCGGCGTATGCGGCTCCAGTTTTGAATTGGCTGCCAGGTTCCATTCCAGCCCATTGCGGCACCAGTTACGCGAGGCCCCGATGATAACATGTTTGATATGCCAGAGCAGGTCAGCTTTCAGGTGCCCAGGGGCGCCGATCCATTGCTCTGTAAAATAAAGCTGTTTGTCGGGGTGAGCATCATGCACCTGCTGCAGGGCTTCAATGCTGCCACCGTATAAATGAAAAGCAGAGCCATCAACATATTTACGCACTGCAGTATCATTGAGAATGGTAACAGGATAATCAGGCCTGTCTGCATTGTGATCGTACAACAGTATTTTGGTTGTGATGGATCCCTTTCTGAAGGCCGGTCCCAGGCTGGTTTTGATGAATGCCGCCTGTTCTTCAGGCAGCATCAGCATACTGGGATTGTTCTTAGGGTTCAAAGGCTCATTCTGTATGGTGATGGCATCAATGGTAATGCCTTCAGTTTTCATCGCTTTGATATAGTGAACAAAATAGGCGGCATAGGCATCATAATATGCCTGTTTCAGGCTACCACCAAAAGAGCTGTTATTGGTTTTCATCCATACCGGTGGCGACCAGGGTGAACCCAGTATTTTGATGGCAGGATTAATGGCAAGGATTTCTTTTAATACAGGCACCAGGAATGTTTTATCCGGCTGCAGGCTGAATTTGTTCATGTGCACATCTGTTTGCCCTGCAGGCAGGTCGTTGTAGCTGAATACATGATCATCCAGGTCAGATGAGCCGATGCTGATACGCAGGTAACTGATGCCTATTGCATTGCCATCGGTTGCGAACAATTCTTTCAGCAAAGCGGTGCGCGCTGCTGCGGTCATATGTGCCAGGTGCATGGCGCTGCCGCCGGTAAGCGTAAAACCAAAGCCATCCATGGTTTGAAAAGCCTGGGCTTTGTTTACGTTGATCACAGGACCGCTGCTTTCTTGTTTTGCCGTAAAAAAGATATCCTCCTGCTGCCGGAACAATATGTTCTTATCAGGATCTGTGAGCCATGCCGCCACTACTTTTGGGTCAGTGCTGTCCTGGTGCGGCAACTGTTCCGGCGCGCTGCTTGCGCAATAAGAGAACAAACAAATGGCTGTGCAGCATAGCCATAAACGGGATAAAACGATTTCCATAACGATCATTTTAAACAAGGGTCCTGTTGAACCCTTGTTTTATTTAAATCAGCAACAATGTGCAACAAAATAATACAAGCTGCCGGCATCAATAACCTTGGTTCTGAACGAGCAGCGGGTTCCTGTCCATCTCGGTTTGTGGTATAGGGAAAACAAGCCTGTACGGTTTGATATTGTAATTCAGGTTTTGCCCGTTCTCATCTTTCTGCGCCTGCATCACTGCCATAGCGCGGCCTGTACGCAGCAGGTCGAACCAGCGGTAGCCTTCAAAGCAAAGTTCAAGGCGACGTTCTTTTTCAATGATCAGGTTCATTTCCGCCGCACTGGCAGCTGTTTTGGCAGGCAATCCAACACGGGCACGTACCTGGTTAACCAGGGCTGCGGCCCCTGCCAGGTCGCCGCTGGCGGTAAGCGCTTCTGCTTTCAGCAATAAAATTGCCGGCAGGCGGATAATATAGGCATTGCTTTTATCATCGATGCTTTTATTGATCATGGCCAGGTGGTTGGATGGCCAGTGCGGGTAACTGCTGCCGGTTACATTTTTATATGCAATAGAAGCATGATAGCGAATGCTGTCTCCTTCGGCAATAAAAGTATTTACCAGGTCGTTGGTGGGATTGCTGAAATTCCAGCTGCGGTACTGGTCAACCGTCCAGTTGCCAAAACCGTTTGCCCATCCCGGATAGTTAAATTCCCAGATCGATTCACTGTTGTTTTTGTGGTTATTGTCCCATAGGTTGGCATAATCACTAAGCAACGCATAATTGGGAATAGCCGCATTGCAGTACTGCAGCACCTTATTCCAGTCTGCCGGTGCTTTGGTTGCATACACTTGGGCCAGCACTGCATTTACAATTCCTTTTGTGATGGTTTGTTTTTCACTGACAGCACCATTGTCCCGTACATTCTGCAGGGCAAAATCAAGATCGGCGGTGATGGCCATATACACCGAATCGACCGATACCCTTGGCACAGTAACAGAATTAAATACAGTTTGCGTGCTGGAAGTATTGGCTGGTGCCAGCATCAGTGGTATCGCGCCCCAAAGCCGCACCAGGTCAAAATAACAGAAGGCACGTAAAAAGCGGGCTTCTCCCAGCATCTGGTTTTTACGTACAGCAGTGAGCGCCGGGTCGGTGCTGTTGGTTACCTGTTTGATGGTTTCGTTAACCTTACCGATAACAGTGTACAGATCGGCCCAGTCACGCTTTACATTGTCGTTGATAGATGAAGTGGTGAACAGGTCGAGCTGGAAATTATTAGGGTTATCACCACCGGCATAGCAGTTATCAGATACCACATCGCCATTGGTTACACGATCTAGTACAAAATATTCTTCGTTATCATTTACCATAGAAGTATAACAGCCTGCCAGCAGTTTTTCTGCCTGTGCGGCAGTGATGCTGCTGGTACTGTCGCCGAGGTGCGAAGCATCTATTTCTGTTTTAGGTGATTTATCGAGTATTTTACTGCAGCCGGCCAAACAACCACCGGCGATCAGCAATACAAGCAGGTTGCGGATGGCAAGAAAACCGATGTTCTCTTTGCCGCACCGGCTTAGCGGCCCTGCTGTTTTTTCCTGTACGGAATCATGTAGTATGCTCAGTTTCATTTTTCAATATTTTAAAAGATGACAATCAGCAACAGCTGTTTTACAGTCCTATGTTGATGCCAAAAATGAATGATTTTGCCTGCGGATAAGCCCCGTTATCAATACCCAGTGCGATATTGCTCTGGTTAATATCATTACTGGTGGGGTTCAGGCTTTTGCCCAGCCCATATGAGTTCACTTCCGGATCGTATCCTTTGTATCTGGTAATGGTGAACAGGTTTTGACCGGTAAAATAAACAGACAGGGAACTGAATATTTTCAATGCATCCAGCACTTTTTTATCAAGATGGTACGAAAGCGTAATGGCTTTAAAGCGCAGGTACGAGCCGTTTTCAAGAAAACGGGTAGATATCTGCGAATTGTCTACATTGCCTGTTCCGATCACAGCTTTGGGAATATCTGTGATATCACCTTCTTTTTGCCATCTCCGCAGTATATCGGTGGTTTGATTATTCTGGTTGTACATACCCTCTGTTTCTATGCGTGATGCATTGAATATTTTATTACCCTGTGAACCCTGGATAAATACAGCGAGATCGAAATTTTTCCAGGATACGGTATTGGTCATGCCATAGGTAAAATCGGGCAGGGCACTGCCAATGAACGTACGGTCGCCGGGATCCAGTTCGCCATTGCCGTCGAGGTCTTTGTAACGCATCATACCGGTTTTGGGATCCACACCTTCGGAGATATAGCCGTAAAACGTGCCCAGGCCATAGCCTTCACGCAGCATCGTGGCATTGCCCCTTGAATCGATATTGCCAAAGGGGATCTGCATACCGGAATACAGCCTGGTTACTTTATTGCGGTTAAACGACATATTGAAATCGGTGTTCCAGCGGAATGCACCATTCACGATGTTTTTGGTTGATAGCAGGAATTCAAATCCTTTGTTCTGCATTTCGCCCAGGTTCAATGTAATGGACGATAAACCCGAAACCGGTGTAATAGGCAGGTTCACCAGTACATTTTTTGTTTTCTTATAATACCAGTCTGCAGAAAGCGTGATACGCGAATGCAGCACAGCGAGATCGATACCTATATTGGTTTGAGTGGTGGTTTCCCAGGTAAGACTGGGGTTATAGAAATTGGTCAGCTGCAGTACAGGATTGGCGGGATCAGTATTGTTAATGGTATACCGCTTCATGTAATCATAATTGCCGATACCTTCCTGGTTACCATTTTTACCCCAGCCCACCCGCAGTTTCAGATCGTTGATGGGTGTAATGCCTTTCATAAAATCTTCCCTGGAAATACGCCAGCCTGCAGAGAAAGAAGGGAAAGTTGCACTGCGTTGATCAGACTGGAATTTCGAAGACTGATCCACACGTATGTTGGCGGTAAGCAGGTATTTACCATCATAGTCGTATGTAACCCTGCCCAGGTAAGAAAGCAGGCCCCATTCCTGTATATTTTTGGTGGGTGTTTTCTGTGAAGCCTCATTCAGCAGAAAACCGATATCCTGGTATCGATCGCTTACAGGAAAGCCTTTGCCAAACCAGCCGGTATAATCCAGGTGCGATTCCTGCGCTGTTAAACCTGCCAGTGCTGAAAAATTGTGTTTGCCCCAGTTGTGTGCATAGTTCAGTGTTTGCTCACTTAACCAAACAAGCTCTTTGCTTACATTCTGTGTTACTTCGCCTTTTTGGTTACGGCCATAGGTTGTTAACAAGGGGTCGAGTATATGGTTGAAGGTGTAGTTCATGTAATCGATACCGAACCTTGATTTAAATACCAGTCCGCGCAGCAGTTTTATATCAGCACCTATGCTACCCAGCAAACGGTCGTTCTGGTTACGGTCGTTCTTGCCAATGATTGCACCATAGGGATTTTCCCAGTTAGTGCCGGGTGCTGTTTGCAGTTCACCTGCATGTGCGGGATCAGGATTATAGATAGGTGTGGTTGAAGGTGTGGTGAGGGCCGACATCACTACACCACCGCGTGATGCGGGAAGGTTATCTGTTACATCTGTACTGTTGGTGCGCGACAGGGTGATATTGGTATTGAGTGTTAGCCAGTCGGTTGTTTTATTGGTGAGGTTCACCCTGCCCGAAATACGGTTAAAATTGGCCGGCTTGATAATTCCCTTTTGCTCAGCATAAGCGATGGAAACATAGTGTTGTGTTTTCTCACTGCCACCCGCAACAGATAACTGGTAGTTCTGCTGGCTGCCGGTTCTGAATACTTCATCAGGCCAGTTGATGTTGACATCAGAATGAACGGTTTGCCCGGTTGATTGCTGTATATAATCTTTATACTGTTGTGCATTCAGGGATTGGATTTTATGCGTTGGGTTCGACCAGCCGCCGTATGTGCTGAAGTTAACTGCCGATTTACCGGCCACGCCTTTCTTAGTGGTGATCAGCACCACACCATTTGCAGCGCGTGCACCATAAATAGCAGCAGAAGATGCATCTTTCAGGATAGAAATGGATTCAATATCATTGGGATTGACAGCGTCTACATTGGTGGTGGGTATACCATCTACCACATACAAAGGATCGTTGCCTGCACTGATAGAAGTAGCGCCCCTGATGCGTATTGATAAGCCGCCTCCGGGTTTACCAGAATTGCTTACCACCTGCACACCGGCAGCTTTTCCCTGCAAGGCCTCCCCGGTATTAACGATAGGGCGGTTGGCAATATCCGCAGCGCTTATCACCGATACCGCACCGGTAAGGTCTTTTTTCTTCTGGCTGCCATAACCCACTACCACTACCTGGTCGAGCTGTTTGTCTGAAGGCGTTAGTTGGATGGTGAGTGAAGACTGACCGGCTACCGGTACTTCTTTATCCTCGTATCCCACATAGGCCAGTTGCAGTACTGCATCATCGGCGGCAACAATACTAAATGTGCCGTCATTGCCGGTCAGTACGCCGTTATTGGTGCCTTTTACTTTTACCGAAACACCTGAAAGCGGCTGACCGCCCTCTCCGGTCACCTTTCCTGACACCCGGGTATCATGAAAATCAGCATCGCCTGATGCGAGTATCACGATCAGGTTATCATCCAGTATTTTGTAGGTAAGTCCGGCCTGGTGAAGCAGTTTATCCAAAGCCTGTTTAATGCTGGTATTGGATACGGTAAAATCAACTTTCTGGTTAAGCGATTTAAGTTCGTAATTGTAGAGAAAACGTACATTGGCTTTTTTCTCCATATCGCTTAGTACCTTTTTAATTTCCGTTTGACGAACCTGCATACTGATGCGCTGCTGCCCGAAGGCCCTGGCATGCGCCTGGTAAACAGTAAATAAGGTAAGGATAATGGCAAGCTTCATAACCACAAGCAATTTAAGGATGGGTGAAAGCCCTGGTTGTTCCCCGGTAGTCACGGGGGAAGGTGCCCCACACAGGGGTACACTTTTTTTCATACATTTGATTTTTGGGTTCAACAATCAGAAACCAATCACTTTGCCGAGTAAATTGGTTTCGCTTAAGCAACCTTAATCGGAGGATGTTGCCGCATTCTCCGATGTTTTTAGCAGCAGATCCTGCTGTTATTTTTTGAAAATTTCCACTTCATCTCCACTAACCGTAAACCGGAAAGGAGCTGTTAGTTGCAGAGCCTGCAATGCATGTTCAATATCTTCATTTTCAAACATGCCCCTGAAACGGTAAGCAGCCGCCTGTGTATCATGAAACCGGATTTTTACATTAAACCATCTTTCCATTTTTGCCGCCAGCTCGCGAAAGGTATCACCATCAAATACCAGGCGGTTGTATATCCAGGACGTTTCTGCAATGGCCGTATCGGGGATATTTTTAGGTAGCGCTGTTACCACAATACCATCATTCTCCCCGACAGGCAGGTAGGATGTGTTACCACTGCCTGAATCAGCAGGCAGGTAGCCGGCGCTTTCTTTACTGAATACGAGCTTCTCATGCGGGTGCAGAATTACCCTGGGCGATTTGAGCCTGTTCTGTTGCATCACTTCTACCATGCCCTGCACCAGTATGGTTTCGATGGTACTGTCATGAGCATAGCTCTTTACATTAAAGGCAGTACCCAGCACCCTGATATCAATGCCGGAAGTATGCACCACAAAAGGCCTGGCAGGATCTTTTGCCACATCAAAAAAAGCTTCACCTTCCAGGCTCACTTCACGGATGGAATCATTGAAATGATTGCTATAAGAGAGCTTGCTTTCAGCATTTAGCCAAACGGTAGAACCATCAGGCAGTACCAGCCTGGAACGTACACCCCTTTGTGCCACCACTTCATTTTTATCTGAAGGCTTTGCCGATACTGCAGCAACAGGTGCCGGTTTCCCGGTATGCAGCAGGAAATAAGCACCCGCCATAACAGCCGCTAATACAGCCGCAGCGGGCAACAGGTATCTCCTGCGCCTGGAAATGGCCAGTTCTTTTGCCACAGCGGCATCACCCGGCAGGGGTTGCTCTTCTTCTGCCATGCGCAGGATCTTGAAAAAATGATCTTCCTGCGATCCAGTATCCGGTAACGCACCCTCTTTCGCTGATGACTGCTGCCAGTAATCTTCCAGCAGTGAAGCAAAATACTGGTCTTCGGGATGTTGCTGCAAATGCTGCTGCAGCTCCTGCAGCTCTTCTGCCGATGCTTCCCCCGCCAGTTTGCGGCTGATCAATATAGCCAGTTTATCCTGCAACATAACCGTTCTGTTATAAAGACAGCCAGTTGCAGTGATGACCTTAAAGAAAAAGAAAAAATTTTCAGCTTTTTTTTACGGTTACCCGGGGCAGGAAATCAACATGCATTTTCACCTTCTCGCTGATACGCTTTACAGCGATCACCATTTGCGCATCAACCGTATTAACAGAAACATTGAGTATTTCAGCTACTTCACGGTATTTCAACCCATCTTCGCGCACCAGCTTAAAGATCATTTTACAGCGCGGCGGTAATTCATTGACTGCAGATTGTATTTTTTTGAAGAGTTCGGCTGTGATCAATTGTTGTT
The DNA here is from genome assembly GCA_966424055.1 of uncultured Deminuibacter sp. GTDB lineage: Bacteria > Bacteroidota > Bacteroidia > Chitinophagales > Chitinophagaceae > Deminuibacter. The sequence goes on along the minus strand of CBJLMB010000002.1, from coordinate 120,885 downwards.
CGGGGGAATAGTTATCCTGTAGTTGTATGTCGATATGATCGAAGGAAGCCGATATCTGCTGCTGTGCCTGGCGGGAGAGATAGTTGAGCGCGGTATTTTTCACTGCTGTATACAGGTACACCCGCATATTGTCGATATTACCGGCCTGGGCTTTATTGCGCCAGAGTTTTATAAACACTTCGTCAACCACTTCAATTGCGGCTTCTTTATTTTTAAGTAAAGCACCGGCAAAAGCCATTAGTCCTGGGGAGAAATGATCGAACAAGGTCCTGAATGCCTGCTGGTCGCCCGATAACAGGCGTTCTGTAAGTGTTGCAGGCAGTTCATTTTCCCAAGAAGTATTCCCCGGCATAGCAAGCTTGAATTGATGCGTTCGACGCCTAAAGGTAATGGAACTTTTGTAAAATGAAGAAGCGGGGCGGGAGGGATCGTAGTGATAAATGGTGGGGAGTATGTACGATGTACGACGTGGGATGTACGATGTGGGGAACGTAGTAGTCAATCGATGTGAATTGTACTTAATGCCTTGTAGTGCAGATTTTGCTACGTTATGAAGTACAATTCGGGAAGCGTAGCAGCAAATGGGCAACCTCGTACTTAGTACTTTCGTAATTCAGGCTTTTTATTATGTACGAAGTACGATTCACAGACACCATTTTACCCCACACACATTCCACATCGTACTTCGTACATCTAACATCGTACATCGTATCATCATATCATCGTTCCCATTTCACCGGGGCGCTGTGCACATCACGTGAATTACTGCCGATCTGGATGATAAATTCACCGGGCTCCCAATTATATTCCAGCTGGCTGTTGTAAAATTTCAGGTCATCGGTGGTTATAGTAAAGATCACCTCCTTGCTTTCGCCGGGTTGTAACATGATTTTGCGGAAGTGCTTCAGGTCTTTCACGGAGCGGGTTACACTGGCTACAGGATCGGTAATATACAACTGTACCACTTCTTCACCAGCGGTTTTACCTGTATTGGTTACCGTTACACCGGCTTTTAGTATGGCATTGCCCGACAGACTGGTTTTATCTAATTTAACTTCGCTGTAGGAGAAATGGGTATAACTCAATCCATAACCAAAAGGATACAAGGGATCGTTCGGCACATCGAGGTAATTGGATTTGAACTTGGCAAAAGCTTCTCCATTATAAGGACGGCCGGTGTTTTTGTGGTTATAATATACCGGTATTTGTCCCACATTGCGAGGAAAAGATGCAGTAAGCTTGCCTGATGGATTGTATTTGCCGAACAACACATCTGCAACAGCATTGCCCGCTTCTGTACCACCGAACCATACATCCAGTATGGCAGGGATATGCGCATTTTCCCATTCCAGCGTAAGGGGTCTTCCATTAAACAATACCAATACGACCGGCCTACCGGTACTGGCCAGTGCTTTCAGCAGGTTTTGCTGGCTTTCCGGTAAATTGATATCTGACCGGCTGGAAGATTCGCCTGTCATATCAGCGGCTTCACCCAATACAGCGACGACTACATCAGCTTTGGCAGCAGTGGTTACAGCTTCTTTCAGCAATTCATCGGGGCTGTGCGGGTCGGTGTCGATCTCTGTACCGAATACATTTACTCTTTTAATAAAGCTGGTATCGTCAGACAAATTCGCGCCTTTGGCATATAATAGGTTGATATTGCTGCCAGCAACCTGTTGTATACCTTCTTTCACCGAAACAGCTTTCTGCCAGTCGCCCGATACGCTCCAGGTGCCCAGCATATTGCGTTTACTATCGGCCAGCGGGCCTATCAGGGCGATGGTTCCCGATGTTTTCAGCGGGAGGATATCCTGCTCATTTTTCAGCAACACAAAAGAGCGTGCAGCAGCTTCGCGTGAAGCTTTCCTGTTTTCAGCAGAAAGAATTTCTTTGGCAGCACGGTTTTCATTCATCCTGCGGTAAGGATCATCGAACAACCCGAGCTTGTATTTGGCTTCCAGTATACGGCGGCAGGCATCATCGATCTGTTGTTGTGTTACCCTGCCTTCCTGGAGGGATTTTTTCAGGGTATTCAAAAAACCTTCGCTCACCATATCCATATCGAGGCCGGCTTTCAGGGCCAGTGCAGAAGTAGCCTGCAGATCGCCCATGCCATGTGCGATCATCTCACTCACTGCAGTGTAGTCAGATACCACAAAACCTTTAAAGCCCCATTGTTTGCGCAGCAGGTCTGTCAGCAGCCATTGGTTACCTGTGGCTGGTACCGCATCAATTTCGTTAAATGAGCTCATCACACTGCCTGCGCCGGCATCGATGGCAGCTTTGTAGGGAGGCAGGTAGTACTCGTACATCTTGATACGGCTCATATCTACCGTATTGTAATCACGGCCGCCTTCGGCGGCACCGTATAAGGCAAAATGTTTTACACAGGCCATTACTGCATTGTTCCTGGTAAGATCAGTTCCCTGGTAACCCTTTACCATGGCCCTTGCTATTTGTGAGCCCAGGTAAGGATCTTCACCGGAACCCTCTGCAATCCTTCCCCAGCGCGGATCGCGGGCAATATCCACCATAGGTGAGTACGCCCAGTCTAACCCATCGGCACTCGCTTCGGTTGCAGCGATGCGTGCGGTTTTTTCAATCAGCTCCATATCCCAGCTGCAGGAAAGGCCGAGCGGAATAGGAAATATTGTTTTATGCCCATGAATCACATCCAACCCAAAAAACAGGGGAATATGCAGGCGGGATTGTTTTACGGCCAGCTCCTGGGCTTTGCGCATTTTGTCGGGACCGGTAATACCAAATAATCCGCCCACAGCACCATTGCGTATCTTGGCCTCAACATCCTGGCTTACAACAGCACCTGTTACAGCGCCACCGGGGGTTACCAGGTTCAGCTGCCCGATCTTCTCCTCCAGCGTCATCTTGCTCATCAGGCTGCTGACATAATTATTCATTTTGACGTCCTGCGCAGCTGACCATAACGGCAGCATTGCCATGGCCGTACCTGCCAGCAGCAATTGTATTCTTTTGCCAATGTTCATTTCTTGGTTTGTTTACTTGATCAAATAAGGTTGAATGGCTTTCTGCCATAACCGGTAACCATCTTTATTCATATGGAGCTGATCGCTGATAAAAAGTTCTGTTCTGGCATTCCCATCCTGCTGCAACATGTCGTGATAAACATCGATAAATGCAGTGTGCACCTGTTGCTGCATAAAATCTTTGATCTGCCGGTTAGCAGCATCCATTTTAGGCCATAGGGCCTTGCGGCTGGGACTGGGTTTGATAGACACATAAGCAATGTCCACTTCAGGCAGCCTGGCGCGGATGATATTAAACAGGTTAATAAACCTGCCTGTTACTGTTGTGGCAGTTACAGTATCGGTGGCAGCAAAATCATTGTCGCCACAATAAATCACGATCTGTTTGGGATGATAGGGAAAAATAATATCATTCGCATAACGTATCACATCGTTCAGGGTTGAACCACCAAAGCCACGGTTGATAATTGTATACCCGGGAAAGTATGACTGAACATCTGTCCACTTGGTAAAAGAAGAGCTGCCGACAAACAATATGGCATTAACAGGTGGCATATTGAGGCTGTCACTTTGTTTAAAAGCCCTTATATCGTTCCAGAATGCGGGCTGTGACTGTGCTGACATGTGCAGCATTAGCCATAACAGCAGAACCAGGCCTGCTTTGCGATGCATGTATTTCATATACTCCGTATAGATTTGCGAATATTTACACCTTGAAGATATTCCACATCTTGAAGATGTGGAATATCTAAGATGAGGAATATCATTTCAGGTACGGGCTTTCAAAACCCAGCCGCTTCAAACCGAACTGAATTTCAGGGCAGGTCATGAACAATTTCCACAATAACCCGGTACGGTAATTTTCTATCATCACAACAATCGGGCCCTGATCGATGGCCAGGTATGAGCTGGCATACCAGTTACGCTGCTCACTAAAGGCGTCCCTGAAGCCGTATTCGCCCCATAACCTGTTACCCAGTGTATCGTAAAAATAACGAAGTGCTTTCATGGAATAATCCGGCGTATAAGGAAAAGAAGACAATGCCGCTGAAGGGGTAATCACTCCCAGGTCATTTTCGGGCGAGTGGGCATTGTATCCCTCATCATTATCGCTGGCAGTAAGTCCCCAGCAGTTTTCGCCATAACCTCTGTAATGATGGGGGTTCTGCACACAATATGCATGGTTGATCAGCGTGTGATTCCGGTTCTGCTCCCAGTAATCGGCATAACGGTCTTTCAGGCCGTGCGGGTCAAGTCCGAGGAAAGAATAATGGGCAAAAAACAAAGGGCCGCCATAATCGAAACCCAGTGGCAGTTTAATACCATAAAATTCTTTCCCGTTTTTAAAATGATTGCTTTCTGCCCAGCAATGATGATACACTTTAGGATCAATGGCATACTGGGGTGAAGAAGCTGCCAGTATATAAGTGACCAGGGTTTCGTTCCAGCCACGCAGTTCAAAATTCATGCTCCATCCGTTATTGGGGCTCCAGTGCCAGTACAGCAGGTCGAGCCCGCCCCTGGTATGCCAGTTCCATTCGGCGCCTTCCCATAACCAGTTAATGCGGTTGCGCAGCTCTTTTTCTTCGGGTATATCGCCGTTGAAATACTGTCTTGCGCAAAGCAATCCCTGGAACAGGTAAGCTGTTTCTACCAGGTCACCGCCATCATCCTTTCTGCTGAAAGGAATCATTTTACCGGTTTCTCCATTCAGCCAGTGAGGGAAAATACCATGATAGCTGTCTGCCTTCCATAAAAAATCAACGATCTTTCGCAGTCGGGTAACTGCCTGTTCGCGGGTAACCCACTGGCGGTTGGCTGCAACCACGATGGCCATGATGCCGAAGCCAGAACCGCCAGTTGTTACCACTTCATTACCGTCATTGCTACGCTCCCGCGTCAACCCGCTTACCGGGTGGGCAAAATCCCAGAAATAACGGAAGGTTTGTTGTTGCACTAGATCAACAAGGGCCGTGTCGGAAAGATTGACCGGCCGTTTAGTCTCCTGCATTTTAGCAGTTGCAGGTTTGCTTTTCTGTGCCATCACTGCTATAGGAAGACACAACAATAAACAATAAAAAAATCTGGTTGCTTTCATAAATAAATACTTAAAAAAATAACCGGTCTTATTTCATTTGATACACTGCTAAGAGGTAACCCTTACAAACGCGCAGGATACACAGCCCAGTGCCATATCCGTTGCATCGAGCCTGGTTACATTGTAGCCATGTGCCCAGTAAATTTCCATGTTGTGTGCGCCACCGGATGAAATAAGTGTTGCGGAATAGATATCATCATTGGCAGGTATCTGCCCCAGCACGATAGTGCCCGAATTGGGTGGCACTGTATAGTAGTACCACTGATTGGTGGTAACATCGTGCAGTGTTACCGAAATGTAGTCGCTGGTAGGGTTTCCCAGGCTACGAAAATCGATCATAGCCGGAGGTGGTGCCACCTGTGCTGCCTTCGCAGCAGAATGCATGCGCATGCCCGTTGCTGATAACAGTACTACAGCAACGCAGAAGATTAGCTTTTTCATATGCTTTTTTTAAAAATGAAGAAATCCAATAATAAAAGGGTATACATCAGTATGCTTGAAGCTATGCACCGCTGGCAGCCCAGGTAAAGTATCCTCTTTGGAAAAACATCCTGGGTATACCAGCAACATTTCCGCGCTCAAAGCTTAAGCCTGTGCTCATCACTGTTTTATACCCAGCCACCAGCCAGGTGAACAGGCTGCAGCCTTAATCCATATACAGCCTGCAGCTTTGCTCACCGGTTGCGGCCCAAAAATGTTTCCCATGTACATTTCCGGCAAATTCAGCATGATCGCTGATGCGGACTGGATCTGTTCTATTTCAGATTGGGATTAAGGTCGATCTGTGCCTGCGGAACAGGCAGGTATTCTGACTGGCCGGCAACAAAGCCATTGGGCCCCAGCACCGCAGCCGCAGTGCCGGTGCGTACCAGGTCGTTAAACCGTTCACCCCACCATTCACAAGCAAACTCGGCATGGCGTTCATCCAGTATATGCTGCAGGGTGGCGCCGGTAATGGGGTTTAGTTTTGCACGTGCGCGAACCAGGTTCAGCTGTGCATCGCCATTTTGTCCCTTGCGAACTTTTGCTTCTGCATTCAATAAAAGCGCATCGGCATAACGCAGTACACGTACATTGTTATTGGATCCATAATCAGCCCTGCCGGCAGTCATCTGAGAAGAAGGCAGATAGGCTTTTCCATTAAAATATTTAACACCGTTCGAGTTGCCATATACGGTATCTCCGCTGGGTGTAACCGCGTAGGTGCCCGGGGTGCCATTGACACCACAGTACAGGATAGTGGTTTTAGCACGGACAGAATCGTTGCGTGATTTAAAATAATCAACAATATTCTGTGTAGGCGGTACAAATCCCCATCCGCTGATAGGTGGTTTTTGCCCCGCCGGTCCCTGGAAAGACCAGAATGCATCGGGCGATACCGTACTGCTGGTATTATCACCAAAATCGGTGTATTGTATCTCGTACAGCGATTCATTACACAGTTTACCGGGTATTTTAAACAGCTGGTAAAAATCGGGATACAAAGAAAACTTGTTGCTGTTGATGATCTGGTTGGTGCAATCGATCACCACATCCCAGTAGCTGCTTCCATTATCGCTTCCGGCCAGGTCGGCGGCAGCCTTGGCTTTCAGCAGCAGGGCCGAGTATTTGGTAACGGCACCGATATGTGTTGATTCATTCGACCTTTTATCTTCGAGTGTTGCGATACAGGTGTCCATTTCTTTCATGATAAACGCACGTACCTGTGCAACAGAGCTTCTGCCGATGGTAAGAATAGAATCGTTATTGGCAAGTATCGGTACATTACCAAATACCCGCGAAGCAAGCAGGTGCGCATAGGCCCTGATAAACCGTATTTCAGATTTATATTGCTTATTCAGTGCCTGGTTGGTGGCATCGCTGCCGCCAATATTCGCTGCGAATTTATTCAGCTCCTGCAAAGCGCTGTTGCAGTCCATGATGAGCCCATAATAATCCCGCCAGCTGTTGTTCAGGCCAAAGAAAGCCTGCACGGTGCCATACCGGAAAAATTTAATATCCGTTAAAGCCGACTGGTCGCTTACAGAAGAGCCTTTTTCAATATCATCGCCACGCACAGCCCTTATTCCCAGGTCGGCCCAGTGTATAAGCCCCGGATCGGCTTTGGCTGCATCCCTGTAAATACCGGATACAGGCGCGTACATGCCAGACAGGTCGGTGTAGTCAACACCTGTAGAATTAGACACATTCTCCAATGGCCTGTCTAAAAATTTGGAGCAGCTGGTTATCGCTACTGCCATAATAGGTATGATATATTTAAAGTAGTTCATGATGATGTCTTTACAGATGATTAATAGGTAATTCTTACACCAATGCTGTACGTAGCTGATACCGGGTACACATTGTTATCGTAGCCTGCATTCGCCAGGTTATCAGTGAGTGTTGCCACGCCGGGAGGTGCTGCACCTGTATTTACCAGGTTATTTACTTTCGCAGCTGTTACCTCTGGTGTAAAACCATTGTATTTTGTAAATATGAACGGCCGGTCAGCTGTTGCATACACCCTGAAAGCAGTGTTCTTGATCTTGAAATTATAACCCAGCTGTATGTTCTGTACCCGCAGGTAAGCACCGCTTTCAACAAAGAATGAGCTGGCTGCATTGTTCCATCCCTGGGTGGTTGCATAAGCTGAAGGATACGCATTGGTAGAATTAGGGCCTGTCCATAACCCGGTTACAAACTTGGCATCACCATTCATATCGCTGTACAGTGTACGCATGGCGCGGTTCAGGTTAAATATCTTGTTCCCGCTTACACCTTGCAGTACAATGCTGAGATCGAAATTTTTGTAATCAAGACCAATATTAAAGCCATAAGTGATCTTAGGCAGATAGCTGCCCAGGTCTACCCTGTCTTTATCATCAATTACACCATCTCCATTCTGATCTTTGAATTTCAGGTAACCGGGAAGCGGTTTTTGTGTAACATTTTTAATACCCGGGTCATTGTTGATCTCATCCTGTGTCTGGTAAACACCGGTCATCTGGTAGCCATAGAAGAAGGCAATGGGATGCCCTACTTCAATACGGCTGGGGAACTGTGATGCATTACCCGGTGTATTGGCCAGGCCACCCAGGTCGGTGACCCTGTTTTTCAATGTAGATATATTAGCGCCTATCTGGTAACCCAGCTTGCCTATTTTATCATTCCAGTTCAAAGACACTTCAATACCACTGTTGGCCACTTTACCCCAGTTGCCATACAGGGTCTGGTTTCTGAAAGGTATAGGGCGATCAAACGCCATATTGTTGGTAACACGGTGAAAATAATCGAACGAACCTTTCAGCCTGTTCTTCAGCAAAGCAAAATCTAAACCACCATCCCATTCTTCCACTACTTCCCAGGTGGTGGAAGTAAAGAGTGAGTTAACTGTATACCCCGGGATATAGCTGCCATTGGTAGAACCCATGCTGCCGAATATACCTGAATAACCATTTCCTGATTGTACAATTGCGTACCCTGCATTGGGCTTCACGGCATCATTACCCAGTTTACCCCAGCTGCCGCGCAGTTTCAGGAAATCAAACACATTTTGTTTTTTCAGGAAGTTTTCTTCTGTAAGTACCCAGCCTAAACCCACGGAAGGGAAATAGCCCCATTTGGTCTGGTATTTAGAGCTGCCATCTGCACGGATAGTAGCGGTGAGCAGGTATTTATTGGCATAGTCGTATGTGGCGCGGGCAAAATAAGAGATGCCCGCATTGCGGCTGCCATCTTCATTATAGCCCAGGTTAGAGCGGGTACCCTGCCCTACATACCAGAACTCTTCTGTATTGGGCACATTATCTGCCGATACCCAGGTTTGCCTCCAGCGTTGTTCGCGGGTAGACTGCCCCAGCAGAACAGACCAGTGATGACTTTGCCTGCCGTCTTTATAAGTAAGCAGGTTGTCTACGATGTAGTCGGTATAACGATCCTGCACAGATACCAGTTTCGACAAGTTCTGCCGCTGGTTATCATCCACATAATACTGGGGTATATAGTTGATAGTGTTATTGGAAGCATAACGCTGGCTGAGCTGTGTTCTGAACACCAGCTTATTGCCTATGATATTGGCTTCTGCATACACGGTAGGCAGTATCTGGAAGCCTTTAATCCTGTTGAAATAATAATTGGCAGCAGCCACAGGGTTGCCGTATACACCATTGCTGAAACCCAGGCTGGAAGAAGAAGCATATTTAACAGGAAAGGCCGGTCCGTTTGCCGGATCGTACACCGGGTATAAAGGTGCGGCATAATAAGCCCTGGTAAAAGCCACATTATTGGGCACCATTTCGGTGAAATTACTCATGTGTGCCGTGAAGCCGATCTTCAGCCAGGGATAGGCCTTGGCCTCTGCCTGTAAACGGATATTGTATCTTTTATAAAAATTATCGGCCTTCATGATACCATCCTGGTACAGGTAGTTCAGCCCGAGTGAGTAAGTGATCTTTTCACTGCCCCCTGATACATCCAGGTTATGGTTGTGGATAAGCGCATTGCTCCTGAGCAGTTCATTATACCAGTTGGTATTGGTACTGGGGTTTACACCAGTACCGCCGAATTTACTTACCGATAACAATACCCTGGCAGAATCGCTGGAGGTTTGTTTATCCAGCTGCATCTTCGCATATTCCAGGCCATTGGCCATTTTCAGTTTATGCACCGGCGATTGAGTGCCTACATACCCGTTGTAAGTGATACGGGTTTTCATGTTCAGCTTTCCTTTTTTGGTGGTGATGATCACCACGCCATTGGCGGCACGCACACCGTATATTGCCGCTCCCGATGCATCTTTCAGCACCGACATATCGGCGATATCATTGGCATTAAGAAAGTCGATATTGTCTACAAACATCCCATCCACCACATACAGCGGGTTTTCGTTGTTGGATGATCCTACACCCCTGATACGCACGGTTGGTGTGGCACCCGGTGCACCGCTGCTCACAACCTGCACGCCCGGTGCACTTCCCTGAAGGGCATCCATGGGGGTGGCGGTGGTACGTTTTACCAGGTTGTCTACATTTACGGTAGTGACAGGTGCGGTGAGGTCTTGTTTTTTAGCTGTACCATAACCGATCACCACGATATCTTCCAGTGCTTTTTTGGAAGGCTCGAGTTTTACATCGATCTCTGTTTTGCCGGTTACCGGAAACTCCTGCGAATCGTAGCCTACATAGGAAAATACCAGTATGGCAAGATCACTTACTTTAATGGTGTAATTGCCTTCGGCATCGGTAGTAGTGCCCCTTGCACCTCCTTTTACCTGTACCGACACACCGGTCATCGGGCTGCCGGCCTCATTGGTCACTTTACCTTTGATCGTTATTTCATCAAAAACAGCACCGGCGCCTTCTTTGATCACCACCAGGTTGTTTTCCATCAGCTGGTAAGCAAGACCTGTATTTTTCAGCAGCTGGTCCAGCACATCTTTTATTTCTGCATCATGTACATTCAGCGATGTTTTTTGCCGGATGGCGGTCAGGTTATTGTTGTACAGAAAACGGTAGTCCGATTTTTGTTCAATATTGGCCAGGATGGCACTGATATCAGTGTTTTTAACTTGTATGGATATTTTCTTTTGCCCGAAACCTTTTGCGGAGGCGTGCAGAACAAAGGCAAGCATACAAATCGTCATTAGTCTCATAATGAGCAAGAGTTTGGGTACCAAATTTTTTTTGGTGTCCGTTACCGGAGATTTCATACTTTAGGAGTTATGGTTAATGAATACAACCCGCCAAGGTTGATTTTCGCTTACATTCTCGTTAACCTGTTATGCGGAGAATGCGCCAACATTCTCCGTTTTTTTTGAAGTTATTTGGGATGCAAGTGGTTCTGGTGTACAAGTAGATATTTCATGGATACAATTTTTCTTTTTATACAGCGATAATGGTTATCTATGTTTTCCCTTTATGCCAGCCGTATGCCTAGTTACCTGCACCGGAAACCACCACTTTTCGTCCATCGATGTGGAAATGAAAGGGTACGGCGGCAGATAAAGCGGTAAAAGCCTGTTCAACTGTTTCGTTTTCAAACGAACCATTAAAATTGAGGGCCTTTACTTTTTCATCACCAAATACGATATCGATATTATACCAGCGTTCGAGTTTAGGAGCCAGCGCTTCAAAGCTATCACCCCGGAATGCCAGCCTGTTGTACAGCCAGGCAGTTTCTACCCAGCTTTCTTCACCCTGCTTTCCGGTGGAGAGATGCATAATTTTAAAATCAGCCAGGGGCATGGATGCAGATGTGTCTTGTGGAGACGATGCACCATTAGAAGACAATTGAGCTGCGCCAATTGTTGCGTTGGTTTTGGCAATCACCAGTTTTTCATTTGGATGAAGCAGTACAGGTGCATGTGAATGATCATATTGCCCCGTTACCTGTACCAGCCCCTGGATCAAGGTGGTTTCTACTGTTTTATCAGAAGCGTATGCTTTTACATTGAAAGAGGTGCCCAGTACTTTGATGTCGATACCGGCGGTGTGTACAATAAAAGGCTTCTTTGCATCTTTGGCCACATCAAAATAGGCTTCACCTTCCAGTTTTACTTCGCGCACAGGCCCGCTGAAATCTTCTTCATACGAAATAGAGGAACCTGCATTCAGCCATACCACCGAACCATCAGGTAACCTGGATTGTGACCGGCTGCCTTTGGGCGATATGATCACTTCGGCAGGCCTGCTGTTTTTTACATAACCCGTTTGGGTTTGCCGTGTATGCCATATTACAACACCACCTCCACATAGCAGCAACAGCGCGGCAATCCCTGTTGCCCATAATTTTTTCTGCCGGTTCAGGTGGTACCAGCGCTGCGGCGCAGTCACCGGTACTTCTGTTTGTACGGCTTCGGTAACCCGGGCCAGCTGGAGAATGCGGGCCGCAGGATTTTCATCTTCTGTTTTCCCGGTATCCTGCAACGGCATAACCGGTTGTTCCAGCTGCCACATATTGCGCAACAGTGCATGCTGCTGCTGCAAGGCTTCATCAGCCGCCAGCAAAGCATCCAGCTCCGCCGTCTCTTCAGGCGTGGCTTCCCCGTTGAGGCAACGGGCCATTAAAAACCATATGTGGTTCGATGAGGTCATGTATTACCCGCAGGTACGGGTAATAGACTTCAAAACGGAAATGATCTACTAAGTGCGGTAAAAAAATTTTCAGGATTTTTTTTCTGAAGGAAAGGAAAAGAAATTCTTAGCCGGTTTACTCACCTGGAGTGCAGCCGCAATACGCTTTACCGCAATCGCCATCTGCACATCGATGGTGTTGACGGATATGTTCAGTATCTCGGCCACTTCTTTGTATTTCAAACCATCTTCCCTTACCAGTTTGAATATCATTTTGCAGCGTGGCGGCAGTTCATCAATGGCTTTGCGCATGCGCTCCATCATTTCTGCAGATACCAGCAGCTCGTAGGGATTGGCCGTTGTATGGTTGATATTGATATCGAGCAGGTCGTAAGGGGTGGTGATCAGGTCTTTTGCTTTGCGGGCCAAACAGGTGAGCGCCTGGTTTTTTACAGCCACATACAGGTAAACCGTCAGGTTATCGATCTGCGCAACAGATTGCCGGTTACACCAGAGCTTTACCAGCACATCTTCCACAATTTCTTCTGCCAGCTCTTTCGACCGCACCAGTGCCGTAGCAAAATGTTCCAACTTTTTATGCAGCAGCCTGCATAAATCAGCCAGCGCCTGCTCATCGCCCTGGCTTATCCTCCATTGTATGGTGGTCAGTGGTTCACTCATTTCATACGGCTTACAGTCACACTACACAAAAAACCTGTTAATAATCAACAAAGAAACAACATTTTTGGCATCCGGTGTGCAACAACGAACTAACAGTCGTTAGCGTTCCTGGGAAAATTTGTACATTCGTAGCAAATCGTTACTGTATGAGCATGCAGGATAGTGAACAGTTGTTCCAGGACAAAATTGACCGGGAACTGAAAATTGAGCCGAAAGACTGGATGCCAGAGAAATACCGGCAAACACTGATCAGGCAGATCAGTCAGCATGCACACAGCGAAATAGTAGGCATGCTTCCTGAAGGTAACTGGATCACCCGCGCCCCTTCTCTCCGGCGTAAGGCCATTTTACTGGCTAAAGTACAGGACGAGGCCGGACATGGGTTGTATTTGTATGCCGCCGCCGAAACACTGGGCATCAGCCGGGAAACCATGTACGATCAATTGCATAGTGGTAAGGCTAAATATTCTTCGATATTCAATTATCCCACACTCAGCTGGGCCGATATCGGTGCCATCGGCTGGCTGGTTGATGGCGCTGCTATTATGAACCAGGTTCCGCTTTGCCGCACCAGCTATGGACCTTATGCAAGGGCAATGGTACGCATTTGTAAGGAAGAGAGTTTTCACCAGCGCCAGGGTTTCGATATCCTGTACACATTGGGCAAGGGCAATACCGCTCAGCGGCGTATGGCACAGGAGGCTATCAACCGCTGGTGGTGGCCCAGCATTATGATGTTCGGCCCCGGCGATGAAGCTTCACCGCATACTATCCAGAATATGCAATGGAAAATAAAACGGCTGTCTAATGATGAATTAAGACAGAAATTTATTGATATGTGCGCTGAACAGGTAAAGGTGCTGGGGTTTACATTACCCGATCCCGACCTGAAATGGAATGCCGAAAGGCAACATTATGATTTTGGCCCCATTAATTGGGAAGAGTTCTGGAATGTTGTCAACGGCAAAGGTCCCTGCAACAAAGAAAGACTGGACACACGCCGGAAAGCCTGGGACGATGGTGCCTGGGTAAGGGAAGCCGCCGCTGCCCATGCAGCAAAGAATGCGCAAAAACAAACCGCTACCGCCGCCTGATAAAAGCTGTGGTCAGCAATAAACCGGAAACCATATATACCATATATACTATGAGCAATGAATGGCCGCTTTGGGAAGTTTTTATCAGGAGTAAACAGGGCCTCGATCATAAACATGTGGGCAGTCTGCATGCCGCCGATGCACAGATGGCCATCGAGAATGCCCGTGATGTATATACCCGCCGCCAGGAGGGTGTAAGTATATGGGTGGTGGAAAGCCGCTATATTCATGCCAGTAACCCGGATGAATCACAAAGCTTTTATGACCCCGCCAGTGATAAACCTTACCGCCATCCCACATTTTACCAGCTACCCGAGGAGTTGAGGCATATGTAGGTTGAAGGGTTGGTTGGTTGATTGGTTGATTGGTTGGGTGGTTGAAAGGGTTAAGGGGTTGGATGGTTAAAGGGGGGAATGCGTTTTTTTATAAACATAACCTATGGAAAATCATCAGAACTTTACAGAACTGGAGGTATGGAAAAAAGGCTGGGTTTTAAAAAATGAAATAAAAGAATTGGTGGTGACCTTTCCGGTAGAAGAAAAATTCAGGCTGGCTGATCAGTTGATACGTTCATCACGTTCTGTTAATACCAATATTGCAGAAGGACATGGACGGTATACTTATAAAGATCAGCTCCATTTCTGTGTTCAGGCCAGGGGCTCTCTGAGCGAAACATACAACCATCTTATTGATGCCTTCGATTGCGATTATATCACAAAGGAACAACTGGACTTTTTAAAAGCCAACCGGATTGATGAAGTGGCTAAACTTTTAAACGGCTATATTTCCTACTTGAGAAAAAATTTATAACGAAATAATGAATACGATATTTCCCGATACCACACCCATCAACCCATCAACCAATCAACTAATCAACTATACTCTCCACCTCGCCGATAATGCACTTGTTCTCGGGCATCGCAATAGTGAGTGGTGTGGACATGGACCAGTGCTGGAACAGGATATCGCACTCGCCAATATTGCACTCGACCTGATAGGACAGGCCAGGAATTTTTATCAGTATGCCGCAGAACTGATCAACCATAATACTACCGCAACCAGCGCTACAGAAGATACCCTGGCCTACCTCCGTGATACCATCGATTTTAAAAACTGTCTGCTGGTGGAATTGCCCAATGGAGACTGGGCACAAACCATACTGCGCCAGTTCTTTTTCAGTAACTACCAGTATTTTTTTTACCAGCAGCTGCAGCATGGCAACAATACACAACTGGCAGCGATTGCTGCCAAGGCATTGAAAGAAGTCACCTATCACCTGCGCTGGAGCAGTGAATGGGTAATACGCCTGGGCGATGGAACAGAAGAAAGCCATCGCCGCATACAGAATGCACTGGACGAACTATGGCCCTATGCAGGGGAACTATTTAAACCTGCTGACTATGAACAGGAAGCCCGGGACAATGGTTATGGCACAGATCTTTCTGTTGTACAAACAGAATGGCTGCAAAAAACCAATGCTGTTCTGGATGAAGCCACCCTGCCTGTTCCATCTGTAGAAAACTGGCATCAATCTGGCGGTAAATGGGGCAGGCATACCGAGCACCTGGGTTTTATCCTCGCCGAAATGCAGTTTTTACAAAGGGCTTACCCGGGCGCTGATTGGTAATGTTTAGGTATCAGGCACGTCCTGTGGTGTACCAGCACCTAAACTCCACAAACAACAACCATGATCGATGCAAAAAAAATAACAACAGAACTTGCCTGGCATCTCCTGGAAGAAGTGACCGACCCGGAAGTACCGGTACTATCGGTTATCGACCTGGGTATTGTTCGCAATATCGAAGTAACGGCGAGCAAAGTGATCGTGACCATCACCCCTACTTATTCCGGATGCCCGGCAATGGATGTTATCCGTATCAATATCAGGATGGCACTGGCTGCACACGGTTTTCCGCCCGTGGAAGTCAATACCGTTCTTTCTCCACCCTGGACAACAGACTGGATGAGTGAGAAAGGAAAAGAAAAATTAAAACAATATGGTATCGCCCCACCCCAGTACCAGCAACAGGTATGTACACCCGAAGCTTTTCAGCGGGATGTGGCTGTACAATGCCCGCACTGCGGATCGTACCATACCCGTTTACTCAGCCAGTTCGGCTCTACTGCCTGTAAGGCATTGTACCAGTGTGAAAACTGTAAAGAGCCATTCGATTATTTTAAATGTCACTGATGCCTGTTCCCTGTCAACCAATCAACCATTCAACAAATCAACTACATCTATGGCAAGCATCATATGGGAAATAAAAGAGCAGGTTGCCTGCATCACACTTAACCGGCCCGATAAAATGAACGCCTTTAACCGGGAGATGGCACTCGCCCTGCAACAGAAACTGGATGAATGCGCATTTTCTCCCGAAGTGCGTTGTGTGTACATCACCGGTGCAGGCAAAGCTTTTTCTGCCGGTCAGGACCTGGCAGAGATCGCTGGTACCGGCGCACCGGGTATGGAAAAAATTCTGAGTGAACATTACAATCCCATCATCAGCAAAATACGGCAGCTGCCTAAACCGGTTATTGCCGCGGTTAATGGTGTGGCGGCCGGTGCAGGCGCCAATATTGCGCTTTGCTGCGATATAGTATTGTCTGCTGCATCCGCCTCCTTTATCCAGGCTTTTTCCAAAATAGGATTGATACCCGACAGCGGCGGTACTTATTTTCTGCCCAGGCTTATCGGCTGGCAGAAAGCATCGGCGCTGGCTATGCTGGGCGATAAAGTAACGGCAGCCGATGCTGAAAAAATGGGTATGGTCTACCAGGTAATTGCTGATGAAGTATTTGCAGAAGAAACATTTAAAACGGCTATCAAACTGGCCAATATGCCTACACGTGCACTGGGGTATATCAAGCAGGCGCTTGGTGCCTCTTTCAGCAATGACCTCGATGCCCAGCTGCAGCTGGAAGACATCCTGCAGCAGGAAGCCTCACTCACCGCCGATTATAAAGAAGGCGTACAGGCATTCCTGGAGAAAAGAACGCCTGTTTTTAAAGGCGAATGATCTTTTAAAAAACTGAGTACCTATGTCTCACGATAATAAAGCAGCTGATATTACCGGCCTTATGCTGCAGCATGACCGTTTTACCCAATGGCTGGGTATAGAATTGTTAGCTGTAGACAAAGGCTATTGCCGCCTGCAAATGATGATACGGGATGAAATGTGCAACGGCTTTGGCATTGCCCATGGGGGTATCTGTTTTTCAGTGGCCGACAGTGCACTGGCCTTTGCATCCAATAGCCATGGTAAAAAAGCAGTATCCATTGAAACGTCTATCTCACATTTGCAGCCTTTATATCCCGGCGATCGTATTGTAGCTACAGCAAAGGAAAAAAGCCTGCGCAACCATATCGCCCTGTATGAAGTAAGCGTGGAAAAAGATGATCAGCTGGTGGCTTTATTCAAAGGAACGGTATACCGCAAAGAACAGAACTGGTAACTGGTAATACAATAGTCGCCGGCGGTATTCAACGGTTCATTATTATCTTCATGGACTTAAACAGCGGCTACTTATGATCTATGCTTTTAAAGGCTTTATTCCCGTTATACACGAATCGGCCTTTATCCATCCGCAGGCAACGGTTACCGGCAATGTGGTAATTGGCAAAAACGTATATATTGGCCCGGGTGCCGCACTGCGTGGCGACTGGGGCGCTATTGTGATCAAAGATGGCTGTAATGTGCAGGAAAACTGCACCATCCATATGTTCCCAGGTACCACCGTGCTATTGAAAGAAGCAGCCCATATTGGTCATGGTGCCGTTATACATGGCGCCGCCATCGGCAAGAACTGCCTGGTAGGTATGAACAGTGTGGTAATGGATAATGTAGAGCTGGGTGATGAATGCATTGTAGGCGCACTTAGTTTTATCAGGGCAGATGAAAAAATTCCGGCCCGCAGCCTGCTGGCAGGCAACCCTGCCAAAATAATCAAACAGGTAAGCGATGAAATGATCGACTGGAAAACAAAGGGTACTGCACTTTACCAGGCCCTGCCCGCTGAAATGCGTGAATGCTGGTATCCCTGCGAGCCTTTAAGAGAGATCCCTCCCAACCGCCCCGAACAAAAAAGCCTTTATGAAACCTGGAATAAACTGAAAAATACCGGTAAATAAATTTGTACCCGGTCATCGAGCAAAAACGGCTGGACTATCTCCCGCACTGCCTACTTTTACCAGTTCAAAATACTGGCCATATTCATCTTCAAGCGGGTGCATCTCTTTCATATTTCCGCTGAAAACCACCGGCATACCCTGGTGCTGAAAACTGCGCGGTAAATTATAGGGGAAGAAATTAAGACCGTATTTTTCGGAAAAGATCACAAATACCGGTATTTCCTCGGTTCCGATATTCCGCACAATACCCTGGTGTTCCCGCACCACTTCAATCGTTTGCCGCTGTGCTATAAAATCATAATGCCTGTTCAGCTGGGTATTTTTGTAACAAATACCAATGGCAGTTAATAACACTATCAATAGGATCAGCCGCATAAGCTAAATTGCCTGCATTGTATTACTTAAATGCTACCCGCTAATTATGTAATTATTAATAAAAGGCCCATTTTTACAGGTGCCGCTTTCTCCCTGCTGCAGGCCCTTTCCGGGACATCATTGCAGCATTTCGTATATCACCGGCAATTTAACTGGGCTATTCCCGATATTTGCACCCGATGGAAAAAAACAATTTTATAGATTATATCCGGATCTTTTGCAGAAGCGGGCACGGCGGCGCCGGTAGCAGGCATTTTATGCGCACCAAGTTCAACCCCATGGCAGGCCCCGACGGTGGCGATGGTGGCAGGGGCGGACATATTATCCTGCGGGGCAATAAACAGCTGTGGACTATGCTGCATCTCCGGTACTATAAAAATGTGATTGCCGAAAACGGGGAAAATGGCAGTAAGAACAATAGTTCGGGCCGCAATGGTAAAGACATTATAATCGAAGTTCCGCTGGGCACCATTGCACGCGATGAAGAAACCGGGCGGTTGGAAGCAGAAATACTGGAAGATGGCCAGGAATTCATATGGCTGAGTGGCGGCCGCGGCGGGCTGGGCAATGCCAATTTTGCCACACCCACTAACCAGGCCCCCGATTATGCACAGCCAGGCGAAGAAGGCGTTGAAGGCTGGAAAACACTGGAGCTGAAGGTACTGGCCGATGTAGGCCTGGTAGGCCTTCCCAATGCAGGCAAATCAACACTGCTATCAGTGATCACGGCAGCCAAACCTAAAATTGCCGATTATGCATTCACCACCTTGACCCCACAGCTGGGTATGATCGAATACAGGGACGGACGGTCTTTCTGCATGGCCGATCTGCCCGGTATCATTGAGGGGGCCGCTGAAGGCAAAGGACTGGGGCACCGCTTCCTGCGGCATATTGAACGAAATGCAGCCTTGCTGTTCCTGATACCTGCCGACAGCCCTGATCATAGAAAAGAATTCGATATCCTGGTGAATGAACTGCAACAGTACAATCCCGAATTGTTGCAAAAAGATTTTGTTATCGCCATCAGCAAAAGCGATATGCTGGATGATGAATTGAAAAAAGCCATTGCCCAGGAACTGCCTCCGCAAATACCACACCTGTTCATTTCTTCTCTCACCAACCAGGGATTGGTGGAATTAAAGGACAATCTTTGGAATATATTAAATAAATAACTAATATTAATAATTTATGATCAGCTCTTCAAAAAATATAACAAACACTCGTTTGTTTGTTAATTTTTTGTAATACACCAGCTTGTTTGGTGGCCATTTCATTTTTATTGTACATTTGCATTGTCAATATCCACCTGTACTGAAGTACATATTCTCTGTCAGGTCACCAACTTTCGATCGAAAAAGTTTCCATCCATTGCTTGTTCCGCCGATTGCAGTTTAAAAGGTCTTAACCGGCCAAAACGCAGCTTGTTGCGTTTCCACGATTGACTTAGCACTTCTAAGGTTGTTTTTGCCGATTTATTACTAAACCGCTAAAAATTTCGTTATGAAAAAGCAATCTTTCCGTGTTGTGTTGAAAAAAGTACTGATGGTATCTGGTATAGCTGCTTGTGTGGTATTAAGCATTCCCGCAACAAGCAAGGCTAACACGAATAACAACAGCGTTGATTCAGTAAGCGTGGCAGAAAAACAGGCAAATATCCAGTACCTCGGCACATACGATAACAGTGTTTGGTTCGATGTTAAATACGCCAATCCAAGGGCCGAAAAATTCGAACTGATCATCAAAAATGAAGACAACGACATCCTGTTCCAGGGAAAATTCAGCGACAAGAACTTCTCTAAAAAAATCAAAATTGTAAAAGAGCAGGACGAGCTGAAACCCACTTTCATCCTGAGAACCCAGGGTAAAGAACTTGAACAGTCTTTTGTTGTAAACACCACTACCCGTGTTGTGGAAGATGTGGTGGTAACCAGATTATAATTGGCAAACCTGCATGTAACCCATGCAGGTTTCTTTTTTGTGCCGGAAAAACGGTTATACAACTACATCCATATCTTTCCATTTCCATAAATGCAGGCAGGCATAGGTGCGGTAAGGGCTCCAGCTGCCTGAAATTTTCAGCATCCGCTGTTTCAGTTTTTTCTTATCCAGCCGCTGCAGTTTGTATAGCCTTATCATAGCCTGCTGTATACCCAGGTCGTCTACAGCAAAAACATCTTCACGGCCCAGGGTAAACATCAGCAGCATTTCCACCGTCCATCGGCCAACACCTTTAATCTGGGTAAGCAGTTCAATGACCGCCTCATCAGACAGTTGCATCAGTTTTTTATCTGTTATTTTCTGCTCTATACAAAACAAAGCCACATTGTGCACATACTGTACTTTGGCATTGCTGAGGCCGATGGAACGCAGTACTGTTGTATCAGTTGCCAGCACCTGTTTAGGACTGGGTTCTTTACCATTGTATAAATCGAGAAACCGGTGGTAAATAACTTTGGCAACCTTGGTGCTCAGCTGCTGGCTCATAATGCTGGCCATCAGCCGCAGGGCAATGTTCTTTCGGGTGGTTAAAGCAGGCTCTGGCCGAAGAAGTACAGGGGCCAGTTTTACATCCTTCTTCAGGTGTTCAATATAATCCATCACCTAAAATACTGAATACAACCGGGCTGTTAAAACACAAATGGATAACCGGTTTGCCACCACCGCAATTTGATTTCTGCGGCACTTAGCCGAACTTTGTTTGTATGAGAAGAGAGATACAGCTTACTGCTGACGGCTCGCCTACTATTGCCATACCTGGTATGCAGGTTACCTATCATAGTAAACATGGAGCTGTTCAGGAGAGTATGCATGTATTTATTGCTGCGGGGCTGCAGCCCTTACTGCACAGCCAGCCGCAGCTGCGCCTGTTCGAGATGGGTTTGGGTACAGGTCTCAATGCACTGCTTAGCCTGCGTGAGGCCATCAGGCAGCAGCAGCCCATTTATTACCAGGCGGTAGAGCTGTACCCGCTGACACCGGAAGAAACCACACCATTGCAATATGGCCATTTACTGCAGGATGCCTGTTACAATGATTACCTGCAGCAAATGCACCGCTGCGGCTGGGAGCAGGATGTGGCTGTTCATCCCTGTTTTACTTTACATAAAACATACTGTAGCCTGCCCGATGTTCAACCGGGCTTGCCTTTTCACCTTATTTATTTCGATGCATTTGCTCCTGCTGCCCAGCCTATGTTGTGGACGCCGGCGGTATTCAGCCAGTTGTACAACATGCTGTATCCAGGTGGGGTGCTGGTCACTTACTGCAGCAAAGGGGATGTACGAAGGGCAATGCTGTCTGCGGGTTTCGTGGTAGAAAAATTGCCGGGTCCTCCCGGTAAAAGGGAAATGCTTCGTGCAAGAAAGCCGGCTGCAGTAAACTGATTCAGGCATTGGATACAATTGCTGCATCACTGCGTTCTGCTATTTCCTTCAACAGTTATTGTATCTTTCCATGAATAAATGATATGAAAAAACTATTTCTTTTTTCAGCCCTGCTGCTCAGCCTTCATGTATTGGCGCAGGATAAAGATGAGCAGGCCATCAGGCAGCTGCTGTCAGTACAAACATCGGCATGGAACAAAGGCAACCTGGAGCAGTTTATGCAAACCTATTGGCAAAGCGACAGCCTGCTGTTTATTGGCAAAACTGGTCCGCGGTATGGCTGGGCCAATGCACTGGCAAATTATAAAAAAGGCTATCCTGATACAACCGCTATGGGGCAGCTGCATTTTGATATACTGCAAACCAAAAGATTGTCACCGGTATATTTTTTTATAGCAGGCAAATGGCACCTGCAGCGGAGTATTGGCAACCTGGATGGCTGTTTTACACTGTTGCTGCAAAAAATAAACCAGCGCTGGGTCATTGTCGCTGACCACAGCAGTTAGCCTGTCTATTAAAGCGGCCGGTCATGCATTATCAGGGCAGTAACAGGCTGCGGAAAGCAGCACTATCACCTTTAAACACATTAAAATCCACTTTGGGAATAATACCATCTACATTACCTTCCTCATTGTGTTGCCAGAATAGCCAGTTCCTGGATATTCTTGGTTTTTCCTGCTGCAGGTAATGGGCTACCCATAAGGGGTAATCATCAAAATCCTTCCCGAGGTAGCGCTCGTAAAAATCAACGTAGGAATAAATAATGGGCTTTACATGATAGGCCTGCTCCACTTCCTGCAGCCAGGCGAGTATTTCGCGCCGCATGTTTTCTGGTCTGGCGCCATACAGCTGTTCAATATCCAGCACAGGTGGAAGATCACCGGGTTGCAGCTCAACCGTATTAATAAAATTCTGGGCCTGCGCCTTACCACTTTTGGTGGCTATAAAAAAATGGTAGGCTCCCCTGGTGATGCCCGCTTCCCTGCTACGGGCCCAGTTGCGGCGGAATTCTTTGTCTACATTGCCCAGTCCTTCCGTGGCCTTTATATAGACAAAACCAATCTGCACATCCCTTACCTGCATTTTCTTTACCGAAGCCCAGGCAATTTTGCCCTGGTGGCGGCTCACATCTATTCCATGAAGCTGGTAACCCTGGGGAATATCAATATCAAAAGCTTTATAGTGTACAAAGGCAGGCCCTTCTTCCAGCCACTGCCTGATAAAAAGATAGGCCGTGCAGCCCAGCAGTGCGGTAAAAATAAGTACCACTGTAATTCTCCAGAACCTTGAACGCTTTTGTCTTTTTGCCATGCAGCAGAAGGGTGATTCCCATTGCAAATGTGCTGATTTATGTGTGAATAAAAAGAAAATTGCAGCAGAATACATGCTTCACTACCTTGCAGGTATATCCCCCCATGCGCGCCGGAGCGGCGCGGCCGGTCAATCTGGTTTATTATTTGCTCCGTATTATCGTATTTTTACAAACCATGGCGTATTTTAATTTTAATGACAGTATTAACTTATTGTCCAAGCTTACACCCAAAAAAGCATGGAATGCATTCAAGGTGTACAGCAGTTACCGGCTTACACGGTTAACGGGCAAACCCATTCAATGGGGGTACCCGGTATCTATTTCGTTTGAACCTACCACCTCCTGCAACCTGCGTTGTCCTGAATGCCCCAGCGGTATGCGGTCATTCACCCGGCCCACAGGCATGCTGAAAAAAGATTTTT
The DNA here is from genome assembly GCA_966424055.1 of uncultured Deminuibacter sp. GTDB lineage: Bacteria > Bacteroidota > Bacteroidia > Chitinophagales > Chitinophagaceae > Deminuibacter. The sequence goes on along the minus strand of CBJLMB010000002.1, from coordinate 97,334 downwards.
TCAGGGAAACCATCGACAGTATACATAAAGAATTGCTCTATCTTATTTTCTATTTCCAGGGTGAGCCTTACCTGAACCCCGATTTCCTGGATATGGTTAAATATGCGCATGATAAAGGTGTGTATACGGCTACATCTACCAATGCACATTATCTTACCGAAGAAAAAGCCAAAAGAACCGTAGAAAGCGGCCTCGACAGGCTGATCATTTCCATCGACGGCACCACCCAGGATGTATACCAGCAGTACCGGGTAGGCGGCAAACTGGAAAAAGTACTGCAGGGCGCCCGCAATATTGTGAAATGGAAAAAAGAACTGAAAAGCAAAACACCTTTTGTCTTTTTCCAGTTCCTGGTAGTAAAACCCAATGAACACCAGATAGAAGAAATCAAGCAGCTGGCCAAAGAGATCGGTGTTGACCAGGTGCGGTTTAAAACCGCGCAGGTATACGATTATGAGAACGATCCGCATCAGCTCATTCCCACAGTTGATAAATACAGCCGCTATAAGAAAGATAAAAAAGGTACCATGCAAATTAAAAGCGGCCTGGGCAATCACTGCTGGAAACTGTGGCAGGGCAATGTGATCACCTGGGATGGCCTGGTGGTGCCCTGCTGTTTCGATAAAGATGCCATGCATCAGTTGGGCAACCTCAAAATGCAGTCTTTCAAGGAGATATGGCACAATGATAATTACAGGCAATTCAGAAGAGAATTGTTAACCAGCCGGAAAAATATTGATATCTGTGCAAATTGCAGCGAAGGCCTCACGGTATGGGAAGAATAGTTTAAATTGTCATCGTTTTTAATCCAACTGTGTGCTTAATCAACCCTCAGCAAGTATCATATGAATATTGACAAGGCCATTCATCAAACCAAATTCAGGAGTGAATACCAAAAGCTGATGATCAATGTGATCTTCTCCTGTAACTGGATTACTGAAAACCAGAAAAAATTTCTGCTTCCTGAAGACATCACTCCGCAACAATACAATATTCTGCGCATTCTCCGTGGCAGCTCCAAACCATTAAGCACGCTGCAGATAAGAGAACGCATGCTGGATAAGATGAGCGATACCAGCCGCATTGTAGACCGCCTCCTGCTGAAAGAACTGGTCGATAAAAAAACCTGTGCCACCGATAAAAGACTGGTGGATATAACCATCACCGATAAAGGCCTTGCCCTGCTGGAAAGGCTGGATAACCGCAATGCTGAGCTCGACAGCATGGTTTCTACCACACTCTCTGAAGAAGAAGCCGCTGTTTTAAACAATTTATTGGATAAAATGCGCAACGACGAGTGATTTATCCCTCTATCTTCGCCCCATCCAATTCATGTGAACAACAGTTAATGCAATAAACAGGCACAACACTTGTTTCTTTGAATTGCAGGCAAACAGTCACTGCTGTTAGCAGAATAGCGTATTGTTAGCCATCCCGACATGAAATAAATAGCATCAGATGATTCACAGGTTTTTCCGTAAGTGTTTATTGCTTCCCTGTTTGCTTTGCCTGGCTTTTTTACAAGGCAGAAGCCAGGAATATTCACCCAAATACGAGTTCAGGGCTGTATGGATTGCCACAGTAGAAAACATTGACTGGCCAAGTAAAAGAGGGCTGCCTGTAGAACAGCAGAAGGCTGAGTTCAGGCGTATACTTGATATGCACCAGCGCAATGGTATGAATGCCGTGATTGTACAGGTACGCCCGGCAGCCGATGCTTTTTATCCATCGCCTTTTGAACCCTGGAGCGAATACCTCACCGGACAACAGGGTCTTGCGCCCTGGCCTGCTTACGATCCTCTGCAGTTTATGATTGATGAAGCCCACAAAAGAGGCATGGAATTTCATGCATGGCTCAATCCTTACCGCGCTGTATTCAATATTGGCAAATCATCTATCTCACCCAATCATATCACACGCACACACCCGGAATGGTTTGTTACCTACGGCTCAGGCAAATATTTTGACCCGGGCAAGCCCGAAGTACGGCAATACGTAGGCAATATTGTGAAAGACCTTGTTCAGCGCTACGACCTGGATGGTATTCACCTGGATGATTATTTTTATCCTTACCGTATTGCAGGCAGGGAATTTCCCGATGCAGCCACCTACCGCCAGTATGGCGGCGGCCTGGATAAAGAACAATGGCGCCGCAGCAATTGCGACAGCCTTATCTTCCTGCTGCATAACATTATCACCGCAACCAACCCGTTGGTGAAGTTTGGTATCAGTCCTTTCGGCGTATGGCGCAACAAATCGCGCGACCCACAGGGAAGCAATACTACTGCAGGCGTAACGGCCTATGACGACCTCTATGCCGATATACTGCTGTGGATGAAAAAAGGCTGGGTAGATTATGTAGCCCCACAGCTGTATTGGGAAATAGGACATAAACGCTGCGATTACAAGATATTGCTCGATTGGTGGGCCAATCATACCTATGGCAGGCATTTGTATATTGGTCATGGCCTGTATCATATTGAAGAAGATGTAACGGCAGCCTGGCGTAGTACAAGAGAACTGCCCGACCAGATTGCCCTGCTGCGCCAGTACGATCATGTACAGGGCAGTATTTTCTTCAGCAGTAAGAATTTTGAATCCAACCCGCGTGGATGGAACGATAGTTTGCAGAATCATTACTACCATTACCCGGCCATCATCCCGCCGATGCCCTGGATCGACAGTGTGAAACCGCCACAGCCGGCTATCACCAATGCCCGTGAGATCACCCAAAAATCAATGACGGCTGCACCCATTATCCGGCTGGATGGTGCGGTGAACTATCCGCGTGAAACAGTTAAAAATTTTGTGGTATACCTCACCAATACGTCCGCAGTGCTGGGCCGCCAGCCCCGCTACCTGTGCGTGGCCAATGAGCAGAATGCTTTTACACTGGACATATTGCAATCAGCAATACCTGATGACTGGCAAAACTGCTATATCGCAGTGAGTTGTATTAACTGGAGCAACAATGAAAGCCCGCTGAGCAATACCGTTCAGTTTATTAAAACACGCAAAGGCTGGGTGATCCCGAAATAACCTGCCAGCCCCGGCTGGAGCCTGACCGCTTATATCGGTTATGTTTTTTACCTTTGCTATTCATTTTCGATTTTATTTTAAACTCATTAATATGCCGGGATTTGAATTTTTTGGCGAAGAAGAAAGAAAAGAGGTCAATGATGTGATGGAAACAGGTATCCTGATGCGTTATGGCTTTGATGGTGCCCGCAAGGGTATATGGAAAGCAAAGGAACTGGAAAAAGCCATCTGCGACCGGCTGGGCAGCAAATATGCACAGCTTACTTCCAGCGGCACCACTGCTTTAACTACAGCAATGGCGGCACTGGGTATTGGTGCAGGAGATGAAATTATTATGCCCTGCTTCACTTTTGTAGCCAGCTTCGAAGCTGTATTAAGTGTTGGTGCGGTACCCGTACTGGTAGATATTGATGAAACACTTACCCTGAGCCCCGAAGCTGTACGCAAAGCCATTTCGCCCAAAACAAAATGCATTATGCCCGTACACATGTGCGGTGCCATGGCCAACCTGGATGCCCTGCAGCAGATCTGTGCCGAACACAACCTGTTGTTGCTGGAAGACGCCTGCCAGAGCACAGGAGCCACTTATAAAGGAAAGACCGTTGGCACCATTGGTGATGCCGGCACACTATCGTTCGATTTTGTAAAAACGGTTACCTGCGGTGAAGGGGGAGTGGTACTGACCAATAGCAAAGAGCTGTATGAGAAATGCGATGGCTTCACCGATCATGGTCATGATCACCTGGGTGTTGACCGTGGTGCAGACCTGCATCCTTTTCTCGGCTATAATTTCCGTATCAGTGAACTGCATGCCGCTGTAGGTTTGGCACAGATAAGAAAGCTGGATACTTTTCTTGCCATCCAGCGCAAGCATTATTCCATACTTAAAAATGCGCTTGCCGCCATACCTGAAATTAGTTTCAGGCAGATACCTGACCCCGCCGGTGACAGCTGTACTTTTTTAACCTGGTTTCTCCCCACCCCTGCTTTGGCAAAAGCCGTTGCAGAGGAAATGAAAGCCCGCGGCATACTTGCCGGCAGCTTTTATTATTTCGATAATAACTGGCACTATATCCGTAAATGGGATCACCTGAAAAAAGCCGGTGCGCTGTACCCGCTTACAGATGCACAGAAAACCGCCCTGCTGCATTTACAGCAACAGGATTTTTCTGCCAGCGATGCCGTGATCAGCCGCAGCATTTCTACCAGCATCACCCTTGGGCTTACAGAAGAGCAGATGAAAGAGAAAGCAGACAAACTGGTGGCTGCTATTCAAAAAGTATTGCAGGCAAACAGTGTAACAGCCTAGTCGATAATTATTGCAGAAAATAAAAACAGCAGGAGCGGTGTGATGCCCTCCTGCTGTTTTTATTATACCAGTATTACACCAGCCGTTTGTTATTACGGTTATTCAATGTTTTACCTCTTCCTTCACTGCCCCACCCCATTTGATAAGCACATGCTGGATATCCTGTGGCTTGTATGGCTTGATAAGAAAATCGTTCAGGCCGGCTTTCAAACTGGTTTCCCGCTCCTGCATCAATGCATTTGCCGTAAGTCCGATGATAACCGGTGTATTGGAGGCAACATAATATTCCCTTATACGCCGTGTGGCTTCCAGCCCATCCATCACAGGCATATGAAGATCCATGAAAATAATGTCGAACCCGCCTTCCTGCGCCATGGCTACAGCCTCGGCACCATTGCGTGCCACCACACAGGGATACCCCATTTTAATAAGCAATGAAGACAGCATGAACTGGTTCATTTCATTATCGTCCACTACCAGTATACGAAGCGGCATTTGCCTGGCCAGTTTTGTATCGATCAGTTCATCCTCATTGCCGGCGTTTTCTGTGATGGGTACATCTGCATCGTCATCAAGGGCTTTGCCTTTAATGGTAAAGGTGAGCACATTGCCTTTGTTCGCAATGGTCTCTACTTTAAATGTTCCGCCCATCAGCGAAACCAGTCTGGAGCTTACAGAAAGCCCCAGCCCCTGCTGGTCGGCTGCCAGTCCGCCGGTGGCATTACCCAGCCTTTGCATGGTAAGCCAGTCGTTTTTCTCTGTACCCTCATGGATCAGGCTGGTATCTGTTATTTTGAAGGCGATCTCCACCATATCATCATTCCTGTTCCACAAAGATACCTTCAGTTGTACGGAGCCATTTTCTGTTTGCTTTACCGCATTGCCTATCAGGTTCATTAATACCTGCCTCAGCCTGGCATGATCGCCCAGTATCAGTACCGGAACAGAGGGGTCGATGGTATAGCTCACCGCCAGGCGGTTGTTTTCGGGGAATAACAGCGAAAACACTTCTTCAATACAGCGCTTCAGCACAAAAGGGGCCTGCTCCAGTTGCAGCGAGCCGGATTCTATTTTGGAAAAAACCAGTATATCGTTGATCACCGAAAGCAAAGAAACATTGCTTTGGTGCAATGCCCCTGCATATTGTTTTTGTTCTTCAGATAGTTCAGTCTGCATCAGCAGCGAAGTCATACCAATAGCACTGTTCAGCGGTGTGCGGATAGAATGATTGATGGTAGAAAGGAATTGTGTTTGCGAATGGCTGATATCTTCCATCTGCGCTTTTGTGGCCTTTGCTTCATTTTCCAGTACCCTGCGTTCCCTGCCATGCCCGTTGAGCACTATGAAAAAAGCCAGCAGCAACAGCAATGTGATCACAATAACCGCGGCGAGAATATAAATATCCCTGGTGCTTTCTTTTTCCTGCGCATGGGTATAGCTGTACAGCTGTTTCATCTGCCTGTCGTACAGCAGAGCGCTTATTTGTTTGATATTATCAAGCAGGGCCTTAGCTTTTATTTCAAACATATCAGGCATCAATCCGCCAGAGCTACCCCAGGGGTTGGCTGTTGCGGCGGGGTTCACAGACGATTTCAGCAACAGCATTCCATCCTGTACATAGTTATGCAACCGGATAATTTCCCGGCTGTATTCAGGCATCCCTGTAGTAAGTGTTTCGGGATTGATCTCTTTTCTGGCAACATTAATAGCATTTTCATATGCCTGTAAAAAAGTGTTCTGGCCGCTTAGCACAGATTCATTGGCCGTTGCAGTGGTATTATTGAGCGCGGTGAGCACTTTCTGCAACCGGGATGTATTATCAAGGGCCTGTGTAATTTCGTGCGAGTTCTTCTTTGTTATGGCCAGCTTGTGGTAAATATTCCACGAAACGGTCAGCAGCACTATGGCAATAACGGCGGTTAATAATACTAACTGGGTTCTATATGTAAAAAAAGGGTTTTTGATAGCACCTGAATAAGCTATGCAAATAAGTGTGCATGTACTGAAATTGCAATTAATATTCTATTAAAGGGAAATTAAAAGTTCTTCCCTTCCAGGTGGTTTACATATTCCAGCGATCCTAACCGGATAAAAACGGGCACACGCAGGGTTTTTTGAAGCCTGTACTCTTTATCACAGGTAAAAGGCAGCTGTGCCCGGTAATAATCAGCCGGCAAAATATTCCCTATTTGGCGGGTTTTTAACAAAATTGAATCATACCTCAAATATCTTTTTGCGGGGTTATTTGCAGTATCTTGCGCACGCTGTCCATAGACAAAACAGCCTGGTATGATTGCCAGGAGAAGGAGCAGAACTGATTTCGGCATACAGTATGATGATTGTATGTAAATTTACCGCGAAAACCATGTCTTGGACTTGCTTGTAGCAATTTTAGGAATCTGAAAACGAATGGCACTTAGTCAATCATTACAACAAAAACTATTACAAAAGCTGTCACCCCAGCAGATTCAATTAATGAAGCTGCTGCAGGTACCTACTGCCAATCTTGAAGAACGGATTAAAGAGGAGCTGGAAGAAAATCCCGCCCTCGAAATGTCGGAAGACAGCCATGACGAAAATTACCTGGATGAACCTTCAGACGAGTTTGAAGGCAGCGAAGATGAATATGAGATGGATGGCAGCGAAGATGAATATGAAAACATCGATATCAGCGAATATGTCATGGACGGAGATGACGATGTGGCGGATTATAAGCTTCGAGATGACAATTATCCGGAAAATGATGATAAAAAGACCATCCCTTTTAAAATAGAAAGTAGTTTTCACGATACCCTGCTCGACCAGCTGGGCCTGCTTTCACTGGATGAAAAAAGTTTCAAAATAGCCGAACAGGTGGTGGGCAGCATTGATGATGATGGATATCTGCGCCGCGAATTATCTTCTATTGCCGATGATCTTGCTTTCAGGCAGAATGTAGATGCCAGTGAGGAAGAAATTGAAGAAATCATCCGGAAAATACAACAGTTCGACCCTCCCGGCATCTGTGCACGCGACCTGAAAGAATGCCTGCTGCTGCAACTCAGGCGGCAACTGGTAGAGGGCAGGGATGTGAACATGGCCATCCAGGTGCTGGATAAATATTTTGAAGAGTTTACCAAGAAACATTACGAAAAAATTCAACGCGGCCTCAACCTCAGCGATGAGCAGCTGCGCGATGTAATTAATGCCATCATCCGGCTAAATCCCAAACCCGGCGGCAATGTTGGCGAGATCAATAAAGCCGAAAGCTATATAGTACCCGATTTTTTTATTCTCAATAATAACGGGAAGCTGGAGCTTACACTGAATGCGAAAAATGCCCCTGACCTGCGTATCAGTGAAGGCTACCGCGATATGCTGCGTGAATACGATAAAGGGGCTAAAAAAGACAAGCGGCAGAAAGAGGCCGTTATGTTCATCAAGCAGAAAATTGATTCGGCCAAATGGTTCATCGATATGATCAAACAACGGCAGCATACACTGCTAAGCACCATGGATGCTATCATGAACTACCAGAAGGATTTTTTCCTCACTGGTGATGAAACCAATCTTAAGCCTATGATCCTGAAGGATATAGCAGAAGTCACGGGATTGGATATCTCCACCGTAAGCCGGGTAGCCAACAGTAAATTTGTACAAACCGAATTTGGTACTTACCGCCTTAAATTCTTTTTCAGCGAATCGCTGAGCACCGAAAGCGGCGAGGAAGTAAGCACCCGTGAGGTAAAGAAAATACTCAGTGACCTGATCGAGGGGGAAGATAAACGCAAACCATTAAGCGATGAACGGCTCACTGAGCTGCTGCAGGAAAAAGGTTACAATATTGCCCGCCGCACAGTGGCCAAATACCGCGAACAGCTGAATATACCGGTTGCGCGTCTTCGCAAACAACTGTAGTAGCCGGCACCACACTGAACCGGAGCGGTTAAACCCTGCATCATGGGCTTAAACACCCGGGTAGCGGTTTTACATTAATTGACAAGTTCTCAAAAATCCAGATAACCATGACAGAAGAAATGCCGGCCGGTAATACCCTGCGTCAGCCGCAGCCATTACGCATACTGGCCAAGATAATTTCTTATATATTCCATCCACTGTTCATCCCCTCTTTTGTTTTTATCTGGCTTATTTACCGGTTTCCGTATGAGTTTGCAGGTTTAACGGAAAGGCTTATCCGTATACGGCTGCTGGGTGCATTCTGGACCACTGCTTTTTTCCCCGCATTTTCAGTGTTCCTGCTCTGGCGATTGAAATTTATACAGAATGTTTTTCTGCGCCACCAGAAAGAGCGCATTATCCCCTACATCATCAGCATGTTCTTTTACTGGTGGATGTGGTATCTCAGCCGCAATTTTACCGACCAGCCCATTGTGCTGAAGTTTTTTTACCTGGGTATTTTTTTTACTACTGTTTTAGGCCTGGTGATCAATAATTTCATCAAAATAAGCATGCATGCTATGGGTGTGGCAGGTGGATTGTTTTGTATGATACTTAGCAGTGCAGTATACCACACCCATCTTGGCGCAGATATTTCTGTTGCCATCCTGGTGAGTGGCCTGGTTTGCACCAGCCGCTTAATGCTCAGTGAGCACAGCAATGCCGAAATATACTGCGGCTTTATAGGCGGTGCATTCTGCCAGTTGCTGGCTTATTATTTTGTTATGTAAACAGGCTTTAGCTGCAGATGGGGCATTTGCATTTCTGCCCATACAGCAAGCGCATAAAAAAACGGGGTGCTTTTGAAAAGCACCCCGTTTTTTTACTTTGTACCCGCTCCTATTTCTTCAGGAGCAGCCGGAATATTGAACGGCGGTTTTTGCAGTGATGCAATATCGATCATGCCTGCAGGCGCCAGTGCCGGCCAGCTGAAATGCGCATTCAATACCTGGGAATTGTGCTGGTACCAGTCATCAGGATAATAGGCAAAAAAGCAGCTGCCATTTTTAATTTCGTCAATAATCGTTTTATGCTCTTTATAAGGCACTGCGGGGCAGCCAAAGCTTCTGCCCATCATCTGTCCCTTATCAACACGTTTGCCGGTTACATAACGGCTGCCATGCATCACAATATCCCGCATACGCACATTGTCGTTGATACCGGGCTCAACACCATCAAACCGCAGGCTATAGCCGGCTTTACCGCGATAGGTTTCGGCAGTTACCATAAAGCCCAGTGAGCTTTTATGCGATTTATTCAGATTGGAAAAACTACTAGCCAGGTCATCGCCCGAATTGCGGCCATGCGAAACATAGGTATTAAATAGTAACTCGCCCCTGGCAAGATCAATTACATACAATCGTTTGCTGCTGCTGGGCTGGCTGTAATCGCAGATAGTAAGTATCTCTTTTTTCTCCAGCATGTTCTTGCTCAGCAGATACTCATACCCCTTGTAGGCATTGAAAAAAACCGTACGCTGTAATCCGAAAGAATCCAGGTGAATTTTCTTGTAAAGCGAATCAACCAGTTTGTTCGCTGCTACAGATTCTCCACTGGAGAACAGGGACGGAAACTTTTTGTCATCAGGCAGGTTATTGTTGTTTTTTGCACCTGCGTCAGATCCAAATGTGCATACATACAAGCCACACAAAATCAAAATTCTTTTCATCACCTTCTACTTGGTTTTTTACGTTGGCAAAATTGGATTCAGGATCAGATCCTAATAATGTGACGAGTGACAAATTTATTGTGTAATGGGGAAAGAAAATTTATTCCGGGGTTTATTTAATTTGCTTTAACGGTATTCTAAGCCGTTTTATCGGCGAATTCATTGATATATATTTTAACCAGGAGAATGAACATAGAAATGAGTATCGGTCCGAAAATAAGCCCGATAAAGCCGAACATATTTACCCCTATAATTACCCCAAACAGGGTGATTACGGGATGAATATCCCCCATTTTCTTTTGTAATACAATCCTGAATATATTATCAATAGTTCCTATAACACCAAATCCGTATATGAGCAGCACTATTCCCTTCCAGGCAGGCCCCTGTGCCAGCAGCAGGATGCTGAGTGGTACATAGGCCAGGGCCGCACCCACAAAAGGCAGCATAGAGGTGATACAGGTGGCAATAAACCAGAACCAGGGGTCTTTTACCCCCAAAGCAAAATACCCTGCCAGCCCCACCACACCCTGCAGTACGGCGATCAGCGGTATGCCCAGCGCATTGCTTACCACCAGGTTTTTTAGTTCTTTCCTGATCCATTCCTTGTTCTCCTGTTTCAGCGGGGTATACGTAAGCAGCCACTGCTCCATCTGCCGGCTGCCGGTAAGCATAAAATAAAGCAGGAAATACATGATCACTATGGTGGTCAGCGAATTAAATGTAGCGCCAAGAATATTGGGTAGCGTATTGGCCACTATGCCGCTTGCCTTTGCCAGGTTTTCCCCGGTAAACAATTCTATCTGGTAATCCTGCTGCAGGCGTCCGGCCACTTTTTGTATTGCTGCCAATACCTGGTTGGAGTTTTGAACAGCATAATTAATTCTTGAAGAAAGCATCGTAATAAGCACCCATACCGGCACCATAACAATTAAAAAAGTAAGAAAGATGAGCAAGCCGGCAGTCCAGCTTTTCCCCCATTTTCTTTTTTCAGTGAGGTGATGAAGGTATCTGCGCACCAGTATATAAAAAGTAAGCGCGCCCAGCACAGCAGGAATAAATGATCTCAGCTCAATAAACAGCAGTATTCCTAAAGCAACCAGTAAAATAATAAACGAGCCTTGCCTTAGTTTATTGGTGTTCAGATAATTCATGCACCGAATATTAAAAAATAGACTAGAATGAACCGGCTTTACCGGTGAAGCTACGCAGTTTGATCAAAAGGCAGCATACCCATCACAATGTGTTACAACACTGATCACTGATCCACTTAATTATAATACTATAATACCATTCAAAGACAAATATGTTCAATGTACAGGGAATAACGCTTCTCCCGGCAGGGAACAATGGGCAAAGCTGTAGGAGAACCCCTGGGATAAGGGCAAAAAAAAGCCCTGATAAGACTATCTGGGCCGTTGCTAACCTATGAAAAACACCAGTACAAATATAATAGCATTCCGGTACATTAACAACAATAACTACCTTAAGCATTCATTAAAAAATATTTTTTATCCACCTGCTCACCTAAAATGGGTATCGCTGCTGTAGAAAACCCTACACGAAAAAGGCAATAATTTTCTTTGGGCAATCATCCAGGTAGTACATGCTCAGTTATGCCGGGTGGTTTTACAGGGCTGCAGGCCACGGTACAGATTTTGGACTACTGTGCACTAAAACATTTTATGCAGCAGGAAGATCAAATGACCACAGTTGCGGGCGTGCTGGAAGCATTGCGCCAGAAAAAAATGGACAATGAATTTCGCTGGACAGAAAATGGTTTGTCTGCGGGTAAGGGAAAATTTTACCAACCGCATGATCTGCTTATCGTTAAAACCTATCGTTTTGAAGGAGCTTCAGACCCTGCCGATTCCGCTATTTTGTATATTCTGCAGGCAAATGATGGATTGATTGGCTATAGCCTGGATGCCTATGGCACTTATAGTAATCATGATGACGAAGGCGCCTACAATAATTTCATCAGGCAGGTGCCTATCGAAAACCATGATGATCAGTTGAAGTTTGAACTATAGTGTAGAAGAAGAAGCGTGCACTTCATTCACTGGAAATCCAGGAATTGTTTTACCATCGCCACATAAGCGGTATAAGAGCTTGGTTTTACCACAATGGAAGCTGCACCCAGCTGGCGGTATTCCTTTATAAAAAAGGCATCATTATGCGTTGAGTAAATAACAACCTGGATGTTTTTATAACGGTCATTGTTTTTCAGGTACGACAAGGTTTGCATGCCATTCATCTTAGGCATATTGTGGTCAAGGATGATCAGGTCAGGTAAACCATTGTCTTCCTCAATATCATTCAGGTAGTCGATCACAGCTGCGCCGTTTTCCACGAAGTCCAGTGCAGACTGTACATTTCCCAAATCTTCCATAGCCTGGTCGAAAATAAACCGGTCATCTCTGTCATCGTCGGCTAATAAGATCTTTCTTTTCATACGCACCATTAATCAGTGAATAAATGCCAATGCCTTACTTATCGATGAGCGGGAACGGAATTAAATTGGAGCCCGGGTGTTGCAAAACCCGGCTTTCATACTGTAAAAATGCGGCAATTTCAGTTGCTGGTCAAAGTGATAAACCGGCTTTAACTGTTATTTTACAACAACCTATTACACAGGTTTTTTCAATGCTATGAGATATCATTGCGGGGCTAAGCTGGCAGCAACATCTATGGTGAACAGGAACCGGGTTTACATAAAATTGTTCACGTATACACCGGTTTGATGAGGCTAACTCACCTCGTTCTTAATGATGTATCGTTGCGGCAGACACCGCTATGCATAAACAATTTACATATTTATTCTGTAAAACCCAATAGCAGCTTCTACATCCGCTCTTTTCCTGCTGAAGCAGTTTTAACCGGCAATACCACCACCCTGCTCCGGTTATAATTTAACCGGGCATCCGGAGAGCCGGCGACTTGTGATACAGTTTTCCGGCTACAGAAATAGGGGAAGGCTATTAATATCCAGATAGACAGATAGGCAAATTCAGGAACAGACACCATCAATATCAGGTAGGTGGCTACCAGTGCAGTAATATAGGCATAATGCAGCTCCTTGTTGGCAAAACGGTAACGGACAGGTTTGAAAAAGAACCAGGTGAATAAAGCAAGTCCTGCAATTCCATTATTAACAAGAATGGTGGAAAGAAAATCGGCGGAGCGTACATAGCCGAACCCGATACCCAACAACTTACCAGACCAGCCCAGGTTATTCCACCAATAATTCAAATGCTGAAAGAAAAATGAACTTCGCTCTGCACCGGAACCATTTTGTGCACTAAGCTTGTCTACAACCACTTCGTTCCATAGCGCATGAAAAGAACCATTCGCATAATAAAATATAGTGCCGGCAACCAGTAGTAATGACAATAACCAATATGCCTTTTTGCGAACAGCAGCATTCCCGGCTATCCAGCCCGCAATACCCACAAACAAACCCAGAAAAGCCGATGTGGAAAAGCTCAGTACCAATGCCAGTCCAAACAACAGCCAGTCGTTCCTGCGGTTCAGGCCACCGGCAATAATCCAGAAAGGAATTACAGCCAGGGCAAACATAGACGGCTCGCCCGTGAGACTTTTAACACGTAAAATATCAAGCCCTGCAATATTCATTACGGCAAACACACTACCAGGGCTGGATAGTCCATTATTGTGAAATACCCGGTTACTGATATAATCGCTGTTCTTTCCCGTTACCAGGAACAAAACCAATTCCAGCAAGCCGTATAATACCAGCAGGCGCATGCCGGCAAATAAATAACGTACATGCTGCTCTACAGCGAAATATTTCAGGTACAGGTAGAATAGTATGCCCGCAAACAGGTAAAGTGATTGGGTTAACAGGGTGTTGCGTAAAAGCACTTTACCAGGATCACTACCCTCTACCAATATAAGTGATGGTATCAGGCGTACCCCGGTGGCATAATTGTTTAACTGGGCAAGCAGGTTCAATGCTACGAACACCCCTGCAATCCATAATCCTTCTTTTATAAAACCATTGTTCTGCTGTATACCATACCAGATAACAAAAGGAGCAAATCCGTAGATAAGCAGGTAGGATGGAACAGTGGCAGGGACTGCAGGTATCAACACAAAAGAAGTAATACCTGCTACAAAAAGCAGCACTATCAGGTAAACATACATTGCCTTTGATACTGCCTGGCTAGCTAATTTCATATAATCTGGATGGGTGCATAAAGTTGAATTGGCAAAAATACATTGAACCATGGGCCGGCTGGGGCGTGCTATAATATTCACATATATTTTGCACCCACAGCTGATAGCAGTATTCACACAAACGTTGCAGGTACAGCTTTATTGGTTCTTTATATAACTGTCCGTATAATCCGATACGGATAGCAAACCGTTCTGCAACAGTTATTTCAAAATTATTTTTTACCTGCGGAGAAAAATTACAATGCCACTGGATCGAAGTTTTTCAGAAGAACATCACAACGCTTTGTGCGCGTACAGGCCTGCAATAAACTGCCATGCATCTAACACAAAAGGTTCACAGAATGCAATATTCTATGAACCTTTTAACTGCTCCTGAAGCTGGACTTGAACCAGCGACCCTCTGATTAACAGTCAGATGCTCTAACCAGCTGAGCTATTCAGGAATCCTTCCTTTCTGATACTATTAGTATCATTGGGGTTGCAAAAATAAAGGATTTTATATTCCAGCCAAACATTTTTTATTTTTTTTCAGCCAGGCTGTTCACTGATTTTCAGAGAGAAATATTGCTTCAGGAAAACCAGCTGAATAAGCCGGATTCTTCCATACCAATATAAATGCCCTCTTCTTTTTCTTCTACCAGGTAGGTTTTAAGATAATATCCCTCTCCCGAAACATTCCGGCCATTCTGCATATTGAACTTGTACCTGTGCAGCGGGCATACCACATTACCGGTTGCATCTACAAAGCCATCGGCCATGATACCGCTGGCATGTGGGCATTTATGAGCAAACGCATATAGTTTATCCTGGAATAAAGCCAGTGTAAGTTTTCTACCCGCCACCTCCACGATAGCCATCTGGTTATCCTGCCATTGAATTTCGCCCCGGGTATCTGCCAGTTTATGCCATTTTATTTTTTTACTCATTGCTGTTATGCAGTTAACCGCTTAATAAAAATAAGCTGTTTTGTATGGATATCTTATCTGGTACATGGCACGCACTTTTTGCAGGATGATATCCCGGAGTGCATCAATGTTCCTGCGTTCAGTGGCAGATACAAATACACAATTGCCTTCTGTAAGATGCTCCCATTTTTCACGCAGCTCCCTGCGGATATCCTGTTTCACTTCTTCATCCAGCCAGGGATCGAAAGTTTTTTCTTCATACAGATCCATCTTATTAAAAATGGTGAGTATGGGTTTATCAAACGCATGTAGTTCCTGCAGTGTTTTATTCACTACGCCAATATGCTCTTCATACTGG
Source organism: uncultured Deminuibacter sp. (assembly GCA_966424055.1). Taxonomy (GTDB): domain Bacteria; phylum Bacteroidota; class Bacteroidia; order Chitinophagales; family Chitinophagaceae; genus Deminuibacter. Next base: position 81,918 of record CBJLMB010000002.1, on the reverse strand, counting down.
GGATGCGAAACATCCACCACATGCAGCAGGATATCTGCTTCACGCACTTCATCAAGTGTGCTCTTAAAACTTTCTACCAGGTGATGCGGCAATTTGCGGATGAACCCTACCGTATCGCTGAGCAGGAAAGGTGTATTTTCAAATACCACTTTCCGGGTGGTGGTATCCAGCGTGGCGAACAATTTATTTTCAGCAAAAACCTCGCTTTTACTCAGCAGGTTCATCAGGGTGCTTTTGCCCACATTGGTATAACCTACCAGGGATACACGTATAAACTCACCCCTGTCTTTTCGCTGCGTGAACGACTGCTTGTCAATTTCTTCCAGGCGTTTACGCAGCAGGGCAATTTTGTCTTTTACAATACGGCGGTCTGTTTCTATTTCTGTTTCACCAGGGCCACGGGTGCCAATACCGCCACCCTGACGCTCTAGGTGTTTCCACATACCCTTCAGCCGTGGCAGCAGGTACTGGTATTGTGCCAGCTCTACCTGCACCTTGGCCTGTGCGGTACGGGCCCTGCTGGCAAATATGTCCAGTATCAGGTCACTGCGATCGATGGTTTTAATACCCAGCTCTTTTTCAATATTCGTGATCTGCGAGCCGGTAAGCTCATCATCGAATATCACCAGGTCAATCCCTTTACCCTGGGTATATTGTTTGATCTCTTCCAGTTTGCCCTTTCCTACAAATGTGCGGCTATCGGGATGAGGCAACCGCTGGGTGAAACGTTTTGTGGTTTGTGCCCCTGCTGTTTCTGCCAGAAATGCCAGTTCATCCAGGTACTCCTGTACCTCTTCATCTGTTTGATTTTTCTGTACCAGGCCTACCAGCACTGTTTTTTCTTCTCCGCCGGTTTTTATTTTTTTCTCTATCAAACGCGCTTAATTTCCGGCAAAGGTAAGCATTCAGGTTGCATGCCCGGCCAGGGAGCCGGCTGCCAGCCAGTATGCAGCATAAAAAAGCAGGCTTTGATAAAGCCTGCTTCAGTTATATTATAAAAAATATCATTACTTAAAGACCGCTGAGGGTTAAGCCGATGGAATAAGGCCTTACACCCGCTGCCGCACCATCTTTAAACAATGTAGTGAGCTGGTAAGAACCGTCTATGGATATAATGCCCAGGCCTATCCGGAGCGTAGCTGCAGCCATGGTGCTGTTGAAAAAATGTTTGTCAAACTGTTTATCAATGTAAGAAGAGCTATAAATACTTCCACCATTACTGTTCAATGCATTTTTTCCTTTGGTATAGGCCTTTAGCAGGTAGCCTAATTTTACACCAGCGGCCACTTTGAAGCCTTTATTGGGGTTTTCTGCATTGGCTACATAACGCAACTCAAGCGGTATCTGTATATATTGGGTGGCCAGCTTGAACTTTTTAAATCTGGGCTGCGTAGCAGATCCGCCTCCCTGGCTAACATCGATAATAGGCATTGTGGAAGAGGTTGACTTAATATCAATGTAGGTATCTTTAAAAAAGATATTGCTGGTTGCCAACCCAATACCATATCCTATGCTGAGATGGGGGTTGCTTTTTGATGGTTTATCCAGCATAAAGTAAATATTGAAATGACGGGAAAAGCCGGAGGGACCAGCTTTTACGCCGGAGGGAGATGTATAAGTTAAGCCATTGGCGCTCCAGCCATCATAGCCAAACTGAACCATGAAATGATCATTGGGCCGGTCACCCAGATCGAATATTTTTTTCTTTTTTGCTCCTTCTTTGTTCGTATCCTGTGCATGCGCACCCATAACAGCAATACCCAAGGCTATTGCCATAAACATTTTTTTCATCATGCAGTTATTGATTATCAATGATAACTTTTCTGTTTTTGCTTGAATCGGACAAAAATAAAAGAATTGGGTACAAGCCCGGGGTTAAAAATATGCCAAAACCTACTAATTCACCATTTCAGGAGCAGAAAAGCCTTAAACAAGCGCCCTGCACCTCACCGGCCACCGGCTGCAGGCAATTTGGATTGAAAATTGCTAAAAAAAATGCAAAATGAATAAGAATGAACTAGATGCAAACAAGTTCTATCTAAAAACAATCCTACATTTTCGCCAGAATTATGAATCCTGAAAAATCCAATACAAGCGCGGAAGCCCTATCCCCTACCATTCTTGTTGCCGAAGATGAACCGGTAACCCTGATGGCCCTGGAACACCACCTTAAAAACAACGGCTACACTGTTCATACCGCCGTAGACGGCAGGGAAGCCCTGAGTTTACTGGAATATATAACGCCCGACCTGATCATCACCGATATCATGATGCCTTTTACATCCGGACTGGAGCTGATAGGTATTGTCCGTTCCACCATACAGCAGCATGTTCCCATCATCGTACTCTCGGCCATTGACGAAGAAACAACGGTGATGCAGGCTTTCAGCCTGGATGCGGATGATTTTATTACCAAACCTTTCACCCCCAATGAGCTGTCTATACGGGTAAAGCGACTGCTGAACCAATACCGGGTGCACGCTGATTAGCAGATATTTTATTGCCTTCTTTTTGATGAACCTGTGCAAAGTTCATTGTTCAGCCATAGTTATGCTTAACTCAATGGCATAAGTATATATTTGTATACTGATTTTGTTTTTTACCCGGCATAACAGAGAAATTTATTGGCAGCCAATGCCATTCCTCTGCCCCCATGCCGGCCGCAGGCAGCCGGGATGCAGCCTTTATTCATGTACCACCGCCGATTCATCACCGGCTGATAATTATAAATACAGTGTATAAGCTATTAATTATAGATGACGAAGAGAAGCTGCGCAGCCTGCTGGTAAGAATACTAAAACTGGAAGGCTACAGCATCGCAGAAGCCGGTTCGGCAGCACAGGGTATTAAACAGGCCGACAAAGATGAGCCTGATGTGATATTGTGCGATGTAAAACTGCCTGATGCCAGCGGTGTAGACCTGGTGCTGCAGCTGAAAAGCAAACATCCGCTCACGGAGATCATATTGCTCACAGCCTACGGCAATATTGCCGATGGTGTGCAGGCTATTAAAAACGGTGCTTTCGATTATATCACCAAGGGCGATGATAATGACAAGATCATCCCGCTGGTGGCCCGTGCAGCAGAGAAAGTGCGGTTGCAGCAACGCATCCGCCAGTTAGAAAAACAGGTGGGCAAGCGCTATAGCTTCGATTCCATACTGGGCAGATCTGCAGAAATCAAGCAAGCTATAGAACTGGGCAAAAAGGTTAGCCGTACTGATGCTACTGTTCTGCTGACAGGGGAAACCGGCAGTGGTAAGGAGGTGTTTGCGCAGGCTATCCATTATAATAGCAACAGGTGCGGCCAGCCATTTGTAGCCATCAACTGCAGCGCTTTCAGTAAAGACCTGCTTGAAAGTGAAATATTCGGCCACAGGGCCGGGGCTTTTACCGGCGCCATCAAAGACAAGAAAGGATTAATAGAGGAAGCCAGTACAGGCACATTGTTCCTGGATGAGATCGGCGAAATGCCGCAGGAGCTGCAGGCCAAGTTATTGCGGGTGCTGGAGAACAGGGAGTTTATTAAAGTAGGCGATACCAAAACCATTAAAGCCGATGTTCGCATTATTGCAGCCACCAACCGCCGGCTGGAAGAAGAAGTGGCAGCAGGTCATTTCAGGGAAGATCTTTTTTACCGCCTGAATGTATTTACCATTGAACTGCCTTCGTTGAACGAACGGAAAGAAGATATTCCCTTGTTCGTCGATTTTTACATCCAGCTATTCAACACCAAACTGGGAAAGAATATACAGGGTATACAAAAAGAAGCGTTGCAACAACTACAGCACCACCACTGGAAAGGCAATATCCGTGAATTAAAAAATGTGATAGAACGCGCCTGTATACTGGCAGAGGGCGATTACCTGGAAACCGGCCACCTGCCTTATGAATTTCATATCACCCAATCTGCCGCTGCCCCCATGTCGGCATTTGACCTGGCCAGCGTGGAAAAACTGCATATTCAGCGCGTGCTTAACCATACCAGGGGTAATAAAACAGAAACAGCCAAACTGCTCAATATCGGCCTCACCACTTTATACAGGAAAATAGAGGAATATAAACTGGAAGCCTAAACGACCATTGCAGGCTTCCAGCTACAGCATGGTTCAGCAACCTATCTTTTTCAAAATGAAAAAAGCCTTCCAAAATGGAAGGCTTTTTATGCTTATAGCAAGCAATCAAATGTTCGTATAATCGCCCTAAAGCACTGCTATTGCAGGGTTTAAAGAAAAAGCACATCGTCAGCTGTACGAAGGCACACCGTTTGGCATATCCGGGGTAAAAACGGGTATGAAAATTACTTACAGGCATTTCTGGCAGCGGCCATACACGCTTTTCGCTGCAATCTTGATCCTGGTGATAACCACAGGTTTACTTTATCGACTGATCACTCAATAAAATTGTTATGATGAACCAATATGAAGTGCCGGCCCTGCTCGCCGACGAGCTGCCGGCCCTGAAAGCCGAGCTGAAACAGGTTAGCCCCCTGGGCAATGTAAACAGTTGTATCCGCCTGCTCACTGAATACACCGGTAAAATGGCCACCATTCACCGGCTTGACAGCGTGAAGCAATGTATGAAACTGGCAGAAAAATTATATGTACGTGGCAATAACCTGATCAGGAATGCCATAGAAAATGTATTCGTGTTTTCATTAACCAGCCTCATGTACAGTTGCGGCAGAACAGAATGGCAGGCCATACAGGCGCAGATGCCTGTTACCTTGCATTCGCTGTATGTGCAGCAGGTACTGAAATCCGGTGTATAAAAACTTAAAATCAATTGGAATATGCTGACACTTATTTTACTCGCAGCGGGCATTCTCTGTTTTGTGCTCTTTTTTAAATCCATCGATTTTTTCGACAAAATATAACTGCCCCCTGTCTAAACCTTACCTACTAAAAATGTAAACGTATGATGAACCTGCTTTTAATATTGTCTGTACTGGTTTTTCTCTACCTGGTGTACGTATTACTGAAACCGGAAAAATTCTAAACCGCTCAACATAATCGTAACATGAATACTGAAATATTAGGTGTAATTGCTACTTTCCTGATTACGCTGCTCCTTTCTATACCACTGGGTAAATACATGGCTAAAATGTACAGCGGGGAAAGAACATTCACTGACTTTATGAACCCCTTTGAAAAATTCATCTACCGGATCTGTGGTATTGACCCGAATAAAAAGATGAACTGGAAAGAGTTTTTGAAAGCCATGCTCACCATCAATTTGTTGTGGCTGGTGTATGCTTTTTTTATGCTGCTGTTCCAGGATAAGTTGCCGCTTAACCCTGATGGCAACGGCGCACAATCGCCCGATCTTGCATTTAATACAGCGATCAGCTTTTTGGTAAACTGTAACCTGCAGCACTATTCAGGCGAATCTGGCGTTACTTATTTAACCCAATTGTATGTAATTACTTTTTTGCAGTTTGTAAGTGCGGCAACCGGTATGGCTGCATTGGTGGCTTTGTGGAATGGATTGAGAGAAAAAACCACCAATAACCTGGGCAATTTCTGGGCAATTTTCACCAAAACCATTACCCGTATTTTACTGCCTTTGTGTATTGTATGGGCTATCGTACTTGCCTTCAACGGCACACCTACCAGCTTTAACGGGAAAGATTCTTTTGTTTCCCTGCAGGGCGATACCGTACAGGTTTCCCGTGGCCCCGCAGCCGGTATGATCGCCATCAAGCACCTTGGTACCAATGGCGGTGGCTGGTTTGGCGCCAATTCAGCACACCCGCTGGAAAACCCCAATTACTTCACTAATATGCTTGAACTGATTGGCCAGGTGGTTATCCCGATGGCCATGATATTTGCCATGGGTTTTTATATACGCCGCAAAAAATTCGCCTATGTAATATTTGGTGTAATGACAATAGGCATGCTATGCCTGGTTATTCCCACCATGGTCACAGAAATACACGGCAATCCTGAAATAGCCAAACTGGGTATAGCCCAGGCCACAGGTGCCATGGAGGGCAAGGAAGTGCGGTTTGGGCCTGCCAGCTCGGCGTTCTGGAGCATTATGACCACCATTATTTCTACCGGCTCTGTGAACTCCATGCACGACAGTTCTATGGCACTTTCAGGACTGATGGAATTGCTGGGTATGATGATCAATGCCTTTTATGGTGGCTGTGGTGTGGGTATCCTGAACTATTATATCTATATCATTATCGCGGTATTTATTTCGGGCCTCATGGTAGGGCGTACGCCTGAATTTATGGGTCATAAAGTAGAAGCCCGTGAAGTAAAAATTGCAGCGCTGGTAACACTGTTGTCTGCATTCCTGATAAAAGCAGGTGCAGCACTGGCAGCTTATTTTGTAGCACATCATCCCGATATGGCCTGGGCGGTGAAACCATCTGCCTGGACGAACAATCCCGGCTTCCATGGTTTCTCTGAAATACTTTATGAATACACCTCCTCCAATGCCAATAACGGCAGTGGTTTTGAGGGCTTGGGCGATGGAAATGTTTTCTGGAATGTAACCACCGGTATTGTGCTGATACTCGCCAGGTTCCTGCCTATTATCGGCCCGGTAGCTATTGCCGGTATACTGGCCAATAAAAAATATGTTCCTGAATCTGCAGGTACCTTAAAAACCGATTCACTCACATTCGGCGCGATGACGTTTGCGGTGATCATTATCATCAATGCCTTATCGTATTTCCCTGCGCTGGCACTGGGGCCACTAGCCGAATATTTCAGCATACATTAACCGGGGCACTATCCTTTACCCTAATAAAGATGAAGCTAGCGCCAAGAATTTAAAACTATTGAAAGTGAAAAGAACCAATAAAAATACATCCCTGTTCGCGAAAGAGCTGCTGATGCCGGCCCTGGGCCAGTCATTCACCAAGCTCAATCCCCGCAGCATGTTCCGTAACCCCGTTATGTTTACGGTTGAAGTGGGAACGCTGATCATGTTGTTTGTAACCGCCTATTCTTTTACTGTTAAAGACAGCACCATCGGTAATTTCGGCTACAACCTAGCTGTTTTTCTCGTACTGTTTATCACCCTGTTGTTTGCCAATTTTGCTGAAGCGCTTGCAGAGGCAAGAGGTAAGGCACAGGCTGACAGCCTGCGTAAAACCAGGGAAGATACACCTGCCAAAAAACTGTTCTCTGTTGGAGAGATTTTTACAGATGAAATTAAGGTTGTTCCTTCTTCACAACTGAAGAAAGGAGATGTATTCATCTGTGAAGCCGGTGATACCATTCCCATGGACGGAGAAATTATACAGGGTCTTGCCACTATTGATGAAAGCGCTATTACCGGTGAAAGCGCACCGGTGATCCGCGAAGCAGGTGGGGACAAATCATCTGTAACCGGTGGAACAAAAGTACTGAGCGATAAAATAAAAGTGCGTGTAACCACTGAACCAGGTGAAAGCTTTCTCGATAAGATGATCGCACTGGTAGAAGGCGCTTCACGCCAGAAAACACCCAATGAAATTGCATTGACTATTTTGCTGGCAAGTTTTACACTGATATTTATTATCGTGTGCGTTACGCTGAAACCTTATGCAGATTATGCCAACACGGTGATCAATATCGCGGCTTTTATTTCGCTCTTTGTTTGTCTTATCCCTACCACCATAGGTGGTTTACTGAGTGCGATCGGTATTGCCGGTATGGACAGGGCGCTGCGTGCCAATGTGATCACCAAAAGTGGTAAAGCTGTAGAAACAGCCGGCGATGTAGATACCCTGCTGCTGGATAAAACCGGTACCATTACTATCGGTAACAGAAAAGCCACTCATTTCTGGCCAACAGCCGGTATAACAGAAACAGTATTTATAGAAGCCTGTGTGCTGGCCTCTCTTGCCGATGAAACACCGGAAGGTAAATCCATCATTGAACTGGCCGGCCTGCACCCCACCGCTTTTAATACAACGGGTGCCAAGTTTATCGAATTTACAGCCGAAACCAGGAGCAGCGGTATTAACCTTCCCTCAGGTTTAAGAATACGCAAAGGCGCTTTTGATGCCATCCGCAACCTGGTGCTCAAAGCAGGCAACAGCTTTCCCGACGATACAGCCAACCAGGTAAAGATCATCGCATCCAATGGCGGCACACCGCTGGTGGTAAGCCAGAATGAGCAGGTACTCGGTGTAATCGAGTTGCAGGACATCATTAAACCCGGTATACAGGAGCGTTTTGAACGCCTGCGTAAAATGGGTGTAAAAACCGTGATGGTCACCGGCGACAACCCGCTCACTGCCAAATTCATCGCCACCAAAGCAGGTGTAGATGATTTTATTGCTGAAGCCAAGCCGGAAGACAAGATGAATTATATAAAAAAAGAACAGGCCGGCGGTAAACTGGTGGCGATGATGGGTGACGGCACCAATGATGCCCCAGCCCTTGCCCAGGCCGATGTTGGCGTGGCCATGAACAGCGGTACACAAGCCGCCAAAGAAGCAGGTAACATGGTTGACCTGGATAATGACCCGACCAAGCTGATTGAAATAGTGGAAATAGGTAAACAGCTGCTGATCACCCGCGGTACCATCACCACTTTTTCTATTGCCAACGATGTGGCTAAATATTTCGCTATTGTGCCTGCATTGTTCATCACATCTATTCCTGCGTTGCAGGGGTTGAACATCATGCACCTGAAAAGCCCGGAAAGCGCTATCCTGTCTGCAGTCATTTTCAATGCCATCATCATCCCGATACTTATCCCGCTGGCTTTACGCGGTGTGGCATATAAGCCGATTGGCGCCAGTGCGCTGCTGCGCCGTAACCTGCTGATTTATGGTGTAGGCGGCGTGATCGCACCATTCATCGGGATCAAACTGATCGATTTATTGCTGGGTCTTTTTATGTAGTGATTAAAAAGCAAACACCGGTTTGCTCTAAATAATAATAAGATGAAAAAATATATTCTTCCTTCCTTAAAACTAACCATCGTCATGATCGTGTTGCTGGCCCTGCTTTATCCACTGCTGATTGCTGCAGTAGGCAAAGCCGCTCCCGGCGGTGGTAAAGGCGAAACCATCACTGTAAATGGTAAAGTGGTAGGTTATGCCAACATCGGACAGAAATTTACACAGGACAAATATTTCTGGGGGCGCCCTTCAGCCGTGGACTATAATGCAGCAGGATCAGGCGGTTCAAACAAAGGCCCTACCAATCCCGATTACCTGAAACAGGTAGCAGACAGGATCGATACTTTCCTGGTACATAACCCGGGTATCAAAAAAGAAGCTATCCCTGCCGATATAGTAACAGCATCAGGCAGCGGCCTCGATCCACATATTTCACCACAGGGCGCTTATATACAGGTGGCCAGGATTGCCAAAACAAGAAACCTCCCGGAAGCAACTGTAAAATCACTGGTAGACAAACATGTGGAAAAACCTTTCCTGGGATTATTTGGCCCTGAACGTGTCAATGTGCTTAAACTGAATGTAGACCTGGACAATACCAAATAAAACGATGATAGCTCTAAAGGGGCCACGTTGCATTACACACGGTTCACCCGCGAGACGCGAGTGGTGAATTGTCAGTGAGGTATGGATATGCTATGCTACTCAGGATTCACGCCTCACGGTCACAATCATACATCGCCGCGAGACGCGAGTGGTGAATCGCAAGTGAAGAATGAGTGTGCTGTGCTACTCACGATTGACGATTGACGTCTCACGGTCACGGCCGTACATTGCCGCGAGACGCGAGTGGTGAATCGCTAGTGAGGAATGGGTGCGCTGCGCTACTTGCGATTGACGATTCACGCCTCACGGTCACGATCACCGCTGCCAACTGAAAAAAGTTCTGCCGCAGAATATGTAAAAGGCGGGGACACCCAATGCCGGACCTGAATTTATTTAACAGATTTATCCCAAACTACTCATGCATAAAATTTTATCCGCTGCACTCATGATGATCAGCCTGACAAGTATGGCACAGCCTAACGACAGCTCAGCTTCAAAAACAAACACACCGGCTTTCAGTATCGGGGGCTACGCGGAAGTATACTACTCTTACGATTTCAATAAACCTGCTAATAATGATAAAGCACCTTTTCTGTACAGTCATGACCGGCACAATGAGGTAAATGTCAACCTGGCCTTTTTAAAAGGCAGTTATACAACCGACCGGGTAAGAGCCAATCTTTCTATCGGAACCGGTACGTATATGACCGCTAATTATGCTTCAGAACCAGACGTGCTGAAAAGTATTTACGAAGCCAATGTGGGTATTAAACTGAGCAGGAAAAAAAATCTCTGGCTCGATGCAGGTATACTGCCTTCTCATATCGGTTTTGAAAGTGCCGTATCTAAAGATTGCTGGGATGTAACACGGTCGATCGCTGCAGAGAACTCACCCTATTTTGAAACCGGCGCCAAACTAACCTATACCACCAACAACAACAAATGGCTGTTCAGTGCGCTGGTATTGAACGGGTGGCAGCGGATAAACCGGCTCAAAGGGAATTCCATGATGAGTTTTGGCACACAGGTACAATATAAACCCAATGCCGCTGTAACCATTAATTACAGTACATTCATTGGTACAGATAAACCAGACAGCAGCAGGCAAATGCGGTATTATCACAACCTGTATGCGGTTTTAACCTTTGGCCGCTTCGGCTTACTGCCTTCATTCGACATAGGCATGGAGCAGCGATCCAAAGGCAGCAGCTCGTATAATATATGGTATACACCAGTGCTGCGGATGAAGTACCAGCTGGCAGATAAATGGACCATCGCGGCCAGGGCTGAATACTACAACGACAAGCACGGGGTGATCATTGGCACCGGAACTGCCAATGGTTTCCAGACTTTCGGCTATACATTCAATATCGACTATGCACCTGTAAACAATGCCCTGCTCCGGGTTGAAGCAAGAACATTGCATAGTAAGGACAATGTTTTTATAAAAGGGAGCGGGCAAACGGTGAGTGATAATTCATTTTTAACAACTTCTCTTGCCATCAGTTTTTAGTTCCGCGCCGAGTATTTGCTTCCATATGAAAAAATGTTTGGATCTGTTTTTACCCTGCAGGCAACAACTACTTCCTCCGGGACAAAACAAACAACTATTATATCAATTTAACCAAACAACCTTCAAATGTGTAACCTTTTAAACAAGAAGATGATGGGCAAATACCTGGTAGCCCCTTTATTTTGCACAGCAGTATGCCTGTTTACCAGCACCCCGCGGGCAGCAGCCCAGGCAGACAGCTCAGCTGCAAGTGCCAATACTACTGCCACCCCCAGCGAACCCTTTGCTTTTGGTGATTTTTCCTGGCTTAATGGCAACAACAGGCAGAAATCATCCCTTTTGGATTCAAAGTATTTTACAGGTTCTTTTACCGTAGACCTGAACTATACACATTCCAACCACAATCCTATTGACAACACTGTTGTGGGTTCTACAGCACTCGCCCGCAACAATGAAGTAACCGTTTCTTTTGTGGGCTTAGGGGGTGATTTTCATTACAATAATGTCCGCGGCCGGTTTTTAACGCAGTTCGGTACCAGGTCTACCGTGGTGCCACGCAACGACAACAGCATCAACCGCGGCCAGTACGACCTGGCCACTGCTTACCGTTATATCAGTGAAGCGTATGGTGGCTATCATTTCAATACCTGGCATGGCATCAACGTAGATGCCGGTATTTTTATGTCGTATATTGGTCTTTTCTCTTATAACAATTTTGAGAACTGGGCATACCAGCCATCTTTTACATCAGACAATACGCCCTGGTTTTTTAATGGCGTACGCGTGCAGGCCTTCCCTACCGATAAACTAAAAGTGGAGCTCTGGCTCATCAACGGCTGGCAGTCTTACGCCAAGTTTAATAAAATGCCTGGCATGGGCTTTTCAGTTATGTGGCGGCCGGTGGAATCCTTCTCTCTTATATCCAATAACTATTTTGGAACCGATGTGCAGGATCAGCCTAACCGCAGCCGCTGGCATACAGATAACAGCGTACAGGTACGTTATTACAACCAGCCCTCATCCAGCTTTATCAGCCGCGCAGCGTTTTCACTCACCGGCGATCTCGGTTTTGAAAACGGCGGCGGTGTAACACCGTTCGGCAGCAGTAAAGACGGCTATCCTGCCCAGAACTTTATCAGTGGTATGTTTTATAACCGTGTATGGTTTGGCAAGGCGCAGCATTTCGGCTGGACATTTGGCGGTGGGTATATGCACAACCCCGGCAGGTACCTGGTACTGGTACCCACAGGTGTGGCCGGCCAGCAGTTTGATACCTCACCCGGCACCAAGTTCAACGGATGGGATGCTTCTACTACCATAGACTGGATGCCCAATGATTTTCTCACATTCCGGGCAGAGTTTGTACACCGCGCCGCAGATATACCTTATTTCGCAGGGCATGGAGGTGTTACCTCTCCTGATGGTTATACCACCACCCCCATCCCTTCCGGTTGGAAACCTGATCTCGTTAAATCAGAAAGCCGTGGGATACTGGCACTGCTGGTTCGCTTTTAACCAACCCTTCCTGCTGTATGACCACAGATAACCGTCCCGGAATAAACAAGTTCCCGCTAACAGGCCTGGCCCTGCTAGCGGGGCTTTGTTCAGAGATCACCTGCAGGCAGCATCTCGCGGCACTGCTGGTGTACCGCCGGTTATCAACAGGCTAACGAAACTGCTGCCATTGTGAGGTTTTCATTTTAAAACAGGAACAATGAACCGCATCAGTCTTATATTTGTTATCATTACAAATTGCTTCTTTTTACAACCCCTGCTTGCACAAAAAGAACAGGCCATCACCATGGGCGTTTACTTAAACGGATCTGATTTTATTCATCACCAGCTCAGTGATACCTTCTCCTGCAATGATCATGTGCCGGCCAGGATAAGATCGCACGAACTGTTTGGCCGCTATAAACTGGACATTATCAAAAACGGCAAAAAGAAAGTGTATTTCAAAGACGAACTATACGGTTATCGCGACTGCCACTGCCACGATTACCGCTTTGAAGGCATGAATGATTACCGGATCATTGACACGCTGGGTTTTTATCTGTACAGCAACAGCATACTTATGGCGGAAGAAAAAGCCGCAAAACTGGTTGTACAATATTATTTCAGCATACTGCCCAGCAGCCCGGTTTTGCCGCTTACCATTGCCAACCTGGAAAAAGCATTCAGCCAAAACAACCGGTTCCGCTATGCAATTGAGACCAGCTTTAGGCATGATAAACAGTTAATGGACTATGACCCGGTTTTAAAAGAATACAAAATAAAATACCTGTACATGCAATGCAACCGGTAATCATCTATATTATTTTACCAGTAAAACAACTGAACCAACATGCCGGACCCGGATATCAGCGGTGATCAGCATTTTCTTGATCTTATCCGCAAAAGCAGGCGCGGTAAGTTTAAAATCTACATCGGCATGAGTGCCGGTGTAGGTAAAAGCTTCCGCATGTTGCAGGAGGCACATACTTTAATGCGCAATGGCATTGACGTAAAAATCGGGTATATAGAAACACATGGCCGTAAAGAAACAGATGCACTGCTGGAGGGGCTTCCTGTTATTCCAAGGCGCAAGTTATTTTATAAAGGGAAAGAGCTGGATGAAATGGACCTGCAGGCGATCCTCAACCTGCGCCCTGAAATCGTGGTGATCGATGAGCTGGCCCATACCAATATCGAAGGCAGTAAAAATGAAAAACGATGGCAGGATGTGATCGATATTCTCGATGCAGGTATCAATGTGATCAGCGCAGTTAATATCCAGCATATCGAAAGCCTGAATGAAGATGTAAAAAACATTACAGGTATCGAAGTAGCCGAACGCATTCCCGACAATGTTTTACGCCAGGCAGATGAAGTGGTCAATATCGATCTCACCGCCGATGAACTGATCACCCGCCTGAAAGAAGGGAAGATCTATGCAAAGGAAAAGATCCCCATTGCTTTGCAGAATTTCTTCCAGTCAGACAGGATATTGCAGCTGCGTGAGCTGGCACTAAAGGAAGTGGCCTCGCAGGTGGAAAGAAAAATTGAAGTGGAAATACCCCGCAATATCCAGTCGAGGGCCGAAAAGCTGATGTGCTGCATCAGCAGCAACCATGAAATATCCAAGAACATCATCCGCAAAACAGCCAGGCTGGCTGCCTATTATAATGCCAAATGGTTTGTACTGTATGTGCAAACGCCTAAAGAAGAGGCCGATAAAATAGGCCTGGCAGCCCAGCGTCATCTGATCAATAATTTTAAGCTGGCCACCGAAATGGGAGCCGAAGTGATCCGTGTTAAAAACACGCATGTGGGTACCGGCATACTGGAAGTTGCAGAAACGTATAAGATCACTACGCTGTGCATTGGCAAACCGCATTTAACACTAACCAATATCATTTTGCGAACGGCCATTTTTAACCACTTACTGAAAAAATTGAGCATATCTGATATTGACCTGGTAATTTTATCATAATGGGTACACGTTTAAAAACGAAGCTGACACTCGGGCTGGTATTCCTGTTCATTGTAATACTGGCTTTTGGCATTCTCGGCATTTATTATATCAACCTGCTGAGTAAAGATTCCAGGCTGATTATTAAAGACAATCACCTCACACTGGGTTATTGCAACAATATGCTGAAAGCGCTGGAAGAACTGCCAGCCGATACCACCACGCTTAAAGCGTTTGAGGAGAACCTGTCGCTGCAGGAGAAAAATGAAACCGAGCCTGGCGAAATGCAGGCCACACAGCTGGTAAGAAAGAATTTTAATGAACTTAAAAGCAACCCGCTCGACAGCAGCAACTACAAAGACATCCGGAGGGCTATTTACCGGATACAGGACCTCAATCAGCAGGCCATCTTCAATAAAAACAAAGTGGCTTCCAACACGGCCGAAAAAGCCACTTTCTGGTTAACGGTTATTGTAACAGTGCTCACGATTGTGGCATTCACGTTCATCGTTAATTTTCCTGGCATCATCTCCCACCCGCTACAGGCACTATCGGAAGGTATCAGGGAAATTGCCAATAAAAACTACCGCAAACGTATTTACCTCAAACAAAATGATGAATTTGGCGACCTGGCCACTGCATTCAATAGTATGGCCGAAAAGCTGGATGAATATGAACACAGCACACTTTCGCAGA
The DNA here is from genome assembly GCA_966424055.1 of uncultured Deminuibacter sp. Classification (GTDB taxonomy): domain Bacteria; phylum Bacteroidota; class Bacteroidia; order Chitinophagales; family Chitinophagaceae; genus Deminuibacter. The sequence continues at coordinate 66,802 of CBJLMB010000002.1, read as the reverse complement.
TATTGTTTGAAAAAACACGCATCGAAACCATTATCAACCAGATGCGCGACGGCATTATTGGTTTTGATGAAAAAGGGAATATCCTTTTTATGAATGCGGTGGCAGAGAACCTGTTCGGATTGAAAGAAAAAGAAGTGGTCGGTAAATACAATGCAGATATTGCCGTACGGAACGACCTGATGCGTACGCTGCTGCAGGACAGGCAAAAAACAGAACTGAAAATTTATGCCGATGGCAAGGAAAGCTTTTTTACAAAAGAACCGATCATTGTACGCAATGGCGAATACATCATCGGGGAAGTGATCGTATTGCGCAATATCACTCCCTTTCACGAGCTGGATGAGGCCAAAACAAATTTTATTGCCACTGTTTCGCATGAGCTTAAAACGCCTATGTCATCTATCAAAATGAGCTCGCGCCTGCTGAATGACGAACGTGTCGGCAACCTGAACACAGAGCAAAAAGAACTGGTTAAAAGCATTGATGATGATGTGGAACGGTTATTAAAAATCACCGGCGAGCTGCTGAATATGGCACAGGTGGAAACCGGTAATATACAATTGAAGCTGCAGCAAACATCTCCGCAGCAGGTGGTGATGACGGCCCAGCAGGCCGTGCAAACACAGGCCACACAGCGCAATATCCATATCCATTACCAGGTAGAAGAAGGCCTGCCTGCCATACAGGCCGATGCAGAAAAAACATCATGGGTAATGGTTAACCTGCTTACCAATGCCATTAAATATTCGCATGAAAATTCGATAATAGAAGTTATCGTGAAACGCAGCGATAACACTGTGGTATTCTCTGTTACTGACCATGGAAGAGGCATAGAAGAAAAATACCTGTCCCGTATTTTCAACCGCTATTTTAAAGTACCGGGCAGTATTGAAAAAGCCGGTACCGGTCTGGGCCTGGCCATCTCCAAAGAATTCATTGAAGCGCAGGGCGGCGAGATCAGTGTTACCAGCACTTATGGCGAAGGCAGCACTTTCAGCTTCAGCCTGCCCGTGAGCAGCTGAGTTTACAGGGTTATGAAAAATAATTTGGCTTTGTATATACTCATTGCTATATTTGTCTACCAAATTAGTAGACTATAAAACTCACTATATGTGCTACACAAGGAATACACCGCAGCCAATTATACTGAATAGTCATCACCAGGCAGTAACAGTGATATGTTGCTGCAGTGTATATTGACCTGCCAGCAGTTTGCTTCAGCTGGTGATATATTATCCTGTTCTATCTGCCACCCATGTTCAGGATTTTTTGCAGTAGTTTATTATGCATAGTGCTGGTCACATGCACCCGATACCGGTGTTCTTCCCGGCACCCCGAACAGTTATACTGCTGATGCGAATATTATGGTGGTCGTATATTCCTGATGCATAGCTGGCGGGGCTCCGGGAAAGAACCGGCAAGGCATAGAAACCGGCTGTGCAACAGGCATATCCCTGATCTGGCATTTTACCTGTAAAGTCGTTCTCCGCTACCCTGGCCGTTGCTTACAACATATGCACTCCGACCATTGATAAAACTATTTTATGACAACACAACAACAGTATGCCGGTCATCCGAATCCTGCTGTTCTCACAGCAAGATACCGGGGACATTGGTTATGCATTTATTGACAGCTTTACAAAACCGGCCATCCGCTGAAGCATGGCCGGTTTTGTATGCTTACAATGATTGGCAGCTGTTCTTTATCTTGTGACGCGAAACCTGGAAGAAAAAACCTGCAAGATGTTAAAAAGAAGATCAGCTGCGCTGTTACCCTTATTATTGCTTTGGGGATCGGCCAGTGCGCAAACCGGTGTAACCATACTCAGCGCCGGGCAAACCAGCTCTTTTCTCAATGGGAAAAACAAACCTGCCAACACGGTAAAAGGCAGGCCAGTAAAGGCATTCCGCGTGAATGATAAAGCCGGAACCAGTACCTTTCTGCTCACTGAGCAGGTAGTTGCTATCAGCCGTTACGGCGGTGATTCACTTACCGGTTTAAATGCAAAGGGTGAAGTGTATAAGTATTACCAGCAGCCAGGTGCAGATACGATAAAAAACCTGTATGCCTATTGCTTTGCCGCTGCAGCAGACAGCAACAAGCTGAAGTTTACTTTCCAGGATGCAGGTAATCCTGTTTACAGCCCCGCATTCAACCTCCCATATACCCAGGCTGCTGATGCAGACCAGGATGGGTTTACAGAATATTACCTGGTATATTTCGGCTATTCAGATGGCCTGGATGCCAAACCACTGAAAATACTCGTGTACGATCATTTTAAAAAATACAAGATCACCGCTTTTTATCCGGCCGGCAATCCCGGAGACAAGTACAGGATAGCGTATGGTGAAAACTGGAATTCACTGCCGGAAAGTATCCGCAGGTTTGCAGGCGGTATACTGCAGCAGATAAAAAAGAGCGGGATATACACACAGGAATAGATATTCCATATCTTGAAGATATGGAATATCTGGAAAGTACTATTACACTTTCACCAGGCCATTGCGTATCGTGTACAGCACCAATCCTACGCGGGAAGTGGTGCTTAGTTTCTCAAACAGGTTACTGCGCAGTGCTTCAACAGCGCGTGGCGTTATCTGCATATCGGCAGCAATTTCTTTATATGATTTCTCTGTGCAGCAAAGTTTCAGAAAATCCGTTTCCTTTTCTGTGAGATGAATAGTATCCACGTCTTCTCCTTCTGTTTTATTAATCAGGTGCACCAGCTTGCCGGTGACCAGTTCATTAAGACAAAAACCTTTATTGGCCACATCGTACAGGGCTGAACGCAATACATCAGGTTTACTGTCTTTTAAAATATATCCTTTGGCGCCATTGCGCAGCATGCGGATGATGGCAGCATCATTATCCATCATAGACAATACCAGCACTTTTATATCCGGGTCATTCTCCTTGATCCACCTGGCGGTTTCAAAGCCATCCATTTCGGGCATGGTGATGTCTAGCAGCACAATATCGGGAACGCCGTATTTATTCAGCTGTTCAATGAAATGCCTGCCGTTGTCTGCTTCAAAAATTACACGATAGTCGCCAAAGCTATTGATAACAGCAGCGAGCCCGTTGCGTAACAGCGCATGGTCATCAACTAAAGCTACTTGTATCATCGGTGAAAGAGTTTATTGGTGGGTAGAGGCAAATAGTTACTTTGGTTCCCTTGCCGGGGGCTGAATTGATCTGTACCTGGGCATTGATCAGCTGTGCCCTTCGCTGCATACTTTTCAGGCCAATGCCGGTTTCTTTTTCATCAAGGCTGTCTATATCGAATCCCACACCATTATCGGCTACAGTGATGCACGATTTGCTTTGTGCAGTACTGATATCCACATCCAGGCTCGATGCCCGGGCATGCTTGATACAGTTGTTCAGTATTTCCTGCACCATCCTGAACACAACAATGGTTTGCTCATCAGTGACCACCAGTTCATTTTCGTCGTACGATAGCGAAGCACGGATACTGAGTGTTTTCTCGATCATTCTCAGCTCCTGCTCTATTGCACTTGCCAGCCCCAGGTTGGTTATTTTATCGCCATTCAGGCTTTTGCTCAGGTCGCGGAGGTCGGCAATGGCCTTTCCCAGCAACTGTTCAGTTATTTCAAGCTTTTCCCTTGTATTGTCTGCTGCCGGTATGGTATTCAGGTTTAATTTGGCCAGGCTAAGCACCTGGCCAATATTATCGTGTATTTCCTGGCTGATATTCCGGAATGTTTGCTCCTGTATTTCCAGCTGCGATTGCATGATCACCTGCTCATACTGCCCTTTCAGGTCGAGCAGCTCTTTTTCATGCATAATACGGCGCCGGTGTAACTGAACAATAAAGAGATAAAAAAATATCAAAAAAAACAAAATAACCGATGAGGCTACGATAATGAAAGGTCCTGAATATGTGGGCGTTTGTAACATAAAAGACCTACTGATAGAAATACAAATTTAAGTATTGCTGCAATAAGCATCACCGTCCATACTTTGATCCCTTCCGCATTTGTATCGCCTGCAAAAGATTTGTATACAATCAACACCAATGCACTTACCGAACAATATATTAAAAATGCGCTCACAATCCAAAACGATGGTAGCTTTTGAAAATGCAGTATTTCCTTGCTTTTTGACAGCTGCAGCATATAATACATGGCCAGTATCAATAAAATAAGGTTCGATAAAGCCGCACTGTTACTGTTGAATGTATCAAGCGATTCCCATAAAACAATATTGACGACAAAGAACACACTATATCCCGATGCGATCAGCCAGAAATAAAGTGGCTTCTTTTTCAGTACAACGCGGATAATGTAATAAGCAATAGTCAGCAATTCTCCCAGACTAAACAGATGGTATAAGAATAGATTGTGTATTCTCCTGGTTCCCAGAACATTACTCATGCCAAAAACAAGAAAGCAAAAAATAAGGTAAAAGAACAATATCATTTCCCGCTTATCGATCCGCTTCCATAAAACGATGTAAACCAGCAAAGCCAGTAAGGGCATATAGGTATCACTGTAACCAAACCACCATTTAATCATAAAAATATTTAGCTGTTACTATTCTTAACCATTTAGCGTATTGGGCTCTCCGCACCAGCTAGGACAAGGAAGAGCAGTCCCTGTACTGGCGCCGCCGGAAGATGCATCGGCTGTTGCCAGTGCTTTTTTACCGCTTGTTTTGGGTATTTCCTTGGGCACATTGTAATCATTCAGCTGGCCATTTTGACCTTTTACGCAACCTACAATGATAAGGTTGGGTACCATTACGCCTTTTTTTGTTTCAGCGCCAAAATACATTCTTATGCCATCGAGCCTTTTGCCTTTCCGCTGTTTCAGCAGGCGGTCGATCTCTTCGACGGTCAGGGTATAAGCGCGGGGTGTATTCTTAGGTAAGCCCTTGATGTGCTCTTTATAAGCAGCAATCTGTTTCTGCGCTTTTTTCCAATTTGTGCTCATGTCAGGTAATTTTAGTTTGTTGATTGACTTTAGAGAATTATTTAAATAGAGTAAAGATTAAAGGCAAAATAATCAATCCCCCAGCACACCACAATAGAGAAATTCAACAATAAACGCTGTGGAAAATCACATTGGCAGTTTACAGGAGCTACAGCGGGGTTAAAAGCTCGGCGCTTATCTGTACCTTTGCCTCGCATTGTAAAAGCATAATTTTTAGCCATGAGCAAATTGAGCCAGCTTGCCGAAACCCTTATCGGGTCTGAGATTGTTCGCCTGGGTAATGAAATAAATGACCGCATCCGCAAGGGGGAAAAAATTTATAATTATACAATCGGCGATTTTGATCCTGCCGTTTTTCCCATACCGGCAGAGCTGGAAGCCCTGATCATCGACAGCTATAAAAAGCATTATACCAATTACCCGCCTGCCGACGGGCTGGCCGAACTGCGGCAGGCCGTAGCGCAGTTCATTGAAGAAGGCGAAGGTATCCGTTATGAACCCAATGAAATACTGATCGCATCCGGTGGCCGGCCCTTGATATATACCATTTTCAAATCAATCGTTGACCGCGGAGATAAAGTGATTTATGCCGTTCCTTCCTGGAATAACAACCACTATGTGCACCTGACCGATGCACAGCATTGCGTGGTAGAAGCCACACCCGAGCACAATTTCATGCCTACTGCAGCCGATATCGCGCCTTTTATCAAAGGTGCTGCACTGATCTGCCTCTGTACCCCGCAAAACCCCACCGGAACGACCTTGCCCAAAGCGGAACTGGAAAAAATATGCGATATGGTACTGGCCGAAAACGCCAGCCGCAGTGACCAGGAGAAAAAATTATACCTGCTGTTCGACCAGATGTACTGGACCCTGACTTATGGATCAACCGAACACTGCAACCCGGTAACGGTAAGGCCGGCCATGAAAGCATATACCATTTTTGTTGATGGCATGTCAAAAGCATTTGCCTCTACAGGTGTACGGGTGGGCTGGTCGCTGGGTCCCGCTCATGTTATTGCCCGGATGAAAGCATTGCTCAGCCATCTCGGTGCCTGGGCGCCTATGGCCGAACAAAAAGCAGCTGCACAATACTTATTGCAGAAAGAAGCCATACAGCGTTATTTAAAACAGTTTAAACAAGGGCTGGAAGAAAGGCTGCGGCTGATCTATGATGGATTCATCCGTTTAAAACAGAAAGGTTACCGCGTAGATGCTATTACACCGCAGGCGGCTATTTACCTTACCATCCAGCTAAACCTGGTGGGGCAAACAGCTGCTGGCCGTAAACTGGAAAACCAGGCTGAAGTAACACAATATATATTGGATAAAGCCAAGCTGGCTGTTGTTCCGTTTTATGCATTCGGTGCCGGCAATCAATCACCCTGGTACCGGTTAAGTGTGGGCACGTGTAAAACAGCAGAGATACCCGAAATGCTGTCTATGCTGGAAGAAGCGCTGGCTGCATTGCAATAGTAATTGCAGGTTTAAAAGTATACAGAACAAAAAATTAAAGCAGGAACCAGGTTCCTGCTTTAATTTTTATTACAAATAAATGTAAACGGTTTTAGTCTTTTGCTTCCCGCCGCACGTAGTATGAGGTGCGGCTTCTGTATCACCTTATAGCGGTTGATATCCAGCAATTCATTGGCAATACAAAATGCTTCCATATTTTCAACATGGTAAAGCAATTCGTGCAACAATTCTACCTCATGCTCCAGTTCCTTCTCGTTTAAGGAACCATTTTTTGTAAGCACCAGTAAATCCCTGTTAGAAGATCGCATACTCACCTGGTTTACAACAATTTAAAATCTCTTTATCCAACAATACCCCTGCGGGGCGGGCAACCACACTTGTTTTTATTGGATTTGCCCAATACTCCACAGGATACAAATACCATGCTTATTATCAGCAATAACACGATTGTTTGACTTATCTTTCGGCACATATACATTTTTCTAAGTTAGAAAAAATAACATTAGCAATAGTAAAAAATAGGTTGACTGAAAAAAATAATATACCAACAGTACTGGTTGCCCCCTTGGACTGGGGTTTGGGGCATACCACCCGCTGTATTCCCATTATCCGTTTGCTGCTGAAAAACAACTGCCGGGTTATTATTGCGGCGGAAGAACCGGCGCTTTACCTGCTTCAACAGGAGTTTCCCGGCATCCGCCATCTTTCGCTGAAAGGTTACAGGATACGCTACTCCAAGTATAAACGGCTACTGCCATTAAAAATTTTATGGCAGCTGCCTAAAATTTTAGGCGCTATACGGTACGAGCACAAATGGCTGCAACGGGTGATCGCAAAAGAAGCGGTGAGCCTGGTTATTTCTGATAACCGCTATGGCTTATGGTCTACACAGGTGCCGAGTATTTTCATCACCCACCAGCTTACTGTTCAAACGCCATTTGCCTGGCTTACCCGCTGGGTACAGAAAATCAATTACCGTTATATTGATCGTTTCCGTGCATGCTGGGTACCCGACACCACAGGTACAGAGAATATAGCGGGTATTCTTTCACACCCTGCACAGTTCCCTGCAGTACCCGTGCATTACCTGGGACCTCTTGCCAGGCTGCAGCCCCGGCAAAACCGGCCATTGAAATACCGTTGGCTGATGGTGCTTTCGGGCCCTGAACCACAGCGCAGCCTGCTGGAACAAAAATTATTGCAGCTGGCAGCCGGTTTAACCGGGCCTGTTTTACTGGTGCGCGGTAAACCCGGCAGCCATGAGCCGGTGCAGGCCCCTGCCCATTGCCAGGTGGTGAATCATTTATCATCAGATGGTATGGAAACCGCTTTTGCTGAAAGTGAATTTATTGTGAGCCGCTCTGGTTATACCACGGTGATGGAACTACTAAGCCTGCAAAAAAAATCAATCCTGATTCCCACCCCTGGCCAAACAGAACAGGAGTACCTGGCCCTTCACCTGATGCAGCAGCAATGGTGCTACACCTGCAGCCAGCAACAACTGGCGGCTGAACATTTTACAAAAGCCCAGCTTTTTAATTACCAATTGCCGGTATTTAAGCAGAACGGGCTGGCCCATGTGGTATCAGCAACATTACAGTCATTACAGCAGCAAAACTGAGGACAGGTATACGCTGCTTTTTACACTTTCAGCTTGGGATAATCGAAAAACCAGTATTCCTTTTCTGCATCCGCAAAATCTTTCCAGGAGCTGATGCGGACTTTAATACCAAAAACAGCGCAGGTGGGCATATCATCGATCCGGGTGGCAGTTAAACCGTTTACAAATTCGGTTATACCGGGATTGTGCGAAAACAAGGCGACAGACCGGTAATCATCGTCCAGGTGGCTGATCGCCCCATAAAAAGCCGGGGGGGAAGCATGGTATAATGAGGGCATGCGAACAATGGCTGATTCTGACTGGCCGTATGCTTCGGCAAATAAAACCGCGGTTTGCCAGGCCCTGTTGGCGGTGCTGGATACAAAAGCATCAATGGGAATATTCCTGCTACGCAAACGGCGGCCCATTTCCGGTGCATCTTTTAAACCGCGGGCATTCAGCGGGCGGTCGAAGTCTTTTTCTGCGGGATTGTCCCAGCTGCTTTTGGCATGGCGGACAATGATCAGTGATTTCATCTGTTCCTGGTTTAATTATCAGATGTTATCTCGCCATTTGCATTTCCGGGTATGGCAAGCGTTTGAAGGCCTCCCTGCAAAAATCAACACTTTCGGTCAAATAGAAAAGCAAAAGAACAAACTGCAGTATTACCTGATGGGTGATAATTATTGGAAAAAGGGCTAAGGGGAATTGGATAATATAAACGAGCTGGTGCCAGACATCCTGCCGGATATACAGACACCAGTTAATATTCTCTCATTAATATCCTCTCACATTTTTGCCATCCATATAATTCAGGAAAGCCTTGTTCACCACGCGGTTACCACCGGGAGTGGGATAGTTGCCGGTAAAATACCAGTCACCCGTATTGGTAGGGCAGCTGTCGTGCAGGTCTTCAATGGTCTGGTAAATCACCTGCACCGGTATATTCACATCCTTGGGAGTGATCAGTTCGGCGATTTTACAGGAGATCTCTTCGGTGGTAAAAGGCTTGTATACCTGTTTTACCACATTCTCTGTATGCAGTTTATCGCTGCGCTGCAGTTCCTTGCATTCTTCATAAATGCGGTTAAGCTCTGCATCCATGCCGCGCTCTTTCAGTAATTCGATAGCAGCGCGGAAAGCGATAAAATCGCCCAGCTTGCTCATATCAATACCATAGCAGTCGGGGTAACGTATCTGCGGTGCAGAAGAAACAACGATAATTTTTTTCGGGTACAGGCGTGCCAGCATACGCACAATACTTTCTTTCAGCGTGGTGCCGCGAACGATAGAATCATCGATCACCACGAGGGTATCTTCACCTTTGCGAACAGTGCCATAAGTAATATCGTATACATGCTGCACCATTTCATTGCGGCTGCTGTCTTCCGTAATAAACGTACGCAGTTTTACATCCTTGATCGCGATTTTTTCCTGGCGTATTTTACGGGTAACCATTTCCTGCAGCTTTTCTTCGGTAATATCATTACCCCAGCTGAGGATACGTTGTATTTTAATCTGGTTCAGGTAATCTTCCATACCCTTTACCAGCCCGAAAAATGCCACTTCTGCTGTATTGGGAATATAACTGAAGATGGTATTCTTCAGGTCGTAATTAATATCTTCCAGCACCCGTTTGCTCAGGTGGTATCCCAGTGCAATACGTTCGCGGTAGATCTTTTCGTCGCTGCCGCGGCTGAAATAAATACGTTCAAAGCTACAGGCCCTTCTTTCCTTGGCAGGCAGCACCTGTTCTATTGTATATTCACCGGTATGAGAAACCAGTAATGCATTGCCGGGCATCAGTTCGAGCACTTCATTCTCGCCCACATTAAAACTGGTTCTGATGGCGGCGCGTTCACTGGCAGCAACGATCACCTCATCATCGATATAATAGTAAGCAGGCCTTATGCCATGTGCATCGCGCATAACAAAGCTGTCGCCATTACCCAGTAAACCACCGATGGTATACCCCCCGTCAAAAAGAGGTGTGGCTTTTTTCAGTACAGCCGAAACATCAGCGGCATTGGGCTGGCGTTCATCTTCTTTTGAAATAAAATGATGCACCACTTCCATCATCGCGGCCAGATCGCTCTGTTTCTGGAACTCTCCGGGGTTGATATTAATTAAATCGAATAATTCTTCTGTGTTAACCAGGTTGAAATTACCAGCCAGCGCCAGATTTTTACCGGGAACCAGGTCGCGTTTGATAAAAGGGTGGCAAAATTCAACATTGTTCTTTCCCTGTGTGCCATAGCGCAAGTGCCCCAGCAGCAGTTCGCCCAGGAATGGCAGGTGCCCCTTCATCAAACCGGGATGCTGTTTGATATCGGGCTGGTATTTCTCCATTTCCTGGATTTCCTGTCCTATTTTAAAGAAGATATCGGCAATAGGCTGGGGTGCATTACTGCGGGTGCGGTACAAGAAGGGATAACCGGGCTCTACATGCAGTTTAACAGCGGCGATACCCGCTCCGTCCTGCCCCCGGTTATGCTGTTTTTCCATGAGTAAGTATAGCTTATTCAGCCCATACAGTACCGTTCCATACTTTTGCAGATAATACGAAAACGGTTTTCGCAGGCGAATGTAGGCAAGGCCACATTCATGTTTTATTTCGTCACTCATGGTAAGATCAAAAAGAAGCCGCAAAGTTACGACTAACGTTCACATAAAAAACTTAATTATCTAAGTTCTGACCCCTGGTATGCAAACTTTCACATAACCACAGGAATTCAGCGATAAAAGTATCAATACCAGCCTGGAAGCTCATATCGGCCAGGTTGCCATCCTCATCAAATTTCTTGTCTACAAACGGCACCACCAGCATATAGGGCGAAGCTATCCCGAATAGACCGCTGACCAGCAATTGCATCTGCTGACTGGCCCTGATGCCCCCCATGGCTCCTACAGATGCAGAAACAATACCAAATGCTTTGTGCAGTTGTTTGGGAAAATGATCCAGCAGGTTTTTCATGGCCGGGGTATAGCTGCCATTGTATTCGGGCGATACCAGTATAAATGCATCGGCGCCAAATATGCGCTCTGCCAGGGGTTTCAGTCCTTCAGGTGCATTGTCGGGATGGGTGATCACTTCTTCCTGCAGGGGCGATAGGGGAAAATCCCGCACATCCAGCAGTGCCACATGGTGTTTTGTTTTACCAGCCAGGGCTTTCTGAAGAAATATGGCGACCCTGCGGGTTACACTGTTTTTCCGCGGACTGCCGGAAATGATTTCAATATTCATTCGCTTATTTTAAAAAACAGGATCATTTGAATACCCGAAAATAACCGAGTAGGGCTTCCCCTCCAAATAACGCCTGCCTGCCGTGTATTTATCCAGTGCCATCTCTGCCGGCGGGGCACTATATGACCCAAACCCATTATTCATTGCCCGCCTGTTCAGTGATTTACCGGTACCTCTATCAACAGCAATTCCGTTTCGGCAGAACAGCTTAACTGTACCTTATCTGTTCCCCAGAAACCGATCGCATCCCTTGCATTGATGGTTTCGCCATTGAAAACAAGGCTGCCGCTGATCACAAACACATACACACACTTGTTTTCAGGCTGCCACTGGTACGATACTGTTTGCCCGTTTTCAAACCAGCCCAGGTGCAGGGCTGCATGCTGATTAATCCAGCAATGCGCTGTTCCTTCTGCGTTGCTAACAATGGTTTGCAGCCTGTTGCGGCGTTGTTCTTTCGGGAAATAGCGCCGCTGGTAGCGTGGTGCGATGTTCTGTAGCTTGGGCTCGATCCATATTTGTAAAAAATGTACTTCCTCTTCACCAACATTGTATTCTTCGTGCCGCAAACCCGAACCTGCACTCATCAGCTGAACCCAATCTTTTTCCACCACCTCACTATAGCCCATGGAATCTTTATGATTCATTTTACCCTGCAGCATGATGCTGATGATTTCCATATTAACATGCGGGTGCAGGCCAAAACCGCCACCCGGCTGTATTTTATCATCATTGAGGGTATGCAGCAAACCAAACCCTTTTTTGGAGGGATGATAATAGCTGGAAAAACTGAAAGAAAAGCGGCTTTGCAGCCAGCCGATATCTTTGGTTCCGCGCTCATCTGCGCGATGAATTACCGTTTGCATTACCATACATTTTGTGTATGCCTGGTAGCATACTTTGTATAGCACAGGCGCAGGCATTTCCTGTTTCCATGGCTCTTCCATAAACAATGCCTGCCTGTCTTTCTTCCTGCCGGCGCCTGTGCTGTTTTTATTTTATCCCTGCTGAAAATATACCCGTTCTGTTTTTCCTGTTCCTGTCGCTCAACAGGCGCCTGGTTCCTGGTACTTCCTGTTCGTTTCACCACTGCCCTGCCGGCAGCCGGGGCGCCTGTTAGCTGCCTGATAAAATTTATGCCTGTTTGATCAGCTGAATATTCAGGTCGAGTTTTACCTCGTCTGACAGCATTACACCACCTGTTTCTGTTACGGCACTCCAGGTTAAACCAAATTCTTTACGGTTGATTTTACCCTTCAGTTCAAAACCGGCCTTGGTTTGTCCCCAGGGGTCAACCACTGTACCGCTATAAGTAACATCCAGGGTTACGGATTTGGTTACGTCGCGGATGGTGAGATCGCCTGTTAATGTGTATTCTTCATTATCGATCTTCTTAATGCCGGTAGAAACAAATTTGATCTTGGGGTATTTGTCTACGGCAAAAAAATCATCGGCTTTCAGGTGGCCGTCGCGCTGTTCGTTATTGGTGGTTACACTGTCAGTATCTGCTTCAAAACTAATAACAGCGTCGGTAAAATCATCTTTGTCGCTGGTGAGGGTGCCTTCAAATTTGGTAAAAGCGCCTGTTACATTGGTGATCATCAGGTGCCTTACTTTGAAATTAATTTCAGAATGTGCTGCGTCAATTTTGTAGGTTGCCATAATTGTTTTTTTATAAAATGAATGAATGGGCTATTGTTGAATAGTATAAGATCTCCGTTTATCAGGCGGCCTGCATAGGTACATCGATCAACAGCAGTTCCGCATCGGTGTCTGCCGCAATATCCAGCCGGCCGGTATCCCATATACCCAGGGCATCCCGTTGATCCAGCTGTGTTCCGTTGATATTTACAGTACCGCTGATAACGAATACGTATACGCCGTTCCCCTGTTTTTTCACCTCGTAGGCGGTGCTAAATCCTTTACCGGCATTTACCAGCGAAAACCAGGCATCCTGGTTAATCCAAACAGCCTGCTGGTCGTCGGGGGCTACCACCGTCTGGATCTTGTTTTTACGGTCTTCGGGTCTGAAGGTTTTCTGCTCATAACGCGGTTCAATATCTTCTTGTTTAGGGAAAACCCATATTTGTAAAAGATTCACGTCTTTATCGCGGTTGGGATTCATTTCGCTGTGCTGTATGCCTTTTCCCGCGCTCATGATCTGCACATCGTTCTGGCGGATGATGCCATGCTGCCCGGTACTGTCTTTATGCTCCAGGTCGCCGTACAGGGGTATGGTTACAATTTCCATATTGTCGTGCGGGTGTTTGGGAAACCCGTAACCGGCTTTTATGTAATCATCATTCAATACCCTGAGTGCACCGAAATGAACTTTCTTGGGATCGTAAAAATCTGCAAAGCTGAAAGAATGCCAGGTATTCAGCCAGCCATGACTGGCATGCCCTCTTTCATTGGCTTTATGCAATACGGTTTTCATATATTTTTCCCTTTTACATGTATGTACATGTATTTTTTTAAAAAAATTTATTTCCGAAAGCGGTCAAGCAGGTCGTTCAGTTGCCCCAGCTCTTCCTCGCTCAATCCGCATATATCTGCATTTGTACTTTCCACCACTATATTGGTGGTATCCAGCATATGAATACCAGCCTGTGTTAAGGTGATCACCGTTTCGCGTTTATCAATGGGCGATGTGTTTCTTTTCACCAGTTTTTTCAGTTCCAGGCGGTCTATGATCCTTGGTACATTTGAACTGCGCTCTATCAGCCTGCCTGCAATATCTTTTACACACATTTGTTCGGGGTATTTCCCTTTCAGTATGCGCAGCACATTGTATTGTTCGGGTGTTAATCCATACGCCTTCAATGCATCACTTACTGCCGATTTCACCAGGTAAGCCGTGTACATAATATTCACCACTGCTTTATGCTTTTGGTTCTTAAATCCCTGTGTTTGTATGGCTTTTTCCAAATTCACAACACAAATATATGTACATACATCTAATTTTCCAAATAAAAAATCCAGCAATTATTGGTGCCGGATTTTTTGCAGGCCCTGAAGGGGCCTTACATTGTTTTTATCTATTTGGCGCTGTTGTTTTTTGCGGCGGCATTCAGCCAGTCACCAATATTGTTACAGCTGAAATAATCCTGGTCGATATTGATATAATAGGTGGCGATATGATCAGCAAACCATTTTTTCATCACCTGCTCTTTTTTGATAGCGAGTGCACGGCTAGCGATGCGGTCATAATCATCTTTCATGTTTTCGCGGTGGGGTTTGGTACGGTCGCGGAGGTATACGATGCGTACGGTTTTTCTGCCGCGGTCATCCACAGAAGCGAAGGGTTTAGAAATATCGCCTGGTTTCAGGTCTTTGATGGCGTCTACCAGGGTTTTATCCTGGAGCTGATCGTAGGTTACATAAGCAGAACCATCGTTCGACATGATGGTACCACCGCTGAACTTACTGTTGTCGTCATCACTGTATTTGTTTACGGCTTCACCAAAAGTAAAATTACCGGCCAGCACTTTAGCGCGAACGCTGTCGAGTTTGGCTTTGCCGATATTGATTTCATCATCTGTTACCGGCGGTATGCGCAGAATATGGCGAACCACGGCATCGTCACCTGCGCGGCTAACCAGCTGCAGGATATGCAAACCGAATTTGGATTTGATCACCGGTGAAATCTGTCCCTCACGCAGGCGGAAAGCCGCAGCCATGAAAGTAGGATCCCACATGCCTTTATCATTCCTGTTCAGTGTATACTGTCCGCCATTTTCTTTAACACCCGGGTCTTCTGAATACAGTTTGGCCAGCTGCTCAAAGCTTTTCTGGCCATTTTCCACCTGGCGCTTCATGTCGTAGAGCTGTTTGGTTACATACTCTTCCACATCTTTATTGGCTTTGGGATAAACCATTACCTGGCTTAATTCGAGCTCACTTTCATAAAACTTCAGGCTGTCCTGGGGTATCTTATCGAAGTATTCTTTTACCTCTGTTGGTGATATTTTAACGGCATCGAGTATTTTACGGCGCATCTGGTCGGCCAGGTTGCGTTCGCGGAAAACCACGCGGAAATCTTCTTTCAGCTGGAACACTGATTTACCTGCCACCTCTTCCAATGTTTGCTGCGAACCAAAACGGTTAATAAACCCGCGCACCTGGTTGTCCAGTGTGGCTTCCAGCTCATCATCACTTACCGTGAGTGAATCTTTCTGCGCCTGAAGTACCAGTGCTTTCTGGATCATTTCAGATTCAATCATTTCACAGGGGGTAGGTATTACGGGTGATTCATTGCGTTTATAGTCGGCAATGGCATTATCAATATCAGATTTAAGAATGATCTTATCGCCCACCTGTGCCACGATTTTATCGGCCACCAGCTTTTGCGACTGGGCATATGTTCCCAATGATGCAACTACAAAACCAAGTAAGAGAGAATATTTTACACGCATAAATCTGAAATTATCCCAAAAATAGTTGATTGGCTGTTGTTTTAACAGTTTTACGAGGTTTTTAACAAAGCTGATTTTATGTGAGCTGTACAATGTGGGATGTACGATGTTTTGTACATAAAAAACGAAGTACGGTGCTTTCCGGTGATGGTACCGGATCACATCGTACTTCGTACATCGCATATCTTACATTTATAATGTCCGTTTTACTTCTTCTTCTTCAAAAGCTTCCACGATATCACCTATTTTCAGGTCGTTGAAGTTTTTGATGGTCAAGCCGCATTCATAACCGGCAGCTACATCTTTCACATCATCCTTGAAGCGTTTCAGGCTGCCCAGGTCGGCATGTTGTCCTTCGCCTTTGGGATATTCCACGATACCATCGCGGATGATCCTGATCTTGTTGTTACGGCTGATCTTACCATCCAGTACATAACAACCGGCAACAGTGGCTTTGTCGAACTTGTATACTTCGCGTACTTCCACGTTGGCAACGATCTTTTCCTGGATCTTCGGCTCCAGCATCCCTTCCATCGCGCTCTTGATCTCTTCAATTGCGGTGTAGATGATAGAGTACAGCTTGATCTGTACGCCTTCGGTTTCGGCCAGTTTATTGGCCTGCATAGACGGGCGTACGTTGAAGCCTACCACGATAGCATCGGAAGCGGTTGCCAGCAGCACATCACTTTCAGATATTTGTCCTACCGCTTTATGAACCACGCGAACCGCGATCTCTTCGGTAGACAGTTTCTGCAGTGAATCGCTCAAGGCTTCCACAGAGCCGTCCACATCACCTTTGATGATAATGTTGAGTTCCTTGAAGTTGCCCAGTGCCAACCGGCGGCCGATTTCATCGAGCGTAATATGTTTGCGTGCACGCAGGCCCTGCTCGCGCAGTATCTGGGCGCGTTTATTGGCAATTTCCTTGGCTTCTGCCTCATCGGCATATACCTTGAATTTTTCACCGGCCTGAGGAGCGCCGTTCAAACCGAGAATCTGTACCGGTGTAGATGGCAGGGCATCGTTCACGCGCTGGTTACGTTCATTGAACATGGCTTTTACGCGGCCGAAATGCTGGCCCGAAACCATCAGGTCGCCCTGGTGCAGGGTTCCGTTCTGTACCAATACGGTGGCTACATAACCACGGCCTTTATCCAGTGAAGCCTCGATAATGGTACCGTTGCCTTCTTTATTGGGATTGGCTTTCAGGTCGAGCAGTTCTGCTTCGAGCAGTATTTTCTCCAGCAGCAGGTCTACATTCAGTCCCTGTTTGGCGGAGAGTTCCTGGCTCTGGTATTTACCGCCCCATTCCTCTACCAGGATATTCATCTGGGAAAGCTGTTCGTATATCTTCTGCGGATTGGCGCCATCTTTATCAATTTTATTGATGGCGAAGATCATAGGCAGGGATGCTGCCTGTGCATGGCTGATCGCTTCCTTGGTTTGCGGCATCACGGCATCATCGGCAGCGATTACAATTACCGCTACGTCGGCTGCTTTGGCACCGCGGGCACGCATGGCGGTGAACGCTTCGTGACCCGGTGTATCGAGGAAGGTGATCTTTTTATCTCCTGCAGTGGTTACCTGGTAGGCACCGATATGCTGGGTGATACCACCGGCTTCACCGGCTACCACATTGGCACTGCGGATATAGTCGAGCAATGAAGTTTTACCGTGGTCAACGTGACCCATGATGGTAACCACGGGTGCGCGTGGCAGCAGATCTTCTACATTGTCTTCTTCTTCTTCCTCATCTTCTTCCACATCATCGAGACCCATGAATTCCACTTCATAACCAAACTCGCCTGCTACCAGTTCGATCACTTCAGCATCGAGGCGCTGGTTGATAGATACCATGATGCCCAGGCTCATACATTTGCTGATCACTTCTGCAAAGCTTACATCCATGAGGTTGGCCAGCTCGCTCACGGTAACGAATTCTGTTACCTGCAGCTTGTTGTCTTCATTGCCTTCGCCCATGGCTTCGGCAGCTTCCTCCCGTTTAGCCCTGCGGTATTTGGCTTTCAGGCTTTTTCCACGGCCACCGGCGCCAGCCAGTTTGGCCTGTGTTTGCCTGATCTTTTCCTGTATCTCTTTCTGATCGATCTCTTTGTCTTCACGGCGTTGCGGCTCGCGGTTACGGTTGTCATTTCTGCCGCCGCGGTTATTGTTATTGCCGGGACGGTTATTGGGGCCGCGGTTGTTGTTGTTGCGGTTAAAGCCGCCGCCGCCCTGCTGCTGGCCGTGACCACCGCCATGGCCGCCATGTGTGCCATGGCCCTGCTGGCCGCCCTGCCTGTTCTGGTGAGGGGCTCCGCCACCGCGGTTAAAGCCACCTCCTTCGCCCTGGCGGTGTTGTGTATGACCGCCGCCGGATTGCTGGTTGTCGCTTCCTTTTTTATCGATCGGGATGCGTTTGCGTTTACGTTTTTCGTCCCTTTCGCGTGAAACGGTTTTGGGACGGGTATCACTGTCTACCGGCAATTCTATCTTGCCCAGTATTTTGGGGCCTTCAATTTTTTCGGCCTTGATATTTTCTATCACGCGAGTACCATTATCATCCTGTGCTTCACCCGGCTCAGCGGGTTTGGCTGCGGGGGTTTCCGTATCGGTAACAGCAGGCTGAACCGGTGGTGTTTGGGCTGCCGGTTTCTCTTCCCGCTGAACAGGAGGCTGCTCCTGCTTTTGTTCGGGAGCCTTTTCTGCCACAGGCTGAACTGCTTCGGGGGCAGTTGTTTCTTCCCGTTCTTCGGGTTGATGATTGCTGCTGCTTTCCCTTTGTTCCGGTGTTACTGCGGTATCTTCCTCTCTTTTCTTCACCACTTTTTTGGGCCGTGTGGAAGAATCTATGGTAGAAAGATCGATCTTATTGATCACCTTGGGCCCTTCAATTTCGGGGATATCGCGTTTGATGAATTCCGGTTCTTCCTGTTTGGCTGTGACCTGGGGTTCTGTTTTTTTCTCTTCTGCCGGAGGTGTTGGCGGAGTAACAGGTTCTTTTACTTCGCGCACTTCTTCCACAACCGGTGGTGGTGGTTCGGGGGCTTTTTCCACAATAGCCGGTTCCTCTGCTTTTACCTCTTCTTTCGTAACTGTTTTTTTCTCGTCTTTCTTCAACCCTGGTTCTTCTTCCTCTTTCCTGCGTTTTTCTCCCTGCATGCCTTTCGGGATTTCGATCAGGTCAGCCTTATTCTTCGCCACTTTGTCGCTCTGAAATTCCTGCTGCAAAGCCCGGTACATTTGCTCGGAAAGCTTTGCGGTAGGCTTCAGATCGTCTCTGTTAAATCCTTTGCCAACAAGGAATTCCACCAGGGTTTCCTGGCCTACATTGAACTCCTTGGCAGCAGCCAATACTCTTGGTAATTTCAATTCTGACATTCAGTACTATTTATAATAGATCCCCGACCCGGGAATCGTAATTCAGTTAAGTCAATGGGCCAATCAGCCACGAGATACGAGATGCAAGTTATGCCTCCCTGTTTTATTGCGATGGTCCGGCTGTTCAACAAGGAGCGGTTATCCGGCAGACTTCCTGACCTCCTGACTGACTGACTATTCTTTTTCAAATTCTTCCTGCAGCACCCTTCGTACGTCCTGAATGGTTTCCCTTTCAAGATCGGTACGGCGCTCCAGTTCTTCTGCGGTTAAATCCAGTACGCTTCTGGCGGTATCGCAGCCTACACGCTTCAGTTCTTCAATAACCCAGGGTTCAATTTCATCGGTGAATTCTTCGAGATCTACATCGAATTCTTCTTCTTCTCCTTCATTTTCACGGAACACATCGATATCGTACCCGGTTAATTCGCATGCCAGTTTGATGTTAACGCCACGACGGCCGATAGCCAGGGATACCTGGTCGGCTTTGAGGTAAACTTCGGCATGTTTTCTCTCATTGTCCAGTTCCATATAACTGATCTTGGACGGTGTTAAAGAACGCTGGATAAGCAGCTGGATATTGGTGGTCCAGTTGATTACATCTATGTTTTCGTTTTTCAGTTCACGAACGATGCCATGAATACGGCTACCCTTCATACCTACGCAGGCGCCTACGGGGTCGATACGGTCATCAAAACTTTCCACGGCCACTTTGGCTCTTTCGCCGGGTTCGCGAACGATTTTGCGGATAGTGATAAGGCCATCGAAGATTTCCGGCACCTCAATTTCGAGCAATTTAGCCAGAAAATCGGGACTTGTACGACTTAGAATGATAACCGGCGTATTATTTTTCATATCCACGCGTCTTACAACGGCACGGATATTTTCACCTTTTTTGAAATAATCCTGCGGAATCTGCTCGCTTTTGGGCAAAATCAGCTCATTGTTCTCTTCATCCAGCAGCAGCACTTCTTTCTTCCAAACCTGGTATACTTCGGCGCTGATGATTTCGCCTATGCGGTCGCTATATTTTTTTACCAGCACATTTTTCTTCAGGTCGCTGATACGGCTGGCCAGGGTTTGTTTGGCGGCCAGGATGGCACGGCGGCCGAAATCCAGTATATCCACCTCCTGATACAGTTCCTCTCCTACTTCAAAGTCGGGTTCTATTTTCACTGCATCACTGTAAGCAATTTCCGCCAGGGGGTCCATTACCTGCCCGTCTTCCACAATCATACGTCGGCGGATGATTTCCAGGTCGCCTTTTTCGGCATTCACTATCACGTCAAAATTTTCATCACTGCCATATTTTTTCCGAAGCAGGGTTTTAAATACGTCTTCCACCACTTTCATCATGGTAGGGCGGTCAATATTTTCTGCATCTTTAAAATCCTGGAATGCTTCAATCAGGTTAATACTAGCCATATCATAAGTTTTAACCCCGGGCAGTTTTTAACTGCCAAGCGGGCATTGAATTAAAATTGAATTTGAACGGTTGTTGTTTTTATGTTATCAAATGGAACTACCAGTTGTAAGGTTTCGGCTTTTTTGCCTTTACCACTGGTATGCTCTATAATTATATCTGCTTCTGCCACCTGGATCAGTTTGCCTTCTTTTTTGGTGCCGTCTTTAAAAATGATCTCTACCTGACGGCCAATGTTTTTGGCGTACTGGCGGTGCAGCAGGAGTGGTTCATCCACACCGGGGGAGGATATTTCCAGCGAAAAATCGCCCGGGGGAAATAAGCCGGCTTCTTCGATCAGTTTGTATAACTGGCGGTTAAAGTACACGCATTTTTCAATGGGTAAGCCTTTGTCCCCATCCAGAAAGACCTTGACATTATTTGTAGGCTTAATTTTAACCAGTACTTTAAAGTACTCAGGCTCAGTGGTTAACATCTGGTCTACCAGCTGTTCGATTTGTTGTATTTGTGTTTCTATCGCCATACCTAAATAGAGAAGGGAACGGCTATCGTTCCCTTCTTTCGTTCATTTCCTGTGCAAATGTAATATAATTCGGTACAGGATTCCAAATTTTGTTAGAACCAGGCGGCCAGCAGGCTGTAGGGCCCTGCAGCAACAGGCATTCCACTGCTGCAGCTTGCCACGAGTTAAGTAATTGCAAAAATAAACCTGCCAAACCTTGACAGCTTGCAGTTGAGTAGTACCTTTACCGGATGGTACGTTTTCTATTTTTACTATTTGTATTTTACCTGTTGTATAAACTGATATTCGACCTGATACTTCCCGTATCCAGGGCTACATCGCAGGTACGCAGCAAAATGCAGGAAATGCAGGACCTGCAGCAGGCACAGATGCGCCAGCAGCAACAGGCACAATCATCTGCCACACAGTCAACCGCCACTTCATCCAGGCCCTCTGGCCGGCCTTCACAGGATGATTATATCGATTTTGAAGAAGTAAAATAATATACCGCAAACGGGTTCCCTTCGTTTATTTTATTTCAGTATACTGCTGTGTTTACCGCAGCGATCCTGGTTATGCCCAGGTTAACAGCGCAAGCCCATAACCGGGTGCTAAGGAAATTCATCCCGCAGAACAAGTTTATTCTACTCAACGCCCCCATTAGCTGGCAGTTCACCGCATGCAGCTATCAAAACCTACTGATCATCCCTTAACCTGGATTATCCACGAGGCTTACAATGACAGGTCCAGTACTGTTTGCGGTGCCTGCAGGTGAATGGTTTGCATACCGGCAGCACGGGCTCCTTCGATATTTTTCAGGGTATCATCGATAAAGACCGTAGTTGCGGGATCCAGCTGGTGCCTGCTGAGCAGTTCGGTGAACGATTCGGGATAAGGCTTGCGCAAACCCAGTTCGTGCGAATAATGGGCTTTGATAAAATAATCATTGAACTCCTGCCGTCCTGTTTGTTTACGGAAGGTTTCAATGAAAGCATCATAATGAATCTGGTTGGTATTGGAGAACAGGTAAACAGGATATTTGGCGGCTATTTTCTCCAGCCATTCCAGTCGTTCCAGCGGGAAATCGAGCAACATGGCATTCCAGGCATCGCGGATCTGTTCATCGGAAAGCTTAAGCCCGGTTTCATTGCGAAAAGCATCATAAAAAGCCGCCGGAGTAATTTTCCCTGTTTCCAGCTGCTCAAAGAGGTCATTGGAATGATGCAGGTTAAACAACTGGTCAAAATGGGTAACGCCCAGGTCAATAAACGCTTTACGGGTAGCGGGGTAATCAATATTTAAAAATACACCGCCCAGATCGAATATAATGGTTTGAATCGGCTGCATATACAAATGTAATGGATTGAAAAAATAAATGGTTCAAACCATTACACATACAAAGGCAACCGGTAATATTTATATTTTTTAATGAACCTCATCGCGGAAAAACTGTTCAAAGATGATTTGGCCATTGGCCACCTGATACACACAAACTTCTTCAAACCGCCGGTAGCCGGCCTGTTTCAGTTCAATTTCCATTGTCAATACCGTAGAAAAATAACTACCGGCAATAGCTGGTGCCGTGTAATGAACACTGATAATTTTTTCGAGCCTGCTGAGAAAATGCTGCTCTTTGACATGCATCTGTTCTTTACCCCTGGTTTGGCTGCCATCGGTTTCAATGCTGAGGATACCGGCGGCATATAGTTCATGCTGTGCCTGTAAAAACTCATTCCGGCTGCACAGTTCTATCAGCCGGCGGGCTACTGTTGCTGTATTCATATCATCTGCTTTTTATTTGCAGGGCAAAATTAGCACCGGTATAAACCCCCGCTTTGTAAAAACGCGACAATAGAGCGGTAGTTGAAATCCAGGCTGCAGGCACCTGTATAAAACATTGCCTGCAAAAAATATTTGCAGGCAATGAAAGAAAATCTATCCCGGATTTTATTATTGCTCTGTAAGCGGCAGGGGAAACTCCGTCCACACATCATCGCCGGGTCTGTCGATGGGCAATGTGTTCAGCAGGTTATAGCGTCTTATATCCACCCATCGGTGGCCTTCATAAAACAGGGAATACCTGCGTTGTTTCAGCATTTCGGTGATCAGCGCGGCCTGGCTCACCGCACCGGCATAGGGCGGCAGGTTATGTTTTGTTCTGATCACATTCAGTGCTACAATCGCATCCGGCAATGCATTGAGCTGGATCTTTGCTTCTGCATAAATCAGGATCAATTCTTCATTGCGTATAATGGGCATAGGCGCGGTACTGGAAGTGTATACCCATACATCCCTGTTACTGGTAAGGCCACCTTGTGATGCTGCCACTGTGCGCAGGGTTGCTTTGCCTATCCTGTCATCGCCCGGTTCAATATCGGCAGCATAAGAAGGATGCGCCACCCGCACTTCACCGGACTGGTTTTGCGGGAAGAATGCAGGGTTCAGCTGATCGCCGCTGCCGGTGGAAAATACATGATAAGCTCCGGTGGTAAAACTGCCATTGATATTAAAAAAGGATTCATTCAGTGCCGTTAATGCAGTAGTCCATTGCTTCCTGTACACGGCTACCCTTGCAGCGATCGCACGGTTCAGTTTTAACAGGCCGGCCGCATCATCCAGTCCTGCAAAACCAGATGAAAGGCTGAATACAACAGAAGCCCCGGTAAGATCAGCCTTACCATCATCCAGCATTGTGGCGATATCGGTTAAAGCCTGATCTTTATTTACAATAGGCCCCAGGTTATCCGGGTCTGTTACATTGGTGCGGATACCATTGTTATAAGTCAGGTTCAGGTTGAGCAACAGTTCATAGGCTTTAATGGTTTTGGCAAAACCGGAATACCCTTTTTTCTCTTCGGCAGTAACCAGGCTGGAGTTATTGGCGGCCTGTATCAATATATTGGCATTCTTGACCACCTGGTACCTGGCAGCCCAGGGCCTGGTGATATAAAAAGTATTGTTGTTTAAAACAGCATTGCCACCGCCCAGCAGGTCCTGCACATAGCGGGGTTCTGCACTGGAAAAATGATACATTTCTCGGCCGATCATTCCCCCGTTATCAAGATAGCTGCCCATATAAGTGCGCATGCCCGATTCAGTACCGGTTACCAGGTTGTTCAGCTGATCTTTAGAGGCATTGTGGGTGACATCTTCTACAATAGGCCGGTTGAGGTTGCCATAATCTTTTTTACAGGATGTGGCCCCAGTGATCAACAGGGCGGCCAGTACTGTACAGGATATTATATGATTGTTTCTCATTTTACATTGTTTTGATGTTGCGGATTACAGGTCTACAGAAATATGGAAACTGGCACGCTTAGATGCGGGATAAGGCATCACATCCACGCCTGTTGAAAAGCCGGTGCCAAAATTGGATACTTCGGGGTCGTAGCCTTTGTACTTGGTAATGGTGATGAAGTTATTGGCTGATACACCCACACGCAGCCCTTTGATAAAAGAAAAAGGTGTAACCGGAAAGCGGTAATACAAGCCTATTTCACGCAGCCGTACAAAGCCTGCCGGCTGTACAAATGGCCTTGCAGTTGCACCCACTGCGGCTGCCCTGTTTTGGCCGGCAATTTTGCCATTGCTCTCCACATCATCATAATCAGGACTGGTACCGCCGAGATCTGTCAGCAGTTGCGAAAGATTGATATTGTTACCACCCTGTTTCCAGTGTATAAGAAAACGCAGGCTGAGATTTTTGAAAAACGTGATCTCGTTGAAGAAATTCATCTGGAATTTCGGTTCTGCATCGCCCAGTTTGATCACACCGGCAGAGGAAGTATCGATACCCACGATCTGTGTGGCCGACCTGCCCTGTTCAATTTTAAATGTTCCCAGTGTATTGCCAAAGCCACCCAGTACAACCGGTGGTATACTAAGCTTGGTTATTTTTGACCTGTTGAACCAGAAATTGACGGAAGAGGTCCAGCTGATATTCCTGGAACTTACCGGTTGCGCATTAATACCTATTTCTATACCGCTATTGCGCAGGTCGCCGGCATTCACCCAACCGATGGTGAACCCACTGGAAGCTGCCAGGCTGTTCTGCATCAGGAAATCGTAAATCTTCTTGTTGTAAAAAGTGGCTTCGATGTTCAACCTGCCTTTTAGCATGCTCATATCGATACCTGCTTCCAGCTCTGTTTGCCTTTCAGGTTTTATTCCCGGCTGGCCGCGCTGGTTGTTGATCAGTGAGCCGGGTGTACCGTTAATATTGGATATCAGGAAATCAGTAAACTTACTGCCATAAACAGGGAAATTGCTCGATTGCCCATAAGCCGCACGTAGTTTCAGGTTATCAAAAAAGCCCGATTTCATTATGCCCGAACGGGTCAGGTTCCATGACAAGCCTGCTTTGGGAAATACATAATATTTATTGGGATCGCCATTCTTGGTAGACTTGTCGAACCGCACACCACCTGTTACGGTAATGGCATCAATGATGGAGGCCTCTTCCTGGATAAACATGCCTACATCCTGGTATTTCAGCCTGAACTGGGTAGCAGTCAACGCACCTGCCTGGTCAACATTCGACTGCCCGGCAATTACCTGTGTGGCAATATCGAGCAGGTTGTCATAATCGCTGTTTTCCTGTGTATAGCCGGCTGATGTGGTAAGACTGAGCTTGTCAGAAGGTTTGAAATTATTCACCAGTGAAACAATGTAGTTGGAATTGAGGTTCTTGGTTGCGCCCTGTATGGATGTTCCCTTATTCACTGCCTGAAACTGCAGTGAGCTGGGGAACAGCGCCGTGGTTTTTAAATTATAAAAATCGATACCACCTCTTGCAATCAACCGAGTGGTAGATTTAGCAGACTGCTGCAATATGGCATCAAGATTTATCCCCGTGATAAACCGGTTTATCTCTTCATTATTGGTAACAAGATCTCTTGTTTGCAGGGGATTGGATGCAGCATACTTGTTGGCGGGATAATTGCCTCTTGCATCGGGATGCAGTTCGGTAAAATTGGGTGTTGATGCCAAAGCCACACCCAGTGTTACACCTGCATTATCGTTCTGTGTTAAAGCCCTGTCTGCAGAAGAGTTGATATAATTGGTGGTGACACCCACTTTAATATTGCTGGTAACATGGTGGTCAAGGTTCAACCGTATGCTGCTGTTGCGGTAGCCTGTTCGCTCGATAATACCGTCCTCACTTTTTTGCGCGGCAGAAAAATAAAAAGAGGTTTTATCGCCGCCACCTGTAATGCTCAGTGAACTGTTGCGCAAAAAACCGGTATGCCCATACAGCTCCTTTTCATAATCGTAAATTTTTCCGGCACGCTGTGCGTCAAGAAATTCCTGCCTGATGGCTGCGCGTGCGGCCTGTACATTGGGGTCGGTGCTGGATGCGCTGCCACCAAGATCTGCAGCCCTGTCGGCAGTAAAAACGCGGGAGCCCAGTAATTTCCGCACTTTGGCAAAACCCACACCCTGCGAAACATTCACCTGTGTTTGTCCGGGCCGGCCTTTCTTGGTGGTGATGATCACCACACCCGCAGCGGCTTTCGAGCCATAGATAGCGGCGGCAGATGCACCTTTTAAAATTTCAATGTTCTCAATATCCTCCGGCCTGATATCGGCCATACGGTTTGAAGGATTATCCTGGTTGGTAGGGCTACCGCTGGTTGCAGCGCCTGTTATAAAATTAGCGCCCGATGGTGTAGCTGTATTGTCAATGAACACACCATCTACCACATACAAAGGCTGTGTATTGCCATAAACAGAGGTAACACCACGCAGCTTAACCGTGATACCACCGCCGGGTGCGCCTGAATTGGCATTGATATAGGCACCGGGTATTTTACCATTCAGTGCGGCATCAAGTGTTTGTGCAGGCGCAACACCGGTAAGTTCTTTACTCGACACTGTTGCAACCGCGTTGGCAAGATTTCTTCTTTTGATAGTGGTTGCCAAACCAGTTACCACTACTTCATCCAGTTTGCCTACATCTTCTTTTAAACTAATGTCTATGACAGATGAGGATTCGCTTACATTAACGGTGGCAGACTGAAAACCTATAGCTGAAATTTCGAGCACCGCATTTTTACCAGGCAGGCGCAGGGTAAATTTTCCCGATGCATCGGTAGACGCGCCCATTGTAGAACGCATCACCCGCACAGAAGCGCCTGATACGGGGCTTTTATTGGCATCTGTAACTGTTCCTGTAATATTGAGCTGGGCGTATAACAACGCCGGAAATGTTATTCCACACAGGAATAACACCACGAATAGTAGTTTTCTCATTCTCGTTAGTTTTGATTTTCTAATAAAGATTTGTACACAATGGTGTTGAAGAAATGTGCCGGGGAGGTTTGCAGCGTTTTTAGTGTTTACAATTTGGTTTGTATGCTTTCCAGGGTAGGAATTAAAAGGCAAAGCGATACTATACCACACAGGACAGCGCTTGTAGCAATCGCTACAATCCTGTTATGACAAGCATTCTGGCTGATCAGCAGATCAAATGGCCATTGCCTAAATGTAATTCTTTTTTACTACTAACAAAATGCTTTGCAGTATAAAAACAGGTAAATGTTTACGTATTTTCTTTAGGGTAAATCACACTGGCAACTGCATTTGCAAGGTGATTTGTTTTTTAAGAATGCAAAGCTACTGTCACCTGCAGTGCATTACATGCAGCATTGTTTTACCTCAATTCAGGCATCTTTATTCTTTATTGTAATGCGCTGCGATTTGTGAAGGTGTAAGCCCCGTATACTTTTTAAATACATTGGTAAGATGTGCATGATCGTAATAACCCGTATCAAAAGCAAGATGCAGCAGGCTTTCGTCATTGCTTTTATTCCTGATAGATTTCAGTGCATGCTGAAAACGGATGATGCCGGTGAGGTCTTTGGGGCTGATGCCTATCTGTGTTTTACACAACCGCTCCAATGTGCGGTTACTGATGTGGAACTTTTTCGCCAATTCATCTACAGTGATCTGCCCGTTACAGGAATAAACAGTATGAGTGATGTTGATAATGGAATTATTTTTAGCGGTAAGCCTGGTGGTAAAAAAATGGTCCAGCCTGCTCACCCATTGCGCATCCCTGTCAAGCAGGGATACGATCGTGTTTGCAGGAAATTCAACCAGTTTATCTGTCAGCTCGAACAAAGGCAGGGAATAAAATGCAGCAAACCCGCCGGGTTTAAAACGGATGCCGACCAGGTAACTGTCTGAAACCCTGTTTACCCGGTTCAATACCATCATGGTGCCTGCCAGGTAAGCATTACCGGGTTTGAAGGTGATACCGTTCAGTGCTACCAGGTTATTACCGGCATTGATGATGATATCTATGCAACCATCAGGAAATATCGGATCACTGTACGGCTGCAGCAAACGGCCTGTTTCCACTACCCAGTAGGCATCAATGTGTTTGCGTAGCCGGATATCTGGTAAATATTCTGTGTATGCCATAAATACGGTTCCGGTAATAGCTATTCCATAGCTTGAAGATAGGGAATATCTGATAGGTGTGGTACGCTTCTTGTTCCTCCGCTAAAAGGTTAATTCTTGAACAATGGCATCACCTATAAAAATGTCCCTGTATGTTCGTGTGGCACTTATACTGCATGCCATTGTACTCAGCCTGTTTTTACTGCATATAAGCAAAAGCATTTCCATACCGCTTTTCTTTGCTTTTTTAATTGCGGTTTTATTATACCCGGTAAGCAACTGGCTCGAAAGACATTATTTCAGCAGGGCATGGGCATCGGCCATATCGGTTATACTGTTCCTGTTACTGATTGGTGCTTTTGTTTATTTTTTCAGCATGCAGCTCATCAGTTTTTCCAAAAACCTGCCACAGCTGGAAAACCGCTTTGCCCAGGTGCTGCAAAACCTGCAGAACTGGATACACGACCGGTATCATATCGATAATTCGGCGCAGGTGAACTACCTGAACAAATCGGCAGACAGCATGGCCGGGGCACTGGCCAGTTCGATCGGCACCACATTTATTGGTTTGGGAGAGCTGATCATTCTCATTGTTTTCTTTTTCATTTTTACTTTTTTCATCCTGTATCACCGGGCCTTGTTATTGCGTTTTTTGCTGGCTTTCCTGAACAACGAGCAACAACGCCTGCAACTGAACGATGCGGTGCTGGCCATACGTAAAGTAATGAACAGCTATGTACTGGGGTTGCTGGCAGAAATGGGATTACTGATACTGCTCATTTTTTCTGCATTGTATCTACTGGGTATAAAATATGCGCTGCTGATCGCTGCATTTGCGGGTATACTCAATATTATTCCTTATCTCGGCATTTATTCGGCACTGGCCATCAGCATGCTTATTACACTGGCCACCGGAACAGGTACCCAGGCGTTGGAGCTGATCATAGTTTTTGTGGTGGCCCATACACTCGATGCCAACCTGTTACTGCCCCGTATTGTAGGCAGCAGGGTAAAAATGAATTCTTTTGTCACACTGATAGCCATGCTGATAGGCCGGCTGGTATGGGGTATACCTGGTATGTTCCTGTTTATCCCGCTGGCAGCCATTATACGCATTATCAGTGAAAGGGTAAAAGGGCTGGCGCCCTGGGCTATTTTAATGGGTGAGGAGAAACGGAAAAGTCATCGTTATACCAAAAAGAACGGGATGCCTTGATAATTGCCAATAAAAAAATAAATCTTTCTTTTTTCATGTACCGGCGGCAAACATGGCATACTAATTTATGGTATAACCGCAGCGATAATCGAATTGCATACAGCTAAAATGAATATGAAGTATGGCAACCGTATTAGATGATCAACTGCATTGGTACAAAGACGCTATCATATACGAACTGCATATCAAAGCCTTTTGTGATGGCAATGGGGATGGCATAGGCGATTTCCAGGGATTGCTGCAAAAGCTGGATTATTTACAGGAGCTCGGCATTACAGCCATCTGGCTACTCCCTTTTTATCCATCACCATTGAAAGATGATGGATACGATATTGCAGACTATTACAATATCAACCCTTCGTATGGCAATATCCACCAATTTAAGCAATTGCTGAAGGAAGCCCATAAACGCAACCTTAAAGTGATCACCGAGCTGGTCATTAACCACACTTCAGACCAGCATCCCTGGTTTCAACGGGCCCGTATAGCACCCAAAGGGTCTCCTGAAAGAGCATATTATGTGTGGACCGATAATCCCAACCAGTACAAAGATGTACGCATTATTTTCCAGGACTTTGAAACATCCAACTGGACCTGGGATCCTGTGGCGCAACAATATTACTGGCACCGTTTTTTTCACCACCAGCCAGATCTCAATTACGATAATCCGCTGGTGCAGGCCGAAGTGTTCAAAACCATTGATTACTGGTGCCATATTGGTGTTGATGGATTCAGGCTGGATGCCGTACCTTATCTTTTTGAAAGGGAAAATACCAATGGCGAAAACCTGCCCGAAACACATGCTTTCCTGAAAAAATTACGTAAACATGTAGACGATTATTACCCGGGAACATTACTGCTGGCCGAAGCCAATATGTGGCCCGAAGACGCCGCCGCTTATTTCGGTGATGGTGATGAGTGCCATATGAACTATCATTTTCCCGTTATGCCGCGTATGTTCATGGCATTGCAGCGCGAAGACCGCTACCCGGTTACAGATATTTTTGACCAGACACCCGCCATACCTCCTACCTGCCAGTGGGCCATGTTCCTGCGCAATCATGATGAGCTTACATTGGAAATGGTAACAGATGAAGAGCGCGATTATATGTATCGCGTATATGCCAAAGACCCTAAGGCACGCATCAACCTGGGCATCCGTCACCGGCTGGCACCGTTGCTGGACAATAACCGCCGCAAAATAGAACTGCTCAACTGCCTGCTGTTTGCATTGCCCGGCACACCCGTGATCTATTATGGCGATGAAATTGGCATGGGCGATAATTTTTACCTTGGCGACCGCGATGGTGTACGTACGCCCATGCAATGGAGTGCCGACCGCAATGCCGGTTTTTCCTCTGCCAACCCGCAAAAGCTGTACCTGCCGCTGATACTCGACCCGGAATATCATTATGAAGCAGTGAATGTAGAAACACAGCGTGGCAATACATCTTCATTGTTCTGGTTTATGAAGCGTATTATCAATATACGCAAACAGTTCAAGGCATTTGGTCGTGGTGATATGCAGTTTGTTAATGTAGAAAATCCCAAAGTGCTGGCATTCACCCGCAGCTATGATGAAGAGACCCTGCTGATCGTTGCCAATTTATCGAAGTTTTCCCAGCCCGCGGAGCTGGACCTCTCCGCCTATAAGGGATATGTGCCTGTAGAGGTGGTAAGCAAAAACCGCTTCCCTGCCGTGAAAGAGGAAACACCTTATTTCTTTACCCTCAGTCCTTATGCATTTCAGTGTTTTGTATTGGAAAAAGCGCATCCCGGCCTGGATATACATACACCGCTTCCCAGGCTGGAGCTGCAGGAATGGAAAGACCTGCTCACCAACCATTACCGCACACAGCTGGAGAGCATCATTTTACCAGATCACCTGCTCAAGTCTAAATGGTTCAGCGGCAGGCGCCAGCCTATTTATACCATTACTATTGTTAACCATGCCGTTGTTCCGCAGGAAGTAAATACAGTTTACTGGCTGCTGATAGAAGTGAGCTACCAGAGTGCATTACCCGAAATGTACCAGTTACCGCTGGCATTTTTAGATGATGAGCATGCAGGCAAAATAAGGCATAATTGCCCGCAGGCTATTATAGCACAGCTGAAGCTGGGTGAGCAGGAAGGTATTTTATGCGATGCATTTTTTACCACTGGCTTTCAGCAGTTGCTCATTCACAGAATGGCCAATCACAAAGCCGTTACACTGAAAGACAACGAAATTATTTTTTCTGCCAACAACGCGCTGAAACAGTATGTTCAGGAGCATACAGCCATTAAATCCAGGGTACATGCCTCTGACCAGTTCAATACCTCCATCACTTATGACAACTGTTATTTTCTTAAAATGTATAGAAAAGTGGACAGGGCCATCAACCCCGACCTGGAAATTTCCCGCTTTTTAAGTGAGCAGGCGAAATTCCAGTACATACCCGCTTTCATGGGTGCGGTTGAATGGAAATTTGATCATGATGGTATTGTGCTGGGCATTATGCAGGTGATGATCGAAAACCATGGTGACGGGCACAGTTATGTACTTGAACGGCTGAACAACTATATTGAACGTATTCTCGCACGGGACCGCAGCAGCCTGCATCCTGAGCAGCGGTTCGGCAGCCTGTTCCATCCCGCAGGGTTTGATCAGTTGCCTGAACCGTTGCAGGTTTTATTGGGGCCGCCGGCTTCAGAGCAGGCAAGGCTGCTGGGCATCCGTACCGGACTGATGCACCTGGCGCTTTCTTCGGGCATTTATCTGAAAGAATTCAATCCCGAAGATTTCTCCCTGCATTACCAGCGTTCACTGTACAGCTCCTGGCAGTCGCTGGTGCGTGAAACATGGCAAAACCTTTCACGCAGTATCCCTGCATTACCCGAACCGCTGCGCGCCGGGGCACAGGACCTGCTGGCACGCAGAGGCGCCGTGCAGGACAGGCTGAAGCGCATTTACAGTAAAAAGCTCGATGTGGCCAAAATACGTATCCATGGCAACCTGCACCTGGGGCAGGTGCTGCTGACAGGTAAAGACCTGGCCATACAGGATTATGGCGGCGATGCACGCCACAGCTATAGTGAGCGCCGGCTGAAACGCTCAGCCTTCCGCGATGTGGCATCGATGGTCAGCTCGCTTCACTATACCGCATATGAGGGATTCATACTTAATAATCATGTACCCAAAGAAGATCTGGCCGAGCTGTTGCCCTTTGCTGCTTTCTGGGCGCATCATATGAGTGGCTTTTTTATCAAGGGCTGGCTCGATACTGTACAAAACAGCCTGCTGGTTCCGCATCAGCCGGCAGAACAGGAAATGATGCTGCAGGTATACCTGTTGCACAAAGCCATCCGCGACTTAAA
Source organism: uncultured Deminuibacter sp. (assembly GCA_966424055.1). GTDB lineage: Bacteria > Bacteroidota > Bacteroidia > Chitinophagales > Chitinophagaceae > Deminuibacter. Next base: position 33,834 of record CBJLMB010000002.1, on the reverse strand, counting down.
TAACGACCTCAATAATCATCCCGAACGGCTAATGGTATCGCTGGGGATGGTTACTGAACTGATGAAATAGCCACTGTGTGCAACAGCTGTTTTTATGGGCAGCCTTGTTCATCCGGGTAATTACTTCATGAAAACCGGTCTTTTCTTCAGGAAATAAAATATAAACTTTATTTTAGGAACGCTGATGATCCCAATACATGTCAGCATTTCTGTAAATACGGTAAATAATGGCAGGCACACAGCGACAAACCGGGTGGAAAGGATGGGCAGTGGGAATATTAATGGCATTCCCTTTTGTTTCCCAGGCACAACAGCCTGTTCCCGGCGATAGTATTACCGCGTCTATTGCACCGGAATACGACCATGTAAGCAGCTTCCATCGCTTTTTATTCGGAGAAAGCTACCGCAAGCTTTGGGCCGCCCCTGTAAAGCTGAAAATATTCAGGCTCGAGAAGGAAAAAGGTGGCTTACGCATTGTGAAACAGGGTGGCGGGCTTCAAACCAAATCTGTACGTCTCGAAGACCCTACCGGTCAGCAATGGGTATTGCGCACGGTACAAAAATATCCTGAGCGCGGCCTGCCGGAAAACCTGCGCAAAACAGTGGCAAGAGATATCCTGCAGGACCAGGTTTCGGGCACACATCCTTTTTCCGCACTTACTGTTCCGCCGCTGGCTGAGGCATTGGGCATACCGCATGCCAACCCTGAGATCGTTTATGTTCCCGATGACACTGCACTGGGTGAATACAGAAAAGATTTTGCCAATGGCATTTTCTTGTTTGAAGAAAGGGAACCACTGGAATCATCCAAAACAGACAATACAACCAAAGTACAGCAGAAGCTACAGGAAGATAATGATGCCAGGGTAGAACAAAAGCTGGTACTACGTGCCCGGCTACTGGATATGCTGCTGGGTGACTGGGACCGGCATGAAGACCAGTGGCGGTGGGACAAACAAAAAGACAATGGCGAAACGGTATACACACCTGTACCACGCGACCGTGACCAGGTATACCATAAACCCACCGGCGTTTTTCCCTGGATCGTATCGCACCAATGGCTCAAATCAAAATTCCAGGGATACCATGATGAGATCAGGGATATTAATGGCTATAATTTCAATGCCCGTTATTTCGACCGCTATTTTTTGAACAGCCTGAGTGAAAAAGACTGGAAAGAGCAGGTCGCTTTTGTACAGCATACGCTTACCGATTCACTTATTACCAGGGCTATTCATCTTTTTCCCGATACTATTTTCGCGCTTTGCGGCAAACAAACCATTGCCACTTTTATTTCCCGCAGAAATGTGCTGGAAAAACAGGCATTGGAGTATTATCATTTTCTGTCTAAAACGGTGGATATACCCGCCTCTGATAAACATGACCTATTTGAAATAGTACATGCACCGGAAGGCGTGCTGCAGGTAACCGTGCGGAAAATAAAAAAGAGCGGTAAACAAAAACAGGTGATCTATCAACGTGATTTTTATCCTGCCGAAACCAAAGAGATCAGGCTATACGGTTTTGCGGGCAATGATGTATTCTCTGTTACCGGCAACACGCCTTCTTCTATAAAAGTGCGGCTTATCGGTGGTGCTGATGAAGATAGCTTTTATGTATCCCCCCAGCTGCACAACAAAAGCCGGCTGTTTATTTACGACCGTTCCGATTCAGTGAACCAGCTGCCACCGCGCAGGCTGGCCCACATCCGCACATCGAGAGACAGCATTGTTAATACATATGACAAGCAAAGTTTTCAATACGACCGTTTTATGCCCATCATCTGGGCCAATTACAATATTGACTATGGGCTGATGCCGCAGGTAGGTGCCTCTTATGAAACACATGGTTTCAGAAAAAAGCCCTATGCAATGAAACAGCAATTACTGGGCAACTACTCCCTGGGCCGGCGCTCGTTCAGTTTTACATACCTGGGAGATTTTAAGCAACTGATCGGCAAGAACGACCTGGTCATTGATGTAAATGCACGCGGCCCGCATAATGTGAGCAATTTTTTTGGTACCGGCAATGGAACCGTATTTATTAATAAAGATGATAAACGCATTCTTTACTACCGCAACCGGTACGATTTTGTAACAGGCTCAGTGCGCCTGCAGCATGGCTTTGGCAAATGGAGCCTGAACGGAGGTTTGGGTGCGCAGTACTATAACAGCGCAGAGAAAAACAATACCGGTCATTTCCTGGACGATTACAATACTGCACACCCCGAAGCCAATGTGTTTAACAATAAGGTGTATGCAGGTATCGTTGCAGGTTTTTCTTTTGATACGCGCAACAGTGTAGCAGAACCTACCAGCGGTGTTTTCTGGAATACCAATTTCGCTGGCATGCAACAGCTGAATGAAAACCATGAAAGCTATGGAGAACTAACTTCTGAATTCAGCTTTTATTACAGCCCTACCCACAGTAACCGCCTGGTATTTGCCAACCGTACGGGCAGTGGCGCCAATATAGGCAACCCCGGATTTTTCCAGTTGATGCATATTGGCGGTGTACAAAACCTGCGTGGTTACCATACATTCCGTTTTGCCGGCAGAACCATGCTATACAATAATTTTGAAGTACGGCTTAAACTGCTCGATTTCACCTCTTATCTTTTGCCAGGTACACTGGGGCTTATTGGCTTCAATGATATAGGCCGTGTATGGATGCCCGGCGAATCTTCCGGCGAATGGCATGATGGTTATGGCGGCGGTATTTATATAGAACCGGCCAACCTGATCACCATACAGGGTGTAGTGGGTATGTCTAAAGAAAATACACTGGGTTATATCTCACTTGGATTCCGGTTTTAGCGGTTGTTCCTGTAAACAACTTCCTCTGCGTTTTGCCAAAGGTATAGTTGGGCTATACCTTTTGTAGTATATATACCCATCTGGATTTCCCGCTTTTAAATTCGGTGTTTTCACCTAATATAGAATTGCGCCGTCATTGTACTTTTATCCCGCTCGTTGCAACCTATCAAAAACAAGCTTCTGTGGATGAATAAACATCAGCGGTTGACAGCAGGGAGGTTGGGGGATCTCCGGCAGTCAACTGCCCACAGACAGCGTTTTATTTCACCCTGCCCGTTTTTATTATATCCGTGGCCCCTGATAACTGAACCCATTCATACAAGTCCATTTCTCTACCCTTCTACAATTGTATGGTGCAGTGATTGCCCATTGTATCGATTGATATTAGCTTGTTCCGCATTGCGTAACAAGTTTTCCCGGTACAGTTCATTATTACCAATAGCAAGCGGCAATTTTGCCTGCCAGGCCGTCGCTAACCGTACTGCTATTTTTTAATCTACACACTCCAGTGATCACCGGCACCCTTCTGCTGCAATCAATGAGCAGAAGGCAGGCTGTACTGTTGCAATGAAACGATGGTTCTTTCCTTCTTCAGGTTACAGGGTGGCCTTTTTTTGTGAAATAAGCTATCGCTTCCTGAACAGGAAGATCAGGAAGGAGTGGCATCTTTATCCAGGAAAAAATGAAAGCTGTCTCCGCGCAAGCCTATCCGCATTGTTTCGAGCGAGATCACTTCCGCGGGTGCAATATTGCCCAGGTTGGCATTACAACCCAACAGGTTGATGAAAAACAATTGCTGATCTTTCTGCGGTGCTTCCCAGATGATCTTTTCGGCGGGGATATGTGTAAGTATTTCCTGTACCAGCCCCTCCCGAACCTCTCCCGAATCACGGTATAAGCCAACGGTACCGGTCTCACGGGCTTCGGCAATCACATAAGTGGCCCCGGCTTCCAGTTCGCGCTGCATCAGTTCGATCCATTTATAGGGTGGTGTAACCTGCACACGGTCTTTATCGCGGGAGCCTACTTCGCTAAGTATAATAGCAGAGGCAGCAAGGCGGTTGATATACCCGCATTTTTCTGCATGGGCCAGCAGAACCGATCCATCGGATATCTCAATATGCCGGATATTGTTTTCTTCTACCAGCTTCAGGTAATCATTCAGCTGGTTGCGGTATAAAAATGCTTCAAACAACAATCCCCCAAAATAAACCGGGATATTGTGCGACTGGTAAATCCTGATCTTTTCGCGCAACTGCGGCATTACATAAGCGGTGCCGAAAGCCAGTTTCACAAAATCGACATAAGGGGCGGCACCTTCGGCCAGGTAGGCGGCTTCTGCTACGCTAAGACCTTTATCGGTAACCATGGTAATGCCATAACTACGGGGCAGCTGTGTACGGGCAGGGATCTGGCTAAGGTTAAAGTTCATGATACAGCTATTTACAATTTATCCGGGCTTTTTATTCTCACAGGTTGCGGAAAATGCCTACGGCCCTGTTTTCTTCCTGGAAGCAGCAGGGTTTACCGGCATTGATCGCTTGCCAGCAAAGGTACAACCTGCTGCAGGGATCAGGGCAAATATCTGCAATATGCCCCGAACAAATTCCCAATACAATGTAAAATGATATTACCCGGAGATGCTGGTTATTCCGATTTCAGCACCACCACAAGATTGCTGCTGGCCGTCCTGAGCGATTGCCAGCTGATGGTTATTTTAACAGCGAATTCCTGCAATCACACATGCATTATCCACCAGGCAACCGGCGTAGCCATTAAAATTGCCAGCAGCCCCAGCTTCACGAAGTAGGGCTTATGTTCATTTCAGGTTAGCAGGCTATCCGGTTATGATACAGGCTGAACCACCTGCTTACAGTTCACCGGCTTCTATCCTGCTTAGTTTGAAATAACCCAGGTGGCAATCATCTTCTTTTGCAGCCGGGTCGGGTAGCAGCTGCAGGCAGTATTGCTGTTTTATGGCTTCGGGCAAAATCTCTTCCAGTTCGTATATATCATCCACATCTATCCCATACTTATCATCGATATGTGATTCAGCGCCTTTAAAACCGGTATGCTTATAAAATGCAGTTTGTTTCGCCTGCCTGATCGCTTCTGCTTTGTCTTTACAGGCTACCAGCATTTTATAATGGTATTCTTCAAACTCATTGGCTTTATACCCACCGAGGTTGATAAAAAAAAGTTTCACGGCAGCGGCGGCGCTGGCAACAGGTTCATCCCTGGCCATTACCTGCACCCGGTAACCATCCTGGCAATTCACCTCACGCCAGGCATCAATATGCAGTTTGCCATTGGTTTCGGGCCAGAAACGGAGCATGTCGGGGATCAGGTCTTTTAGGGAACTACCTATGCCAAAAAAAATATCATGTTGTTCAGTATGCCGCCCCTGTGGTTTGGCGCCCAGCAGTGTCATAAATAATTTCAGTGTTGCCATTTCCTGGTTCGATTAATGGTTTTCGATCGTATAAAGCACTGCTAAGGTATTTATTTACAAACGCACAATATTGAATATATCCACAGGTGGTGTAAATGCCTGGTCATCTTCAGGGCGGTTGTAGATCTGCTTCACGATATTCATGCCTTTCACCACTTTGCCAAATGCGGCATAGCCTTGTTTATCAGGATTGTTATCGCCGCCATAATCAAACCCGGGCTGATCGCCCACACAAATAAAAAATTCAGATGTGGCAGTGCCGGGTGTTGTACGCGCCAATGAAATAGTGCCGTTCTTGTGCTGAAGATGTGTTTGGCTGGTGGGCTCGTGCGGGATACCGGCCAGGGATATAGCTTTTTTATTATTGGATTTCCAGATGCCGCCCTGTATCAGTTCAGATTTAGGTGCATTGGATGGCTGGTTTTCATCGTTGAGTACACGGTAAAAAGAGCAGCCTTTGTACAAACCCGAATCTATATAAGAAAGAAATGCGGCAACAGTTTTAGGGGCCTGATCAGGATAAAGCTCTACTTCTATATCGCCCAGTTTGGTTTCAATAACAACATGCGGATTCTTGTACCGGTGCCCGGTGCAGGACAACAAACAGCTGATCAACGCTACAAACAAAATTCTGTACGGCATAATACTTATTGAAACCGGAAATTAGTTATTCCTTCATAATAAATGGATAGCCGGTTGATACGGGTATTTTATTTTTTCTTCTTTACCGGCACCAGTTTTGCCAGGTACTGGTCGTATTCATCATCCATTAAACAGGTCATTTGCCAGCCCTCCTCTGCGGCGATAGCTGCCATGCATTGCTTATCTGCATACAGCCATTCAAACCATTCGGTGTGTTGTTTTTTGTATTCGTAACGGTAAGCAATTTCACCGTAATATTTCCCGTCATCCGGAGGGTTGCCATCGTATATATACGCAACATCAGAAGAATCGAACAGGAGCTGACCGCCGGGACGGAGCAATGATTTTGCATGCTGTAATAGTTTACGTAAGCCAGCCAATGTTCCGGCCAAACCAATGCCGTTCATCAGTAATAGTAAAGTATCGAAACGGGCGGTGTTGAATTCAAAAATATCCTGCTGCAGTACATGTTCAATGCCACGCAACCGCATTACCTCAACGGCTCCCGGCGAACTGTCGAGTGTGGTGATCTGCTTACCATTCTGTTGCAGCCAGAGTGCATGACTGCCGGCCGCAGCACCGATATCGAGAATTTTTCCCCTGCAACATTGCAGTGCCATACGTTCCAGGCCGGTAAATACTTCCGGTGGCCTGAAATAGGTTTTTACAGGCATCGCTTCTTTGGGCCCGTACCGGTTGTGTATCCAAAGCCTTCCTGCGGCGCCATGATAATAATCGAGCAAAGCCTGTCCCAGTATGTCTTTCATGTGTGGTAGTTTCTCCTGCAATTTATCACTGCAAAAATACAGGTTCATGCAGATGAACAGGTACTTAGTTCTATCCTGCATCATATTTGCATTTTATAACCAACTGGTTTACATTTATAGAGATGATTGCCCGGCCAGTGATTTTGCTAACTGCTTTCAACCAGATTATTGTCATGAATAACCAACCCTCTGCTGTTAAAACCATCCTGTTGGCCTGGCTTATTGCCGGCACGCTTGACGGCTTGACTGCCGCTATCGTTTATGGTCCTGTTTTTGGTAAAATAACCGTTGCACAGCTTTACCAGTTTATTGCGAGTGCCGTACAAGGCAAACAGGCTTTTGCTGGCGGAACTGCTTCTGCCCTGCTGGGTGTATGTTTTCATTACTGTATCGCGCTGACTTTTACCATCGTTTATTTTCTCCTGTTTCCTTATATCCGGTCTTTTGCCCGCCATAAGGTAGTGGCAGGGCTTTGCTATGGCATTGTTGTATGGATCATTATGAACCTGGGTGTATTACCGCTTACACAAGTACAAAGAGCGCCTTTACAGGCAGTGTCTGTGATCAAGGGCGCGCTGATACTGATGTTGATGATCGGCCTGCCTATATCACTGATCGTATACCGGTATTACAGGCGGAAGGGGATTGTGTAAAACAATTTCGCATAATAGTATCCGCAGTATTGTGCCTGGTGAAATGTATGCTGTGCGCATATTAAAAAATACGTAGCTGCGGTGTATTGAACTGTTTCAGCTCTCCCTCTTTAAAAAGACGGATACTACCATACACACCATCGTACCCCGGTATGCGTATGACTTCATGATTGCGTATGCGCCGGATAGCCTCACCCAATGCAGGATGATAACGATGGATACTTTCTACCGGTGCATCATTCAACAGACTGAACTCATTGCCAAATGCAGAGATGGCTTCAACAAAAGCCTTCTGTTGCTTTTTGCTTTCTACTGAAACGCCGTTTATCTCTGCCAGTATTTCAGGCAAAGGTACAATATAACGGAAGCCGGCTTCTGTTGCAGGTGCAACTGGCTGCGGCCGATCTGTAAGGTTTTCCACACGGTTCAAAACACCGATGGTAAGCGGCCGCCCGCACTGCGGACAGATATTCCTGTAACCGATCGTTTGTTGTGGCTGCAAGGATATGCCGCATTTGCGATGCCCATCGAGAAAGTATTTTCCTTCCTCCGGAAAAAATTCATATGTGCCGGAGAACCCTTCACCGGTTTTTACTGCCTGGAACAAGGCATCATAACTTAAACCGGTATTGAACAGGTTGGCTTCTCTGCCCAGCTTGGCGGGAGAATGGGCATCGGAATTCGACATCAGTGCAAACCGGTCCAGGCTGCTCCATTTCCGGTTCATCGGCGGGTCGGATGACAGGCCGGTTTCCAGTGCAAAAATAGCGGGTGTAAGATCCCTGAAACAGTCATCCACACTGTCATAACCACCTTTTGAGCCAAGCGTTGAAAACCAGGGCGTCCATACATGTGCAGGCACCAGGTAGGCCCTGTCAGAAGCCTGCAGCACAATTTCCAGCACATCACGGGCGCTGAGCTGAACAGTAGGCCTGCCATCAGCAGCTAGATCGCCGAATTTGGAAAGCGCCCTGTTAATACGCTCCACCGTTTCAAAATCGGGCGCATAAACAAGATTATGGTTTTTCCGCATTTTTCCATTGTAGGGATACACCGAGCTGATTTCGGTGGAGAGACAAAAACGCAGCTCATTTGCTGCGGGGTTTATACCCGGCATGGCTGGTGCAGCGGGTGGCTGCTTCAGGCGGAAGAATCCGGAGCCATCAGGCTCCAGCTTTTCTTTCAGCTCTGCCAGCCAGGCAGGATGCGTGAAATCGCCGGTACCCAATACACGGATGCCTTTAACAGCCGCCCACTGGTACAAAGATTCCAATGTAAGGTTAGGACTGGTAGCCTGCGCATAATGAGAATGAATATGTAGATCAGCAATGTATTGCATAGTATAATGGCCCACTGTAAAAAAAGGAGCTCAATTTACTAAAAAAATTAGCGACAGGCAAATTAAAGCAGCACCCATTATCATTGCCGGCCTTCGCACTGCCGGTAGCCGGTTAATACATATTGGGTATCAGGCATCTGTTGCTTTTTCATCTTCCAGCCTTCTCCATTCAGGGTGGCGTTTGAGGTAGGCCAGTACAAAAGGGCAAAGCGGCACCAGTTTTAAATGATGCGCTTCAATGTATTCCAGTGTTTTTTCGATGATCGCGGTGCCAACGCCTTTGCCTTCCAGCTGCGGAGGCACTTCGGTATGCAGCAGGAATATTTTGGTAGCGGTTTGTTTGTATTCGATAATAGCCATACCGCCATCAACATTCAATTCAAATTGTTTCGCGGTTGTATTGTTAACCAGTTCAAGGTTTTTATATATGTCGTGCATGGTTGTTGTTTTAAGTTGGTATGATGATCAAACAGCGAAGTATTGGTTTATTCCCGGATAGATCAGCCAACCAGTTCGCCGAACAATCCTTTTTCATAATCAGCCATCGCCTGTTCTATTTCTTCCGGAGTGTTCATTACAAAATTACCTTTTGCAGCAACAGGTTCATCTATCGGTTCGGCAGAAAGCAACAGCAATTGCGCTTCTTCATCAGCCTGTACCGTAATAGTCTCCTTCTCTTTTTCAAAAACCACCAGGTGAAAAGGGTTCACCGTTGTACCGTTCACGGTAATACGGCCTTTCACCAGGTACAGCAGCGTCCAGTAACCCGGTGTTACTGCGAAAGAAACTGTTTTACCTTTTTGCAATTCCCCTACAATACTGATAATGGGTGTATATGTTTTCAGCGGCCCTGTTTCGCCATCATAGGTACCGCTGGCCAGCCGTAGATGTACTCCTTCCTGCCGAAGCACCTGTGGTTGCTGTGCGCGGGTAACGGCCTGGTAAGAAGGTGCATCCCATTTATATTTGGCAGGCACATTAATCCAGAGCTGAATAAATTCCTGAACACCGCCGCTCTTCAATAGCTGAGGGCTGGGGCCTTCGCTATGCAGAATGCCCTTACCCGCGAACATCCATTGCACATCACCTGCATTCACCATTTCATCGTGGCCTGCATTGTCTTTATGGTATCCCTGGCCCTGCAGCATAAATGTTACCGGCGCAAAACCCCGGTGGGGATGCGGATGTATGCGCAGCTGTTGCCCGGGGCTGATGGTTTCCGGCGGCATATGGTGCAGTACAATAAATGGGTTGGCAAACCTGAAATCTTTATGGGGCAGGGGTTGCTTTATGGTTTCTTCTTCTGTGATCTTTTTATCTCTTCCTTCCAGTATGTGAAGTATTGCTTTTTGCATATGCCTGTTTTAAATAAGTTTTTTCCCGGGGGAAAGAATGGTATGCCGGTGAAATAATCAGCACCTGTGCTTGTTCCGCATAGCATTACAAATACCGGTAAAAAAGGTTCAGTAGAAACAAACCGGGATATCCGGCTGCTTTTTGAGGCAGGTATTCCCCTATTTGCACATGTAGCATTGCCCGGCATTCATTTCGCTTATATGTATTTTTCTGTTAAAACATCCTTTTTGCCAAGGCAAACAGCGCTTATACAGCAGATAGCCGGCTGATGGCGGTGAACTAGCACAATATTGGTTTTGCGTTGAAAGAAAAATACCTGTTTTGCCGATGCGCTTACAAACCGTTATTAAAAAAATACAACTATGGATATTCTGTGCTGTGCCTGCCTGCTCCCTCGCGCAGCAGCCTAATCAGTCGAACGACACGGTGCCTGCAAGGGACCTGATAGATGTGGCCAAATCAGTATTTCATATCAGGCCAAACAAACTGCCGGCAAAAGGAGAAAGAAAAGTGTATTATTCGTTGCTGCCTATTTCTTCCAATGTTCCGGGTGGTGGCCGCGCACTGGTTACATCAACCACTGCAGCGTTTTATATGGGAGACCGGCGAAGCACTTATTTATCCGGTGTAAGCTTTGCCCCTTATTTTAATTTTAACGGCCGGTTTGGACTGCCTGTTAAGTCGAATATCTGGTTAAACAATAACAAATGGAACCTTCAGGGCGATACGCGTTACCTGGTATACCCACAGTATACCTGGGGCCTGGGTGGGGGCAATGATGAAGACAATAAAAAACTGGTGGACTACAATTATTTCAGGTTTTATCATACCGCACTGCGGCGCATCAAGTCGTACTTATTTGCAGGTATAGGATATAACCTGGATTATCATATCAACATCAAAACCATCGATGATACGCTGGGGCTGGATAAATTTACAGGATATCCCTACGGCACAAAACCAGGACAGCATTCTTTTTCATCAGGTATTACATTTAACCTGCTGTACGATTCGCGCACCAATTTTTTCAACCCATTGCCGGGTATATATGCCAATATCGTTTACAGGGTGAACCCTGTTTTTCTTGGCAGCAATACAACCTGGCAATCGCTGTACCTGGATGCACGTAAATATATTCCCTTCAGCAGGCATGGGCAAAATGTACTGGCTTTATGGGGTTATTACTGGTCGGCGCTGAACAGCAATGTGCCTTATCTTGACTTGCCCAGCATTGGCTGGGAACCTTATCAGCGTTCGGGCCGCGGCATTGACCAGAACCGTTACAGGGGTAAGGGACTGGTATACCTGGAAGCAGAATACAGGAAAGATATCACCGCGAATGGTCTTTTTGGCTTCGTGGTCTTTGCCAATATCAATTCAGTAACAGAGCCGGATAACCACAGGTATGCGTACCTGCATCCTGCTGCGGGCGGCGGGCTTCGTATTAAATTCAACAAACATTCCAATACCAATATTGCGGTGGATTATGGTTTCAGCAAGGGCTTTTCGCAGATATACCTCAACCTCGGTGAAACCTTCTAAGCAGCACTTATCACGAACTTCCAGGGGAAGAAGGGTTTCACAACGGGTGTATGTTCGCCGTTTCAAATTTTGACAGTACCAGCAGGCTTATCGCAACGGGCTGTAGTGCATGGTTAACAACCATTTCCTCCTGTTGCTTGCACCAGGGCAGCAGCCGTTCGATGAAAGGTTTGGCCATCAGGCGCTGCGGGGTGCTAAGCAGCACCATTGTGCCCTGCATAATAAACCGTTGCAATACGCTGTACAACTGTTCAAAGGTTTCGGGCTCGTAATTGATATCGCTCAGCAATAATACATCGGCCACAAGACCGGCTGGCAGGTTATTCCAGTCCAGCACACGGCAGCTGATATTGCTTAACCGGTTATGCCCGGCCGATTGCTGCATCACGGCAACAGCCTCAGGCTGGTGGTCACTGCAGCACACCGTATGTGCATAATGCGCGGCCACCATTGATGGCAAACCCAAACCGGCAGCCAGTTCCAGCACTTTTTTACCCAGGATGAAATAAGGATGCTGCTGCAAAAAACCTGTCATGGCCAGTGCAGCGGGCCATAGCTGCGCCCAGTAGGGAAAAGGTGTACCCGGCATTAACTGCCGCTGCCGGTAATAGGCTTCGCGCAGTTTTGCAATATCGGGCACGAACAGTTCCACCTGTCCTTCAGGCCATTCAAAACGCTGCAACTGTAAAAGATCGCTGTACATATACAACCGGATACTGCCGTTACCGGCAGGATATGATGAACACAATTATCTTACATAAGATCGCGCCGGCAGAACAATGTTTTGCCGGCGCGATAAAATAGCGTATCCCTAACGGGCTTTCCATATATTGTTTGATTCGGTAGCATCCATAAACAGGCCGCCATCCAGTTGTATAGAAACCGGTTTTTTAGCTGCGGGCAGCTGTACAGTGGCCTCTCTTTGATCGGCCTTCCAGATAGCTGGTGTTTGGTGAAGCGTGCTTACAGAGCCATCTTCAAATGTGACGATCACATCGAAGGGTATGGCGAACCCGCCATTATTCAGCACTGTTACTGTAGCAGTATTACCCTCCTGTTGTACATGACCTACAGCCAGATCGATATAATTGTTGCTGAAAAACCAGTTGTTCCAAAACCAGTTAAGGTTTTGTGCGGAAGCATCATTGAACGAATGGAAAAAATCCCAGGGAATGGGGTGTTTGCCATTCCAGCGGCTCATGTAGGTATGCAAGCATTTTTTAAACAATGCATCGCCCAGCAGGTCTTTCAGTGCCAGGTAAGATAAAGAAGCTTTGCCATAAGAGTTACTGCCATAGCCCATACCGCTCACTTGCGTAGACATAGAGATGATCGGCTGATCTTCCTCTGCTGACGGGTCATGGACATACCTGTTCACGCGGAATTTTTTGTAAAACGCATCTGCCTGCTTTTTACCTTTTTCGGCAATACCGATCAGGTATTCAAAAGTAGTAGCCCAGCCCTCATCCATAAATGCATAACGGGTTTCATTGATGCCCATATAAAAAGGAAAATAAGTATGGGCTATTTCATGATCCTGCACCAGCTGTGCAAAATCCAGGTCATTGCCAGTGGATGCATCATTGACCATCATGGGGTATTCCATATCGGCATAGCCCTGGAATGCGGTCATTTTCGGGAAAGGATAAGCTACCCCGGGCCATTGGTGCGAAAACCAGTTCAATGCATAACGGCCAAATTCAACGGAGTGATGAAAATCCAGTGATGTATCATTATAAGCCGCCTGCACGCTGGCCCTGCGTTTGGTAGTGCTGTCTACTATTACACTGGAAGCATCCCATACATAGTGGTTGCTCAGGCCCATTGTCATATCAGCAATATGCGATGCTGTCCAGCGCCAGGTATTCCAGTCGTTCTGGCGGGTTACTTTTTGCTGCTGCATATCTTCCCTGGTGGCAATATGTATTATTTCATCGGAGGTATACGATTTTTCCAGGCGCTGTGCGAATACCGGCTGTAACACATCCTTTGCATTAACCAGGTTGCCGGTACCCCATACCACATAGTTCTTCGGTACTTTTACAGATACTGTATAGTCATTGAAGTCGCTGTAAAATTCGGCGCGGTCAGTATGTTCTAGCCTGTCCCAGCCATTGTAATCATCATATACAGATATGCGTGGATAAAAATAGGCCAGGTAAAAAGTGGTGCTGTCTATCGCTCCTTCCCGGCCGCTTTGTACAGATACATCATAATGCCATACCACGCGCAGCTGCATTGAATCTTTGGGTTGCAAAGCCTGTTTCAACCGCACATTGGCCACTGTACCTACATTGTTATCAAAATTATACAGTGTACCATTTATCACCAGCGAATCAACAGTAACGCCGGGTGTAAGAAAATCCTTGTCAACATAACCCGCACGCGGGGCCTGGTATTTATGCAGGTTACAGATAAGCCTGAGCACAATCGATTTCAGTGTATCCGGGCTGCTGTTCCTGTATACGATGGTTTCTGTACCAGATACTGTTCTGCCCGGGGGATTAGCCGTAATATCAATATTGTACCGGGCGCTGTTCTGCCAGTACTCACTGCCGGGTGCTCCATTCATGGCCCTGGTACTTTTCTGGTATGCCTGCTTAATGTTACGGGGCATATACAAATCCTGCGCCCGCAGGCCTGTGGCCAATAGCAGCATTGCTGCGCTGCAATAAAATGATCTCAACATAAACATTCTCGTTAATCCGGTAAAAGTACGCAAACTGCTATTACCGGAAACGTATCAGTAGTGCAGCGCTGTTATGCAAAACCTGATTTGGCAAAATCGTAAGCAATATGGATAATATATTAAACATTTTTCTTTGCGTGTTACTGTATATTTACCACCACTTCCACTAAAAAACTTGATGATGAAAAGACTATTACTGTCGCTTACCCTATTAAGTTCCCTTATCGGCAGTGTAAAGGCGCAAAGCAAAGAAGCCGGCCCTAAAAATGAACTGCCCCCTTCACGCAGCCGTATACTGAATGTTGATTCAGCTGTGGTGACCAAACATGAGGTGACCATAAAAGGACAACGTATTCCCTACACCGCCACCGCTGGTTGTATGCCGGTATGGGATGAAGACGGTCGCCCTGCAGCCGGTGTGTTTTACACGTACTATGAAAGGGATGATGTGAAAGACAAAGCCACAAGACCGCTGGTGATTTCCTTTAATGGTGGTCCCGGCACTCCTTCGGTATGGATGGAGATCGGCTATACCGGCCCCCGCTTGCTGAATATTGACGATGAAGGATATCCTGTTCAGCCTTATGGCATACGTGAAAACAATAGCTCTATCCTCGATGTGGCAGATATTGTGTATGTAGATCCTGTTAATACCGGTTATTCCCGCGCGATGAACAAAGAAACACAGGCTGCAAAATTCTTTGGTGTTAATGCAGATGTGAAATACCTGGCTGAGTGGATCAATACATTTGTAACCCGTAAAAACAGGTGGGCCTCTCCTAAATTCCTTATCGGTGAAAGTTATGGTACCACCCGCGTATCCGGCCTGGCACTGGAACTGCAGAATGCACAATGGATGTACCTGAACGGTGTGGTACTGGTATCCCCTACCGACCTGGGCATTGAGCGCAGCGGGCCTGTAAAAGCCGCGCTGAAACTTCCTTATTTTGCCGCAACAGCCTGGTACCACAAAATGCTGGCACCTGAACTGCAGCAAAAAGAACTGACCAGTATTTTGCCAGAGGTAGAAGATTTTACCATCAACCAGCTGATACCTGCCATGTCAAAAGGCGGCTTCCTGGAAGATGCACAGAAAAAAGCCATTGCAGCCAAAGTTGCCCGGTACAGCGGCCTTTCTGAAAAAGTAGTGCTGGAAAACAACCTCGATGTTTCCACCTCTTTATTCTGGAAAGAGTTGCTGCGCGATAAAGGTTATACTGTTGGCCGGCTGGATTCCCGTTACAAAGGGATAGACCGCCAGGACGGCGGCGATAGTCCCGATTATAATGCTGAGCTCACTACCTGGCTGCATGCATTTACACCAGCTATAAATATCTACCTGCGCGAAGAGCTGAACTACAAAACCGATCTTAAATACAACATGTTCGGACCAGTATGGCCCTGGGATAATAAAAATAACCAGACCGGTGAAAATTTAAGACAGGCTATTGCAGAGAACCCTTACCTGCACCTGTTGATCCAGTCGGGCTACTACGATGGCGCCTGTGATTATTTCAACGCCAAGTACAGCCTGTGGCAGCTGGATCCCAGCGGAAGACTGAAAGACAGGCTGCAATGGGAAGGATATAAAAGCGGGCATATGATGTACCTGCGCAAAGAAGATCTTTCTTCTGCAACGGATAACCTGCGCAAGTTTATCCGGGAAGCATTACCCAAACCAGGCCAGCCGGCAAAATATTAACAACAACTACTTGCTGTCTTTGCTTTTTATGCACTGCTATTTAAAAAGCCTTCCGTTGTAAACAATGGAAGGCTTTTTAATTCAGGATGCCAGTTATACCAGGTTAAAGCGGCAAGCTGATAGCGCTGGGCGGCAAGGAATTTATCTCGCGGAATACGCAGAAAACGCAGAAAGAAAGATGCCATTTCAGGATGGCCGGGCAAAACAATTTATTCTATTTAACGCCCATTCCCACCGCATAGCTGGAACCTCATGGCTTGCGGCTATAAATACACTGATTATCCGCAACCGGGGTTAATAGCATGCGGCTATCCCTTTATGTTTGAATAGCTCCGAAAAGAATAATACCCCTTGATCTATACCAGCCAGGCGAGTAACCATGCAACTATCGCTGCTATGGCTGTATTCAGGAAATTCACGGCGTTATTACCGAGGTACTGCCGTCTTTCCAGGCTGGCGCCCAGTAAAGAGTCGGTTATATTGCCTGCTGTTCCGGCAATTACAATCCAGATAAATCCGGTGTTCCAGTCAACACCAATTACATAGCATAGCCCGATGATAATTGCACCGGCTATGCCCAGTAAAGTACCTTCTGCGCTGATCACTCCGTTTAATCCTTTGCTGTCGCGGCGCAGGGTAAGTATATTGTAAAAGCGGCGGCCATATACCATTCCCAGCTCAGAAGAAAGGGTATCTGCAGTTGCAGATGCCAGGCTGGCGGCCATCATCAGCCGGAACAATTCCTGGTGGCCCGGGAATAACCAGGCCAAACAGCCTGTTATACCAGCCACACCTGCATTGGCTATTACCTGGCCTGCTGTTCGCCTTCCTTTGTTTTTTTCAGCTGCACCCAGTTGCTCTTTTACCGTAGCCTTCCACGATGTAGCTGCAGTACCCAGTATAAAAAACAAAGCCATTTCAGCAATACCGGTGAAGCCCGCACCGGCGAATACAGCCAGTGCGATCGCCCCGCCTGTCAATGCCGCGGCCAGCGTTAATTTATGCATGCGTACACTGGCAAATATACCTGCTGCAATTACCAGCAATAGATAACAGGTCTGTTGCATAGCTACACCAATTATATAGTCTTATTGCGCCGCATCTTTAATATGTTATTACTCCTGGCTGCCATTCATTGCTATTTTTTAAGAAGGCCCCCAAGCAGCCGGTATTAACTTACTGCTCCTTTGAGCCAAGAACAGAGATGGATGAAATATGGCCATGCAATGTATCAGCTGGAGGGTCGGTCAACACAGATATGCGTACGTTGTTTTTTTGACCAGGCATATGGATCGATTCAAATACCACGGGAGGATTGTATTCCTTTGGTGCAGGAAAAATACTGTTCCACATATCCAGTTTCCAGGGGCCGAACCATTGTTTCAGTACTGCCAAACTCAGGCTGCTATCCAGCGGCGCCGGCAGGGATAACAGCTCTACTTTATAGGCCTTGGCTGTACTGTCAATATGAATGGTGCTTGTATACACCTGCAACATTTCCTTGTCATGCCCGCTGGTATCAGCAGGCTTGTTCAGCAGTATTTTATAGCGCGATGCCCTGCTTTCAAATACCTGCCGCAGGCGCTCTTCCCCTCCATCTGCAGCAAGCACCTGTGTTAGCTCTTTAATGCAGGATAACAGGCTATCCTGCGGAATTATTGTTTGGGTAGCAATTGTTTTCTGTCCTGACCCACAGCCGGCACCCAATACAACTGCCGTGCAGCAAAATGCATACAGAACAAACCGGTGAAAAGCAATGCGCATAATGTTAAGTTAATGCTATAAAAATACGTTTGTTTGTGTATGTAGGGTGTGTTTCCGTGAACCGGTAGTTTTTTTATGTGGTGTTTGCTTGTGTATGTGCGTGTAGTATAATATTTACGGCATATTTTCGCAAGTCGCTAGTGGGGAACCGGTAGTTTTTTATGTGGGGTGTGTTTGTGTATGTGCGATGTAGTATAATACTTATGGTATGTTTTCGCTAGTCGCTAGTGGTGAATCGCTAGTTTTTTTATGTGGGGTTTGTTTGTGTATGTGCGGTGGAGTATAATACTTACGGCATATTTTCGCGAGGCGCTAATGGTGAATCGCGCGTTTTTATGTGGAGTGTGTTTCCGTGAATCGCGCGTTTTTTTATGCAGGGTTCGTTTGTACATATATAATATAATACAGTATTCCCCCTTTTTCAAAAGGAACAAACAATACATCGCAATGCTTTCCCGGGAAGAAAAGTCTCCCCAACTACATCACATCATGACCTATCCAACCTCTCAACCAATCAACTAATCAACCACTCAACCTCTCAACTAATAATTCGGATTCTGCACCAACCTGTTATCTGTATTGATCTCTATAGCGGGGATGGGCCAGAGATAGTCACGAGCAGGATTAAAGTTCCTTGTTTCTACAACCCGCATAGAGGAGCGGTTGGGTACAGCACTATAATCTGCCACACCATTGACATCGATAACCGGGGCTTTGGCCAGCAGTCCCCTGGGTATCCTGCCGTAAAGCGGGCCGGCCATAGCGCGCTCGGCAATTTTCCAGCGGCGGATATCAAAAAAGCGGAGACCTTCACCGGCCAGCTCATATAACCTTTCTCTCCGTACAACTGAGCGCAGGGCTTCCTGTGTTAATCCTGTTGTAACAGGAGGCATATTTACAGTAGCGCGTTTTCTTACCGCATTGATGGCATCATAAACAGACTGGTCTATCTGGCCGGCTTCTATTTTTGCTTCAGCATAGGTGAGTAATACTTCTGCATACCGTATCAGCGTAATATTCAGCGCCGAGTTTTTCGGATCTGCCTGATCCTGCAGATCAACATATTTGCGCCAGCAATAACCTGTAAAGCTGGCGTAAGTATTGATAGCATCCTGATTGTCTATCCGTACAGGTGTGGCAGCATTATAGTTCCAGCATTTAGTGCTGTCTTTATTGGTTTCAAACTGGTAATTAAAAAAGATGGAACCGGGCAGGGCTACCGTATAACCAAGACGCGGATCCCTGTTATCATAAGGCTTTTGCGGGTTGTATAAATGGGACTGGTCAACAGTAAGGCCATCAGTACATTCAAATGCATCTACCAGCGACTGTGAAGGCACTTTATTAGAAGCCCCTTGTGCATTTCTTGACAAGAAAGCATAGGGCACACTATGCACCCGTACATTGGATGTTTTGAGGTACTGCAATGCAAGAATAATTTCTTTTGAAGAAGTACCGGCATAAGTAAACAGTTCAGGAAAGCTGTTGTGCAGTGCATATACATTTAAATCCATCACTGCTTTGGCCGCCTGGGCTGCAGCATCCCACCGGCCGTTGAACAAAGCAGCCCTTGCTTTAATAGCCAGTGCGGCACCTTTTGTTGCACGGCCTGTTTCTGTAGCGGTTAAAGTAAGTGGCAGCGCCTGCGCTGCCTGGTCCAGTTCGCTGAGCACAAAATTTAGCACCTCGTTTTTATTGGTACGCGGAACCTGTGCCTGGTCAAGTTGAAGCACATGTGTAACCAATGGCACATCACCAAAAAGGAACAGCAGCTGCTGATAGGTATAGGCCCGCAGAAAACGCGCCTCTGCCACACTCCTGTTGTATACAGCATCTGTTATTTTATCCTTCAGCTTGTACATATTATCGATAATAAAATTGCATTTGGTGATCTCCTGGTACGAGAGTGTCCACACAAATAAGGAGAAGCCATTATTGGCATCCTGGCTACCCATGCCTATCTTTTGCAGATCATCGTTGTTACGGTTCCAGCCTATATCACTGGCACAATCGAGCAGCATCGTTAATGGCATATTATCCACCGGCATATAGTTGATAGCAGCATAAGCACTATTGATGGCAGGCATCAGCTCATCAGCTGTTGTAAAATAATTTTCATTGGTAGGACCGGATAGTGGATCCCGGTTCAGGTAATCCTTACTGCAGCCCTGAACCAATACAGCAGGCAGAAAGAAAAAAAGAAGGTATTTTAAACGAAAACGCATCTGGATAAGATTTAAAAATTAGCATTTATACCAAAGTTGTACACTTTTACCTGGGGATAAACATTGCCTCTGCCTACCGGAGATTCAACATCGTATCCTTTCCAGAAGCGGTCAAAGGTGAACGCATTAGATAGATTGGCATATACCTGCAGGCTTTTAATACCTATTCTTGCAGTAAGTACTGCCGGAAGCGTATAGCCCAGCTGTATATTCTTTATGCGCAAATAAGAAGCATCACGCATCCAGAAATCGGAGACCTGCTGGTTATTAGACCCGCCCCAGGCCAACCTGGGGAAGCTGGCATTGGTATGCTGGGGTGTCCACCGGTCTTTGTTTATTTCGAGCAGTGTACCGCCGATATCTTCCACATAAAAAGGCATTACAGCGCCGCCGTATAACAAGCCATCTGCCTTGCCCACGCCCTGGAGCAATACGCTTAGGTCGAACCCTTTATAGGCGCCATGCAAAGTTGCGCCATACGTGTACCTGGGAATGGTGCTGCCCAGTATCCGCTTGTCAGATTCATTGATAATACCATCACCATTCTGGTCTTTGTATTTGATATCGCCTGCAGCCACCTGTCCAAACTGCCTGGCATGTTTGGCAACATCATCCGCATCGCGGAAATACCCTTCAGCCTGGTAACCGTAGATAGAGCCTATGGGATAACCTTCCCTATTGATGGTAATATTGCTTTGTAAAATGCCGCGCATATCCACCACCTTGTTAATCACATCAGAAAGATTGGCGCTGATATCATAAAAAAAATCGCCCGAGCGCCCTTTATAACCAATGGAGAGCTCCCAGCCCTTGTTGTCTGCACGGCCTGCATTCTGCGTGGGTGCGCCCAGACCGATAATAAGTGGTACATTCAGGTTAAGCAGTATATCTGTTGTTTTGCGATAGTAATAATCGGCCGTAACAGACAGGTGACCGAATAAAAGCATATCCAGTCCGATATCGCCTGTTTCTGTTTTTTCCCAGGTGATATTGCTGTTGGCAAGCGAATTAATGGCTGCGGTGTTTACAATCTGGCCACCCAGCACATACGAGCCATAGCTGAGAGAAGCAACAGAGGGGTAGCTTGAAATAATATTCTGGTTACCCAGCTGTCCCCAGGAAGCACGCAGTTTCAAATCGTTCACCACCGGTTTCAGGCTTTGCATAAATGCTTCCTGCGATATACGCCAGCCGGCTGATACAGAAGGGAAAAACCCCCACCGGTGGTTGGGGCGAAAACGTGAAGAACCATCATAACGTGCATCCAGCTCCAGCAGGTATTTATTCTTCAATGCATAGTTGAACCTGCCAAAAAAAGAACGGATCGCCGTTTCTTCACCCGAGCCGGCATTGGTTTGACTGAATGAAGAGCCGGCATTCAGCACAGGATAATCAGGCAGCGCATAAGTATCGCGTGCAGCATAGATACTGTCTTTGCGGTAATCCTGCTGCTCAGCCCCCAACATCAGCTTAAGATCATGCTGCTTTAGTGTTTTGTTGAGTGTAACAGTACCTCTCAGGTAATTGTACCTCGACTGTGCACTGGACTGTACCAGTGCACTTTTTGCCGGCGACAAATAAGCCGGCTGTCCGCCGCGATAATATGTTTGCACCGCGCGGGTGAAATTTTTAAAAATGGTTTCTGCATATTTGGGCGCTACCGTCAGCTCTGCGTTCAACCAGCTCACCGGGTGATAGTTCAAGGTTGCATTGATACTGCCGAAAGGTGTTTTCAGCGTATATGTTCCGCCTGAGCGGGATGCAGCCACAGGGTTGAGGCCGTTCCACCCGGTGCCATAAGTGCCATTGGAATTAAAGGCCAGCTGGTTGGCAGGCAGGTTATCCATCCAGTGAAAAATAGTACCTGCACTTACTGATGGGTCAGTACCAATCTGGTTAACAAACTGCAGATCGAGACGGAGATGGAGTTTGGATGAAAAAACAATATCCGTATTGTTGCGGATCGTGAAGCGTTTAAAAGAAGAATTGGGAATCAGCCCCTGCTGGTCAAAATATCCCAGCGAAGCCAGCGTGCGTATTTTTTCATTGCCGCCGTTGACAGTTACAAAATGACTTTGCTGAAAGCCAGAACCTTTTAGTGTAGCTTTCTGCCAGTCGGTATTGGGCAATGAATCAGTGCTGCCATTACCCTGTGCCCGGTATTTTTGAATGAGTGCATCGGAATAAGGCGCAGCGTTTCCCACATTGGTATTTGCCTCGTTGGTCAGCAACATATGGTCGAGCGCATTAACCACCTTTGGCAGATTGGTAGCTTTTTGCCAGCCAGCATACCCGCTATAACCTACCGTGAGGCTGCTGGCTTTGCCGCGCTTGGTAGTAACCAGGATAACCCCGTTGGCGCCGCGTGAACCATAAATAGAAGCCGATGCGGCATCTTTCAGAATAGTGATCGATTCAATCAGATTAGGATCTATACTGTTGAGCGAACCATCCACACCATCCACCACAACATAGGGGTCTGCACCGGCTGAACTGAATGTGCCCACACCCCTGATGCGTATCGAACCGCCATCACCGCCCGGTGCACCGGAACGCTGTGTTACCGTAACACCTGCTGCCAGCCCCTCTAATGCTGCCGATGCCTGTCCTACCGGCCGCATGGTAAGCGCCTGTCCCTGTAGCACGCTCACCGCACCGGTGATATTCGTTTTTTTTTGCGTGCCATAACCCACCACTACTACATCAGTCAGGCTCGCAGCCTGCTCTTCCAGTTTAACCAGTAAGCGTTTGGCGCCGGCCGGCATTACCGTTTGTGTTGCAAAGCCGGTATAACTGATCTCCAGCACATCGTTTTCAGTTATACCGGGCAGCTCAAAAATACCCGCGGCATTGGTGACAGTGCCGCCTGCCCTGCCCTGCAGTAACACGCTTGCACCATCTACCGGTGTGCCTTTCAGGTCTGTCACGGTTCCTTTTACAGTATACCGGCGAGCCGCTGCACTATCTGCCGGCGCAGAGGGAGGCCCTTGTATAATACTTTCTTTTACTACAACAATATTACCCACCAGCGTATAAGAGAGCCTGCTGGGATGTAATACCTGTTCAAGCACGCGGGATAGCTTTTCATCCCTGCAGCGGTAGTTAACAGGTTTGGCATGTGCCACCATATTCTGTACATAGGCGATCTTTACACCCGATTGCCTGCTGATCTTATTCAGGGCCTCTTCCAGGGGCACCTGTTGCAGGTTGATAGAAACAGGTGTTTCCAGCAGTTGCTGGGCAAACAATTGGTTGCTGCAAAAACAAAGCAGTGCCAGCAGCAACAGTTTTGTTGCAGTGGCACGGCTATATCTTCCCAAGCAGTCAGTGACCGGGTTCAGCATAGCAGTTATTCAGATTTTTTAGGTTAGTTTATCGGTATAGCAACGGCCAGTTGGAAATACGGAATAAAAACCAGGCGATTTACCAACCAGGGAAAAGCAAAGAACAGCCGAACCAGTGTTATCCGATCCGGCTATCACTTTGGGTTTTAAAAGGGCTGGGGTTACCGCTAATCAGTACAAGCCACCCTTCCCCCCAGAGGGGCAGCCTTTTCCTGTTAAACGGTAATGATTTCCCTGCTTTATCACCTTGCTGCCGGTTAATTCGGCCAGCACGGCCAGTATCGCATCAAGCGTTTCGTTTGAAAAATCGGCAGAGATAATACAGGCCTGCATAACACTATCGGCTTGCACTTCTACATTGAACAGCCGGTTTACATCATTCAGTACTTCATCCAACCGCATCTGTTCACAAACAAGCCGGTGTTCTTTCCATGCCACCGCATTAGCAGCTGTACAGGCCAACACGCCAGACAGTTGCCCATCATCACTGCTATATATTATTCTCTGGTTGGCTGTAAGCACCTGCTTTTGTGCTTTATTTTTTACTGCCGCCACACTTACACTGCCGGAGAGCACGGTCACCTGCGTACGGGTATTGCCGGGGTAAGCTTTTATATTAAAGCTGGTGCCCAGCACCTGTGTTCTAAGTGCAGCGGTGTGTACAACAAAAGGGTGTACCGCATCAGCCGCTATTTCAAAATAGGCTTCACCGCTCAGCTCCACTTCCCTGGTTTGTCCTTTAAACTGATCGGGGTAGTTTAAACGGCTTGCCCCGTTCAGCCATATCCTGCTGCCATCTGCCAGGGTTATCATCATCATTTGTCCGGCAGGTGTTTCTTTCTGCACCAGCTTTGCAGGATTAACCCATCCTTCAATGGTTGCCCGCTGCCAGTAATACAAGCCAGATAAGCCCAGTACAACGGCTATAAAAACAGCAGCCATCTTCCAGCCCCGGTACATATGCCGCAATTTTTCTTTTCTTCCAATGGCGGTTTCAATACGGGCATACAATTGCCGGTCGTCGAATGGCGCCTCCTGCCATTGGCGGGTTATAGCGTTGTCTTCTCCGTTTTCCAGCCGCTTATAGTATTCCTTTATGTAGGATGCTGCTTTCCTTTTTTGGGGAAGCAACGAACGCAAGCGCTGTCTCAGGTAATGTATCCTGCGCATAGACGGCATATAATGAGGATGCAAAAAAATAGATCATCCCCCAAAAGGGAGAAAGGTTTTTATTGATTTTTTCTTAGCGGCGGAAAATAAACAGGAAAATCGCCAGCAACAGCTCACCCATTTGTGGCCTGATACGTTTCAGGGCAATGGTCAACTGGTTTTCTACTGTTTTGGGAGAGATCTGCAGCAGATTGGCTATTTCATTATTAGAAAGCTGCGCTTTGCGGCTCAAATAAAAAATTTCACGGCATTTATCCGGCAGTTGTACCATGCTGGCATCCAGCTTTTTTTCGATCTCTTTTTCCAGCAGTGAATGATCGGTTTCTGCTGCCAGCTGGAACATTTCGGGATGTTCTGTATGAGCATGTATTTTGCGGGAGCGTACATGCATCAATACCTGGTTACGCATACACCTGAACAGGTAAGCCCTGAGCGAACTGATATGCAGCCCCTGCCGTTTTAACCAGAGATGGGTGAACAAGTCCTGCAGCAGGTCGTCGCAAACAGTTTTATCGCGAAGTAGGTGATAGGCTGAATGGTATAGTGCGGAAGCATAACGCTGGTAAATCGCATCAAATGCATCTTTATCGCCCGCCTGCAGGCGAAGCGCCAGTTCTTCATCAGATAAGGGACATTGTTCTGGGGCGTTAATCATATGAACATGTCATATATATTGAAATGACGGGAATCAGTTAATCCTGGGCTTTTTACAGTAAAGCCGGGCTTTCTCTTTCCAAAGTACCGAAAAAATCAATGTATAAACAAGAATTTGGCTCAAATACCGGGTTTATTACGCCAATAGCGCGGCCGTGCGGCCAGGCAACCGCGAAAAGCCATCCGCCTGGCAGCAGTAACAGCCAGCTGTTTAAATTTTATATGCTACTGTTCACCGGTTTACCAATGCAACAGGTACTTGCAGAAAAGTACAGATCAAATACCCTTATTAAGGGCAGCAAGCTAATGCCGGTCAAAAAAAAGTATTTCCGGCCAATGCTCCGGGCAGTAATCGAGGAATTATATCCCATAAAAAGGCTGACTGATTTTGCCTGCCTTTTTTATTCAATGCATTGCCCTACGCATCTGTCAGTGCTTTAGTGCAGGTATTTCTCTACAGAAAAGTATTGTACCTGCTCAACTGTTCTGTACGAATCGGTGGTATAAATTTCATCCACCGCATCGATAACGGTTCCTTTGCTGAAAATACCATGGCTTACAATCAGGTTTACTCGGGCTGCACCTTTTTCTTTAAGCATCCTGGCCGTTCCGGCAAAGGTGCCGCCACCATCGCAAATATCATCTACAATAAAACATACCTTCCCCGAAAGATCATCAGTGGTTGTTTTAAAATTGGTCAGTGCACCTGTTTTTACATCCCGCTCTTTCATGCATTCCACTACATTATCGGTTTGCAGAAACTGCGCCAGCTTGTGTATTTTTTTCAGTGCTCCCGCATCAGGCGAAACCAGGCAATAGGCTGCAGCAGCATGATCGCTGAAATACTGGCCCAGTGCATCTTTTACAAACCAGTGATTGGTTACCGCATAAGAGCGATCGATCAATGCAGTGGATACCTCTGAATGCGGATCGAATATTTTTATTTTTTTAAATCCTGCCTGGTTGATCATAGCTGCAATCACTTTCAGCGAAAATGGCTCGCCTTCCAGCATTACCCTGTCCATCCGTGCAGCCAGCAAATATGAAATATGCAGTTCGATATGCGCAAACTCAAAATAGTCCAATGTGTTTTTGATAAACAATGCCAGCAGCAGGTCGTTGGCACTGCCTATACGGGTAAGTATACGCAGGGGTTCAGTGCGGCTGATATGTTCCAGGCCGACTGCATCTATTTTAATATGCGGCTGGCCATCGGGGAATAGCATGGTTTTAAAACTTATGTCTGAACGGGACGGTGTAAGCAGATTGAGTGTATTCATCTTGTTTGTATTGCGTTATCGGTTTCTTCTATTCATTTAGGGGGAAAGATATGCTTTATTATCAGCCGGTTCAGTTCCTGCCTTTTTCACCGGGATAAAGGGCCGTTACCCGGTCACTCTGCCATACCTGCTTGTTATCGGCATCCAGTGCAGACAATTTGCCCAGGAAGCCGGCACCTGTATCTACATTCCATACATTACAGGCGCTCATGGGTATATCCACATCATAGTTCAGTGTAGGTGTATGCCCTATGTATATTTCATGAAACAGTTTCAGTCTTTTGGGATAGCGCTTCGAAGATCGTTCTATCCTGGCATCCACCACAAGCGCCATTTCCCAGAGCGTTCTGTCCCAGGAGTAGTTGGTAACATAATGTTCTTTTGCAGGGCCATGCATAGAAGCAAAACCTGCATGAATAAATAACCGCTGCAGATCGTCTACATGATATAGCTGCATTGCATCAAAAAAAGCCAGGTGTGCTTTTTTCTGTGCGGCGCTGAATGCATGATAGCTGTCTACAGTAGCCTGTCCGCCATGCTGCAGCCAGGTAGTATCGGGAGTAGCATCGCGCAGCCAGGATTCGCACCAGGCGTCGTGATTTCCTTTTATAAACAAGCAATCCTGCTTTTTGCCCAGTGCGATCAGGTAATCGATCACCTGTGCAGACTGTGACCAGCCATCTACATAATCACCCAGAAAAACAAGCCGGTCATCTGATTGCAGGTCAAGTTGTGCGATCACCTGTTCCAATGCTTTCAATGCACCATGAATATCTCCTATTACTAAAGTTCTGGCCACAAAACATTTATTTTTTATTGTGTAAGCGCTTACCTAATGTTTCAATTTCGGTTCTTTTGCCAAAGCAGACAGCCATTCATCAGGGATGTTTTGACTGCGGCCTCCGGGTGTGCAGCGTTAACCCGGTGAATACATAGTGGTTTCTTTCGAACATTTTCTTTTATTTAAAATCGATGTATTGCACCGGAACATGGTCTGTCAGCCATACACCGTTCTCGGAAAGATGAAAAACAAAACCATCGCGATGCATATCGCCGCTGCGGATGTTCAGTATAACCGGTTGCCCGCGGCGGCTGCCTACTTTTTCAGCAGTAGACCGCTGCTCACTAAGATGAACATGCTGGCGGCTCATTTTCTGCAAGCCCGTTGTTTTGATATTTTGTAAAAACCTGGCCACTGTTCCATGATACAGGAAAGCCGGTGGCTCTACGGGCTCCAGCATCAGGTTCACCTGTATGGAATGGCCCTGACTGGCCCGTATTTTCGTTTTATCGCTGTTAAAAGCAAACCGTTGTTTATCGTTCGTGGCTACCACTTCTTCCAGCATACTGAAAGAAAATGAATGTCCTGCCTGCGCAGCTTTGGAAAGCAGTGTTGCCATATCTGCCCAACCGTTTTCATCGAGCTGCAGGTTTATTGTTTCCGGGCTGTGACGGAGGATCAGGCTTAAAAATTTACTTATCTGTTTTTTCTGTGCTTCTGTCATTTTAATTGATCCCTCACTTTCATCAGGGCAAACCCTAATAAATTCTCTCCTTTCCATAAAAGGGGGTTCATTCTATCAGGATCCGTTCCGGCCATGCCGATGCCCCATACACGATCTGTAACACTGGCTTCCACCAGTATGTCGTGCGTTGTTGATACTAAAAAATGCTTTAATTCCGGATGTTGGGAAAACTTGTGCAGGTTGCCTGTTACCACCAGTTCGTACTTATGTTCGTCCCATAAGCCTGCATTGAAACCAGCGATCCTGCGGCCCAGCTCTTTTGTTTCGGCAGGCGTGGCTGCGGCAATTATTTTGTTCACCATCGCGGCATCATTGAACAGGCGGGCTTTAGCCGCCATCATCCAGTGCTCGGCGGTGGCATACCTGATGCCATCCACCTCAAAAACAGCTGGCCACCACTGGCTGAAACAGCTCTTGGTAACACGGCCTTTTTTTTCTGGCCGGTGTCCCCGGAAGAAAAGGTATTGCAACGGCTCCTGGCGCTGGTGTTTTTCAATCAGCCATTGATAATGATAGTTCATAGTTGTTAGCATTTTATTGAGTGAGAATAACTCAGGCTACCGCAGTAGTATCGTTGTTTTCACCAGTTGTGCTGTCATCGCGGTCTTCATATTCCTGCAGGTTTTCTTTTATACGGTTCCGTATTTCTTCCAGTGTCCGGTCTATCACCAGTTTACCATCTTTGAATACGGTTTTCAATTCACCTTCTGCTTCTTCTTCCCAGGTACATTGGTCTTTCAATGCCAGCTTCCCTGTTGAGGCATCGCGGAACACTTTCATTAACCCCTTGGCAGATTTTTTGGTGCCATCATCTGTTTTCGGCGCTTTAAAAATATCCCTGCCCACACCATTCACTTCACCATAAGTCGCTTTCATGGCAAAACCAAATGAATCCCTTGTTACATATTCATAGGTATAAGAGCCGATGCCGAGCACCACATTGTAACTGGCAAAACCTTTTTGTTTCAACCCTTCCAGTATGGCTTCCTGTCTTTCGGTGGTGATGCTGTCGCCATAGATCAGCCCGACATGGCCATCCAGCAGCTTGTACCCTTTTTCTGTAATGGTACCGCCAAACACTTCCCACATACACTCAATAGCACCTTTGTGTTCGGGGCTGCCTGCAGGTGCATTTTCATCGCCCACAATGATCTTTACCGGGTCACCGCTATCAGGGCGGATCACCACTTTACCGTTACGTGCGAGTATTTTTGTTTGCAGTGCAGGCAGGAATTCTGTGATCACCTGCCAGAAATCCCATGTATCGCTCACGATAGACACAATACCGGCGGGATAAATATTGGTGATCAGCCGTTCAAAGGTTTCAATTTCCGCATCCTGGGTACCCATACACATCACGCTGTGTTCAGTAGCCGGTACAGAGCCGCCGATCAGTTCTTTTTCGCAATTGGCATTATAATAGGTTTCCAGGAAGTCGATAGCCGGGATGGTATCGGTACCTGCAAAAGAAAGCAGGTGACCGGCCCCACTGATCAGTGCATCTTCCACACCACTCATGCCGCGGAAAGAAAAATCATGCCCCTGCCAGGGAATAAAGCTCCCGTCTTCCCCCACGGTTTCTTTTGCATAGCGTGTAAAGGTTTTCAGGTACTGGAATGCCGTGGTTGCAGATGTGCAGGGCTTCCATAAAATGGCACTCAACAATGTTTCGAGCATATTGGTAAGCCAGAAAAATTCAGGCAGGGTATTCTTGATGGTGAATACCGGAACGCGCATGGGTACCAGGCATCCTTCAGGCAATGCTTTAATTTCCAGCGGCAGGTAACCCAGATCATGCAGGTGTTCAATATGCGTATACGTAATACTGTCTTTACCCAGGTAATTGTCTATCCGGCGTGCATATTGCTGCAGCACTTCTTCTTTGGGCCTGCTGAAAAAATATTCATCAAACTGCCTGATGAGGTATTCTTTGATAAAATACTGCAAACCGAAAAACACGATTTCGTCAATTTCTTTGCTTCTTGATTTGCGTGGTGTCAGGTTGGAATAAACCAGGGTGGTGCCTTCGGGGTACTGGAATTTATGACCTACTTTATATCCATCTTTCAGTAAAATCGGAGATGTTTTCATGATAAGCTGATGTTTAAATGAAAATTATGTTGTTTTAATTTTTTGTTGAATATATACAGGTCGGGATGCCTGTTTTGCAGCCCTTCTCTTTTGGTTCCGGTATTGATGATGTATTCCGAATCGAGAATTTTTCTTCTGAAATTACGGCGGTCTATTGAAACACCGAGGATACATTCGTACAGCTCCTGCAGCTCTGTCATGGTGAACATTTCATCCAGCAGCTCGAAGCCAACAGGAAAGTACAGGATCTTTGCTTTCAGGCGATGCCATGCTTTTTCAAAAATTTCCCTGTGATCAAAACCCAGTACCGGCAGGTGTTTCACATTAAACCATTTTACATCATTGGCCATCTGCCCGGCAGCTATTTCAAATTTTCCAGGGTTCACCAGGGCATAATAGGCAACAGAAACAGCCCTGCCCCTGGGGTCTCTTTCAGGGTTGTCAAATGAATACAACTGCTCCATGTATACATTATCCATACCCAGTTTTGTACGCAATACCCTGGCACAGGTGTCGTGAAAACGCTCTTCCATCTGCAAAAAAGCGCCGGGCAATGTCCAGCAGTTTTTGAATGGCTCATCTTTCCTGTTCAGCAGCAGTACCGATAATTTGTTTGCATGATAACCAAACACTACCAGGTCAACAGCCAATGAAGGATTTTGATAGGAATGGAATGGTTTCATTTTAGTTTGCGTTATTTTGACGCAAAGTAGTGCAGATTTTATTCCCACCAAAATTTATTTTCCTTCCCATAGCTCCATTCTTTGCTTTTACCTGCATTTCAGCAGTTTGTATCATTCGCAAGATCAAGCACTGATAATAAGGGGCAAATACCGCCGCCCGTGTCTAAGGTACCAGGGGCAGCGGTGGGGGTAATGGCAAAGCAAGATCAACCAGCTTTTTTAATCGCCAGGAACAGCCATTTATCGCAGCCGGCCATACCCTGAAATATTCAACCATGATCAACGACTTAAAGGTAATAGTGGTGTTGCCTGCCTACAATGCCTCCAAAACCCTGGAGCAAACCTGCAGTGAAATTGACCGTAACCTGGTAGATGAGGTGATACTGGTAGATGACTGCAGTAAAGATGATACTATTGCCGTTGCCAGGTCGATCGGCATTCATCATATTGTTGCGCATGAAAAGAACAAGGGCTATGGTGGCAACCAGAAATCCTGCTATCAGAAGGCATTGGAACTGGGTGGTGATATCATTATCATGCTGCATCCCGATTACCAGTATACACCGGCCCTGCTGCATTCCATGGCCTGGCTTATTGCCAACGGCGTATACAAAGTAGTGCTGGGATCGAGAATATTGGGCAAAGGCGCACTGAAGGGCGGTATGCCCCGGTATAAATATTTTTTTAACCGCATGCTCACCTTCACACAAAACACATTGATGCAGCAGAAGCTTTCAGAATACCATACTGGTTACCGCGCCTATCACCGTGAGGTATTGCAGCAGATCCCTTTTGAGCAGAATTCAGATGATTTTGTTTTTGATAACGAGCTTATCGCACAGGTATTTTATGCAGGCTATGAGATCGCTGAAATAACCTGTCCTACGCTTTATTTTAAAGAAGCTTCTTCTATCAGCTTCAGGCGAAGTCTCACTTACGGGTTGGGTGTGCTGGGTGTGAGTTTCCGGTATGCCTTGCAAAAGGCCGGCTGGTGCAGGTTTGAACTGTTTAAAAATAAAACCCCGGCAATGCCTGCAGTTTCCCTGCTGGCAGGCAATGAAGATGTTCATCACAGTCAACCTGTTTCCACACATTGAAAACAAAAGCAACAACCATAAAACCGGCTATGCGCCCACGGGTGCATGCCACAGGATTTGCACGCTTGCTGGGAGAGTTGCAACTGCTGTTCCTCGGTATTTTCTTTATACTCCTTGTCGTGGCTTTGAACAAAGACTGGTTTGCCAGGGTATGCAGTTATTGGGACGATTTTCTTGAGCAGCAAAATGAGCCAGGCACCGAAGCCAGGAAAATAGCCCGCTATGGCAATGCCTATACTATTTCCCTGTCTATCGAGCAGTATTTGGAAAAAAACGGGGAGAAAGACAAAGCAATAGTACTGGTGCCACCTGCAGCCTATTTCACTGCCCACCAGATCAATTACCCCGTACCGGAGCCGGCTGTTTTTTATTATTATACTTCGCTTAAAACTGTTCGTACAAATACAAAAGACCCTTCGGTCATTAACTGGGTGGTGCTGGTGGAAAATGGCAGCCTGGTGCTTAAAAAAATAGAAACCGCCGCACAGCGTGCCGCGATACTGGCTTCACTCAGTCAATTCAAGAATACATTATGATCATCCTTGCCCTGTTATTACTCACCCTGGTACAACTGCTTGCAGGATTGGGGTTGATTGCATTGTTCAATCCCGGTTTTAACAGGTTGCCTGTTTTTCCGCTGGCGTTATTACTGGGTATCGCATTTTTTTCTTTTATTCCTTTTCTGCTTCAGCTACTATTCATTCCCTTAACGGCAGCTAATTTATGCTCGTCCCTACTGGCCGGTGCTTTATTGCTAAACCTGTGTTATAAACGGAGCATGCGTTTACTGCGTGGCATGCTCCGTTACCGGCCGGCTATCCGGCTATATGAATGGCCTTTTTTGCTGCTGATCGCTTTTATCTTTTTTGTGAGCGCCTGGCGCTGTTATTACTATCCGCCACTTCCAAGGGATCTTACTTCGGGCGCAGAGGTCATTGCCGAATACGCGGTAAAAGAACACAGCCTGATCAATTCGGTTTTTACAGTAGACCTCTCATCGACCAATAACCCGTTTAAACCAGCTTTTATTAGCAGCCTGCAGGTGATCTATAAGCTGGCAGGCATCCCTTTCGGGCAGGTATGGCTGTCTGCTGTTTTTCTTTGTTTCATTGTACTGCTGTACCGGATGATGACCCGCTTATTGCACCCATTGCTGGCAGGCGCATTACTGCTGTGTTTCCTGGCCATCCCTGAAATGTATGCCTACACCATTATGGTTTTATTCGATTACAGTAATGCGGTGTTCTTTTTTTTATCTGTCTATTTTCTCTGCCATTACCTGGAAAAGTCTTTGCTTAATGATCTTGTATTTGCCGGCCTGCTGATGGGTATTGCCACTTATATCCGATCAGAAACGCTGATTCTGGCCTGCTTTTTTATTCCTTTGCTTTTCTTCAAACAAAAACACGCAGGTATGCCCGTTATAAAAGCCGTATGCAACTGTGTGTTGCTGGTTTTGCCGTCTGTATTGCTGTACCTGTTGTCTATAACGCTTTATCTCAACTGCTATGTTCCCGTATCGTACGGAGTGGGCACACAGCTAAATCACCAGCTGATGGATACCGGGCCTTTTTTTACCCGGCTATACGAGATGACCACGAAACTGCTGCTGGGTGCTTATTCCTATGTGCTGTATGGCGGTTTTGTATTACTGTTCCTGTTCTTTTTTATCGCAGATGCATTGCTCACCCGTTTAAAATTTTCGCCGGGCAGCCGCTTATGGTTGTATGCTATTGCAGTGGTTTATTTCGGCTATCCTTTCCTGGGCTACTTGTTGCCACTGCTGGATCTGGAAAACTCCACCAAACGGGGATTGTTTAAATTGTTTCCGCTGATGTTGTTTTACCTGGGCCACAACCCGCTGTTGATACGCTTGTCAGCATGGCTGGAAAGCAGGACAGCAGGCTATTTGCCGGGTGTGGCAAAATAAAATACCGGCCCGGCCATAACGGGCCGAACCGGTATTTATCAAAGCGGATATCCGGGATATCAGTAAGTAAACCCAGGTATCACAACCTGAGATTCTGTTAGAACGGCACGTA
>CBJLMB010000001.1:0-487879 GCA_966424055.1 uncultured Deminuibacter sp. | reverse complement strand
CCTTATCGCTGATACCTTTGAAGTCACGTACACGGGGCAGGGCCACGGAGATCAGACGATCGAGGAATTCGTACATCTTTTCACCACGCAGGGTAACGCGGGCGCCGATGGGCATTCCTTTACGCAACTTAAAGTTGGATATATCTTTTTTACTCATAGTAGATACGGCTTTCTGGCCGGTGATCATGGTCAGCTCTTCAACAGCCACGTCTACCATTTTCTTGTCGGCCACCGCACCGTTCACGCCACGGTTCACACAGATTTTCTCCAGTTTAGGAGCCTGCATGATGCTGGTGTAACCAAACTTCTTCATTAAGGCAGGTACAACTTCTTTTTTGTACTTGTCTGCCAATCTCGGAGTGTATTTTACGGTACTCATTATTTAATGGCCTCCCCGGATTTTTTAGATATACGAACTAATTTTTTGTCCTCGCCTTCGCGTGTGCGCTTTACTTTGGCAGGCGCACCGGCTTTAGCATCCCACAGCATTACATTGCTGATATGGATGGGCGCTTCCTTTTTTACAATACCACCCTTGGTGTTCTGGGCAGAAGGCTTGGTATGTTTGGTGATGATGTTCACACCTTCTACAACCACGCGGCCTTTGTCAACGATAACTTCCAAAACCTGGCGGGGCTTTTTCAAATCTTTATCATCGCCGGCAATCACAACCACCGAATCGCCTTTTTTGATATTGTATTTAGGTTTAAATCTGTTGCTCATTTTTTATTGTTTATGGAGTCAACCATTTTCTTAATTCTGTTTACTATCTCTCATTTTCCCCCTCCGGCTATGCCTGGGGGAGTTGAGGGCTTAGATTTGGGGCGGCAAAGGTAACTAATTTTCCCATTCACCACTCACTATAACACCTCAGGTGCCAGAGAGATGATTTTCATGTAACCTTTATCACGCAATTCCCTGGCAACGGGTCCGAAGATACGGGTACCCCTGGGCTCATCAGAGTTGTTGAGCAATACCACAGCGTTGTCGTCGAAACGGATATAAGATCCGTCTTTACGGCGTAATTTGTTTTTGGTACGAACAATAACGGCTTTAGATACGGTACCTTTTTTAACACCACCTGCAGGGATGGCATCTTTTACCGTTACCACGATCTTATCGCCGATTTTAGCATAGTCCTGGCCAGAGTTGCCCAGCACCCTGATACAGAGCACCTCTTTCGCGCCGCTGTTATCGGCCACATTGAGCCTGCTTTCTTGCTGAATCATCTTAAAAAGTTTTTCAGTTCAGTGAACTTGTTATAAATGTAAAACAGCGGGATTATTTCGCTTTCTCTACCACTTCTACCAGTCTCCAACGTTTTGTTTTGCTCAGCGGACGAGTTTCCATGATCTTTACGATATCACCGATTGTGCACTCGTTCTTTTCATCATGAGCATGAAACTTGGTAGTTTTCTTTACAAACTTACCGTAGATAGGGTGCTTTACTTTTCTTTCCACAGCAACGGTAATGGTTTTAGTCATTTTGTTGCTGCTTACCACCCCAATCCTTGTTTTACGCAAATTTCTTTCAGCCATTGTTGTTATTTTTAGCTTTGAGCTCCGAGCCGGCAGCCCTGAGCAATTTTATTAATCACCTCTCGTATGGCTTTTGGTGCAACACTCGAGGCTCATCGCTTTATTTTGCCAGTTCTTTTTTTCTTAATTCAGTTTTCAAACGGGCAATATCTTTTCTCAGGTTGCGAATGCTCATTGGGTTTTCGAGCGGGGAAATTGCATGAGCAAATTCCAGTTTCTTTAACCGCAGTTCGTCTTCCTGGATGCGGGCCTTCAGATCTGTTTCGTTCAGGTCTTTCAGGCTTGAATTGAATTCGATATTTTTAGCCATTGCTTTTTTTTTAGCATTGAGCTCCGAGCGGGTTGCCCTGAGCAATTTTATGAATCACCTCTCGTATGGCTTCCGGCACAACACTCGAGGCTCAAGCTTAATTATGCCTGGAGATCCCTTCTTACGATAAATTTGGTTTTGATGGGAAGTTTCTGGGCAGCTAATAACATAGCTTCCTGTGCAACTTCCGGCGTAACCCCGTCGCATTCGAACAGGATACGTCCTGGTTCAACCACGGCAGCCCAGAATTCGGGGTTACCTTTACCTTTACCCATCCTCACTTCCAGCGGCTTGCGGGTGATGATTTTATCGGGGAATACCCTTATCCAAACATTACCCTCACGTTTCATGGCGCGGGTCATTGCCTGACGGGCAGCTTCGATCTGACGGTTGGTTAACCATATCGGTTCCAAAGCCTTCAGGGCGTAAGAGCCAAACGCAATGTAAGTGCCTCTTTTGGCTACTTCACGGATGCGGCCCTTCTGCATTTTTCTATGTTTCGATCTTTTTGGCTGTAACATTTTACCCTCCTGCCCTCCCTAAAGGGAGGTATATTTTTTTGTAACAGTTTTTGTTTATAACATCCTGACCATCTCTTTCATCGGGCAGATGCAAGAGTAGCAGGGGAAATTAGTTTCTTCTGTCCCTTCTTTCTCCACCACCTCTGCGGTCACCGCCTCTTCTGTCATCCCTTCTTTCACCACCGCCTCTTCTGTCATCGTCCCTTCTTTCCCTTCTGTCGCTCAGTTCGTTTTTACCGCCTACAAAGTTGGGGTTCAGTTCACGTTTGCCCAGTACCTCACCTTTACAGATCCAAACTTTGATACCGATTTTACCGTATACTGTTTGTGCAAATACGTTGGCATAGTCGATATCCATACGGAAAGTATGCAAAGGCACACGGCCCTGTTTAAATTCTTCGCTACGGGCAATTTCAGCACCACCCAAACGGCCGCTTACTTTGATCTTGATACCTTCTGCACCCATGCGCAGTGAGGAAGCAATGGCCATTTTAATAGCGCGTTTGAAGTTGATACGGTTTTCAATCTGCCTGGCAATAGTATCGCCTACGATGGTAGCATCCAGTTCGGGGCGACGGATTTCCAGGATGTTGATCTGTACATCTTCTTTACCGGTTAACTTCTTCAATTCTTCCTTGATACGGTCAACCTCTCCACCACCTTTCCCAATGATGATACCAGGTTTGGATGTATGGATCGTCACAATCAGCTTACCCAATGTGCGCTCGATCACAATTTTGGAAATACCGCCCTTGTTGATACGGGCATTCAGGTATGTTCTGATCTTGTTGTCTTCGATCAATTTGGTAGCAAAATCTTTTTTGCTGCCATACCAGTTACTTTCCCATCCGCGGATGATACCTAACCTGTTACCAATAGGATTTGCTTTCTGACCCATATAATGGTTTAATAGGTTTTATTAATTATTTGAATCAACAATGATTGTTACATGGTTGCTGCGTTTACGTACCCGGTAACCACGACCCTGGGGTGCAGGGCGCATACGTTTCAGGATACGGCCACCGTCAACAAAAACAGTTTTTACCACCAGGTTGGCATCAGCTGCGCTCTGGCCATTGTTTTTCTGTTCCCAGTTACTGATGGCGCTCTTCAGCAATTTTGCCAGCGGGGTGGCATTGTGCTGAGGATGGTATTCCAGAATCGCCAGTGCTTTTTCCACCTGCATACCGCGAATAACATCGGCTAACAAACGCATTTTACGCGGTCCTGTTGGATAATTTTTAAGTTTCGCTACTGCTTCCATTTGTTATTGTGTTTCAGTTTCATGTTGCACGTTTAACGTTTCGAATCACTTTAAACGTTAAACATGAAACGTTAAACGATGATTATTTTTTGGTTCCTGCATGTCCCCTGAAATTCCGGGTAGGGGCAAATTCACCTAATTTATGGCCAACCATAAATTCTGTTACATAAACAGGGATGAACTTGTTTCCGTTATGTACGGCAAATGTGTGCCCTACAAAGTCCGGAGTGATCGTGGAACGGCGGCTCCAGGTTTTAATAACTGCTTTCTTGCTTTTGCCTTCGTTGATCCCAGTCACTTTCTTCTCCAGTTTCACATCAACATAAGGACCTTTTTTAATTGAACGACCCATAGTATTTGTTGTCTTTGTTTATTTGCCCCGGTTTAGCCGGGACCATTTTAACAATGGAATTATTTACTTAATTTTTTACCGTTCCTGCGCTGGATGATCAGTTTGTTAGAGGATTTTGTTCTCTTACGGGTGATCTCACCTTTGGCGTATTTACCGGTTCTGCTTCTCGGATGACCACCTGAAGCCTTACCTTCACCACCACCCATTGGGTGATCTACAGGGTTCATGGCCACACCACGGTTGCGGGGACGGATACCTTTCCAGCGGTTAACACCGGCTTTACCGGCAGTTTCCAGGTTGTGATCGCTGTTGCTTACTACACCAACGGTAGCATAACAGTTGATCAGTACTTTACGCAGCTCACCAGAAGGCATTTTCAGTACAGCATACTTTTCTTCCTTGTTGGTTAACTGTGCAGAAGAACCGGCGCTTCTGGCCAGTTTACCACCCTGGCCGGGCTGCAGTTCAATATTGTGTATCATAGTACCCAGCGGCATGTTCTTCATCTGAAGGGCATTACCGATTTCAGGTGCTACTGCATCACCGGCAACTACGGTAGTGCCAACCTGCAGGCCCTGGGGTGCAATGATGTATCTTTTTTCACCATCAGCATACTGCAGCAGTGCAATAAATGCCGTACGGTTTGGATCGTATTCGATAGATACCACTTTGGCTTCAATATCCCTTTTGGTACGTTTGAAGTCAATGATACGGTAGTGTTTTTTATGACCACCACCAATATAGCGCATAGAGCGACGGCCCTGTGCGTTACGACCACCGGTGCTGTGAATGGGCTCCAGCAAACTCTTTTCGGGTTTGTTGGTGGTAATTTCAGCATAGGCATTACCGATTCTCCAGCGGGTGCCTGCGGTCATTGGTTTGTACTTCTTTAATGCCATTTTTTAGTTCTTTAAAGTCAATACTTAGCGGCGTTTGACTGCCATACAATTGTTTACTCAATTCACTTTTCCCTTGCGGGTAAAGTGGTTAAATGTTTGCGTACAGGTCGATGGTTTCACCTTCGGCTACGGTTATATAAGCCTTTTTATAAGCAGGCTTAACACCCTGGATAAAACCGGCTTTGGTAAAGCGGGTTTTGTTTTTGCCGGGAACCACTACTGTGTTCACATCCACAACAGATACACCGTAGAAAGATTCAACAGCTTTTTTAATTTCCAGCTTGTTGGCTTTGCGGCTTACTTTGAAAGCATATCTTCTCAGCTTTTCCTGCTGGTTGTTTGCTTTTTCTGTCAGGATCGGTTTTATTAAAACTTCGGTCAGTTTCATCTGATCTCAATTTGAGAATTTGAAAATTGGAAAATTTGAAATTCAGTTTCGCCGTTCAGCTGCTCCCCTTTCAAATTTTGCTTTTACCATTTTTTGACTAAGCTCCTGCTTCAACGCTTTCTTCAGAGAAAACTTTGGCAGCGTTTTCAGTCAGTACCAGTACATCTGCATTTACAATATCATAGGTATTGATATCAGCCAGCAAAGTGCTGCCTACAGTGTAAATATTGCGCAGGCTCAGGTACAGGTTATCATTGTATTCCGGTAATACCAGCAGTGCTTTTTTACCGGCAATGTTCAGGCTCTTCAATACTTCAGCGAACTGCTTGGTTTTGGGAGCTT
Organism: uncultured Deminuibacter sp.; assembly: GCA_966424055.1. Lineage (GTDB taxonomy): Bacteria > Bacteroidota > Bacteroidia > Chitinophagales > Chitinophagaceae > Deminuibacter. The sequence goes on along the minus strand of CBJLMB010000001.1, from coordinate 482,264 downwards.
CAAAGTTCAGGTCTTCTACCACCACGATGGCATTTTCTTTTGCTTTGTAAGAAAGAGCAGACATCTTGGCGAGGTCTTTTACTTTCTTGTTCAGCTTAAAGCTATAACCATGGGGTTTAGGGCCGAAGATAGTACCACCACCTTTGTACAAGGGGTTACGGATATTACCTTTACGAGAACCACCGGTACCTTTCTGGCGGTGCAGTTTGCGGCTGGCACCTTTTACCTCGGCACGGGTTTTCACTTTATGTGTACCCTGGTGCTGGGCAGCCTGGTATTGTTTAACGGCCAGGTAGATCACATGATCGTTAGGCTCAATACCGAATATATCGTCCGGCAACTCTACTGACCTACCGGTTTTCTGTCCTTTTGTATTTAAAACTTCTACTTGCATCGCGTTCAGATTAAAATTTATTTCTGGATTAAAACGATGGAACCGTTATGTCCCGGGATAGAACCACTGATCAGGATGTAATTCTTCTCAGCAAAGATTTTCACTACTTTCAAACCTTTCACTTTCACCCTGTCATTGCCCATACGGCCGGCCATTCTCATCCCTTTGAATACGCGGGAAGGATAAGAAGAACCACCGATAGAACCGGGAGCGCGCTGACGGTCGTGCTGGCCATGGGATTGTTCACCCACACCGCTAAAGCCGTGGCGTTTTACAACACCCTGAAAACCTTTACCTTTTGAGGTACCTACCACGTCAACTTTTTCGCCTTCAGCGAAGATGTCAACAGTAACGGTTTCGCCTAAATTTTTATCCAGAGAATAATCGCGGAATTCTTTAACGAATTGCTTAGGAGCAGTCTGGGCTTTGGAGAAGTGATTAATAGCGCCCTTTGTAGCATGCTTTTCTTTCTTGTCGCCGAAAGCTAACTGTAATGCACTGTAACCATCTGTGTCTTTGGATTTTACCTGGGTTACAACACAGGGACCAGCCTCAATGATGGTGCAAGCTGTTTGCTTGCCATCGGGACTGAAGATGCTGGTCATCCCAATTTTTTTTCCAATAATTCCTTTCATCTTTTTTGCGGTTTTTGCCCCGCAAGGTTGGAAGGACATCCCTTTCATTTGCCGCTCTCAATCCAGAGCGGATTCAGGGTTCAATCCCTTGTTCGCCACCGACCTTTTCCTTTGTTCGGCTGCCTGCCACTTTCTGGCCGGGCTGCCGGGGGAAGTACCGGTAGTAAACAAACCTCGAAGGGCTTGTTTATATTTCATTTCCATTTCCTGTTTTGTCAGGAAATGAAGGTATTTTATCTATTCAGAGCTCTTTTCTCCGGGATCCCGGTGGAAACCAGATTGAGAGATGATCAATTGTATACTAAAGAACTCATTTTGAACCGGTTCCTCTGCGAAACCGGAACAGATCAGGCTTTGATCTCCACTTCCACACCAGAAGGCAGATCGAGCTTGCTCAGCGCATCTACAGTTCTGGAAGAAGAAGTATAAATATCCAGCAAACGCTTGTGTGTGCACAGCTGGAACTGCTCGCGGCTTTTCTTGTTTACGTGCGGTGAACGCAGTACAGTGAAAATACGCTTGTGCGTGGGCAAGGGAATTGGGCCTGTTACAACGGCACCGGTGCTACGCACGGTTTTAACGATCTTCTCGGCAGATTTATCTACCAGGTTGTGGTCGTACGACTGTAATTTTATTCTGATTCTTTGAGACATAACCTAAACCCAATATTTCCTTTTGGGAGCGCAAAGGTAACCGATATATTTAATTGTGCAAAGGTTTTGCGGAATAATTTTGAAAAAACAGGGGATTTATCCACATTTTTAAGCAAACCCTTTCTCCTTTTCAAATTCAAAACCAAAAAAAGCTTTCTCCATATTTTATTGTTTAAACTTTATTGTAAATTTATTTCAGCCATTCCCGACTAAGCAAACCCCAGGTACAGTTTTTATAAGTAACTGATTACAATTACTTTAATTTAAAACCTATGCATTATCACCGCTTGGTCGTTGATCATATTGCCGTGGATGTAGATGGCTCACCAAGAGCTTATGCATTTGATAAACACAATGAATACAAGGCACTTGACTATGCTCAAAATGCCTGTAAAAATTCAATAAGAGGCCATTTCAGTGAAACAGTAGTCGTATTCCGGGATGGTAAACCGTGTGTGCAAGAATCTGGACCCAATAAAGGTATGCTGATCGCTAAAACAAGCCTTCGATTAAAGCCTTCTCCCGACAATGACACGGATATATCCTCTTATGTTGATCCGGAAATATATCCCTATTTTGTATTGCGTAGTATCGGCACAATGGGTATGCGCCTTGGTGATATTGCTTATGTGGAAAACAGGAGTGCACAGCGTTTTTGCTTTGCAATTTTTGCAGATACCGGGCCCAACACTTGTACAGAAGGTTCTTTAAAACTAATACAGGCACTCGGTTCTGGAATTACCAATGCAAAGGGACAGACTTATTATGGAGACTTCACTTTTATTTTATTTCCTCAATCTGGCCTCGGCAACTATCACTATATTAGTTTAGATGAAAGAGGTGTCAAGTGTATGTTTAACTACTATATCGAACACAAAAGCAAAATATTTCCACCAACCCTATTTGAAATAAGGTTTGCAGACGAAATCAGGGCCAGGAGTGATCCCAGATTCAGGTATACCAATAGCCTGATCTTGAGCTGGCAACTGAAATATCCGCATAGCTGTTTTTTCTACCCGCCCAATTCATTTTAATAACTGTTATATGAAACAATACACGCTGTTTCTACTGGCATTTTTTCTCAGCTGTTCGGGGTTTCAGAAAAAACAAAAGCAGCTTCATGCAGCAGATTCAACAGCCGGTATAGATTCCGGATCCAACAAACTAAAATCTTACCCCCTTGCTCTAAGCGTATTGAAAGACAGTTTTACTGCAAACGGCAATAAATACGAGGTATACACTTTTACGGCTCACGATAGTACTGCAACAGATAGCCTGTTTGTTGTTCGCCAGATAAATGGCAAACGGACACCGGTGCTAACAATAGAAGATGCCAATAACAATAACTGCGACTGGCATTCAGATGTTAATTCAGATGGTTATACAGATTTTCAGATAAAATACAGGTTTTTAAATGAAGCTTACCTGTATAACCCTTCGGCTAATGAATTTAACAGCAAGGCCGTGGAGATTGCCCCGGATACCAGATTGCTGGATAGCAGTAAAAAAATTTTCTGTTGCAAATGGTGGACAAAAACAGCAGCGTTTTCATCCTCACTGTACACTTTTGTAGCAGATACCCCCTATACATTCTATAAATATGATGTAATTGCACAGGATTATCCAAACCAGTTTTCAATAAGGAAAATCCCACTATACAAATGTAAAAACGGCAATGCAGACAGTATGTTCTTTGTTAAATTGCTACGCTTGGAAACAGATATCGATCCGGATAATTATAGCTATTTCTGGGAAAAAAACTGGCACAACTTAATTTCAGGCAAATAATCAAAAAAAGTCATCCTTACGAGAAAATAAGAAACCCCGCTTTTAAGGGCGGGGCTTTCTATATAAGCAACTTTACCTTTGCTATTATTAATCTTCTACTTTCACTTTACCTTTGCTATTATTAATCTTCTACTTTCACTTTACCCTTGCTCTTTGCAATCACTTCTTCTGCCACATTGTTCGGTGCAGGTGCATAGTGACTGAATTCCATGGTAGAAGTAGCACGGCCTGATGACAGTGAGCGCAGCTGTGTTACATAACCAAACATTTCGCTCAGCGGAACTTTGGCTTTGATAACCTGCAGGTTGGCACGGCTGTCCATACCTTCCAGCATACCACGGCGGCGGTTAAGGTCGCCTGTTACATCACCCATGTATTGATCGGGTGTCAGTACTTCCACTTTCATGATAGGCTCCAGCAGCGTTGGTTTGGCTTTACGGCCGGCTTCACGGAAACCAGACCTGGCACAAAGCTCAAAGCTCATAGAATCAGAATCCACATCATGGTAGCTACCATCGAAAATGCGCACTTTCATGTTGTTCATCGGGTAACCGGCCAGAACGCCTGTAGACATCGCTGTTTCAAAGCCTTTCTGGATAGCAGGGATGAACTCTTTGGGAATAGAACCACCAAAGATATCATTCACAAACTGGAAGCTCTTGCCTTCATTCTCTTTCATCCATTCTGCATCGGCAGGACCGATAGCGAATTGGATATCAGCGAACTTACCACGGCCACCGGTTTGTTTTTTCAGTACTTCACGGTGCTCAACAGTTGTACCGAAAGCTTCTTTATAGGCAACCTGGGGTGCGCCCTGGTTTACTTCTACTTTAAACTCACGGCGCATACGGTCGATGATGATTTCCAGGTGCAGCTCACCCATACCACGCAGGATGGTTTGACCGGTATCTTCATCAGTATTTACACGCAGGGTAGGATCTTCTTCCACCAGTTTGGCGATAGCCATACCCATTTTATCCACGTCAGCCTGTGTTTTGGGCTCTACCGCAATAGCGATAACCGGCTCGGGGATGAACATATTTTCCAGGGTGATAGGATGATCTTCATCACACAGTGTATCACCGGTTTTGATTTCTTTGAACCCTACCGCAGCACCGATATCACCAGCTTCGATGAAATCGATGGGATTCTGCTTGTTGGCAAACATTTTCATGATACGGCTGATACGTTCTTTTTTACCGCTTCTTACGTTCAGTACATAAGAACCTGCATCCAGGTGGCCTGAATAGCAGCGGAAGAACGCCAGGCGGCCCACAAACGGGTCGGTCATGATTTTGAAAGCCAGGGCAGAGAATGGTTCTTTTGCATCAGGTTTACGAACGATCTCTTCACCGGTATGAGGGTCGGTACCTGTTACGGCATCAACATCGATAGGTGAAGGCAGGTAGCGGCAAACCGCATCCAGTGCAGTTTGTACACCTTTATTTTTGAAAGAAGAACCGCACATCATCGGAACAATGCTCAGGTCGATGGTTGCTTTACGGATCGCTTCATGCATTTCTTCTTCAGTAATGCTGTTGGGATCTTCAAAGAATTTCTCCATCAGTTTGTCATCGTATTCTGCAACAGCTTCTACCAGACTTGCTCTCCATTCGTTGGCTTCTTCCACCATATCTTCCGGTACAGGGATTTCATCGAAAGTCATGCCTTCTGTTTCCATGTGCCAGATGATCCCTTTCATTTTGATCAGGTCAACCACGCCTTTGAAATTATCTTCAGCACCAATAGGCAGCTGCAGGGGAACGGCTTTCGCACCCAGCATCTCCTTTACCTGGTTTACCACCATCAGGAAGTCGGCGCCGGAACGGTCCATTTTGTTTACGAAACCGATACGGGGAACTTTATAGCGGTTAGCCTGGCGCCATACTGTTTCTGACTGGGGTTCTACACCGTCAACAGCAGAGAACAGGGCAATCAAACCGTCCAGTACACGCATAGAACGTTCTACTTCTATCGTAAAATCCACGTGGCCCGGAGTATCAATGATATTGAAATAGTATTTTTTAGTATTGGCGTCTGCCTTACCTTTTACGGTAGGGAAGTTCCACTGGCAGCTTACCGCAGCTGAGGTGATAGTGATACCTCTTTCTTTTTCCTGCTCCATCCAGTCGGTGGTAGCTGCACCATCATGCACCTCTCCTATTTTGTGAATCATACCGGTATAGCGCAAAATACGCTCGGTAGTGGTGGTTTTACCGGCATCAATGTGAGCGGCAATACCGAAGTTGCGTTGAAATCTCAAGTCCGCCATAAAAAGTTGTTATTTTTTAATTTTCGAGCGGCAAAGGTAGTTATTTTATTGATTGTACAAGGGGGATGTTTGAGGCATCCGCCTTAACCCGGCAGGTTTAACAAAAAAATGTTGCAGCGACAGATCTTCCTGTTTAAAAAACGCCTGCAGACAAACAGTATTATCCGCAATATAATACATAAACTTTTTAATTTCAATTACTTATACATAACTATATTAAAATTATCTTCTCGGTTCATTTTCAATATGATCAATACATTTCCAGGTTGCATTCCAGCACACTTATTTCTGTCGGGGGAATATTTTCTGTTTTTTCACCATCTCCTTGCGCTACCTGTTGCAGGTAAAGATGCAGCAGGCCTTTTTCCTGCCAGAGATTGGTGTCGTAGCTGGGCTCCCACTGGCCGGCCGGTGTAGTGGTAATATCCTCTATTTTCCAATGGCCTGTATGCAAACCGGCGGCGCTGGCCAGAGATACTTTAGCTCCTCTTTCTGCATCCCTGAACACCATCACCACTGTGTGAATGCCTTGTTTGCGGACCATCACCTGCGGACGCGACACGGGTATTTTCTTTGTTCCGCCACCACTGAGGGAGAAAGCTGTTTGCCTCTGCGTTACCTGCTGCTGTTTCCACCGGCCGTTTTCCAGGTAAACCAAAAAATACTGCGGTATGGTTGTGCCGACGGGGCGCCAGTAAGTAGCAATATAGGGGTTGCCATTGTAGTCGGCACACATAGAAGTCTGGTTGATCAGCTCGCTGTTTTGTGGTATATGGCAGGCATATTCCGCAGTTGCAGCTGTAATGGGCAGCTGGTAGTTTTCGCCTGTCGATCTCTGCCAGGTATTACCGCCGTCGGCAGAACGGGCATAGCATAAATCGTGGTTACTGGCCACATCGGGTGATTCCCGCCAAACCCAGGAAAGATGAATGGTTCCGCTGCCATCTACGGTGGCCTGCCAATAGGCATTGCGCTGGCCTTCGCCATCCAGCAGGTTATCCTGTACGCGTGTCCATTGTTGTGTTGCTGTGCTATAGCGGTTCAATACCAGGTCGCCGTTGCCGGAGGCGCCGTCGCGGTAAAAAAACAAAAGGTCGCCATCAGGCAACCGGTAAAATTCGGGATAGGTTACATGGCTTTCTTTTTTGCCGGTCATAGGCAAGAGGCTGGTCATTTCCAGCGATCCCGGGCGAACGCTTCTGCAATAATGCAGCGGGTTACCATGATGATCCCAGGATAGATGCAGGTAGCCCCTTCCGTCAACCATAATGCTGATGGTATTGTGCGCGTCCATCGTGTTCCCTTTTAAACCGGTTGTTTGCAGCTGCCATTGCCGGAAACCCAGTTTACGTTTACCCAGCACCACATGCTGTTCAGCATCATAATAAGCAATGAACTGGATGTTTTTAAACGATGTAAGCGCATTCTTCCTGAAAATAACGGCATTCACCGAATTTGCTGCCCAGCCTTTTCCCACGGGTACCTGCACTGTTTTAACCTGCGCAGAGCCGGCTATGCACCCAAACAACAACAGCATCCCGGCAAGCCAGGTATGCTGCTTCTTTCCGCTGTATAAAAAATAGCCGGAATAAAGTTTACAAAAGGCTTTCACGTATCCAGTTAAAGCGGCCAGGCGCATCAGGCAGTCGTTTAAGTGTTAACAATACACCTAAAACTACAACTATATTTTATCCGCCAGCCGGTTCAGTGCGGTATAACTGTTAAAAAGCCGTTTATCATGTATAGATGGATGGTTATCTTTACTTTATGTGCAGGGAATTTTGTAACTTACTGGTACTAAATCCTATGCAATATGAGACTGATTAATCATACCGATAAATGGGATGGACCTGATGGCCCGAACATATTTGATCTTCTCCGTATTTTCCTGGGTGTAGTACTTTTTGTGAAAGGGATTGAATTTATCCGCTATAACCATGTGGTTACCGATATCATCGACCAAAGCAAATTAACCGGGGGCATTTCAGCCAATACCGTTCTGCTTTACATCATCCTGGTTCACCTGATCGGCGGCCTGGGCATTACACTGGGTATATTTACCCGTTTTTTCAGCCTGCTGCAGCTTCCTGTACTGGCAGGAGCCGTATACTTAACCATACACCCGGCAGGACAGCTGATATTGCTGCCCTATTCTAACAGCTGGCTGGTTTATGCAGCGGTTATCCTGTTAATGTTCTTCTTATTGGAAGGCAGCGGCTCCTGGTCGCTGTACAGCAGTTTTAAAAAGCAGCCGGAAGCCCTTAGCTCTAAAGAGCAGGTGTAAAAGCCCGGCACAAAAAAGATGCACGCAATGGGTGCATCTTTTTTATAACATTTCCTGCCTGTTCTATCTTATCTCCTGTCTGGTTTAGGGTTTTATACACCAGGGCTATAACACATAGTATGTATTTTCCACCGGCATTTCCGGCAATTTGATATGCTGGTCGCGCAGCATTTGTTTGAGGTCTTTTTCAATGGTGCGCGAAATAGCGGTCATCGGCGTATCGGTCGGTTTGTTCTCGAACGGATCTTGCAGATGAATGGCCATTTTTTCGATCAGCATAAACGAAGCGGCGATAGTAGCCACCATCGGTATTACAAAAAAGCCAAAGCTTTCCAGCAGTGCAAAAGGCAGCAGCATGATAAAGAACAGCATGGCAAAATGGATATACATGCTGTAAGTTGCCGGGAACACGGTGTTCTTAATACGCTCGCATTTACCCATAGAATCGCACAAGCGGGTAAGTGTACGGTCAAGCTCTACCTGCTGAAAATCGTTCACCCAGCCCTGCTTGACCATATAGGCCAGATCTCTTCCATGCAGTTCCAGCAGGGCATTGGGCACGTTATCATAATTGCCGATATGCTCCATTTCCCTTTTAGACAGCAGGCGGTCGAGCCCCTGTGTGCCACCTGTGCGGCGTAATGACTGGCCCAGGCTGTAACACCAGGCTATCTGCCGCTGCACAAATTTTTTGCGAAACCATTCCACTTCATCCACAGCATAGCCATTGCCGGTAAAGGCCAGTATCTGCCTGGTAAGCGAGCGTGAATCATTTACAATAGCGCCCCATATGATCCTGGCTTCCCACCAGCGATCGTACGACTGGTTCGACCGGAAGGCCAGCAGCAGCGACAATACCGTACCCATGATCATGGGCACAGCCAGCGGGATAGAGATATGTTTTATATGGTAATTCTCGTATAAAAAAGCAATTACCGCAGTATATAAAATAATGGCAAGCAATTCATATTTGATTTTGCCCAGCACATATTGCCAGGGAATTTTTTTCTTCAGCAACATAACAACTCCTTTTTTATAATACTTGTTTCACAATACTGTACGCCATTACCCGGCGAGCAGCAGGTCGGCCACTATTTCTTTTTCAATGCTTTTGTTTACAGGCAGTTTTATTTTCAGCACAGGGTAACCGCATTTCTGCAGCAGCGGAATAGCATCCTGGCTGTTCTTGTTTGTATACTGGAAGCTGAAATCTTCCGGCAGTACCACCAGGCTGGTTTGATTGGCTTCGAGAAAATTTTTAATAACCCTGCGGGTATTGCCATATACAAACTGCACCTTCAGCTGCTTGATAACAGAGGCATATTTATTCTGAATAATTTCACAGGCATCCCTGAAGTCTTCGCTGATCATTTCATTGTATTCATTCTTCTTGCCCAGAAAAAGCAGATCGATGATGGCGGTAGGTGGATGCATGGTATGCAGCAGCGTAATAGCCAGCTGCTCTTCCCCGCGAAAATGCTCAGCAACCTGGTTAACCATTTTAAGCGACCGGATGGAAAAATCTGTCGGGATAACAATGTGTTTCATACGCGCTAAATTTTAGAATACAAGATTAGCGCGGGGGTATTAGAACAGTCTAAGAAGCAGATTAGAACGAAATTAGAACGCGGAATTCAGATTTATAAAATTGAAAATCATACTATTACAAATTAGTGCCTACGCAAGATGCCTCATTCTTTTAACACTTACACAACACCTTTATAGATAGGCAGGCTGATCTGTACAACAGTACCCTGCTCTACAACAGAACTCACAACAATATCACCGTGATGCATACGGATGATATTGCGCGAGAGCGGCAGGCCGATACCGTATCCTTTAAATTGCCCTGTATTGGATGCACGGAAAAAAGGATCGTAAATATATTTCAGTTCTTTTTCAGGAATACCGATACCCTGGTCTTTTACAATGATGATGATCTTTTCGCTGGTGGCTGTGAGCGCCAGTGTTACCGGCCGGTTATAAGAGTATTTACAGGCATTCAGCACAATATTGCTCAATGCCAGTTTGAGCAGCTGGGGATTACCCTTGGTGTACAGTTTGAGCTCATCTTCAGGCAGCAGGCTGTAATCGATATGGATGCAATTGCCGGAAGCAATTTTATCAGCAGAATCTTTTACTTCCAGCAGCAGCTCATCTATACGCAGCACTTCCTGCTGTTGCTTTTTACCATCAAACCCTGTTTGTGCCAGGTTCAGCAGGGAAGAGGTGATATGCTTCAATCTTTCAGCTTCTCTGAGTATTATTGAAAGGGATTGGCGGTATTGTTCATCAGTACGCGGTTTATCCAGTGCCAGTTCAGCCTCGCCGATAATAGAAGTAAGCGGTGTACGCAGTTCATGCGAGGCATTGCTGACAAAATTGTGCTGGGTTTCAAATGAGGTTTCCAGCCTGTCGAGCATGCCATTGAATGTTTGGGCCAGCTCGGCAATTTCATCATTGCCTTCTGCCTCTTTCAGGCGCAGGTGCAGGTTATGGGTATTGATATCATTTACGCTGTGGCTGATACGCCGTACAGGCTTCAGTATCTGGCGGGAAAAAAGCAGGCCTACAGAAAGAGCCGCCACTACTGCCACTACGATGCCTGATACCAGGATATTCTTCAGGTTACGCAGCTGCTGGGTGCTGTATTCATTGCGGGCCGATAGCACCACCATGTACTCCGGCTGTTTTTCGGGGTAGAGCAGTGCAGCATAAAACACATCGCCTTTGCGGTAAAAAGCTTTTTTTTCGGCCAGTACCTGGTGGTAAAACCGGTTGGGCAATACCAGGCCTGCCGACCTGCTTACCTGTTCGCTGTCTTTTTCCAGCTTTAAAAAATATTCCTGTTCGTTGGGCAGGCGTTCCAGGTGTTCCTTCCTGATTTCATTGTAGAGGGAAATATTGCTTTCGTCTTTTTCAAAATTGGCTTTGGCAGCAATAACAGCCCTTATTTCAAGGCGTTTGTAAAAATCCTGGAAAGAATAGCGGTTGGCAAAATAATAAACGGCACCGCTAAGCAGCAGGATAATGCCTGCGGCAAGCAAGGTAAACAGTACCGTTATCTTAATTGACATCTTCATCGTCAAATACCTCCTTCATTACATAGCCCATGCCCACAACGGTATGGATCAGGCGGGGATTGAAGTTCTTGTCGATCTTCCTGCGCAGGTAATTAACATAAACATCCACCACGTTGGTACCCATGTCCATGCTCATATCCCATACATGTTCCAGTATTTCGCCGCGTGATAAAACACGTTTCCTGTTTTTAAGCAGGTATTCCAGCAGCCTGAATTCGGTGGCCGTCAGTGTGATGGCCTTACCCTCGCGGCTAACGGTTTTATGAAACATATCCAGCTCCAGGTCGGCCATGCGTAACACCTGTTCCGGTGCGGTATTTTCCTTCCTGGCCGATCTTCTGCCCAGTGAACGGATACGGGCCAGCAGTTCAGAAAATTTGAAGGGTTTAACCAGGTAATCATCCGCCCCATTGTCTAGCCCGGTTACAATATTTTCGGTGGTGCCCAATGCTGTGAGCATGAGCACCGGGGTAAGTGTGTTTGTTTTCCTGAATTCCCGGCATAATTCCAGCCCATTAAGGCCGGGCAGCATTACATCCAGCACCAGCAAATCGAAATGGTGCGTGGTGGCCATCTGGAGGCCTGTTAATCCGTCCATGGCCACGCTCACCTCATGCCCTGCCTCAAACAGGCCACGCTGGATAAAAGATATTACGCTGGCTTCATCTTCAATCAACAGAATTTTCATACCGGTTTGCGCTAAAATTGATCAGGTGCTGTTCCCTGGTTAAATATATTGCATTTCGCCTTCGTTTGAATAGCCGGTGTATTTTTTACCCGGCATACCTGTGAAAATGCATAACTGCGGAGTACAGTTGAAAAAAGGCCGGTTATACCAAAACAGAACAGTCCCGCTTTTGGCGGGACCGTTTGCAATATAGTAATCTGGCTGTATAGCGGTTTATACCCTGAAGTGAGAGAATGCCTTGTTTGCTTCAGCCATACGGTGTGTATCTTCTTTCTTTTTGAAAGCAGCGCCTTCACCTTTGCTGGCGGCAACGATTTCATTGGCCAGTTTGTCTGCCATAGTACGTCCGTTTCTTTCCCGGCTGTAGCGGATCAACCATTTCATGCTCAGGGAAATTTTACGGTCGGGACGAACTTCGGTAGGGATCTGGAAGGTAGCGCCACCGATACGACGGCTGCGTACTTCTACAGCAGGCGTAACATTGGCCAGGGCTTTTTTCCAGATTTCATAACCATCTTCATTGGTTATTTTGCTCACCTTATCAATCGCCTCATAGAAAATGGTGATAGCAGCACTTTTTTTACCATCCCACATTAAGTTGTTCACAAAACGGGTAACGGCTTTATCGTTGAAACGACCATCAGGTGCTAAGGGAAGCTTTTTAGCTTGTGCTTTTCTCATATCTCAAATATGAATAAGAGTTATATCAAATTATTTTTTGGGCTTTTCTTTCTTGGTACCGTATTTAGAACGGCTTTTTTTACGGTCTTTTACACCGGCAGTATCCAGGCTACCGCGTACGATATGGTAACGTACACCCGGTAAATCTTTCACACGACCACCGCGGATCAACACGATAGAGTGTTCCTGCAGGTTATGGCCTTCACCAGGAATATAAGCGATCACCTCCACTTTATTGGTCAGGCGCACTTTGGCTACTTTACGCAAAGCGGAGTTAGGTTTTTTAGGCGTAGTGGTGTACACCCTTGTACAAACGCCACGGCGCTGCGGACAAGCGTCCAGAGCCCTTGATTTGCTTTTTGCCTTGATGATCTCACGGCCTTTTCTTACTAATTGCTGTATTGTAGGCATTCTAAACCGATTAAAATTTTGGGACGGCAAAGGTAACACGCACTGTAACAAATTCCAAATAAATATCGAAAAACTCTATGCCTTTTTGAAAAAGGCTGGCAGATCTACAGCCGTTATTCCCATCCATCGGGGTTCAAAAATAATTTTAAATAAACTTTCTTCAAATTTTATCTTACCCGGAAAATCATAAATAATTAGATCTCAATACAATACAATCCGGATATTTCATTTATAATAATGAAAATCCCATCTTTTTCAACCAGATGGGACTTCATCTTAAAAAATAAGGGGGCAATGTTAATTAATGCAATTAATAATGCAATACCCTCAATTCGGTGCGTCTGTTCAGCGCCCTTCCGTCAGGATTGTCTTTCCCGTTCGGTTTGGTATTGGGTGCTATCGGACAGCATTTGCCGTATCCTTTGCTCAACAACCGCTGCGGCTGGATACCTACCCTAATCAGGTAATCGACGCAGGATTTGGCCCTTGCGGCAGATAATTTCAGGTTATATTTTTCTGATCCCTTGCTATCGGTATGTGCGCTTAACTCAACCACCATGTTCGGGTACATGCGCATTACAGAAGCTACTGTATCCAGCACGGGGTACGATTCGGGGCGCAGCACATATTTATCAAAATCGTAGAAGATGTTCTGCAATACCACCGGCCGGTTTACGGGGTAGGGTTTGGCAGTATCTTCATGGTTCAGGCAAAGTGTGGGGTTGATCAGCGTATCGTCTTCGGGGGAAGGCGGCTCGCTAAACTGGAGCGACTGGGTGATATAGTTCTTCTTTTCTGCCACCAGTTTCAGCGGCTGAAAATCTTCCAGTTCAAAAGTATAGGCCCCGGTTGCATCGATGTTCTGGCTGTATACCACGCGGTTCTGGGTGGTATCTACCACGCTGACCTTGGCGCCTATCAGCGGCGCTTTTGTAAAGCAATCCACAATTTTACCGGTAACCTGGCGGTTCACTTTTTTCAGGTGGTATAGCTCCAGGCAACAAACCGAGTTGCGGTCAGAGCTGAAATAAGCATCTTTCAGCAGGTATTTGCTATCGCGGCCGCTGAAATAAATATCGTCTTTGGTGGAATTGACGGGATAGCCCAGGTTTTTAGGCTCAGTCCAGGTATTGAAATCGCCTTTGCTGCCGTACAGGTCAAAGCCTCCCATGCCTATCCTGCCATTGCTGGCAAAAACCATGGTTTGGGTACCGGCATGATAATAAGGCGCCTGTTCATCCTCACGGGTATTGATGGCAGTACCCATATTCACTGCGGCACCGGGGTTCCCGCTCCCGTCGAGCAGGGCATACCAGAGATCGTATTTACCTGATCCGCCGGGACGGTCGGAAGAAAACACCAGGTATTTACCATCCTGGGTAACAAAAGGCTGTTGTGAGCTAAAGCCCTCCACATTGATATTGGAATTGAGCTTTACCGGTTCAGACCATTCGTATCCGTTCCACTGGCTGCTATAAATAGCACCCATGTTTTTACCGTCTTTATTTGTCCAGCGGGTAAGGAACATCTTTTTACCATCAAATGTCAAAGAAGCCACACCCTGCTGCAGGTCTTTATTCACCTTCACATTTACCTTCTCCACATTGCCAAAAACCGTATCCTTAACAATCAGTGTTTTATATAAAGCGTTGTGATAAGGGTTTTTGGTAGCTTTCAGCATAGCGCTGTCGGGCCGGGAAGAAGTGAACATAAACGTAGAGCCATTTGTCCAGAAAGGTGCATAGTTGGCGCCCCCCTGGTTGATATAGCTGGCCAGCCTGGCCACTTTCACCTTATACTGGTCGCGGCCTGCCAGCTGGGCCTGGATGAAACGGCAGTTGGCCAATTCCTTCCTGGCGCGTTCAGCATAATCGTCGCCTCGGTTATAGGTTTTAATAAACTGTTCAAACTGCCTGGCGGCATCATCGAACTTGGTATTGGCCCTTAAAGAAACCCCATACCAGAACCTGGCCAGCGGGTATTGGGTAGAATCGAACTGGCTGGCAGTAGCATACCAGCGCTCGGCATTACCATAGTCGTTGTACAGGCGGTAAGATTCTGCCAACCGGTACACGATCTTTTCATAATCGCCCAGTTCTTTTCTCATTCCCTTGGTAACAGTGGCCAGCATATAGGGCTTGTAATTGTCCCTGTTCACCTTGGCCTGTTTGCTGCCCAGGAATTTCTCATAGTACTGAGAGGCAGAATAATAATCTCCCTTTTCAAAATAAATATCTCCTGTTCGCCGGAGGTCAGCAACATACTGGCTACGAACCGTGCCCAGCAATGTTAGCATGGCTGTTAAGGCCAGGAAAAGGGGTTTCAGTAGTATTTTCATATTCTTCATATGATTGCTGTTCATAAAGTTTTCTTTGGGCAAGAATACCTTCCTGTTGTTTATAACTTTTGCATGCAGGGTTGTAAGGCTGGGTTCTTTTTACAAACGCGGACAAATGAAATTTTCGCCGGGCAATTGTCTTGATTTCCTTCCTATAAATGACAGCGATATTTCGAAGGCGTTCGCCGAACGTGCCAGGTTACTCAGTTTAGAAGTATTGGCATCATAGCTTACGCCAAGCGTCATGTTCTGATAATGAAAACCGACAAAAGGTGAGATAGCATCATTAAACCGGTAATTAGCGCCCACCAGCAGATCGGTAAATGTGTTGGCTTTGATCTGCGCATAAGCGCCTACCATTTTTTCATCCTGGTTATTCTGCTTTGCATACAAAGCGTTGGGGGTAATAGCGATCACATCAGATAAAGAGAAGCGTAAACCACCATGCACCGCCCATCTTACAGGCAGTTTCTGTTTGCTGCCGAATACGAACGGATCTTCAGGCCTGGTTAAATGGAAAGCAGAAAATCCGATAAAGGGGTTGATGGTTTTGCTGGGGTCACCATCGTAATACAAAGCACCTGCGCCGGCATCGAATACCAGTGAAGAATTACGGCTGAGCACCTCCCCTGTCGGGTTGCTCGGGTTATAGCCTGTAATGGGGTTCCACTGGTCGCCGAACTGGAATTTGGAAGGATCGAAACGCCTGTTCAGTATACCGGCCTGTAAGCCCAGTACCAGACGCTGGTAACCTTCCACACCGAATTTGATACCGGTGTAGGCAACCGATGCATACGCATTGAGATAATTGTAACCGGCATTACCTGCTGACTGGTTCAGGATATTCACCCCGAAATTGAGGTTTTTATTGGTTACGAAATCAGCCGATACTCCTGCCGTTGAAAAAGCATTGGAAATATTGCTCCACTGATTTCTATAGTTACCAGATACGCGGTAATCGCCGTCTATGGCACCCGTTAAGGCCGGGTTCAGCCATAACGGGTACGCATAGTACTGGGAAAAATGGGGATCTACCTGGGCCCGGGAATACAGACTTAATAATAAGCAGCTCCCGAATATCAATGACTTTAAAATTCTTTTCATACAATTAGCGTATTAAGTTTACGGAGCCTTTTTTGGTTACCACTGTTCCGTCCTGTAAGGTTATCTTGATTATATAGATGTACACTCCTACCGGTTGCGGTTTATTACCAGCGGTTCCATCCCACCCGCGAACACCATCGCTTGTATGGAACAGCGCATTGCCCCACTGGCTGTATATCCACATTTCTGCACTGGCAATCGCGTTACCGTATGGCTTGAAGAAATCGTTCTTGCCATCGCTGTTCGGTGTAAACACGTTCGGCACATAGATGTCATTGCCCAGCGGGTTGGTAGCTGTACCGGATACCTTCGCTGAAAGTATACCGATCTGGCAGGCATTTGTGCTCAGTGCCCTCACCTGTATTGATACTGTCTGGTTAGGCTGCAACCCTGAGATGGTATGGCTTAAGCCATTGGGTCCGGAGCTGGGCGATACATAGGTGGTTCCACCATCGGTGGTTACCTGGTAACCCGTAGCACCTGTTATAGCCTGCCATCCGAAGGTGACAGAAGTAGCCGTGGTACCTGTTACAGTAACTGTAGGTGCAGGCAGCGGACGCAGGATAGTGATCACAGCCTGTGCCCTGGTGGTGCTGGTACATCCGTTCGGATTAACAGCAGCCACATAGAAAGCTGTATCGGAAGTGATCGGCCCTGTGGTAAAGCTGCTACCTGTAGCTACTACCGTGCTTCCACTGGCAGATGAGTACCAGTTAAAGGTTGCACCTGCGGTAGCAGATGTTGCCGTTAATGTTACAGTAGAGCCGGAGCAAATAACCGGTGTGCTGTTGGCGACTGACGGAGTGGCTGGTGCAGGCAGTACATTCACATTGACAGAGGCACGTGTTGTGCTGCTGCAACCTGTAGCATTCACTGCTGCTACATAGTACACGGTGCTTACGGTGATATTGTTCACTGTATAGTTGGGTCCGGAGAACAATACGGCTCCGCCTGTAGATACGCTGTACCAGTTGTAAGTATAACCAGACTGCGGGTTGGATACCTGCAGTATTGCTGTTCCGCCGGCGCATACATTCAGGTTGGCAGAGGCAACAGTTGGTGCGGCAGGTGCTGCATTGACTGTTACGGTTACGCTGGCGCGGTCGGCACTGTTACAACCTGTAGCATATGCGGCTTCTACATAGAAGGTAGTGTTGGCATTCAGCGGGTTGGTTGTATAAGTAGTGCCGGTTTCCAGCAAGGTGCCGCCTGTAGCTGCATCATACCAGTTGTACACCAGGTTGGCCTGCGGGTTGTTCACACTCAGGGTGGTATTGGTGCCCTGGCATGCAGTGGTTCCGCTGGCAGCGATCGTAGGTGCTGTGGGCCTGTCTACAGCTGTAACATCTACCCTGGTACGTGTACCGGAGATACAGGTACCGTTGGCTGCCTGTACATAGTAAGTTGTATTGGCTGTAATAGGCGGTGTAGCAAAGCTCGAGCCTGTTTGCAACAGGTTACCGCCGCTCGCTGCATCATACCAGGTGTATACTATGGATGTGAGCGCATCTTTCACAGAAAGCGTGGTTGACTGGTTTTTGCAGGCTGTTGTTCCATCAGGCGCTACAACAGGGGCACCGGGTGCAGGATTCACAAACACCACTACTGCTTTACCTGAACTTGCGGCATTGCTGTTACACTTGTTGTCACCACTTACTGTTACATAATAAGTGGTAGAGCTGCTGAGGGTATCTACAGTCAGGAAGCTTTGTGTGCTAACCACATGGGTGAGGCCCGCATCGCTGTACCAGGTAAATCGCGGGTTGGTCACTGTTGTGCTGCTTGCTGTAAGTGTTACAGGCGACTTGGCACAGATGGTTGCGCCCCGGGCTGTTATATCAGTAGAATCAGCGCTTGTTCTTACCCTTACATTCACTGGTTTCGCACTGCTGGCACCACCGGCGCATTTGTTGCTGCCACTTACTGTTACATAATAAGTAGCATCTGCGGTCAACGCACCGGGACTGTAAGTATTGGTATTGCTTACCAGCTGTGACAGTGCAGCATCTTTATACCAGGCGAACACAGGATTGGTCACTGTAGTTGTGCTGGCAGTCAACGTTACACTTGAACCGGAGCAGATGGTCGTATCATTCACCATAACATCGGCCGGAGTAGAAGGCGTGGTAACAGTCACTGTTACTTTCTTCGCTGCATTAGCCGGTGTGGTACACTTGTTGGCACCGCTCACCGTTACGTAATAAGTAGCCGTTGCAGTAACCTTTGTAAGCGCCAGTGAAGATGTGCTGCTCACCAGCTGTGTTAATGCCGCATCGCTGTACCAGCTAAACTGCGGACTGGTTACTGTTGTGCTGCTGGCTGTGAGGGTAACATCTGACCCGGCACAGATAGTAGCCCCATTGGCTGCGATATCAGTAGAATCGGAAGGCGGCCTTACATTCACATGTACAATTTTGGCCTTGCTGGTATTGATACCGCATTTATTGTCACCCGTTACAGTTATATAATAAGTAGAATCGGAGGTCAGTGCACTGGTTGTATAAGTGCTTCCGTTCACCAGCAGTTTGGTTAACCCGGCATCAGCATACCAGCTGAATGTAGGATTGGTCACTGTGGTGCTGCTCGCTGTTAAAGTTGCTGTTGAGCCGGAGCATACTGTTGCACCGTTTGCCACGATATCTGTAGAATCGGCCTGGGTATTTACATGTACCACTACTGCTTTGGCTTTACCCGCAGGAGTTGCACATTTGTTATCGCCCTGCACCGTTACATAGTATGTAGAATCTGAAGTCAGCGCGCTGGTTGTATAACTGCTTCCGTTCACCAGCAGTTTGGTTAACCCGGCATCAGCATACCAGCTGAATGTAGGATTGGTCACCGTTGTGCTGCCCGCCGTTAAGGTTGCAGTAGAACCGGCACAGATCGCTGTACCATTCGCGGTGATATCAGTTGAATCGGAAGCGCTGCTTACATGTACCACCACTGTTTTGGCTTTGCCTGAAGGCGTAGCACATTTATTGTCACCCTGTACAGTTACATAATACGTAGAATCTGAAGTCAGTGCGCTGGTTGTATAACTGCTTCCATTCACCAGTAGTTTGGTTAACCCGGCATCAGCATACCAGCTGAATGTAGGATTGGTCACTGTTGCGCTACTAGCTGTTAAAGTTGCATTCGAACCGGCACAGATGGTAGTTCCATTTGCCGTGATATCTGTAGAATCTGACGCACTATTTACGTGTACCACCACTGCTTTGGCTTTGCCTGCAGGTGTAGCACATTTATTATCACCCTGTACAGTTACATAATAAGTAGAATCGGAACGCAGCGCACTGGTTGTATAACTGTTACCGGTAGTGAGCAGTTTGGTTAACCCGGCATCAGCATACCAGCTGAATGTAGGATTGGTCACCGTTGTGCTGCTCGCCGTTAAGGTTGCAGTAGAACCGGCGCAGATGGTTGTACCATTCGCGGCGATATCGGTAGAATCGGAAGGTGAAGTGATGTTCAGCGTGATCTTCACACGTCCGCTGGTGCTTGCACAGCCTCCTGTGCTTACTGCTTCTACATAGTAATTATAAGTACCTGCAGGCAGTGTGGCTGATGTAGCATAACTGTTGGTGTTGGGAGCCAGCAGGTTTCCGCCGGTTGCAGCATCATACCAGTTAAAGGTCACAGAAGGATCTGTTGCAGGATCTACTTTCAGCGTAGCAGCGCTTCCTATACAAACAGATGCAGGGTTGCCAGCTGAAGGCACAGGCTGATCAGGTATATTCTGTACCGTTACTTTCACAGTAGTGCCTGCGCTGGCACAGCTGTTCCTAACGGCTTTTACGATATAGTTGTGGTCGCCCGGTGCAAGATTAGCCGGTGTATAGTAGGCCACGCTGTCTTTCAGGTGATTACCCTGATCATCATACCAGCTATACACGATACCGCTTACAGGGTTCTTCACTTTCAGCAGCGCAGGTGTTCCCTTACATGCGGTTGTGCTTGTTGCTTCTACCTGAGGTTTCGCAATAACACGCTGTGCATAGTTCAGGTTGATAGAAGTAAGTGCGGTGAGCAGACCGGAGTTCATGGTCAGCTGCACACTATCGAATGGCAATGTGGGCACAAATTCAACTTTGGCCTGTTTATTATTGGTGAGCAGGCTTATTTTGATCAGCGGATTGTTCAGCTGGAATGATTCCTGCTGAGCGCTGCCGTTATACGTAGATACCTGCAAGCCACCCAGCAATGAAGCTGACAATACCTGGCTGGGCGATTCCAGTGTAAGGCGAACAGTATCGCCTACTGTTGACAAGCCCTGGAAGCCTACGCGCTGCCATACGGTTGCATTCAGCGCACCCAGGTTTATTACCAGTGATGAACCGGTAGTGGTGTCTTTATCTATAGCCAGTTGCGGGTTATATACATTACCCAGCACCAGTAATCCGCTGCCACCGATGGATTGTGCAATGGCTCCCTCACAAGGCCCGTTGTCTGAGCCGTTGGTTGTATTCACTGTTACCGGCGTGCGGTCTGACTGACAAGATCCGCCACCCTGCAACACAGCATTTACCCAGTAGGTTTTAGATCCTGTTACTGTTTGTGCGGGTGCTGCAAATATGGCTGAGCCTGTTTTCTGTAATGTATCTGTCCCGCTCTGGCTGCCATACCAGAAGTAGTTTACGTTGGCGATGCCCGCATTGGCAGTTAACACCGCCTGCTGCCCGATAACCACTGTTGCCGGAGAAGGCGTAACTGTTGGGGCAGTGAGCGAGCTGGCCACATCAACAGCAACGGCTGTTCTTGTTGCTGATATTGTGCCGCAGCTGTCATCGATCGCTTCAACATAGTAAGTAGCGGGGCCTGTTACAGTTACTTTATATACAAAGCCACTATCTGTATTGAGCTTAGTACCACCGGTAGCCACATTGTACCAGCCGTATTGTATTCCGCTCACCTTGTTGACTGTAAGTTCAGCACTGGTGCCAGGACAAACTTTTACGTTGTTTGACCCCACAGTGGGCGCAGCAGGCTGTGGTTTCACATTTACAGTTATAGCCGTTCTGGTACTGCTGGCGCAACCAACAGCAGCTCTGAATGCCTCTACATAATAAGTAGTGCTGGCAGTAAGTGCACCGGTAGTATAAGAAGTACCGTCTTTACCGGTCAGATAAGCGCCTGAGCTGTTATACCAGCGGTAAGTGATGCCTGCTACAGGATTCTGCACCTGCAGTGTGGCTGTACCGTTGCTGCAAATAGTGAGCGCAGTATCTTTTACGGTTGGTTTGGCTATAATACGCTGTGCGTAGTTGAAATTAATATTGGTTAAAGCACTCAGTAAACCGGATTTCAATGTCAGCTGTACGCTGTCGAATTGTTTAGCCGGTACCAGTTCCAGTTTGGCAAGATGGTTATTGCTGAGCAGGGTAAGTTTGATCAGCGGGTCATTCACCAGTACTGAATCCTGTGCAGTGCTGCCACTGAAGGTTGTTATCTGCAAGCCACCCAGTAATGCGGCTGACAATACCTGGCTGGGTGCTGCCAGTGTCAGGTGCAGTGTATCACCTGGTGTTGACAAGCCTTTAAAGCCTACACGCTGCCATACGGTTGCGTTCAGGGCGCCCAGGTTGATCACCAGTGATGAACCGGTAGTGGTATCCTGGTCAATTGCCAGCTGCGGGTTGTACACATTGCCCAATACCAGCAATCCGCTGCCGCCAATGCTCTGGCTGCTTGCACCTTCGCAAGGACCAGGTCCGGGAGGTACAACAACAGCATTCACATTTACGGCGAGGTCGGCAGAGCGGCATGTTGTACCGCCTTTCAATGTGGCGAACACTTTAAATACCTGGCCGGGCTGTGCATTCTGTACAATATAAACAGCGCCTGTTTTCTGCAGGGTATCTGTTCCGCTCGGGCCACCGATCCATACAAAATCGGCGTTGGCAGTGGTTGATGTGGCAGTAAGCTGTGCCTGCTGGCCTACACCAACAGGGTTCGGCACCTGTGTTACGGTGGGCACATCCAGGGCACTGGCTACATTTACAGATACAGCGGTTCTTGTTGCAGATACTGCGCCGCAGGTATCATTCACTGTTTCTACATAGTAAGTGGCAGGTCCTGTTACGCTGGCAACAGTATATGTAGTACCAGTACCTACCTGGGTTCCGCCGGTAGCTACTGTATACCAGTTATAAGTATGACCGGTAACCGGGTTCAGTACAGAGAGTACTGCGCTGGCGCCGGAACAAACCGCTACATTGCTGGCCTGTACTGCCGGTGGTGCCGGGGCAGGTGAAACAGTCACATTTACAGGTATGCGGTTGGGGTTGGGGCAATCATTGCCATTGCTCACCACTTCTATATAATAAGTAACAACACCAGGTGTGGTCAGCACATCAGTTGTATAGCTGTTACCGGTGCCTTTAACATCGCCACCTGTTGGCACTGTATACCAGCGCAGTGTTGTATTAGGGGCTGCTGTAGCATTCAAGGTAATTTTTCCACCTACGCAGGTGCTGGTATCTTTCGGCACCACAACCGGGTTGGGAACGATGATCCTTGCACCATGAATGTTCAGGTTCAGCAGCAGGTTCAATAATCCTGTCAATTCTACTTTCACTGAATTGTAAGCGGCAGGAGCCGGTACTTTCAGTATATAACGCTGACCGCCGAGCAAACGAACTGTCAGCAAGTTGCTGATAGTAGTGGTGCTTACCACTGCATTGTTGTTCAGCAGGGTAACTTTAGCACCTGCTGCAAGGCTTACATCTGCAAGACCGCCGGGGAAATCAATATCTATCAGAACAGTATCGTTCACATTGCCTGTGCGGCCAAAGCCCAATACCTGGTATACAGAACCACCCAAGGCTCCTGCAGGCATATGCAGTGTGGTATAGTTCGTTGTATCACTGTCTATATCATTGTTCGGATTGGTAACATTACACAGCAGGCAAACAGGAGTAGTTCCGGCTGTCTGGCTGTTGGCATTGTTACAATTCGGGTTCGGGTTAAACGGACCAGAAATAATTGCATGAATAAGTCCCCTGTCAGATTCACAACCACCGGGCAGGTGCAGTGCAGGATAGAAATCGTAAGTACCCGGTGTGTTGAAAGTCTTCACCAGCGGATTGCCTGTACCGGCAGTATCGGTTCCTGTAGGACTGGTGTACCAGTAAACAATACCACCTGTTGTAGATGAAGTTACTGCCAGGTTAACAGGTGTGCCTGTTTGTGCGTACACATCAGGTCCTTTTAAAGTGTCCGGTTTAGAAGACGCCAGTACATTGGCAGAAGCCAGGGTGCCTGCAGCATTTTGACATTTATTGCTACCACTTACACTTACATAATAAGTATAGGGCGTTGCTGAGGCTGCCAGCCCGGTGATGGTAAGTGTTCCATCAGTGGCTACTGCATATTTCACACCACCGGCATCTGTTAAGCCATCGGTGATCGCAGTTGCTCTATTCTGATCTTTATACCACAGGAACACCGGTTGTGTTACAGTAGTGGATGTTGGTTTTATGATTGCAGAAGAACCACCGCAGATGCTGTCATTCTTCACTGTGATATCAGCTGCGGTAGCAGGTGTTGTTACAACCACCCTGATCGGCACACGAACAGGATTAATACAGCCGTTTGCACCTACAGCGGCAACATAGAACACACTGTCTGCCTGTATTGCCTGTGTTTTATAGGTATTGCTGCCAACCAGTAATGGTGTGGTGGTGGTTGAATCTGCATACCAGTTCACGGTTGTACCTGCAGCAGGTATTACATTTAAGGTAGCGGCACTGCCATTACATACACTTGGCGGATTTTTAGGATCCAGTGTCGGGTTGGCATACAGCACTCTTGCGCCATAAATGCTCAGGTTATTGATCAGGTTCACCACACCTGTCAGGCTGATCTGAACACGATCGTATGTGGCCCCTGCAGGGATAACAACAGTATCGCGGCCTGAGGATGACAGTAACCGCAGGGTCAGCAGTTTGGAAAGTGTATCGGTACGTACAATCTGGTTGCCGTTCATTACACTGATCAGTGAACCACCCAGCAGGCTTACATCAGCCAGGCCAGTGGGCACACCAATCACAACACGGATACTGTCTGAAGCAGCACCAGGCTGAGCAAATATCAGCTGCTGATAAATAGAACCACCCAGAAGCCCTACAGGCAGGTTCAGTTTAGAGAAATTATTGGGATCGTTGTCCAGCGGTGCACCCGGGTTGGTAATGCTACACAGTACACAACCCAATGTGGTACCGGATATCTGTGATGTGGGCACATTACAATCCGTATTAGGATTAGAGCCATCGGTCACAATCACATTCACAGCCACACGGTCAGATTCACAGCCGCCGGTGATCAATACAGATGCATAATAAGTATGTGTACCTGCTGTAGTGAATGGCCCTACAGTATAGGATGTACCTGTTGCAACAGGTGTTGTAGCTGTCGGGCTATCGTACCATTGTATGGTAGCGCCGGCTACAGGCTGCGCCTTCAGGGTGACAGGTGTGCCAATTCCGACAGAAACATCACCACCCACTTTAGCAGTAGCCGGTTTAGTGGCCACTTTCACATTTACGGGTTTCAAACTGCCGGCAGCATTTTCGCAGGTGCTGTCGCCACTCACACTTACATAATAATCATAAGAGCCCAGTGGCAGGCCGGCAATAGTTAATGTGCCGTCTGCCGCAATTGTATATGTGGCTCCATTGATAACAGCGCCATTGGTGATAGGCCCTGTTTTATCAGCGTTCTGGTACCAGAGGAATACAGGATTTGAAACATTCACCGCAGCCGGTTTTAATACGGCACTGGCATTCACACAAGTGCTTACACTGTCAATTTTAATATTGGCTGCAGTTCCCAGTGCTTTCACCAGCACTGCTACAGGCACACGGTCAGGGTTGGCACAAGTGTTCGTACCCACCACTTCTATGTAGAAAGTATCTACACCTGGTGTTGTCAACGGAGCAGTAGTAAAGCTGTTGGCATTACTTAATACAGTACCTCCACTGGCTACATTATACCACCTGATGGTGGTTCCGGTTGCCGGTGTGGCAGAAAGCGTCGCTGTGCTGCCTGCGCAAACACTGCTTCCACTGCCAGTGATAGCTGTAGGATTAGGATAGATAATACGCGCGCCATAGATCTGCAGGTTTACCAGCAGGTTAATAACACCTGTCAGTTCAACTTTCACAGCCGTATAAGCACCGCCAGCAGGAACACGTACCCTGAAACGCTGGCCACCCAGCAAACGCAATGTTAACAGGTTGCTCAGCTGGTAAGTGCTTACGACACTGGTTCCATTCAATACTGTAATCTGTGATCCACCCAGCACGCTCAGGTCTGCCAGTCCGCCGGGGAAGTTCAGGTCCAGCTGGATGCTGTCTGTGGCATTACCTGTTTGGCCAAAGTTCAGTACCTGGTATACAGAACCACCCAGCAGGCCCGCAGGCATGCTCAGTGTAGTGTAGTTGGTGCTATCGTTGTCAACAGAGTTATTGGGATTGGCTACATTACATAATATACAACCCAGTGTAGTACCGGATTGCTGGCTGTTGGCGAAGTTACAACCGGAGGGTGGTGTGTTGGGGCCAGAGACAGTCACTGTTACCTGGGCCTTGTCAGATTCACAACCACCGCCAGACAGGCGCACTGTGGCGAAATAAGTATATGTACCGGCTGTAGAGAATGGCCCAACCTGTACACTTGTACCTGTACCCACCTGGTTGCCTGAACCATCGTACCAGACAATAGTACCTGTAGTAGCTGTGGTGGAAGCCTGCAGGGTAGCGGCTACACCTGTTTGTACAGCTACTGCAGCAGCCACAGAAGGAGCAGCCGGTTTGGCAGCGGCAACTACGTTAACAGCTTTCAGCGCGTTTGCTGCATTTTCACATTTATTTGAACCGCTAACACTAACATAATAAGTTGTATTCGCAGTTATACCTGTTACTGTTAATGTTCCGTCAGTAGCAATAGCATAAGTAATACCGCCAGTGGTGCCACTGGTGATAGGCTGTGTTTTAGCCGCATCGAGATACCACTTGAAAACGGGGCTGGTTACTCCAGCCGCCACAGGCTTCAATACAGCATTGTTGCCTCCGCAAACGGTGTCAACACCGGTAACGGTAATATCTGTTGCCAGTGCTGAAGGTGATACTATCAAGGCAATACCGCCACGGGCAGATTCTGTTGAACAACCATTTCTGATGGCTGTCACATAATAGCGATAAGTTCCACTTGTTGCAAAACCAGGTAATGATAGGCTGGTACCTGTTTGGATCGGCGTTCCTCCCTGGGCCACATTGTACCAATTGTATATAACACCTGCCTGAGGGTTTTGTATATTAAGGGTTACAGGTGTACTCACACATGTTGAAATAGCCGTATCACCAGGATTGGGGGTTTGAATAACGGGGCTGGCCGCCATTCGTTGAATTTCAAAAATATCAGCGCCAGCCAGGGCTGTCGCCAAACCTCCCAACTGTATGCTTATTTTATCAAATGCCTGAGGCACAGCAAATGATGCAACTTGAATGGTACCTCCCGGCGACAACAAGCTTAGTTTAATTAAGCTTTGATCTCCCAGATTAATTGCGCCATTATCTGTACCATTATTGAACGTGTGAACAGATAATGTAGACAGCACGCCTAAATCTAATAAACCGCCGTTGCTATTTCTTAAAACAATTCGAACAGAATCTCCTGGCTTGGATAGCGCAGGATATATTAAATCTAAATGTACAGATGCCGCAACACTTACATTTGCTCTTAATTGAGTATAGGTCGTTAAGTTTCCATCAACTGCGTTCATAGGATTCGTTACCTGGTTTACACCGCCTAAAACGCCTCCGCTTGCCCCCCATAAAATGTCTATTGGATTGTCGCAGACAACAGTGCTTGTTGCTGGGATATTGTAATATGCTTCATAAATGTTTATGGCCCCTCCTACACTTAGCACCGCTGCAGTTGTAACCCGTATTGCGTTGTATGCTACTGGCTGATTGTTACCATCGACTGGTGTGAAGACCAATTCACCCTGGTTCTGGCCGCTAATTAAAGACAAAAGCGAGCCAATCGTAATGGATTGTCCGACAG
The DNA here is from genome assembly GCA_966424055.1 of uncultured Deminuibacter sp. GTDB lineage: Bacteria > Bacteroidota > Bacteroidia > Chitinophagales > Chitinophagaceae > Deminuibacter. The sequence continues at coordinate 454,869 of CBJLMB010000001.1, read as the reverse complement.
CCGTATTGTTATTGTATGCTTGAATACTTCCTCCTGTAATCAGGTTAAGCAGTGAAGTAGCCGTACCAAGCTTTATGTGTACAGGGGTACCAGGCGTTGGTGCCGTGGGAAAATTTAACTGTTGATAGTGTGACCCGATCAATGGGTATTGCACAGTGCTATAGGTGGAAAGATTACCATCAATAGCCAAGTTTGGATTATCCACCCCCAGATTATCAGTAGATGTGGTAGTGGCATATACTCGTTGATACTGTCCAAATGAATTGCTGTTCACAAACAATGAACAAACAATCAATAAAAAACCAACAAGCACTTTTCTGAAACTACCTGATCGGGGATCGGGGTAAATGTTCATCATAAGCAGTCTTTTAACTGTATAATTTCTTGTCTCATTCCCATAACAGGAATTGATTTAGATACAATAGCAAACCGGGCCGGAAGGAATATTGGAGATTAGGTCTAGGTTCAAAAAAGGGTCTTTTTGGGGCACTTTTAATGTTTTGGTGCGCAGGAAACGGTAAAAATTAGCCTTTTATGAATCTTTAACAAATTTAGAATCATATACAGATTATAATTATTCATTATATTCCTTAAAAACATCCTGTTCACTCCATTACCCGATTTAATTGTATTCATTTTGTTCAGATATGCTTTATTCAGTCTTTATTCTGTTCTTTTATGTGAACAACTACTGCTATTCCCTAACATTTTATTAAACAAACCCCGGAAATATGAGAATGTTCCTAGACGAAAATTTGCTTAAAACTTTGATTGACAAACTATTATCTCAATTTGGAAAGAAAAACCTACTGCCCGCTGACTGCAAGGTGTTATCCGGCGATATCTATGCTAAAACAGAAAAATCCATCAGCGAAACCACCCTTAAAAGATTATTCGGATTTGCCAAAAGAAGCTTTGATTTTTCTATTTACACATTAGACACACTCGCCATATACCTTGACTATGAAAACTGGAACAGCTTTTATGAACTCAACCAAACACCTGCAGAAAAACAACTGAATGGAGGGAACAAATGGCAGGAATTAAAAACACTCTGCACAAAACATTCACAGTATACATTGCAGGCTGTAAAAAATTCAGCGGGCATTCATTTTTCCAAAACCATTGAACGCGAAAAACTCACTGCGTTCATCAAAAAATTCCTGCTCACCAATAAATCCATTGCCCCGGTGGTAGGGCCTTCCGGTTCAGGAAAATCCATCGGCCTTACACATACAGCTTTGAAATTATGGCTGTCTGATGATCCCGTATACGGCAATGATATCTGCTGCTTTATCAATATCCACCAGATACATACCATCGCCACATATAAACACTCTTTGTTTGAATGGTTCAATAAATACCTCGGATTGATGTACCAGGACATTCATGTTCTGGAAGCCGAAAAAAATAAAGAAGACAAACTCGTACTCATCATCGATGGTTTTGATGAAAGGGCTTTTTCGGCCGACAAGCTCAAGCTGATTTATGCCAACATCATAGAATTCATCAATTTCAATAACGAATACAGCTGGATCAAGATCATTCTTTCCCTGAGGCCTTCGGCCTGGGCCAAACTGGTACAGGCTTATTTTAATCCGTCTTTTTTCCTTAACCGCATTTTCATTGACGAATCTTATCCTAATGAAAATTACCAGAACCATACCCTTCCCTTCAGCTATACCGAAGTGGAAGAAATACTGGCCCTGCATCAACAGGATGCACGCGAAACAGCTTGCTATTCGGCAGATTTTGTAAACCTGATCAGCTTCCCCAGGTACCTGGATATTTTATGCAACCTGCTCAGCAATACACATCAACGAAAGCGCTCGCAGGAACAGCTGATCTACAAGATCATCGAAACAGATATCAAGCATTATTTCCTGTTTGATACCCATACTTCTGTAAAATCGCGCATTATCGAAAAACTGGTAGAACTTAAATTATCACCCTCCCATACCTCCAGTGCCGAACTGAAGGAATGGACACTGGTAAAAGATTCACTCACAGCTTCATCTTTCTGCCAGTTGATCGATGACTACCTGATCGTGGAAGAAAAGGAATTCTCCAACAGTGCTTTCCCCTCACCCAGGATCAGTTTTACCAACCAGTTCATTGAAAATTATTTTATCAGTTGGTTCTCACTGAAGCAAAACAATTATACAGTAAGCCGCAGCCTGGTTGATGTTATTTATGTGAGCGATGAATTCAGCGCCATAAAACAGCCGGTGATCAAATGGTACCTGATCCATTTTCTGCAAACAGCCAATCTTGCCGCCATACAGGAAATATTTCTTGCACGCAGGATTCCCGCAGAAGATAAATTCCTGCTGTTTGAATTCCTGGCAGAACATGCAGAAACAGAAAAGCAAAAAACAGAGATACTGGGCAGGATTGACCAGGAACATCATTTCATCCACTACTTTTTTGAAAACGGCCTGTATTACCAGTACCTGGGCGCCGAAAAAGAGAAACTGCTGTTTACACTGTACAAGATCAGTTCAGATAAAGTACAAAAGCACGAATTTCTCAGCCTGCTGTTCATTAATGCCATATTACAGCTGAAAGTGCAAAGTGCCGAAATACACCTGCGCGAATATCGGCAGCTTTCCAGGAACGAACGCAGCCCGCTTGTCGCCAACCAGGAAAAACTGATGGAATACACCCTCGATTTTGCCCGCTATGAATTCAGGAACGATTCTATCCAGCTGCTGATCGATGAACTGCTGAAAAGCACCCTGCCTGTTCAGCCGGGCACCAGGCAAATGGTTTACCTGAGCATACTGCTGCTGCTGCATGCATTACTGTATACTGAAGATTATGAGCGGCTGTTCAAATCATCCGATCTGCTGAAGAAAAACCTGGAAGCATCAGAGAAAGAAGATTTTATTTTCCTCAAAAAGCTGCTGCAGCTGATGAACCAGTATGCCAGCCTGATGTACAAGGGAGCACAGCCGGCTACAGAAAAATCCATTCTGCAACAACATGCACAAAACAATGGTGAAGACAGCAATCCTTTGCTGCATACAGTCACAGCACTGGTGCTCGCCAGGCTGAATGAAAAAAAGAAAAACAGCCACCTGGCCATCCAGTATGCCAATGAAGTGTATAATGGCACACAGGCCAACTGCCTCAGGATATACAAACTGATCTCGTACCAGATTTTAAAGGAAACCTACAAACTGAATAACCAGGAAGAAAAAATAACAGAAACAGACGAAAAAATACGGGAACTGTTTTCGTATAAATACGATGAAAAGATCAATTACGACCTGAAGGAATCCCATTCATTTTATCCCAAAACCAAGTTTTTATAAATAAACCTGTACACGACCATTTTGCTTAAGCCAATATCCTCTGTTTTACCCGGTTCACTGTTTGCCATAAAACCAATTCATCCCTTCCCTTTATAAACCGCGGACCTTAACCGATGCACAAATAAAAAAGTCCCGGCACATTGTTATGCTACCGGAACTTTGATAAAAATTAATCATTCAAGTTAAAACCAACCAACTGGCAGATTTGATCCTGCACTAACCCGCTCAATACACTAAAAGCGGGAAGAGAAGCCGTTTTTCAGAACGGGAAATCTTTCAAAGTTCTTTACACCTGAAAGAAACCAGGCTGCACAGTTTTCTTTTATAAACGCGCTGTTATAAAAGATGCTGGCTTATATTTTAAACATCCAGTTGTATTTATCTGCTGTTTTTGCCTGGCGTATTGCAGTAAGCCGGTCTTTCAGCTCTGCAGCCACCAAACATTTCGCGGCATCAAATTCCATCACATAATCTTTATAACGCAGTTCTTTGATCAGCGAAATGGTAGCAGCCGTTCCGGTGCCGAACACTTCTTTCAGCTTGCCGGCTTTATGTGCTTCGATCAGTTCATCAATGCTTATTTTACGCTCTTCCACATGCTGGCCCATTTCATCTGCCAGCACCGTGATAGCGCTGTCGCGGGTAACACCGGCCAGGATGGTTCCTTCATCCAGTGAAGGCGTCACAACTTTATTATCCAGAACAAAGAAAACATTCATCGTGCCTACTTCCTGCAGCCATTTATGTTCAAAGGCATCAGTCCACAACACCTGGTCGTACCCTTTTTTCTTTGCCTCTGCGGTGGCATGCATACTGCCTCCGTAGTTGCCGGCATTTTTGGCAAAGCCCACTCCACCGGGAGCTGCCCTTGTAAAGGTCTCTTCCACGTAAATGCGCATGGGAGCTGCATAGTAAGGACCTGTAGGGCTTAGTATAATGATGAATTTGTAAGTATCAGAAGGTCTTACACCGATAACTGTATCAGTGGCAAACATAAACGGCCTGATGTATAAAGAATGATCGGGCTTGGCGGGGATCCATGCTTTATCCAGTTCTATCAGCTGGCGCATGCCTTCGATAAAAATATCTTCGGGCACTTCCGGCATTTCCATGCGAAGTGCAGACTGGTTAAACCGTTTAAAATTATCATAAGGCCTGAAGATAAAAGCATTGTCCTCTTCATCTTTGTATGCTTTAACACCTTCAAAAATTGACTGGCCGTAGTGAATGGCAGCCAGGGCAGGATCCATCTGCAGGGGCTGATAAGGCTTAATTTCAACTTTGGTCCACCTGCCGTTGGCATATTCAGCCACCAGCATATGGTCGGTAAAATATTTACCAAAAGGAAGATTGTCTACATTGAGGTCTTTCAATTTGCTGGACACTGCCTTTGTCACAGGTATTGCTAAAGCATCGATCATAACACTAAATTTGTTGCAAAGAAACGAAAAAAAGAAAGCTAACAACTGTTAATATTTTTAATATGCCAGGTTTGCAGAATATCCAGATACCCGGGGCGTTGATAGCGTCTCTATACAAAGATACGCTAATAGCGATTGACAGTTTTAAACAAACTGAAGAAAAAGCGGGAAAAACAGCAGAGCCAGCTCAACCTGAACAGCCAGCTGAACAACCGGTAAGGGAAACAGGAAAAGCACCGGTAATGGCGCCAAGCTCCAAATGGTTTCTTGGCGACAATGCCAGGGGTATTGTGATACTGGTACAGGACCCCCATAATGTGTACCTGGCCGAAGACAGCCTGCAGCTGCTCAGCGGCATCCTGTCTGCCTGCCGCCTCAACCTGGGCGATGTGGCCATTGTGAACATCACACAGGTTGACCATACCTACAGGCAGATAAAAGAGCTGACCACTGTACGGTACTTCTTTTTGTTCAATGTAACCACACAGCAGGTTCAGCTGCCGTTTGCCATACCCCATTACCAGGTACAGCAATACGACAACTGTACATTTCTTACAGCACCCGATTTAACACAGATGATGGGCACCGCCCCCGAAGCCAAACTGGAAAAAAGCAAGCTCTGGCTTTGTCTTAAAACGATATTCAAACTATGATGCATACTACATTGGTATTTGCCACCAATAATGCCCACAAGGTGGAAGAGATCAGGAATGTTATTGGCAACCGCTTTTCCATTATCACACTCAGGGAAGCAGGTATCGATATCGACATACCCGAACCGCATGATACCCTGGAGGCCAATGCCACAGAAAAATCAACCACCATTCACCGCCTGACACAACAAAACTGTTTCAGTGAAGATACCGGTCTTGAAGTAGATGCCCTCAATGGTGAACCGGGGGTAAAAAGCGCCCGCTATGCCAGTGGTGAGGGCAGGGATTTCCAGGCGAATATTGATAAGCTGCTGGCGAAGCTGGATGGCCAGCCTAACCGGGAAGCCCGTTTCAGAACCGTGATCTCCCTTATCTGGAATAACCAGGAATATTTATTTGAAGGCATCTGCCCCGGCTATATCACTTCAGGGCAATACGGCAGGCAAGGATTTGGCTACGATCCTGTATTTGTGCCGGAAGGCGCCGATAAAACATTCGCAGAAATGAGCCTGGAAGAAAAAAACAGGTACAGTCACCGCAGGAAGGCAACCGATCAGCTTATCGGGTTTTTGCAGGGTACCATGCTGGCCTGATAACCGGTATGCCCGCTTTATTTATTTTTTTCAGGAAGTATTTGTTTTATAAAACGGCAAAGTGCTGGTTATGGACAGAATCAAGATACAGTTACCGGAACAGTTTCATTTTTCCACGCGCATACATATCCGCATCACCGATCTCAATTATGGCGGCCATGTGGGCAACGATACATTTTTATCGCTGCTGCATGAAGCACGTCAACAGTTTTTGCAGCATCATGGCTATACAGAATTATCTTTTGCGGGCTATGGCCTTATCATGGCCGATGCTGCCATTGAATACAAACATGAGCTCTCGCACGGGGATATGATTGAAATAGCTGTTACTGCAGCCGGTTTCGACAAAATAGGGTTCGATCTTTTCTACCTTGCCGAGCTGGTAACACCCGATGGCCGCAAAACAGCAGCCAGGGCCAAAACAGGTATGCTGTGCTACGATTATATGCTGAAGAAAAAAGTGCCTGTACCCGTAGCGGCCATTCAACAATTAAGCCGCTGAATGATTGAACCGGTACTGCTTTTCAAACAGCATCATTCCATATTTTCCAGTTCTCCTCGGCCTGGATGGTGAGCATATCGTAACCGTTTTTGGTAACAGCCTGCTTGCTGTTACCCTCCCGTAAAAAGCGGGTCGCAGGTGGGTTATACACCAGGTCGTATAAATAGTGCCTGGCAGTGATATATTCGTAAGGAATAAGGGGCGCTTCTTCCACTTCAGGAAAAGTGCCCAATGGTGTGCAGTTGATGATAACCGGGTAGGCATTCATTACCTCTTCCGTCAGTTCTTCGTACGTAAACTGCCCGTCGAGCTTTTTCCTGCTTACAAACCGGTAAGTGATACCCAGTTTTTGCAGGGCATATTCTACAGCGGCAGCTGCGCCCCCGGTGCCCAGTATCAGGGCCTGTGTATGATGCGGCTGCAGCTGCGGTGTAAAAGACTGTTCAAAACCGATGGTATCGGTATTGTAGCCCAGCAGCCTGCCATCTTTGATACGTACGCAATTACAGGCCTGCATGGCGCGTACTGCTGCGGATGTATCATCCAGGTAGGCAATGATATTTTTTTTGTGCGGAATGGTGATGCAGAAACCTTCCAGTTCTTTTTCGCTGTTCAGCATAGCCGGCAGCGCTGCAATATCCGGAAGCGGGAAAACCTTGAACACCGCATCGGGAATGCCTTCCCTTTCAAATTTCTCTGTGAAATAGCGCTGGGAAAAAGAATGCCCCAGCGGGTAGCCAATGATTCCGAAGCTGCGCATTATTTGCCGGGTGTTTTGTCGAGGTACAAATCGAAGGTGTCACCACGCAAGCCAAGCCGCATGGTTTCCAGCGGTATCACTTCTGTAGGCGCAATATTGCCCAGGTTCACATTACAACCCAGCAGCTCAAGAAAATACAGTTGCTGGGCTTTCTGCGGCGCTTCCCACATAATTTTTTCGCCGGGTATCTGGGTCAGTATTTCATTCACCAGCCCCTCGCGCACTTCGCCTGAACCGCGGTAAATACCCACATTGCCGGCCTCACGCGCTTCTGCAATAACATAAGAAGAGCCTGCTTCCAGTTCAGCACGCATCAGCTCAATCCATTTATAGGGGGGGATGATATGTGCGGCATCTTTGCTGCCCACTTCGCTCAATACGGTTCCATGCTTGGTCAGTTTTTCAATATACCCGCATTTTTCTGCATGCGGAATAGTGATAGAGCCATCGCTCACTTCCATATACTGGATGCCATAATCTTTACACACGGCGATATAATCGTCAAACTGATTGCGTATTAAAAATGCTTCGAATAATGTACCACCGAAATAGATAGGAATATTGTGCGACTGGTAGAGTTCAATTTTCTCGCGCAGGTTAGGCGTTACGAAAGAAGTACCGAAGCCCAGTTTTACAATGTCTACATGCGGTGCTGCGATACTTAAAAAATTATGCACTTCATTTATACTAAGTCCTTTGTCCATTACCATTGTTAATCCATAAGTGCGGGGCCTTGCTGTACGCTCTGGTATTTGCGATAAATAAAAGTTCATTATCATTCAGTTTGCGGCTGCAAAAATAGGGAACGCTGCCGAAATGGTTTTTTAGAGATTGGTAATAGTAAGTTATTTCCCGGTGAAACGGCTAAATCTTCCGGCCTTTTTTGTAGCGTGCGATCAGGTCTACCACCTGGTTGTTCTGCAATGCAGCGGGCAGCAGCTCTACAAATTTCTTAAGCAGTTTGGGTGCATGGGCCATCCCGTTTTCCAGCTGCAGAATAGCATCTTTGGGTTTGCCTGCTGCAAATAAAGTGGCACTATAGTAGAAGAAAAAGATAGGCTTCGATTCAGTGGCTTCCAGTGCTGCCTGGCATTGTTCGGCGCCTTCGTCATAAAAGCCGGCTTTGTACAGGCAGCGGATCAGTGCTTCCCATCCTGCAACATATTTTGGCTTGCTGCGTACTACCAGGCCAAAGTACTGGATAGCTTCCTTAAACTTGCCCAGCTCCATTTTACATTGCCCCATGGCCAGGTTGTACTCGGGCACATTACGCTGCAAACGCATGGCATTATCCAGTTGTTTGGCGGCACTCTCCCACTGTTCTTCATTGATATAAGTAAGGGCAATTTTATACAGCAGCTTGCTGTCGTCGGGGTTCATGTGCGAAGCTTTGCGGTAATGAAACCGGGCCTGCGCATGGTTGCCCATACGGTGATAGCAATGCCCTATGGCCTCGTAAATCACTTCCTCGGGTCGGGTAAGCTCCAGCACTTTTTCCAGGGCTTCTATCGCTTCTTTGTACTTACGCAAACGGATATAGGCATCGCCCATATTACGGTATGCATAATCAAATTTTTCGTCAATGGCAATGGCATACTGGTAGGCATCGATGGCTTTTTCGTACAGCTTCAGTCCCTGGTAGGCAGCAGCCAGGTTAAACCAGGCCAGCTCATTATAGGGCTGCTCTTCAATAATTTTCTGGTGCAGGCGGATGCTTTCTTCATTACGCCCGGTAAAATCGGTCCAGAAGCAGATCTTGTACAGCGCTTCTTCATTGGAAGGCTCCTCTTCCAGTATCAGTTTCAGGCAATCAAATACCTTGTCGAATTCTTCATAGTCGTCGTATACATCTGCCAGCTCAAACAGCAGGTCTATACGTTCCTCGCCCTCAAACTGCTGCAGGGCATCTTCCAGCAGCTGCACGGCTTTTTCCTGCTGGTCAAGGGCCAGGTAGGCATCGGTTTTTAAAATAAAAAGATTGATATCGGTACTGTCGAATAGTTCGGCCTGTTCCAGTACTTCCAGTGCCTGGGTATATTTGCGTGTGGCGATCAGCAAATCGGCTTTTTTTATCAGCAGCTGGGAGCTGTAAGGGAAATAATCCAAGCCTGTTTCGACCGCATCCAGTGCGCTTGGGAGATCATCCTTATCATCAAAATAATCGATAATACGTTCAAATGCCTCTTCCTCCAAAAATGAATGACTTCTGCCGGCCTTCAGGTTTTCGTATTGTTTCAGTAACTCTTTCAGTTCTTCTCTGTCTTCACGGAATGGATTGTCTCTCATATTACTGTGGTTTATGTAAAGTAGTCGAAATCCATGAGATTTCCAATTTTACCGTAAGTTTTTCTTATTTCATCCTTTTTAACAAAAACAATAAAAAGTTGTTAAATAATTTAGATTTTCACTAACTTTGTAGTAAAATGAAGAAGCAAGCACATATCACTATACTGATCACGGCATTATTTGCCTGCGCAGCCCATGTTGCTCTGGCTTCTTATTCGGGCTCTGCTGATGACAGGAAGAACAAATTCAGCCTCAAATACCTGGATAATAAACTCAGCAAAGCCTATACCCTTTCTTCTCTCCGTTCTACTGCAGCTAATTTTCAGTTCAAAGGCTCACAGGATCTTGATCTGCAAAAGGTTGACAATAACGGCTCTCCTGTGGAGATCAATTCCATGATGCGTTTGGAAAAAGGCAATACCACTTATGTGTTCCCCTACAAATACAAAGTAAGGGTGCCTACTAAGTTTAGAACACCTGCTCCTCCTTCCAATTTCAGGTAATTGTAAAACTGTTTTTTGATCTGTTGTACCTGCCGTTTTACACGACGGTTTTTTGTTTTTACAGTATCCGGTAACCCGATGTGGGTACTTCAAATTTAGCAGCCGGTACAGGGCTCAGGTTCATATCTGTAGCGGTAAAACTGATCTTTTGTTTGCCGGATTCGGCTTCTGATTCATATTCCAGCACAAAACCCGGAATGCCTTTAAACTGGTATTCGTTTTCAGAAACAGAAGGGATGATGGCAGTGGCATAATACAGGTTCAGTACGGTGCCGTCTTTCAGCTGTGCCACGGCTTTTTTACATTCGTATCCCAGTATTGTTTTGCTTTCATTGCTTAACGTTACCTGCATGCCGTCGTAACGTTTGTTGAACTCTTTCCATTTGGCAGCATCCAGGGTAGACATGTATTTGGCACTGCCTATTTCGCGCAGGATAACGGCTGTGCCCTGGCGGCTGTTGTAGAGGGTTGACTGGGTGAATTCGGGGCTCACCATATCTGACCGTATCTCATAACCCTTGATATACACTGTTTTGCTTGCTTTCACCGAACCGCCACCGCCAAAAGAGACATCGAATTTTACTGTACAATCAGCCACCACTTTGGGCGCCTGTGCTAATGCCGTACCACCGGTGACCGTTACACATATAAAAGCCGTCAGGAATCTCTTTTTTATTGTATGCATACCATTGTTGTTAATGCTGAAACAGGGCTGGTACCGGCATAGCAACCCCACCCTGTACCGCGTTAAAAATAAGGGATTTTTATGTTATGGGAAGAAAGGAAAACCTGTGCTACAAGGGCTTACCACAGGCTGCCGATAAACCGCTCATACAAAAAAGCAGCAGTTTTATGCTGATAGGAAGCAGTACCAAGCGATTTCACCCACCGGATACCGCTGATGGCATTGGTTAAAAAAATTTCTGCCACCTCGGGAAGTATTGCAGGTTCGATGCAGGTTTCTTCCACAGCAATACCGTCTGAACGCATGGCCTGCAGCAGGTGCTGCCGCATTACACCACCAACGCCACCCTCCGCCAGCGAGGGGGTTTTAACAATACCATTGTGCACAATAAAAACACTGGCAATGGTAGCATCTGCCACCCTGCCGTATGCATTCAGGATGAGCGCTTCATCCAGCTGCTGCTGCTGTGCCCAGCGGGCACCCATAACATAACAGAGATAGTTGTTGCTTTTGATATGCGAAAAACGGTCGGCTGTTTTACGGGCATCAGGATAAATAGCTGCCAGCAGGCCTTTTTCGTTCAGCCGGTTACTACCGGGCTGCAGCGGCCAGCTTTGTACCAGCAGGTTGGGCAGGTTATTTTCAGGATCATAGAGGCCGCCATTGCCCCTGAATACAGTGATGCGAATGCGGGCAGCTTTGGTATGATTGTTCCTGTTCACCACCTGCAGTATCTGCTGCTGCAGGTAGCCGGCCTGCATAAAACCTGGACGATCGAAGCCAAGGGCTTCCAAAGAGGCAAATAAGCGCTCAAAATGCAGTTTTTGCAGGGGGATTTCACCATTTGCCAGTCTGATGGTTTCAAAAAAGCCATCCCCATACCGGAAAGACCTGTTATTGGGCGAAATACTGCAGGCGCTCTCCTGCATCAGCTGACCATTGAGTGAAAGGTATAACATGAAGCAAAAATAAGCAGTTGTTGTTCAGTCGGCAGTTTGCAGTCGGCAGTCGGCGGTCTGCAGTCTGCAGTGGGCAGAACAGGACAATAGGGATTATTTTGTAGAATGGCTGCAGACTGCCTGCGGCCAACTGCAGACTTTTTAAACTAGGTTTGTATTTATGAAAATTGCCGATCTGATACAGACACTTGAAGCTTTTGCGCCACCTGCTTACCAGGAATCGTATGACAATGCCGGGTTACTCACCGGCTCTGCGCAGTGGGAATGTACAGGCGTTGTTTGCAGCCTCGATGCCACTGAAGCTGTTGTACGGGAGGCGGCAGGCAAGGGCTGCAACCTGGTGGTGGCCCATCACCCGATCGTATTTCGCGGACTGAAAAAAATAACCGGCCGCGATTATGTGGAGAAAACCATTATTGCCGCCATCAAACTGGATATTGCCATTTATGCCATTCATACCAACCTGGATAATGTGGCCGGGGGCGTTAATGCCCGGATGGCTGACCGGCTGGCGTTGCTGAACCGAAGGATACTGGTGCCTAAAAACGGGTTGCTGATGAAACTGTTCACCTTTTTACCATCGGCGCAGGCAGAACAGGTTAAAAATGCCCTTTTTGCGGCAGGAGCAGGGCATATCGGCCGCTACAGTGAATGCAGTTTTTCGGTTGAAGGTGAAGGTAATTTCAAAGGTGAAGAAGGTACCCATCCTTTTGTAGGAGAAACAGGCCGCCGGCATACAGAAAAAGAGCTCAAAATAGAAGTTATTTTTCCTGCCCACCTACAACACAAAGTGGTGGCAGCGTTGAAACAGGCTCATCCATACGAAGAAGTAGCCTATGATGTAGTTGGCTTATCCAATGATTTTGAGCAGGTTGGAAGCGGATTGCTGGGCGAGTTACCCGAAGCTGTTACCGAGAAGCAGTTTATGACCCTGCTGAAACAGGCTTTCGGCCTGGCAGTGGTTCGCCACACGCCTTTTTGCGGTAAACAGGTAAAAACAATAGCCCTTTGCGGGGGAGCCGGCAGCTTTTTAACCCCTGCTGCGCTGGCGGCAGGGGCAGATATATTTGTTACGGCCGATGTAAAATACCATGAATTTTTCGATGCCAATGACCGGCTGGTCATTACTGATATCGGGCACTGGGAAAGCGAACAATTTACGGTTGATTTAGTGTTTGATATTTTGCTGACAAAATTTCCTACCTTTGCCGTCCTTAAATCCGAAATTGCCACTAATCCTGTTTGCTATTTCATATAGCCCGGATTGGTTTCGTGAGCAGGTAAAAGCAGGTATATCAGCGGCATTTTCAGACCAGGGGTATTAATCACCAGAAATTTGAAACAGTAATATGGCTACCGTTAAAGACTTTTCTGTAGAAGAAAAACTTTCAGCCCTTGTCAGGTTGCAGAAAATAGACAGTAAGCTGGATGAAATCCAGATTTTGAAGGGGGAGCTGCCTATGGAGGTGAGTGACCTGGAAGATGAGATTGCCGGTTTAAACAGCCGTAAAACACGTATAGAAGAAGAGATCAATGGCATCACTGACTTTATTGAGCAGAAAAAAAATGCGATCAAAGAAGCTGATGCACTGGTAAAAAAATACGAAAAACAAAGCCAGAGCGTAAAGAACAACCGCGAGTTTGAAGCGATCAATAAAGAAATTGAAATGCAGCAGCTCGAGGGTAAACTGGCTGAGAAACATATCCGCGATGCCAATGAAGAGCTGGCCGAGAAAGCCAAATCGCTGGAATATGCCAAAAAACAGATCGCTACCAAAGAAGGTACACTGAACCATAAAAAAGGCGAACTGGAAAAGATCATTGCAGATACAGAAAAAGAAGAGAACCATTTCAGGCAACTGGCTGTAGATGCCCGTAAAGCAATGGACGAACGCCTGCAATATTCTTACGACCGCATCCGTAAAAGCTACCGCAACGGCCTGGCCGTGGTACCGGTGGAAAGGGATGCCTGCGGTGGTTGTTTCAATGCTATCCCGCCCCAGAAACAAAGTGAAATACGCCAGCGTAAAAAAGTGATGGTTTGTGAAAACTGTGGCCGTATCCTGGTAGATGATGAGCTGAACAATTCCGTTGAAATTAAATAAACTGTTGATAAAACTTTGTTTAGAAGGGTGCTGGTATCAGTACCCTTTTTTATTTTCGGGCTGCGAAAGAGTGGGGCACACGCTCTGAAAAGTGCCCCACTCTAATTCGCGTTACTTTTAAATGGCATCTATGATACAGCATCCGGGCAGGCTTTTGTGTATGGTTTTATTGTGTTGTTGCAGTTTTTTTTGCAAAGCGGAAAAAGTATTTGATTTTAACCCCACCTGCCAGAAAGCTTATGCCGAAATAACCAGTCTTAAACTGAATACTGGCCAGCAGCTCATTAACCAGGCAAGACAACAGAACCCCGATAACCTGATACCGGATTTTCTTGAAAGCTATATTGATTTTTTTATCCTGTTCTTTAATGAAGATCCCGACGAATACAAACAACGCAAACCGCATTTTGACGAACGCCTGGAAAAGCTGAGCCAGGGACCCGAAAATTCACCTTTCAATAAATACTGCCGTGCAGTGGTTATACTGCACAAGGCTGCAGTAGCCATCAAATTCGGAGAACGCTGGAGCGCCGGCTGGGAGTTTAAAAAAGGGTTCGGCCTGATCAAAGACAACCGCAAAAGCTTTCCGTCTTTTGTACCCAATGATCTTATCTATGGCCCGCTGGAAGTGGCTATCGGCACTATTCCCAATGGCTATAAATGGCTGGCCAACCTGTTTGGCATGCGCGGCTCTATTAAAGACGGTATGCAGCTGATGCGCAATTTTCTTAACAGCAATGACACCTGGGCCAAACTGTTTTTTAATGAAGGCACATTCTACTACTGTTACCTGTTGTTTTATATAGAAAATAAACCTGATGAAGTACTGCAGTTCATCACACAGCGTAAGCTGGATGTGGTGAACAATCACTTGTTTGCCTACCTGGCAGCCAACCTGGGCATCAATGACAAGAAAAATGAATACGGCAAAAATGTCATCCTCAATAAAAATCCCTCCCCCGAGTATATGTACACACCGGTATGGGACTTTGAAATGGGCTATGCCAAAATGCGCCACCTGGAACTGCAGGAGGCTATTAAGTATTTTGAAAGCTTTCTTACTCATTTCAAAGGGCGGTTCTATGTAAAGGATGTTTGCCAGAAACTCAGCTGGTGCTATTATCTCAGCGGCAATATGGCTGCCGCCGGTAATGCAAGACAACTGGTATTAAAAAAAGGCAATACCGATACCGATGCGGATAAACAGGCTGTAAGGGAAGCTAAAACCAATACCTGGCCCAACCCGCTATTGCTGAAGGCAAGACTACTGAGCGATGGCGGCTACAATAAAGATGCACTGGCATTGCTGGATGGCAAAACCACTGATAGCTTTTCATCGACAGAAGAGAAACTGGAGTTTGCTTACAGGGTAGCCCGTATTTATGATGATCTCGGCAAAGATTCCGCAGCTATACAGGCTTATCTCGCCGCCATTAAGCTGGGTGAAAACCGGCAGGAATATTATGCTGCACGTGCCGCATTGCAGATCGGTTTTATTTATGAACGCGAAGGGAAAAAAGCACTGGCCATTGCTTTCTACCAGCAATGCCTGGATATGGAGAACCATGAATACAAAGATTCGCTTGACCAGAAAGCGAAAGCTGGTATCGCGCGGTGTAAGGGGCAGTGATTGGGTGAGTGGTTGAAAGGTTGAATGGTTGAGAGGTTGAGAGGGATTGGGGATTGGGAATTGGGAATTAGTGATGGATGTCTTAATACTCACGATTGACGATTGACGATTCACGGACCTGTTGTTAAATGGTTAACTGTAGTGTAAAAGAAAAAGATGTAAAAAAAACTCGCGATTCACGATTCACCACTAGCGAGCGATGGTTGAAGGGCGGGATAGTTGAGTGGTTGAATGGTTGAGAGGGATTGGGAATTGGTAATTAGTGATAAATGTCTTAATACTCACGATTCACGATTGACGATTCACGAACTTGTTGTTAAATGGTTAACTGTAGTATAAAGGAAAAAGATGTAAAAAAAACTCGCGATTCACGATTCACCACTAGTGAGCGATGGTTGAATGGCGGGATAGTTGATTGGTTGAAGGGTTGATTGGTTGAGAGGTTGAAAGGGATTGGGAATTGGGAATTAGTAATGTCGAAATACTTAATACTCACGATTGACAGACCTGTTGTTAAATGGTTAACTGTAGTATAAAAGAAAAAGACGTAAAAAACTCGCGATTCACGATTCACCACTAGTGAGCGATGGTTGAATGGCGGGATAGTTGATTGGTTGAAGGGTTGATTGGTTGAAGGGTTGATTGGTTGAGAGGTTGAGAGGGATTGGGGATTGGGAATTAGTAATGTCGAAATACTCAATATTGACGATTGACGGACCTGTTGTTAAGTTAAATGGTTAACTGTAGTATAAAGAAAAAGATGTAAAAAACTCGCGATTCACCACTAGCGACTTGCGAATTGGTTGAAGGGTTGAGAGGTTGAGGGGGTAAAATATTGGGGGTTGCATTCAGGGTGGTTTATATCTAAAGAAATTGATTTGTAATTTGCATCCGTATGCTAAAAAGTCTGCACATAAAAAATTACGCGATTATTGAGGAGATCACGATCGATTTTTCCGGCCGGCTCAATATCATTACCGGGGAAACCGGTGCAGGAAAAAGTATTTTGATGGGCGCCCTGAGTTTGATACTCGGTGAACGTGCAGATAGCTCTGCCCTGCTGCAGGCAGACAGTAAATGTTTTATTGAGGGCATTTTTGCCATAGGCAATCAACCCGCTATCCGTCATTTTTTACAAAGCAACGACCTGGAACAGGATGAAGAACTGGTACTGCGCAGGGAAATTGCGGCTACCGGCAAATCGCGGGCATTTATCAATGATACGCCTGCCACCGTTCAGCAGTTGAAAACACTGGCATCTTTACTGGTAGACCTGCATCAGCAGTTTGATACGCTTGAACTGGGCAATGAAGATTTTCAACGAACTGTACTGGATGCACTCGCAGGCCAGCAGACAGCCGTACAGGCCTATCGCCAGGTATATTTACAATGGCAGCAACACAACAGTGAGCTGACCGCATTGCAGCAACAGAAAAATAATTTCAACAAAGAGCTGGACTATTTCCAGTTTTTATTTGATGAACTGCAGGAAATAGCACTGAAAGAAAATGAGCTGGAAGAACTGGACCAGGAACTGCAGCTACTGAGCAATGCAGAAAACATCAAAACCACTTTGGCCAAAGTTTATTTCGACCTGAAAGAAAGCGAACAGCCGCTGGTACAGCAACTGAAACAAATGGCCAACCAGCTGCAGCATGTGCAGCAATACCATAAAGACCTTGCTTCACTGGCCGAACGTTTGCAAAGCACCCATATAGAATTACAGGATATTGCCGGAGAGGTAGACCGCATTAATGATGAAATGCAGTTCGATCAAAAACGGATTGAATGGATCAATGACCGGCTGGCCCAGGGTTATAAGCTGATGAAAAAGCACGGCACGCAATCTACCGCCGAGCTGCTGCAGCTGCAGGCCTCACTGGAACAGAAACTGCAGGCTGTACTGCATATCGACGAAGCCATCGCCACCAAAGAAAAACAAACCGCGCAATTACTACAACAAGCGCAGCAACAGGCACAGGCACTCTCTGCCGCCCGCAAAAAGCAAACAGCCCCGCTGGAAAAAGAAGTGAACACCCTGCTGGCCCAGGTAGGTATGCCCAATGCCCGCTTAAAAGTAGCCGTTAACCAGGCAACGCTTCACCCGTACGGACAAGACCACATAGAGTTTTTATTCGACGCCAATAAAAGCAACCGTTTTGAACCGATAGGCAAAGTTGCCAGCGGCGGGGAGCTGAGCAGGCTGATGCTTTGTATCAAATCGTTGGTAGCGCAATCTATCGACCTGCCTACGCTTATTTTTGATGAAATAGATACCGGTATATCAGGAGAAGCAGCCAGGCAGGTAGGCATTATCATGAAAAAACTGGCCACCAGCAGGCAGGTGATCTGTATTACCCATCAGCCGCAGATCGCAGGTAAGGCCGATGCTCATTTCTTTGTGTACAAAGAGAACAAAGGCAGTAGCATTGCCACCAGCATACGCCTGCTGTCGCAGGAAGAACGCATACTCGCTATTGCCCGGATGCTGGGCGGTGAAAAACCCACAACCGCCGCCCTGGAAAATGCCCGTGAAATGGTGGCAGGCTAGCCACAGCGCAGTACACAGGCCAAAATAAACGGCCGCAATGCAAAAATTGTTTTTCTTTGCTATCATTTTCCATTTATCAAATTAACTGACATGGCATACAACTTATTAAAAGGGAAACGCGGTATTATTACCGGCGCGCTCGACAGCAATTCCATTGCCTGGAAGGTGGCTGAAAAAGCACATGAAGAAGGTGCAAGCTTTGTTTTAACCAATGCACCTATTGCCATGCGCATGGGTGAAATAAAAGTACTGGCTGAAAAAACCGGTTCAGAAATTATCCCTGCCGATGCCACTAATGTAGAAGAGCTCACCAACCTGTTCACCAAATCGCAGGAAGTGCTGGGTGGTAAAATTGACTTTGTGCTGCATTCTATCGGGATGAGCGTAAACATCCGCAAAAACATTCCTTATACCGAATCGAATTACGATT
The DNA here is from genome assembly GCA_966424055.1 of uncultured Deminuibacter sp. GTDB lineage: Bacteria > Bacteroidota > Bacteroidia > Chitinophagales > Chitinophagaceae > Deminuibacter. The sequence continues at coordinate 436,474 of CBJLMB010000001.1, read as the reverse complement.
ATTTCCTCAAAGGGATCGATGTATCAGCCCTGTCTTTCCATAAAATGCTCAGCGTGGCCCGCAAGCTGGATGCCATCAATGAATGGGGCAGCGTAGTGGCGCTTACTTATATGGCTGCACAGCGTACCTATCCTTTTTATACAGATATGGCCGATATCAAAGCCATGCTGGAATCTATTGCACGCAGCTTTGGTTATCATTATGGTGTGGAGAAAAAAGTACGTATCAACACGGTTTCCCAGTCACCCACCAAAACCACAGCTGGTACCGGTATCAAAGGTTTTGGTGATTTTTATGATTATGCCAATGCCATTGCTCCCCTGGGCAATGCCAGTGCCGAAGACTGCGCCAATTACTGCATCACCCTGTTTTCTGACCTCACCCGTATGGTAACCATGCAGAACCTGTTCCATGACGGCGGTTATTCTTCTACCGGTGTAAGCACCGAAGTGATGCAGAAACTGGGCGTAGAATAATCCTGGTTATTTTACTGATAAAGATGTACGGGGTTTTACACTTCGTACATCTTACTGCACGCTTCGTACATCCATTTGACTGATTGACCTATTTTCCTTCGTTTTTTTCAAATAGAATGTAGTTTTGTGTGCAAAATGGACATTTGTTGACAGCTGATACATATAGACCGTCTTTGTTTTTGTGGTTGATGGCGTTACTGGCGATATTACTGCTTGTTCAACTGGGAGCCACACCTATTTATATTCTCGATGAAGCGAAGAATGCCCAATGTGCAAGGGAAATGCTGCTGCGGGGCGACTGGATAGTGCCAACTTTCAATGGTGAATTACGAACCGACAAACCGCCACTGCACTATTTCTTCATGATGCTCTCCTACCGCATCTTTGGTTTCACGGCTTTTGCTGCCCGCTTTTTCTCGGCTATTGCCGGCCTAAGCACTGTACTGGTTACATATCGTTATACCAAACGGCATATCAGTGCATTTGTGGCATTCTGCACTGCACTTGTGCTGGTCATGAGCGCACATTTTTTGTTTGAGTTCAGGTTGTCAGTGCCAGACCCTTACCTTATTTTTTTTGTTACCCTGGGACTTTTCAGCGCTTATACCTGGCTGCAGGAAAATAAAAAAGGTCAATTGTACATTGCAGCTATCGCCTTTTCACTGGCCACACTGGCTAAGGGACCCATTGCACTGGCACTGCCCGGTTTCTGCCTGCTGGCCTGGATCGTGATCAGGAAAAAATGGAAAGTGTTGTTCACCTGGCACCTGGTACCTGCACTGCTTTTGTTATGTGTAATTACCTTGCCCTGGTATATTGCAGTATATAAAGCCACCGGCGGCGAATGGGTGAAAGGTTTTTTTATTGATCATAACCTGAACCGTTTTTCCGATCCGCAGGAAGGGCATGGTGGTTTTTTCCTGCTCACACCGGTATTTGTACTGCTGGGGCTTCTTCCTTTTATGAGCTTTGCCGGTGAAACCATCCGGCAACGTAAGCTCATCTTTAATCACCCGCTTGTACAGTTTTCGGGCATCGTGTTTATCGCTTTTGTTATTTTCTTCAGCATATCCAGCACCAAGCTGCCCAATTACCCTATGCCCTGTTATGCATTTGCGGCAGTGATATTGGGTTATTTTTTATCCAGCCTGCTGGATGGAAAATTCACATCGGGCAAATACCCCATTTATATTGTGCTGAGCGTTTTGCTGGTTATTCCGCTGGCAGGCTATTTCGCCATTGGCCAGGAAGCCGAAGCCGCAGCGGTTAAATGGATAGCATTATTGCTGCTGGCTGCGCCGGTCCTGTTCATTGTCTTACTGCTGTTTTCACCCAACAGGTCATGGCCTGCACATATACTGGTTCTCTGTATCGCTTACACCCTGTTTAATATGGCAGGTCTTCACTATGTATACCCTACCCTGTACAAACAAAACCCGGTACGAAAAACATTGTCGCTGGTAAAGGATGCGCCGGCAGTATTTTCGTACCAGATATTCAATGCCGGTTATAATTTTTACCTTTCCGGCAATATCAAGCGGTTTAACCAGCTGGATTCGCTTGCATCTGCATTGCAGGCAAATCCCGGTGCAGTTATTATCAGCCGGAAAGAATATCTCGATGCGCTGTTAAGCCTGCCTGTAACGCTGGTAAGTGAACACCATGACCTGTTTGAGTTACCTACTACCATTATTCTTAAAAGCAATGCGAAGCCTTAATATAACAAGTTTTAAAACCGGCCTGCTTATTACACTGGTACTATCCATTATTACACTGGGCGGCTCTTTTTATTTTGGCAAGAATGCTTTTTTTCTCTGGCTGAATACTGACCTGGGTATGGTGGCCGATTATTTTTTTGCAGCATGGACTTATATGGGTGATGGCATCATGTGGTTGGTGGTGCTGTTGCTGGTATTCAAATTAAAGAAGAAACCCTACCTTCCTTTAGTTATCAGTGCTTTTATCTGGAGTACCGTATTTACCCAGATATGCAAATACCTGATTGTACCGGATGAGCCACGCCCCATTAAAGCTATTACAGACAGCAGCCTGATCCACACGGTGAAGGGTGTGGAGCTGCATACAGTTTCCAGCTTTCCTTCAGGGCATACTGCCACAGCATTCACTCTTTACCTGTTGTTTTGTCTTTTACTGGCAGGTAACTGGTGGTTATGGGTTGGGCTGCTGTATGCATTACTGGTAGGGTATTCAAGAATATACCTGGCGCAACATTTTCCGTTGGATGTGGGTGCCGGTATGGTTACAGCGATCGCTTCAGTTGTACTTTCATTATGGGTGCAATATCTTTTTATTGCAAAAGCACGCCGTAAGCAGCTTCAGCATTAACACATACGTTAAAGAAAATCAAAAGACCGGCTCAATTCTGAAGATAGAAAACAGAATTGGCCTGGTTCGCCCTATAAATCATTTCTTTCGCACCCTTTTGCAATTCTGCAACAGTTGATAAAGCAGTTGGCATTCTATTCGCATTGATCGGTGTATAAACTATTTTTTATGAAAAAGATAATGATACTGGCCGCATTAATGATCACAGGGCTGGTTTATTATAACCAGGCTAACGCTCAGGTAAGAGTAAACGTTAATTTAAATATAGGCAGCCAGCCCGTTTGGGGCCCTGTAGGGTATGACTATGCTGAATACTATTACATGCCCGATATAGGCGCTTACTACGATGTACCACAACGCCAGTTTATATACATGGAAGGTAACAGGTGGTGTTATGCCACTGCTTTACCTGCACGGTTTGGCAACTATGATCTATACCGCGGTTATAAAGTAGTGATCAATGAACCCAGGCCTTATATGCACGATAATATCTACCGCAGCAGGTATGCACAGTACAGGGGTTGGTATGGCAGACAGCAGATCATCCGCGACAGCCGCGATTCCAGATACTATGTGATCAAAGATCATCCTATGCATGGCAAGGGTAACTGGAAAAAATATGATGACAGAGGCTGGGATGATGATCATGGCAGAGGTCACGGCCGCGGACATGGCTGGGGCAACCACTAATACAATACGCCACTCATACTATACAAAAACAGCTCCGGGTACGGAGCTGTTTTTGTATCCTGCAGGAAAAAGATCAGTCAGCTATACCAGGCAGCTTAACCCCCGGTTGTTTTGCCGAAAAGGAAAAATGCGATGATCAGCGTGATCACAATATTAAAAGCCTGTGCCAGCAAAAAAGCATACAAAGGTTTTTTACTGTTGGCATTAAACAGATCAGCAAAATTCGTTTCCAGTCCGATACTGGTAAATGCCAGGTCAAACCATAGCCCCTGCAGGTTCTTCAGCCCGTCTTTCACCTGGACATTCACAGCAGGCGAAAGGAAAAAAGAAAAAAGAACAGATGCACCGATAAACCCTAATACAAATTTTGGGAACCGTTCCCATATCACTTTTAATGTTGGTTTTACCTCTTTATCGCGGGATGCCGGATGTTTGGTATAGGTCCAGTAAATAGAAATAATAAAAGCTGCCACACCCAACAATACATTCTGCGAGAACTTTACAATAGTGCTGAATTTTAACGCTGTTTCTCCTACCAGCGTACCCGAAGCCACCACAGCGCCGGTGGTATCGATGCTGCCGCCCAGCCAGGCGCCGGTCACTTCTTCTGAAAAACCGAAATGGCGGGCAATGACCGGCATAAATATCATCATGGGGATCGCGGTGATCAATACCATGGATATTACATAAGAGAGCTTTTTTGAATCTCCCTTGATAGCACCTGATGTAGCGATCGCTGCAGATACGCCGCAAATGGATACTGCACTGGATATCATCATGGTCAGCTCATCATCCACCTTCATTTTTTTACACAGCCAGTAAGCAAAATACCATACAGAGAGAACCACCACCAATGCCTGTACCAACCCCAGCGACCCGGCTTTTAATATATCAGAAAAAATAACGGTTGTACCCAGTAGCACCAACCCGATCTTCACAAACAGTTCTGTAGATAGGGATGCTTTCAGCCAGCCGGGCAGTTTAAACACATTACTGATCAGTAACCCGATGGTTAAACTAAAAATAACAGCTTCCAGGTTCAGTGCTTTTAGCTGGCTATTACCCGCGATGATGAGTGCAACAGTTGTTAGCAGGTAAACCGCGGGAAAACCCAGTACAAAGTTCCTGAGCGACTTACCGGTAAGCCAGGCGCCCAGTGCCGCAACAACAGCAACATACAATAGTTGATCAAAAATGGCCAGCAGGTTCGTGGCAGTAAATACTTTGGCAGTTAATTCCTGTGTGTTGCTCCATCCAAAAACAGGTACCGGCAGGTGTAATCCTGCAATGGCCAGCAAAATGATCAGCGCGCCGAGTATCACAGCAGTCCAGTCTTCCTGCAATAAAATTTTCCCGGGAGTAGATGACATACGATCGTTTTATGTTTTATGTTTTGGTTTACTTCTTACTTATTAGGTTAACCTGTTTTACAAGTGTATAGTATTTATGTTGAACACATCCTTCAATGCACGCTGTGCTGCATGGTAGCCGCACATACCATGCACGCCTCCTCCGGGAGGCGTAGAAGAAGAGCAGATATAAATACCTTTTGCCGATGTGCGGTAAGGAGACAGGCGCAGCGCCGGCCGGGTATACAATTGTGTGATATCAATTATACCTCCATTGATATCGCCACCGATATAATTGGGGTTATAATTTTCCAGCTGGGCTGTATTCATCACATGGCGGCCAAGTATGCTTTTCTTAAAACCAGGCGCAAAACGTTCCACCTGTTTTTCTATAGCATCTGTCATATCTGCTGTAGAGCCGTTGGGTACATGGCAGTAAGCCCAGGCAGTATGCCTTCCATCAGGGGCGCGGCCCTTGTCAAACAAACTCTGCTGCGCCAGCAATACAAAAGGTTTTTCAGGATGCAGGCCATCAGCAGCAGCCTGCTCAGACTGCACTATTTCGCCTAATGTATTGCCCAGGTGTATGGTACCGGCCTGCCTGCATTCAGGTGCAGTAAAAGGGATGGGAGCATCCAGTGCCCAGTCAACTTTAAACACGCCCATGCCATAACGGTAACGTTTCAGTTGCCAGCGATACAAAGTAGAAAAGTGGTCACCGGCAATATTCAGCAGCTGCCGTGGTGTAACATCCAGCAGCAGCGCCCGGGAAGAAGGCAGTTGTTGCAATGAACTTATATAACAACCGGTTTCAATTGTTCCGCCCAGTGAAATAAAATAAGCAGCCAGCGCTTTGGCGATAGAAACCGCACCGCCTTTGGGTAAAGGCCAGCCTGTTTTGTGTGCAGCCCCCATAAGCACCATAGCAATGGCCGAAGTGGCCATATTAGACAGTGGCTGTATGGCATGTGCCGCCATACCTGCCCATAAACCGGCTGCCTCTTTTGTGGTAAAACGCCTGGCCAATTTTGTTGCGGCCGATAAAGCCAACCGGCCAAAACCCGCCATAGCCGCAGGATGCGCAGGCCAGTGAAAGGGCCCCAGCAGATCGGGTAAAAGCGATGACCAATTATGCACCAGCGGTTTCATCAGCCGGAGATAGGTATTTTCATCCGCCTGCAGTTTTGCAGCCGTTTCTTCCAATGAAGAAGTCAGTACTGCTGCACTGCCATCATCAAAAGGATGTGCAGCGGCAAATGGCGGGTGAATATATTCCAGTCCATAACGGTCAAGCGGCAGTGTAGCAAAAAAAGGAGAAGCAGCAGCCATGGGATGAATGGCCGAACAAACATCATGCAAAAACCCGGGCAGCGTAAGCGCTTCGGTACGCAGCCCTCCCCCGATACTGTCTTTGGCCTCCAGCAGCAGCACAGACAAGCCGGCCTGCTGCAGCACAATGGCAGCCGACAGTCCGTTGGGGCCCGCACCTACAACAACAGCATCATAATCTTTTTTCTGCATGCATTTGTTTGTTTAATAATACGTTTTTTTCCTGTATTCAAAAACGGTATACTGATTTCAAAAAAAGATATCCATGAAACCTGGACCGGCAGGGATCATTTCCATTTCTCTGGCCTGAACCATACACTGCCATCGCGTTTAATAAGCCAGGCTGTTACAGGGTTCAGGTGATAGCCTCCCGTATCTGCGCCCCTTGCATCCAGCAAAGCTTTCAGCGTAGGCTGTACATAACCGGTTTCATCTGTTGCCCTGCTCATGATAGCGGTTTCATGGCCATTCCAATGCCACAGGTACCGGAATACGGTATGGGCTTTATCCAGCACAGGCTCCTGCAGGCGGGCGGTATGCCAGGTTTTACCCGAATCGGTGCTTACTTCTACCCGGTAAATTTTACCCCGGCCGCTCCAGGCAAGCCCCCTGATCTCCATCCAGCCTTTTTCTACCTGCATGGGATAAACGGGTGAAGTAATGATGGAGCGTGCATCCATATCAAAACTGAATTGCCTGATCTTCCCATCACGGATGGGCTCGGTGTATTTAGCCGTTTCCTCACGGGTCATAAAAGGCTGATCAGCTAATTCGATGCGCCTGATCCATTTTACATTTGTATTCCCTTCCCAACCCGGCAGCAGCAACCTGGCAGGATAACCCTGTTCGGGCCTGATCGCTTCACCGTTCTGCGCATATACAATCATTGCATCTTCCCAGCCCTTGCTCACGGGAATACTTCGCGTCATCACCGCGGCATCAGATCCTTCGGCCAGGAACCAGCTGGCTTTTGGATGAACACCCACTTCGCGGAAAAGGGTGGAAAGCAATACCCCTGTCCATTCACTCTGGCTGGTGAGGCCGCATATTTCCTGCGGCGTCATAGTTTCCTTTCCCTGCCTGAAATTGCCGGAGCATTCAATAAAACAAATTCTTGACAATGCCGGAAAACGTTTCAGGTCGCGTAATGTAAATACCATTGGTTTTTCTACCATCCCGTGGATCAGCAGTTCATATTTACCAGGATCGATTTGTGGCACACCGGCATGATGACGTTCGAAATGCAGGTCGGAAGGAGTGATCATACCATGCAGATCCTGTAACGGTGTGCGTGATGAAGTATCTGATGTTTTTTTAACCGGCTTCTCAAATACTGACCTGCTACCCAGTACACCGGGTGGTGTACCCGGCACTTTGGTTGGATCATATACCAAAGGCGCGGCGGGAATCACCTGCCCTGCCGATGACTTCAGCAATACCAGTGCTGTTGTTGCTGCAGCCCCCAGCCATCTGCGGCGGGAAATTTTATCTTGTTTATTTCCATTGTGCATATCCTGCCTGAGCTCATCCTGCTTCATATTTAATTTTTTCTTTTTACTTAATGCACTTCCGGGCCGCCATGCCGGTTATCAGGTACAAACAACCGGGCAGCAGGCATCACAATACGCGGTAATGTTTGCGCATCGATGATGGTAGCAGAATCAATAATGCTGTTGGCATGCAGCAAAAAAGCAGTGACATGGTATACCTCTTCATCACGCAAAGAGCCAGGTGCATTGTATGGCATAGCCCGTCGTATATAATCGAATAAAGTAGTGGCATATGGCCAGTAATTACCGATCGCTTTGGCTTTGGTGGTATCGCCCATCACTGCTACAAGCCGTGCAGAAGGCCCTTCCACACCTGTTATCCCGTGACAGGCCGCGCATTTCACTGCATACAGGCGCCTGCCTGCAGGTACATTTCCCGATCCTGCAGGCAATCCCCTGCCATCAGGGCCCACCGAAATATCCATTGCTTTTATTTCCGCAGCGGTGGCACGGCGTCCCAGGCCAAAACTGGCTGGCCACCGGACAGTATCTGTTATTGCTTTTCTTTGAACAGGCACCACTTTGCTGTCATCCCGTGCGGGTGTACCGGTACAGGCCATTAAATATATACAGGCCGCCACAACACCTATGCACAGCGGGAATAGCTTATTCATATTTGCCTGCCTGCAGGTTACTTTCTGACAATGCGTATTTGCGGTTAACCCGGTTCAATACAATATATACGGAATCTTTGTTATCATCAACCCCGCTTAAAATCACTTTCGCGCCATCATTTGTATCGTATTGCAGAACCATTCTTTTTCTTATTTCATTTTTGGGTTTTTCTGCAAACTCCCTGTTACGTCTTGCAGAAGCTGCGCGGTGATCGATCATGTTCAGTTCATTCCCGATATGCGCCCAGGCATCCCTGCTTATCCATTTATCATCGCTGCCAGACTGAACAGCGGTGCGTTGTATGGCAGCCACACCATCGGGGTTTAAATTCTGTTCTGTTCCACCATCACCACCTGCCCCTGCCGCTTTATTTCTCCTGTCGGGGATGGGCTTGTACTTATCTTCCAGGTACAATACTTTATTAACAGTGTCTGCATAATAATGAAACACCCTTCTGCCACCACCTACACCCGATACTTCAAAAGTCCGGTTTACATCGCGCTGCGGATCGCCCCCGCCATTGGATAGATCGAGGGCTGTGGGGCGGTTCACTGTATAAGTAAGGCTGCTCCATTTTTCAAATGTCACTTCCTGCCAGCGTATGGAATCGAGGGGCGAATAAGGAACAAGCCTGTGATTGATGCGGAATTCGGTAACAGCATAATTCCCTCTTAACTGCCGCACACCGGCAACAGAAGGCTGTTTATAGGGATCGTAGCGGAAATTGATCAGCTGTAAATAAAACAGCAATACCAGGAACACCAGTATGGTTGCCGATTTAAGTACAATCCTGGAATAACGCTGCCAGCTGTTGAAATGCGGGTAAAAATGAACAGGCACCGTGGGCTTTTCCCTGATAAGCAGGTTGTACAGCCGGGGCAGGTCGTCGATCAGTAAAAAACCTGCGAGCAATACAAAATAACTGCTGTACACATGTACACCGCCATCGTAGGCAAAATTCACGTAAACGATATCACCCAATGCACCAAATAATAAAATAGCGCCAAGCGTTGTGGTTTTTCTGAACAGCAGTAAAGTGCCGGCAGATACCTCCACTATACCGGCAAAGACCTGGTACCAGGGCACAATGCCGATAGACAGCCAGTAGATCTTTTGTGCAGTAAGATCGCCAAAATGCGTGTTCAATAAACCCAGCGATGGGTATGGCATTTGTACCGGGAGTAATTTGGTGAACCCGAACCCGATAATACCAATACCCGCCCTGTATCGCACAATAACGCGTAACCAGTAATACAATAGATTGTACTCTTTCCGCCCGGTTTTCCTTGCGCGTACAATGGCCGTCCAAACCAGGCCACCGGCAATTGCAATAACCAGTGTGGTGATCCAGTTGGCATAGCCCAGCAGGGGATCACCCAAAAATTTATTACCGAACAGGTCTATGCCCGAACCGAAGCGGGCTATATCATACAAGTCACGGTAATGCAGGTTGGTCCAGTCAATGTGCAGCACAATCCTGTACCATTCCAGTGTATTGGGAATACAAAGACTGATAAAGAAAATAAAACCAATGCGGAACAACACCCGCTGATAAGGCCTCCAGGGCTTTGCTGAACGGGTGTTATAACCATTATCGCCATTTGCAACCGGGGCCGGTATGTCTCTTCCGGCCAGTGCTGTGGCAGGGGTATTTTCCAGTACAGGCATGATATCTATAATTTGATGGTGATTAATTTTTTTACAGGTAAACAAGCTACGGCCAAGGAGCAGGCCAGATTGTTTCATTGTTTCACAGAATGCTGTTTGCTACCCGATACCAGCTATAACTTCAGGGCTTTGATGCGTCCCCGTTTTTCCACCTCCTTCAATACATATTTTTTATTGATCTTATTCAGTACCGCATATACTGAATCATGTGATGAACTGGTACCTGATAAAATAATTGTGTTGCTATCAGGCCGGTTGTAATGCAGCACCCATTTATCACCAGGATAATGCCTGTTTTTATTTTGCAGCAGAAGCTGTTGGTGTATTGTATCCGCCTCGTACTGGTAATATTGGCGCCCTGTTGTTCCCTGGAGCTCGTAGGTTTTATCCATATCCGGTACAGCAGACACCTGTTCACTGTTGGTTGAATCAATGATCACCGGCCTGCCGGATGCAATACTGATGGTTGACCATTTTTCAAATACGATATTCTGCCACCTTACCGTGTCTGTATATGAATAAGGCAATGTGTCCCTGTTGATGCTGAAAACAGCTACATTGTACAGTCCGGCTGCATGATCAAGCCCTTTGGTTTGTGGAAACTGGTAAGGCGCATGATGATAACCATAGCTGGTTTTAAAACCATACAGCACCACAAAAAATAAAACAACCATAGTTTTGATGCCCCATCGGGCATACCTCAGTTCCCGTGTGACCACTGGCTTGAAGCGGGCCGGAGCAGCAGGACGTTGCAGTATCAGCAGCTTAACAAGACGCTGCGCATCAAAAGCCAGTATGCCTATTGCCATGGATATCAGGTATAAGCTGTAAACACCTTCACCACCTTCATAAGCCAGGTTCGACATAAATACATTCCCGGTAAAAATAAGAATGACAAAAGCCGCTATAGATGCGGTTTTCCGGTAAAACAACAGCAGGCCGGTTACAATTTCAATTAATCCCAGGAATGATTCATAGGAAGGAACAATACCCAGGCTGAGGGAAAATAATTTCCACCGGGTAAAATCCCCGTAACTGGTATTGAGGTTACTGATAGAGGGATAAGGCGCCTGCATGGGAAAGAATTTCAGGAATCCATAACCAATTATCCCGATCGCCAGCCGGTAGCGCAGCAATACCCTGAGCCAGTAATACAGCAGGTTGTATTCGCTGTTTTTTTTATCTGCCAGGCTCCATACAACTGTACCGGCAGCTGCGATCAGTGCAGCAATTACCCAGTTTAAAAAACTGTCAGGGCCGGGTAAAAACCTGGGTGAAAAACGTGTGAGGTTAAATATATCGTTGTATTGGAGGCGCAGCCAACTAATAGAAAAAAAGTTGTTCAGGTACCTGGCATCCAATGGCAGTACCTGGATAAAGAAATAAAGAAAGAAAAACCGGAAAACGATTTTTTCTTTTCCGTTCCAGGCTGGCTGGAGTATTTTTTTGGTGGTCATAAGCCCAATATTGAATGAAGAAATAATGGTATCAGTACCCCTGGTTTTGCTCAAGCGAGGGGTCAACATTCAGTTCATTTACAGGTATGGGTAACACATATTTTGTTGCGTCAGTAAGTCCCAGTACAGCAGCAGCACGGCCTGTTCTCACCAGGTCGAACCAGCGGTGTGGTTCAAAAGCAAATTCTATTCGTCTTTCGTTTTCTATCGCCAGTAATAAATCTTCTTTACCTGAAGCGCTAACCGGAGACAGCCCTGCGCGGTCGCGTACTGCATTAAGATCGCTGCGTGCACCCTCACTGTTGTTCTGCTGCGCCCTTGCTTCTGCCCTGATAAGGTATATTTCCGCTATCCGTATAACATATGCAGGGTCGGTGGCCGGGCTTCTGTAATACAGGTTGCCATACCATAATCCTTGTGCAGTTTTCGCAATAAGGGCATTGCGGTTACCACCTGTTTTTGCATCATTCACCAATGCAATAAAAGCATCATTGGGCGCCCACTGCCGCGTACCTCCATTAGCAGGAGGCTGCCAGTAACCACGATGGCCATTGGTATAAGTGGCACTATAGCTTAGCTCGAACACCGATTCTTTTGTGCCCACTACATTATTGGCAAAAAAAGCGCTATAGGGTTTTAATAAGCTATAGTTTTTTGTATCATTTAATACCTGTGTGGCATCCGCTTCTGCCTGTGCCCATTCTTTTTGATATAAATGGTACCGTGCCCGCAGTGCCCATACGGTTTCGCGGTTGGCCCGGTAGGGATTTTGTACTGAAGGCAGTGGCAGCAGGGAATCTGCAGCATTTAAATCGTTCAGTACCTGTGCATAAGTTTGCGCCAGGGTGCTTCGCCTGATACCATTTTTCCCGGAAGAAGAAGATGTGGGTGTAAGCGTGATCTGTACACCGCCCCAGGTACGTGCAAGATCGAAATAGGCCAGCGCGCGGATAAAATAAGCTTCTCCCGTCAGCTGGCTCTTCTCTGCCTGTGTCAGGTTAGGATCTGTTACAGCAGGCACTTTTGCGATAATGTAATTGGCTGCATTGATCGTTGCGTAGATCGCCGTCCATACACTTTCTATAGTGGCATTGTCGGCGCGCACATTGTGGCTGATAAATTGTTGTACGATGGATTGCGAACCGGTCCACTGGATATTGTCGCCGGATAAATACCCGATAGACTGGAAAGCGCTGCCATAATAATTATCGGCGGCCAGTGCCCGGTATACACCCCGTACGGCTGTTTCAGCAGACGCTTTGTCAACAATAGCCACCTGGTCAGATACCGCATCCCGCGGGCTGATGTCCAGGAATTTTTTGCAGGAAACCAGTATTATCTGCAACAGGAAAAATATGATCGGCAGCTTTGTTTTCATATGCTGTTTTTAGTACGTGCTTGTATTTATAAAGTAAGGTTGATACCAACCTGCAATGTGCGTGGCTGAGGCGGTGTTCCCAGGTCAAGGCCCTGTACAGTTTGCAGGCCGGTGACATTGGCCTCAGGATCGGGACCTGTATATTTTGTAATAAGGAAAAGATTTGTTGCTACAACATACACACGCAGGGTTTCAATTTTAAACCGGTTGGTCAGCTGCTTTGGTAAAGTGTAACCCAGGTTGAGCAATTTCAGCCTGATAAAAGAGCCATCTTCGAGAAAACGGCTGTTCTGATCCAGCGTATAGTTCAATCCATACGCTGTTTCGCGTGGCACATCGGTATGGTCGCCAGGCTTTTGCCAGCGTTGCAGCTGGCTGGCAAACAATACGCGGTTGGCATCGCGCGTACCGCCACCTTCGCCGAAAAACCGGTTCAGGTTGAGTATTTTGTTGCCATACTGAAAATTAAACAGCAGTCCCAGGTCAAAGCCTTTATAAGAAAGATTATTGGTGATGCCGCCAAAAAATTTAGGTACCGCATTGCCCAGTATCTGCCGGTCGGCGGTAGTGATCTGCCCGTCTTTATTCACATCATCAAATACGGCATTGCCTGTCTGGGGATCTACATACAACTGTTTATACAACCAGAATGAATACATGGAATAGCCCTGCTGCATCCGTATCCAGTCGCGGTTGTATTGGGTAATAGGTACCGGTAATTTTTCAATACGGTTAACATTACCTGAAATATTGAAACTGGTTTGCCAGTTAAAACTTTTACTCCGGATATTAATAGTGTTGATAGCAATTTCATAACCCTTATTACTGATCTCACCTGCATTGCTGTTGTAAGTGCTGAACCCTGTTAAAGCGGGTACAGGCAGTGATAACAATACATTGGTGGTATGTTTTGAGTACAGGTTCAGCTCCAGGTTAATACGGCCCTGCAACAAACCCAGATCCAGGCCGATGTTGGCCTGGCGGGTACGTTCCCATTTTAAATCAGGATTGGCAAGCTGTTGTGCTGCCGTGCCGGGTTTGTCGCCACTGGTTATATTGTCAGGATACCCTGACCCGCCAGACCAGAGCCCCTGTGCTGCAAAATTGCCAATACCGTTCTGGTTACCGGTGATCCCGATGCTTGCACGCAATTTCAGGTCGCTGATCGCCTTTACTTTTTTCAGAAAAGTTTCTTCTTTAATCCGCCAGGCTGCGCCAGCAGAAGGGAAATAGCCCCACTGGTTATTGGTACCGAAACGGGAAGAACCATCGGCCCTTGCACTCAGCTCAATAAAATAACGGTTGGCATAGTTATAGTCGATGCGGGAAAAGAAAGAAGCCAGGTTGCCTTTTGTCCATGTTTGCGAAGCGGTTCGGGTAGAGGCCGCGGAGATCAGTGTAAACGAATTACTGGGAAATCCCGAGCCTTGTGCAGAAGTTGTTTGCGCTACATTGCTCTGCAGTGTATTGCCCACCAGTATACCAAAGCCGTGCCTGGAAGGCAGGCTTTTTCTATACGACAGTGTTTGTTCATTTATCCAGGATGTGTTCTGCGTAATGGCTGATGTGGCCAAACCATTGGTGGGCGCAGCTCCCAGCTGTGTTTGATCATTCCAGTACTCCGATTCATCATAATGATTGTAATCAAGGCTCCAGCTGCTGCGGAATTTTAAATCGGGTAGTATTTCAGCATCGACATATAAATTACCGATATAACGAAGGCTGGTGGTATGCACCTGGTAATTGTTGATCAGCACCTGGAGATTATCAAACCCTGCCCACCTGGCCGGTGTTCCATCGGCATTGAACTCTGGAAGATAAGTAGGCGTATGAAGGGCAGATTGCAGTAAGCCGCCTGCAGGCCCATCACCTGCACGCCCCTGGTTTCTGAATGAGCGGCTGATACTGTTGCTCACACCTACCTGTATTTTTTCATTCACTTTCTGGTCGATGTTCAATTTAAAAGAGCCACGCTCAAAATACAGCGGCTTAATATCAGCCTCCTGCCGGGTATAGCCGCCGCCAACATAATAGCGTGTATTTTTGCCACCGCCTGTCAGGTTCACATCATAATTCTGCAGCTGTCCTGTGCGGAACAGTTCATGCAAACGATCGTAGGTTTTCTGCTCTTCCGGCAATCCCCTGCCCCCGTCACCCGTTGGCCTGAATGGCGGTTTGGCATACTTTATCATACCGGCCTGATCATTCGCAGCGATCGCATCTTTTTCTGAATTGGCATAAAACTCATTGACCAGTTCAGCGTGTTGCGGTCCTGTTGTTAAATCCCACAGTTTAGCCGCTTTTGCAGCACCCAGCGATGCATTGATATTCAATCGTGGTGTGGCATTATAATTACCACGCCTTGTAGTGATGATCACTACGCCATTGGCGCCTCTTGCACCATAGATCGCAGTGGCACTGGCATCTTTAAGCACTTCGATATTTTCAATATCAGCAGGGTTGATATCGGCAATAGGTGAGGCTGACCGGCCGCCTGTATTCACTGTTTGCAGGCTGGTATTATTTACAAATACCCCGTCCACAATATATAACGGATCATTACCGGCATTGATAGAAGTAGTTCCGCGAACACGTACAAAAACACCGTCACCTGGTATACCCGTATTAGCGTTGATCTGCACACCAGCGGCTTTGCCCTGCAGCTGTGCATCCACACCCGCCACCGGGATACCAGTTACTTCCGCAGCTTTCACTGAAGCAACCGCACTTGTCAGTGCTTTGCGTTTCTGGGTACCATAACCCACTATCACCACTTCGCTCAGCTGGGCATTTATATCCTGCAGCTGCACTTCAATATTACTAGCCGTTTTAACCGTAAGTTCCTGTGTTTGAAAACCAACATAACTAACCACCAGCACCACGGGTACATGCTGTCCCGTTAAAAACCTGAATTCACCATGTGTATCTGTGAGCACTTCATGCGTAGTACCTTTAATGTGTACAGTAGCGCCTGCAAGCGGCTCTTTGCTTTTGGCATCTGTTACTCTTCCAAACAGGGTGATATTATTGTTCTGTGCAACAGCGTGCTGGTAGAAAACAATGGTAAACACCAATAAAAAAGCAAAGAAGCAGTAGTTCATTCTGGACATGACATAGGGTTTGTAACCATTGACAGCAACGGTTAATGATAAACAGAAACGATTAAAATTGTGGGTTACATTTAAATAGCAGGCAAAACAGTTACCGCTGGTAAAATTTTACCAGTAAACAGTTGCAGACTAAGCTGCGGTCAAATCAGTTATTAATCAGCAACAACAGTTGCAGGGCAATAGGGAATGAATAACAGCATACGGGGGTAATTGCGTATTCATGTTGTTTAGTTTGAAATGAAACAATACGGCTATGACACAATTTCAAATAGTCCACTAAAATAGTAGGATAAAATTAGACGGAATCTTCTTTCCCACAAAATTTTTTTTGTATTAGTCTCATATCTGCCGGAGATCGCCTGGTTTGATGAAAAGCATCGCTATTGCCTGGAGTACAAAGACTGCCTGTTGAGATCGATACAATAATCGGTGATCCAGTTACCTGCTACATCAACATACAGTATATTGGGCTTATTGGTGTGTGTGATCAATCCTTCGGCTATCCACTGATTCACTTTCGCTGCAAGATATTTATTGCCGCTTGCAGCAAGATCAACAATGCTCTGGTGTTTTTTGATAATACTGGTAAGCAGCATAGCCCCATTGATCAGCGGGCTGGTTTTATCTGACTGGAAATTATTGCAGACCATCGCTGCTTCATCGCCGCTTTGTGTCAGCTGCCAGTCGAGCCGTACCAGGTCGTTTGGTGCTATCTGTTGCTTCAGCAGGCTGAAAAAAACTTCCTGCCTGCTGTTCAGTTTATTGATATCATTGGTGGCGGCATACTCCCTCCTGAAATTGAGGAAGGCATCAGAAGATGTCTGCATTGTACAGGGTGTGATATATTTATCATCGCCGGTATATCCTTCAAAAGCCAGTATCACCTTACCGGCCAGTTGTTGCAGTTTTACTTCCTTCAATGGCGTACTTGATGGTTGATAGATCAGTTCAGTGCCCAGTGAATCCTTCACACATTTTATTAGCTGGTTCATGGGGGTTTCTTTTTCACAAAAATGGCTGAACGAGAGGATGACTATTTCTTTACTGTTCTTTTTCAGGAAAGCGCGGATATCTTTCAGTAGCACGCCCAGTTTTTCGCCATAAGCCCCACCAAGCGCTTCACTCATACAGTCAGCAGAACAATGCTTGGTGTACAGCTCATTCTGGAAAGTACCTACACGTAGATCGAACATCCTGATGCCTGCGTTCAGCTGCTTGCCAATGCTGATCGATTGTGTCAGCGTATTGCACTCATTAACGGAGCTGCTGTTTGTTCCCCCCACACTGGTAAGTACCGACATACCGGCATCGTGCGAGCCGGGTATCACAATATCTTTCAGTGTATACCTGCTTTTTGTTTTCATCAGTAGATCACCCATCCAGGAAGCAGGACTGTAATTGGAGAAAAAGCTCAGGTAAATTTTCTGATCCAATCCTACATAAGACATGATAAAATTGTCATCATCTACCTTACAGATGGCAGCAGGGTTGGCAGTTGAAAAATAAGCCGGCAATACACTGACAGTACCGGAAGGCGCTTCTCTTTCTGTCGTCATATAGTATAAGCGGTTATCATTTTTAGGTCCTTTCCATACATAAAACAACCGGTTGGCATTGCCCACACGGTATACTGCCGGTGACACCCTCGATTGCCCCGAAGCAACGGGTTGCTGATCAGTCCACTGGTATGTAAACACATTATAATCGGCCCAGTACACATCCTGGTTCTTATATCCGCGCCAAACTATCCGCATCAGTGAATCAGACAGGGTAACAACAAAAGGATAATCCGAACTGCTTTTTCCTGGAATGATTTGCAGGTCTGCCGGTTGCAATATCCCATCTTTATCTGCTTCTGCCAGCGCAAATACCATTTTGTCTTTATCAATGCTATGCGAAGTGATGACCATTTTATTCTGAATAACAGAAGCAGTAATACCATAACCCAGCTGCAAAGGATTATTAAAACGAAGACTGTACACCTGTTGTGTATCAATGCTGGTATCGGCGTGATTGATCAGGTATTTTACAGTACCGTCGGTGGCTATCCAAAGCAGGTAAATACGGTTATCCCATACACGCAGTACAGGTGCATAGGCGGTTTGCTCGTTCTGCAATGTGGCTTCATGCGGTGCAAACACCGTATCATATTGTTTGCCCAGGTAGCATACATGTACATTGCCCGTACGGCCGGGCTCTTTCCAGGTAATGAAATAATGTCCTTTAAAATTGGTGATATCAATTGCGCGGTCTGTTCTGGCTGAAGGCAACAGGCTTTCCGGCTGGGTAAAGCTGAGGCTTTGTGCATTGTTGTGTACAGCAATCAATACCAGCAAAACGGCAAGTAAAAAATGAATAGCAGGTTTTTTCATTCCTTTACAGGTTTTTCAATGGTTGTATAATCGCCGGATATCAACATACAACATACAGTAATGGCTCTTCAGCCCACCGGCATTATGCATCACGCTTATATTGCAATATACATAATCAACCGGAAGACGGTTTATACACCAGTGCATAAACAGCATTCAAAAAACACTGCCAGTACATGGTATGTATTATACTTTTTGTTAGGTTTGATGAAAACATGCCAAAATGCTGCGTTTATATTTTTACCTACTATTGATCGCGTGTTTTTTCAACACTGCATATGCACAGGATGCTAACTACTGGTCATCCAATTATGGACCGGGCGGCTTTTTTACACCGGGTGCTGTTATTGCCAACAATAAAGACAGTGGTGTATTCTTTTACAACCCTGCATTACTCGCTTATACACAAAAGACCACTACCTCTATCACAGGGACGATTTATCAGTGGGAATCGGCCAATATAAAAAATGGTGTAGGCACCGGTAAAGACCTTCATTCTACCAATGCCAGTATTATACCGCAGATGATATCAGGCACATTTGCGCTGAAAGGAAAAAAACCTTTTGTACTGGCTTATGCGCTTATACGTAACCCTATAGCCAATTTCCAGGTAACACAGCGCCGTGATGCGAAATTCAATGTACTGGATGATAGCTATAGCCCCGGTCCTGAATATTTTGTTGGCCAGTACTCTTACCAGAACACTGTTTCAGAAACATCGGGCTTTTTAAGCGCAGGATTCAAATTATCGCCGCGGTTATCGATGGGGTTTTCTATGGAAGGACAGATACACAAACAAACCCTCAACATTGACAATGCATCAAGGGCATTGATCAATACCGGTACCGATACCATATTATCACCGGTAGCCAGCAGCCAGCAGAATTATCTCATCAGTTATAACCATGTGGGCCTGCGGTTTAAAGCGGGCCTGGCCTACGAGGCGGGCAGGCATCACCTGGGCCTGGTACTTACTTCGCCCCTGGTGCATATAGGCGGCAGCGGTACATTGCTTAGCAATCTCACGATCAGCAACCTGAAATTAAATGGTTTTGATTTTAACCTGCTGGCCGATACCAGGCAAACCGGATTAAAAAGCAAATGGAAAACCCCGCTGAGCATGGCACTGGGCTATGCTTTTGATTATAGCAGCGAAGGACAAATTTATTTTGCAGCGGAATATTTCACAAGCATAGGCGATTACAATATTATCACCCCGCGCAAGGAAAGTTTTGTACGGCCCGATACCGGCAATAACAGTGAGCAAACCGCTTCCCTGCTTAAGCTGAAAGATGCCAGGAAAGCGCTGGTTAATTTTGCTGCCGGTATCAGCTTCAAAGTGAAGAACAATGTTATGGGGTATTGCTCATTCCGCTCTGATTTTAATTATGCGAACGACCGGCTGTTTCGTGACCGTGACGGGTATGTTGACAATACGGCTGCCTGGAACACCTGGCACCTGCAGCTGGGGGCTAATTTCAAAAAAAGGAAGTTCAACCTGCGCCCGGGTTTGCTGTTATCATACGGGGCTACCAGCAGCTACATGCAACCTATCAATTTCGATGATCCCAATGAAGCGAATTTCCTGACAGGCACACCCCATGCCACCAAAGCCCACCGGTTTTCGGCAGGACTGATGTTCTCCTATATACACAACCTCTAAGCCTGCGCAACAGGTGAGAAAGCGGGAAAAATAATTTATTTTTGAGCAAACGGTGGTGGCCCGTTCAACTTGTTTATGCCTGCTCCATTCTTTGCAAAGAACAAACCTGTACTGATATACGGCATCTCGCTGGCCGCATTATTGTTTTTACTGAAATGGCTGGAACTCCGCTTTGTTATTTTTAACCATGCTTTTGAACTCTATATTGGCGCTGTTGCCCTGATTTTCACAGGCCTGGGCATATGGCTGGCGCTGAAAATAAGTAAGCCCAAAGTAGAAACGGTGGTGGTGGAAAAAGAAATATATATTGAAAGATCGCCCGTATTCACCCGTAATGAAGCCGCCCTGCAGCAACTGGAATTAAGTAAACGGGAACTGGAAGTACTCCAGCTGATGGCAGAAGGGTTGAGCAACCAGGAAATTGCCAACCGCCTGTTCCTGTCATTGAACACCATTAAAACCCATTCGTTACGCCTTTTTGCCAAACTGGACGTGGAAAGAAGGACCCAGGCTGTTGACAAGGCCAAAAAAATGCAGATCATCCCATAATGGCCCTCCCACTTTGGTATGAATCAGGCGCATTTTACATAAATCACCCGAAAGTATGAATGGCATCCAGAGCAAATCTGCCATTTTTGTTTTCATATCTAAACAAAAACAGATGAAAAAGAACATCGTTATTTTCGGATTAATCTCCGGCCTGATCGTCACCGCTTTTATGCTGTTCTCTATAACTAACTGTTACAAAAATGCCGATTTCAAGAGTAATGAAATTGTTGGCTATGCCTCGATGATCATTGCCTTTTCTTTTATTTTTATCGGCATCAAGAACTTCAGGGACAAATACAATAATGGACTGATCAGTTTTGGTAAAGCATTCAAGATCGGTTTGTACATCACCCTTATCGCTTCCTCTATTTATGTGCTTGCCTGGCTTGTTGATTATTATTTATTTGTTCCCGACTTTATGGATAAATACACGGCACATATGCTCCGGGAAACAAAATCAGGCGGCGCCAGCCAAGCCGAGATGGACAAGACCCTGTTAGAAATGAACAATTTCAAGCAGCTATACCGGAACCCGCTTTTTGTAATCCTCATCACCTATTTGGAGGTGCTGCCTGTGGGGCTGGCTATTTCTTTGATCAGTGCACTGATACTTAAGCGTAAGCGGGCAAAACCAGCCGTTTCTTGAAAGCGCGAGTGGTGAATCGCGAGTGATTCGATGGATATTTTATATCTCCTCCTTCCTCACTCGCCATTCACGGCGCGCAGCGCCACTCGCCACTCGCGAATTATACCACCGGGTTACTACCGTATTCCGCCCACAGCTCATCCAGGGTTTTACCGGTGAGCTGTTTCCAGATAGCATCCGTATATTTTTTTGTTCGCATGGCTTCGTCCAGGTGCCATACCAGTTTCTTGTTGTACCGGTTTTCTATCCACACAAAAAAACGGGCAGTAACACGGTAGCTGTTATCGTATTTCTGTTTGGCTGAATAATCGGGCAGTTTCCAGTTGGCGGCTTCATTGTTTACACCCAGCCTGAAGCGCACATAATCGGCAATGCCTTCGGTGATCCATCCGGGGCCACTGCCACCTGGATAGGCCTGAACAATATGCATGGCCTCATGGGTCACCACATCTATATCTTCGGGGTGCTGGTGAAACCATTTGGGATTAAAACGCACAATCGCGCCTGAGGTAGCCGCAACACCTGTATAAGCGGGATCAATAATAAATACCACTTTCCTGGCTGACCGGGTGTTGTAGCTGCTTACTTCCTTGGGATACACTTTAAAAAAAGCATCGATCAGCTTCTTTTTTACAGTATTGTCCAGTGTAGAATCTTTATTAATAAATAAAAGTGTGTAACCGGCTTGTGTAATGGAATCTTTAGAAAGAATGCCGGGGCCGATCTCGTTCCAGTTTTCCTGGGCGCGGGTAGCACTGCCTGCCAGCAAACAGGAGGCAGTAAAAAGGGTTGCAAACAATTGTTGTTTCATCTGTTCTTTTACTTTTAAAACAAGAGTGCCAACCCTGCCTGAACATTTTCCGGGTAAAATTTTGTTCATGCCTGGCTGCATCGTTGGTTATTGAATGGGTATGCCGGTGTTGCCGGCATGCAGCAAGCTACTAAATAATAGCAACAGAATAACGTTTTAGCAAAGATTAGCACACAGGTTGTGTGCTAATGTATTTAGCTGTTATCGTGGAAGCATTGCCGGTTCAATAAAATAAATAGCCGTTATTCCAGTTGACATACTGCTGTCACAATACTGTTTTAGTTTTGTATCAACAAAATAGCCACATGCAACAATTACAAAGCCGGGACATAGCCCGTCTCCGCCTGGTTAACCAGCAGATAGCGCATACCCATTTCTCGCAGCCCGAACAGCTGGTTCAATGGATGGGCTGCATACAGTCGCAGGATTTTGCCGGTGCCAAATGGGCCATCGGCAGCAGGCTCAATGGTATCACAGAGGTAATGATCGACCGGCTGTTCAATGAAGGCAAGATACTCCGCACGCATATACTAAGACCTACCTGGCATTTTGTATTGCCTGAAGATATTGACTGGATACGCAGGCTTACAGCACCTAAAATAAAAGCATTCAATAAAGTGTTGTACCAGAAGCTGGGCATCAACGAACGCATCCTCACCCGCAGCAAGGATATTATTGCCAGGGCATTAACAGGCGGACAGCAGCGCACGCGCGAACAGCTTATGCAATTGCTGAAAAAAGCCAGGATCAATACAGATGATATACGGTCTAATTTCCTGATGATGGATGCAGAGCTCGACGGCATTATCTGTAGCGGCGCCAGGCAGGGCAAACAGTTCACCTATGCCCTGCTGGAAGAAAGAGTGCCCCCGCAACCGCAAATGAGCACAGAAGCTGCTATAGCCGCACTGGCCCAAAGGTATTTTATTAGCAGGGGCCCTGCCACCCTGCAGGATTTTGCCTGGTGGAGCGGCCTTACGCTTTCGCAGGCAAAAGCAGGCATAGAAATGAACCAGCATCAACTGGCCAGTGAAGTGATCAACGGGCAGGCTTACTGGTTTTCGGCAAACCTGCCCATTGGCAGCAAGCCTGCCAACGCCATCCATTTGTTACCGGCATTTGATGAGTACACCGTTGCCTACAAAGACCGTTCAGATGTATTGAAACCCGCTTATCATGCGCATTGCGGCAACGGCATTTTTAAACCTGTTATCGTGATCAATGGACAGATCACCGGTATATGGAAACGTACCGAAAAAAAGAAAGCGGTGGAAATAACCATCCAGCCCTGCACTACACTAAGCAAACAATCCCAGCTACAGATCAGGAAAACGGCCCAAAAATATGCTTCGTTCACGGGCAGGGAATTATCCGGTGTGGAAAATACGGTAGCCGCCATGGCAGATCATGCATAAGCTGATCTGCTTGGCCACAACCGTACAATTTTTTATTTCGCAGCAGCATGATAAAACCAGCTGCACTGGTCTTCCTGCTGCTTGCCTGTGTTGTCTGTGGCTTTCACGGTGATCCTGTTCTCCCCTTCTGTCAGTGTAATTCCCGGCCATAGGATGGTATTGTACGCATCCTTTTTAGCTGTGCCCATTGACCGGCCGTTTACAAACAGTTCTGCCTGTGCTATATTGGTGAATACTTTAACTGTAGTCTCCCGCAATGTGCGCCCGGTAAGCCGTCTGTCTGTGATGTACAGCATGGGTGCAGGGTTCCAGTTGGCTTTGTAAAAATAAAAAGCATCTTTTGCTACCTTCCTGTCGTAACTCACCAACCCTTTATCGTTGATACCGGCAGTATCTCCTTCATGCCTGATCGAAGAACCAAAATCTGTCAGCACCCATACATATTTGCCCCATACAAAAGGACGCTCTGCCAGTTGTTTCCAGTTGGCTTCATGATACAATGTCTGCCATTCCTCGGGATGGAATGTACCTGTTGGCTCCGGCGCTGCCGGTGTTTCTGTATGCTGGTTGATGCTTGCGCCGGAACCATATTCACTGATGGCAATGGGTTTGGCGGGCAGGGATTTGTGCATGGCATCGGCCCATTTACCCATATCACTGAAAGCGCCGCCATACCAGCCATAATATTTATTCCAGGCAACCAGGTCAGTAATATCGGTGAATACCGGTTTATCAAGAAAAGTGGCGCAGGTGGTTAACCGGTAAGGATCTTCCTGTTTAACCAGGCTGTTCAGTTCTTTTATGAAGGGTACAGGGTCATCATAATCCAGTTTCAGTTCATTAAATAATCCCCAGAAACAAATGGAAGGATGGTTGTAATGTTGCCGGATCATTTCTGTCATCACCTGTTTTACCTGCTCTTCCAGCTGTTTGCTTTTGCTATAACCTGTACCGGTATAGCCGCCAGGACCAACCAGTGGTATCTCGCTCCAAAGCACGATCCCGTTTTCATCGCACATATCGTATAAAGGATTTCCGTGCGGATAGTGGGTCAGGCGCAGCGATGTGGCCCCGGAAGCTTCGATCAAATCCATATCGCGGCGGTAATCGGGCAATGTAAATGCCGATCCGGAGCCTTCCACATCTTCATGCAAACCAAATCCATGCAGGTCGAGATGCCGGCCATTTAAAAAAAAGCCTTTATCTGCATCCACCCTGAAATAACGCAAACCCATCGGCTGTATTACCTCATCTACCGGCTGGCCGTTCTGTAGCAGTTCTACTTTTACATGATACAGGTAAGGATGCGCTTTTGCATTCCACAACACAGGGTGGGCAATGGTAAATGGCTGATCGATGGTTTGATCACCGCTGCCTGTAACCCTTATTGTACCTGAAGCCACTATAGCCTGACTGCTGTCTGTTACCGTTGTTCTCACTGATACCGGTTGTCCTTTTTCCTGCAGCGACAACCTGGTACGCACCATTATTTGAGCTGCTGCTTCTGTTACCTTTTTCTGACTGATATATACACCGGGTGAAGCATAATCGAGCGGGGAAATGCAATTCTGGTCTGCCACGATCAGTGAAACCGGCCGGTGTATACCACCGTATACATTAAAGTCGCCGGATAAAGGCAGGATATCTGTTCTGTACGCATTGCTGGCAATCACGGTTACCAGGTTATCCTTACCAGGTTTCACAAATCTGGTGATCTCAAAACAAAATGCGGTGTAACCGCCTTTGTGTTCACCCACATATTGCTGGTTCACCAGCAGTTCACCATACGAGTTCACGCCTTCAAAATAGAGGAACAGTCTTTTGCCTGCAAATGAAGGATCCCACAACAGTTTTTTCTGGTACACGGCTGCTTCTCTCCTGTAATTGATCTTGCCGGTCTTTACTTCCTGCGCATTCCAGGTATGGGGCAACGATACAGTTGTTTTAACCGCATTACCTGCCACATCATAGGCAAAATGCCATTGCCAGTTCTGGTTAAAATCTATCCACTGCCTTTTTGATCCAACACCCTGCCGGCTATATGCCTGCTGCATCATAGTAATGAATAACACCAGGAAAAAAAGAGCCGGCCTGCTATTTTGTATGCTCATATTTCTTTTCGGTTTATAGGGAAGCGCCCCAGCGGTCCACGAATTTACGTATGACAGCGTTTCACTGGCCTGCAAAATATGGACCTGCTGCAGAAATTAATCATCAAAGCATACACAACCGTTTGCATTGCATAAACAGCATACAATTATGCATAAAGGAACAGGGCTGTTACTGCTACTGAGAAAATATTTACAGCAATGAAAACACTTATCTTTATAGAAAGGCCAGTAAACCTGTTGCTTTTTAGTACGAAATAGATCTGCCCGCTGCACTGGTTTTTCTTTTCAACAGCCCTATGTTCATGAACCATTGTATTACTATTCTTATAGCACTCCTGTTGTTCTCCGGTTGCACCGGGCGGCAGAAGAAAGAGCCAGCTTTCCAATCAGCCGGGTATGAACTAATACATGACTGGCCAAAGCTGCCGGAAAATTTTGTATTGGGCAGTCCCACCGGTATAGGTATTGACAGTGCACAGAACATTGTTGTTTTTCACAGGGCCGGCCGCAACTGGCCCCTGTTATTGCCTATGCCAGGAACACCGGTTAAAGCCAACACGATTCTGGTGATAGACCGGCATACCGGCAAGCTGCTGACCAGTTGGGGCGCCGGGCTTTTTATTATGCCTCATGGGCTAACAGTAGATCAGCAAAACAATATTTGGGTAACAGATGTAGGCCTGCACCAGGTATTCAAATTCGACCATGATGGCCATCTCCTGATGAAGCTGGGTGAAGCCGGGGTTGCTGGCAACGACGCAACGCATTTCAATAAACCTACTGATATAGCCGTGGCTGCAGATGGCAGCTTTTATGTTAGCGATGGATACGGTAATAGTCGCATAGTGCATTATACCGCTTCAGGGCAATACCTGCAGGAATGGGGACACAAAGGCAGCAGTCCTGGCGAGTTAGCTATACCACATTCCCTGGCTATGGCCAAAGATGGACGTATCTATGTGGCAGACCGTGAAAACCGGCGTGTACAGGTATTCACCGGCAATGGCCGGTTGGTTAACACTTTCACCGCAAAAAATGCAGGCCATCTCTGCGCCATCACCTACGATCCTGTTGCAGGCCATTGGATAGCCGCAGATGATACCAACCGCTTCGGCTTGTTTCACCTGGGTTCGGATATATTGGTCTTCGATTCAAGTGGTACATTGCTGGCACGTTTTGGCAGAAGCAGCGGTTACCAAGGCACTGCCTGCTGGTACCATGACATAGCTGTAGACAATGAAGGCAATATTTATGCGGGTGATATTAATGGTAACAGGCTACACAAATTTTCGCCGGTAAAAGCAAAAGAGTGATGTTTTGTGCAGCCGTGCACCAGCAATTCAGGAATCAGTTTTTTATACGTGTTCTTCTTACAGCTAATTTCAGATCATCAAGCCACCAGGTACAATTTGCATGATAAGCCTGGCTTATTGTTCATCCTCTTGTTTCCGGTACGCCTCTATGCCTTTGCCAAAATGTTTTTTAAATTCTTTGGTAAAATATTTTTTATCAAGGTAACCAACCCGGTAAGCTACATCGTAGGTATCGGCATCGCCTTCCTGTAGCAGTTTGACTGCCCGCTGCAGCCGGAGTGATTTGATAAAATCGTTGACCGACATATCTGTTACCGCTTTCAGTTTCTTATACAATACCGGTCTGCTCATAGCGATCTTGGTACAAAACTTCAGTACGCCGAATTCGGGATCGTGCATATTTTCTTCCACGATCATGATGGCTTTGTTCAGGAACTGCTGGTCAACTTTATTTACCACGTTCACTTTGGGCTCAATGGTTTTTTGGTCGATCAGTGGCTGAGCGCTGAATTTTTTCCGCATTATTTCCCTTGAAGCCAGCAGGTTTTGTATATGCAGGTCCAGCACTTTCATACTGAACGGTTTGGTAAGATAAATATCTGCGCCCATTTCAAGTCCGTTCACATAACTTTCCACGGCCGATTTTGCTGTGAGCAGGATAACAGGAATATGGCTTGTTCTTTCATCCGTTTTTAGTTTACAGCAAAGTGAAAAGCCATCCATTTCAGGCATCATCACATCACTGATCACCAGGTCGGGTATGGCTTCAATGGCTGTTTCCCATCCCTGTTTTCCGTTGGATGTTTCTATAACATGATAGCGGCTGCCCAAAAACTCACTTACAAATGCACGTACTTCATTGTTGTCTTCTGCCAGCAGCACTGTGTGTATTTTACCATCATCATTCAACTGTGGCTGTAGCCCTGTACCAGGCAGCGGTATGATCTCTTCATGCTGCGGTGCAGTATTTTCTGTCAGTGGGTGGCCTGTATCACCACTCATTAATGATCCATTGTTTTTAAGCAGAGCAACGGTAAAAACAGTACGGCGTTCCTGCGCTTCCATACGGCTTTCGGCTGTTATTTTCCCCTTGTGCAGTTCAACGATACTTTTGGCCAGGGCCAGGCCTATGCCATACCCGGTGTTTTGCCGGCCATAATCATTTTCCTGGTAAAAATTGTCAAAGATCCTGCTGAGGTTTTCTGTTGCAATGCCCTTACCATCATCTGCAATTTGTACTTCAGCAAGCGTTTTTGTTTCTTTCACTGTTACTATTACGGTGCCCCCTTCCTGAACAAATTTAAATGCATTGGAAAGCAGGTTAAAGAACACTTTTTCCATCTGCTGCCGGTCGAAACAAACGGGTATATCATCGCTGTCGCTTACAAAACTGAAATGGATATTGCGCGATACAGCCAGAACCTGGAACGATGTATATATTTCCCGGAGAAAAAACACGATATTTTCCTGCCGTACATGCAGGTTCAGATGTCCGCTTTCTGCTTTTCTGAAATCCATTTGTTCATTCACCAGTTTCAGCAGGCTTTCTGCATTTCTTTTAATCTGCAGCAGGGGAAACCTCGCATTGTTGTCTTCTTTGGCGAATAGCAGCATTTTTTCCAGCGGTCCCAGGATCAGGGACAAGTGCGTTCTTATTTCATGCGAGATATTAGTAAAGAAGTTCAGCTTTAACTGGTGCAACTTGTTTTCTTTTTTCAGTATTTCCCGCAGGAAGAAAAAACGAACCACAAAAAACAACACGATACCCAGTATAAGCAGGTAGCCTGCATAGGCCCAGCCTGTTTTCCAGAAAGGCGGCAGGATGCTGATTTCAATTGCTGCCGGCTCGCTCCAGATGCCATCATTATTGGCACCTTTTACCAGGAAGGTATAATTGCCTTCTGCGAGATTGGTATAAGTAACTGAAGGCGTACCAGTCTGGCTCCAGTCCTTATCTACCCCGGTTAATTTATATGCATATTTATTTTTGGAAGCTTTAATATAATTCAGCAAAGCAAAATGAATGGTGAATACATTCTGATCGTGATGAAAAACAAGGCGGTGGCTCAGGCTGATATCTTTTTCAAGCAGCCCGCTTTTATCCCCGATGGTCACAGGTTCATTAAACAGGTAGAGTGAAGTAAACACCAGGCGGCCGGCATTGGAATTCACCTGTATTTCATCGGGATTGAACCGCGTTAATCCATTAAAACCACCCAGGTATATTTCGCCTTTGGCATCTTTAAAAGCAGCATTGTAGTTGAACTCGTTACCGGCCAGTCCATCACTGGTTGAAAAATTCTGGAACATATTCCTGCTGCGGTCAAACCGCGAAAGGCCATTGCTGGTGCCTAGCCAGAGGTTGTCTTTATTGTCGGGTTGCAGTGAAACCACATTGTTGTTGGGTAGCCCATCCCTGGTGGTGTACACATTCAAAGTGCCCTTTGTTTCATCCAGCACGGCCAGGCCACCGAAATACAATCCCATCCATATTTTACCCGAAGCGTCTGTAGTAATGCAGTTGATATTGGCCGATCTCAATTGCGGCACTACCTGGAAACCGGTGCCTTCTGCCGGCAACATATACAAACCCTTACTGGTGCCTGCCCATATCCGGTGCTGTGCATCTTCATACAGGCTCTTGACATTTTTGTGCAGCATATCGGGTGGCACAGTGATGGTATTGAGCGGTGACAGGCTGAGCCCTGTTCTGTGAAATATTTTCAATCCATCCTGCGTACCCGCCCAGAACCGCCCGGCAGCATCTTCCAGGATGGCCGGTATTTCTGAATTGGTGAGCCAGGGATCGTTTGAATCGTACCAGAAACGGATGAATTGTTTTTTCTGCCTGTCGAATACATTGAGGCCTCCACCATGCGTACCTATCCATAGATTACCACTACGATCGAAGCTGATGGTTTTAACAAGATTGCTGCCCAGGCTAGTATGGTCAGCAGCCTGGTTCCTGTACACGGTAACCTGGCCTGTACGGCCATTGATACAGTTAACACCGCCACCTTCGGTGCCCAGCCAGGTATTGCCTTCTGCATCTTTGAGAATACCTCCTACTACAGCATTGCTGATATGCACTGTTCCGCTGCTGCCGGTGAGCGCCTGAAAAGGAAAACGGAAAGGATATACCACATTCAGTCCGCCGAAATACGTACCGATCCATATTGAGCCGGCCGCATCTTCGAGAATGCTGTAAACAGAATTCTGGCTCAGGCTCCTGTCGTCTGAAAACACATGCTGGAAGGATGCGGTTTTCATCGTTGCGGGATCAATCACGGTTATACCATCCTGTGTGCCTACCCATATATGCCTGTTACGGTCTTTCACGATCTTTCTCACATACCTGCCATTGACACCGGTTACAGGTATAAACTTCCGCGCAGCGGCATCCCAGCGGGCCATACCACCCTGTTGGGTACCCACCCACAGGTGTTGTGCCGCATCAAGTGTGATACAGGTTACATAATTATCGGGCAAAGAACCGGCATCCCCGGCAGCATGAACAAAAGCACACGCAGGCGCTGATGCTTTTTCATTGCTGAAAACAAACAGGCCATTGGCTGTTCCCACCCATAATTCACCGCTGCTATAGCAGAGGGCCCTGATATTATGTGCTTCCAACAACCGTCGCCCGGTTGAAGTGCCGGTGATAATGCCTTTGTTTTTTTCCACTATCACCTCCTGCAGGCCATCGGGTGTACCCGCCCATATATGGCCGGTGCGGTCTTCATACAGACAGCTTACTGAATGGCTGTGCAAACCGGTTTGCTTAAAAGATACCATGGCAAAATCATCCGTCTCAGGCCGGTAGCGTGCCAGGCCGCCCGATGTACCGATCCATAATGTATTGTCTGAGGCAGTGAGCAGGCAAAGCACATAATCGTCACAAATACTATTCGCCCGGCCGGTATCATGCAGGTAAGTAATAAAACGGCTGCCATCATACCGGTTTAACCCATGACGGGTGCCGAACCAAAGAAAACCTCTCCAGTCCTGCGCGATGGCCAGCACAGAATTCTGGGATAAACCATTTTCTATGGTCAGGTGATTAAAGACAAGTTCAGCGGGCTGCCCAAGGGTACTCAGTTGATGGAAAAAACAAATAAGGGCAATAATAAAAACACTCTTCTTCACTGGCGCAATTGTTGGAAATGAAAAACTCAGCCTTTCAAATATAGAATATTAACGATTGCGGGGGGTGTTGAGTGGTTGATTTGTTGAATGGTTGAATGGTTAATAGTAATGGGTGGATTAATATATGTTAAAATAATATATATAATTTTTAGATAATGCATTATGTTCATGGTGAGGAGGTTAGAACCGATGAAGCGACCTGTTCTATGGTTTAATGGGATTGCTTTGCGCTCTCGATGATGGAACAGCTTTAAATAGTGTACAATTGTTTATGCATAAATACTAATTGCAATACAACGCTTTATCTTGCACGGCTGTACGATTTTCTGCCAAAATAGTGCTGATTTTCTCCTTTTTAGAGCCGATTTTCTCCCTTGTTTTTTCTCCACTCTTCCATTTTTGCAGGCGGGGTTTCCCCATCTATTCTTCATTCACCATCTATTCAACTTACTGCTTATGCACGTTTCGAGGCCGGCAAAGTTTGCACGAAAAATAGCTTGCCTGTTGATGACAGGTTGCTTGCTCATGATGCCATTTATACTGTTTGCCCAGACCCAGAAAATTTCCGGAACCGTAAAAGACGATGCGGGCAAACCGGTTCAGGGTGTTTCTGTAACGGTAAAAAACAAACCGGGCGGCACCCAAACAGATGAAAACGGTTTGTATACTATCAGCGCCGGTAAGGGTGCTGTAGTACGTTTTACCAATGTGGGGTTTGAGGCCCAGGAGATCACGGTTGGTAACGGTACCCGTTACGATATCCAGCTTAAATCCAAATCTGATTCGCTCAATGAAGTGGTAGTGGTGGGATATGGTACCCAGCGCAAAACCAGTATGACGGGCGCCGTTTCGGTGGTAGATAAAAAGTTCCTGGAGAACCGCCCGGTGACCAATGCAGTGGATGCCCTGCAGGGGGCTGCACCAGGACTGGTGATCACACGTACCAATGGCCAGCCGGGTAAAGAAGGCTGGAACCTGAATGTTCGTGGCTTTTCTTCTTTGAACGGATTGAACCAGCCGCTGGTGATCATTGACGGGGTGGAAGGCGATCTCATCCAGCTGAACCCGAACGATATTGAAACCATTTCGGTACTAAAAGATGCGGCGGCCGCAGCCATTTATGGTGCCAAATCATCGGGTGGTGTAGTGATCGTGACCACGAAAAAAGGCAGCGGGCGAATGACGCTTACCTACAACGGCCTGTACACAATTAAAAAGCCATATAGCATTCCCGACCGTGTGCCTGCCTGGCGCGATGCCGAAATGCGCAATATCGCCAACCACAATGCCGGACAGGGCGATACTTATACGCCGCAGCAGATCGGCTGGCTCAAAAGCAGCGATTCCAATTTTATTTACAATGCAACCCCTCCTACGCTGAATGGTTTTTACTATTCTGTTGATCCTATTGCTGCCGTGCTGCGCAAAAGCAGTCCCAGCCAAACACACAATATTTCTGTAACCGGCGGCAACAGCCAAACCCAGTACCTGTTCTCATTGGGGTATTATGATGCCAACGGTGTTTTCAAAATGGGGCCCGATAGTTACAAAAGGATCAATGCCAGGCTGAACCTGAGCACCCGGTTCAACAATATTTTCAGTCTTGATTCGAGAGTATCATTCACCGATTCCAAAACCAATGCATCCAGTGGTTCGGTAAATGGCGATTATGGACTGCTGTACAATGTATACCAGTTAAGGGCTTATTATCCCACTACATTCCCCGGGCATCCTGAACTGTATACCAATACTACAGCCAATATTTTACAAAATGGCGGGTACAACAATATCAACCAGCCACAGTTTGACGGGGTGTTTACCCTGAAAGCAGAGAACCTGGTAAAAGGGCTTACACTGAGAGCGGTGTACAGTCCGCATTTCATCCAGCTCAACAATGATATTTACGCGAAAACTTATACGAACTGGATCTTCGACACCAATGGCAATCCTGTTGCAGGCACCTATGGCAACAATCCCAACTATATCAACAAAAGCAGGATATCTACCTTTTCGCACGATATACAGGGCCTGGCTGATTATGACTGGAGTATAGGCAACGATCATCATTTTCATGTACTCGGCGGCTTCCAGTACCAGTACTATAATTATGATTCTATATCGGCCCAAACCAAAGCACTTATCACCGGCAGTGTGCCCTCACTGAACACCGGAAGCAACCCGCTGGTACCCCCGGTAGTGGCAGACAATATCCAGGACAATGCCTGGGTATCTTTCTTCGGTAAATTCAGTTACAGCTTCAAAGACAAATATTTTGCAGAAGCCACGCTTCGCAATGATGCCAGCTCAAGGCTGGCGCCCGGTAACCGCAGCCAAACCTTTCCCAGCCTTTCACTGGCCTGGCGTATAAGCAAAGAAAACTGGTTCAGCCAGGCGCTGCCGTTCTTCAATGAATTCAAATTAAGAGGCTCCTGGGGCAAACTGGGTAATGCCCAATTGGGTTATCCTTTTCAGAACAACTACAATTATATCGCCCAGCTGAACAATGCTCCTGTGGCTTACCCGTTCAACAATCTGGCCAATCCCACCCTGTATCAATCGGCACTGCCTTCTTCCAGCCTGGGCTGGGAAACCATTGCCACCACCAATGGCGGTGTGGATTTCAGCATGCTGCGCAACCGCCTTACTGCCAGCTTCGACTATTTTATACGAAAGAACGACAACATGCTTATCGTAGTTAACCAGCCGGCTGTACTGGGTGTAACCCCGAGCACCAGCAATGGCGCCTCTATGAAAACATGGGGCTGGGAAACAACCATAGGCTGGCGTGACCGTATCGGCAGCCTGAACTATTGGGTAAGCCTGAACCTGAGCGATAACCAGAACAAGATCACCAGGTACAATGGCAATATCGTGGTACAGCAGGGTATCAACAAAGCCATTACCGGCTATCCTGTTAATGCCGTATTCGGTTATGCTGATGAAGGCTATTTTGCCACGGCAGCCGATGTGTCGAAACATGCATTCCAGGATACGCGCACAGGCCCCGGCGATATCATGTACAAAGACATCAATGGTGATGGAAAGATCAATGGTGGCTCCAATACCCTGGCCGACCATGGCGACCTGCAGTACCTGGGCAATACCTCCCCCCGTTACAATTTCGGCTTCACCCTCGGCGCACAGTGGAAAGGGTTCGATGTATCTGCTTTCTTCCAGGGTGTAGGCAAACGTGCAATGTACCTCTACGCTTATTCTATTATGCCTTATGTACAAACCTGGAGAAGCGCCTGGCAGATCAATGAAGATTTCTGGACACCCGGCCACCAGGATGCACGTTTCCCCCGCCTGTATACCGGCGGTACACAAAACACGGTTGTATCCAGTCACTGGGTACAGAATGCCGCTTATATAAGGCTGAAGAATTTACAGGTAGGCTATACACTACCGCAACAGGTGTTGTCGAAAGTAAAGATCAAAGCGGCCAGGATATTCTTCACCGGGCAGGACATCTGGGAGAAAAACAAAATGTGGTATAAATATTATGATGCAGAAAATCCCAACAATGCCGATTTCAATTACCCGCTTTTCCGCTCCTATGCCGTGGGGTTGAATGTGACATTCTGATAACTGTGCTGTACAAAATGAATTTTACATCCAAACAAAATTTATCATGATCACTGCAATAAGAAAATATTCAATAGCGATGGCCGTATTGCTGGGATTGGCGGCCTGCCAGAAAAAGCTGGACCTGCTACCACAAACATCCATCACCGATGCCAGTTACTGGAACACCCCTAACGACCTTTCGCTGGCCTGTAATTACCTGTACACTTTTCTACCTGCGCTGGGCTCCAGTGATCCCACCGGCAATCCCTGGCCGCTTACCGACCTGTATTCTGATGATGCGTATGGTTTCAGTGCCAATTCCGTCAGTGATGGTTCAAGGCTGGCCCCTGCCAGTTCAAGTGAATGGACCGGTTACTATAAGCTGATCAGGGCTGCCAATAACATACTGGAAAAATCTGTTACAGTAAAAGGTGATGCAGCAGCTATCAACAAATACCTGGGCGAAGCGCGTTTTTTCAGGGCCTTTGCTTATTTTGAATTAACCCGCCGCTTCGGCGATGTGCTGTACATCAACAGAACGCTAAACCTGGGTGATAGCCTGCTTACAGCACACCGTACCCCAAAATCGGCTGTTATCGACAGCATATATGCCGATCTTGATTTTGCCACCACCAGCTGTCCGCAGCCCGATGTGCAAACTGCAGCTGAATACGGCCGTATCACCGCCACCGCTGCACTGGCACTTAAATCAAGAGTAGGCCTGTTTGAAGGTACCTGGGAAAAATTCCATGGCGGCAGCAATGCAACCAAACACCTGCAGATAGCCATCGATGCCAGCAATGCCGTGATAGCAGGAGGCAGGCACGCACTGTTCACTGCTGCGGGCGACAGCAGTTATTTTAATGAATTCCAGTACCAGAACAATCCTACACAGGTAAACTATAATTATGCCACCAACAAAGAAAACATACTGGTGCGGTTGTATGGCCAAAACCTCGCCAACAATGTAGCCTCGCACAGTTATGAGCGTGGTGTACTGGAACAGGGTGCAATGGTTGCAACCAAGGCTTTTATGGATGCGTATCTTTTCAAAGACGGCCTGCCCAAAGGAAAATCAGCCTACGATTCTTCCGCTATGCAAACCAGTCCTGCCACAGAATTCAGGAACAGGGATCCACGTATAGGGCAAACCATCTTTGCCACCGGCACACCGTTCCCCTCTATTTCCGGCACTTATATATGGACAGGCAGCACCAGTTATAGGATCAGGAAGTATTTTGTGTTCTCCGACTGGGCGCAGCAAACCAGCTTTGTCAACTTCAATGTAATACGCTATGCAGAAGTGCTGCTGAATAATATCGAAGCCAAGTTTGAATTAAATGGTGCCGTTACCGATAATGATCTCAATGCAACCATCAATGCATTGCGTAACAGGGCTTCTAATAATAATCCTTCAAAATTACCACTGCTCAGCAATGCATTTGTTACAGCAAACGGTATGGATATGCGTACAGAGCTGAGAAGGGAAAGAAGAATTGAACTGGCATTTGAAGGCCACCATTACTGGGATCTGCTGCGCTGGAAAACAGCAGAAACAGCGTTGCCTAAAACCATGCTGGGACCTAAATATTTCTCCCAGTTTAATTCACCTACACTGCCGCTAACGCCTGATGGATTTATTTTACTGGAAGATATGTCTAAACGCAGCTTTAACCCTGACCGTGATTATCTCTGGCCTTTACCAACCGTTGAGCTTGCGCTGAATACCAATCTCGCGCAAAACCCCAACTGGTAAACGCCATACCCGTACACGATCATTAAAACAGCTTAGCCGGTTTACTTAATGCCCTGCCCTTACAGGAAGGGCATTTTTTTAATCACCTGTCACCAGCAGGCTTATAAACACCAGTCAAAAATTATTACAATGAAGTTGAGGATTATGTTATCACTGATCGTTTGCTTGGCTATTTTATCCTGGTCGGCCAGTGAAGAAAAAAAATTTGTACAGGAAAATTACGCTTTTGCAAAAGAACAACTTGGGTATATGCTGAAAGAAGCTGGCAAAACAGACAGTCTTTTCCCGCGTACGACTAATTCTGCAGGAAAAATGACGGGCACGAATATGTACGACTGGACACCCGGTTTTTTCCCGGGCAGCCTTTGGTATGTGTACGAGTATACAAAAGACCCGGCATTTAAACAGGCCGCCACCGGCTGGACAGAAAAGCTGCGTGCCCTGCAATATTTCACCCATCACCACGATCTTGGTTTTATGATGTACTGCAGCTATGGCAATGCTTACCGCTTAACAGGCAAGGAAGCATACAAGAACATCCTGGTGCAGGCAGCGCGTTCACTGGCCACACGCTTCAATGCCACTACCGGTACCATCAAATCATGGAACCGCTTCCCATCCTGGCGTGATGGTAGAATATATCAATACCCGGTTATCATTGACAATATGATGAACCTGGAATTGCTGTTCTTTGCATCAAGGGTAAGCGGTGACAGTTCATTTAAACATATTGCAGTGAGCCATGCAGAAAAAACACTGCAGTACCAAATACGCCCCGATTACAGCTGCTATCATGTAGTGTGTTACGATTCAGCTACCGGGAAAGTACTGGCAAGGGAAACCGCGCAGGGGTATGCTGATAATTCGATCTGGAGCCGTGGGCAGGCATGGGGTATCTACGGTTTTACAATGGTATACCGGGAAACAAAAGACCCAAAATTTCTGAACGCAGCCACCCGGATGGCAGATTGTTTCCTCAACAATAAAAACCTGCCGGCAGACAAAATACCTTACTGGGATTTTAATATAAATGAACCTGGCTATAGCCCAGGCGCCAGGTCATACGCGGCCAAAGCATCACTTACACCCATTCCCAGGGATGCATCAGCAGCTGCCATCGTTGCCTCTGCCCTTATCGAGCTGTCCACCTATTGTAACAAAGAATCAGGGAAAAAATACCAGGCAGCCGCGAGGCAGATCCTTTATTCGCTGGCATCACCTGCCTATCGGGCACAGCCTGGCAGCAATGGCAATTTCCTGCTTATGCACAGCACCGGCAGCCTGCCGCATCATTCAGAAATAGATGCGCCCCTGGTATATGCTGATTATTATTTCCTGGAGGCACTTAGCCGTTATAACCATTTAGTCAGCGGAGAAAAAATACTGCGGTAACAGTATCCTTAATGGAATAGCAGGCATACCAACCTCATTAAAAATAACACAGCCGCCACTGCAAACCATTATGCAGTGGCGGCTGTGTATTATATATTGTTATGCTTAGATAGCGATGCTATACCCCAGTTTTACTTTATCCATCACCACATGCGTGTAAAAATGCTTAACGTTGGGGTTATCCATTAAATGTTTCTTGGTGAACTCTTCATACTGCCGCATATCGCGGGCGTTCACAATCAAAACAAAATCGTAGGTACCGGTAACAAAATAACATTGCATCACCTCACTGCAGCGCACCATCAGTGCTTTGAATTTTTCCAGTGCCTGCGAATTACCTATTTCCAGTATTACATCTACCACGCAGGTTATACCGATGCCTGCCACCGCCGGTGAAATAATAGACACATCGGCTTCAATGATCTTATCATCCCGCAGCTTTTTCAACCTGCGCTGCACTGCCGATGCGCTCAGGCTAACGGCTGCAGCCAGTTCATCTGCAGTTAGTTTATTGTTTTGCTGCAGCAGCCTGAGCAGCTGCCTGTCAAACTCATCGAGTTTCATCCGTTTGTATTTTTTTATCACCAGATAGCTCCTTGCCGGTCCGCATACACCCAATACATTCATCATAAGTCCCTGCAGTTTTTACCCGTTTTACTGTTCAAAAACAACCGGAAAAAGCGTTGCAGGAGCTCTTTTGCGGGAAATAAGCAAAGAGGCCATGGTAATTTTGATCAGCAATTTATACATTTTACTATGAAAGTTTATTTTTCAGCAAACGCACCCAAGGCCATCGGGCCTTATTCCCATGCAATCAGAACAGGCAACCTGTTGTATTGTTCCGGTCAAACGCCCCTCGATCCGGTAACGATGAAAATTGAGGAACCAGGTATTGAAGCGCAAACACGCAGGGTGCTTAACAATCTGGAAACAGTATTACAGTCCGCCGCACTCAGCCTGGAAGACGTGGTAAAAACCAATGTTTATTTAACCGACATGGCTCTTTTCGCGCAGATGAATGCGGTGTATGAAAGCTGTTTCGGTACCCACCGGCCTGCACGCACCACCGTTGCTGTAGCGGGTTTGCCTTTTAATGCACTTGTTGAAATAGAATGCATCGCCGAATTTAAAAACACAACCACATAATCCAATTGTATATGTTAGCTGCAACACAACAGATCCCTTATGCCGGGAGCATTTTTTCTCCGGAAGAAATTAATACTTTCAGAAAAGAAACAGAAGGCTGCGCACATGTTATTCATTTAAACAATGCCGGCGCCAGCCTGATGCCTGATAGGGTTACACGCGCCATACAGGAACATATCAGCCTTGAATCGAAGATCGGTGGTTATGAGGCATCCGCCCTGCGGGCAGATGCTATAAAACAATTCTATGTGCAGGCGGCCAGGTTACTCAACTGCAAAGCCGGTAATATTGCTTTTACCGCAAGCGCCACCGATTCATATACGCGCGCATTGTCATCCATCCCTTTTCAACGCGGCGACATTATTTTAACAGACAATGATGACTTTATCTCTAACCAGATCCAGTTTCTTTCCTGCCAGAAAAGATTTGGCATCCGGCTGGAACGTATTGGCAATGCGTCAGAAGGTGGCGTAGATACCGGCGAACTGGAAGAAAAATTATACCGGCTGCAACCCCGGCTGCTGGCTATTACGCATATACCCACGAACTCGGGATTGGTGCAGCCGGTAAAACGCATCGGTGAGATATACAACGCGTATCAAAAAATTCATGGTGACAAAACCTGGTATATCCTCGATGCCTGCCAGTCTGCAGGCCAAATGAAATTAGATGTGGCAGAACTGAAATGTGATTTCCTCAGCATTACCAGCCGGAAGTTTTTACGCGGCCCCCGGGGCGCAGGCTTCCTCTATATCTCTGATAAAGCGCTGCAGCACGGACTGGAACCCTTATTCATCGATATGCGTGGAGCAGAATGGATAGAAAAAGACATTTACCGCCCGCGTGAAGATGCCATGCGCTTTGAAGACTGGGAATTTGCCTATGCACTGGTGCTGGGTACACGCTTTGCAATAGAATATTGCTTGAATATCGGTGAAGAAAAAATATGGCAGCAGGTTAAAACACTGTCCGGTTTTATGCGGCAGCAGCTGGCAGCCATGGATAAAGTACGGGTACTGGACAGGGGGCCTGAAACAGGAGGTCTTGTTACATTTACCGTTGAAGGTGCCGAACCCGTTTCACTTGCCGGTGAACTACTCAAACGAAAAATAAATATAGTACCCAGTTACAGGAACTTTGCAGTGATCGATTTTGATGAAAAACAGGTACAGTGGGCTTTGCGTGCCTCACCGCATTATTTCAATACACTGGAGGAAATTGAACTATTTCTGCATGCATTGAAAGAGCTTATATAGTTTGTACGTTAAAATAATATAGCAGTGATAACATGACCGGGTAATCCAGTGCCATCAGGGATATCCGGCCATTCCTTTGACTATTGGGCAACCTGTTCTCTATGCTTATCTCGGCAGTGGTCAGGCCCTTTCCACCCGGCAAATAAAACAGCAGGCCGCAGCATGACGTACATGCAGGTATTCGATGTCCTGCCGCTCTTCCAGTACAGTGGAAAGCAGCTGGTCAATATCATCATCCCCCACCAGCCTGGAAAAAATGATCCGCTGTTCGCGGCTGTACCCGATAATAGAAAGCGGAAAACTTTTTTTATCCGCTTTGATAGCAGGGGGAAAACGATGAACATCCTTATAAGGTTCTACCTCTTTTTTATGAATGAATACCGGTCCTGGCTGGTCGTATGCATTGTCTATAGTGAACGGGCTGTACGATAACAGCAACCTGATATCTTCCCCAACATTGAACAGCTGCAAAGAAATCCTGCAAGGGCCTTTTCCGGTGGCTACCTGCTCTACCAGCGGATGGCCAAAATCGTCACGCTGGTTGGCGCGGATCCGCTGAACATACTCTTCACTTAACGGAACAATTCTAAATTTTTGCATACTGCATCTATTTAGCAATCAAAATTAGCCTGGCATGGCAGGCATGCCAACCCGGAACTTGCTCAATATGCAGCTGGGGGCCGGCAAATTGAACTGCGTATTTTGATATTGAAAATATATCGGCTATGTTTGCACCCAGACCGGGCACGCTGTGCAGCAGCTTTATTTACCCGGATAGTAAACACCTATTAAAAACATTTTATGCACAAAAAAATGCTTATCGCAGCCACTGCCCTTATTATTACCGCAGCATCCTGCAAAACCAAAACAGCACTTGATTACAGCAACCTGATCGTAGAAAAAGAACGCAGCCTTACCCCGGCATTCGCAACAACCGAACAAAAAGCCAAACAGTTCTTTGAAGGCGGCCAGTTCGACAGCCTGGCAGCAGTATCTGAACGCATGGAAAAACTGGTGGATGAAAAAGTGCAGGAAATAAAAAACACACCTGCCCCTGATGTAAAGGGTGCAGAAGATTTTAAAAAATCTGCAGTAACAGCTTTCGAATACATCAAAAGCATTTATGCCGGTTATAAAAGCGTGGGCCTTGCCAAAACAGAGGAAGAACGCCAGGCAGATAAACAAAAGCTGGTTGAGCTGGTAAGCAATAAAAACACGGTTCTCATGAAAATGAAAGAAGCCCAGCAGCAATTTGCCCAGGCAAACGGGTTTAAAATTCAATCCTCCCAATAGTACTGAGGTCCTGTTTTAAATGAAAGATACACACTACTAACCCAGCCCGTAAAATGCAGATTTTATGGGCTTTTTGCTGCCTTTGAAAATTTCGGGCATTTATTAATGATAACATATCCGGCCTCTTTTTGGCTATACCGCACAAAAACTGTAATTTACTATGCGCCGGAACTGCAGTTTCCGGCTGAAAAATTGATCGCTCATTTTAAAAGAGGTCTATGTTATTTTTAGATGCAATTTTTACGCTCTTCAATGAGCTGCTCAAAATAAACAGGAAAGGAAAACCCAGTCCCGGTATCGCGGAATTGTGGAAGCTCCGGCGATAATATATA
The DNA here is from genome assembly GCA_966424055.1 of uncultured Deminuibacter sp. Classification (GTDB taxonomy): domain Bacteria; phylum Bacteroidota; class Bacteroidia; order Chitinophagales; family Chitinophagaceae; genus Deminuibacter. The sequence continues at coordinate 394,738 of CBJLMB010000001.1, read as the reverse complement.
CACCCTGCCCTTATGAGAATAAGACTTTTTTTTAGCATTCTGCTGATCACATTTTTAACCTGCCAGAGAATTGCAGGCCAGGAAAGCAGCACGGTATCAGCCGGGGCTTTCACCATCCCTTTTCAACTAACCAGTGCCAACAATCTTGCCGTACAGGCCATACTCAATCAAAAAGATACCGTCAGGCTGATGTTTCATACGGCAGCCAATGCGGTGACCTTAACAAAAGAATCTATTCAAAAATTAACCAGTCTGCGTTTTGAAGGCGCCGATAGTGTAAAAAGCTGGGGTGGCAACGACAATACATCAAGGTGCAGCAAAAGCAATTCTTTACAGATCGGTCAACTGAAATGGGAACATGTTCCGATATGGGAGAATATAAATTCCGGTCCGCAAACCGATGGCAAGTTTGGAACCGATCTGTTTGCCGGTAAAGTGGTAGAAATAGATTTCGATAAAAACATCATCAGCGTTTCATCCGCCCTGCCCGACAAATGCAGGGAGTATGAACAACTCCGGCTGATCTTTGAAAACGATTATATGTTTATCGAATGCAGTTGCCAGGTGGCTGACACGGTTCTTAAAAATAAATTCCTGCTTCATTCAGGATATGCAGGTGCTGTTTTATTCGATGATCAGTTCACCGCCGAAAACAAGCTCGCGGAAAAACTGAAAATTACAGGCGAGAAAAAACTATCCGATTCTTTCGGCAATATCCTGGTAACTAAAAAAGCCGTTCTGCCTGCCCTGTTCATGGGGAATGAAAAGCTGGCCGATGTACCTGCAGGCTTTTTCCAGGGAGCAATCGGGCGGCAGAAGATGAGTATAATGGGCGGGGATATTTTAAAACGGTTCAACATCATCATAGATGCACAAAGAGCACATATTTATATAAAACCCAATCACCTATCCAGTACGGCCTATACACCTGTGTGATCTTTCTTTTCATCAGCTGCCCATAACGATCCTGCTGTATTCCTGATTTATCGGTAAGTGAAATTGCTTATGAACCGGGCTTGGGGCAGCACCCGCAATGGTTCAGCAAACTGCTCAAAACAAAAACCGACTTATCCCCTCTTGCATTCAGGCAATCCTTCAACTGAAAACGGGAATACTTTACAGGAAACGCTTCACCACCTGAAATCAAAAACAGGGTGCCATCAGGTTGCCGCATCAATCAGTGCTTGGAAGAAGAAACAGCTATTGCCATTTTCACTGCATTGTATGCATTTACAATACCACCGCTTACACATAGCTGTTCAAGGGTAACAGACTGCTGTGTGCCTGGCTTATTGACAATGGTGGCAGGCTTAAACACCGAAGCCAAAAGAATATGCTTTACCTGTGCGGGCGACAGCTGCGGAAAATAAGACAGTAAAAGCGCGGCCACACCGGTCACGAACGGGGTAGACATGCTGCTGCCGGATTTGCTTCCATAAGTATTGAACGGGGTGGTTGACAAAACATCACTGCCCGGCGCAAAGAGATCAACATTTTTCCGGCCGTAGTTTGAATATGGATGGGCCAGCCGGCGATCGAATTTTGACCGGCTCCAGCCCACCGTGATAAAATTGGCCGCTTTCCGGCCATCCTCATAGGTGGCAGTGGGATAATACGGTAGGCTGTCATCATCTGCACCATCATTGCCCGCTGCATGAAAAATCAGCACACCTTTTTTTTCAGCATAACGAACGGCCGAATCAACAGCGGCTTTATAAGGAGATAAGGTTTTGGAAAAACTCATATTGATCAACTGCGCACCGTTGTCTACGGCATAGCGGATGGCATTGGCCACATCCTTATCCCGTTCGTCCCCGCAACCGGTTGTGGCAATAACAGGCATAATAAGCAAATGGTCTGCAACACCATCTATCCCCTTTCCATTTTGCCGCTTAGCACCAATAATGCCGGCAACATGCGTACCATGACTGAGGCTTTCTGTTGCTTTGATCACAGGGCTGCCATAATGATGATCATAGGGGTCTTCCGGATTGTCGTGCAGCAGGGTGCTGGAATTGTAATGAAGATTATAAGCATACAGCCGGCCTGTACTATCATCTTTATTGGTAATACCTGCTTCATAAAGTTTGCGGGCAGTGGTAAATACCTGGTACAACTGTTTTTCCGCTGCGCTGAAAAGATTGGTATCTGCCCCTGCAAAGCGCTGCTGCCAGCGCTCATACACATGGGTCGCTTCAGCCTGTTCATCAGGAACAAGCTGGCCATCCCGGGTACTGCGGAAGTTCCAGCCATGAATATCGTCGGTATAACCATTGTGGTCATCATCTATGCCATTACCGGGAATCTCGCCGGGATTCGTCCAGATAACAGGGGCGAGGTCTTCATGGGCAATATCAAAACCATTATCGATCACCGCAACAATGACCTTCCTGGCCGGCCGCCCTTTCAACAGGTCGTATGCTTTGTATAGACTGATGCCGGCAATAGAATCAGTTGCGGGGTCGGCATAGGGCCAGTACCGGGTGCTTTGTGCTGCAGTTTTTTCTGCCAGCAAGGTGAACAACAGGAAAGAAAGCAGTAGTCGGGTCATATTCTTGGGTACAGGATTTTATTACAAGAGCTAACCTGCTCTTGTCCTATATACAGATGAATCTAACTAAAAAATAACGGAGAAAAAAGATAAAAAAAAGCCATCCGGCCTGAACAACCATATGTAGACCCAATCCCCAGTTCCAGCAGTATTGTACAATTCTGAAGAAATGTTGGAGTTTATTGAAACAAATTATTAACTAAGAAATAATAAATTATTAACTCACCGGCAGGGTATACTTTGAGGGCTCATTTTCATTGAGTTTTGTGGGCATCCAAAAAAACAACCGCTCTATGTCCGCTTATCTTTCTAAAAGCTTTTACAGCTTTTTGTTTGCGGGGCTACTCAGCATTTGTACCCTACAAGCCCTTTCCCAATCGGTGATCAAAGGCAAAATAACCGATGCCCGAACCGGCGAACCGCTTCCCGGCGCACTGGTAAAACTGGATGGCGCACACCTTACCGTAGCAGCCAACCTGGATGGCAGCTTTACCCTGAAAAAACTTCGTCCGGGTAATTATGAGATCAAAATAAGTTATGCGGGTTATAAAAAATTAGCTGATATACAGGTTACCCTCACAGACAATACAGGCAGCCGCGAAATGAACTTTACACTGGAGCCGGATGTATCGGAGCTGACCGCTGTAAATGTAGTATCCACACTGTCTAACGGCGATGACAACAGCGCCCGCAGACTGGAAAAAACAGCACCCACCATTGCTAATATTCTTTCTGCACAAACCATACAGTTATTACCCGATGTAACAGTGGCCAATGCCCTGCAACGCATCAGCGGTGTTACTATCCAGCGAAGCAATAGCGGTGAAGGACGCTATGCCGTTATCCGGGGCATGGATGAACGTTACAATAATACATTGGTGAACGGTGTAAAAATACCCAGCCCTGACCCTAATTACCGCTATGTGCCGATGGACCTGTTCCCTTCAGAGATATTAGAACGCCTGGAAGTGGTAAAATCACTCACGCCGGCGATGGAAGCAGATGCTGTAGGCGGCAGTATGAACCTGGTTATGAAAAGCGCTCCCCAACAGTTTTTACTTTCGGCCAATGCCAGCACAGGGTTTTCGGGCCTGTTCTCTTCATCACGTCCATTCCAGGCATTCTCACATGGTGCGGTGAGCGCCAAATCACCGGCAGAGCTTTTCGGTAATAATTATATTGCCACACAAAACGATTTTTCGCGTGCCAACCTCAATTTCACCAACCGCAACCTGCCTGTTAATTCTACAGCAGGCCTTACTATCGGGGGCAGAACCTTTCATCAGAAACTGGGCATACTTGTATCCGGCTCGTACCAGAATTTTTTCCGGGGTTCCAATTCCATGCTGCTGGTACCCAATGCCCAGCCCCAGGTGGTAGATAAACTGGATAACCAGTCTGTCATCAGCGATCTTTATACCAGGCGTTATTCCACCCAAACCACGCGCTGGGCATTGCACAACAAGATCGACTATGTATTCAATGAGAAAAACAAAATAGCACTGTACAATATGTACGTGCAAATGAATGAGTTTCAAACCAGGCAAACCTACGATTCAGTTTATCTCAATCATCTCAGCGATAACCTGATGCGCAGCCGTGAACAAAGACAAAGTATTTATAATTCCACCCTGCGCGGTGATCATCTACTGGGTAGTAAAGTAAGCATCAACTGGACAGGCACCTACTCCCTGGCACATGGTGCAAGACCAGATATGGCTGAATACGATTACCAGAGTGGCCGCAATGGAACAAACTACGCCTACATTGTACAGAAAATGAGCAGGGAATGGCAGCATAATAAAAACCAGGATCTGGCAGGTTACCTGAACTTATTTTATACCCCACAAATAGCAGGCACCGCTGTTGAGTTCAATGCAGGGGGTATGTACCGCCATCGTTCGCGCGACAATTACGATAACCAGTATTCTCTTTCTCCTGTATTAAGCAATGGCCTGCCCCAGTACTGGACCAGCTTTAATGCAGCCAATTACCAGTTTTCACCAGCAGGCAATGGTGCAGGTACGATAACATCGCTGAATACAAATACCTACACCTCACACGAAAATGTATCAGCAGTGTATGGCCAGGTGAAATTTTCGCCTGCAAAAAACCTGGAGTTTTTAGGTGGTGTCCGTATTGAACATACACAGCAGGGTTTTAATACGGTTATGCCGGATAGTTATGCAGGAAGATCAGGCACTGTGAAGTACACTGACCTGTTGCCCAGTGCCAGTCTGCGTTATAACCTGAATAAAAAACAGGATATCCGCATCTCTTATTTCCGTTCAATTGTCCGTCCTGATTTTTATGAGATCATTCCTACACAGGTTAATGGTGAACTGTTCGATATAAAAGGCAATGACAGCCTGAAACACTCACAGGCTGATAACTTCGATCTGCGTTACGAAATATATCCTGGCGGCGCGAGCCAGATACTGGTTGGAGCTTTTTACAAAATCATACAGGATCCTATCGAATACGCCATTGTACGCAACGGTGGCCCCAGCGCACAGTTTTTTATGCCCGAGAATTTCGGCACTGCCCGTAACTATGGTTTTGAAGCAGTGTACACCAAGTTTTTTGGTATGTTCGGCATTTCGGCTAACTATACTTATGTAAAATCGAGCATTACTACTTCCAAATTGTACACCTACCGAGACCCGGCTACCAATAACATTACATCAAAACAGATGGATCAAACAAGGCCTTTACAGGGCCAGGCCAATCACCTCGGTAATTTGTCGCTGTTGTATAAAAATCCGCGTATTGGTTTAGATATGCAGGTGGCATTGGTATATACCGGTAAACGTATCGCACAGGTTTCTCCCTATTACAATCTCGATTACTGGCTGCTGGGCCAGGGAACACTTGATTTCTCATTTGAAAAAACACTCAGCAGGCATTTTTCTTTCTATGGCAAGCTGAACAACCTTACCAATACCCCGGCTAAAACGGTGATATTACAGGCACCGCCTGCAGACAATAGCCTGCCTGAGCAATCTTATAAAAACAAAACCCTGGTAGGCAAAGACATTTACCAGGTAAACATACTGGCAGGTTTCCGTTATAAATTTTAATTACCGCAACAAATACGTTATGCAGAAATATATTCACAGGATACTATCACTACTTCCTTTGGCATTTGTCTTCTTGCTGACAAACACGGGCTGTAAAAAATGGTCAGACGAAAAGCTTGATTTATTCAAGCCGGCCCAGCAGGTGGCCAAACCCATCAGCGATGCGGCTCCCCTGCAGGGCAATATTACCGGCACCATGCTTTCCGGGAAAACGTATACCATTGGTGGCGATGTAACCATCAAAGCCGGTGACACCGTATTTATCCAGCCCGGCGTACACGTTAATGTGACCAATAAAGCCGGCATTTTTGTACAGGGCTCACTCATCAGCCTTGGCACCAAAGCAGCGCCTGTATGGATCACCGTGGATGCGCTGCAGCAACAAAAAAATGATGCACCTAACCAGGACCCTTCAAAAGATCCTGCTTTCGCCGGCGGATGGGCAGGCATTTATTGCAGCTCAACCTGTCCTATGCTTATTCTTAAATGGACACATGTAGAATTTGGAGGCAGCGGCTTAACCAATACCCAGGGCCCCTTGGTGAACCAGAGTGCCGGCACAGCATTTTCTATCCTGTTTCAAAATAAAGACGGCATTTTTGTAATGGAAGATAGCTGGCTCTACGGTGGTGTTGACGACCCGGTACGTATATCCAATGGGAAAATATCCATCATGCGCAACACTTTTGAAAAAGGTGGTTTACATGGCGGCGACTGCCTGAACGCCAAAGGAGGTACTGTTGGCGATATGGCTTACAATCTTTTTGTTGGTCTGGCCACCAATGGCCAAAAAGCGTCTAATAAAGGGCAGCCGGTTGGTGCAGCACAAACCAATATCCGCATGTGGAACAATACTTTTATCGCCTGTGGTTACCGGCAAATACAAACAGGCCGTGGCGCCAATATTAATTTTGAAGAGGGTGCAAGAGGTATGGCCTACAATAACCTGATGGTGAACTGCAAATTTGGATTGCGCATCGTTAACAATCCTCCTGCTGATACAGCGAATATCCGGTATGGCAATAATTATGAATACGGCGATTCACTGTCGGTTGTCAACCAGATCTATCCCACCAATGCTGCTTTATCCGGCGGATGGACAGTACCGCAGCCGACTGATATACCCAGCTTCACTACATTTTTACCGGCAGGATACAAACCCGGTGACAGCTACGATGGCACACCAGTAGTACAGGCCAACAATCCTTTATTCTATAATTTTCCGTTGCCTGTTCCGGGTGGCATCCCTTTACAGGGAATACAGGCCGTAGGCAAATACGATTTCAGGCTCCAGGCCAAATCACCGGCACTGGGTAAAGGGTATACAGGTTTCTCTCCGCTGGCAGTAGTACCTGTACATCCGGTTTATGGTGCAACAGAGATTACCCCGCCCGGTATAGATATCGGCGCTTTTCAGTTTAACGGAACCGGCAACCAGCATTATTAACAGAAGAAGAAACAATGTTCACCTGGATTAAAAAAACGATCATCATTGCAGTTTTTTATAGTGCTGCCTGCCATACTTCCCTGGCGCAGAGCAGCAGGCATCCTATAATACAAATTGCTTTTACATCAGATGTTCATTACGGTTATTACCGGAAAACTTTCCGCGGACAGGACAGTGTACCGGGCGATGTTGTGAACAAGGCAATGCTGAACAGCATACAAACATTACCTTCCCTTACATTGCCCGACGATAACGGAGTAGGCACGGGTGCACCGGTAGGCTATATTGATTACCTGGCGATCACAGGAGACCTTGCAAACAGACAGGAGATACCTTTTCAAAGCGCAGCCAGCTCTTGGCAGCAATTTACCGGTAACTATGTAAACAACCTGCACACCCATAATAGCAGCGGCGGTAAAACGGAGTTGCTGCTCACCGCCGGCAATCATGATATGTCTAATGCTATTGGTTATTACAAACCGATGTTTCCTGTAAAAGATGCCAGCTCTATGGCCGGTATATACAACCTGGTTATGCACCCGGCTCAGTCTAAAACAGCGGCCAGCTTCGATTATACACAGGACAAAATCAATTATTCCCGTGATATAAATGGTATACATCTCGTATTTATTGAGCTATGGCCCGATTCTGTCAACTGTGCCTGGCTGGAAAAAGACCTGCAACAGATCAGCGCTTCCACTCCGGTACTTTTATTTACGCATGTACAGCCACAGGGTGATGCCAAACATTTTACCAATCCTTATGCACCGCACAATATAAATGCGAAAGACCGGTTTGAAAACCTGATGCCTGAAATGCTGAAAGATACTACGCTGCGAAACGGCAAACCGCAGGACAGGGCTGAAGAAAAACTGTTTGCTGCTTTCCTGCACAAACACCCTAACATCAAAGCCTATTTTCACGGGCATGAAAATGCGAATGAGTTTTATACTTATACAGGGCCTGAAGGTGATTTGGCATTGCCGGTATTCAGGGTTGATTCACCGCTGAAGGGCCAGGTATCTTCAAAAGATGAAACAAAACTCTCCTTCCAGCTTATTTCTATCGATACCGATAACCTGGTATTAACGGTGCGAGAATGTTTATGGAATACGGCAGGCGTACAGTCTGCAGATATTGTGTGGGGGCAAAGCAAAACGATCCGGTTAAATTAGTTTTCTATCCGGTCTCTGCAAAGCTGTTCTGCAACTGCAGGGCAGCTTTTGTATTTCTGTTGAAGCCTTTATAGAAGCAATCGTGTTGTCAATCCAGTGCATATATAACTTTCCCATTGAATGTTATGTCCACTCCACCTATACAAAGGAATTCAATGCTTAATTTATGAAAAGGTCTTTCTGTTTGGATAGACGGCCAGTCCATGGACCAAATACTTGGTTTAAATGATCACTTAGAGTATACCCAGCCCCAATATTCTTATAGCCTATTTCAGTAAGAGGAGTATAATTCATGATTGTTTGTTCGAGGGGACCGCTTACAAAAAATAAAAAGGGTCCTAAAAAGGACCCTTAAAAAAACTTAAACCCGGAAACATAACCAGAAAACTGGACAGCGGCAACCGGGAATTCGACTACAAATATAAGAAATTAAAAGATACCTTTACAGGCTTCCTTCGTGAAAAGGAAGGGACAATGTTGTATTCTGATTTTGAGGAGCTTATATCGACCCCTAGAATGGCCAAATACCTAGCTGCCTATGGAAACAATACCCGCAAGGCTATGACTTTGTATAGGGCAAATATACGTCTCTCCACGGAAGTGTTTTCAATCTTCTGTTTATTCGAGGTTGCATTAAGAAATAAAATTGATAGGCATTACAGATTCAAATTTGGCAACAATTGGCTTTCCGATGCCACACAACCCAGAGCAGGCTTTTTGCAGTCGGTAGGTTGTGAGAAGTCGTTGGAAAGTGTAAAAAGAATCATCGACAACCTGGGAGCAGCATACAGCCATGATAAAGCAGTTGCGGAATTAATCTTTGGCTTCTGGACCTATCAATTTGCTTCAAAAGAATTTTCAGCGGCCGGTAGTAGCCTGCTTAACATCTTGCCTGGACGCCCATTTGGTACAAATCACACAAAGGTTTTCAAGAAATTAACGAGCATCAACCGCATCAGAAATCGCATAGCACATCATGAGCCGATTTGCTTTGCAGCACCCCTCGCTATATCCACTCAATACGCTGAGCAAAAGTACAATCAGATTATTGAGGTACTGCACTGGTTGGGAATTAATCCGGCGGCTTTCTTATTTGGAATTGACGGCTTCCCTAGAGAGAAACGCTACATCGATGGGTTATAATGCCGCGCAACATTCGTCTTGGCCTAGATTAAAAAGGACCTTGATGGTCAGGTATTCGAACCAGTCGATTTTATTGTGAAATTTTTTAAAATTGTATTCCAAGTATAAAATATAAAACCCGCTACTAGAGCGGGTTTTGAATAATGGTCGGGAGGACAGGATTCGAACCTGCGACCTCCTGGTCCCAAACCAGGCATTCTACCGGGCTGAACTACCTCCCGAACCCAGGCCATATTACTATGGCGGGGTGCAAAGGTAACGATTTGCTTTATTAAACAAAATCTAATTACAAATTTCTTCCTTTTACCATGGTTCCCGGTTTTATTTTACCACCAGGATGCCATTGGCTGTTATGCGCAATTCTTTTGCCGGTTGTGTGATGGTCGCTATTTCAGCCGGTTTTTTACCGGCATCGGCGGCATAATGTTTCAGTTCATCTACCGGTGTTTCTTTCTGATAGGCTTCACCATCAATGATTATTTCTTTGCCCCTGATATCCTGCGGCACAAAAAATCCATAATCTTTCATCCGTACAAAAGCGGTCGTACTGTCTGTGATACGCAGCCGCATCCAGCAACCTTTTTTGGTACATACATCTGTTACCAGTGCTTTTATTTTTACCGGCACCGGCTGTGCAGCAGATACCTGGCCGGCAACAGTGCTGATATCCACTGCATCAGCAGCAGTAATAGCAGATCCGAATGTTTTACCGGGTGTTGCTGTTTGCGCATTTGCCATGGCAGCCACAGCCAGCAGCCATACACACAGGAAGGTTATTTTCATATAAACAGTTTATGTGTTGTAATATAATACAAACCACCAGCGTTTAAAACAGGCTGTGCTATAAAAGAATGCCGGCGTTCTGCCGGCATTCTTTTCGTGCTATTGAGATGCGTACTATTTATACAGGTTAGGATTATTCTGTTCCTCACTCTGTGGTATGGCAAAAATATAGTAAGGGCTGTTGGGTACAAAGTTGGTTTTGTCAGGAAACCGGAGTGCGGTGTGGTATTTTGCAGCCACCTGTTTTGTGGTACCATCCGGTGTTGTAACAGTTACTTTTATATCATTCCCATTTGCATCTACATAGGGTTTACGTACAACAGCAAGCTGATTGCGGATAATATCGGCCAGGCCAAATCCCTCACCCCACAACTCCTTCCTTCTTTCGATCAACACCGCATCGATCAGGTCCTGCTGTGTTTTTCCTGTTATATCAAACGGTTTGGCATTGCGGGCAGCTTTTAACACATTCAGTGCCGTTGCACCGGCCTGCAGGTTGTTTAAACGGGCATTGGCTTCTGCCTCTACCAGGTATTCTTCTGCGCTGCGCATCAGCACCAGGTCTGCAGTAAGATCGTTGCGGAAAAGAAATTTCTTGTACTGCAGGTAGCCTTCCCTTCCCGGTACGCCATTCCAGGAAAACAGTGCCTTGCGGTAATCACCATCATCAAACAGCTCCATAAAATGCGGATCGGCCATAAAACTGTAATAATAAGAACCAGCAGAGGATACATCAAGAAAATGAAAACTATAACTGCCATTACTCTGGCTGGGAATTTCAGGATGGCCCCATATCCATTCTGAATTGTTTACGTCATTAAATCCTTTAGTATAATCACTGCCCGACATCAGCGGGTAATTTTTACGGGCTGCAACGGCTTTGGCTGCAGCAAGGCCCCACCGGCCGGTATTCAGGTAAGCCCTTGCCAGCAATCCTTCAACAACATCCAGGTTGATCTTGTATTTCGCTGTGCGCTGGTAGCCTGACAGCAATTGTTCTGCCTGTATAAGATCGGAGAAGATAAGTTCATATACCTGTTTCAACGTAGCACGTGGCTGCCCCTGTGTAGTACTGTTGGCAGGTTCTGTATAAACAGGTACTGCTTTGGCAGTTGAATCTTTCAGATACGAGAACTGGTAAAAAGAAGCCAGCGTAAGGTAACTATTGGCACGTAAAGCCAGTGCCTGTCCTTTAAGCGCCTGTTTGGCATTGGCATCACCATCCACCTTATCAGCATGCGCAATCACAATATTGGCATTGTTGATGATCTTATATAACTGGGACCATATTCCATTTACACGGCTTTTGGTTTTATCGTTCAGCTCGGTAAAAGGATAGGCATCCCTGTAGCCGTACTTAGTAGGTATCACTGCAACATCATCTCCCATCGCATCACTTACCAGGCCAATGGTTTTAAAGCCGGGATTGCTGTAAGTGCCCCCATAAAAATCGTCCATCATAGATGCCCAGGTTCCTTCCAGCACGGTAGACAGGTTGCCCACATTTTGAAATATCAGGCCTTCAGAAACCGAATCGGTGGGCGCTGTATCGAGTTGTTTTTTGCAGGATACCAGCACAAATAAACAGCCCGCAAAATATAGATAGAATAACTTTTTCATAATCTGGTATTGTACTATTGAAAAGATTTAAAGACCTACCTGTATGCCTACAGAAAAAGTACGCATAGCCGGGTATTGGAAATAAGTGGTACCATCGATAGATTGCTCGGGATCCATGCCTTTGTGCCTGTATAAGGTAAACAGGTTTTCCCCGGTAGCATATATTTTCAGGTTGCTGATACCTGCTTTTTGCAATACAGTTTTCGGCAGGTAATAACCCACGCTCAACATTTTCAGGCGTGCATAGCTGGCACTGTACAAAAAGCGGGTGGACGCGGAGGTAAAGTTCAGGTTATCGGTGGTCACACGCGGTACATTGGTTTGTGTATGATCGGGTGTCCACCTGTCCAGCAGCTCTGTTCCCCAGGAGTGGCCAGGACTGCTTCCGCCTGAAAGCATCGATGTATAATCACCATCCAGCACCTTGCCACCCAGGCTGTATGCCAGCAGGAAGGAGAGTTCCACACCTTTGTAATTAAAGGTATTGCTGAAACCGCCATACACATCGGGCAATGAGCTGCCCTGGTAATACTGCGTTGCCTGGCTGTATACAGATGTGGTCACACGCTTTCCCTGTTCATCGGTTTTATACCATAAGGGATCGCCTGTTTTAGGATCTACACCGGCCCATTCACGTATATAAAATTCGTAGATGGATTTGCCCACCATTAATTTCTTTGTACCACTGATGATCTCTTTTTGCGGTAAAGAGGTGATCACATTTTTATTGTGCGTGGCATTCAGGCTAATGCTCCATTTGAAGCTGGCACTGTTTACAGGAACGGCATTTAACTCCAGCTCCCATCCCGAGTTACGCAGGCTGCCAATATTGGCATTAACAGAGCTGAAGCCTGTAGACGGCGCCAGTGGCTGCGCATACAAAAGGTTTTTACTTTTCCTGTTATAGTAGTTGATGGTACCGCTGATGCGGTTGTTGAATATGCCGAAATCCAGGCCTATATTGGCATTCAGGTTGCTTTCCCATTTCAGGTCAGGTGTGGGCAATCTTGATGCGATAACACCACCATTACCCAGGTTGTTATTGATTGCATACAAAGCCTGGTAAGCATAGTAGCTTGACAGGTTATCGTTACCAGAGGCACCGTAGCTCGCCTTCAGCGTAAGCACATTGATCCATTTTACCTGGCGGATAAAATTTTCTTCTGCTATACGCCAGGAAGCGCCTGCAGACCAGAAAGTACCCCAGCGAGAATCGGGAGAGAAACGGGATGATCCATCTGTACGCAATGATGCAGTGAAATAGTATTTATTAAGATAATTGTATTGTCCCTGCCCGAAAAAACTCAGCTTTGCATAATTATCTGCATTGCCTGAAAAATCGTTCAGTACCGATGCTGCCACAGGTTCATACAAACCGGGCAACACAAAATTCTGCCTGTTACCTGAAAGATTGCGGGTATTGAAAGAATAATATTCATGACCACCCAGCAGGTTTATATGATGGCCGCTGGCAAAATCGTGATCGTAAGTAATAATATTGTTCCAGGTATAAGAAAGCAATCTTGAATTGCTTTTACTGACTGTGCCTCCTATAGCAGCATCATCACCAAACAGCGGGTTGGTATAGTAATGTGAATTCTGGTTTACATAATCCAGGTTATAGCTGGTTTTAAATTTCAGTCCGCTTAGTATGGTCGCTTCCAGGTAGGTGCGTACAGAAGCATTTTCTTTTTGTATCTGCGATTTATCCAGGGGCAGTGTACCTATCAGGTTTTCCCTTGCAAGCGCAGAAGATGGCCGGTAATCGCCGTAGTCAATGATTCTTTGCCCTTTGCCGTCCAGTTTATATGTACCATCAGGATTAATCTGGTATATAGGATAGAAACTGGGGATGGTTCGGCCAAACAGCACAACATTACTGGTCTTTGAATCAGAAGAAGTAGGATAGTTCTGCAAAGTGCTGGCACCACTTACATCCAGCCCGGCTTTCAGCCATTTCTTTGCCTGTAGTGTAAGATTGCTGCGTACATTGTATCGTTTAAAACCCGAAGCCAGGTATACACCATCATTGTTTACATAGCCGCCTGAAACATAGTATGTGCCTTTGTCTCCGCCACCACTGAAGCTCAGCTGCGCCTGAGTGTATTTAGCCTGCTGATGCATGGCATCTTCCCAGCTGTTATCCCATAAGGGCTTGGCACCTGCCGCAATTTTTCCGTCGGCACCCACAGGTTGCGGAAAATTAGCACCGTAGGGATTAATACCCAGGTCGCTCACTACACGCAAGCTGGCGTATTGTGCTGCCTGTTGCGGTGTAGCGCCATTGGTGAGCTGTTTGTTTCGCAGCGCTTCCCAGTACAATTGAAAATACTGGTCGGTGTTTACCTGAGCATAATCCTTCACGGCCCTGCTGCTCCAGCCCTGGTTCACCGTGATATTCACTGCCACATCATCCGATTTTTTTCCATGCTTTGTAGTGATCAGGATAACACCGTTGGCTGCACGCGAACCGTACAGGTTGGCTGCAGTGGCATCTTTCAGCACGCTGATGCTGGCAATATCTGCTGCGTTCAGGGCATTGATGTCGCCATCATAAGGCGCGCCGTCAACAACAAACAATGGTGCACTGGAGGCATTGATAGACCCCACACCTCTTATGCGGATGGTAGAACTGTTGCCGGGCTGTCCATTGGCTGATTCAGCCTGCAGGCCTGTAACAAGTCCCTGCAACGCATTGGTAAGGTTGGGTGTTTGCCGGTTATCAATTTTGTCTGAAGAGATGGTGGCCACCGCACCGGGATACCCCGATTTTTTTACATTGGTATAGGCCACGGCCACCACTTCATCCAGTATTTTATTGGTGGCTTTCAACAATACCGTGATATCATTGTCGTGCACCTGTATTTCGGCGGTTTCTTTCCCCACATAAGATACAGTAAGCAGATTTCCGGCTACAGATGAGGTGATGGAGAAATGGCCACTATTATCAGTAGACACACCTTTGAATGATTTATTCAGTACAACAGAGGCGCCTGACAATGGCTCTCTTGTTTCGGCAGAGAGCACCACACCGGTGATCACATGTGTACGCTGCGCATAAAGCAGGGTACAAGATAGCAGTAGCAGTAAGCTAAGGGTCGTTTTAAACATGATTTTCCATTAAGCGTTATTAATAGTCAATATTCTGTACTGATGATGTTATAAGGAATAGGCCTTTCATAAACATCATTATGCCTGTTACAGGCAATAAGGCGAAATCATAAAGTGCGGGATACATGTACCGCGGCCACAGGTATGCGGTTTGCCGGGCAACAAATGTAAGCTGCTTTATGCACACCAACAGAAGAAATGGATGAAAGGAACAAGCCGTACAGCCAGGATAATCAGCAGCTATCCTGCCATTCCTTTATAACCGGTAAACTTTCAAGAAGACCCGGTAATGCTACATAGAAGCGGTTTCATCAGCTAATATTTGTTTTTTACTGCCCGATGATACCTTGCAGGTATGAGATCTTGCGAGAATGCCTTTGCCTGGCTTCATGGGGACAGCCGATTATTTGATGCGGAAGCAAAACTAATATAAGTTTATAAGTCTACCAAATTAGTAGAATAACAAATGATATAATTTCCGTACTATCTATACACTTATAGAAAGCAACAGGCTATACCAGCTAAAAAAAATTCTGCAGCGCTATCAGTAAAACAGCGGCTGCAGAAGTATTGATTATTGCTGATGCAGGTTTGCCTGCTTATTCTTCTTTCTTTACCGGCGGTTGCGCAGTATTATCTGATGTGGCTTTCTCCGCAACAGGCGCAGGTGGATTTTTCTTCTTGTCCTGCTTTTTCTGCTTCCGCTTCTGTTGCTTACTATCTGTATTCTGAGCTGCTAACCCGGATTTTTCCTGTGCAGACTGCACAGTTTCTGCAGGTGCCTGTTGCTTGTTTTCAGGCGCTGCAGCCGTATTCATTTGCATGCGCCTGTTGTTTTGTGTGGGAACAGTTGCCTGTACAGGCTTGGCAGCGCCAGCATTTGCTGCAGCCTCAGCTGGTCTTTGTTCTGTTAGCGGCGCAGCCTGTACCGTTCTGGCCGGTTGCTGGTGATAAGCTTCTACTTTTTGCGGTATGGGTTTACTGCTGCCTGTTTGTTGTGTGGCTGCCTCTTTTATTGCAGGCCTGTATACCGCCAGCTGGTTATTGCTGAGCGATTCGCCCGGTTTGGCATTTTCACTGATGTTCACCTGCTGTATACGTGTGTTGCTCAGCTTTTCCACTTCATTCACTTGTGGCCCCCTGTTGTATACCGTTGTATTGTTGACAATATGGTTATTGGTAACATTGTTGTTGACGGTGTTATTGGTAATATTTTTATTGATAATGGTCGTATTATTATTCGTGACATTGTTGATAATGGTTACATTTTTTACAATAGTTGTATTACTGCTGTTGTTAACGATGTAATTGGTCACATTGGGTTTGGCAATATGTTCTGCTGGTACAAAAGTCCAGTAATGCGGCGGCGGTGTCCATCCCCCGCTTCCGATGGAGATATTGATACTTACATGCGGTGCCAGTGGCGCCCACCCATAGTAACCACCTGAATGCCCCCAGGCCACCCAGGCCGGTGCCCATTCATGACCGGGCAGCCACATCCATCCATAACCGTCTTCATAAAACCAGCGGCCGTAGTGAAATGTAGCCCATCCCCAGTTGTAGTTCGATACCCAGGTCCAGCCATAGTTGGAATATACCCAGTGCCCATTCGATGCATAAGGCCTGAAATCGGGGCCCACTGCAGGCACCCATACATAACCATAACCGGGATAATCGATCCAGCGGCCATAAGGCCCCAGCTCATCGTAAAATACCTGGTAAGTTGCCGGCGGTGGAGGCGGCGGCGCAGGCCGCGGTGGCGGTGTATTGCTTACTACAACAGTGGTATGTGATGCCGGTGAACAGCGCACCAGCAAAAACAGCAGGCACAACAGGAACAGGTAGCCGAGACTTTTCATAACAATGGTATTAGATCGTGTTCGTGAAAGGTTATTCACCGGCTAGGACGGTGATTCGGCCGAAAAGTTTAGTGCAGTCGTTTTTATCGTTGTTAAAGAAATCCTATAGCGTGCAGGATGATGTGCAGGAAGGCATGCAACTTGAACAACCATGCAGAACGCCGGTCAAAAGGCGATGCCTGTATATTTCAACAGGTAATTCTCTCAGTCAGTTTTTTTATCTGAAGCCCCCTCTGCCTGCAGGTAATGCCTGATTTTCCCGTACAGCTCAGCAGGATGAAAAGGTTTGGAAATATAATCATTCATCCCTGCTTCAAGGGTTTTACCCTTTATTTCAGCCAGTGCAGAAGCAGTGAGTGCCACAATAGGAATCTTCCGGAATTTTTCATCCGGCAAAGCACGGATGCGGCGGGCGGCTTCATAACCATCCATTTTAGGCATCTGTATATCCAGCATTACAATATCATAATGCTGCTGCTGAATTTTTTCAAGTGCTTCAATACCGGTTACCGCATATTCTATCTCCAGGCCCCATTTGCGCATAAACTTAGATGCCACCAGCCTGTTGATCTCATTGTCTTCCACAAAAAGCACCCTGTATCCTGACAGGCTTTCAAATATCTCGGCGGGGTGTTGCCCGTTTTTGATATCTGTCCTGGACTTATTGCTTTTTCTGAATTTCAGGCGGAAAGAAAAAACAGAACCCTTGCCAGGCTCGCTTTGTACGGTTATATCACTGTTCTGCAGCTGCAGTAATTTCCTGGTAATGGCCAGTCCCAGCCCGGTGCCCCCGAAGTTGCGGGTAGTATCGGCACTTGCCTGGGTAAATGTTTCGAAAATAAATTCCTTCTGAGCCTGGTCAATGCCAATACCTGTATCAGCTACCGAAAAATCGATAAACACATCATCACCCATTATTTTATGCAAAGAAAAATCAACGATCACCGAGCCCTGGCTGGTGAATTTAATTGCATTACTGATCAGGTTATTCAACACCTGCGATAGCCTGACCCTGTCACCGATGACCATGTTGGGCAGTTCGCTGTCGCGCCGTATCTTGAACAGGATACCTTTTTTTTCGGCCTGCAGGTAATGTGATTTTTTAACGCTTTCGATAAATTCTGTCAGATCAAAATCCACATTTTCAAAAACGATCTTCCCGGCATCTACCTTGCTGTAGTCAAGTATATCATTAACAAGGCCCAGTAAATTTTCGCCGGAGAACTGTTGTATTTCAAGCATACTCCGCTGTTCAGGTGTCGGGTTTTCCTCCAGCAGCAGGTGCGTCATACCCAGTATCGAATTCAGTGGCGTGCGTATCTCATGGCTCATATTTGAAAGAAAATGCTGCTTGGCAGCAGCAGCATCTTCAGCCAGTTGCCTGGCCCGGATAAACTCTTTTTCCGCCTCTTTTTCTTTAGTAACATTGATCGCAAACCCAATAATACCGCCTTCACAGGAATCATCGGGAAATACAGAATTCTGAAAATACAGTTCGGTTCCTTCTGCATAGATGGCAGTGGTGAAATGATTCAGCTCTCCGGCCATTGCCCTGCGCACCTGGTCTTCTGCCGTGGGAAAAAGATCAAACACACTTTGCCCTATCACTTCATTGTCCTGCAGGCCCAGGTATTGCAGTCCTGCCCCAAGCAATAACCTGAATAAGCCCTTTCCGTCAATAATATAAATGATCACGGGCAGGTTTTGTAATACACCGTTCAGCAGGTGTGTTTTCTCCGCATTTTCTTTTTCCGCCAGTTTGATCCCGGTGATATCAAGACTAAGCCCCACAATTCCTCCATTCCCGGCGGGGTCGGGGAACACGATATTCTGCAAATAAAAAGGCTTCCCGTTAACATCGCGGTAAGTGGTGAACTCAACCCGTTCACCGGCCATTGCTTTGTGGAAATGAGGTACATAATCGGGATTGTCGTCCAGCATATTTTTGCCCACCAGTTCATTATCGTTCAGGCCAAATACTTCCAGCACCGACCCGACAGAAAAGGTGTTGATACCATTGCGGTCATTTTTGTATACCAGTATCGGCAGGTTCTTGGTAAGGGCGTTCAGGAAATAAGTTTTCTCTTCATTTTCCCGCTGCAGCTTGATCAGGCTTGAAATATCCTGCGCCATTACCGTTATCCCGGTGATGTTCCCGTTCATATCCCGTTCGGGGCTCAGGCTAACTGACCTGGTAATGGGGCGGCCCCGGGCATCTATGTTCAACAGCATCTGAAAATCTTCCCCGGCAAGTGCACGCCGGATATTGTCCAAGGCAATTTCCCGGTGTTCATCATTGGCGAACTGCACAATATCCAGGTAATTATCACCAAGCTTCACATCCACATTATACTGCTGTTTAATGGTGTTGCGGTAGGCAGTATTAAAGAAAGTAAAATTAAGCTGCTTGTCAACTGAGCAGATTGTCCAGTCGCCGTTCTCCAGTAAAATACTCAGGTTGAACTGGCTGTTTGTTGCTGCCTGCTGCGGGGGCCTGTTGCCTGCTTCTTCCGGTGAAACCTCAACAGTATCGGTCAATGTGCCCAGGTAGCCCCTTACCGTATCTCCTTCTTTTACGGCGGTGATCTTTACTATGGCGTCAACCACTGTTCCATTGGGGCGTATAAACCGCTCTTTCTTTACATACGGCTTACCTTTCTCTACGGCATCGGCCCATTGCCTGAACACCACTTCCCTTTCATCCGGGTGTAAAGCCGCGCTCCATCCCTTACCGGAAATCTGCTTGAAAGATAAACCCAGTACCTTCAAGCATTGCTGGTTGGCATAAAGGCAATTGGCCTCGGCATCTATGGCAAACACGCCGAAAGGGGAAATATCTCCCACGGCCCTGAACATGGAGTCGTTTAAGATGGAAGATTCCATAACCATTATTTTCCCTAAAAATTTAAATATAAATCCAGTGACAAGACAACCGTTCCTGTTGTTTATTTTATTTATTATACGGTGTTGCCTGATCGATTGTTGCTGATTCTATTTCTGGTGATCCATGAGCGCTGCCAGCTGCATATATCTTTTTTTCTATATATATCCTGGCTTATTTGTTTGGCAGGCAGTCGTTCTTTACAGTGTGGGCAATGATCTACTACTAAGCTACAGAGATTTCTCTGTAGTGTCAGCATACGGTGTGGCATTGCTGCTTTCTTTTGACTGATGAACAAGTGCATTTATTGTAAGCCACCTATACGAAATGATTCTCTGCTTTATAAATATATCATCTTCTCCCATTGCACACATTTATGTACCGTTATAGTGCAGGTTGATGCATATGCTTAGCATGCGGGCACGAAGCAGTTGCCGGCAAAAATAATGCCTGTTGAAATTGGTCTTCTTTCAATGGCTCAATAAAAAAGCCCAGCCAAAAAGCTGGGCATATTGTACTTTTGTTTGCGGTGAGGGCGGGATTCGAACCCGCGGTACAGAGTTACCCGTACGGCAGTTTAGCAAACTACTGATTTCAGCCACTCATCCACCTCACCTGGCCGCCCCTCCATCTGGAAGGGGTTGCAAATATAGAACCCCTGCGGGAAATTCCAAAAACAAATTCCAAATTCCACAGAACGGCAATTTCATTTATGCCGGCAGTAGCTAATATCCAGTAGAACATGGGTTTACAGGCAGTTGATTCCTGTAAAATCAAAAGCCGGCTACCTGGAAAAAGCAGCCGGCTTTTGACCGTGATAATGTTTTTATTGCTTTGGATCTGGTATTTATTTTTTGAAGCGTTTCATTTTTACATGGCAGCGAGCTGTACTTTTTGTGTCAGCTCCATTACATTTTCGCGGAAAAGACTGTCGGTATCCATCAGGTCTTTTACTGTTTGGCAGCTATGGATAACCGTGGTATGATCACGGCCGCCAAAATGTTCGCCGATCGTTTTCAGGGAATTTTTGGTGAATGCTTTGGCCAGGTACATGGTGATCTGCCTTGCCTGTACAATTTCCCTTTTACGGGTTTTCTGCAAGAGCTTGTCGTAAGACACGTCGAAATATTCGCATACCATTTTCTGGATAGCTTCGATAGTGATTTCCTTGCTGCTGGTTTTTACAAAATTGCGCAATACTTTTTTGGCCAGTTCCAGGTCGATCTCTCTTTTATTCAGTGAAGACTGGGCCAGCAGTGAGATCAGCGCACCTTCCAGTTCCCTTACATTGGTGCTTATATTATAGGCTACGTATTTCACTACCTCTTTAGGCATATCGAGGCCATCATTCTTCATTTTGCGCTCAAGTATCTCGATCCTGGTTTCATAGTCCGGCACCTGTAAATCGGCGCTCAGGCCCCAGCGGAAACGGCTCAACAGGCGCTCCTGCATCCCGTCCAGGTCTTTTGGAGGCTTATCAGAAGTCAACACCAGCTGTTTACCACTCTGGTGCAGGTGGTTGAAGATGGCAAAAAAAGCATCCTGCGATTTCTCGGCACGGGCAAAGAACTGCACATCATCAATAATCAGTACATCGATCAGCTGATAAAAATGAATAAAGTCGTTGATGGCATTATTACGGCTATGGTCCTGAAACTGGTTGATGAACTTTTCACTGCTCACATACAGTACCACTTTATTGGGGTGAAGGCGTTTTACTTCATTACCGATACCCTGGGCCAGGTGTGTTTTGCCCAACCCCACCCCGCCATAAATCACCAGCGGGTTGAAAGAATTGGCACCTGGTTTTTCCGCAACGGTTTTACCGGCCCTGCGGGCAACACGGTTACAGTCGCCCTCAATAAATGAATCAAACGTGTAAATTGGATTCAATTGAGGATCGATCTGCATCTTTTTAAGACCAGGGATAACAAAGGGATTCTTGACAGGATTATTGATCACCAAAGGAAAATCCATTTCATTATTGGTATATACCCTGGCTGTGCTCGCCGGCACATCCATGGTACCATTGCGCCCGTTATTGCCACTATCCACCATGATCCGGTATTCCAGCCTTGCTTCTTTTCCCAGCTCACGCTTCAATGTCTTTGCCAGCAGGTTAACATAATGCTCTTCCAGGTATTCAAAGAAAAACTGACTGGGTACCTGAATCATCAGCACGTTATCTTTCACCTCTATGGCCCTGATCGGTTCAAACCACGTTTTAAAATGCTGCCACTCTACTATATCCTTTATAATCTTTAAGCAATTTGCCCAGACTATTTCAGCGGTTTTGGCCATAATAAATTATAAACGATTTATACTGAATTACGAATATTAAACCGGGAAAAAAATCCCAAAAAATTCGTTCAAAGAAGTTGAAAAAATTTTTTGGGACAGGAGGGCGAATATCACAACTTTATGTTGAAAAAAAAATTTTTTAGTGACTTGTTTTTTTCCCAATAACAACAGTACGCACATTCACCAAATTTTTCTTTTTTTCTCCTGCAACATCAAAGTCTAAACGTTCTACTGACATTCTTCCCGGCCTGTCTGCTTCTCTACTGCAGCGCTGCTTCTGCAGTTTGCGTATGCTCGGGGCATAGCTGTTAATAATGTGTGTTCACAAGGGCTGTTGCGTCAATAGCATACGAAACTTTTTTGAAAATCCGCATACTTGTTTTTTAAACAGGTATTTATCCCCAATGTGAAACAAACAACCATTCCCATCACTATGCAACTGATTGCAGAAAAAGACGGCCGTTCGGTTAGCACATTCAATCCGGGCGCTGTATTTTACACGAGTGATCATGTGGGTGAACTGCGCTTCTGATCCAATTCCTGTACCAAACACGCCGGTATTTATTAAACCTTTCTGAAAAGTTTTGCGCGGGAGAAATTTTCCATTCATAGGCGTATATATGTATGCATTATAAATAGGCGAAATGGGCAGATCAGGACATTGTACAGTGGCCGCCCATAAAATATTTCCCGTTACCGCATCCAATTTGCACGACTGGGCTGCTGACGCATTGACATAGCCATCTGCCATGATCAGCGGCAGGCTGGTTCCTGGTGGGGCTGTATGCCTTGATAGTCTTTTCCGGTCAGTTTGGTACATAGGCAAATATTTCAATCGTTGTGTAACCGGCTTTTCTTTGAGTAAGATATTGGAATGTATTGGCCGCCCAGGGTTGGCCCCTTCGTGGCTAACTATTGCTTCTATGGCTTGAACAAGATATTACAGATTACAGCATCCTTCCGTTCTTTACTGACGCCGTATAGTATTTATCATACATCATCTACCATTATCCAGGGCAGTGCCAGCTGCACCTGATCGTTTTCCGGCTCCTCTCATACAGCTTTATGATCAAAACAGGTCTGCAATACCTGGTTCATCTGTTAAAATACCCTCCCTAATCAAATAGCACCAGGTATATTAGTACCGGTGTTTAAATGACTGGCAACTTGGCTAATCAATAGCCAGGTTTTCATCGTATGCATACTGTATGCATACTGCTAAGTTGGTGGTGCATCCCGCTATCTGTACGGTAAACTTTACTTTCCACTGCATAGTCCATATACACAGTACAATTCATCTGGCTTCACTAAGGCAATCAACCAATAGCAGAGAATGGAATCTATTAGAAAGGCATTTTGTCCATTAGTTAGCTTGTGTTTTGAAGTTACAATTTTTTATTATTGACCGGATGATTTTTTTTAAGGAATACGATATATTTTTTATCTGCCGCCGCCGGTGCTTATTGTTCAATGAATTAGAGTAACCGGGCGCTGCTAAACGTTTTGTTCAATTTATTCCTTAGGTTTGGGGCGTTAAACCAATATAATTATGTCATTTGAAATTACAGGAAAGCTGGTAGCGAAACTGGATATCGTGCAGCGTACTGAAACATTTAAAACACGTGAGTTTGTAATAGAAAAAACGGAAGATATCAATGGCCGTGCCATTACCAATTATATCAAGTTCCAGTGTGTGCAGGATAAAACTGCTATGCCCGATCGCTTTAAACTGGGCGATGAAGTAAAAGTATCTTTCAATATTAAAGGCACCAAGTGGATGAAAGAAGGTCGCGAAAATTATATTACCAACCTGGATGCATGGCGTATGGAATACATTAAGCTGGGCCAGGATGGACCTGCTACTGATTACAGCCAGGTGAATGACCTGCCTCCTGCAGGTGAGGTCGATGATCTGCCTTTTTAAGATACCTGTTACCGACGCACAATTACCATTCGTTTTCCTTACAAAAAAGGTTCAGGATACGCTTGTATCCTGAACCTTTTTGTTTTATCTTGTTTTTACACCAACAGCTAACCACATGAAAAATGCTTCTGCTATGCCTATCCTCCCACCTGTATATTTTCAATTCCCTTTTATCCCTTCCTTCCCAGCTTATTCAAAACGCAAAGCCCAAGAGCACAGCTAACCAGCGTTTAAAACATTTCTAACCAAATCAAACTAAAATGAAAAAGACCATGATCTGCCTCGGTGCAGCCTTAAGCCTTTTGTATGCATGTAAGAAAGAGCTGAACACAGAAAAAGCAGCGCCTTTCCCGCCTCTATCAGCAACAGCATCCCAGCAAACAATCGTAGCCCAAACGCTATCCAAAGCGCTGGCAAATGAACCGGCCCTCCGTAAACTACTAAAAGACGAAGCATTAAAACAGTTTGACAAAGACTATGATGTCTTGTTTCAATTAATTAAAGACATTAAACCAGATGGCAAAGAGACTGTATATGAAAAGCTTTTACAATACAGTTCATCCAAAGCAGAACTGGTATCAGCCCTCGACGCATTACCACTGCTAACGATCTATATTCCTGATCTTCCCTGGTTTAATGCTGAAAAGTGGAACACCGCCACCGAAATACCCGTTGTGGCAGTAGCGCCGGGAAAAGCCCCGGAAGGCGTTGCAGCATATGATGCCAGTTCAGCAAGGATTGATATTCCCAATAATGCGATCCCGGGTTTCCCGGTCCTTGTTGTGAAGGATAATGAAAGAGTAGTGTTAAATAGCAGCATTCAACCTCAACCCGGGAACAGTGCTGCAAAAACTTTTTCAGCTTTTTCAGATAAAGAAGTCCCTTTCAATCAAACCTATTCTTTTATTTCCGGGTCGTTTGACGGGATCAGCCATAATCTTTCTTCCAGAACCGGTGTTAATGTTCCCGGATCTTACGAAATAGACCCGGTAGCTGTTGCAGCTTATAAATCAGGAAATGAATGGCACAGGGATTATGTTTATTATGGGATTGATGCTTCTAATAATATTACCTCGGGCAAATTCAGGAATGACTATAGTGAGTTCATCAAATCTTTCCGGTTTATTAAAGGCAATGATTATACATTGATCTCAGATGACGGCAATGACCCCAAGCCTTTACCCGGCGTGAAAAGTGAAACCAACCGGACTTTGGCCTTTGGAAAACAGCCTTTCTGGACAGAGGGCAATTTTGAGTTCAGGATAAGCGTGTTAATTAACGCCAAAAACGGGACCGGACAGGAACTGAGAAAGATTTTTACAGTGAAAGGGTCTGATCTATTTGATATCATTCCAAAAGAACAATCGGCAATATTTGGCTGGAAGTTTTATTTGATCGATCATTTAGAGCCCAAGCTTGTACCCCTTAATATAGAACTCATTCCCTGGGATCTCGAAAACTATGGTTCTGCATGGAAGTTCATCCTTGCCGAATATGATCCTTCAATAGCTATTACCAATACGGTTACCAATTCGGCAACTTATGGTGGTAATTTTGACTTCAGTATTCCCTTAGGCGATAAGATCAAAGTCGGCCCCAAGTTCGGCGTCAGTGCCACATCCACTTCCTCTACAACATACCAGTACAAAACCACTACCGGCTCAGACGACCTGGGAGAAGGTATTTTAGACTTCAGGTCTCCCATTATTACTTCGTACACGGCAGGTACACCCGGCAATGATGCGAATGAACTTATTCATACATACGAAGTCAGTACCGGGGTTGTCAGCTTTGCCGTTGAACCGCAGAGAATAAATGAAAGCCCTAATGGGCCAGGCATCAGCAGAACACCTGGCCTGAATGGCAGGCATCGTTCACTGACAAAGTGAAAAACTTCTTTTTACAAGGGGGTAAATCACAGTAAATACACGGCCTGCTATCCGTGTTTTCACCCATTATAGCTAAAAAGGTTAACTACACTTGATAGTTAACCTTTTTTGTTTTTTCTTGCGCTCCGAAATAAATTATTCGTTAACCAAAATGAACAATGCTTATGCAGCCAGTACAGTGCCGGCCCTGCTTACATGCAAATACAATAACTGTATTCCCTGCTTCCTATACCCGCTATACTAACTAATCTTTTTATACAATTCACCTCTTTAACTAAATCAACTAAAATGAAAAACATGAAAAAGCTCACCTTTCTCCTGTGCATCCTGTTAACCGGTTTCTCTGCTTTCTCCCAAAACAAAACCGCACCCGGCGCCGAATTAAGTATCGGTGTTGATGGCGGCTTCCCTATCAACAGCAACTTTAAAGACTTTTACAAATTCGGAATTGGGGGTACAGCCAAATTCGCTTACAACTTTGATGAAAACCTTGCATTAACACTGCAAAGTGGCTATCTCAGCTTTAGCGGAAAAACAATTGATGGCGAAAAGGTTCCTGCCGTTCACTTCATCCCTGTTAAAGTGGGTGGCCGTTACACTTTCTCTAGCGGCATTTATGCAGAACCCCAGCTGGGTGTAAGCTTTATTGGTGGCAGCGGTTCAAGCACCAGTGCATTCACTTATGCCATTAATGTAGGTTACCGCACTACTCCGGGTATTGATGTAAGCGCACGGTATGAAGGCGCTTCTAAAAGCGGTGGCTCACTGTCTTTCATTGGCCTCAGGGTTGCTTATGGCTTCTCCCTGGGTCATAAATAACAATGTTTATTTTGTTTCCTCATAAACCGGTATGAAGCCAGTTTATGAGGAAGCATTTTAAATGGCTTTATCGATGTAAGTGTGCAGTATGAAGATGCTCCCAAACAGGGCGGCTCATTTTCTGCCATCGGCATGCGGGTTGCCTACAGCTTCTCCCTGGCTGGTAAATAAACAGGAATACTTAACTTTGTGATTAAACCGGTTTTCATACCGGTTTAATTTTTTATTTGCAGAACGTTTTTTAGGATAAACACCTAACATCATGCAACAATCACTCAGTTTAAAACTACTGCCGCAGGAGGCAACAGATGATGCTGTTATCCGCGCTTATATCGCGCAGGCGGCAGGCAAGAAACCCAATTCAGTTACCGGGTTTTATATTACCCGGCGTTCTATCGACGCCAGGAGCAGGCAGCCCTGGATCAACCTGACAGTACAGGCTTTTATAGATGAGCCTTTTCATGAACGGCCTGTTCACCATATACAATATAAAGATGTAAGCAAGGCCCCGCACAGCGCCATTGTTGTTGGCGCCGGACCCGCCGGACTGTTTGCAGCATTGCACTTGATAGAAAAAGGGATCTGTCCCATTGTGCTGGAAAGAGGCAAAGATGTACGTGCCCGCAGAAGAGACCTGGCAGCATTGAATAAAGAAGGCGTGGTGAACCCCGAAAGCAATTATTGTTTTGGTGAAGGCGGCGCAGGCACTTACAGCGATGGTAAGTTATACACCCGCAGTACCAAGCGCGGCGATATACACCGCATTCTGAATATACTGGTACAGTTTGGTGCCGATGAGCAGATACGCTATGATGCACACCCGCATATAGGCACCAATAAGCTGCCACAGATCATTACTGCCATGCGGCAGCAGATCACAGATTGCGGCGGACAGTTTTTATTCAACAAAAAAGTCACCGACCTGATCATTGACCGGGGTAGTGTGCAGGGTGTTGTTACACAGGATGGCGATCAGCTGCAGGCAGGTGCCGTTATTATAGCAACCGGTCATTCGGCGAGAGATGTTTTCCAGTTGCTGCATCACCGGCATATTGCCATTGAAGCCAAACCATTTGCACTGGGTGTGCGCATTGAACATCCACAGGCGCTGATCGATGCTATCCAGTATCACTGCAGCACAGCAGAAGGAAGATCATCTTTCCTTCCCCCGGCTTCATACAGCCTGGTAGAACAAGTGAACAACCGCGGCGTATTCAGCTTCTGCATGTGCCCGGGCGGTATTATTGCCCCGGCAGCAACCAGCCCCGGAGAGCTGGTCGTAAATGGCTGGAGCCCCAGCAAACGCAATAATCCTTATTCCAATAGCGGCATGGTGGTTCAAGTGACCCAACAGGATGCCTGGCAGTATTTTGCTGATAACAAAAAAATGCGGCAAAGCATACTGCCAGATGGCCAACCACTGTCAGAACAGGATCCCCTGCTGCTGCTATATTTTCAGCAGGCAGTAGAACAAAAAGCTTTTACAGCAGGTGGCGGCCTTTTTGCAGCACCGGCACAGCGGATGGAAGATTTTTGCAATAACAGGCAATCCGCCACATTACCGGGTTGCAGTTATCTGCCCGGCGTAAACAGCAGCACGCTGGATACAGTATTACCCGGTTTTATTTACAAAAGCCTGCAGGATGGTTTTCGCGCATTCGGAAAAAAGATGCAGGGTTATTATACCAACGAAGCCATTGTAGTGGCAACAGAAAGCAGAACATCATCACCAGTAAGGATACCACGCAACCATGATACATTACAGCACCCGCAAATCGCGGGTCTTTATCCCTGTGGTGAAGGCGCTGGCTATGCGGGTGGTATTGTAAGTGCGGCGATGGATGGAGAAAGAGTGGCAGCAGCTATTGCAGCACTTTATTAATATCCTTCTTTCCACATTTTTATCTAAAATAAAAGGCCCTGCTATAACAACAGGGCCTTTGCATACATTCAACTTGTTGTTAAGGCAACAAGATGTTCGGTATAACATGTATCACACCATTGGTCATGATACGGTTACCAGGCCTGATCATACTATAACCTTTGTTCCTGTTTCCTTTAACAAAACCAACGGGGAACCCGATCACCGTAGTGATTTTGTTGGCAGGAGGTGTTGCATAACTGGCATGCTGGTCGAAGAAACCCAGATCCCAGCCAAAAAAGCGCTGGCTCAATACATGATACCGCACAATATTGGTGAGCGTATCAATTTGCCGTGCATTGGTGATACCGCTGATATTGGCAGCCGTATTATAAGGTGCCGGCAGTTGAGCAAATGCACTGTTGGGTGCAGCAAACAGGGTATAATTACCCTCTTTGGTCAATACACTGAGGAAGTTCGCCTTGGTCAGTGCGGCAACCAGTGCAGTAAAATTGCTGTTGTCGTTCAAGTCCTGGGCAATGGTCTTAACCGGGTAATACAATACCTGGTTAATTACCTGTAATACGCCGTTGCTGGCTGTAACATCCTGTTTAACTACATTGGCAATGCCATTGATACCAAGCATTCCCCATGCTTTGGAAAAATAAAGCACATTGTCCACGCCTGCGCTCTGTGGCTTCGCTGTAACTGCAGTACTGCGTCCATCGGGGACAGCCGCTACGCGTTTCAGTGTGTCGAGCAGGTGGTACAATACCAGGGCCTTGAGGTAAGCCAGCTGGTTTTTGTCTTTAATTTTCAAAATACGTTGTGCGCTATTAAAAGGGGCGGGTAATGCAGCAAATGCTGCGTTAACGGGTGCGAATACGGTGAGGGTTGATTTTTTTGCATCCAGTACTTTGTCCAGTCTGGTTACTTCAGCAGCTGCGGTGAATGCGCTGAACAATGCAGGATTTCTTTTCAGTAAACCCAACAATGTTTTTCTTCCGCCTTTTTCATTGTCGTTGTCATCGACAAATTGCCTTTCTGCATCCTTTGATGCAGTGGAAATTTCCTTGGCATGGGCGCTGCTGAAATCTGTTGCCTGTGTTCTTACTTCCTGCTCGCTTAATTCATTGGCTACTGCAACCGGTGTTTCGGTTTGCGGATTTTCTTTTTGTGTAACCGCCGATTCTTTCTGGCAAGAGGTGAAGAGGAAGGTTAGGCATGCGGCTGCAACCAGGGTTCTGTACCAACCCTGGCGGGGAGTGAATTGTTTTTTCATATCGCATGGAATTTTAAATGAAGATCAAAGTTATAACAGCAAAATATTACCGAAACATTAACTTTTATAGCACAATATGCAAACAACTCATGCTGAGATGATTACTTTAAATTCTTTTTGTTAAGCGGTAAAAACACAAAAAATGGGCACCCGGCCGGATGCCCATTTTCCAGGGTGAACAATTATTTTTTATTCAGTGCTGCCGCTTTTATTGTTTTGCCTTGCCTGCAGCAGGTTTTTCTGTACCAGTGTGTTCTGTTGAAATGCATCCAGCTGTTGCTGCAGCTTTTCCTTTTCACCATTGCTGAGGCCATTGTATAATTTGTTCATAGCGGGTTTACCTGCATCCACCCAGGCAGTGTACCAGAAATCGGCCACCAGGTTGGCAGAGCTGATCAGTTGCTCATTAATGGTATTTTTCAAAGCAGCTGCATAGGCCTGGGCAAACTCAGTGGTATAGCTTTTATATTCTTTACCCCTACGCACCTGTGTTCTGTATTTTTTTTCTTCGGTAAACCGTGCAGACAATTCTTTTTCTTTTTCAAACACTGCGGGCAGCAGCGCATGCGCATGACGTACCGCTTTCCAGATGGCTTTTTCAGGGTGTTTGAGATAAGTGGCTGTATGTTTAGATGAAAGATCGTAATGGCTGATCTCCATTTCAGGAACCATGGTTTCCCAAAGATTGTGCAATCCTTTCTGGTTGGTCAGCTGCCCGTCGTAATTAACAGAAGTATGCAGCGGTACATGAGCATCTTCCACATAGTGGCCCAGGTCAGTGGCATAAAACAGGATGCTATCCTGGTTGCCGGAGCGGAAAGCATTGGTAAGCCTGTTTTTCATTTCAATTACATAGTAAGGCACATATCCATATTTCAACAGGGTATCTTTTGAGTACCTGGCTACTGCATCATCCCATTTCAGGGGCATTTTTCGCGCAGCTTTTTTGCCGTAGGCTTCGAGGTCGATAAAATGCTTGGAAGCCTCGGTGCTGTCCTGTTCGCGGCGCAGGTCGGGGCGCGGTGCATTGTATTGCAGGTAATTCATATGATGAAAGAAAAAAGCACGTAGCTCATCCGGCAATTCATAAACAGCCAGCTGATGGGCTGTTTTATGTACCAGGAAACCCCAGCTGCTGCCCAGCAGGGTGATCAGTAACAGTAATACCGGTATGGCAGCAGTTTTCAGGGCAGATTGAATCGAACGACGCATCAATAATGGTTTTTAGTGCCGCGAAGGTATTGATAACCCCAACGACCGTTTGTAATATTTCGGTCAATTGAACAACATATAATGCAGTATTAACATTATCTTGGAACGTAAGTACCTTGACGAAATTATTTGCTATGGCATTACTGGAACTGCAGGGTTTAAAAAAATATTACGCCACACAAAAAGCAGTGGACGATATCAGCTTTAGTATTGAACAAGGCAGCATTTTTGGCTTGCTGGGCCCCAATGGCGCCGGTAAAACCACCTTGCTGCGGATGATCACCGGCATTTTTTACCCGGATGAAGGGCAGATATTGTTTGATGGTAACCCTTTTAACCCTGCCAACGACATCCTCCATATCGGTTACATGCCCGAAGAACGCGGCCTGTACAAGAAAATGAAGATCGGCGACCAGGCATTATACCTGGCCCAGCTGAAAGGACTTACCCGGGCCGACGCAATGGAAAAAATCCGCTACTGGTTCAATAAGCTGGAAATGCAGAGCTGGTGGAACAAAAAAGTAGAAGACCTGAGCAAAGGCATGAGCCAGAAACTGCAGTTTGTAACCACTGTACTGCACGAACCCAAACTAATCATCCTGGACGAGCCGTTCAGCGGTCTTGACCCGTTGAATGCCAACCTGATCAAAGATGAAATATATGCACTGGCACGCAGGGGCAGTACCATTATTTTCAGCACGCACCGTATGGAACAAGTAGAAGAGATCTGCGATAAAATTGTATTGCTGAACCTGGGTAAAAAAATACTGGATGGCCCGGTACAGGAAATAAAACAACACTTCAAAGAAAACAAGTTCAGCATACAGTTACAGCAGGCGCCGGCCGCTGTCAGTCATCCTGCTTTTACAGTACTGGAAACCGAAGGTCACCGGTATGTGATGAAGATTAATGAAGGATACAAAAGCAATGATATACTGCGACATTTTCTGCAGCAGGATATTACGATTGAATCGTTTCACGAAATACTGCCATCACTCAATGACATTTTTATACACCTGGTAGAAGGTACCAGGGCCATAACCCGGTCGTTCCAGGAACTAACAACATAAAAGAGTGGCAGCAGCTTTATTGAAAAAGCGTTACGCTATTATTTGAACAGGTCTTGCCATCTGTACCATAACCAGATAGCAAGCTTCTTAAACAGGAACCATGCAAAAAATACTGCTCATAGCGCGAAGAGAATTTCTCAGCCGTGTACAAAAAAGAACCTTTCTGCTTACCACCATATTGCTACCGCTGATCTTTTTTGTGTTTTATGCCATGATGATCTATTTCTCCGTACGTTCATCAGAAAAACTACATATTGCCGTGATGGATGAGGCCAATATTTTCGATGGTAAAATACAAACCAAAGACAATGATGTCAACTTCGAGATCGTTAGTAACAGCAACGAAACTGCACTGCGTGATAAAGTAACACAAAAACAGTTTGATGGTTATATTAAAATACCCGCGGGTGATAATGCGCTCAGCCTTGATAACCTGCAGGTATACACCGGCAAAAGCCTGGGACTGATGACCCAGCAGAAAATAGAAGACCGCCTCAATGATGCCGTGGAAAGCAAACGCCTGGCAGCCATGAACCTGAGCCAGGCCCAGCTGGACAGCATTCAGCACAAGAACAAAATGGAATTCACTTCACTTGACGGTAAAGAAGAGCGAAAGAATGTTGCTGGCATCAGTTATGGCGTGGGTTATGTTTCCGGCTTTCTTATTTATTTTATCCTGTTCATTTATGGAGCCATGGTGATGCGGGGTGTAATGGAAGAAAAAACCAACCGTATTGCCGAAGTCATCATCAGCAGTGTAAAACCTTTTCAGCTGATGATGGGTAAAATAACCGGGATCGGTGCGGTAGGACTGATACAGTTTTTGATATGGGTGGCGCTGATGTTCCTGCTGCAGCTGTTGTTACCGCTTATTTTTCCTGATATGATGCAGCATGCCGCTGCTGCACCGGTGCCCAATGCAGGTGCGCAGATTGCCGCCTCAGCAAAATCGGGTGCGCTGGCACAGCTGATGAGTGGTTTGCAGCATATCAATATCCCTTTTATACTGGGCTGCTTTATTTTTTATTTTCTCGGCGGGTATCTTTTATATGCTGCCTTATTTGCCTGTGTAGGATGCGCGGTGAATGAAGACCCGCAGGATGCGCAGTCGCTGATGTTCCCGATCATGATGCCCATTATTTTTGCTATGGTGATCATGTCGAAAGCGGTGAACGAGCCCAATAGCGGACTGGCGCTGTTTGGCAGCCTGTTTCCTTTCACTTCCCCCATTGTGATGATGGGCAGGCTGGCTTATGGTGTACCTGCCTGGCAGCTGGCCGCCAGCTTTGGCTTACTGATCATCGGTTTTTTGTGTACTACCTGGTTTGCCAGCAAAATATACCGCACAGGCATACTGCTGTACGGCAAAAAGCCTACCTGGAAGGAAATGATAAAATGGGCTTTCAGGAAATCGTGAATGATTATTTCCAACATTGAATACCTATTCAACTTGAACCTATGAATGCGCAGGAACTTTTTCAGCAATTGCGATTACTGCCCCTCAAAGATCAGCAGAATATCCTCTTAGCCCTGGGACAAGATATTGGCGAATATGCCGATGAGAACCGTTCATTTGATCCTCATGCAACATCCCCGGAGCTATGGCTGGATATACAGCATCGGTTCACCCAATATGCGGAAGGTGCTACATGCCTCATCCCATTTGAAGAACATGTTCATTTTTTAAACAACCTGGCATGATCAACCAGCTGCTTTTCCATGAAAAATGCAACCACGATCTTGAAATCATTTTCAGGGATTGGAAAAAAAGGCATCCTATTGCTGTGCAGGATTTTAAAGAAGAGCTGATCTGTATTTACCAGCATATTTTTGAATTTCCCGAATCAGGATCAGAGCCCAGAATGCCTGTGTGGGGCACCCGGAAAGTACTTTTATTAACACGCATACAAACAATAAAACCACGCTGGCTGCCTTTGGCTGTTCATTACGTGCTGGACGTAAGAATAAGGAACATCATTGTGTTGGGTATTACACCTTACAATACCTTGTCAAAAAGGGCCTGGTACCTTGGTTGGGATCCCTACTAATTTACAACCGTCAGGCAAATGCGATCTATCCAAAGTCGATCTCTGTATTGTCCCCGATATTGAGGCTACGGCTCAGGCCTTTCACGCTGGCGTCGCTGCCGATCAAAGAATTATCTACCACTACTTCAAACAAGTGTGTGTACGATCCGATGATGCTGTCTCTTACAATAGAAAAGAAAACAGTGGTATTGGCACCAATGGCCACATGCGGGCCGATGATGGCATTTTTTAATGTGCATCCGGGGCCAATACTTACGGGAGGAATGATGATGGCATTTTCAGACTGCACGCTTTCATGCACCTGGCCGCCAAATTTTTTCAGCAGTGTGGCATTGCTTTCCAGCAGGGTTTCCTTCTTGCCGCAGTCGAACCAGTTTTTTACCTTGAACGGTTTAAACTTGGCACCCCGCTTGATCATACAGTCCAGCGCATCTGTCAGGTTATATTCGCCATAACTGCGGATGTCCTGTGCAAACAGGTGCTCAAGACATTCGTACAGGAAATGGGTTTCCTTTATCTTATACAACCCTACCAGGGCCATATTGCTTTTGGGGATAGCGGGCTTTTCCACCACGTGCTCGATAAAGCCTTCATCATCCAGTTCGGCCACACCAAAATTACGCGGGTCATCCACTTTTTTTATACCCAGCATGCTATAGGGGCTTTCCAGCACTTCCTTTACATCATACTCGCAAACAGTATCACCCAGGGCTACAAATACCTCATCATCGCCCACAATACTCTGGGTTAGTTCAATGGCATGCCCGGTACCCTGCCGTTCGTTCTGGTACACGAAATGACAGGTTAAATGCGGATAGGTCTGGTTTACATATTCCTGTATTTTTTCGCCGAGATAGCCTACAATAAATATAAATTCCTGTATGCCCGCATCATGCAACTGGTCAACTATAAAACTGAGAATAGTTTTTCCTGCAATGGGGATTAATGCTTTGGGCTGTGTATAAGTATGCGGCCTTAGCTTTCTTCCGGCACCGGCCACGGGTATTATCGCTTTCATCTGGATAATCTTGTTTTTGAACCCCGGCCGTTACCAACCATATCAATAAACCAATGTAAAAAGCCGCAGGTTCTTTTGCTTAATGAATGAGGATATGTTCTTTTCACACATTCATTAACGGGCGTGAAAATAGTAAAATCTCCCGTCCGGGCAAACCATGTGGATATCTGGCCTGCCACTGCAAAGATAACTGCGCCGGCAGAAAATGATCTTCCAGGTCGTTTTTTTGTCTTTATTGGCCATTATAAGGCGTTTTTTATGCCTTATTTAATATTTCGTACGGCTAACTTGTGCATCGTACTTATTTTTGCGGCAAATTTCCAATCACATGCAAAGGGATACCCAGGTTTTCGACTTGATTCGCAAAGAATTAGAACGTCAACGCAACGGCATTGAATTGATTGCCTCTGAGAATTTTACCAGTCTGCAGGTAATGCAGGCCATGGGTAATGTAATGACCAATAAATACGCTGAGGGTTATCCCGGCCGCCGTTATTATGGCGGTTGCGAGATTGTTGACCAGTCTGAACAGCTGGCCATAGACCGTTTGAAACAAATATTCGGTGTTGAATATGCCAATGTGCAGCCCCATAGCGGTGCGCAGGCCAATGCTGCCGTGATGCTGGCCATACTGCAGCCCGGCGATCCCATACTGGGCCTTGACCTGAGCATGGGTGGTCACCTGACACATGGTTCTGGTGTTAACTTCAGCGGCAAACTGTACCAGCCGCATTTTTATGGTGTGGTAAAAGAAACCGGGCTGGTAGATTATGCGATGCTGGAAGCCAAAGCCCGCGAGGTAAAACCCAAACTGATCATCTGCGGTGCCAGTGCTTATAGCCGCGACTGGGATTATGCCCGCATAAGAAAAGTAGCGGATGAAGTAGGTGCACTGGTAATGGCCGATATTGCCCATCCTGCCGGCCTGATCGCCAAAGGACTGCTTAGCTCTCCTTTTGAACATTGCCATTTTGTAACTTCTACCACACATAAAACACTGCGCGGCCCCCGCGGTGGTATCATCATGATGAAAAAGGATTTTGAAAATCCTTTTGGATTGAAAGATCCCAAAGGCAATATCCGTATGATGAGCAACCTGATTGACCTGGCCGTATTCCCGGGCACACAGGGTGGACCGCTGGAGCATGTGATCGCAGCCAAAGCTGTTGCCTTCGGCGAAATACTGAGCGATGAATTTACCGGCTATGCCAAACAAGTTATCAGCAATGCCCAGGCTATGGCCAGCGCTTTTGTAGCCAAAGACTACCAGATCATCAGCAACGGTACCGATAACCACCTGATGCTGATCGATCTGCGCAATAAAAACATCAGTGGTAAAAAAGCTGAGCAGGTATTGGGCCTGGCAGATATCACCGCCAATAAAAACATGGTTCCCTTTGATGATAAAAGCGCATTTGTTACATCGGGCGTTCGCTTTGGTGTAGCAGCCATTACTACCAGGGGCATGAAAGAAAACCATATGCAGTTTGTAGTGGATGCTATTGACAAGGCATTGACCCATGCTGATGATGAAAGCGTGCTGGCTGCCTTGAAGAAAGAGGTGAATGCCTTTATGGCGCAGTTCCCATTGTATCCTGAGATGGATTAGGTATGGGTTGTTTTAGATATTCCCTATCCTGGAGATATGGAATATCTGCTAATTAAAGCCATAAACATTTTGTAAATTGTTAAAGCTTTATTCACCAAACGACTTTTTATGATTCAACGTGTACAAACATTATGGCTGCTGGCCGCATCTGTTTGCGCCTTTCTTACACTGAAGTTCTCTTTTTTCAGTGGTAATAAAATGGCCAATAATGTTAAACAGTTTGTTCCATTGAACGGACTGGAAAATATTGTACTCACTATTTTAACCGTGGCCGTTGCTGT
Organism: uncultured Deminuibacter sp.; assembly: GCA_966424055.1. Classification (GTDB taxonomy): domain Bacteria; phylum Bacteroidota; class Bacteroidia; order Chitinophagales; family Chitinophagaceae; genus Deminuibacter. Next base: position 357,774 of record CBJLMB010000001.1, on the reverse strand, counting down.
TGCAGCGCTGGTGCTGATCTTCTTATACAAAGACAGGAAAAAACAATTGTGGCTTGCACTTGCAACCGCATTGGTATCGGTTATTAATGTTGCGCTGTATTTTTCTGAAACAAAGAAATACCTGCCAGGCGAAGGCAATTACGATTTAACCGCAGTACTGGCTTTTGTAATACCCGTTTTCCTGCTGCTGGCAGTACGCGGTATTTACAGGGATGAAAAGCTGGTAAAAAGCGTGAACAGGTTGAGATGATCTTTCTGACAGAAATAAAAAAGAGCGGGGCAGTTTTGAAAACCGCCCCGCTTTTTTTACAGGAATTTCCCGGTATAACTTTCTTTTACTTTTTTAAGTTCCTTAGGTAACCCGGCAAATACCAGGTTGCCACCGCCATCACCGGCTTCAGGGCCCAGGTCTATTACCCAGTCTGCACTCTTGATCACATCTGTATTGTGTTCAATAACAATAAGTGAATGCCCCTGGTCTATCAGGGCCTGGAATGAAGTGAGCAGTTTTTTAATATCATGAAAATGCAGGCCGGTAGTAGGCTCATCAAAAATAAACAGGATGCGCCCGCTGTTTTTACCTTTGCCCAGGAAGCTGGCCAGCTTTACACGCTGTGCTTCACCACCACTGAGGGTATCACTGCTTTGCCCCAGTTTGATATATCCCAGCCCTACATCCTGCAAGGGTTGAATAGCACGTGACAACGCTTTTTCATCCTTGAAAAATTCGATGGCCTCATCCACGCTCATCTCCAGCACATCATAAATACTTTTACCCTTGTATTGAACTTCCAGTACTTCTTCTTTGAATTTCTTTCCGCCGCATACTTCGCAGGTCAGGTGAACATCCGCCAGGAACTGCATTTCCACGATCTGCTCTCCTTCGCCCTTGCAGGCATCACAGCGGCCGCCATCTACGTTGAAAGAAAAATGTTTGGGCTGAAAGCCGCGCATTTTAGACAAAGGCTGTTTGGCGAACAGGTCCCTGATCTCATCATAAGCCTTGATATAAGTAACCGGGTTGCTCCTGGATGATTTCCCGATGGGGTTCTGATCAACCAGTTCGATCTGCGAAATGGCATCAACAGCTCCCGTAATGGCTTTGTGAAAGCCTACTTTATCGGCCACCTCGCCTTTCATCTTTTTCAATGCCGGGTACAATATCTGTTTCACCAGTGTTGTTTTGCCGCTGCCGCTTACACCACTTACCACACAAAGTACATTCAGCGGAAATTCAACAGTGATATTTTTTAAATTATTCTGCCTGGCGCCTTCCACCACCAGTTTCTCTTTCCATTTACGTGGCTGTGCCGGTGGCTCAATACGCAGCTCACCTTTCAGGTACCTGCCGGTAAGGCTTTCAGGATTGTCTATCAGCTCCTGGTAATTGCCGGTGGCCACTACTTCACCACCCAGGTGCGAGGCCAGCGGGCCCATATCGATGATATAATCTGCTTCACGCATCATCATATCATCGTGTTCTACCACTACAACAGTATTGCCCAGGTCGCGCAGTTGTTTCAGTACGCTGATCAGCCTTTCGGTATCACGTGAGTGCAGCCCGATAGATGGCTCATCGAGAATATACAATGAATTAGTAAGATTACTGCCCAGGCTGCGGGTGAGCTGGATACGCTGGCTTTCGCCACCGCTGAGTGAATTGGCCAGGCGGCTCAGTGTGAGATAACCCAGGCCCACATCGAGCAATGTGTTGAGGCGTTGATTGATTTCGAGCAGTATTCTTTTAGCGATCTGCTGCTCGTGCGCGGTAAGCGCTAACAGGGCAAACCATTGCTGCAGATCTTTTACCTGCCATTCGCACAATTCGCCGATATGTTTGCCGCCTACTTTTACATACAGCGCTTCCTTACGCAGGCGGTAACCATGACAATCGGGGCAAAGTGTACGGCCGCGGTAACGGCTCAGCAACACACGGTACTGTACTTTGTACAGGTTCTGTTCTACTTCCTTGAAAAAATCATGAATACCATATACTGATCCTTTGCCATCCCACAATAATTTGTACTGTGCCGGTGTCAGATCTGCGATAGGTTTATGAATGGGAAAGTCGATGCTTTTTGCGCCTTTCACAAACTGGTCGCGCCACCAGCCCAGCTTTTCTCCTTTCCAGGGTGCAACAGCACCATCATATACACTTAGTCTTTTATCGGGCAGCACCAGGTCTTCATCAATACCCAGCACCTGGCTGAACCCTTCACAGGTTGGGCATGCGCCATATGGATTGTTGAAAGAAAACAGGTTGGGCACAGGCTCTTCAAACTGCAAACCATCCAGCTCAAACTTATTGCTGAAATGCTTTAGGGATGTACCATCAATTTCCAGGAATATTTCGCCTTCTCCTTCATAAAAAGCAGTGCCGATAGAATCGGAAAGGCGGTGCAGGTCATCTTCATCAAATGCCTTGGTTACGATCCTGTCAACCAGGATATAAGTATTTTGCCCGGAAGCAGCAATACGTTTCTTTAGTTCCTTGTCTTCCAGTTCCTGTAATTCCTCTATCCGCAGCAGCTGGCCGGCTTCGTGGTTGCCGGCTTTGGTATAAAGACGGGTAAAGCCTTTCTGCATCAGAATATTCAGCTCTTCCTTATTATCCCGTTTGGCATGTTGTTTAAAAGGTACCAGTATCACCACACGGCTTCCATCGGGCAATTTGCGTACGGCATCTACCACGTCGGCTACCTCATCTTTGCGTACTTCCCGGCCGCTCACGGGCGATATGGTTCTGCCTACACGTGCAAACAGCAGGCGCAGGTAATCGTATATCTCCGTCATACTGCCTACTGTACTGCGAGGGGTTCGGGTAACAACTTTTTGTTCAATGGCGATAGCAGGGCAAAGTCCTTTAATATAGTCCACATCAGGCTTTACCATTCTTGCCATAAACTGCCGGGCATAAGCACTCAGGCTTTCAGCATAACGCCTTTGTCCTTCGGCGAACAAAGTATCGATCGTTAATGAAGATTTACCGCTTCCTGAAACACCCGTTACCACGATCAGCTGGTTACGGGGAAATTCAACTGTTACGTTTTTCAGGTTGTGTATTCTTGCTCCTTTTACAAGGATGCTGTCTGTAACCGGTGCTTTTTTTACGGTTGCAGCTTTCTTAACTGTTGTTTTGCTCATAATCCACTTTTTCTTTCTTCTTTGTTCTCCAACGTAACTATAATATCGTGCGCATCATCCGTGAAAACGTTGAGGCATGAGCTGGTGATTTGATTTATTTAACGGACGCCGTACAAACAGCCCCGTTTAAGCATGGCAAGCTAAGCATGTAAATTTATTTATTCACAAATTTTTTACATTTCTCATGCAGCATACCCGAATCTTCTTCCTAAATTCACATAACATTCACAAAACATTAAACTTTCTTTTATCGATCGAACCTCTACGCTAGTGTACTTACGGTAATTATTTTATTGATAATCAACCTACTGTAACCCCAAAAGCTCGTTTATGAGGAGGTTCAATCATTTTAACGACACACAGCTGGTTCATGCCTTTTCGGAAGGCAACTTATATGCATTTGAGGCATTGATCAACCGCTATAAAGATAAATTGTTCAGCTCTATCTTATTCCTGGTAAAAGATAAATATCTCGCAGAGGATCTTTTCCAGGAAACATTTATCCGTATCATTGATACAATCAGGAGCAAGCGGTACAATGAAGAAGGCAAGTTTCTGCCATGGGCCATGCGCATTGCACATAACCTGTGCGTGGATTATTTCAGGAAGCTGAAGCGCCTGCCCACGATTGTTGACAGTGACAACAATGATATTTTTGAATGGATACAGGTGGCCGACGAATCACCGGAGCAAAGGGTGATCCGTTACCAGAGCCATGACCGCATGCACCGTATGCTTGACCAGCTTCCCAGTGAGCAGCGTGAAGTAATTGTATTGCGGCATTTCGGAGACCTGAGCTTTAAAGAAATCGCAGAGCTCACCAATTGCAGTATTAACACCGCACTGGGCCGTATGCGCTATGGGTTGATCAACCTGCGCAAGATGATGCTGGAAAAACAGATCGCATTATAACAATACCTCATTGGTAACCGTTGTTTGCAATAGTCACGCAACAGCCTGCTGTTTGGCCAGCAGCGTTTTAGTCACTTGCCCCAACCACAGTACAGGCAGGTTATAAATAATAAGCCTGCACTGCCGGCAATCTTTATCCGCCAGCTTTCAGCGGCAGCCATTCACCCCATTTCATCAATAAGCGGTGGTATTGAAAATACAGGCGGTAAGCTTTCTCCGGGCTATTTGTGTATCTTCCGGTAAAATTTACCTTATCCCATTATGAAACCGGTTTTAACCCTGGAACATATCAGCAAATCGTATGGCAGTATACAGGCCTTGAACGATGTATCCTTTTCTGTTCCGGCGGGAGCTGTTTTCGGGATACTGGGCCCCAATGGCAGCGGCAAAACCACGATGCTGGGCATTGTGATGGATGTACTGCGCCCTTCGGCGGGCCATTTACAGCTGTTTGAGCAACCACCCAGCGCCAGCCTGCGCCGGCAGATAGGCACTTTGCTGGAAACACCCAATTTTTATCATTACCTGTCAGGCGAGAAAAACCTCGAAATAACAGCCAGTATAAAAGGAAGAGGACAGGAAGATATCGACAGCGTTTTACGAAAAGTAAACCTCCACGAACGCCGGCACAGCAAGTTCAGTACCTATTCACTCGGTATGAAACAAAGACTGGCCATTGCAGCCTGCTTGCTGGGCAACCCCGATGTATTGGTATTTGATGAACCCACCAACGGCCTCGACCCCGTAGGTATTGCAGAAATAAGGGAACTGATCAAACAGCTGGCTACAGAAGGCAAAACCATTATTATGGCCAGCCACCTGCTGGATGAAGTGGAGAAAGTTTGTACCCATGTTGCCATACTGAAAAGAGGACAACTGCTGGCCGCTGGTCATGTGGATGAGGTACTGGTGAATGAAGATATTGTTGAAATCAGTGCAGCTGATATCACCCGCCTCGAAACCGTGGTTCGCCAGCTGAACGGTTATTCAACCCTGAAGCGGGCAGAGCATCACCTGCAACTATTGTATCCCAACGGCACTGCAGACCTTGAAAAAATCAACCAGTTTTGTTTTTCGCAGGGTGTTGTACTCAATCACCTGCAGCTGAAGAAGAAAAGTCTGGAAACAAAATTCTTTGAACTAACCAATCAACAGGCATGATACCACTGCTTAAAACAGAATGGCTGAAAATAAAAAACTACCGTACGTTCTGGATACTCGCCATCCTGTTCGTGGTAAGCATTTTCGGTGTTAATTATATCGCCTACCAGATACAAAGCAACCGGCCCAAAGACCCTATGGCAGCGGCTTTGATAGGTACACCACCTTTCCAGTTTCCTGAAGTATGGCAAACGGTCAGCTATATGAGCGGCTTTTTATTGTTTATACCGGGGCTGCTTATCATCACTTCCATCACCAATGAATATTCTTTTAAAACACACCGGCAAAATATTATCGACGGCTGGAGCAGGTGGCAGTTCATCGGGGTAAAAATGCTGCTGGTGTCTATCATCGCCCTTGCATCTACACTGATCGTTTTTTTTATCGCCATATGCTTCGGACTGGCGGAAGGCGAAAGTAGTTTCAGTTTTCATGGGTTGGGGTACATCGGTTATTTTTTTGTGCAGGCACTCAGCTATACCAGCGCTGCTTTATTGTTCGGCTTATTGCTGAAACGGTCGGGTATTGCTATTGGCCTTTTTTTCGTGTACGCGGTGGTGCTCGAAAATATGCTGGCGGGTATACTGAATAAATATGCACATCCTGCCGGTTATTTTCTCCCGCTTGAATCTACAGACAGCCTGATACCATTTCCCTTTTTCAGAAATATTGTTAACCAGTATGTGCACAGGCCGTCTCCCATTGCACTGGGCATTACCGCTGCAATTTACCTGGCGGCTTATTTCGTGATCTGCAAAAAGAAATTTGAAACGCAGGACTTATAGACAGGCACTCCCCCTGTTTTTTATTTACCCAGCAATTGAGACAATGCGGCTTCAAATGAAGGATAGGTAAAACGGAAACCGCTTTGCCTTATTTTTTCTGCCGATACAGTGGCGCTTTTCAGCACTTCGATGCTCATTTCGCCCAGCATCATCTTCAGTATAAAAGACGGTACATGAACCGGTATAAAATTTTTACCGCGCATCCTGGTTGCCAGCTGCATCATCAGCTGTTTGTTTGACACGGGTGCAGGTGCCACAGCATTGTATACACCATTCAGCTGTGCCTGCCCGATGCAATATATATACATGCGGCAGAGATCATCTATATGTATCCAGCTGATCACCTGTTCGCCGGAGCCAAGCACCGGTACCACACCTGTTTTTACAGGCTGTTTAAAGCGGGGAAATGCACCACCTTCATTACTGAGCACAATACCGGTGCGCAGTTTTATCAAACGAACACCGGTGGCAGCAATCAAATCGGCAGCAGCTTCCCATTGCCTGCAGGTATCACCCAGAAAATCGGTGGCAGGCGCATCTGTTTCAAGAAACCCCTGCTGCCTGCTTAACATGGTATCCCTGCCATACCAGCCGATGGCAGCAGCTGCAATAACGGCTTTTACCTGGTGTGGTTGCTGTTGCAACGCCCTGGCCAGTAAAGCGCAGCTTTGTACACGGCTGTCTAAAATTTCTTTTTTTCTTGCTTTGCTCCAGCGTTTCTCCCCCACATTGGCACCTGCCAGGTGGATAATATAATCAGCCTGGGATAATGCCTGCTGGTCGATGGTACCGGCAGCAATATCCCAGCGGGCATACCGGATGCCATTGGCTTGTATGGCATGCGGCTGTCTGCTGAGCAGGATGATATCATACTGCAAATCCCTGAGCAGTTGTGCCAACCTGCTACCAATCATCCCTGTTCCGCCTGCGATCATTACCGTAGCCATAGCTTGTTTTTATAGCAAGATAATAAGCATCTGACAAAATAGTATGGTACACCTCTAAGCATGTTTGACACCCTGTTTTGAAAACGGTGGCCGGTGTTGATTTTTTTGCTCAACCGTTCCTGTATTCAACACCGCTGGTTGTTGCCTCAAACCAGCACCAGTGTATGTTCATGGCTTATCTGTACAATGGCCCGGACTTTTATCACAGGCCCGGATTTTGGGGTTATGCAGGTATCGTTTATTAAAACTCTTTTCTATGGCAAACCTTAATGGTAAAAAGATCGCCATTCTTACCGAGAATGGCTTTGAAGAAATTGAACTGACCAGCCCGAAGAAAGCGCTGGAAGCGGCAGGTGCCAGGGTAGACATTGTTTCACCACAGAAAGAAAAAGTAAAAGCATGGGACCGGGACCACTGGTCCATTGAACTGCCGGTTGATGTACAGGTTGAGCAGGCATCGGCAGATGATTATGATGCACTGGTTTTACCGGGTGGCGTGTTGAATCCTGATCAGCTGCGCTTAAATAAAACCAGCATCAATTTTACCAGGCAGTTTATAGACAGTGGCAAACCGGTGGCGGCTATCTGTCACGGCCCGCAACTGCTGATAGAAACAGGTGCTGTGAAGGGAAAGCAGCTCACCTCTTATCCTTCTCTCCGTACCGACCTGGAGAATGCCGGCGCCAACTGGGTAGATAAAGAAGTAGTGGTGGATAATGGCTTGATAAGCAGCCGTACACCCAAAGACCTGGATGCATTTAATAAAAAAATGCTGGAAGAATTTGAGGAAGGTGTTCATGCAGTGTCTGCACATCCTTAAAGGTGCTTAATTATTCATTTCAAAGAAAACGGCAGCAGCGCTGCGTATACGGCACCTTTTACTGAATTGATTTTTTTTATGCCAGGCATCACCCTCCGGATGTTCAGACACAAAAAAATCCCCCCGGGAAACCGGGGGGAAACAACAACTAAAAACACTAAGTGATCTTTGAACCGATTAATCAGGCTTTTTCCCGTCTAAGAATGTATTGATCGTAGAGATCTTGGTTTCATTGTTCTCATCTGTTTTCACTGTGTACTTGCTGTAGAAATTTTCAACAGAGGTGAGTGTATTGCCAAACAGGTCCATATTGCGGCGGATATAGGCCGGCACCGATTCAAATTCGTTGTTATTATCGGTTGCATTCATATTAAAAGAAAGATTGCGCAGTTTTTGAATACGCTCTGCAGCACGCCTTTTCTGGTCTTCCTCTTCATCCTGGATATCCATGGAGCTAATGGGTTGCGCTGCCGGTGCATTACCCGCATCATCTTTAATCACCAGCTGGAACTCGATATTTTCTTCCTGCGCTGTTTCCTTTGGTTTCATTACCGGTTTGGGTATTTCCTGTTGTACCGGCTGTACAGGGGGCGTTTGCTGAACAGGCTGTTGCACCTGCGGTTGAACAGGCTGCTGTACCTGTTGTTGAACCGGTTGTTGTACCTGTTGTTGAACAGGCTGCTGCATCTGCGGCTGAGCCGGTTTGGGTTCAGCATAAATATTCACCGGTTTGCTTAAAAAACCGCCGGTGCTGCCTGTGTTTGAACTGGCAACAGGTTTTTCCACATACTGCATCTGCGGTTCGGCAGGCTTGGGTTCTTCTTTTACCGGCTGTGCAGGATGACTGATCTCTGTTGACAGCTCGAAATGCAAAGAACCATCAGGCCCCTGTACAGGTTCAGGCATTTTGGCTTCTTCTATCACCGGTTTGGAAACAAATACGGTTTTATGCTCCTGCACATCAGCTGAGAGGCGGGGTGCAAAAGGATCTTTGTCTTCAAAAGGCAGTGATTGCTGGGCCTGGTACAGTTTTTTTTCTTCTCCTTCAATACCCAGTGTCATCACGATCTTCTCTTCCTTGGCCGGTTGTTCCTTCACTACCTGCGCAGCTTTTGTAAAAGGGTCTTTGTGTTCAAAACCTGTTGCAATAAGTGTGATGCCGATCTTGCGGTCGAGTGTATTGTCGTATCCCATGCCTACGATCACATCGGTATTTTCGCCGGCCTGGATGCGCAGGTGATTATTGATGATCTCCAGCTCATCCATGGTGCACTCGTGTTCGCCTTCGGTACTGTTAATATTGATCAGTATCCATTTGGCGCCGCGGATATCGTTGTCATTCAACAGCGGTGAGTTCAATGCCTCTTCAATAGCACGCTGTGCCCTGTCTTCGCCTTCTACAGAAGCGCTGCCCAGGATAGCCACGCCACCATTTTTCATCACCGTACAAACGTCGGCAAAGTCAACAATGATATGACCGCGGCTGTTAATGATATCCGTGATACACTTGGCTGCAGTTGCCAGTACATTATCTGCTTTGCCAAAGGCTTCCTTCATCTTCAGGTTACCGTACTGCATACGCAGTTTATCATTGCTGATCACCAGCAGTGTATCTACATATGGTTCCAGTTCTTTAATACCCAGTTCGGCCTGCTGGTGCCTGCGAGGACCTTCAAAGCCAAATGGTGTGGTTACAATACTCACGGTGAGTATACCCAGTTCGCGGCATATTTTAGCGATGATGGGCGCGCCACCGGTTCCAGTTCCACCACCCATACCGGCGCAGATAAATGCCATTTTGGTATTTACCTCCAGTATGCGTTTAATTTCTTCCAGCGATTCTTCTGTGGCCTGTTTACCAACAGAAGGGTTGGCACCGGCACCCAATCCCTGTGTAAGATGGGGGCCGAGCTGTATTTTATTGGGCACCTTGCTTTGTTCCAAAGCTTTGGCATCTGTATTACAGATGATGAAGTCAACGCCTTCAATGTCCTGCGCATACATGTAGTTTACTGCATTGCTTCCTCCGCCACCCACACCAAGTACCTTGATGATAGATGATTTTTGCTTAGGCAGATCAAAGTGTATCATAGTCTCGAATTTTATAATTTGGATTAGTAAGTAAGTAGATTTTATCAGGCCAGGGTCAAAGAAATCCGTTTCATTTTACTTCATTTCATGATCACCCTCTTCTTTGAACAAGTCGATGATACCATCTTTAAACTTGTCCCAGAAACTATTGATGCCTCTTCTTTTCCGAACATCCACGCTTTCGGCTACAGCAGTTTCCCTGGCAGCGGTTTCGGGTATATCTTCTTTCCGCAAACTTTCAGGCACCTCTACTTTTACAAAACGGTTTTCAAATTCCTTCCGTTTGTGTTCGTAATCACTATAGCCTTTTAATATTAAACCGATACAGGTTGAATACATGGGCTTTTTAAGCTCATCGATATGATTGGCGGCAAGATGTTCATTGGGATAGCCAATGCGTGCATTCAGGCCGGTAACATATTCAGTTAACTGTATCAGGTGTTTCAGCTGTGAGCCGCCCCCGGTGAGTATGATACCACCGTTCAGTACACGGCTGTCGAGCCCTACCTGTTTCAGGTGATAGGTTACAAAATCGAGTATTTCGCTCATCCTGGCCTGGATAATATTAGCCAGGTTTTTTACACTGATCTCTTTGGCAGGCATGCCTTTTAATCCCGGGATGGTAATAAAAGCATTGGCTTTGGCTTCATCGGCCAGCGCGCTGCCAAACTGCACTTTCATCGCTTCTGCCTGGCTTTTCAGTACACCCAGTCCCATACGGATATCGTTGGTGATATTTTCACCACCAAAAGGGATCACGGCTGTATGCTTCAGGATGCCTTCATAAAAAACTGCCAGGTCAGAAGTGCCACCGCCGATGTCGAGGATAGCCACACCTGCTTCCATATCCACTTCACCCATTACTGCAGAAGCCGAAGCCAGTGGCTGCAGCACGAGGTCTTTTGTTTTCAGCCCGCTTCTTTCCACTGCGCGGTTGATATTGCGTATCGCGTTCCTGTCGCCGGTGATGATGTGGAAATTGGCACCAACTTTCACGCCATTATATCCTACAGGATCTTTAATATTCTGGAAATTATCCACATGAAAGTCCTGGGGTATCACATCAATGATCTGATCTCCTGCGGGAATAAATGTTTTACGCTGGTTGTCTATCAGCTGTTCTATCTCCCAGCGCTGGATTTCAATTTCAGAATCCTGCCTTACAATGTCGCCGCGTGTTTGCAGGCTTTTAATGTGATGACCGGCAATGCCTACATACACTTCATTGATTTCGAGGTCAGGATTACTCTCATAACAGTTGAGCAATGCCTGCTGGATGGCTTTGATGGTTTGATCAATGTTCAATACCTGCCCGTGCTGTACGCCGCTGCTGTTGGCGCGGCCAAAGCCCAGGATGTCCAGCTTGCCGTATTCATTTTTTCGTCCGGCAATGGCAGCAATTTTCGTTGTTCCAATGTCCAGACCCACAATGATGGGTGCTTCATTCGGGTTCATAGATATGTGTTTTAGTTGTTTGTTGTGTTATAGAATCTGTTGTTTATGAATTTCCCAGGTTATCTTTTTCGTATTTTATCTTTTTACTTTCCTGGGCATTACCGCCCTGGGTTGTGTTCTGCTGTGCAGCACCTGCTTACCCGGTGTTCGCGCGGGCTGCACTGTTCTGCTTACCGGCCTTGTTACAGGCCGCTTCACCGGTGGCTTTACTGCAGCCGTACTATCTCTCTGCACAGTTAAAGACGGTGTTATCGCCGCCCTGTTACTGCCTGAATCCTGAATAGCCGCATTCATCCTTGTTACACTGCTGCTGAGCATCTGCATAGCCCTGGCAGAATCCATCAGCGGCCTTCCTGTTCCTTTCCGTATGGCTACCACCTGGCCATTGTATTGCACATCGATGGTCTCATATTTTTCAAAACCGGCTTTTGTCCAAACCTGTTTGTAAAAGCTGAACAAGCGGTCGAATTTTTTGTCCAGGTCTGTTGCATCACCTAACCTCACCACCTGGTTTCCCAGCACAGGGATCATTTCATATGTACGTTGCGGTGTAATATCAATTTGCCCTACCTGTGCTATCCAGAAAGAATCGCTCCGGATAAACCGGGCAATATGCTTTACATCCTGCAGCACGGCACTGTCTGGTCCAGACAGCCTGCTTTTGTCAGACGGGAATGAAGTGATCACCGGTACCCGTGCTGACAGCTTATCGCTCAGCGGCAGCCGTTGGCCGCTGCTGTCAATGTAGAACGAATTACCCTGCAGGGTGAATATTCTTGCCAGCGGTTCGCTTTCCTGGATTTTCACCTGTAATACCTGGTTATTATCAAAGAACAAATCGGCCTGCCTGATCCAGGGATCTTTTTCCAGCAGCGTTTCCAGCCTGCGCAGCGGCACATCCGCCAGTACAGAGCCTGTGGCCGCACCATTCCGCTTCAGTATGTTCAGTATATCCTTTTCATCAACGAACACATGATCCTGTGCCCCTTCAATCTCTACCCGGATGTCTTTGCAAACAGCATGGTCTTTTTTCTGCATGGCCGTTACCAGCAGCGCCAGCATCAGTAATGCCAGTGTATACCATCCTATTGTTTGTATGCGCTTTTTCCACATGCGGCTATTCGCTGTTGCTTAACAAAATTTCTTTTACCGGCTGCACCAATGCATCAATATCACCTGCGCCTGCCATTACCACCAGCCCTGGTTTTTCTGTGTGCAGCCATTGCAGCAACGCATTTTTATCCAGTATGCGTTTATCCTGCAACTTCATCTGCTCCAGTACCAGTGCACTGCTTACCCCTTCCATAGGCAGCTCTCTTGCCGGATAGATGGGCAGCAGCACTACCGCATCTGCCAGGTCAAGGCTTTGGGCAAATTCCTTTGCCAGGTCTTTCGTACGGCTGAACAGGTGGGGCTGAAAAACAACTGTACATTTTTGCGAACCATACAGGCTTCGAACCCCCTTGATCAGCGCTTCCAGTTCGGCGGGATGATGGGCATAATCATCGATCAGCACCACACCGCCGCTATTATGTATACCTGATGATTTCAGTATGTACTGAAACCGTCTTTTTACACCTTCAAAATCTTCAACAGCCGCTTTGATCTGTTCATCGTTAATGCCCATGTATTTGGCTACCGCAATAGCAGCAACACTGTTTTCAATATTGTGCAGCCCGCCCATATGCAGCAGCACATCTTTTATTACCCAGTGCCTGCTCACCACATTGTACAGGTAAGCACCATTTTCAACCCGGATACCGGAGGCATATACATCTGCATCCGTATTATCAAGATGATACCTGAAATGCGTATCGGCTTTCAGCTCTTTATCCCTGCTCAATCCATATTTGCTTACCAGGCAACCATTCTTTTTGATGCGTTGCGAAAACTGCACAAATGCATTTTCCACTTCGGCAGGTGTACCGTAAATATCCAGGTGATCAGGATCCATTGCGGTGATCACCGCGATATCGGGTACCAGTTTCAAAAAACTGCGGTCATATTCATCTGCTTCCACAACGGCCACATTACGGTCGCTTGGCCAGAAATTGGTACCATAGTTCACTGCCACGCCTCCCAGAAACGCATTGCAGCCATAACCGCTGTGCCGCAGGATATGGGCAATCATGGTGGTGATAGTGGTTTTACCATGCGTGCCGCCAACACATATATTAAAAGAGCTTTCTGTTATCCATTGCAGCACATCGCTGCGTTTTACCACTTCATACCCGTTTTCCCTGTAATACTGCAGTTCAGTATTACCTGCGGGTATTGCCGGTGTGTATACGACCAGGTTTACATCTTTGGGTGCCAGGTGTACATTTTCTTCATAATGTACCTGGATACCGGAGCGCTGCAGCTCCTCTGTTAAAGGTGTCGGTGTTCTGTCATAACCGCTTACCTCTACACCTTTTGAACGGAAATACCTGGCCAGTGCACTCATACCGATACCGCCTATCCCTACGAAATAAACCTTCTGTATGTTGTTCAGTTTGTCCATTACTGTTTCAGTCCGGGCTTTTCGTTTTTATCCGATACTGTTTAATACTTCTTTTGCAATCACTTCATCGGCATTGGTGATGGCAAGCTTTGCAATATTGCTGCTCAGCTTGTGTTGCTGCGCGTCGTCCATAGCCAGCCGGGTGATGGTCGGGAACAGTTTAGCCTGCACTTCTTCATCTTTCACCATCAGCGCTGCATCCCTGTTTACCAGGTATCTGGCATTTACGGTCTGGTGATCTTCCGCTGCAAAGGGGAAGGGTACAAACACCACCGGTTTTTTCGCCACACACAATTCAGCAACCGACATTGCACCAGCCCGGGAAATAACCACATCAGCTGCAGCATAAGCTTTATCCATATCCACGATAAAATCGTTCACCCAAACATTCTCTGCCGATTTGCCACGCTGTATATACGCCTCTGCCGTTGTTTTACCTGTTTGCCATATCAGCTGCAGGTTAAGCGGTACCAGGTCGCGGATATGCGAGGCGATCACTTCATTGATACTTCTTGCGCCCAGGCTACCGCCAATAGCCAGTATGGTTTTTTTGTTTTCCTCCAATCCAAAATAGCGCAGGGCTTCCTGTTTGGTGATCTGCGATTGTACAATGGATTTACGTACCGGGTTACCGGTAAGGATGATCTTACCGGCAGGAAAAAATTTCTCCATGCCCTCACTCGCTACAAAAATCTTTACCGCCTTTTTACCCAGCAGTATATTGCTTTTACCGGCAAACGAATTGCTTTCATGAATAAAACTGGGTATGCCTTTCCGCTGTGCATACCGCAATACGGGGAAGCTGGAATACCCCCCCACACCGATCACGGCATCTGGTTTAAATGCCTGCATGATGGCTTTTACCTGGTAAAAACTTTTTACCAGTTTAAATGGCAGTCCCAGGTTTTTTATCAAAGAACTCCTGTTAAGCCCCGCAATATCAATTCCCCTGATCTCATATCCTGCCTGCGGCACTTTTTCCATTTCCATTTTTCCCTTTGCCCCTACAAACAGCAGTGCGATATCCGGCTGCTGCAGTTTGAGTGCATTAGCGATAGCTATGGCAGGGAATATATGCCCACCGGTTCCTCCGCCGGCTATGATAATTTTTTTCATATATATGTTTAACCGCGATGAACGGTTAAGTATTCTTTATTAACTGCGAACTGCACTGGTGCCCTCTGTAAAGCCTCTTCATCTTTATGCAGCCTGTGCAGTTTGCACTGCGGCAGTTCTGTCTTCCGTACGTCCTTCCATCTGTTCTACATTGCGGCCCACACTCAGGATAATACCTACCGATGCGCAGGTGAACAGGAACGAGCTGCCACCCATGCTCACCAGCGGCAGGGTCACCCCTGTTACCGGCACGATGTTTACATTCACCGCCATATTGGCCAATGCCTGTATCACCAGTGTAAAACTGAGCCCCAGTGCCAGGAATGCGCCAAACGCATAGGGACACCGCCTGAAAATCCTGATACAGCGGAACAGGAATATCAGGTAGATAAACACGATAAATGCTCCTCCCAGCAAACCATACTCTTCTATTATAATTGAATAAATAAAATCGTTGTAAGCCTGCGGCAGGTAATTACGTTGCTGGCTGTTACCGGGTCCCAGGCCAAACAACACCCCGCCGTTGGCGATGGCTATCTTTGCCTGTTGTACCTGGTAAGGCACTTCCTCATCCTTGGCATAAATAAAATCCTGTACCCTTCGTACCCAGGTACCAAACCTGCCAAAAGCATGCGATTTGTCCTGGGCGGGTGCTTTTACATTTTCATGCTTCAGTTCTTCTTTCTTCGTTCCATCGTAGGTGGTCACTGCCACGCTTACAATGATCAGTATCGGTATCAGTGCCACCCCTATTACCAGCAGTATATGTTTTACATTCACCCTTCCTATAAACAGCAATAACAGGGAAGTAGCCCCTGTAAGCAGTGCGTTGGACAAGTTGGCCGGCATAATCAGCACACAGGTAATGGCCACGGGTATAATCACAGGTAAAAACCCTTTCTTAAAATCTTTGATCACTGCCTGCTTCTTGCTCAGTTGCCGCGATAAATACATAAACAGCGCCAGCTTGGCCAGGTCGCTGGTTTGTATGGTCATATTGATCACCGGTAGTTTGATCCACCGGCTTCCTTCATTGATCCTGGCACCAAAAAACAGGGTATAAACCAGCAGCGGCACCGATATCAGGAACAAGATCATGGCCACCCTTGAATAAATGGTGTAGTTGACCCGGTGTAAAAAATAGATCAGCAAAATACCCAGTACAATAAACGACAGCTGTTTAAACAGGTATACCTCTGTATTGCCTTTGTACATTTTGTATGCCAGCGATCCTGTTGCACTATATACCACGAGCAATGACACCAGTGCCAGCAGTATTACAATACCCCAGATAAAGCGGTCGCCGCTGGTTTTATTCAACAAGCGGCCTCCTGCCCCTTCCATAGAAGGGAATTGTGAGAATAATTTATCTGAGGTTTCGTTCATCATCATCCTTTAGTATTGTAAAGCAGGTCAGCTTGCCTGCCTTGCGGGCAGTGTATGCTTTGTGTTATAGATCTTTTACAGCCTGCTTGAACTGCCGGCCCCTGTCTTCATAATTTTTAAACAGGTCGAAACTGGCACAGGCAGGGCTCAGCAGAACCACAGATCCTTTTTCTGCCAGCTCAAAAGCGGCCTGTACAGCCTCCTGCGCGCTTTTGGTGTCTACCATTTTAGGCACCATGCTTTCAAAAGCGTCATGGATCTTTTTATTATCCAGCCCCATGCACACGATCGCCTTTACTTTTTCCTTCACCAGGTCTTCCAGCAGGGTATAATCATTGCCCTTATCGGTACCACCGAGTATCAGCACGGTGGGTTTGCTCATGCTTTCCAGGGCATACCAGGTACTGTTCACATTGGTGGCTTTGCTGTCGTTGATAAACTCAACGCCTCTTACAGTGGCCACATGCTCCATCCGATGCTCCAGGCTTTCAAATGTTTTGACAGCTTCTCTTATTTTTTCTTTCCTTATACCCAGGGAAGCGCCTGCAATTCCTGCTGCCATAGTGTTGTACTGGTTGTGTTTTCCTTTCAAAGCAAAATCATAAATACTCATGCTTACTCGTTCTTCCTGTACCCGTAGCATCATCTGGTCTCCTTTAATGCTGGCTCCTTTTTTAACTTCGTGTTTCATAGTAAATGGCAATGGGTTAGTATTGAGGGATATATGTTTTAAATGGTTCATGATCACTTCATCATCCTCACAGTAAATAAAATAATCGTCTTTTGTCTGGTTCTCTATTATCCTGAATTTGCTGTTTATATAATTCTCAAACTTATAATCGTACCTGTCCAGGTGATCTTCTGTAATATTCAGCAGTACTGCTATATCCGGTCTAAAATCTTTAATATCATCCAGCTGAAAAGAGCTGATCTCTGCCACATACAATAACTTCGGTTCTTCAGCCACCTGCCGGGCAAATGAATACCCGATATTGCCAACCAGCGCGCAATCCATCCCTGCCGTTCTGCAGATATGGTAGATCAGCGAGGTAGTGGTGCTTTTGCCATTGCTGCCGGTGATCGCTACTATTTTACTGTTGCCCTTGAAACGGTAAGTCAGCTCTATTTCACTGATCACCGGTATCCCTTTAGCCCTGATCTGCTTCACCATATCATTTTTCTCGGGTATACCGGGGCTTTTCATCACTTCATCCGCTGCCAGTATTCTTTCTGCGGTATGCCTGCCTTCTTCAAATTCAACAGCCTGTTTTATCAGTTCATTCCTGTAAATTTCTTTTATACTGCCGCCATCGCTTACAAACACATCATAACCCTGTTGTTTTGCCAGGATGGCCGCACCGATACCACTTTCACCGGCCCCCAGTATCACCATTTTATGCGCCATACCTGTTACCGTATTTTTAAAGTGATGATAGAACTTACAACACACAGTATGGTCACGATCCAGAAACGCACAGCTATTTTACTTTCATGAAATCCCCTTTTCTGGTAATGATGGTGCAGGGGGCTCATCAGGAATATCCGCTTTCCTTCCCCATATTTCTTTTTGGTGTATTTAAAATAGCTCACCTGGATAATCACACTCAGTTCTTCCACCAGGAACACACCGCAAAAAATAGGAATCAGCAATTCCTTTCTGATAATGATGGCCAGCGAGGCGATGATACCGCCTAATGCCAGGCTGCCTGTATCGCCCATGAACACCTGCGCCGGGTAAGCATTGTACCAGAGAAAGCCGATACAACCTCCTACAAAGGCACCGATAAAAATGGCCATCTCGCTCAGGTTGGGTATATACATCACATTCAGGTAATCGGCTATCCTGTAGTTACCACTTACATAAGCAAACACACCGATGGCCGCCCCAATGATCGCGCTTACACCGGCAGCCAGCCCGTCGAGCCCGTCTGTGATATTGGCGCCGTTCGATACTGCCGTGACAATGAAAGTGACGATCAGTATATAAATCACCCAGGTGTACTGCTCGGCCCATGGCCCCATCCAGCTGATCAGCTTGCTGTAATTGAACTCATGGTTTTTTACAAACGGGATGGTGGTGATCGGTGTTTTCACCCGTGCGAACCGCCTGTCCTGCCCGTCTATTTTCCTGGTCACCTCATTCAGCTTCCTGTCACCGGGATGTATCGCCGCGCTTGCATTCTGGTCGGTGATAATTTCCCTTTCCACTACCACGCTGTCATTGAAATACAGGGTAGCGCCAATGATGATACCCAAACCGATCTGCCCTATGATCTTGGAAACTCCTGCCAGTCCGTCGCTATCCTTCTTCTGGTATTTCTCGCCTTTTGCTTGTGCTTTTTTGCGTGCTTTTATTTTGAAATAATCATCCAGAAACCCGATCATCCCCAGCCAAACCGTACATAATATCATTAACCGGATGTACACTTTATTTAAGTCTGCAAACAGCAGGGTAGGTATCAGTATCGCCAGCAGGATAATAATGCCGCCCATGGTAGGTGTTCCTTTTTTCTGCTGTTCGCCGGCCAGTCCCAGGTCGCGAACGGTTTCACCGATCTGCCTGCGTTTGAGAAAATTGATGATCCGTTTGCCGTATACCGTTGCAATTACCAATGACAATAAAATCGCCATTGCAGCGCGGAAAGTGATAAACTGGAATAAACCCGCACCGCTCAGGTTAAATTCTTGTTTCAGCCAGGTAAATAAATAATATAGCATAGTTTGTCAATGGTCTCTCTTTGTTTTCTCAGCCGCCGGCCACAGGCATTGCTGCCTTTTTCTTTTATCCGGGTGCATTGGGAGTTCAGCTTTTTTCCATCCTTCACCGTCCCTTGCGTCGCACACTTGTGCTGTCCCAATTTTATTCAGCACCGTTATTTTCCCAGCAGTGCAAACATCTCGTTCAAAACTGCTTTATCATCAAAAGGGTGTTTCACACCGTTGATATCCTGGTATTTTTCATGTCCTTTTCCCGCTACCAGGATGATATCTTCTTTATTTGCCAGGGTTACAGCTGTTTTGATCGCTTCCCTGCGGTCAGCGATGGTGATCGCTTTGCGCTTTGTTGCAGCTGTAAGGCCTGCTTCCATATCGGCCAGTATTGCCAGCGGGTCTTCTGTGCGCGGATTATCGCTGGTCAGTATCACTTTATCACTCAGCGTACAGGCCACCTGCGTCATAATAGGTCTTTTGGTTTTATCCCTGTCGCCTCCGCAGCCCACTACTGTGATCACCTGTTCATTGCCTTTGCGCAGTTTTTTTATGGTGGCCAGTACATTGTCAAGGGCATCGGGTGTATGTGCATAATCCACGATACCAATGATGCGGTCGTTGCTGATAACATAATCAAACCTACCTTCAGCACCTGTGAGCATACTCAGTATACGCAGCACTTCATCGGTTTTCTCGCCCAGGCAAATAGCCGCACCATATATTGCCAGCAGGTTGTATGCATTGAATTCTCCAATCAACCTGAAATGCACTTCCTTATCGTTCACCGTCATCACCAGTCCTGTCAGTGCATTCTCCAATATCTTGCCCTTGAACTCAGCCATGGTTTTAAGGCTGTAGTAATATTTTTTTGCTGCCGTGTTTTGCAGCATCACTGTTCCCCTTTTGTCATCAAGGTTTGAAATAGCGAATGCATCTGCCGTAAGCCCGTCGAAGAAGCTTTTTTTAACACGGATGTATTCTTCAAAGGTTTTATGGTAATCCAGGTGATCGTGTGTAATGTTGCTGAACAATGCACCGGCAAAATGCAAACCTGTTATGCGATGCTGGTGTATGGCATGACTGCTGCATTCCATAAACACATGTGTACATCCGGCGTCTGCCATTTGCTTCAGCAGGGCGTTCAGGCTAACGGCATCTGGTGTGGTATGCGTGGCAGGCACCACCGTTTTGCCGATATGGTTTTCTACCGTGCTGATGAGCCCGCAGGTATACCCCAGCTCGCTGAACAGCTTATACAGTACTGTTGCAATAGTGGTTTTACCATTGGTACCGGTAACACCCACCAGTTTTATTTTTTTTGAGGGCTCACCATAAAAGTGATGGGCCATATAAGCCACTGCCTCATGCGTATTTTTTACCTGTACATATGTAACACCGGGCTGTAGTGAGGCAGGCAGTTCTTCACATACCACAGCATCTGCACCCTGGGCAACCGCCTTGTCAATGAACTGGTGGCCATCGGTCTGTGCCCCGCGTATGGCCACGAATACCGATCCCTTGCCTGCTTTTCTTGAATCGATCTGTATACCTGTTACAGTGATATCCGTTGCACCGTTAACAGACAGTAACGGTACTTTATATAATATGTCTTGTAATATGGCCATGCGCTTTCCCTTCTGCAGAAGTGGGTGTTTTGTTTAATTTAACTGAATACTAACCTGCTGTCCTTTGGTCACCGGCTGTCCTACCGCAACCGACTGTGCAATCACTTTTCCCCTACCTTTTATATTTACTTTCAGTCCCATGTTTTCACAGGCATATATGGCATCTTTTATGCCCAGCCCGGTGAGTGAAGGCATTTGCCTTCCGCCGCCTATCGGGTAGCCTGTTATGCCCGGTGCACCTGGCTTCTTATACACTTTTACCCACTCGCCATTACCAACCGATGAATCGGTATAAGGTATTTGCAGCGTGCTGAACAGCGATCTCACTTCCTTGCGTATGCCTGTATAGCTGTACCAGCTGCTGTCGGGCCTCGTTGTACCGGCATACAATGCGGGTACAGTGCTTTGCTTTACATACATGGCATACAACCTGTCGGCAATTTCCTTGAACACCGGGGCTGATAGTGAACCGCCATAGTGTATCGCAGCAAAAGGCTTTGTTTTGATTACCACAATGCAGGTGAACTGCGGCTTTTCGGCCGGGAAATAACCTACAAAAGTGGCCTGGTACACACCATCATTGTAGCCGTACTTTCCATCTGCGACGTGCGCAGTTCCTGTTTTGCCGGCAACAGTATACGGGGTGTTCTTAAAAATGGCTTTTGCAGTACCCTCTGTAACCACAGCCCGCATACATTCCTGTGCTGCTTTTACCACTTCAGGTGAGCAAATGCTTTCTTTCACTACAGTGGGCAGGTACTGTCTTACCGTTACGCCGTCGTTCTGTACGCTGTTCACCAGGTAAGGCTTCATCATTTTACCGTTGTTGGCAATGGCATTGTACAGGGTTAAAGTTTGTAACGGACTTACCTGTATAGCATAACCAAAACTCATGGTCACCATGGCATGCAATCCTTCAACGCTCCGGCCCATCCGTGGCAGCCTGGGTCTTTCCTCACCTAAAAGATCTACGCCTGTTGCCGTATCCATCCGCAGCTGGTGCAGGTATTTTAAAAACCTGTCGGGATGTGCGGCAAAAGTTTTATAAGCGATTTTGCTCATACCTACATTGGAGCTGTGTGCAAAACATTCTCTCACTGTCATAACCGGTTTGGGCATCACCTCTGCTTCATTCACATTACGTACGCCTACATATGCACTGCCGGTGCTGCCTACCTCTACCATATCGTTCACTGTTGAACCACCTTCGCTCAGCACAGATATCAGTGTGGCCAGTTTAATGGTACTGCCTGGCTCTGTTGTACGCAACGCATAATTCAGGTCTTCAAAATAACTGCCGTCCGGGCGGCGCCCCAAGTTGGCTATTGCTTTAATTTTACCGGTCTGGGTTTCCATCACAACACAGGTACCGCTTTGTGATTCGCTTTTCACCATGGCGTTCATCAATGCATTTTCCGCGATATCCTGAATATGTACATCCAACGTGGTAACAATATCTTTTCCGTTCTCCGATTCAACCTGCATATCATCGTCCACTGGTACACTTACACCACCGGCTATATAGCGAACCAGTCTTTTCCCTTTAACACCCCGCAGTACGCTGTCATAGGTCATCTCAAGCCCCACCTTGAAAGAATCCCTGTCGAGCCCTATGGTGCGGAATGCCAGCATCTGGTAGGGGTTCAGGCGTATACTGCGTACCTCGGCAATAAAACCGCTTTTATTTTTACCCTGCCTCACCAGGGGAAAACTGCGCAGCTGCTCATATTCCCTGAAACCCATTTTTTTCTTCAGCAGAAAATACCTGTTCTTTTCGCGGTATCCTTCTTTCAGCAACTGTTTGTATCCTGCTTCCGATCTATCTTTAAACAGATTGGCCAGGCAATAGCTCAGAGAATCGAGGTTTTCCCTGAAACGCTTGCCGCTTTTCTCTCTCAGGCCATCTGCGCCAAAATCGATGTACACATCAAACTGCGGAATGCTGGTGCTCAGCATCTGCCCGTCTTCACTGTAAATGGTTCCGCGGTCTGCATCCACCTCTTCAATCCGCTGGTGCAGGCTATCGCTCATGCTGCGCCAGTATTTACCCTGTACCTGCTGAATGTAAAACGCTTTCACCAGCACCAGCACAGATACTGCTGCTACAGCTATATAGCACATATACACACGCCACAGTATATCACGTTTTACTTCCACAGTTACTTTCTACGGTTTTTCCTCTGTTCCCGATATCGTTCTCATGGGCCGGATACCATCCTGCCTGGCTAACTGCCAGGCGGAGATATATCCGGATACGGTTTAAAGGTTCGTTTATTTATACCTTGCTTCTATTGTTTCTTTGTATTTTCCGATACAATCCGCATCGGCGGTTCTGCTGCCGGTTTCAATCCCAATGGTTCTGCCGCCCTGATTATTTCTGTTTCCCTGCTGCGAAACATGACTTCGCTTTTCAGGGTTTTATATTCATACTGTAATTCCTTCAGTTCTTTTGATGTTCTGTTCGTATCACGGATGGTTTTATCTGCCATATGGCCGTTGGCGATATACAGCACTGCCAGGAGTGCCAGAAACAGGAAAAACCCGATGTTCCCTACAATCCACTGGTAGTTCACCAACCGCTTCAGTGGATTTTTACCTGTGCCCGTATTTGTTTGCTGCTCACTCATTGCGCAGGAACCTGTTTTAGTTCTTTGTTACCTTTTTTGTTTCTGTATCAAAAGCCCTCCGCGAATAGCCGGCGATGAACCGCAAATGATCGCTTACGGGTTCTTCCCTGGCCGCCGCCATTCATCCATTAAGCTCCTTAATTATTCAGCTGTTCTTTCCGCCACACGCAGTTTGGCACTACGTGAACGCGGGTTTCTTTTCAGCTCATCCGCACCGGCTGTTACCGGTTTACGGGTGATCACGATTAAGGGGTTGTTTTTCTCTACCGGTAATAAAGGATTCTCTGGTTCGTCTGAAGTATTTCCCTGTTTGAAAAAGTTTTTCACCAGCCTGTCTTCTATTGAATGAAAGGTGATCACCGCGATCCTTCCACCAGGTTTCAATACTGTTACAGCCTGCTGCAACATATCTTTCAATGCACCCATCTCGTCATTTACCTCTATGCGCAGGGCCTGAAAAACCTGGGCCAGGTATTTATGCGGGTTACCTTTTACCACCGGTTGCAACATGGCTTTGAACGATTCTATGCTGTTCAGTTTTACATGTTGCCGCTGGTGTACAATATGCCTGGCAAGTGTTCTGGCATTGGTTACCTCACCAAATTGTTCAAACAGCTTATGCAGTTGTGTTTCGGAATATTCTTTCAGTATGGTGGCGGCTGTTGTTTCCTGCCGCTGATCCATCCGCATATCCAGCGGACCATCGAAGCGGGTAGAAAATCCGCGTGTGCCTTCATCAAACTGATGGCTGCTTACACCCAGGTCGGCCAGTATGCCATCTACGGCTGTAAGTTTATATAACCGTAAAAAGCGCTGCAGGTGCCTGAAATTCTGCGGTACAAACAGTACCCTGTTGTCATCCGGCAAATTTTTCCGGGCATCTGCATCCTGGTCAAAAGCAACCAGCCGGCCATCTTCATTCAGTTGTGATAAAATGCCCCTGCTATGTCCTCCTCCTCCAAATGTGCAGTCTACATAAACACCACCGGGTTTTATCGCCAATCCTTCCAGTGTTTCATTCAGCAGAACAGGGATATGATAACCTGTTTCTGCCCCTTCCTGTGTATCGTTTTGTTCGGCCATTTCTTTTCGTAGATCGTAATAAGCAACACCGGCGTTCTGCCGTTTCCATTAATCACTATTCATCAGCTATCAACCAGCCAGCTGCGCACTAAGCACCCAACTTATCTCCCATCACTTCCTGAGCAAGATTGCTGAATGCCTCGGAAGAGAATGATTCAAAGAGCTGTTTGTACCTGGCAGCATCCCATATTTCAATTTTATTGGTCGCGGCCACCAGGATGATATCTTTCGACAATGCCGCAAACTCTTTCAGGGTTGGCGGCAACAACAAACGACCCGCGGTATCGAGTTCCACCTCCGTAGCTCCTCCCAGAAACTGCCGGCGGAATTCCCTTACTTTGGGGTCGAAATCGTTTAACTGGCTGATTTTGGAATAAATGGGTTCCCAGCTTTGTACCGGATACAGGGTGAGACATTTTTCAAACCCACGGTTAATAATGAAGCGCCCCTCCCCTTCCGGCAGTTGTTTTTTGAAACCTGCCGGTAAAAGGAAGCGCCCTTTGGCATCGAGCGTTGCTTCATATTCACCGAGAAATCCGATCATTTACTGGATTTTAGCTCATTAATTCCATTTATTACCACAAAATAACACTTTTTCCCACTTTTATGCCAAAAATTGGGCCGCCTATTTTATCCACATGGTTAAAATAGATGAAACCCTTACCGGAGGCGGGTTTCACTCATATCAGGCGATTTGAAATGTGTTTTTTATGTGAAAATATGTGGATAACCTGTTGATACCGAGTGAAACGATGTTAGTAACCGTATTTTATCATCTATAGGGACTAATCAGAAAGCTCTTTTTATAGCTGCGAGCCATGAGCTTTCAGCTATGAGGCCGAAACGGAGTAGTAAGTAGCATAAAAAATGTTCCGCGTTTTCCGCGCATTCCGCGAGACAACAATTCCTTGCAGCTCACAGCTATCAGCTTGCCGCCTTAGCCAGGGCCCCGTTCAGCTGCGAGCCATGAGCTTTTAGCTATGAGACAGCCTAAAAATGTTCCGCGTTTTTCGCGTATTCCGCGAGAAACAATTCCTTGCAGCTCACAACTATCAGCTTGCCGCTTTTAAATGCCTATCTTACTTGTTCTTCCAAACTACCCATATGCCCGGATATTCCGAACGCACGCTGAGCCAGAAACTGGGGCTAAGACCAGGTATGCACCTGCTGCTGTTACAGGCCCCTCCCGGTTATATGAATCTGCTGGGAGAAAATATCAGTCTGAAAAAGGTAACAAAAGCCAGCCAGGCCGAACTGGTGCACTGCTTTGCCATAAGCCAGCAACAACTGGATGAACAATTTTTGCAACTGATACAGCAGGTGAAGGATGATTGTATTATCTGGATCTCCTGGTATAAGAAATCTGCCGGCAAATCAACCGATATCACAGAAAACACTATACGCAGCCTGGTACTGCCCACCGGTTGGGTGGATGTTAAGGTATGTGCTGTTACGGATGAATGGAGCGGACTGAAAATTGTTAAAAGGAAGAAGGGGTAGTTTTTTATGGTTCAATTGTTCCATGGTTCAATTGTTCCATGGTTCAATTGTTCCATGGTTCAATTGTTTCATTGTTCAATTGTTCAATTGTTTCATTGTTTTATTGTTGGTTCTATGGTGGTGGATTGGGGTATTGGTATGGGGCGGGGTCAATTAGATACCTGGTTTCGGCGGCAGGCCGTAGTTTTGCAGAATGGCCACACATCCCAAGCATTTGCGCATCAGCGATTATACTTATGATTTACCAGATGAACGCATCGCCAGGTATCCTTTGCCCGAAAGGGATCAAAGTAAACTGTTGGTTTACCGCAATGGCACCATCCGTGAAAGCAGTTACCGCCATCTTGATGAGCAGCTGCCTCCAGGCAGTTTGCTGCTGTTCAATAATACCAAGGTGGTAGAAGCACGGCTGCTTTTTCAGAAATCAACAGGCAGCACTATCGAGTTGTTTTGCCTGGAGCCTGCAGATATTTATCCTGATATCACTACAGCCATGCTGCAGAAAGGCACTGTATTATGGAAATGCCTGGTGGGTGGCGCTAAAAAATGGAAAAAAGAAGCACTGGTAAAAACAATTGGCACGGCAGAACATACAGTTACGCTTACTGCATATAAGAAAGAAAAAAAGAACGACTATTTTCTTATATCACTCAGCTGGGATGATGAGCACCTGAGCTTTGCAGAGTTACTGCATCTTGCCGGACTTATCCCACTGCCTCCTTACCTGAACCGTGCACCGGAAGAAAGTGACCTGCAACGTTACCAGACAATTTATGCAAAACATGATGGCTCTGTGGCTGCTCCCACCGCTGGTTTACACTTTACACCTGCACTGATGCAAAAACTGGAAGAGCAGGGTGTTCATTCCGGTTTTGTTACGCTTCATGTGGGGGCCGGTACTTTTAAACCGGTGAAAGCCACCACAATGGAACAACATGAAATGCATGCAGAATTTATTGATGTTACCGCGGCAACCATCCGCCAGCTGATACAACAGCTCGAAAACAAAAATACCATTGTGGCCGTAGGCACCACATCACTGCGTACCATCGAAAGCCTGTACTGGCTGGGGCTTTCCACATTACAGCATCCGCAGCTGCAGCCCGAAACGCTTCATCTTACCCAGTGGACACCTTATGAACAAACACCAGACCATACACCTGTCAGGGTATTGCAGTCATTGCTTAGCTGGATGGAAGCATTTGCCATGGACAGGCTTATCACTAAAACACAGATCATCATTGCGCCAGGGTACAGGTTTACCATTGCAGATGCGCTGATCACCAATTTCCATCAGCCGCAATCCACGCTGCTGCTACTGGTTGCTGCATTGACCGGTGAAGACTGGAAAAAAATATACGACTATGCACTCGGGCACGATTTCCGTTTTTTGAGTTATGGAGATGGCTGCCTTTTATGGAAAAAATAAACCGGGAAAAGCGCCCCTGCGGGGCGCTTTTCCCGGTTACCCATCTGGTGGTGTTCTTTTATTTTACTAAAGGCATTTCCACCGTAAAACTACTGCCTTTGCCAAGCGTGCTATCTACTTTAATGCGGCCCTTGTGTGCATCAATCACGGTTTTTACATAACTCATACCTAAGCCAAAACCTTTTACATTGTGCAGGTTACCGGTATGGGCGCGATAAAACTTTTCAAAGATCCGCTTTACAGTTTCCTTGCTCATGCCTATACCATTGTCTTCAATACGGATGATGAAAAATTTATTTGAACTGTGCGTGGTAAGCTTGATCAGCAGGTTGTCTTTTGAATATTTGATGGCATTATCCAGCAGGTTTGAAATAAGGTTGGTAAAATGTACTTCATCTGCTTCTATCAGGTCGTTGGAGGCATTGAGATAAACCTCGGTTTGTGCGCCTTTCTGCTGCAGTACCAGGGCAAAATTGTCCATCACATGATTGATGATCTCATGTGCATGCAACTGCTGGATATTCAGTTTCAGCTCCTGTTTTTCCATCAGGGCAGCCTGCAGGATGGTTTCTACATGCTTGTTCATGCGCACATTTTCTTCCTTGATGATCCCGCTGAAATATTTCATTTTATCCTGGTCGTTCTGCACTTTTTGGTTTTTCAGTGCATCAACCGCTAATGAAATAGTGGCCAGCGGCGTTTTAAACTCATGCGTCATGTTGTTGATGAAATCACTTTTAATCTCACTCAGCTTTTTCTGGTTCAGCATGGTTTTAACAGTAAGGTAAAATGCCGCAACAAGTATGATCATGAAAACAGCCGCGGCCGCAATCTGCGGAGTAAGCGATTTCCATACCTGGGTTTTTACGTCAGGGATCACCACTACCAGGTTCTCATTCGCGATCAGTCCTTCCAGGTCACTTCCCGATTCCGGTATAATGGGAATGAACCGCCGGTTATTGTGTACGGTATCCAGGCTTTCGTTGAGAAAATTTTTCGATTGCAATTCTGTATTAAAACCGGCACCGTCAGGGTCGGGTGTTACAATGGCAAACTCGAAACGCAGGTTATGCAGGTTATTCCTGTCAAATGCTTTTTTCAGCCGGTCGTATATTTCAAAATCTGTATAGTGCTGTGCGATAGTAGGTGGGTTCACCAGGCTCAGATCATAGTTATTCGGCATTAAGCGAAGCCCGGGAATAGTACGGTTATTGCGCAGATGAATAAAAGAACCGGATGCTTTTTTACTGAGTTCACTGATCACCGATACACTGGCATTGTCCACTTTGTCGAATATGTTCTGCTTCTGCACCTGCAGCAGGTTCTTCAGCCAGGATACCTGGAACATAATGATACCTGCCAGCGACAGCACAATTAGTACAACAATAACAGGGAAAACCTTCTTCATTGATACAAACCTAAGGAATAGATTGAATTTCCGGCTGCCAAAAATAAAGGATTAACAAGTTATAAGAGCCCCATCGGGCCGGGGTGGCAATAATGGACTGAATTTTGAGCGAAAAAAAACGGGAACCGGCGATTTCAGGGCCGCTTTTCAAAATTTGTGTCAATTCAATTGAAAATAGTAATTTAATGATATGGTTGAACTAGCACCCGGATTGATATTGGTTGCAGATCCTTTTTTAAAGGATCCCAACTTCATGCGCAGTGTGGTTTTTTTGTGCGAACACCAGCAGGAAGGCAGTTTTGGCTTTGTACTGAACAGGAAATACAATAAAGTGATCGGCGACCTGATCAGCGACCTGGACGGTTGTACCCTGCCGGTATTTTATGGAGGGCCTGTTCAAATGGATACCGTTCATTTCCTGCACCAGCGCCCCGACCTGATCAAAGGCGGACTGGAAATTATTGATGGTATTTACTGGGGTGGCGATTTTGAAGAACTGGTGACCCTGATACGCGATGATAAGATCAAACCACAGCATATCCGTTTTTATATCGGCTACAGTGGATGGAGCGAAGGGCAGCTGGCCGGCGAACTGGAAGAAAAAAGCTGGCTTACCACCCTGGGCAACAAAAAGCTGGTATTTCATCAAAATGAAAACCAGGTTTGGCAGGATGCGCTGAAACAAATGGGCGGCGATTATGAGCAGTTGATCTTTTATCCCATCGATCCCCAGTTGAATTAATGATAATAAAAAGAGGGGCGCTTTTTGAAAGCGCCCCTCTTTTTTGTTTATTCTATTCCACTATCGTATCGGGAAATGTACACCCGCCTGGAAATCTACTGAATTCAGGTTTTTAATACCATTGTTGTTATAGGGCACATAGTTGAACACTGCGCCCAGGCTTAAGCCGGCATTGCTCAACCGCCCGAAAGGTATCTGAACACCTACACCACCCTGCGCCATAAATCTGGCATTGGATTCAGAACTGCCAAACTGACCCAGGTACTGTTTGTACGTGATCAGGTTAACACCTACACCTGCTGAAATATAGGGCTGGATGAAACTATAGCTGTTTCCCAGCGGCGTGAAAATGCCTTTTGCCAATACAGGCGCAGTTTGCATAGAATTGGAAACCACGGCAGAAATATCTTCATTTTTATCCGGTGCGTAGATGGCACGCGGGTATTTCTGATAATAATCCTGGTAGCCAAAATACAGGCCTACGCCCCAGCGGCGGTCAATATTGTACATGATATCACCCGCAAAACCACGGGGTGAACTGTTGGAGATATATTCACTTTTAAAACTCCCCAATGGGTTGCTGTAATTATAAAAAAGGTCTACTTTCAAATCGCCCTGCTGTGCCTGGGCCGAAAAGGCTGCCATTACCAGCATACAGCAAATAGCAGCCACCTGCCAGATATGTTTATGTTTCATCTGCGTGCGATTATTCCTGTAGCAGGCCGGATGCGCCCCAGCATTCTCCTGTGCATGATAACTTATAATGCTTGGTTTCATGATATCCGGGTTTAATTGGTTTTCAAATAAGGTGACTGATTAAACAGTGCTTGTATCTGGGCATCGGCAACAGAAGTGTTGAAAATACCCGAGCCCCGTATCAGGCCTGTCCATACAATGTTGATCTTATTTTTAGACCGTGCATCTTTCAGGTCCAGCATATCCACCGACATAGCGCCCTCTGTTATCTGGTAAACCGAGTAACCATAATAGGGTATGCCATAACCATAACCGCCATAGCCCCAGTAATAAGGATCCCAGTAACCACCGTAATAATCCCAGTAATCACCATAGCTGATCACACCGGTACTGGTGTTGTATATACGGTTCACATTGATCGCCACATCGGGATTCGCATTGCGGTCAACCAGCTGGTAACCGGCCTGCTGCATGTATTTTTTTACTGCCGCGATGTATGCCTGGTCGGTAGGTGTAGCATCCTTACTGCCTTTCCCATTGTCAATCACTGCTACCGAATCGGAAATTGAGTAGGTTTTGTACGGCGAAGTACCATTGTACCTGAAAACCGTAGAATCGAAATTGGTGATGTAGATACGGGATTCTTCCTGTGAAATGTGATCTAAAGGGTCTTTGTTACAACTGCTTCCAATTGCGGCTAGCGCAGCCATTCCGGCAAGCAGTAAAAAAGTACTTCTCATATGTCTACCGTTTTACATTGTTTTTGATGCAAATGCAATGCCTTAATCTTATACGCTGTATAAGAACGAAAACGACGGTAATGGTTACATAGTCCTTTTGTTTTTAAGAAAGATTTAGAATAAAAGTTAAAACTGTGAAAAAATAATTTGTATACACAACAAAAAAGCCCGTTGTATGTTACAACGGGCTCTATACAGATCTGTTATATTGTTTAATCGAGTGCTACGGCGCCTTCTACCAGTACTGTTGCTTTATTAGCCAGTACTTCTACAAAACCGCTTTCAATGCTATAATTGATAAAGCTGTTTTTATCTTTCAGCACCTTTACATTTCCCTTGCTTAAAGCACTAACCAGTGGGGCATGTTTATCGAGTATTTCAAACAAACCGGTAATACCCGGCAGCTGTACACCGAATACATCACCGCTGAAGAGCTTTTTTTCGGGGGTTAATATCTCTAATGTCATAGACAAAGTATCAAGATTTTAGTAGCAGGATGTTAGACCGCTGCTACTTTTCATTTAAGCTGTTATAGAAACCGTATAACATTCGTTGAACTTGCGATACTGTTTCCGTTAATGTAAGTAGTTTTTCGGCAGTAAGATAACCAAAGCGACAGGCCAGGATCATCTGTGTTTCCAGCTCGAAACAGGAGCCCATGGAAACACTGAGGAAATGCTGTAATTCTCTGGTTGAAATTCTGCCACATCCTTCTGCAATATTGGAAGGAACAGATACGGCTGAACGCTGTGCTTGTGTAACCAGGCCAAATTTCTCTTCCCTGGGAAAGAGCACACTGATTTCATACACTTGCACAGCCAGATCAATCGACTTTTGCCAAACATGCAATTCTTTAAAGTTGTGAATTTCCATATGGTTATTTTTCAACCAATGTAAACAAACAACATTTAAAATGCAATCTTTCTACAAAGAACTCATCCGGAAGCCTTTTCCTTTCCTGCTACCTGCTACCAATATCCTGCTACTATCCCTGTGCTTGCGCCAGCAGTTTTTTACCTTTTTCAATAGCATCTTCCAGTGTGCCTACCAGGTTGAAGGCTGCTTCGGGATATTCATCCACTTCGCCATCCATGATAGCATTGAAACCGCGGATGGTATCATCGATGCTTACAAACACACCTTTCAAACCGGTGAACTGTTCGGCCACATGGAAAGGCTGTGAAAGGAAACGCTGTACCTTACGGGCGCGGGCTACTGTTTGTTTATCTTCTTCACTCAGCTCATCCATACCCAGGATGGCGATGATATCCTGCAGCTCTTTATAACGTTGTAAAATCAGTTTTACGCGGTTGGCACAATCGTAGTGTTTATCGCCCACGATAGCAGGAGAAAGGATACGGGAAGTAGAATCCAGCGGATCCACAGCCGGGTAAATACCCAGGTCAGCAATTTTACGGCTCAATACCGTTGTGGCATCAAGGTGCGCAAAAGTAGTGGCCGGAGCGGGGTCGGTCAAGTCATCCGCAGGTACATATACGGCCTGTACGGAAGTGATAGAACCGCTTTTGGTAGAAGTGATGCGTTCCTGCATCAAACCCATTTCAGTGGCCAGTGTAGGCTGGTAACCTACCGCTGAAGGCATACGGCCCAGCAGGGCAGATACTTCAGAACCGGCCTGGGTGAAACGGAAGATATTGTCAACGAAGAACAGGATGTCTTTACCTTTTCCGGTACCGTCTCCGTCGCGGAAATATTCAGCGATGGTTAAACCAGACAGGGCCACGCGGGCGCGGGCTCCGGGCGGTTCATTCATCTGGCCGAATACGAAAGTTGCTTTGGATTCTTTCAAACCTTCCAGGTCAACGGAGCTGAGATCCCAGCCACCTTCTTCCATAGAATGTTTGAATTTTTCCCCGTATTTCATGATACCGGCTTCGATCATTTCGCGCAGCAGGTCATTACCTTCACGGGTTCTTTCACCCACACCGGCAAACACAGACAAACCACCATAACCTTTGGCGATATTGTTGATCAGCTCCTGGATCAATACGGTTTTACCTACACCCGCACCACCGAACAGACCGATCTTACCACCTTTTGCATAAGGCTCGATCAGGTCGATCACTTTAATACCGGTGAACAGTACTTCAGTCGCAGTGCTCAGGTCTTCAAATTTGGGAGGCAGCGCGTGGATAGCACGTCCTTTGGATTTATCTATGGCAGGCAAACCATCGATAGGATCACCGGTTACATTGAACAGGCGGCCGTTAATGCCTTCGCCGGTGGGCATGGCAATCGCTTTACCTGTATCAACCACTTCCAGTCCGCGCACCAGGCCCTCCGTACCGTCCATCGCAATGGTACGAACGCTGTCTTCACCCAGGTGCTGCTGTACTTCCAGTACCAGTTTTTCACCATTAGGTTTGGTGATTTCCAGGGCGTTGTAAATCTCAGGCAGTTGCTGGTCATTGGAAAAGTGCACGTCTACCACGGCACCGATGATCTGTTTGATCTTACCTTTATTAGCCATATATAATTTAGTAAGGTTTTGAATTTACAGGGTTCCCGGAAAATGTGCATGCTGCGGTCATTTTCCAATTTGGCGGCAAAGGTAAGGGTAATGACTTTTTTTCCACGAAAAACTTGTCCATTTTCAGTAGTTTTTTTGAAACATAGTCAAAATTTGCCTTTTCCGGGCTTTTCGGCCCCTTTTACAACAAAAAAATGCTGATCACACCGGCCTGAACAGGCTTTCAGCCCTTTTCCCCCTTTTATTTTCCAAGCAGTTTTTATTTAGCGGGTATCCCCATCGCAGCCAGTATTTTACCAAACAGTTCCGTGTTTTCATATACCCCATTAAACTGTTGCGACTGCGGGCCATAGGCAAATACCGGTACCGGGATGGCCGTATGGTCATTGGTGGAAAAATTGCCGCTTACATATCCTTTATTATAATCACCATCCAGCAGGGAAAGACCACCGGTTTCGTGATCGGCCGTCACAATCACCAGGGTTTCTCCATCCTGGTCGGCAAACTGGAGCGCCCTGGCCACTACCTGGTCAAAATCCATCACCTCACCGGCCACATAGGGCAGGTTATTATCGTGGCCGCCATGATCAATCTGTGCGCCTTCTGTCATTATAAAAAAGCCTTTTTTCTGCCTGGAAAGAATATTGAGTGTTTTGGTAAAAGCCTGCTGCAGCCAGTTGCCCCTGCCCCCGTTTGCCGGAAGGCCGGCCCTGGGTTCCATCACCAGCCATTTGCCGGTGGTGGCATCAGGCACACTATCCACTGACGCGGTAATGGTGAAATGATGCGCTTCCAGCTCCTGCTTCAGCGAAGCGTTAAAGCTTTTATTGCCGCTGCCCATCAGCAGTTGTACGGGTGCGGATGCCAGGTCATGGAAAATAGCTACCGAGCTGTCGCGCTCCATGCGGTGTGCATAGAAATCGGCAGGTGTGGCATCTGTTACATCCCCTGCAGTTACCAGGCCGGTGGGGATGTTTTTACGGGCAAGAAAATCGGGTATCAGCGGCAAAGGCCTGCCGGTATGATCCACCCCCACAAAACGGTTATTGGTTTTTTCGCCGGATGCGATAGAGGTGGACCCCGGTGCAGAATCAGTAATATAATGGTTGTAAGAACTTGTTTTGGATAAACCGATATGCCGCATGCCAAAAATATTCAGCTGCCCGTGATTGGCTGTATAGCCGGTGTACAGTTGTGCCAGCCCGGTACCATCGCCAATCAGCAGTATCATATTTTTTACCTTGCGGGTAGTACCATCGCTGGCATAGGTTGGCTGGTACAACCGGTAAGGCTGATCGTTGCGGAATGAGTTTTTAGGCAGATGACCCAGGAAATAAGACAGCTGAGTGATATGATCGGTATTGAGGAAATCAACCTGCAGTTTCATCAGCTGGTACCAAGCATTCACCACATCGGGCGATGCCCAGAAACGCACCGGTTTGCCCAGTGCATGCGACTGTTCAATCAACGGCTGTAGCCTGGCAACTTCTGCTGCCGGGATATTGCTTTTACCATTCCAGGTGGCATATTTATGAAAATCGGCGCTCATCATGGCGATCCGGGGCAATGCACTGGCAGGATAGGTTTCACCCAGGTTGCCATCGAACCATATAAAAGAAGGATAGCTGCTGAATTTTTCAGGAACAGGTCTTCCACCGGTGATCACAAAGCGGATATTGGCATTGTTTGCCAGCTCGGGATAACGGCGGATGGTGCTGATGATTTTATCGAGCGTGCTGAGGGAATCGGTTTTTACATCTATCAGCAGCTGTAGTTTTCTTGTATGATCGGCATAAGGATAGCCATTGTTTTTCCGTACACAGCCCTGCAGGGGTTGCAGGTAAAAAGCTTCCAGCGTACGGTGATTGGCAGGGTCTACCCTGTCATGCGCCACCAGCAATGTGTCGTTCAGCAGGTGCACATCTGCTTCAATAGATCCAAAACCTTCATTATATGCTGTCCAGAAAGGAACCGGGTTCTCATAATCGTTATGCGAATGTGCATTGGCCGTAGTGTACTGATAGGGCTGCGCTACAGCCATGGTTGCATAACAGCACAGCAGCCAGCAGAAAATTTTTTGCATGATATTGTTTTAAGACCAGTGTTCAAAGATAAAGATAGTAGCAAGATACAAGTAGCAAGATATAAGAGAAGCACTGTTATATAAACTATTTATTACTAATACTGAGAATGTAGCTCCTGCTACCGGGTTAGCGGAAGCAGGATAGAAGTAGCAGGATATAGGTAGCAAGATATAAGAGAGAAGCACTGTTAAATAAACTATTAATTACTGATGCTGAAAATATAGCTCCTGCTACTTATATCCTGCTACTTGCTACTTATATCCTGCTACTTGTATCCTGCTACTTGCTACTTATATCCTGCTACCATTTCACCATCCGGGGTTTTGTTTTATTACACCACTGCTGTTGTCAATTTCACTTTGCGGCACAGGCCACACATCATTTACATCGGGATTGAAATTACGGGCCGGCCATACTACCTGGCCATCGGCACCATGCAGTGGCTGGGCATAAGCAGCTTTGGCATCACCCCAGCGTACAAGATCCCTGTGGCGGTCGGCCCATTCACCTGCCAGCTCACATCTTCTTTCATGCTTGAGATCGGCCATGGTGGCATTCGTCAACCTGGGATAATGGCTTTCATCTGCACTGCCCCAGGCCCTTTTGCGTATCATGTTCAGTTCTGCATCGGCATTTTTACCCTGCATGAGTAAAGCCTCTGCTTTAATTAAAATCACTTCTGCATAGCGCAGCAGGGGCACACATAAAGAGGTGGTAGGATGGTCACCATTAGGGCTCAGGTATACGCCCACAGGATTGGCATACCTGAAGGGTTCAGTGTATTTATTGAACTGGTAACCACTAAGACTGTTATTGGTTTTATATACACCCGCGTTATACGTAATGGGTGAACCAAAATACATCAGTACATCGCCGGGTTTCAGGATAGTGGCTTCACGGCGTTTGTCACCGGCTTCATATTCGTTATACAATTCTTTGGTGGGCATATAATAACCCCAGCCATTGTATTTACCCCAGCCTTTGTTTTCCATCATTACACCGGGCAGTATGCTGCCCCAGCCGCTCTGGCCCTGTGCAGTGCTGTAAGCCGACCAGATATATTCTTTCGACCAGTTGTTTGCTGTAGTGAACACATCAGCAAAATTAGTCAGCAGCTGATGCCTGTTGCTCAGTATAACAGAATCGGCATACATGGCCGCACTATCGTACACTTTCATATACAGGTAGGTTTTAGCCAGATAAGCCCAGGCAGCCGTTTTATGCGGGCGGCCATACAGGTCAGGACTGAGATCAGAAAAATAAGACAGCTTTGCTGCGGCCTGCTTCAGATCGCTTACAATATAATGGTAGTTATCCATTACACTGGCTGCGCGGGGAACAGGTTTAACATCGTTTGTATTATTGCGGTCGGCAATGGGTACACCGGCTTTGCTGTTGCCGTAATTAGCTGCCAGCTGAAAATACATCAGGCCGCTCAGGAAATAAGCCTCCCCTATCAATCTTGTTTTGGTTTGCTCATTCATCGTGATGGCAGGTACATGATTGATCACATCATTGGCATACTTGATCGTAGCATACCGTATTTTCCATTGCGATTCGGTATATGAACCGCCGATAAAAGTGGAATTAAAATTTTTGATATTATCCCCTTCTGCCTTAGCCCTTCCGGTAACCATATCATCACTGGCATTGATAAACCACCAGAAACCCCTGCCATAAAAATCTTCACTATCAAAATACTGGTACATGGCATTGGCGCCGGTAATAGCGTCGTTCTCTGTTTTCCAGAAATTGCCTGTTGAAGGTGACCCCTCGGGTGTAATATCGAGCTTTTTATTGCAACCTGCTGTTGCAGCAATAAAGCCGAGACATATAAAATATTGCGCAACTAATTTCAAGTGTGTTATACTCGGTTTCATACGTACTGTTTAACCTGTTTAAAAATTAACGTTCAGACCCAGCATAAATGATCTTGCCTGCGGATAACGGGCCAGGTCAATACCATAATTATCCATACCCACTTCAGGATCGAAACCTTTGTATCCGGTAAAAGTGAGCAGGTTGTTGGCAGTAACATATACCCTTATGGTATTTAACCCTGCCTTATCTGTTAACTGTTTGGGAAGTGTATATCCCAGTATTACGTTCTTAATACGCAGATAAGAACCGTTTTCAACATACCAGTCAGATGTATTGCCATAATTACCATTGGCATCACTGGAAGAAACACGCGGTATATTGGTGTTGGTATTGGTAGGCGTCCATGCATTCAGGATACCTTTCAGCATATTGTAATTGGTACCGATACTGGGGTTCATTGCAGTATACTTTAATGCATTGAACAGTTTGTTACCACTTACACCCTGGGCGAATATATTGATGTCAAAACCTTTGTAGCTGGCGTTAAAACTGAAGCTGTAATTGAATTTGGGATAGGCACTTCCTACGATCACCCTGTCATTATTGTCTATTTTACCATCGCCATTGGCATCAACAAAACGCATATCACCGGGTTTGGCATTGGGCTGTATCAGCTGGCCGTTTTTATTTTTATAGTTGTTCACTTCATCCTGCGACTGAAACAAACCTGCTGTTTTAATAACGTAGTAAGAATACAGCGGTTGCCCAACCTGTACCGCCAGCGGTGTAAGCGTACTTCTCACATTGATATTGGAAGTAGACATGCTTTTATTACCGCCGGGCAATGATATCAGCTTGTTGTTGATAGTTGTTACCGATGCATTGATGCTGTATTGAAAATCCTTGCCTACATGATCATTGTAATTCAGTCCCAGTTCAATACCCTGGTCACGTGCGGTGCCGCCGTTCACATATTGTCCGTTGGTAGCCCCGGTAGTGCTGGGTGTTGAAGCCAGCATCAGCATGTTCTCGGTATTTTTGATATAGTAGTCAGCCATCAGTGACAACCTATTTTTAAGCACGGTAATATCGAGACCAAAATTTGATTGTCTTGAATTGGCCCATTTCAGGTTGGGGTTGGCCAGGGTATTGGCAACATAGCCCGTTAACATGGTGGGCGTTTGGCCCATGTAAACCTGCACTGGATCCAGCAGCGGGCTAACAGCTGTGGCAGGTATACTACCCAGGTTACCGATTAAACCGTAGCTGGCGCGCAGTTTCAGGTTGTTCAGCCATTTTGCGCCACTCAGGAAATGCTCACGGTTCACCACCCATCCACCGGATACAGAATAATAATTTTCGTACCGGTGATCTTTACTAACCAGGGAAGATCCATCGCGACGGCCCAGCAGGCTGATGATATAACGGCTGTCGTAATCATAATTTATCCTGCCGAAATAAGAAATCAGGCCCCAGCGTATACGGTCGCTGTATGGTTTGAACAGGTCGTTACCATTTTGCAGGTAGCGGTATGACTGACTTTCATCTGCAAAATTCTGCACATATACTTTCAGGTTGTTCACCTCATCCTGCTGATAGGCGTAACCGGCCAGTGCAGTCAGGTTATGCAGGCCGAATGATCTGTTGTAAC
The DNA here is from genome assembly GCA_966424055.1 of uncultured Deminuibacter sp. Classification (GTDB taxonomy): domain Bacteria; phylum Bacteroidota; class Bacteroidia; order Chitinophagales; family Chitinophagaceae; genus Deminuibacter. The sequence continues at coordinate 318,845 of CBJLMB010000001.1, read as the reverse complement.
TCAATGTTTGTTCAGCCAGTATATTGGTTCCGCTTTTAATGTTCTGGGAAAGTTTATTGAAGTCGAAAATTTTACCTATCTCCAGTATGCGCGGCTGAAATTCTTTTTCGGTGCTGAAGTTGAGCGTATAAGCAAAGTTGGATCGGAAAACCAGTCCGCGCAGCAACCTGATCTCCGCATATGGGTTAGCCACCAGGGTATTGATCGGGTTCTTATCATCTTTACGCAGCAGGTAAGCTACGGGATTGATCACGTCGCCGTATGCACCGGCATATTGAGCGGGTAAACCGGCAAAGCTTCCATCGGGATTATAAGGCGCCACATTCGGCGGGTAGTAAATTGCCGATAAAATTGCGCCGGTATAAGCATCATTCGTCGTGCTTACATTATAATTGCCATTGGTGCGGGAGAAAGAAAGGTTCTCGCCCAGCTTCAGCCAGGGTTTTACCTGGTGATCAGAATTGAGGCGGAAAGAATACCTGTCAGCATAAGTGTTCAGCAGTATACCTTCATTTTTACGGTACCCGAAACCCATGAAGTACCTGGACTTATCATTACCGCTGCTTATACCGATATTGTAATCCTGTATATGTCCTGTGCGGAAAATATCATCTATCCAGTTGGTGCGGGTGATCTGTCCATCAGGATAAACCGTTGCATTAAACGCATCCAGCCTGGGTTTACCGGCATTGTCTGCGGCCTGGTTTTCTACGTCAGCAAATTCCTTTGCATTCAAGGCCTGCAGTTTACGCCATGCATGCTGCATACCGAATTTGGCATCAAGCGTAACAGATGCAGTGCCAGACTTTCCTTTTTTAGTGGTGATCAGTACCACACCTCCCGAGGCCCTTGCACCATAAATAGCAGCAGCGGCATCTTTTAATACAGAGATCGATTCTATCTCGTTCGGGTTCAGTGCAGGTGTGCCGTTAAAAATTGATCCATCCACCACATACAGCACAGATTCACCATTGATACCGCCGATCCCGCGGATATTGATCCTTGGCTGCGAAGTAGGGTCGCCACCTTCATCCTGTACCACTACGCCCGGAGCCTTGCCCTGCAATGCTTCTGCCACAGAGCCCACTGAACGGGAACTGAGATGATCCAGTTTTGCCTCGGCAATGGCACCGGTAATATTCAGTCTTTTTTGTGTACCATAACCTACCACCACTACAGAATCCAGCGTGGTACTTTCCTGTTTCAGTACAATATGGTTGTCTTCGCCCTGTTTTAATACCATCTCTTTTGTATGGTAGCCGATGAGGGATACAACAACAGTGACCACATCGTCATCTGATTGTATACTGAAATTACCATTGGCATCTGTTACCGTTCCGTGCGTTGTTCCTTTAATATAAACACTGGCATTCTGCAAAGGGCCTTTCTCATCTGAAACAGTACCTGCAAATGTTTTTTTCTGTACTACATACCCGGCAAACTGAACGGTATTGCCTGCATTGAGTGAAGTACCGGATACCGGTGTGCCATCTTTAGGATAAATAACAATAGTATTGGCGTGGCTTTCATATACCAGCCCGGTTTGCTGCAATACTTTTTTCAGCAGCTCATCAATGGTCAGCTCTTTTTTCTCCCGAAGGGTAATGGTGTATTTCCTGATTTCATTTACATCGTACGCAAACTTCACCTGCGCATTGGCTGCAATGTTTTTCAGGATCTTTTCCAGGGGTTGCTTCGATTCATTCACACTGATAGACAGTTTAAGAGGGTCTGATGTTTGTGCCCGCACTATGTCAGGGCCTGCAGACAGGCACAACACAATACCCATACCGGAAAGCAAACGGGTTGCTCTCGTAGCTGGTAACGATGGCTTCATATTTGGCTACTTTTTATTTTTTATTGAACTAGCACAGTCTGGTTCTTCAGTAAGAACTGTACCTGGTGGCCTCCACTGGTTAAATTGAGTATTTGCAATACTTCCGGCAGGCTGATATCTTTTTTAACCTGCAGGTAATATTCGCCGCGGTAGGCAGACCGGTGATTTTCTACTTTAACGCGGAAATGATCTTCGAGCCATTGTACTACCTCGGGTAATGAGGCGTTTTCCATAAGTATATTATCGGTGATCCATCCGTTGGCCTCGCCGTTCAGTACAGTATCAAGGGAAGCATGGCCGGATGCTTTGTTATATTTCAACCGTTGCAGTGATCTTAATGTGCCCAGTGTATCGCCATTATGGCTAACCTGTACTTTTCCTGTTACCACTGATACTTTGATATCGCCTGTGGCTTTCACCAGTTTTACAGAGAAGGAAGTACCCAGCACGGTGGTGAGTATCTCTTTTGTTTGAATGATAAATGGATGTGCGGGATCTTTTTTCACATCAAAAAAAGCCTCGCCTTTCACCAGTTCAATTTTTCTGTTGTTTGCAAAATTTTTATTGTAACGCAGTTCTGTATTGTTATTCAGCCAGAGGATGGTGCCATCGGGAAGGCGGTATTGCCGGGTGCTACCGGGCGCACTTACAACGCTTATTTCACCGGGATAAGCAAACAGGTAAACCATTGCCGCTACCAGCAATAATGCAGCAGCTACAGAAAAATACCTGAGCCATGGCAGCGATCTTTTTAATGGTGCAGTAAAAACAGCTGATTCAATATGATGCTTGATCGCTTGTTTTTCGTTGTCATCTGCAAACTGAAACGGCCTGCCCTCAGCAGCCATGGCATCCAGCCAGTTTTCCAGTGTTTCAATTTCTTCCGGCGATGCCTGCCCCTGCCTGTATTTCTCCAGTAATAATTGTATGTGCTTGTCTGCCTGCAATGAAAATGAAATGGTTTGTCATCATGACACAGTGCTGTTCTGCTTTAACCATCGGCAATACTCCATTAACAAATGTTTAACAGCAATAACAACAAGGCTACAATGAGCTGCTCGCGGTACATCAGGCTCATTTTTTTGATGGCATTGGCCAGTTGATTACGGATAGTTTGTTCTGAATTGCCGGTATCGCAAGCGATCTCCCTGATGCTGCAACCTTCCAGCTGATGCCGGATATATACATAACGCATCTTTTCAGGCAGATGCATGGACAGGGAATGCAGCAACCTGTTATCACTGTTGTTTTCTGAAGAAGATGACTGGTAAGTTTGTAGAATATCACCATTGCGTGCGATCTGTTCAACAGGTATGGTAACAAGCGGCTTCCTGGACAATTGATTAAGCAGGCGGTTTTTTAGCGCTGTAGTAAGATAGGCAGCAACCGAAGCAACCTGCGGTAGGCTGTCTTTTTTTTGCCATATATGTATGAACAATTCCTGCACCTGCTCTTCTGCATCCTGCCTGCTTTTGAGTATCTTATAGGCATACTGGAACAAAGGTTCCCAGAAAAGATTAAACAGGTCGCGAAAGCCCGCAGCATCTCCTTCTGTCAGTTTTTGCCAAAGTTCTATTTCATCGGGTATACGCACTGCCGTGTGATAAGGTGCCGCAAAATACTCTAGCACCGGCGGCTGCACAGAATGGCACCCATTAATAAATTATTAACAAACCCCGCGCATCACTGCAACGATTGATTACCAAATGACTTCATGGCAAACGCGCTATTGCCCTGCCGCTGCGGGTTTGCGGCGATCAGCCGTTAAGGCAAAGCGCATATTATAACTTAATTCTATCTGATTAAACTGATCAACTGAATAAATAGGCGATATCTTCTTCGGTCAATGATTTTACAAAACTTTCTTCTTCTGTTACCAGCTCTGCAGCCAGCTGCTGTTTTTGTTGTTGTAGCTGAATGATCTTTTCTTCAATAGTATCGCGGCAGATCATTTTATAGGCAAATACATTTTTCTTTTGTCCTATACGGTGCGCTCGGTCAATTGCCTGTTGTTGTACTGCTGTGTTCCACCAGGGATCGAAGAGAAATACATAATCGGCAGCGGTGAGGTTTAAGCCTGCATTGCCTGCTTTCAGGCTGATGAGGAACACATTTACTTTATTACCTTCTTCCTGGAATGCATTGGCCATTTCAGCCCTTTTTGCAGGCGGTGTTTGTCCGTCGAAATGATAATAGGCAATATTTTCTTTTTGACAGGCTTCTGCCAGCAGCGACAGCATACTGGAGAACTGTGAAAACACCAGTACCTTATGGTCTTTCAGGTTATTGCACAGCTCATCCATCAGCAGTTCAGTTTTGATAGAATCGGTACAGGTTTGTTCTGCTGCCGAAAGCAGCAGCGGTGAGTTGCATAGCTGCCGCAGCTTCAGCATGCCCTGCAGCAATGCAATAGTGCTTTTACCAAGCCCTTCATTCTGGATATTGAGGAATACACTGCTGCGGATACCTGTTTTTATTTCATCGTACAATGCTTTTTGTGCGGCGCCCATTTCGCACCACATGATCATTTCTGTTTTGGGTGGAAGATCTGCAGCAACCTGCTGTTTGGTCCGACGCAGGATAAAAGGCGCGGTCAGCTTCTGCAGTTCTTTTATTTTATAGGCATCTCTTTCCCTGTCGATGGCATCGGCATATTCTCTTTTAAAAAATTCACGGTTGCCAAACACACCAGGCAATAGGAAATTGAGCTGCGCATACAGGTCGAATGTGTTATTCATCACCGGTGTACCGCTCAAAGCCACAGCTGTAGCAGATTGCAGGCGGTTAACCGCACGCGTGATCTGCGCCGCAGGGTTTTTAATATGATGACTTTCATCCAGTATAATCACATCAAACTGCAGCGTGCTCATGTATTCGATATCAGCACGCACCGTTCCATAGGTTGTGATCACCACCTGGTGGTTATTCCTGGTGAGCGCTGCCTGGTTACGGCCGGCGCCATAGTATAGCAGTGTTTTTAAATGCGGGGCGAATTTCTTCAGCTCCTGCTGCCAGTTGTAAATAAGTGATGAAGGGCAGATGATCAGGTGCCGTACAGCAGGCTGCTGTTGTGTACGGTGCGCCAGAAAGCAGATGGACTGCAATGTTTTTCCCAAACCCATATCATCAGCCAGGCAGGCGCCTGCGCCGGCTTCGGCCAGCAATGCCATCCATTCAAAGCCTTTTTGCTGGTAAGGCCGCAGGGTTGCTTTCACTGTGTCGGGCACAGGCAGTACAATACTGTTTTCCTGCTGCCATAACTGCCATTTCTCCCACCAGCTTTGGTGCAGTACCGGTTTCAGCACCTGCCTTTCTTCGCTGCGCTCCTGCTCGCAAAATGCCAGCCATCTTGATACCTGGATAGCAGATTTGCTGATTTTTCCATGGCGCAGAATGGTAGCATATTGCTGCAACCATTCATCATCCAGCACACCAAGCGTACCATCTTTCAGCAATAAAATATGTTGTCGCGCCTGCAGCAGTTTTTGCAGTTCGGTTAAAGAAATATCTTCCTTCCCGAAGCTTACCTTCATTTGAAGTGTTACGGTATGCTCGTCTTCTTTTTGTATACCGGCAACAGTAACCAGTTTATGAGAGGAGTAACGGAAATGTTGTAACATATCCATACCGGCCACCTGTATATCCAGTTCCAGCAGGCGGTGATACACTTTTAAAAACCATTGCTTTTTCTTGGCATCCGCAAATGACAGAAAATAATACCCTTTTTTCTGTTGCGGAAAATGCTCGTGCAATGATTCCAGCAATTGTATAAAAGCCGTTTCAGTTTCCCTGTCGCGCCGGATCAGGTAGGCGGTACCATTGCGGGTTATTTCAGTGGTCTCGCTCCAGGCGCCTTCTACCAGGAAACCATCATACAGCCATTGCGGGGTAAATACCAGGTAATCGGGATATATTTCACTCAAGGTGATCCGGTTCACCGGCTTTACGGCAATTTCATTTTTTGCAAACAGGTTATTCCGGTTCACCGGGTAATTGGTTTCCAGCTTTGCCAGTATTTCAGCGGCAAAAGCTTCCGGCTGATGAGCATAGCGATGAGGTGTGTTTTGCTCCAGCCATTCCAGCGTTAGGTAATCGGTGTAAGTGAGTAAAAAATATTCCTGTTCTTTCTCCAGGAAAAAATGATGCCGCTGAAATACATCTGCCGGGAAAGTCTGGCCATTGATATGTACCAGGGTATTCAGTTGGAGCGCCTGTGCTTCATTCCTGGTTACTTCGAACTGCAACAAAGGCCGCAATGCGCTGAAGGAACAACTGCCCGTAGTGTACCGGCCTTGTTCGCCCTGTATTTTATGGTACCAGCTAACCTGTTCTGAAAGGTTTTTCAATGGTTCCATCAGTTCATGTAAACGGCGGGTAACCGCATTTTTGTAATATGCTTCAAAAACAATATCCGGCTTCTGCCTGGTATACCGTGCATCGATCTGTTCTTTGATCTCTTTTATGCCATCCCTGTTAAAGTACAGCATTGCCTCTTTTACCGGTTTGGGTAAATGCGCATAATACTCCTTTATTTCCAGTGCATCCAGGCGGCTGGTAACATAATCCACCTGTTTTTCGTACCTGATGATATGCAATGATTCCAGCAGAATATGATCGGTTAGCAAACGCTGGGGTGAAAAAAGTAAAACGGTTTTATGATTCCTGTTCGTCGTTGATGCCATTACGGATATAAAATAAAGGGCCAAAAGTAAACAGGCTGCGGGAAATAGCCAATAAACCAGGTTGCCGGTTACTGTGTTTTACCGGGATAAACAGCAAGCCACCAGCCATGGGTGGTGAATCGCAGCCAGGCATATTCGAAGATGGCCTTTCAGCCACGAATTACCCGCGGTGTATAATGTACGATCAGAAAGGATAGCCGATAGCCAGGTTATATACCACGTTCTTATGCCCAAGATCCCATTCCCATTTTTGTCCAGGGGGGTTAAAGGGTTTGCGAACAGGGACAGCCACATCCAGTCGCAATACAAAAAAGCTGATGTCTACACGTAACCCGGCACCGGTGCCCACTGCCATCTGTGAAAGAAAATCGCTGCCAAACTTGCTATCGGGCCGCGAAGGATCAGTGCGCAGCGTCCATACATTGCCTGCGTCTACAAACAATGCGCCATACAGGATAGAAAATAATTTTGCACGCAGCTCTGTTGTCAGCAGCAGCTTAACATCGCCGGGCTGATCAGGCAAAAAGCCCTGTATAGCTGCATTGCCGCCGTAATAATTACCCGGCCCCAGCGATCGTGCACGGAATGCACGGATATCATTGACACCACCGGCAAAGAATTCTTTCACAAAAGGCATGGTCACACTGTTGCCATATGCATAACCAACACCCGTGAGTATCCTGCTGGCCAGCATATTTCTTTTCCTGCCGATACGCAGGTAATGCCTGAAATCCAGCTCCAGCCGGCTGTACTGCGAGAACGGGGTATTGAATATCTTTTTCTCCTTTCCATCTTTTATATTCGCGCCGGTTACCAGGCCCAGTATATTGCCCGACAGGTCTACATTGGCATTGAAATAGTAATTATTCCGTTTGCGGTTGGGGGCAGCCTGTGTATTGATATTGAAATTATAACTGGAGCCTATGATAAACTGCCGTTCGATACTGCGGGCCAGTGTAATATTGGTATCAAGCCCTTTTTGAAAATCAGGATTGATATTGGTGGGCTTTACATAGTTGATGGAAATGATATTCAGCTGGTGCTCTTTCTGCAATGTTTCTTTCCACAGGTAACCGGCACTTGCTTTAAATGAGCTGAGCGTATACTGGTCTGTACGATTGTACAGTTCATATCCCAGGTTGAATTTTGTTTGCGGCACAAAATTGCCATTGGTTCTAAAGCTCACCGGCCCTATCACCCTTGGCACAACCAGGTTTAAATCGATGCCTCCACGTGTGGTATTTACGCTTTTCTGCTGTGCGGCTATCTGTTTTTCAAAGCCACCGTAAAGGCTTGCAGTGAACAGCTCGGCGCCTTTAAAGAAATTCCGGTTGCGCCAGCTGAGCGATACCTCTCCACCATTCGCATTGTTTGATTTGGTTAAACCCCCTACTTCCAGTCTGATAGATTTTTTGGGGGCCGGCGTGAGGTAATAAAAGGTGTTCAGCCGGGGATCGCTGGTAGTATCCACTTCCTGGAAACGGGCTTTTACAAATTTGTATATCCCCAGGCTTACCAGCCTGTTCAGGGAAAGATTGTGTGCTTCCCTGTTGTAAATATCACCAGGTTTAAATACCAGTGTGCGACTGAATATTTTGGGATTGAATTTTTTGCGTGGATCATAGATATAATAATTATCCCATTTTACCGAATGTGCTTTCGCCGCTTCGACAGCGGTATCGTTGCGCAGGTTATAGTCAGCAAATACCACCACATCATTGATCCGGTATACATCTTTCGCCTGGTCGGGTGTTTCGTTCTTTAGTTTCAGGTTCATATCCAGCTTATGACCGCCCACAGAGGAATCTATATCTGTTATCAGGTAATCGGGGTTGAAATAATAATAGCCTCTTTCTTTTAACCGTTTGTCTATCCGGTCGTATTCATTTTTCACCTGGTCGAGATCATATGGCCTGCCAGGCCGCAGCAATGAACGCCGCTGCAGGCTGGCCAGCTGTTTGCTAATGGCACTGGAATCGGTTGGGAATGTTACTTTCCTGATGGTGTACTGCGGGTACACGGTTACAGTATACGTTGCGCTGAGCTTTTTGTGGTTGTTCACGGTGTCGAAAGACAACGCTGTATTAAAGTATCCCCTGTTCTCCATCCTGTTCTGCAATACCTGGCTGTTCTTTTCAAAATTCACACTGCTGGCCAGCACGGGCGGTTCACCCCATTTGTTCTTAATCCAGGAAAACAATCCTTTCTTTTTAGGATTGCCGGCCAGGTTATAAAAAAACAATTTCATGCGCATGCCCAGGAATTTTTTATTGGGCAGGGGGCGCAGCAGATCATTCAGTTCTTCCTGTAATGCTTTTTTATCATATTTGACGCTATCGTTTACAGGTTGCAGTTTGATACCGGCACCGGTATACAAAGCATCATTATCAGGTATATGCCTGGTAACATTGCAAGCCATAGCTACCAGCAGCAGCCATACGATGCTTATATATGTTGCTATTTTCATCAATGCGCTTCTGTTGATGGTTGGTTTCCTGTATTGATTTGCCCGTTACCGGCTTTAGCCTCCCGTTTCTGGCGGCGTTTTTTCCAGTGGCTCTTTTTTGATTCGAACAGTTCCCAGAAACGGTCATAATCCAATGTAAATACAAATCTCAAACCGGTTTCTATCACCTGTCCTTCCACCACACCGTCGTACCTGTTTTTGCGATAAGCCCTCAGCAGGTAGCGCCCGTCTTTGCTCAGCTGATAATCTACAGCCACGTCTCCCGCAATATTGGCGCTCTGATCTCTTCCGGCGGCAGGCCCTTCCAGCTCAAAATTGCTGCCCACACTTACACGCAGCCTGTCACTGAGCAATGATTTGGACACACCGACGGTGAGATCGGTTTTTGTTTGCCTGGTACCGGTAGAATAATCATCATCCGAATTCAGGCCAAAATTGAGATCAACACCTTTTATCAGACTGCCGGCCAGTTTATTCAGCTCATCTGCCAGTATATTGCTCACACTTTGGCGTACCCTTGTTTCCACGCTGGTACCGGCTGCAGAAGACTGCAGGGGATCTTCCTGTACAAAACGCCCCAGCAGCAACAGTGCGAACACCTGCTTATTCATTTCTGATTCATTGGTGCGTAGCTGTTCCAGTTTGGTTTCCACTTCTTTCCATTGTGTTTGCTGATCCTGCGGCAGTGTGATATCGAAACTGATCTGAGGTTTCATCAGTTCTCCTGTCATCTTCAGCAATACCTGAAAAGGCAGTTTTTGTTTAAATTTCGTGATATCGTTGCCTGAGCGGCTGGTTATTTCATCCTGCACCAGGTCTATGGAAGAAGTATTGATCTCATAAATACCGGTGATGTTGATATTGGCAGATGTGGGATCGCCCGTCCAGGTAATAGTACTGCCGTTCTGTACTTCAAATTTTCTTTTCAACACGCTCAATGTTACCTGGTATGAGCCGTCGCGCAGGGTATAATTGCCTGTAAGGCTCAGTTTCCCGCTCTGGTCCATCCCTGCTGCAAGATCGGCCCGGCCTCTTACTTTCATAGCGTCGCCGTTGCGCTCATCTATCACCAGGGTGAACTGGGCAGCGCTGTCTGTTTCAATGTCTGCCGAAAAATCAATTCCCCGCAGCACTTTTGTGTTCAATAGGGTGTCTACATTGATCACCGGAGCGGTGCTGTCGGTTGCTGGTTTCTTGTTAATAAAACGTACCACACCTTCCCTGCTTACCACTTCAGGATCTTCACTAGGCAGCACAAAAGTGAAATCGGTCGATTTATTGGCGCGCAGCCTGGCATTAACCACCGGCGCGTCCATATTACCTCTTAGTTTTACATTGGCATCAATATTCAGTTTGCCATAAAATTGCGGGTTATCTGCACGGGTGGCATTCACCAGCCTGAAATCATTGGCCTGCAGGTCTACCGCAAATTTGTAATTAAGAAAATCGCTGGTAAGTACGTCTCCATTAATGATCGCCTTGTTATTGGCAGAATCGGACAAGCTGAAATGATCGAAATGAATACCACTTGAATTCACGGTTATTTTCTCGTTTGTCAGCTTGAACTGCTCTCCCAGCAAAGCAGGGGTGATAAAGGCATTTTCAAACTGCAGCCCTCCGTTGATATTGGGCTTGTTCATTGTACCGGTAATGGCCACATTACCTTTCATATCACCGCGGATATCTTTCAACTGACCTGCAGACATGCCTTTCAGGATGGCCAGGTTCAGGTTATTGATAGCCAGCTGCAGATCCATACGGCTGTCGCCGGTGTAGTATTTACCTTTCAGCTGAATATCATTTTTATTACCGGTGATACCCACATTGGCATTAAATGTATTGGCTTCTTCATTGTCAATTTTTACACTGAGGTTACCAAGGGTATCGCGTTTATAGCTCAGGTTATCAATGCCCATATCTGCTGTGAACACCGGGTTGCTCATCACTTGTTTTACCAGCGCCTGTCCATTGATCACACCATCAAGCAGCAACGAATCCTGCTCGGCAAAACTGGTGATCGTTTTTATATTGAATGCTTTAAATGCAATATTGATCGGCGCATTGGCTGTATCTGTTCCACTGTTCACCAGCATGCTTTGACCATCCCTGGTCAGCTGCAGGTTGTGAACCAGCAGCCCCGTAGAATCGTACCGGATATAATTATCAGGCGTTACCGTCCAATGGTCGTAGTTCAGCATGAGGCTGTCTTTATCAAAACTGCATTGCAACCCGTTTTCAACAGGTTTCAGCTGAACAGAAAGCGTATACCGCGGCCTGTTCTTTTTGTCTTTCAGCAGCAGGTTGGTAAACACTGTATTATCGGCAATATGCCCGGTGAGCGCAGTTTGATTAACATAAAAACTTTTGCTCCCGGCTTTTTGCAATGTAATGCCATAATTCATCTGCCGGGCTGCAGTTTGCAGGAACAGTCCTGCATGACTTATTTCCTGCGCACCATACTGTATTTTGGGAGCATTGACCTGCACATCCAGCTTGTTTTCATCGCTCGCAAAATCGATACGGCCCGATAATGTATCGGTACCCTTCAGCTGTGGCAGCAGTTGCAATAGCAAAGGAGATGCATTGGCATTTACATTCAGCTGCCAGTTCTGGGGAGTGAATGCGGTATCTTTAAAACCGGGTATCTGGTAGTACTGGTTAACCACATGCTGTAATGCTGTTCCAATCTCTGTCAGCTTGTATTCGCCAGTTAACTCGGCGGCAGCCATTTCAGAAGTAAGCGTAATTGTCTGGATATTCTGTTTGCGGCTGGCAGTTATGGCGATACTATCAGTGCCCAGGTGTAAAGAATCTTTAACGATGGCCAGGTTATTGGCGATCAGTGTACCCTGTAAGGAATCCGGATTGGTGCTGGAAAAAAGCGCACTGATATTACCACGCAGGGTAAAAGTGTCTTTTACAAAATGCAGGGCCCGAAGGTCTGCCGTATCAAGGAACAGTTTGAGCCAAAGGGAAGGATAGGTATTTCTTATATCAGCCGCGGTTTCCATCCTGAACCGCAGGTTGGGATCGTTCATATTGCTCCAGGCTTTTACCACTCCCTGCCTGATGTTGCCGTTCAGTGAAAGATTACGGTATACATAGCCCCGGATATTTCCTTCCAGCAGTTTGGCATTCACTGCTGCTGTCATTTTTTTATAGTCGGTTCCGCTACCATTTGCATCAGCATTCAGGCTCACAATACCGATGTTCTTTTCCTCCTTTAAAATATAACCCAGGTTCACTTTATCCAGTGAAAGCTTTGCATTGTAGGAGGCGCCTTTATTTTTCATGCTGCCATCGGCCAGCAGGTTTCCATTACTGGTATGGGCATTAACATGCGTGGTAAAGCTTTCTGCCGTGCCTTTAAATACACCGGTTACACTTATGCGGCCGGGGATACGGATATTGGAAGGAATGGATTTTTTGGGCAGCAGGTTATTAATATCGGCACTGCTGGTAACAAATTTTTTCAGTGTGATATTATAATATGCTTTCTGTGCATCGGGCAGCCCCTGCATATTGCCGGATACCTGCAGGGCTGTATTGCCCAGCCCGCTGGCTTCAAAATTACCAATGCTGAGATCTTTGACATACCCTTTTGCTTTACCACTTAACCGCAGGGTGTTCGATTTATATTTTGCCAGCTGTGGCGATAGCATCGGGGCAGCCATCAGCATATCGCTCACCGCAATACGGCTGCTGTCGAGCTGCAGGTCAACAAACAGTTCACCTGGTTTCTTGCTGATCAGTGCAGCAGAAGGATAGCTGGCCGATAGCTGGTTGCGGATAACAGAGCGTGGGGTTTGTATCAGCAGGTTTTTGAGATAAGCCATCTTATCGTTGTAGAGAAATACGGTGGACAATTTCTCCAGGCTGAAACCGCTTTTCTCCCTGAAACTGATCTCCCTGATATTGCCTTTGTATTCATCCTGCGTAAAAGCCAGTGCATTGGCATCAACCATAAAAGAAGAAACCTGCAGATGGCCATAGTCCATACCCTGTTTCAATACAGGCTGGTTGTTGTCATCGTATACCAGGCTGTTATTGCGCAGTGCCAGTTCTGCCAGGTCTACCCGCCAGGTTGTAGCAGGTTGCCCTGCGGCAGTAGTTACTGTTTCTGCTTTGGGTGCAATAGCTGTTGTGGTCTTTTTATCGTACAGCACACCCAGCCTGGTGTTCTCGAGTTCGAGTTTTTTCAGCTTAACCGCGTTTTTCAGCAAGTCTATTTTGTCGGTGAACACATTCAGCAACTGCATATCCATCGAGGCATGCATGGCACTTGTTTCATCGTCGTACCTGAAGCGGATCCTTTTAAGCGCAAAGGTATCCAGGCTGATATTTGACTGAGCAGGTGATGAAGCCTGCGTACTCGCAGCCACCACCGGCGCGGGTTTCAGCTTCAATGTTGGACTGTATTGCCTGATACCGGCATTTACATCAGACAATTGAGCATAGGGTACCGCTACCCATAAATGCGCAGGATCGAAATGAGTGATATGCGTAGTAAAATCTCCCAGGTAAACATGTACATCATTACCGGTTGCATCATCCCTGTAGTTTGCGGTAATTTTTCTCAGGCGGATGGTGCCGAGCTTATAGGTAACAGCACTGCCTGTGTCTTTAGCAGCTCCGGCAGGTTCGGGGGCACCGGCAAAAGCCCTGGCTATATAATCATAATTAAACGCTGTATCGGGCTTAATGCGGTGAATATTGGCATAAATATTACTGAGTTCAACATAGCTCACTTCTACCTGGCTCTTCAATAATTTCAGCAGGGCAATATCCACGCGTATCGTATCGCCATACAACAGAGTGTCCCTGTGCTGGTCTTCGAAGTATACCTTCTCCAGTATAATACGTTTGGGGAAATTAATGGTGAGCCGGTCAACGCTCACTTTGGTTTTTATTTTGTGCTCCAGGTAAGCCACTACCCTGTTCTTGGCGAAGTTCTGCACTGCGGGCAACTGAATAAGAATAACCACCAGTATCACAAGAAGTACGATACTGGCCAGTAACCACATGACCACTTTTAAAAACCTGCGCAGATAAACTTTCAAAAATGCAAGATTTGGTAGCGTAATTTAAACTGGTTAAAAAAAATTGTTATATGCAAAATCCTACTCCACAAAACATTGGCCCAAAATACAAAACAATGGTTAATAAACCTAAGTAACTGGTTCAATTACAGCAAACAATCGCATTAACTGCTTTTTATATCAGAGCAAACCGCCGCGCTTTTGCGCAGTATGATAGTTGCAACAGGTGAAACAGCCAATAAATCCTGCCGTACCTGCTGCGGGGGGAGATCAGCTGCTTTTCTTTTTTAAAACACCGAACACACCTTTCAGCAATGCAAAAATGCCCAACTTGCGTGCATCCCGCCATACTGTTTTTAAACGGCCCTGCCCGTTTTCACTGCCTTTCTTTCCCAAAATAAAACCAGCGGCATCTTTTATCAGGTTCCAGGTACTGCCGGCCACTTTATTGTTCAGAAAAAAAGGAAGCACTGTTCCCACACCGGCTTTAAATGCTTCGCCTGGTACCTGCTTCCATCTTTCACCCAGGGCCTGTTCTCTTTTTTTGATACGTGCACGCACCATCCGGATCTCCTTTTCCAGGTCTTTCAGGTTGTTGATATCAGCCAGGTTATTCTTTTGTGGTTGTATGGTTGCCATCATTTTCTTCCTTTTCTGAATTTCGGTCAAATATGATATTGATCACGGTATTGGTGATAAAAGCATCGAACACCCGCACTTTTAATACGACAAACAACAATATGACATAAATGAAGGTGACTATACCAAAACCGAGAAAATAGCTATGTGTGAGGGATGAAAAATAATACCCCGCCATAATACTCAGGAACAGTATGATGAAAAAAACAAGCACTGCAATGAGTACTGCCGAAAAAAGCGCGGCGGCCAGCTTCGACAATTTCTGTACAGTCTGCAACCTGAACAGCAGTATCTTGTCTTCCAGGTATTCCTGTACTTCTTTTTTTGTTTCTGCAAAAAACTGTTCCTTCTTTTCCATTTGTCAGCTATTATTTAAAGGCAAGGCTTATTGAAAGTACCCGGTGCTGCCGGTATACAATATTGCTTGCATGTTTACCGGTTGCCGGTATAGAAAACATTATTGCAGTTAAGCCAATGTATCATCCAGTCGCTGCTCAACGTTTTCAATAAACTGTTTGCTCTTCTGCAGTAATGATTTCACCTCTTTTTCAATCCCATCCAGCCTGGTACGCAGGTTCTCTGATGTATCCTGGGCTATCTCTTTTACATCGGCCAGTATTTCCTTCCCCTTGTCACTGTTTAAGAACACGGTAATGGCAGCACCGGCCGCAGCACCTAAAATAACTCCGGCAATAAATTTCTGGCTGTCTGTCATAAGCATCTTTTGCTTTAAAATCAATAATTTAGTTAAAGTGGTACAAGCATTGTACCATAGTTAAAGAAACGGCATGGAAAATCGTCAGGACTATAAAGTTAATAGATACTTCTTTTTAGGTATCATCCTTCTTTTTGCTATTTTCCTTTTTTTCAGCCTGATTCAGTTTTTCACTGCTTTTCTCGCTGCCGTTATCTTCTATGTGCTGAGCAAACCGGGTATGAGCTGGCTGATAAAAAAATGGAAATGGAAAAAATCCTGGGCGGCAGTATTGATGATTATCATCTCGTTCTTTATCATCCTGCTACCCATTGGCCTGCTGACAACTTTATTGTACAATAAGGTAGTAAACGTGGTAGAAAATCCACAGAAAATACTAAATGCCATGCGCCAGGTTGATCAGGTAATAGAGCAACGTTTTCATATCAACCTGATCTCAGACAAAACCCAGGAAAAAATACAATCATTCGCCACACAGGCATTGTCCATGGTACTGAACCAAAGCCTTAACCTGTTTTCGACCATTATCATGATGTATTTTTTCCTGTATTTCATGCTGATCAATATCAACAGGCTGGAAGCGGCCATCGTGTTTTTCCTGCCATTCCCGCGTAGTAAAATAGCCATGTTTGGCAGGGAGCTGGTTGCCCAAACATTCAGTAATTCAGTAGGCATACCGCTGATATGTGTGATACAGGGATTTCTCGGTTATACCAGTTATGCTATTGCCGGTTTGCCCGAGCCGGGTTTCTGGGGAGTGGTCACTGGTTTTGCCTCCATATTGCCGGTACTGGGTGCAGGCGTGGTATGGGCGCCTATCTGTGTTTATTTATTTGCATCGGGACATAACTGGCAGGCTTTTTTTGTGCTGATATGGGGTGCAGTGATCATCGGGCTTTCTGATAATGTTGTACGCTTTATACTGGCCAAACGTATGGCCGATGTACATCCCATTATCACTGTGCTGGGCGTGATCATGGGGCTTCGTTATTTTGGTATGACCGGACTGATATTCGGCCCGCTGCTTATTTCTTATTTTATCATCCTGCTCAAAATTTATTATATCGAATACCAGAAACCGGTCAATGCCAAACGCAATAAACCCCGCCAGCTGATGCCCAGCTATTTTCAGCCCTTCCTGGGTAAACCGCAGGAAAAAAAGAAAAAAGACAATAACGGGGCATAAGATAACAGGGTTTATTTTCCAGGCTGACCTATGCTTTTTGGCGTTTCTTCTTCTCCACATTGGGCAGGAAGCCGGTGAGCAAACCGATCAGCGGCAGAAAAGCACATACCTGGTACACATAGCTGATACTTGTTTTATCTGCCAGTTTACCCAATACGGCCGATCCCAGACCACCCATGCCAAATGCCAGGCCAAAGAACAAACCCGCAATCATACCCACTTTGCCAGGCACCAGCTCCTGTGCATATACCAGGATAGCGGAGAAAGCCGAAGAAAGAATAACGCCAATGAACACCGTAAGCACCCCCGTCCAGAAAAGGTTTACATAAGGCAGCAGCAAAGTGAATGGTGCCACACCCAGTATGGATATCCAGATCACATATTTGCGCCCTATCTTATCGCCCACAGGGCCGCCGATCAGGGTGCCGGCAGCAACAGAGAAAAGAAAAATAAACAGGTGTACCTGTGCATTCTGCACCGACACATGAAATTTATCCATGAGATAAAAAGTGAAATAGCTGGTCATGCTGGCCATATAGAAATACTTGGAAAAAATAAGCAGCAGCAGTATGCCCAGTGAAAGGATCACTTTTTGCTTCGATAAAGCAGGTCTTGCTTCAATATCCTGTTTATGCGATTTTCCTTTGATGCGTGTTGTGTTCTGCCGATACCAGGCGGCCACACGTGTAAGCACCACGATAGCCAGTAAAGCTGCAAAAGAGAACCAGGCCACATTGGTTTGGCCAAAAGGTACAACGATCATCGCTGCCAGCAGCGGGCCAAGTGAACTGCCCGCATTGCCGCCCAGCTGAAATACCGACTGGGCCAGGCCGCGGCGCCCGCCCGATGCCATATAGGCCACCCGCGATGCTTCGGGATGAAAAATGGAAGAACCTACGCCCACCAATGCTACTGAAAGCAATACCAGGGGGTAGGTATTGGCCACTGAAAGACAAAGCAGCCCGATCAATGTAAAACCCATACCGATGGCAAGTGAATAAGGCTGCGGCTTGCAGTCGGTGTAAAAACCAACAAAAGGCTGCAGCAGCGATGCCGTTAGCTGGAAGGTGAACGTGATTAGCCCCAGCTGGCTAAAACTCAGCCGCAACGAATCTCTTACCAGGGGATAAATGGAGGGGATCAATGACTGGATAGTGTCATTAAGCAGGTGCGACAGGCTGATCATTACCAAAACAGGGAAAACGGTTTTCTCCACGCTTGCCGGGGGAGTGATCAGGTCTTTTTTTTCCATTTCTAAGCTGTTCGTTTTCATTTTAAATAACTTAAAAGTCAGATCATCTGATGTTTATAAAGCCAGCGATGTAAAGTCCCATGTATTTACGCTGTTATTTTAATACTTTCGGTGGCCGGCCGCTGATGCGTGTAGACCAGTAATATGCTTTTTCCGCATCCTGGTCGATGATACTTTGCAACAGCAGCTGGTGTTCTTCCTGTGATGAAATGAACGGATCGGTATTGACATAAAACTCCAGGAACACCTTTTTCAGGTGCATCGCCACGGTACGGTACAGGTCGAACATAATTTCATTCCTGGCTGCTTCGGCGATGCTGGTATGAAATTCAATATCGGTCTGTATACATTCTTCCAGCTGGTTGGCATCGGCAAAAACTTTTCTTTTCTTCAGCAATTGCTGCATTTTCTCTATGTCCTTTGCCGTGCGCTGCTGCGCTGCTTTTTCCGCAATTTTTACTTCCAGCCATTCCCGCACTTCATTCATTTCGCCCAGTGAAACCTTTTGCAACCGGTGTGCCAGTGGCTCACCGATGCCTGTACGCGATTCTACAAATGTGCCCAGCCCCTGCTGCACTTTTACCAGGCCATTATTGGCCAGTATGCGGATGGCTTCCCGCACTGATGAACGCCCCACACCAAAATGCTGCATCAGCTCGGGTTCGGTAGGCAGCTTTTCGCCTATGGCATACTGCCCGTTTGCGATCTGCTGCTCCAGTCTTTCGGCCAGTTCTTCCGCGAGGCTCTGTTTTTTTAATGGCTGAAGTTTATTCATCATATCATCTGATGATTCAAAGATAGTATTGCTTGGATAAAAATTACCGTTTTCCTAAAAAATTTTCCGGCCGGTCCGGTGCATTGCTTTGGCCGGCATTACCCGAGCGCTTCCTCAATAGATAGGCATATGGTTTCGCATACTTTTTCCAGTTCCTCCATTGAAATGATCAGCGGCGGCCCTACCCGCATACAATCGGGGGCAAACAAGAACCAGTCAGTGATCAGTCCATTGGCAATACAGCGGTGTATCACTTTTTTATTGGTTTCAAAACTATCGAACCCTATCGCGGCCCATAATCCCGATGTGCGTACCGAGCGTATCTGTGTATGCTGCAAACGGGCCTGCAGCAGCTGTTCCTTTGCCTTTACCTCTTCCATATAATTGCCTTCCAGCAATACTTCCAGTGCAGCCTTACCTGCGGCACAGGATACCGGGTGGCCACCAAATGTGGTAATATGCCCCAGCACGGGATCGTATGTAAGCTGTTTCATCAGGCTGCTGGCGGAGATAAAAGCGCCCAGGGGCATACCGCCGCCCAAAGCCTTGCCCAGCACCAGTATATCGGGTATTACCCCGAACTGCTCAAATGCCCACAATGTACCGGTACGGCCAAAGCCGGCCTGCACCTCGTCAAATACCAGCAGGGTACCGGTTTCGGTGCAACGCCTGCGTAATGCCTGCAGCCAGGCAGCCTGTGGCCGGTGGATGCCGCTTTCGGCCTGCACCGTTTCAACGATCACACATGCGGTTTGATCATTGATGGCATCAATGGCGGCCTGGCTGCCATAATCCAGGTGATACACCCCGGGCAATAAAGGCCTGAAGGCATTGCGCCAGTACTCATCCCCCATCACGCTTAGCGCGCCCTGGGTGCTGCCATGATAACTTTTATTAAAAGAGAGGATACGGGTGCGGTTGGTAACCCGTTTGGCCAGTTTAAGCGCCCCCTCGACAGCTTCGGCACCACTGTTGGTAAAATAAACTGAATCGAGTGTGGCAGGCAAATGGCTGGTGAGCAGCTGAGCATAAGACACCTGTGGTGATTCGATAAACTCGCCATACACGATCAGGTGCATATAGCGCGCGGCCTGCTGCTGTACAGCTTCCACCACCCGGGGATGGCTATGGCCGATATTGCATACGCTGAAACCGGAGATAAGATCGATATAGGCTTTGCCCGTAACATCGTACTGGTAAATGCCTGCAGCACGCGCTATCTCCAGCCCGATAGGCTCGGGAGAGGTTTGGGCTATATGCCGCAGGAATAACTGCCTGTTGGAAATATTGTTCGTCATTTGGCGATTCCTCAACTTTAAATTCGAAATTGGAAGCTCAAAATTCGTTTTTTTATGGCTACGATTTTACCGGTACAGCATAAGCATCCGCAATTGGGCAGTAATTGTTTTGTGGCACCCAATGCCACCATTGTTGGCGATGTAACCATGGGCGATAACTGCAGTGTATGGTTCAATGCGGTGGTACGCGGCGATGTACATTATATTAAAATGGGTAATAAAGTGAATGTCCAGGACGGGGCGGTGATACACTGCACATATGAAAAAAATCCTACTATTATCGGTAACAATGTATCCATCGGTCACAATGCCATTGTGCATGGCTGCACCATTTTCGACGATGTGCTGATAGGCATGGGCGCTATTGTGATGGATCGCTGCGAAGTACACAGCAATTCTATCATTGCTGCCGGGGCGGTAGTGCTGGAAGGTACCGTGGTGGAAGCGGGCAGTATTTATGCCGGAGTTCCTGCCAAAAAGGTAAAAGAGATCGCCAAAGACATGATCCATGACGATATTCAGCGCATCGCTGCCAACTACGTAAAATATTCTTCCTGGTTTGAGCAATTTAATGCAGCGAAATAAAAATCCTGTTGTCTTATTTACAGGATAGTTCACGAAAACAACCAAAACTGACTGCTTATTTCCATAAAAATGGTATATCCTCTTGCGCGGACTATCCTTTTTTTTCAGCTGCCCTGTTTAACTGCCGTTCCTTGTAAAGGGTTTCCCCTGCAAAGGCTGGTATAAAGGCGCTGAAAAGTGGACTGGCAGCGACCCCGAAACGACGAAAATGCTAAAAAGGCTTTAAATATAAACTTGATCAATATTGAGTTTTAGGGGGTGCTATGAAAACCAGTAATGAAGAAGGTGCCGCTCCTGTTACCGGCACCATTATCGATGAAAATGCAGGTCTGCATCAGTTCTACGCTTTTACTGTTACGCTCAGTAACAACAAACACGTTCGCTTTATTGCCAAAGACGATGATGTGGAAGATATTGAATGGCACTTTAAGTACCGGGGCCATCAGTTAACGCTCCAGTACAATATTTACAATGGTGTCAGTCTTTTTCCGCAGTTCGCGAAAGATCAGGCGGCGGTTCAGGAAATTGCCGTTCACCTGAAAAAAAGCGCATGAGCATTGCAGTACTGCTGTACATAAGCTGCAGTTTGGGTTGAATAACCGGTAAACTGTCAGCAAGAGCAGTGTCGCCTTATTTGTTGGCTTCTTACCTTATAATTTTCAGGCGGATTTTACAGTATTGCGAATGCCGTATGATAATGACCACCGCGGGCTATTGATTAATAATTACGATCGTCGATCGTTTCAAGAATATTGCAGTAGCTCACATAACGCTCTATAGCAACAGTCCCTTCGTTTACCGCCTGTTTTACAGCACAGCCGGGTTCGTTCAGGTGCAGGCAGTTGTTAAACTGGCAATCCTGTATCAGGTTACGCATTTCGGGAAAATAATGGGAAAGCTCCTGCCGGCGGATATCAATAAGGCCAAATTCACGGATGCCAGGCGTATCAATGATACGTCCTTCAAAAGGCAGATCGAACATTTCTGCAAAAGTGGTGGTATGCATACCCTTGCCGCTCCATCCGCTCACTTCCTGTGTTTTGAGGTTGATATGCGGAAACAGCCGGTTAATAAAAGTTGATTTCCCCACACCGCTATGACCGCTCAACAGGGTGGTTTTATTTTTCAGCGCTTCAAACAAAGCTGCAGTACCGGTATTTTGTTCCAGGCTGATGGCTATTACCAGGTAGCCGATACGTTCATACATTTGCTGCCATTCTTCCAGCAGGGCCTGTTCTTTCTTTTTATACAAATCCGTTTTATTGAAAACCAGGATGGCCGGCACATGAAAGGCTTCAGCCGAAATCAGGAACCGGTCAATAAATCCCTGTGAAGTGCGGGGCTCCCGGAGTGTGGCAAACAACAGGCTTTGATCAAGATTGGAGGCAACAATATGATGCTGGTTCTTATTGTGCGGCGAGCTGCGTGCCACATAGTTGCGGCGGTCGAGTATACCCGTGATAGTGGCAGTGTTTTCCAGTTCATTTTCTATTTCCAGCAGAACCTCATCGCCCACGGCTATCGGGTTGGTGGAAGATATCCCTTCAATTTTAAATACGCCTTTTATACGGGCATTTAAAAACTGCCCGCCGGTTGTTTTCACCACATACCAGCTCCCGGTTGATTTATACACTAATGCCTTCATGCAGGACGAAGATACGGAAGTGCAGGCAGCCACCGGCTGAAGTGCCGGCACCACATACATTGCCATAAAAAGAGGCTGCTGTTTGAATAAAAAATAAAAAGAGAGGCCATGCCTTTAAGAACGAACCACCGGTTTTGCAGGATTGCCGGCTACTATGCCATCTGGCGGCACATCACGTGTAACCACGCTGCCTGCGCCAATAATACAGCGGTCGCCAATGGTGATACCCGGGCAGATAATTACGCCACCGCCAATCCATACATTCGAGCCTATGGTGATGGGTTTAGCATATTCCAGCCCCTCTGCCCTTTGCTGCCAATCCACAGGATGTGTGGCAGTATACAGCTGTACATTGGGCCCGATAAGCACATCATTGCCTATTATCACGGGCGCAACATCGAGCACAACACAATTAAAATTGAAAAAAACATTGCGGCCTGTTTTGATATTGTACCCATAATCGCAGTAAAAAGGTGGTTCTATTGAAAGCCTTTCGCCAGCCTCCCCAAACAGATCGCTCAGCAATTGCCGGCGTTTAACGGTTTCGTCGCTTTGCGAAGTATTGAACTGGTATAGCAGTATCCTGGCTTTTTGCCTGTCGGCTACCAGTTCGGCATCGCCGGCATCGTACAGCTCACCGTTCAGCATTTTGTGTTTTTCCGATTGCATAGTGTTGATCAGGGGAATTTTCTGAAAAGAGTGTACCGCAGCAATATTTCCAGTACCAGCAATGCCAGTGCGGCCAGCAGCCAGGGTTGAAACTTATCGGTAAACCGGTTATAAGTATTCACTTTTACCTTCGATTTTTCCAGCTGGTTGATGCTGTTATATATCTTCTGCAGTGCTTCTTTATCGGTGGCATGAAAGTACTGGCCACCGGTTGATTTGGCCAGATCCTGCAGCAGTCCTTCATTGAATTCCAGTTTCTTTTTCTGTGTAACAGGGCCAAAAGGTGAATCAACAACTTCTTCCACTTCTTTTTCAGAGCCTACACCGATCGTATATACTTTCACTTTATACAGCCGGGCCATTTCCTTGGCAATATCTGGTGGCACCTGCCCGCCAAAGTCCACGCCATCGGTCAGCAGTACCACTACTTTCGATTTTGACCGGCTGCTGCGCAGCCTGTCAACGCTGGTGGCCAGTCCTGAGCCAATAGCGGTTCCCTCATCCTGGAGATAGCCGCTCTGGATATGATCGATCTGTGTTAATACTGTATTATGATCTACGGTGATAGGGCAAAGTGTGAAGCTCTGGTTACTGAAAATCACAATCCCTATCCTGTCGCCGGGGCGGCCCTTTACAAATTCAGTTGCCACCTGCTTGGATGCTTCCAGGCGATTGGGAGCAAAATCCTTCTCTGTCATACTGCCGCTGATATCGAAACAAAGCACGATATCGATACCTTCCCCTTCCAGCTGGTCTTCGGTAAATTTCTGCTGCGGGCGGGCAATGGCTATAATAAGACATACCAGGACAAAGCAGCGCAATATAAAAGGGATATGGCGCAACACAGTGCGCGGGCTTTTTACCGAAGACACAAAAAAAGTAGTGGTCACCAGCATGGCGGCCTGTGCCTTTTTATTGCGGCGGATGTATTCGACCACCAGTATGGGTATCAGTAAAAGAAACCCCAGTACCCATCCGTTGGCAAATTCTATATTTTTAAACCACTCCGTTAGCATGTGCTGTTTTCTGCCGTAATTGATCAATCTGTTTTACAGCAGTGATGGCTGTTGCCACGGCCTGCTGTTGTTGTTCCGCTGCCGGAATATATTTTGCAAATTTTACTGCATCGCATAACCGCAGCAACTGGTAAAATGCTGTTCTTATCGTTTCATTGTCCAGTACGGTTTTACATGCCACCATCAGTTCGTCGGTGGTTTGCTGTAAAGCCTGGGGATAGCTGGTATCGGCCAGGTATTGTTTAACCGTATGATCTATGCGGATAAAATATTGTTTTACTTCTGCGGGTGTAGCCGGCTGTTCTTTCTGCAGTTTGTTCAGTTGCTCCAATGCATTGGCCAGCGGATCGCCTTTGATCTTTGGCTTTTGCACGCGTTTACGCCCTTTCAGTTTTTTGCGTACCAGCCGCCAGGCAATGTATACAAGCAGCAAAGCAGCTGCCACAACAAGAATAATCAACCAGAGCTTGCTGGCCACTTTTACCTCTGCAATGTCTTTCATTGCATGATAATCCTTCAGGTTGGATACATCGATGGGCAGTACTTCCAGGAACAGGTTTTCTGTTTTATATACTGTGCTTTTACCCGAAGCATTGTCCAGTATGGTGATCTGCAGCGGCGGCAACTGCCATCTGCCCGAATCGAAAGAAGTAACCGCAATATGCTGGATAAAACTGCTATACCCATTGATATCAATGGTATCAATAGGCTGTCGTTTAAAAAATTCAATATGATTCGCAGTGTCGGGCACTACAAACCAGGCGCTGAGTACAGTGGTACGCGGGTTAAAGTCTTCCAGCTTCAGCTGCAGATCGGCCTGTTCGCCCAATAATATTTTTTCCCTGTCCAGCACCGCTGTTGCCCGTTGTGCTTGTAAGGTATACATGGCACATAACCCGGCCCACAACAATATAATATGGTATGTATATTTCCTGATCACTAAGCTCTTCTGATAAAAAATTCCTGTAATGCTTTTACATAATCCTGGCCGGTGGACAATTGCAGCAGATCGGCGCCTGCATTACGGAAAGACTGTTTGGCATCATCCAGTATGTGCAGGAACTGCTGGTTGTATTTTATCCTGGTAACAGCGTCGCTCGTGTCGAGCCATAGCAGCTTGCCTGTTTCTGCATCGCGCACCTGCATCAATCCCACTCTCGGCAATTGCTCATCCCTTTTATCGTATACCTGTACCCCTACCACATCATGGCGTTTTGCCGCTACACGCAATGCATCACGGTAGCCACTATCGGCAAAATCGCTCAGTACAAATACAATGCTTTTGTGCCGGGTGGTACTGTTCAGAAACTGGAGTGCCTTTACAATATCTGTTTGTGCCGAGCGGGGCTGAAAAGTGAGCATTTCACGCACCATATACAATACATGATCCCTGCCTTTTTTGGCAGGAATGTATTTTTCCACCTTATCACTGAAAAAGATCAGCCCGGCTTTATCATTATTGCTGATGGCCGAAAAAGCAAGCACAGCGCAGATCTCGGTGATCAGGTCTTTCTTGCTTTGCCGGAAAGTGCCGAACAGGCTGCTAGCGCTTACATCTACCAGCAGGTATACACTCAGCTCGCGCTCTTCCTCGAACAGCTTGCTGTAAGTATGCCCCATCCTGGCCGATACATTCCATTCAATAAACCGCACATCATCGCCTGCCTGGTATTCGCGCACCTCTTTAAAAGCCATACCCCTGCCCTTGAAAGCAGTGTGGTATTCGCCTGTAAACAGGTGGTTGGTTAAACGCTTGCTTTTTATTTCCAGCTCGCGTACTTTTTTCATCAGTTCGCTGCTGGTGGATGTTTTGCTTTTATCGGTACTCATCGTCGGTCACTTCATTGAAAACTGCAATTAAAGCGGGCCTTTATCAGGGAACCTGCACCACTTTTATCATTTCTTCCACCAGTTGTTCTGTGCTGATGTTCTCTGCTTCGGCTTCGTATGTCAAGCCTATACGGTGGCGCATTACATCTTTGCAGATGGCTTTTACATCGTCGGGGATTACAAACCCCCGTTTCTGCATAAAAGCCTGTGCCTTGGCAGCCATAGCCAGGTTGATGCTGGCCCTTGGTGAACCGCCGTAGCTGATAAAATTTTTCAGCTTACCCAATCCATACTGGTCGGGATAACGGGTGGCAAAAACAATATCTACAATGTACTGTTCAATTTTTTCGTCCATATACACCTGGCGGGTAAGTTCCCTGCCACGGATCAGGTCATGCACCTGCACTACCGGTTTTACCACAGGGGCAGTGATGCCCTGTACCTGCTGCCGGATAATGAGCTGTTCTTCTTTTTTATCAGGATATCCCACAATCACTTTCAGCATAAACCGGTCAACCTGCGCTTCGGGCAGGGGGTAAGTACCTTCCTGCTCCAGCGGGTTCTGTGTAGCCAGTACCAGGAAGGGATCATCGAGTGTGTAGGTTTGTTCGCCGATGGTTACTTGTCTTTCCTGCATTGCTTCCAGCAGGGCACTCTGTACCTTGGCCGGGGCGCGGTTGATTTCATCTGCCAGGATAAAATTGGCAAAAATAGGACCGCGTCTTACCACGAATTCGTTGCGTGACTGGTTATAGATCATGGTGCCTACCACGTCGGCAGGTAACAGATCGGGTGTAAATTGTATACGGCTGAACCTGGCGTGTACAGCCTGTGCCAGTGATTTAATGGTTAATGTTTTAGCCAGTCCGGGCACCCCTTCCAGCAGCACATGCCCATTGCTGAGCAGGCCGATCAGCAGCCTGTCTACCATGTATTGCTGGCCTACCACTACTTTGGCTAGCTCGGTGCGTAAAATATCTACAAAACCTGCCGCCTGCTCTATCTGTTCATTTAACCGGCGGATATCTTCTCCTGTTTGCATGCCGTTATTTTGTTGATCTGTGAATGTACAAAGTAAATTTGCTGTTTTCCCATCACAATGCCCTGATTATAAATTTGCGAAATATTAACCAACAATTGTACCATCCTGGGTAATGGCCGTGCGGGACAATGACCGGCAGCAGGGCAGCCTATGCACTGATTCACCATCCGGCACCTGTTGGATGGCCACCTCTTCAACCTGCTCATGCTAACGAAACACTATCTTTGCACACTATGGCAAAATTCGCGCACGACAAGATAGTTCCTTTTCAGGATAGCGGGCTGGACAAAAAGCAACAAGTGGCCCGGATGTTTGACAGTATCGCCTTTAAATACGATTTCCTGAACCGTTTTCTGAGTGCGGGCATTGATGTGCAGTGGCGGAAAAAAGCCATCAGCCAGCTGAAATCGCTGCACCCGCAGCAGGTGCTGGATGTGGCCACCGGTACCGGCGATGTGGCCATTATGACCTATAACCAGCTGAAACCAGCCAAAATAACCGGGATAGATATCTCTGAAGGCATGCTGGAGCTGGGTCGGAAAAAAATAGAAAAAATGGGCCTTGAGCCGTTTATCAGTCTGGAGAACGGCGATAGCGAAACAATAAATTATCCTGACAATACGTTTGATGCAATAACCGTTGCCTTTGGTGTACGCAATTTTGAAAACCTGGAAAAAGGACTGAAAGAGATGTACCGGGTATTAAAACCCGGCGGGAAACTGGTGGTACTGGAATTTTCAAGACCCAAACAGGCAGGATTCAAAAATTTGTATAATTTGTATATGAATGTGGTGGCACCAGGCGTGGGAAAATTGTTTTCGAAAAACAGGGCTGCTTATCAATACCTGAACGATTCGGTACAATCCTTCCCTGAAAGAGATCAGTTTATGCAGATTGTTCAATCAACGGGATATAAAGACACTTACTTTAAACCGCTTAGTTTAGGAATATGTTGCATTTACTGCGGAAGCAAATAACGGGTTTCATCATTTGTATAGGCATTTGCTCCCTGACACAGGCGCAACGGGTGGGTTTAAACAGACCGGATCATGATGAATGGCGGTATTATTTTGGTATGAGCCTCGCCTACAATTCCTCTTTTCTGCATACATCCAAATCCCCTAGTTTTTTACAGAACGACAGCATATTAAGGGCAGAGCCTGGTTCTAAAGGCGGTATTGCCATGGGACTACTGGCCACACTTCGCCTCAACAGGCGTTTTGAATTGAGGGCCAACCCGCAACTGGTTATCGGCGGCTCTAAATTCATCACCTATTATCTCAATAACCCCGCACCTGGCGAGCAGCCTGTAATGACCAAGCTGATGCCATCTACGATTGTCGGCTTCCCGCTTCATTTTAAATTTAACTCTGACAGGATCGGCAATTTCAGGGTATACCTGCTGGGTGGCTTTAAATACGATATTGACCTGGCCAGCAATTCGGCGGCACGCAATGCTGAAGACATGGTTAAACTGAAGAAGAACGATTTTGGACTGGAAGCCGGCCTGGGCTTTAATTTCTACCTGCGTTTTGTAACCGTTTCGCCCGAAATAAAATTCAGCAACGGGTTAACCAATATTCACAGCAGGGATGCCTCCCTGAAATACTCCAGCGTATTCGACAAGCTGCAGTCGAGAATGATCTTTTTTACACTGAACCTGGAGGATTAGCGGAGAAGATATTCCATATCTCAAAAGATATGGAATATCTAAAAATTAAATTCCCTTCGCTGCAGGTTCACCCTGAAACCAATGCTATAAAAGAAAGTGCTTGATTTGGGCCGTCCTTCAATATTATAAGTGCGGTAAGTACCGTTAAGATCGATGAACATATTTTCAAACAGTTCCCACGATGCATTCAATCCTGCTGTTACACTGTGCACCGGTAAACCGGAGCCTATGCGAACGCCTTCTGTGAGTGCATGGGTATCATAATCGAGTAATATATTAGAGCCATAGTTCTTGCCTGCACTGTCCAGCCCCTGCAAGTAAGCGATCAGCCTGCCCTGTATATACAATTTCGGAATGGGCTGGTATTTTGCCAGCAAAACAAATTCGCGCACATTGGCACCCAGCGGGTGCGCCAGCGGTTGGTTGTAATGCGAAAAATTGGCTACACTGTCGCGATGAGCATACATATAAGGCCTGATCAAATTGATCTCGCCCTGCAGGTCAAGGTTTTTCACGCCCAGTGCATCAATGTATTTAACGCCCAGCTGCAGCGCCTGTTTATTGCGCCAGCTGCCTGCACCATAATTGAAAATCTGTTTGGCCACAAATTCATTGAACAACAGCTGGCCATAAAACTGCATATTCCGCGGGGCATTTATTTTAAAGTCGAAACCCACGCCTGTTTTATCGGGGCTGCCCAGCTGCTGCTCAGCAGATTTATACAGGATGACCGGGTTCAGGTAGCTCAGTTCAAAACTGTTGGTACGGCCAAAAACAATGCTTTCAAACAGCCCCACATTCAGCCATTTGAACGCCTGGAAACTGAGATGGTGCACCGCCATGTATTTCTTGGGGCGCAGTGTGTCGGGCCCGGGTTTGAATGAAGAATTCAGCTCTGCAAAAATATTCTGGTAATTGAATTTCCAAACCCGGGTATTGATCTTCAGGAAAAGATAACTGCTGCTGAAATCACTCAGGAATAAGCTGCGGTAACCATCCCCGATAAACAGTTTATCATAAGCAAATACAAAATCAAAATGCCGTCCCGCATTCAGGGTAATTCCTCCTCTTGCATCAAAATAATCATAGCCATTTTTCCCGTAGAATTTATAATAACCTTCACCAGGTACCGCATTGAATTTTTTTACATACTGCCGTACATACACCGGGTCGCGCTCCTGGTTATCTGTGATGGAGGTATAAAAACCCAGCCTGTTGGCGATAGAGCCACGCAGGGCAATCCCCCTTGTATTTACATAAATACTGCCCGTGCCATCATTGGCATGCCCGTACTGCAGGTTGAGCAACGGGTTTACCATCAGTTTAAAATCGTCGGTATGAATGGCAAACATGTTGCCCGGGTTTTTGTAGAATGTTTTCAGGATGGGCTTTCTCAATTTGAAAGAATCATAATAGTTCTCTGCCCACTCTTCATTGTCCATCAGCAACCGCTGCATATTGTACCGGTCTATCCCGGATAATGTAAAGGGCAAAGCACCCGCTTTATCCAGCGAATCGAGGTATCCAATACGTTCGGTGAGCTTTTTTCTGTTATAAGGCTTTGTAGTGGTGTACCCCAACACCGAATCGGCCCTGAGCTTAATATCAAGCCGGTCAAGCAGCTGGTATTGCTTGTTGCCGAAATTGAGGTAATCTGATTGGGCAAAAGTACAGGTGATGCTACAGAGAAGTACCCCGAGAATCAACCATGATTTCATACCTTGCATAGCACATATTTAAATTTACAGTATGTATGGACTACGTGATTAAAAATACCGGCATTGTAAATGAAGATTCCCTCACTTATGGTGATGTTTTTATAAGGACTGGAAGGATTGAGCAAGTCGGCGGTAACATTAATGCCAAAACCAATGTCACCGAAATAGATGGTACAAATCAACTGTTACTACCCGGCGTCATTGACGACCAGGTACATTTTCGAGAGCCGGGTTTAACGCATAAGGCAAGCATTTATACGGAAGCAAGGGCTGCTGTTGCGGGTGGTGTTACCAGCTTTATGGAGATGCCTAACACGCAACCACCCGCATTTACGCAAGGGTTACTCGAAGACAAATATAGTATAGCCCGGGAACATTCTGTTGCCAATTATTCTTTTTATATGGGTACCGGCAATGATAACCTGGAAGAAGTACTTAAAACCAATGCCAAAAAGCAGGATGTATGCGGAATAAAAATATTTATGGGCTCTTCCACCGGCAATCTGCTGGTAGATAATCCGCTGATGCTGGAAAATGTTTTCGCAGGCAGCGAATTGCTTATTGCCACACATTGTGAAGATGAAAGTATCATCAAACACAATCTTGCCGAGCGGAAAAAAATAAAGCCGGTGCTCGATGCATCCGACCACCCGGTCATCCGCAATGAAGAAGCCTGCTTTGAATCGTCTTTCAAAGCCATCCAGTATGCCAAAAAGCACAATAGCCGCCTGCACATCCTGCATATCACCACTGAAAAAGAGCTGCAGTTATTTACCAATATGGTGCCGCTGAAAGACAAACGTATCACTGCCGAGGTATGTGTGCACCACCTGCATTTTACCAGCAATGACTATGCCCGGCTCGGCAACCTGATCAAATGCAATCCCGCCATCAAAGCACCGCATCACCGCGAGGCATTATGGCCGGCTTTGCTCGACGACAGGCTGGATGTGATTGCCACCGACCATGCCCCCCATACCTGGGAAGAAAAAAATGAACCTTACGAAAAAGCACATGCAGGCCTGCCACTGGTACAGCATTCCCTGCCGCTGATGCTGGAATATGTTCGGGCCGGACGTATCACTATAGAAAAACTGGTGCGCAAAATGAGCCATGCAGTGGCAGACTGCTTTGCTATAAAAGAACGTGGTTATATCAGGGAAGGATATTATGCCGACCTGGTGCTGGTGAACATGCAGCAGCCTTTTACAGTGAACAAATCAAACCTGCTGTACAAATGCGGCTGGAGCCCCCTGGAAGGGCACAGCTTCCCTGCATCGGTTACCAATACTTTTGTCAACGGGCACCTGGTTTATGCAAATGGGCAGGTTAATGAATCTCATAAGGGCATGCGCTTAAAATTTGACAGGTAAACCTGCCTGTTGACTTATTAAGCTACATTTAAACGACCAAACGCCATAACTGTATGCAGGCCGACAAAACCACGATCAACGATTTGTCTATCTTTTCACGCGATGAAGAACTATCCGTATTACACCGGCTTGATTTTACACGTACAATCGGCGGCAGGGACTGGTTATATCATCTGCTGAACAATCCATTAAGCAGCATTACCGAGATCGTGGCCACGCAGCAGGCATTGCAGCGCATTATCGATATACACGAACAATGGCCCGAAAAAATTTCCAATGGCACCATTATGGTAATGGGGCGGTTCTATGAAACAGCGCTCGATATTCCGGCCCATTCCAACCCGGTAAACAACCTGTTTTTCAAAATACTCAACAGCAGTGATTACTCGCTTACCAGGTATTCAGTAAATCATTTTATCGATTTTATCCAGGGACTTCAGCAGCTGGTTGACCTGTTTTCGCAGGCACAGCACCAAGCCCCGCTGCTGAGCAGGCTGATGGAACGTATTAAACGGATGCTGCAGCGCACAGAATTACAGGAAATACTGCAGTACAACAAAAGCAAACCGCTGTCTATACACAAAGTGCTCACCTATGGTTATTTTTTCCGGCATCATTTCAAGCAGCAAACCAATGAGCTCATCGATATCTACAGCAAGCTCGATGCCTATTACAGCCTTGCCATGGCCTGCCTTAAACACCAGCTCAATTTCCCTGTTCTTCTTGAGCAGGAACAGCCCCAGCTCAGGGCCGACCAATTGTATCACCCGCTGCTGGCCACACCTGTAGCCTATGATATTGCGTTAACACCCCAGCAAAATTTCCTGTTCCTTACCGGTGCCAATATGGCCGGCAAAAGCACTTTTATAAAAGCCGTAGGCGTGGCCGTTTTCCTGGCGCATATAGGTATGGGCGTGCCGGCAAAACAAATGTCGCTCACGCTGTTCGATGGGTTGCTGAGCAATATCCAGGTAGCAGATAATATTGCGAAAGGGGAAAGCTATTTTTTCAACGAGGTACAGCGCATCCGCAAAACCATTGAAAAGATCAGCGACGGCAAAAAATGGCTGATACTTATTGATGAACTGTTCAAAGGCACCAACGTACAGGATGCCATGAAATGCAGCGCTACCGTAATTGAGGGTTTGCGCAAAATGAAAAATGCCCTGTTTATACTATCCACTCATTTGTACGAGATCGGTGAGGGCCTGCGAACTTATCCCAATATCCAGTTCCGCTATTTTGAAACACTGGTGCAGGATGACCAGCTCGAATTCAATTATCAGTTAAAAGAAGGTATCAGCAATGACCGCCTGGGTTACCTGATATTAAAAAATGAAGGAGTGGTAGACATGTTGCAGAAACTGTAGCCCTACCCCCTGCCCTGAGCAACAGGCCGGCCGGGTTTCATGCTGTAACTATACTGTATTATTCTCCCCTATTATCATTATATTTAAGCAGCTAACCAACACCGCTGTCATGCTCGTTAAAACCTATGGAAGCGCCGTATACGGCGTAGATGCCATCACCATTACCATTGAGGTAAATGTAAGTGCAGGTCAAAAATATTTTATCGTGGGCCTGCCTGATAATGCAGTGAAAGAAAGTCTCCAGCGTATAGAAAGCGCCATCAAAACCAACCAGCTTTATATGCCGCGCACCAAGCTGATTGTAAACCTGGCCCCTGCCAATATCAAAAAAACCGGCTCAGCCTTTGACCTGCCCATCGCTATCGGCGTACTGGGCGCCACTGAACAGCTGGCTTCGCCTGAAAAACTGCAGGAATATGTATTGATGGGCGAATTAAGTCTCGACGGAACCATACTACCTATTAAAGGCGCATTGCCCATTGCCATGCAGGCCGGCGCCGAAGGTTTTCGCGGTTTGCTGGTTCCCGAACAGAATGCGCAGGAAGCAGCGATTGCTACACAGATAGAAGTGTATGGGGTGAAACATATTCGCGAAGTGATCCGTTTTTTTGAGGAAGAAAATTCATTGCAGCCTGTTCAGGTGAACAGGGAGCAGGTTTATTTAGAAGCGCGGCAGGATGCTGATATAGATTTTCTCGATGTAAAGGGACAGGAAAATATTAAACGCGCATTGGAAATTGCTGCTGCCGGCGGCCACAATGCCATACTGATAGGCCCACCCGGTGCGGGTAAAACCATGCTGGCCAAAAGACTGCCCACCATACTGCCACCGCTCAGCCTGCAGGAGGCATTGGAAACTACCAAAATTCACAGCGTGGCCGGCAAGCTGCCCGAACACAGCGGCCTTATTTGCAGCCGGCCATTCCGTTCTCCGCATCATACCATCAGTGATGTGGCCCTGGTTGGCGGTGGCAGCATTCCGCAGCCCGGCGAAATATCACTGGCACATAACGGTGTGCTTTTCCTGGATGAGCTGCCCGAGTTTAAAAGAACAGTACTGGAAGTGATGCGCCAGCCCATGGAAGAAAGAAAAGTAAGTATCTCCCGCGCCAGAACAGCACTCGATTTCCCCGCCAGCTTTATGCTTATCGCCAGTATGAACCCCTGCCCCTGTGGTTTTTATAATCATCCCGAAAAAGCCTGTTCCTGTGCACCCGGTGCAGTGCAGAAATACCTCAATAAAATATCCGGCCCACTGCTCGACCGCATCGATCTGCATGTAGAAGTAACACCGGTCGGCTTCGATCAGCTGGGCTTGCAGCAGAAAGGCGAATCTTCTGCCATCATCCGCGAAAGGGTGATACGGGCCAGACAAATACAAAGCGAACGGTTTATGCAGTACCCGCAGCTGCATGCCAATGCTCAGATGAACACTAAAATGCTGCAGGCCGTTTGCCAGCTCGATGCAACTGCTGAGGCACTACTTAAAAACGCTATGCAAAGGCTCAACCTGTCTGCCCGTGCCTATGACCGTATCCTGAAAGTGAGCCGCACCATTGCCGATCTTGCCGGCAGCCCCGGTATTGTACCGGCACATATCGCCGAAGCCATCCATTTCCGCAGTCTTGACAGGGAAAACTGGGCAGGTTAAGCGGTAATACTGCCAGTACAGCATCCTGATATCCCTAATAATTAATAAATCGAAATATTTGAATGCATTAATAAAACCTTCCTATATTTGTTCTGCAATTGATCACTGGAAGTGGGATTATTTTTTGAAGAAGTAGTGCCTGCTGCCAAGACAGAAACCGTTTTGAACGGCTTTTTTTTCCTTCTACCCATCGAAGAATTTAAATATATAAATGCTTATATAAACAATAAATACGTATACAATGGATCAGTTACAAAACAAAGTGGCCGTTATTACCGGCGGAAACAGCGGGATAGGTTATGCTACAGCAGAAGAATTTCTGGCTAAAGGTGCTAAAGTGCTTATTACAGGCCGTAAAAAAGCTTCAGTAGAACAGGCTGTAGCTGCCCTGGGCAAAGGCGCCGATGGTTTTATTGCAGACCAGGCCAGCCTTAAAGATGCCGATGCCCTTGCACAATATGTAAAAGACACTTATGGCCAGGTAGACATCCTGTTTATCAATGCAGGTGTGGGCACCTTCGCACCTTTTACAGAAGTGAGCGAATCGCTTTTTGATGAGATCATGGATATCAATTTCAAAGGCGCGTTCTTCACCACACAAAAATTATTGCCCCTGCTGAAAGATGGCGGCGCCCTTATTTTCCTTTCTTCTGTTAACGCTTATGTAGGTATGCCCGGCGCTTCTGTATACAGCGCCAGCAAAGCAGCCATGAACTCACTGGTACGCACACTGGCAAGGGAACTGGCTCCCCGCCGCATCCGCGTGAATGCCGTAAACCCCGGCCCGGTAAGAACTTCTATCCTTACCAAAAACGGCCGTTCGGCAGATGAGGTAGATGCTATTTACGACCAGCTGAAAAATGCGGTGCCCCTGCAGCGTATCGGTGATTCGCCGGAAGTGGCCAAACTGGTGGCATTTTTGTCTTCAGATGAATCCACTTTTATCACGGGCTCAGAATTAAATATCGATGGCGGCATAGGCGTTCACCCGCTGGCCATCCTTTAGCAAAGCAAACCATTTTGTTCAATCCGGCGTCCTGTACCCAGTGTACGGGACGCCGGCATTTGTACAACAGTCACCCGGGGCACCGGCAGAAAACCATGTTAGTTTGTCATTTTTTTTGCATTGACATGATTCTTGCACGATAAAGTGTTACATTCTCATCAGAAATATTTGCCTGCCGCCTTTCCCGGCAGCAGGCCGGAAGATGAAGAGAAATAAACCAGTTTTACATGAAGATCCTTTTACATTATCTTAAGCCGTATAGATGGCTGGTTATCCTGGCACTGCTGCTGGCGGCCATTAACCAGAGCTTTTCCATGCTCGATCCTTATTTTTTTGGCAAGCTGCTGGATAAATACCTCACCCATCCGCACGAGACCGGTTATTTTGATGCCCATAAAACATTTATCCAAACCGGTGTCCGCAGCGAACAGGATTATATCTGGGGCGTGTTGTTTTTCCTGGGCCTGCTGATCAGCGTGGCCATGGTATCGCGGATAGCCAAGGCATTCCAGGATTATTGCAGCAATGTGATTGTGCAGAAATTCGGCGCCAAAATTTTCACCGATGGCCTCAAACACTCCATGAAACTGCCTTTCCAGGATTTTGAAGACCAGCGCAGCGGCGAAACCTTGTCTATCCTTTCCAAAGTAAGAACAGATACAGAAAAATTTATCACCTCTTTCATCAATGTGTTGTTCGGTATACTGGTGGGTATTGTTTTTATTTCGGTATATTCTTTCCGGCTGCATTGGTCTATCATGCCCATATACGTGGTAGGTATCGTATTACTGTCTTTGCTCACCAGCCTGCTCAGCCGTAAAATAAAAGTGATACAAAAAAATATTGTGCGCGAAACCAATGCACTGGCAGGCAGCACTACCGAATCGCTGCGCAATATCGAGCTGGTGAAAAGCCTGGGCCTGACCACGCAGGAAATAGACCGGCTGAACAAGAACACGTACAAAATACTGGGGCTCGAATTGCGGAAAGTAAAAAGCATCCGTACACTGAGTTTTATCCAGGGTACTTTTGTCAATTTTCTCCGGCAGGTGATCATGTTCACTTTGCTGTGGCTGGTGTTCAAAGGCAAGCTCACTGCGGGTGAAGTGATGACGCTGACTTTTTATTCCTTCTTTATTTTTGGCCCCCTGCAGGAAATAGGCAATATCATACTTGCTTACAGGGAGGCCGAAGCTTCTTTGAATAATTTTCATTCACTGATGCAAAAACCGGTAGACCGTAAACCGGCAGAACCCGCACAGGTAGGCGATATCCGCCAGCTGGCCTTCAGGCATACCAGTTTTCAGCACCAGACCGCACAATACAAAGCCATTGACGATATCAGCTTCGATGTAAAACAAGGCGAAACCATTGCTTTTGTTGGTCCCTCGGGTGCAGGTAAAAGTACACTGGTAAAATTGCTGGTAGGTCTGTACCGCCCGCAAAGCGGAGATGTACTGTATAATTCCATCAACAGTACAGATATCGATTTTGATGCATTACGCGGACAAATTGGTTTTGTAACGCAGGATACCCAACTGTTTGCGGGCACCATCAAAGAGAACCTGCTGTTTGTTCGACCCGAAGCAACGGATGCGCAGTTACAGGATGCTTTGCAAAAAGCCAGCTGCCAGGGCCTGCTGGCCCGTGCTGAAAAAGGCATCGAGACCATGATAGGCGAAGGCGGTTTAAAATTAAGCGGCGGCGAAAAGCAACGGCTCAGTATTGCCCGATCGCTGCTGCGCAAACCCAAACTGTTGATCTTTGATGAAGCCACTTCTGCACTGGATTCTATCACCGAAGAAGAAATCACTTCTACCATCAAAGCCATCTCTGCCCTGAAAGAGCAGATCACTGTGCTGATCGCCCACCGGCTGAGCACTATTATGCATGCTGACAGGATCTATGTACTGGAAAGAGGCAGGATCACTGAAACTGGCACCCACCAGGAGCTTCTCGCCGAGAAGGGCCTGTATTATGCCATGTGGCGCCAGCAGATAGGGGAAAGAAAATATGCTGCAACTGAAGCTGCCGGCAGCAACGGCAAAAGCAATGGTGTTGCGGCAATGATAACGGCAGATAAATAAATTATACACTTATAAAAAAGCGGGGCGTTCTCTGGAGAACGCCCCGCTTTTTATTCTTTTACATTTTGAAGTCGAGCGGAAAATCAATCTTGAAACTGATATTCCTTCCCATATTGTACATACCATTTCTACCGGTGAAATTGCCCGGGTAGGGTTCCATATATTTTAACCGGCTCAGGTGATCCTGATAGGCAATATCAAACAGGTTATTGGCCAGGATGTAAACACTGAACAGGCTTTTCCCTTGTTTGTTGGTAAATGTTCCGCCCACACCGGCATTAACCAGTGTATACCCTGGTGTACGTGTTTCTGTACCAAAAGCAGAGAACACACGGTTCTGACTGGAATAATACTCCAGCTGGGCTTTCACAAAACCTTTCACCAGGTGAAGAGATTTGTTGCTGAAATCGAGCCGTAACTCTGAAATACCATGAGCCGGTGGTATAAATGGCAAGTATTTAGCTGTATCCCCTACTGATTTACCCTTGGCTCCCCTGTTATTGGCGTACACTACAGAGAAACTGTTTTCAAAATGCAGGTTCTTTACAGGATGCAGGTCAACACTGGCTTCACCACCATACAATCTTGCCCTGGAAGCCTGGAACTGGTAAGCAGGCTGCCCCTGCATGATCACATCTGTACCGTCAGGGTTCAGCAATTTCTGGTTATAAATATAATTGCTGATATCATTCAGAAACACATTCATCGTAGCCACTACATATTTGGAAGAATAAAGAAAACCCAGGTCTTCCTGCAGGCTGAATTCCGGCTTGAAATTCGGATTACCCATCTGGTACATATTCGTACCGGGGTGCACACCATGTGAAGATATTTCAGCAATATTCGGTGCACGGAAGCCTCTTGAAATATTCAGCTTCATGGAAAACTGTTCCGTGAAATTATAGGTAGCACCCAGGCTACCGGAAATACCTGAAAAAGTTTTGCTGTAATTGTGGAATGCAGTATCTGCGTCTGTTATACCAGGCCCAACAGCTTCATCAAATCCAGTCACCGGGTTTTGTTTGGTTAGCAGCTGGAAATTTTTAAACGAGCGTACATCATAACGTATACCGCCGGCTACATCCAGTTTGCCAAACGATTTTTTAGCCAGGATAAATGGCCCGATATCAAACTGATGATAAGAAGGAATGATAAATTCTGTACCCTTGGTGCTGTTGTTATCCTGGTACATACCATTTACACCGGCCGTGATATTCCAGTTATCCCATTCAGGAAAATAATATTTGAAATCGTAGGTGTAAGAATTCAGTTGAAGATACAGACCAGGGATATCGTACAATACCGGGTGACTGAACTCCCTGCGAATGCTGCGCTGGAAACCCAGGTTGGCTTCCAGGCGACCGGCTCCTAATATAAAACTGTTGCTCAAGAAAGCACGGTAATGCTGTACCCGCTGGTGCAGGTGTTCAATAGTATAGCTTTTTAAATCTGCATCTGATACAATCTGCCGAACGGTATCGGCATCTCCGTCGTAGATCTGCCTGGTGAACTTGCGCGTAGCACTGTCGCGGCTGCCATCAGGTATTTCCTGCTGATCATCAAACAATACCAGGTTCAGGTGCGAGTAACCCCATTTGCGGTGGATACCGATAGAAGCGCTGGCATCTGTTTCCCGGAAAGCTGTTCCAAATACGCGGCCGTCGTATTTATTCTGGTAATTGGTAGCCATTTTGTGTGAAAAACGCCCCATCCATTCTATACCGTTTTTAGTACCGCTCAGCATGGCTGAGCCACCGATATACCTGTTGTTTGTTTGATAATCTGCGGTTACATCCCCGATAATTTTTCCTTCAGGGGCTGCTTGTGTAGGTATCAGGTTCACCACTCCGGCCAGGGCATCGGAGCCATAGCTAAGGCTTGCGGGGCCTTTGATTACTTCTACCCTTTCCACCCCATACTGATCTACTTCAATACCATGTTCATCGCCCCATTGCTGCCCTTCCTGGCGGATACCATCGTAAAGTGTGAGGATGCGGTTATAACCCAACCCGCGTATAAATGGTTTGGATACATTGGGGCCCGTAGTAACAGCCCGTACCCCCGGTATTTTGGCTATGGCGTCGATAGCATTGGTGTTCAGGTTGGTAACCAGGTAATCGTGGCTCACTGATACAATAGGCACAGGGCTTCTTTTTACCTGGGTAGCCTTTGACAAACCCGTTACCACCACTTCATTGCCTTCGGCATAGCTCTCAGACAGTTTAAAATCGTAACTGGCATCTTTACTGAATACCACGCTGTTCGAAACGGCTTTATAGCCCAGCGATTTTATCTCCAGCAGGTAAGAACCTCGTGGAAGGTTTTTAAATTCGTATTCACCGGCGGCATTGGTGAGGGTACCCAGTTTTAAATCAGGGATATAGATAGTTACCCCTTCTACAGGTTTACCTGTTTTACTGTCGGTTATCGTTCCTTTTAAATTGGCGGTAGCTGCATTTCTATACCGGTCTGGTTTGAGTGTTGCGGAATCACGCTGGGCCTGTACTGTATTTGCCATCAGCAAACCAAACAGTCCCAGAAAAACAGGAAGAATTTTTTTCATTATGTTTTTGTTACACTGTTGCAAATATAGATTTTTCTTTTAAATTTTAAACATTGTTGCAAAAATAACGCCGAATAAATCTTTTCATCCCCCGAA
The DNA here is from genome assembly GCA_966424055.1 of uncultured Deminuibacter sp. Lineage (GTDB taxonomy): Bacteria > Bacteroidota > Bacteroidia > Chitinophagales > Chitinophagaceae > Deminuibacter. The sequence continues at coordinate 278,632 of CBJLMB010000001.1, read as the reverse complement.
GATTGCTGTGAAAAATGAGTATTTTTAAGTACCACAACTGTTGTTAATGACTGAGGATGCTCTTATCATAGGCTGTTTACAAAACGACCCTGCAGCACAGCGGGAACTATACAACCGGTATAGTCCTAAAATGTTATCTGTATGCTATCGTTTTGCCCAAAGCCGGGAAGATGCAGAAGACATGCTGCAGGAGGGTTTTATCAAAGTATTTACACAAATACACACATTTCAGAACAAAGGTGCTTTCGAGGGATGGATCCGCCGCATTATCGTCCATACCTGTATCAACCTGATCAAGAAGCACAAAAAATTCAATGAGAATGTAGACCTGGCCTATGCATCCTTTCTGCAGGTGCGGGAAGATGCGATCCCGGCCATTATGCAGGCCAAACAAGTCATTGAATGTATCCGGCTCTTACCTATCGGGTATAGAACCGTTTTAAATCTGTACGCCATTGAGGGCTATAGCCATAAAGAAATTGCCGGTATGCTGGATATTGAGGAAAGCACCAGCCGCAGTCAATATACCAGGGCCAGGGCAATGCTGGAAACCATCCTCATCAGAAAAAAGATTCTGGAAAAACCGGAGAACGATGCAGCGTGGGTCCTCTCTTTAAAGACTAATAAATGATATGAGCATTCCCGATGCGAAGCCCTTTACACGATGACGATTTTGAGTTTTACCTGCAACAACAGGCAAAACAGCACCGGATGTATCCTTCTGACCAGCTCTGGAGGAACATCCAAAACCAGCTGCATGAAAAGGGACGGTGGCCGGCGCTTACATTTATTTCTATCATCATCATTGCCTTACTTGTCGTTGGAACACTTTTAATAAAACCGGCCGACAGGCTTTCTACTGTAGTAAAGCTGCGTACTTATAACGACAGCATTCTGCAACAACTGGCCAAAACACCGGCAGCCACACCCACTTCCTCCCCCCTGGAAGAAAGACTGGCTTCAGAAAAAATTACCCAGCGCACAATTGCTTCCGCTGCAGAAAAGATCGAAGAGCAGCGCAGCGGCCAGCCTGCCAGCCTGGCTATTGTAAGCAACAGTGTACAAACCCTGCGGTTATCAGATACTGTTCGCCCGGGCGCGGCCCTGCAAAGCATGAGCCTGCACAAACAGGTGATGGTCAAACCTGCAGTTCCGGTTACGACGGCTGTAAGCCAGCCACAGGCTGTAGCAGAGCCGGTTATTTTTGCACCGGAATCATTCTATCCTTTATCTAAACCATCAGCAGGTATTTCCCTGCTCAGCTTTACACAGGATAGCAAGAACAATAGCAACCAGCTGTCCTCTTATAGCAGCCTGGCCAAAAGCCTGGCCATCAACCAGCCGCCACCACCACCCCAGGTATCTGCTACTGCAGGTAAAACACCCCGGTTTGAAATAGAATTCTTTGTTACACCTGCTGCCAGCTACAGAAGGCTGATCAATGAAAAAAGCAATAAGAATTTTCTGCAAACTTATCTGCCGGTACCGGCAGCCAGCGGGTATAATATTGATGTGAACCGCGTGGTAAGACATAAGCCGGCTATCGGTATTGAATTCGGTGCCCTGCTGGGTTATAAACTGAACCGCCAGCTTACGCTTAAATCGGGGTTGCAGTTCAATATGCGGCAATATGCCATTGAGGCTTATGGCTCGCAACTGCCCTCTCATAATGGCAGCAATACTGATTCTACAACATCCTGGAGCAGCAGTATTGTATTGCACAACAGGTATTATGAAATTTCGCTGCCTATTGGCATCGACTGGAAAGGATGGGCCAATAAACGGCTGTCCTGGGGTATCGCGGCTTTTGTTCAGCCCACTTATTCTTTCAAAAAAGATCCTTTTATACTTTCCAGCGATTTTAAAAATTATACCAGTGGCTCTTCCCTTATGCGGAACTGGAATATCAATACCAGTGTTGAAACCTATATCAGCTACCAGACAGGTGACCTGCGGTGGCAGATAGGTCCGCAGTTCCGTTACCAGCAATTGCCCACATTCAAAAATAAGTACCCTATAAAAGAGTATCTATTGGATTATGGTATCAAAATAGGTGTTACCAAAACCATCCGGTAGACTACTGTTTGCCCAATCAAAACCAACCTGCGTATAGAGAAGGTGCCATTGCACCTTCTCTTTTTGTATCTGCACATCCTAAATATGTATACCACAAAAAGAAAAGCGGTTTAAAACAACCATTGCACATCCATAAGCAGCAGGGAACAATGTAAACAAAAGAATACAACGGCATAACAAAGAGGATAGCGGGGTGTTATACATCCTGCGGATGTGCAGGCTCGTCGCTATCTTTGTACCATGAAAACAGTGCCCCTGTTCATACCCCTCCTGCTCTGCCTGTATGCCTGCAAACAAAAGCAGCCGGTACAATCACCCCCCGTTTATGAGAACGATACGGTTCATTTTTTCCCGGTAAAAGATTTTATACAATCGCAGATCAGGGAGGTGGACAGTATCCCCTATTTTCTTTATGCCATTACAGAAAAAGAAGGTAAAAGGGATTCGGCTGCGCTCTCACGCGAAGCATTCAACCAGGCTACAGCTGTTTTTACCCGTTACGATATCAACGATCCCGCTGTGAAAAAATTTTACAGTGAAGCTGTATTCAATGACGAAAGCACCCGCAGCTATACCATTCATTATGCTACCGGTAACCGCGAGCTGCCGGTGCAAAGCATGGATATACTGCTTTCGCAGGATGATCAGCATGTGAAACGTATTTTTATCACACTGCTACAAAACAAAGGCGACAGCACTGTTTTCAGCAGGCTGGGCTGGAAAACCGGTGAAAGTTGCACGATCGTATCTTCCACACCCGGCAATGCAGGCAAAGGATCTACTGCAGAAACCACATTCGTGTGGAATAAGAAAAATTAATTTTGCAGGTGGTTGTAAATTGTGTACCGGCCCGGTAAGGATGATCGTTCTTACTGCTTTAACACCGGCCGGCTATAAAGAACCTGTTTTAGAATCCATCATATGACGGCGACAGAATTTCAGCAGATAGCCCCTACCATTCCGCTTCAGCCCGGTATTTATAAATACTTTGATACCGGGGGTACCCTGCTGTATGTGGGTAAGGCCAAAAGCCTGCGCAAGCGGGTAAGCTCTTATTTCAGCAAAACATTTACCAGCTATAAAACACATGAGCTGGTACAACGTATCCATCGCATCGAATTTACCATCGTAAATTCTGAACAGGATGCTTTTCTGCTTGAGAATTCCCTGATCAAGCAATACCAGCCCAGGTTCAATATTAACCTGAAAGACGATAAGAGCTATCCTTATATTGTGATCAAGAAGGAGCCCTACCCGCGTATCTTCCTCACCCGGCGCAAGCTGAATGATGGTTCTGAATACCTGGGCCCGTTCACTTCGGCAGGCAAAGTGCGCGAGCTGATCAGCTTTATCAGGCAGTATATCCCGCTGCGCACCTGCAAGCTCAACCTGACTGCGCAAAATATCCAGCGGGGTAAGTTCAAGGTTTGTCTTGAATACCATTTAGGCAACTGCAAGGGCCCCTGCGAGGGCCTGCAAAATGAAGCCGATTATGCCGAAGGATTATCGCAGGTACGCCAGATGCTCAAGGGCAACCTGTCACCGGTTATCCAGCGGTTCAAGGAGCAGATGACCCAGCTGGCCCAGGATCTTCAGTTTGAAAAGGCCGAAATGGTGCGCAAGAAAATTGAGCACCTCGAAAATTACCAGTCAAGATCTGTTATTGTAAGCCGGCACTTAAGTAACCTGGATGTGTTTTCTATACTGAAAGAACACGATACTGCTTATGTCAACTACCTGATGGTGGAGAACGGCACCATTGTACAAACACATACGGTAGAACTGGAAACCAAGCTGGAAGAAACAGAGGAAGATGTTCTATCGTTTGCAGTTGCCAGCCTGCGGACCGATTTTAACAGCAGCGCCAGCGAAATAGTGGTGCCTTTTGCCATTGAATACCCCCAGCCCGAAATCACCATCACCATACCCAAAGGTGGTGATAAAAAAAAGCTGCTCGATCTTTCTGTTAAGAACGTGGATTATTTCAGGGAAGAATTGCGTAAACGCAAAATGCTGCAGCTGGAAGGCAAAACAGATACAGAGAAACTGCAGGTGCTGCACGAAATGCAGCAGGCCCTGCATTTGCCCACACTGCCCCTGCATATTGAATGTTTTGATAACTCCAATTTCCAGGGCAGCTACCCGGTATCGGCTATGGTATGCTTTAAAAACGGGGTGCCCAGTAAACAGGATTACCGGCGTTTTAACGTAAAAACCGTCGAAGGCATTAATGATTTTGCTACCATGAAAGAGGTGGTATACCGCCGTTATAAACGCCTGAGCGATGAGGAAAAACCGTTACCGCAGCTGGTGATCATTGATGGGGGTAAGGGACAGCTGGGCGCAGCCATGGAAAGTATCAGGGAGCTGGGGCTTGTGGGCCGGATGACGCTGATGGGATTAGCCAAAAATGAGGAGGAACTGTTTTTCCCGGGTGACAGCGAATCTATTAAGCTACCCTGGGATAGTGAGAGCCTTAAGCTGATTCGGCGTGTCAGGGATGAGGTTCACCGGTTCGGTATCACATTTCACCGGCAGAAAAGATCTAAGGGTACTTTTGTAAATGAACTGGAGAACATCAATGGCATTGGCAAGCAAACTGCTACGCAGCTGCTGAAAGAATTTAAATCAGTTAAAAATATCCAGTCTAAAACCCTGGAAGAGCTGGCGGCAGTGGCCGGTAAGGCCAAAGCAGAACTGGTTTGGAAACATTTTCATAAACAGGAAACTGAACGTGCAGGGGAATAAGCCTTATAATTCACTAAAAACGAAGCAGATAGGTATATAATAAAAAGGGGCCAGGATAGAAATCCAACCCCATTTTAAAATCCAATATCCTATGAAAAACCGAGATCAAAGTTAGCTAACTAAAATCGCTGCACAAGTTTTTGCCTGTTCTTTTTTGTTCTTTTTCGATAATTTTAATGAACAGGATTCAACTTTTTCGGGAATGCTTTGTAGCCGGTTATACCCATCTCCTGTTCGCCCTGTTTTTTCCTTAACTGCCGGCTGCCTTGGAGGTAATAAAAAACCCTGCCGTAGCAGGGCTTTCCAGTAATTTTGTATTTGCCTGTTTTCCAGGTTGTTTGCTTAATAAGACCAGAGAGATTGTTCGTAATTGAATATCTTCTCTTTCACATTCTCTCCTTCCAGCAAACGGAAAAGCGGGTCTTTGATATAGTCTTTGAATTCTTTGTCGAACGGGTTGTCGATCGTGCTTTTTACGATATAACTGTCAAACATCCGGCTTTCGAATAATTCTTCCCAGCTCATGCGGCTGCCATAGTTTTTGCCGTTATACACTTCGTATTTTGCCAGGGTAGCCCTGAGATCGGGATAGTATACCCAGAACAACACGATATCATCTCCCAGGTCGATACCACTGGTGGTACGTGCACGCATCATCGGGGCTATGCCCAGTATACGTACAAACATCCTGGATGATTCTTTATCGAAGATCCATTCTTCCTTGACCTTGAATTTGTAGATAGAATCCAGTGAAACCTGCCTAGCCCTTACCTCTTTTTTCACCACATTACCATTCAGGTCGGTTACATCAGAAGTATCATAGCCAACGCCGCCGGACAGTATTTTTTGTACTTCCTGTTTGGTGAGTGGCGTGGTGAACCGGTCATCATCTGCAGAAAAAGCGGTAACACTATCGGTGCCATTGATGGCATTGAACAGGATAGAAATAAAACGCTGGTTACCGTTATCTTCTGTAGCCGAGTAACGGAAAGGCAGGTTGAGCTTTTGCCTAGCATCAATTACACGCCAAACTTTCTGGCGGTATACCGCATCATCTTCACGGATATTTTCATATGCCAGCGGCGTTCTTTCTTTTACCAGGTTGCGCTCGATCGCATTATCATTACGCAGTGACTGTTTAATAGTATCGGTAAGTCCGCCGCCACTGTTGGCCATTACCTCAACCGGTACATTGCTGCCTGTTTGTGGGGTGGCGTTGTTGGCTGGGTTGGTATAACCGGATTGATAACCGGAAACCGGCCGGCGGTTGGTAGAATCTTTCTTTGTAGTATCGGCCGTATTGGTATAACCAGAAACATACCCGCTGCGGCTGCGTGACTGCCTGGTAGGGGTGCGGCGCTGCGCCACAGCATCACTCAATAAGAATGATCCCAGCAAAACAGCCATCCACAATCCCTTCGTGATACTGGTTTTCATATATTCAGTAGTTATTCTTGTTTAGTAGCAGTTAAACGCCAGTGGCGGCAGGTTCCTGGTTTTTCCACCGGGGCCAACCGCTCTGATTTCATCAATGACCAGGGTTGAGCCGGGTTGCAGTTTAGCCAGGATGCGTTTGGATTCAGGGCTGAAATAAGCCCCATCATTCACACTCACCTGCGGGTTCGGGAACCCTGCACCTGTTGCGTATACAGTAAACCCTGTAACCGTAAAATTAACCCCTTCAAATATAAAGTTTTCCAGTTCGGCACGTACGCCTACCTGGGCCTTGATATTATTGGCCAGTACACGGCCGCCTTTGTCTTTACCTACCATGCCAATCGGGTCAGGTACGGTTTTTACCCTGAACTCGAAGCTGGAAGGTTTGCCATCGGCTATAACAGTGATCGTGGCTTTACCGGGTGAGCCGGGCTCAGCAATATATTTACCGGGACCTGTTTTTTTCAGGTGGCCGTTGTCTGTTTTAACATCTACTTTCTCATCCCCTACATTACCACCGCTTACAGTGAGTTCATTCGGCAGATCCATGTACAGTACCTTCACTTTATCCGCACTTACGCTGGCGCCGGTGGGCGAACCAACAGTGTACTGGATATTTTTCTCTACAGTGCCGGTGCTGCCATCTGGTTTTTTAAACGAAATAACCACCTTTTTAGTATAAGAACCGGAAGAACCAACAGTGGTTTTGTATTCAGCCACACCATCGGCATTCAACGGAACAGGGGTACCATCTACTGTTACTGTAGGCTGGGCCTTGCTGTTGAAAGCACCCACGCCACCGGTGATGGTCAGCTCCTGGCCTGGCATCAGGTATTGTGAGCTTTGGCTGGCGATCGCCTGGAACTGATCGTATACCACTTCCACTTCGCCTACCTTACGATGGCAGAAATCGACCACCATGGCTTCACTGTTGCGGATATCATTCTGAAATTTGCTCAGGATAGTGATACCGGCCACAGTAGGTGTCATATGAAAATAAGCGTATTCCCATTTATTGTTGCTCGCATCCTGTGTTTTGGGGGTGCTGAGGTCAATAGGCAGGGAATGTTCAAATTCTTTGGCTATTTCAGGGTCAATGCTCAGCAGGTTCTTTTTAAAAGCGGTAAGGCGCTGCAATAATTCCTGTCCTTTACCGTTTTCTACCAGTAAGCGGGTGGTGGCATCCAGGTTATCTTCCTTATATTCTTCCACACCGTCTTTTACTGTAAGACCGGCCTCTTTTTTCAGATCGAGCTTCAGGTTATCGATGTATTTGTACAGGTCTTCTGACAACTGGCGGGCCTGGTCGGCCTTGGGTTTCCAGATAGCGGCGCGTTCGTGTGTTTTCTCGTCTCTCAGCTTTGCTTCAAGCGATTTAAAAATCGCATTGTTTTTATCGTCGATGGTAGCATTGGCATTGCCCAGGCTACGGTCAACGGTTTTGAAGGCGTTAAGAATTTCGTTCGACACATTCAGCGCCAGCAAAGCCGTAAGCACCAAATACATCAGGTTAATCATCTTCTGCCTTGGCTCTTTAGGTAGTGCCATATCTCGAAAAAATTTTTAAATACAATTTTTACGAATCAGTTCTTCAGTTTAGTTGTTGCGGTCAAATTAATTTCTACCCTGCATGGCAGTAAGCATGTTACCATAAATCTGGTTCAGTTTACCCAGGTTGCTGGCCAGGGTAGCGATCTGCTGCTGTGCCTGGATAGCATCATCGGCACTGTTTTGCATAGCTGCAGAAGCTTCGGCCAGTTTGCCATAAAACTTGTTCAGCGCTTTCAGGTGGTTATTGCTTTCCTGTAATTCCAGTTCGTAAATTGTATTTAAAGAAGACAGGTTTTTGGTTAATACCTGCACCTGCTCGTGGAATACTTTGGTGCTATCTGCAGCTGAGTTGAAAGCAGAAAGGGAGCTGGCTGTGTTAACATACGCATCTTTCACTGCATTCAGGGCCTGGGCTGCATCTTTGGTTTTCTGTGTATAATCGCCGGTAGCCGCTACCACATCACTGATCTCTCCCATTTTTTCAACGGTAGTGCCCAGTTTCTGGAAACCAGCGCTCAGTTTACCCAGGTTGGCAGGGGTGATATCAGCTTCCTGCAGCATTTTTTCCATGCTTTTCAGGGCGGGATTATTCTTTTTATCGTTCACTTCTACAGTAGCCTCAGGACCATGGTCGACAGGCGGTGGCAAAAATGCATATACGAGGAAGATAAAAGCTTCTGTTAAAAGACCGATAGGCAAAAACAGGTCGGCGCCTTTCCAGTGCTGAATTTTGAACAAAGCACCTACCAATACAATAGAGGCGCCTACACATACTATCACATTTACCAGTGCATTTGTCTTGGGTGAAATTCCAGATGCCATAGTTCGATTTTTAATTTGAGTGTCTTTGTGTGTGTAATAGTTTAGTTGAAAAAGTCTTTCACAAGGCCTCCACGGCCTTTAAGGATGTCGGGTTATTAAACAAATAGCAATTGTCTGGATATTAAAAGGGCTAACGTTTTCTCAGCTGTGCAGGCAAATCGATTACACACCTGAATCCGATATAAGATTTGGCAGTATCCTGGTACTCGTAGGTACGGGTACTGGTTTGGAGGTAATAACCTACATCTTTCCAGCTGCCACCTCTTACCACCTTGCGTTTCATCCTGGGAGGATCGGTGTCCTTGGCATCGTAACGAACATCAGGGTTCATATCATGCTGGAAATTGTAAGATCCTTCATAATAATAGGAAGAAGTCCATTCCGCTACATTACCCGCCATATTATACAATCCAAAATCATTGGGCCAGTAAGCATCGGCCCGTACAGGATAAAAGCCGCCATCTTCGGGGTAGTTGCCTCTTCCGGGTTTAAAGTTGGCCAGTAAACAGCCTTTTTTGTTCCGCAGGTAAAAGTTACCCCAGGGGAACATGGACTGTGTACGTCCGCCTCTTGCAGCATATTCCCATTCAGCTTCCGTAGGCAGGCGGAAATCACTTTCCACAGCTTTGTGTTTGCTTTCGAGATAGCTGTTCATATAATGCGTACGCCAGTGACAAAATGCTACTGCCTGTTTCCAGCTTACCCCTACTACCGGATAGTTTCCGAAAGAGGGATGTGCAAAATAGCGTTTGGTCATTGGCTCATTATAAGAATATGAGAAGTCGCGCATCCATACCAGTGTATCGGGATACACTTTCTGATCGTAGCGGTAGATAAAACGGCTAACAGGCACACCTGCGTTCTCACGCCTGGCAGCCTCTTTCAAATCGAAGCCCTGTACATTGTATACCACTTTATCGGGATCGATGCCTATTTTATTATACAGCCTGTTATCAGGTGCCAATACCAGCTTATTCAGTTTTTCCAGCGTGGTTCTGTCACCATAATTAATGGTATGGGCTTTTTTCCAGTCGATGGCTGTATCGCCGTTCTGGCTGGTTTTCATATAACCCATTTCCACTGCTGCCAGTGAATCGCGAACCCATGTTACAAACTGACGGTAATCGTTATTGGTTATTTCAGTGGCATCCATCCAGAAACCTTTGATGGAAACCTGTTTATTGCGTGCGGTAAAACTGTAGTTGATATCCTCATCACTAGGCCCCATATGAAAAGTACCATCCGGAACATATACCATGCCCAGCGGTTTGCCCATGCTGCCCCGTGCTGCAGGTGCCACCCCATGTAATTGTCCATCATCAGGAGGTCCCTGATACTTCCCTTTCTTATTGCAACTTACTGCCGATACGAGGACAGTGAGTGCGGATATTGCGATCAATTGGCTTCTCATTCTACAGTAAAAGTTATTGAAGGGCATTGAGCAAATATAACTAATTAAACAAATTCGACAATTTTTATTAAATCGTTAACGCGCATCCCTGTAACTGAATACAAACGAGCATTTGTGAAAAATTATTGTGCATTTTAACAACATCATTTTAAGCCTTTTTGCCCCCCTGATAAATAGCCTGATCCGGGTGATGAACAGGCTTTTTTCCATGACGGATTTCATTTATTTATGAGGCATGCTGTTCCAGCTGTTTTATCAGTGCAGCCACTTCAGTTACCGGCGCCTGGCAGGAATAATTTTTACAAAGGTATAGCTGTACGGCATCCTTACCGGCTGTTTTACCTTCCAGCAACGGGAAACCAGGATCGCCACCAGGTGCCGACTGGATAATTTTATTGGGAATATAATGACCTAGTACTTCAGCCCTTGTTTCCCCGGCCTGTTCACCGATCACTGCAATTTCATTGATTCCCGTGGTTACCAGCTGCACCTGCAGGGCCCATACCCCGAATGAAGACGGATAACGCACAATTGTCTGCCCAAGCGAACGGATCATGGCTTCGGACCTGGCCGCCCATTGGGGTTTATTGAATACAACAGACAAGTACTGCAGGTTAAAAGCCATGGTGGCATTGCCCGACGGTGTTGCACCATCATATACTTCTTTTTTCCTTACCACTACATCGGTTTGATCGCCGGAGGTGAAATAAAAATACCCGGTATCTTCCTCGCTGAAATGTGCTTCTACATAACCGGTGATTTCAGCCGCCTGTTCCAGGTAGGCTGCATTCCCGGTTATCTCCTGCAGGGAGATCAGTGCCTGCACCAGGCTGGCATAATCATCAAGAAACGCGCCAACAGCAGCTTCTTTTTTCAAAGAATGCAGCCAGCTGCCGTTCTGCTGTTTACAATGCAATTGCAGGAACCGCATATTTTCTTCAGCCACCCGGCGATATTGCTCCTCACCAAGGGCTGCATAAGCTTTACTGAAAGCGGTATTCATCAGTGCATTCCAGCCAAGCAGTATTTTATTATCCAGCAGCGGCTTTATCCTTTTCTCCCGTTGCAGCAGCAATACCTGTTGCCAGTGCCGTATTTTGGCCTGCAGGGTTGTACTGTCTGTTCCATTGGCCGAAGCAAAGGCTTCAATGGTCTGTGGCAGCCAGAGAATATTGGTTTCTTCCCAATTGCCTTCATCTGATACATCATATAACCGGCAAAACAGCGGTGCGTCTTCCCCCAGCAGGGTTTCGATCTCGGTTTTCTGCCAGGTATAGTATTTTCCTTCCACCCCTTCGCTGTCGGCATCCAGGGCACTGTAAAAAGCATGGCCGGGAGCCATCAGCTCGCGCATTACAAATTGCAGGGTTTGCCGTATGGCAGTGGCATAGCGTTCAAAACGGGTAAGCTGGTAGGCTTCACAAAGGGTTTGTACCAGCAGCGCATTATCGTATAACATTTTTTCAAAATGCGGGGCCAGCCATTTTTTATCGGTGCTATAGCGGGCAAACCCGCCACCCACCTGGTCGTTAATACCACCCTGTATCATTTTATCGAGGCTAAGCAGGGCTTGTTGCAACGCATCTTCCTGCCGGGTAAAATGATAATGGCGCAGCAGGTATTGCACCAGGAAGGTTTGCGGAAACTTGGGTGCATTGCCAAAACCACCCCATGTGGTATCGGCCGATGACAATATGTTCTGCGCAACCTGCTGCAGTGTTTCTCTGGTAAAAAGCTGGTCCTCTGTACCGGGCGGGCGGATGCCGAAGCTGCTGGCATTCACCAGGTGTTCCGTAAGGTTTTGTGCCTGCGCATCGATCTCTGTTCTTTTCTCTGTGAACGCGGTATGTACGGCTTCCAGCACCTCTTTCCAGCTCATCCGCTGGTAAGCCCGTACCGGCGGAAAATAAGTGCCCCCATAAAAAGGCTTTGTATCTGGTGTAAGAAAAACATTGAGCGGCCATCCACCACTGCCTGTCATAGCCTGAACAGCATCCATATAAATATGGTCAAGATCGGGGCGTTCTTCCCTGTCTATTTTGATATTGATAAAGTGCCGGTTCATCAGCCCGGCTGTAGCCTCATCTTCAAAACTTTCTTTTTCCATCACATGACACCAGTGGCAGGCCGAATAACCGATGCTCACCAGTATAGGTTTGTTTTCCTGCCGGGCTTTTTCCAGTGCTTCTGCTCCCCAGGGATACCAGTCAACCGGGTTGTGTGCATGCTGCAGCAGGTAAGGACTGGATTCTTGTATCAATCTGTTGGTATGTGGCATGATGGGATAGTTTAGAGTGGGGCACTCTTTGAAAATTGCCCCATTCTATTTAAACAAACAAGGCCGGTTCAGGTTTTGAGCCGGCCTTGTCAACTGAATAGTATACTGATACCAGTAAGTTATTTCTTTTTGATGGTAAGGCCCAGGAACTGGTCTAATGCGGCCACCATACTGGGTGCCTGGGGAGCAGGCGCCTTGATTTCGAGGTTCAGGCCTGCATCTTCCACTGCTTTGGCAGTGTTGCCGCCGAAAGCCCCGATACAGGTACCATTTTGCTGAAACGACGGATAATTGTCGAACAGGCTTTTAACACCGCTGGGTGTAAAAAAGCAGATCACATCAAATTCTGTATTGCCCATTACCTCTTTCACATCATTGCTGATGGTGCGGTACATAAAGCCCATCTGGAATTCGCACTTATTGCTTTTGAGCCAGTTAACAATTTCATTATCCTGCTGGTTTTCGCTGCACACATACAGGAAACGTTCATTTTCCTTGTGCTTGTTGATCACATCGAACAGGCTTTTGTTGGTACCATCTGCACCATAAAACACTTTGCGTTTACGGTACAGGATAAATTTCTGCAGGTATAAAGCCACGGCTTCGGTGATACAGAAATATTTGGTGTCCTGGCTGATGGTCACCTTCATTTCTTCACAGGTACGAAAGAAATGATCAATGGCATTACGACTGGTAAAAATGACAGCCGAATAAGCCCCAATATCAATCTTCTGTTTCCTGAATTCACGCGCAGGAATACCCTCCAGGCGTATAAACGGATGAAAGAATAACTCCACACCATATTTTCTGGCTAGTTCAAAGTACGGAGATTTATCGCTTTCTGGCCTGGGTTGGGTGATCAATATTTTTTTAGCTCCTTTTACTGTGCTCGAGCTTTTTGTTGCCCCGTTTTTTACCATGCTACAGTTCGTATTCGTATGTATGACAAAATTAAATGCTAAAGCCAATTTTGTTAAACAATACCTTGTATATTAACAAAAGAGGTATTATTTCTACCGCGCAAAGGTACAGAAAAAAGTGAAAAGCGTTCACCTGTAAGCTTTTGCGGACAGCTCCCAGCGATACCGCATAGCGGTACAGCAATAAAACGGCCACCAGGCACCCCGTGATAGTGAGCACAATATCATTTACTTGTCCGCTGGAAAATGCTGCCAGCATCAACAAAGGCAACAGCGCCACAGCGGCGATTTTATTTACTAAAAAAACGATAAATGAATAAGTGTCGGCTGCGTCCCGTACATTGAATACCCATCCCGCAAAGCGGATAAACAGGTATTTTATCAGGTAAATACCCAATAATACAAGGGTACTGTACAGCAACAACCACCAGAAAGAAACAGGTACCCAGTTTTTCTGGCTGGCCACAATGGTGATAAATAAACCGGCCACAAGTATAAACAGCAGGTTCATCAGCAGGGAAGGAAGATTGTCTTGCGATAGTTGCTCCCTGCCCTGTTTTTGACGGAACGATGTTTGAAAAAATAACCTAAAAGTATTGTTGAAAAATTTTGTGAAGGCTACCCTGATAAAAGCCAGGAAAAGCACCACGCCCACCAGCAGGTAGAACAATATATCTTTATTTTCAGGCACATGCTCCTCGGCAAACATGGCAACGGGTGCTGCCCTGGTAGGCAGGTAAGGTACTTTGAAAATGCGCCTGAACAATGTATCGTGCTCCCATTTACTTACAGCATCTGTGGGCTGTACGGCGGCATGATGATGGTGGCTTGAATCTGTAGCCGCCTGTGGTGCAGTGATATTTGAGGCAGTACGGGTTGAATCTTTTTTAACTGCCGGCACCGTTCTGCGCGGTGGAACAACCGTTGTTCTGCCCTGCGCGGCGGCAGGTGTGTTGCCGGTGGCAGGCACGGTTCTTCGTATGGGTTGTTGCACAGATGGCGTTGCGGTTCCGAGGCTGTCGTGCCGTACCGGCGCCACTCTTCGCACAGGGGTTTGTACGGCGGGCCTTACTGTTTTAGGGGTATCGCGTTTAGACGTATCGTGCTGGGCCAGCAACCGGCCGGTTAGCAACACAAGCAGTATGGTGAAAATATATTTGTACATAAATGCAGGCAAAATTATTTAAAGGAACCGCATGAACAATAAAAAAAACTGGCAACCCAGTTTGCCGGTAAAATTTTTATCCCGGCAGAACGGTCTCATAGCGGTAGCGCATCACTTGCCGCCATAAAAAACTGTTGGTTAACCCGCAACCCGGGTTAATTTACCTGGAATCAGCTTACTGCTTTTAACGGAACCATCGCCGCATTAATAGCCAAAATTGTACCGGCAAAAAATTGAAGCGGCCGCTGGACAACGCGTATCGCGGTGCCTGGAAACAGCGCAGGCAGGCATAGCAGAGGAAGACAGTTCCATCTCATTTAATCGGCCTAACTTTGCGTTTATTTTTCATTCAAATCAGCAGGCATGGCCGGTATTTACATTCATATTCCTTTTTGCAAACAGGCCTGTCATTACTGCAATTTTCATTTTTCCACCAACAGCCGTTTATTACCGTCCATGACGGAGGCGCTGCAGCGGGAAATAGTCTTGCAGCGGTATTACCTGCAACAACAGCCTGTTGAAACAATTTACCTGGGCGGTGGCACCCCTTCCCTGCTGCAGGAAGACCAGCTGAATGCCCTGCTGCAAACCCTGCGGGCAACCTTCACCATTGCAGCGGATGCAGAAATTACGCTGGAAGCCAATCCTGATGATATTCATACGGCCAAAGCCGAAAGCTGGATAAAAGCGGGTATCAACCGGCTTAGCATCGGTATACAATCGTTCACTGATGCAGATTTGCGGTGGATGAACCGGGCACATACAGCAGGGCAGGCGCTTCAAAGCATACAATGTGTACAGGCTGCCGGCTTTCACAATATCACCATCGACCTTATTTATGGCACACCCACATTAACGGATGCCGACTGGGAATTCAATGTACAGCAAGCCCTGGCATTGAACATCCCGCATCTTTCCTGCTATGCCCTTACAGTAGAGCCGGATACGGCGCTGCAGAAAATGATCACGCTGCATAAAAAAGAAGCGGTAGATCCGGACAAACAAAGCCGGCATTTTGAATTATTGATGCGCTGGCTCAATGCTGCGGGTTTTGAGCATTATGAAATATCCAATTTCGCCCGCCCGGGCTACCGCAGCCGGCATAACAGCAGTTACTGGAGCGGCAGTCATTACCTGGGTATCGGCCCTTCAGCCCATTCTTTCAACGGGCAAAGCCGGCAATGGAATATCGCCAACAATGCCTTATACCTGCAGCAGGTACAGCAGGGTATAGTACCCGCCGAAACAGAACTGCTGACGGCGGAACAGCAGCAGCATGAATATGTGATGACCAGCCTGCGCACAATGGAAGGTATTTCGCTTGATATACTGGAAAACAGGTGGGGCAAAAAGGTACGGCAGGCAACCGAAGATGCAGCGGGGAAATATCTTCAAAAAGGGCAGATGATCGTACAAGAACATCACCTGGTACTTACACAGGAAGGCAAACTGTTTGCAGATGGTATTGCAGCAGATCTTTTTATCTAATAATCATTTTATTTATGCGGATAAAGCCAAAGCAGGTGTATGACCGCCCTGCTATTTATCTGAATGCGGATGCCTCAGGCGGTGTATCCCGTTAATACAGAGCACCACTGCCAGTAATACCAGCAGGCTCAATGGAGATAAGATGGAGAACGATAATGGCATGTTATAAAGATACAGTAAAAATCAGCGTAGTACTGTTTCAATTTTCCTAAAACCTTCCTGCGCGGGCAGGTGCTTCCAAAGTATTTCGTAAATGATTGAAGCAATGGGCATATCAGCCCCAATGGCCTCATTGGTTTTATGTATGCAGCGGCTGGCATTATACCCTTCTGCCACCATATTCAGCTCGAGGATCGCGGCTTTTACAGAATACCCCTTACCAATCATATTGCCAAACATCCGGTTACGGCTGTACAGCGAATAACAGGTCACCAGCAGGTCGCCCAGGTAGGCCGAAGTTTGATAGTTCACCGCTTCTCCGGCCACAGCGGCTTGCGGCTGTACGAGTTTTTGTAAAAAAGCCACCATTTCACTGGCTGCATTGGCAATATAAACACTCTGGAAATTATCGCCGTATTCCAGTCCATGCGCAATACCTGCCCCCAGGGCATAGATGTTCTTGAGCACTGCGGCATACTGTACGCCTACCACATCTGTGTTCAGTATTGTATTCAGGTAATCGCAGCGGAAGCAGGCTGCAATTTGTGCTGCGGTTGCTGTATCCTGCCCGGAAAAAGTGAGGTAAGAGAGTTTTTCAGAAGCCACTTCTTCGGCATGGCAGGGACCAAGTATGGCAAAATAATCTTCGAGCGGAACATGAAAAGCCGTTGCCAGGTATTCATGCAGCAGTTGATTGGAAGCCGGCAGGATGCCTTTAACAGCAGAAACAATCTTCTTGCCTTCCAGGGCATCTGCAGGCAAATGGCCCAATGCATCCTGCACATAGGCAGAAGGTACTGCGATGATCAGTATTTCAGCATTCTTTACTACTTCGGCCAGTTCATTGCTCAGTTGCAACAACTGTGTATCAAAATAAGCAGTGCTCAGGTAGTGCGGGTTATGCCTGCGGTGCTGGATATGTTTGATGGTATCAGCATTGCGTATCCACCAATAAATGCGGCGGCCGTTATCGGTTAAAATTTTTGCCAGCGCCGTAGCCCAACTTCCACTGCCTATTATTCCCAGTTGCATTATGCTGTTTTGAAAATTTGTAAATGTACCCGTTGCACTGTAAGCCTTTTTTCATTTTTTGATGCATAACCATGTGCGAACTGATGGTGCAAACATACAAAATAGACAGGGGCAATGTAAAAATTTGAAAGCTGGGACTTTCTCTTTAGTTGTGCGGTAGCCAAGGTATTGCCCATTCAACAGAACAGCCGGCTGACTGAATGCAATTCAATCAACCGGCCGTTGGGTTATTTGTATCAGGTTTTATTTCTTGAAGTTCTGTACCAGTTGTTCCTTGGGTACTACTTTTACCTTGGTCCCGTCCTGCAGTTGTTTACTTACAACATCATAAGGACCGGTAATTACCTGGTCGCCTTCTTTCAATCCGGCTGTTACTTCAATATTATTGATATCCTGGATATCTGTTTTAACCAGTACTTTCTTCACCGTTCCATCCTGTTGCAATACAAATACCACTTCCTGTATATTATCATCAGATGCAGCGGTGGGTTTATCCAGCGACTGGTTATCGTTGTTCTTTTTATCCTTGGCGGCATTCTCTGTTCCGCTTTTTTCACGGGTGGTTACGGCATTCAGCGGCACAGACAATACATTGCTGTGTGTATTGGTTTGTATATCGGCGCTGGCAGTCATATTAGGCCTGAAAGGAAAAGGCTGTCCTTTTACGATCAGGTCGCGGTAGCTTTCGGGTAACAGGCGGATATGCACCTGGTAGTTGGTAACTGTTGTAGAAGTGGTCACTGTGCTGGATGTGGATGATGCCAGGCTGAGCGGGTTGGCTATTTTGTATACCACGCCTTTGAATTTCCGGTTATTGAATGCATCAATTTCAACGATGGCGCTATCGCCGATCTTGACCTTGGGGATATCATTTTCTCCCACATCCACCTGTGCTTCGATGCTGCTCAGGTCGGCGATGCGCATCATTTCGGTACCTGTCATCTGGGCAGTACCAACTACGCGTTCGCCGCGTTTTACTTCCATCAGGCTGATCACACCATCCATAGGCGCCACGATAGTGGTACGGCTTACATCTTTATTGGCCTTGTTCAGGTTGGCCTGGGCGCTCAGTACGCCGGCTACATTTGCCCTGATATTCTGTTGTGCTGCTTCATAATTTGATTTAGCTGAAAGATAAGCCTGCTGGGCCTGTTCAAATTCTGAGCGGGAAATGACTTTCTGTTCTACCAGTTGTTTCTGCCGGTTGTAGGCAGCCTGGGTTTGATCCATCGTTGCCTTCAAACCTGCGAGCGCGGCATTGGAATTGGCAACCGTTGCCTGCGACTGTGCCACTGCGGCGGCAGCCTGGTCGCGCTGCGAAGAATAAATATCGGCATAGATCTTTGCCAGCACCTGTCCTTTTTTAACGGTGTCGCCTTCATTCACATTCAGCGCCACTACCTCACCGGATATATCAGAACTTACCTTTACTTCCACTTCGGGGTAAACCTTGCCGCTGGCTGTTACCGTTTCTGTAATGGTACGTTTGGTTGCCTTTTCGCCCGAAACCTTGATGCCTTCGTCTTTACCAAATACACCAGCCTTACTTAAACCGATCAGTGCCAGGATAAGTACTACCAGAATCCCGATGGTCCATTTTAATTTTTTACTCATAAAAATCAATTTCTGGGTTTAAGATGTGGGTGATTATAGTTTTAAACCCTGGCCTTTATAAAATTCCAATAATTTCATTCTGAAAACATATTCATACTGGTTGCTCAGCTGTTGCATTTTTGCTTTTAACAGGTTGTTTTGTGTTGTTAACAGGTCTATGGTGCTGAGCAGGCCAACATCGTACCGTTTTCTTGCATAATCATACGCGATCTGCGCATAAGTAACACTTTTTTCGCCGGCATTGAATTTTTTCATGGCCGCTGTAGCATTTGTATATGCGAGGTAAATATTTTGTTTCAGCGTAATATCATCCTGTTCTTTCTGGAGCTGCAGGTTACGCAGGGTAAGCTTTGACTGCTCCATGTTGATGCGGTAATTGTTGGTACTGTTGAAGATGGGTACGCTGATGTTTACGCCAACATATTGCTGGAAGTTATTATTCATCTGTGTTCCATAGCCATCCCACCACTGGGAAAATGATTTTCTTTTATACGGGGCATCAATGATAGGCTGCAATACTGGATATTTAGTACTGTTTAATTCTATATAAGAGCCGGTGGGAGTGATCCCAGTAACGGTTGCTGCTGCCAAATCCTGTGTTTTCAGCGGATTGGAAAAACTTGACTGGAGGCTGTAGGAGAGGCTAAGCCTGGGATACATAAGCGCCCTGTTGGCCAGGATCGTTTTTTCTGCTGACCTGATCTTCAGGGAATCCACTTTTTGCAGTGGCTGGTTTTGCATGGCCAGCAGGTATACCACATCGGGCTGCAGGTCGGCTATGCTTTCCAGTGGTATTTTTTCTACCGGTGGTGTATCCACTTCAAAAGGAGCACCGGCATCGATATTCAGTACGGCTTTCAGCTGCAGCACATTCTGGTCAAATGTTTGCTGGGCGGTGATCAGGGCTGCACTGTCTGTTGACATCTGTGATTCCAGCTGTGCCAGGTTCAATTCGGGCAATGCGCCGGCTTCCACCCTTTTACGGGTATCATCCAGTTGTGATTGTGTTTGGGTAACCTGCACCTGGTTAATGCCGATCTGCTCTCTTGCAGAAAGCACCTGCAGGTAGTAAGTGGCCACATTAACAGAAATATCATTGCCTGCCCGCTCCACATCTTTCAGCGCAGCCTGGGCCGAGAACATGGCCGCATCCCTGGAATTTTTCAACTGGCCAAAATTATACAGTGTCATCTGCCCCTGCAGCTGGTTATTCTGATACAGCAATTGTGAATTGGTATAAGTATACTTGGTGGGGTCAACCGAACGGCCGAACTGGGTGGCCAAACCCGCAGTAAAACCCAGGTTGGGCAGCTGGTTATATTTCGCCTGTTTGTACTGAAGTGCAGAAATACGGGCCTGTATATCTGCCTGTCTTACAGAAACGTTGTTTTTCAGGGCATACTCAATGCACCTGCGTAAATCCCATTTATCCTGTGCATGTAGTAAAAAGGGCATTGCAGTAGTCAACAATGCGAAAAAGGTTTTCCTCATATAACAAAAATAACCGAATGCTCCACATATAGTGTAAAATTTAGATAAGCGGAAACAAACGGGGTTTTGGTGAATATTTATCTTTTTAACCGGACTGCAGCAAAAGCCTGGTCCAGGTCGTGAATAATATAGTCCGGTTCTTCCAGTCCCACATACAACCGCAGCATCCGGTGTTCGGGATTGGCTGCATCAAAATCGCTCCGCTGTAAGCCTGCACATTTGGGTATCACCAGCGATTCATAACCTCCCCAGCTTACAGCCATCAGGATATGCTGCAACGATTCACAAAACAGCTCCACTTCTTCCACTGCATCAGCCTTTAGGATAAAGGTAAGCAAACCACAGGCATCTTTCATTTGCCGGCGCGCCAGCTCGTATTGGGGGAAAGTAGGATCGAAAGGGAAAAACACTTTCTCCACGCTTTCGTGCTGCTGCAGGTACTGCACTACCGTTCTGGTGGTACGGGTGATCCGTTCCAGCCTTGCGGGCAAGGTGCGCAATCCCCTTATCAGCAGCCAGGCATTGAACGGCTGTATACCACTGCCGATATTCATGTATTCGCTATTGAATATCCGTTCAATGAGCTGCCTGCTGCCACTGAGCACCCCCGCCACTGTATCGCTGTGCCCGCCAATATATTTGGTTGCCGACTGCAGCGAGAGATCGATACCCAGGGCAATGGGTTGCTGGTACAGCGGCGTACAGTAACTGTTATCGCAAATAGTGATAATACCACGCTGCCTGGCTATTTTGCCGATGGCTTCCAGGTCCTGCAGCGCGTAGGTCCAGCTGTTGGGGCTTTCCAGGTAATAAACCGTGGTATTTTGCCGGGTGGCCTGTTCAAAATGGGCGATGTTTGTACCGTCAATATATGTTACGGTTACATTAAAACGTGGCAGTATTTCATTGAACATTTTCTGCGCCCAGGTATAAGGCTGTCTTACGCTGACAATATGATCGCCACTTTTAATATTGGCCAGTACCGCCGCAAAAATGGCGGCTGCACCACTGTTGAATACCAGGCAATCTTCTGCACCATCAAGTGCGGCCAGTTTTTTGCGCAGAATTTCTACTGTAGGGTTCAGTCCCCTGCTGTACAGCCAGGTGGCATATTCATCCTGGAACGATTGCCGCAGTTCATTCACTGTTTTAAAAGCGAAATTGCTGGTTTGCACAATCGGGGGTGATACTGCCCTGAAATAATCATCCCTTTCTTCCGCCAGTTCATTTAAAATATAGGAAAGATCCATACTGTTTCAAACTAAAGTTGGTCTGCAAAAAAATAACCCTGCCGGATCAACAACCTGCGTTGCGGGAAACGGTGATGCAACATGGTGGGTACGACAACCGGGTTGTTTGGTCCGGAAAGGACAGATAACCGCTAATACCAGGCCGTTTTTTAGCAGGTAAAACACTTGCCTGGCAACACGGATACGCTAATATAGGAATCGGCCGGTAATTATTGTCGTCCATTTGGTTCTTCAGCGAAAATTGAAGACCAGGTTGGATGAAAAATTCCAGATAAACACCAGCAGGGTGGCCACCAGCTTACCTGCATAAAAATTCATCTTCAGCCGTTGATGAAAAAGGTACAGGAACAGGTTATTGAGCCCAAGCCCGATAAGGCTCAGCAATACAAATTTTCCAAATTCGGTTTCCCAGCGGGGATTGGTGCTTTTAAAGGTCCATATCCTGTTCAGGATATAATTGTTGATCACCGCCAGTGAAAACCCGATGATATTAGAGAGATATTTATTCCACTTCAGCTTTTCCTTACATAGCCAGGTAAAACCAAAATCGATAACAATGCCTACTGACCCTGCCAGGCCAAACTTGATTATTTTAAGAAAGAGCTGTAGCATAGCGTGCATTACAAGTTTTATGAGTAACAATTACAATCGAAGAGGCCGTATGATGACTTTCCGCTGCCGGGAGCTGATTTTTTCCGGTAATGATCTTTTATTTACCGGTGCCTGTTATCTGCATCAGCAGGTATTTTTCCAGCTGGGCTGTACGGGTAGCAGGGTTCAGGAATTTCCCGTTCAGCTGGCTGATGTGAAAATAGTCAAATGCCTCCAATCGCTGTACCTGCAGCCCGGTGTTTTGGAGTGAAGCCCATTCTTTTTCCGGTAGATATACTACAAGCGACTTATGGGCTTGAGAAAGCTTTATCAGGTCTTCCATATCGGCAGCCCTGGCCACCACGGCAGAAGGAGCATAAAATTCGAATGCATAGTTGTTGCAGCGATACATTACCGCCTGTTGCCTGCCGGCATGCTGCTGCAGCCATTTACCGGCTTTCATACCAGCCTGGTACTGCATCAGTGAAGGATAAAACAGGAAATTGAGGAACAGGAAAAGCAAGGCAGCAAAACAAAGCCCTCTTCCAATAATGGATGATATGGTGGCTTTGCGGCAGGTTAGCAGCATAACCACCACCAGCAGCACTGCCAGCGCTGTTGTGATCTGGCTATTACCGATCTGCGAAAACCAGCTAAGCAAAAGCACCAGCAATACCAGTATACAGAACAATATATGCTGCACCACACTCAGCCTGCGGATGGTGGTCTTTTTTTGCAAACCCAGCAGGTATGCGGCCGTTATCATCGCAAACTGGGGAAATACGATCACGATATAATGCGGCAGCTGAAACCTGGACAGGGAAAAAACCAGGAAACTGATACCGGCACTCCCCCAGATGATCCAGTGCCTGGGCCGGCGCAGGGTTGCAGCATTTTTTTTGAACAGCACCACAGCCGCGATATACAACATAACCGACCAGGGCAGGAAAGCCCATAGCAGCGTATGAAAAAAGAACAGCAGGTCGCCCTCGCCTTTGATGGGGCCATTGTTGAAAAAGCGGCCAAACTGGCTGTCCCAGAAGAAAAACCGGATGCCCGATACCTGTGTATGACCAAAAACAATTTTTTCAGGATGGTGATCAAACTGGCTGTACAGGCAGTATAGCTCGGGGGTAATGAACAACAGTACAAGCAACAGTACCAACCACCATCGGGGCTGCAATACCTGTCGCCATTGACTGGTGAACAGCCAGTACATTACAAAGCCGCCAACAATAGTTACCAGTACAAAAATGCCTTTGGTCATCACCGCCAGCGCACAGTAAAAAGCAGCAACCGGCAGGTGTGCCGACCAGCCTTTGTCGCCGGACTTAACCAGGTGGTATATGGCCGCTACAGCAAAACAGGTAAGATAAGCTTCTGCCCTTACATCAAAATTGGCCAGCAGTGTATGCAATGCTGTTATGTAAATGATAACAGTCACCTGTGCAGTGCGTTTATCGTACAGTTCACGGGCCAGCAGATAGGTATAATACACACCCGCCAGCCAGCACAGCCAGGCCGGCAGCTTATATGCAAAGGCGCTTACACCCAAACATTTAAAACTGAGTGCTGCCAGCCAGAATGGAAGATGGGGTTTATCCAGCCAGTCATGCCCATCGCCAAACAGGTTTACCCAGTCATTGGTAAGCGCGATATGCTTGGCAATGGAGGCATATAAAGCCCCGTCGGGCTCGAGTATTTCGTTAAAAAGACAGGTGGCATTTAATAAGATACCCGCCAGTATCAGGAATGAAAAAACTTTACCGGTTGTCTGCATGCAAGGTGAAAGTAATAAAATCAATGAAAAGCTGTCAAATTTGTGGTGTAAACCTTCAGTTTTAACACAATGGTGCAGGAATACCTGCAACTGCACTTGCCAGGCCATTTTTCCCGGAAATACAAATTAGTTGACTTTATCAACTAATTACACTATTGTATGTCTTTCCACGCTGCTGCAGGTTGTGCAGCAGGATAGATGTAATCCAACCCGTCAACAGCCCCAGCAATGCCCCCGCAAGTATATCAGAAGGATAGTGTTTACCAACATATACCTGTGCATAACAAACCAGGATGGCCCAGGGCCAGACCCAGTTCCATTTTTTTCCCATCAAAAAATATACTGATCTGAATCAGAACACAGCCAGGCCAAAATGATTGGCCGCATGTGAAGATGGCAGGGAATACCGTCCGCCACAGCCGGTAAGGCTGCGGATACCGGTATGCAACCCCGGATCGTAACAGGGCCGCAGCCTGCTGAGCCATGGTTTCAACAGTACACCACTGGTGATATCTGTCAGCGCAAAAGTGAGTAAACTGAACAGGAAGAACCACCAGAAAAAAGGCTGCATTTTCCGGTACGACCATACCAGCAGAAAGATATACAGCGGCACCCAGGTGAGTGGATCACGCAGTAATAACATGCTTTCATCCAGCCAGGAAAAAGCCAGCTCGCTGTTAATTACCCGGAACAGGGTTTTGTCTGCAGTATCCAGCCAGACCGGCAGCTCCATACATGTTTTTAAAGCAAGCTAGAGGCTTGCCGCAAACCCAATGTTACAGGAGTGTTATTTAAACATTACCTCTTTGGGGGGAGCGTGAAACGTGAAGCGTGAGACGTGAAACGAGAAGCGACAATCGAGAAATGAGAAGCGAGAGAGATAAGCAGCTTGCAGTGCAAATTGTAAAACGCAAAATGCAAACGTACCGGGTTACCGCCGACTGACGACTGCCTACTGACGACTGCCTACTGCGGACTGCCTACTGCCGGCTGCCGGCTGCCTACCAACCACCTTCCCTCTTCCTGTAATAAAATAAATAGCTATAAAAGCCAGCAGCACCACCACACCTGTTAATGCAGTGGCGGGTTTGTCCATAATAATGCTGATACCTACAAATACATACGCGGCAATAAAAACCAGTGGCTGCAAGGGGTACAGTTTCATGGTATAAATACCTGTACCGTCAAGGTGGCGGGTTCGTTTGCGCAGCATGAAAATAGCACCTGCTGAAGTGGCCATTCCAAAGCAGTCGAGAAAAATAGTGAAGCTGAGAATTTCCTCGAATGTTTTGGCAAATACCAGGATGATGATACAGATGGCTGCAAAAGCGGTCAATGAAACAACCAGTACCGATCTTTTGGCAGATACTTTGCCGAATACAGCAGGCAACACCCCATCTTCACTCATGGCATACATCACCCGCGGGTTACTCATCAGCAACACATTTACATAGGCCAGTACCGATAAAAAAAGCAATCCTGAAAACACCTGGCCGCCGGTTTGTCCCAACAGGCGGGCAGCCACTACCTGTGCTATTTCATTTTTCTGTTTCAGGTCTTCAAAACCCAGTATATTAAAATAGGAGATATTCACCACGAGATACAGTGTAATAATAATAGCGATACCCATAAAAATACCCCTGGGCACATTTTTGGAGGGTCGCCTTACCTCATTCCCAAAATTGATGGTTTGCTGGTAGCCGCCGTAGGTGAATGATACCGCAACCAGTGCCACACCGAAAGACCGGGCCCAGCTTATCCAGCCCTGTTCAACAGGTGCCGGAGTAAGCACAGTTGTATGATGATACATTGAAGGCATGAACAGTGGTACGATCAGCAGCAGTATCATGCTGATCTTGATCAGCATGAGCACATTCTGTGTTCGTGCACTCATTTTAAGTCCCAGCAGGTTTACACCATAAAAAACAATGATGGCTACAATAGCAATAAGGGCTTTTACCAGATCAGATGCCGGCTCACTGAACAATACCTGGCTGATATACCCTGCCCCTATCAGTGCTACTCCCGATAAAGAAGCTGCATTGGATATAAGAATGATGCAATTGACAGAAAAGGCGATGGAAGGATGGTATGCGTAAGAAAAAATTTTATAGTATCCGCCTGTTACAGGATAGCGTGATCCTATCTCGGCATAGGTAAGTGCGCCGCAGAGGGCGATGATACCACCGGTAATCCAGGCTGAGAAAAAGATAACAGGGTCATTGGCTGCTTTGGCAGAAGTGGAAGCGGTACGGAAAATGCCCATCCCGATAACCAATCCTACCACGATCATGGTAAAATCGAACAGGCTGAGTTGCTGATTTTTTTGCATACTGACGAGTAGAAACTTAAATGTACCAAAGTTATCCCAGTTACAACCGGAAAATCGATACAGCAAGCAATGCATCCCGCAGAATACACGTAAACGCAGGAAAGATTTTTTCACCCGGGAAACCATGCAAAAGCATTTCAGTTCACCTGATGTGTATAGTCCGCAGCTATCAACAATGCCGGTTAACTGTTACCTGGTTAGGCAGAACCTGAAAAGAAAATTTTGGCAGCGGTGGGCAAGTAGTATTTTTGCCCCGGATTTGGTTGATTCCTGTAAAACGGGATCATTAAAAGGGAAGCCGGTGTAAATCCGGCGCTATCCCCGTAGCTGTAAGTTTTGCATTACCGCTGAAAAGTGAAGGTAATAACCCGGCGAACAAAATACCACTGCCAACAGGCGGGAAGGTGTTCGCAGGGAAAACAAGCCAGAAGACCTGCCAGATACCGTTTTTTAATCACTGGGCTTTCGGGTGAAAAGCCGGCGATCTGAAAGTCTGTTCCTGTTTTGCCTTTCATATCTGCCGTTCCTTCCATCATTGAAACCCCTCAGGCAAATCCCTTACAAAGCAAGGCATGAAAAAGATTTTTTACACATTACCGGTTTTATTGCTGGCACAGCTGGCACAGGCGCAACGCGACAGTTCGAAACACAATCAATTGGATGAAGTGGTGGTAACAGCAACCAAAGCACCCGTTAAACTGGGTGAAACAGGTAAAATTGTAACCGTGATCACCAAAGAACAGATAGAGCACAGCGCAGGAAAAGATCTTCCGCAGATACTGAGTGAACAAACCGGTTTAATTGTGAACGGTGCCAACAGTAACCCCAGTAAAGACAAATCGGTATACCTGCTGGGTGCTAAAAACGATTATACGCTGTTGCTGATAGACGGTGTTCCACTGCTCGACGGGTCAGGCCTTACAGTAGGCGCCTATGACCTGAGAATGATACCGGTTGACCAGATCGATCATATCGAAATTCTGCAGGGCAGCCAGTCTACCCTGTATGGCTCCAATGCAGTGGCGGGTGTGATCAATATCATCACCAAAAAAGGTGGAGCAAAGAAGATCGGTTTTTCCGGCAGCTCATCCTATGGCAGTTACCATACGTATAATGGCAATGCCAACCTGCATGGCAGCACCAAACTGGTGGATTATAACCTAAATTATAATTATACTTCTACCAAAGGCATATCTGAAGCAACAGATACCACGGGCAAAGCCAATTACGATAAAGACGGTTTTCAGCGGCAGTCGTTCCAGGCCAACCTTTCTTTCAATGCCGGTTCAAAGCTGAAAATATCGCCGTTCTACCGTTACACTTATTATAAAGGCGATTTTGATGCCGATGCATTTACAGATGCACCTTATCACTACAATATACTGCTGAATAATACGGGTATGGTAGCTACTTATCAGCTGCCCAAAGGCTCTATCACCGCTAATTACGGGTATACCTTTTCCCGCAGGGATTACCTCACCAATTATCCTTCCACCTTCCGCGGCCAGTTTCATTCTGCCGATGTGTACCTGCAACAGTCGCTCAACAGTCAGGTTAAACTGATTGCCGGTGTCAACTACCAGGATTATCACCTGCTGGATAGTTCACTTCCCAAAAAGAACCCGCAGAGCACCATTACCAGCCCTTACCTGTCTTTTCTTATCAACAGCAACAACGGACTGAGTGTTGAAGTAGGTGGCCGTTATAACTATAGCAAAAACTTCGGCAGCTATTTTACCTACAGCTTTAATGCAGCATATAAAGTTGCCGATTACCTGAAATTCTTTGCCAATGTATCTACCGGCTTCCGTGCACCTGTGCTGAGCGAGCTATTCGGCCGTTATGGTGCCAACCCTGATCTGAAACCGGAAAAATCAACCAGTATACAGGGTGGTGTGCAAACCGAATTATTCGATAACAGTTTGTTCATAACTGCCACTGCTTTTAACAGGGAAGTAAAAGATGTGATCACTTACCTGGGTAACGGTTACCTGAACCTCGATTTTCAGCACGATAAAGGTGGCCAGCTGGAAGTAAAATGGACACCGGTAAAAACATTACAGGTAAAAGCAGCCTATGCTTATGTTACCGGTAACATTATGCAAACAAGGAATGGAAAAGACAGTAGCTACTTCAACCTGCTGCGCCAGCCCAAAAACGTGGTGAACCTGAATATCGGCTACCAGGTTACACCGCAGTTGTATGTAAGCGGTTCACTACAAACACAGGACAGGAGAAATGATATTTACTTTGATCCTGTTAGCTATAAAAGCAGCACTGTTTTCCTGAAATCGTATGCACTGGTAAATATGTATGCAGAATACCGGTTGCTGAAAAACAAACTGCGTGTTTTTGCTGATGCAAAAAATATCACTGGTAGTAAATACGCCGAGGTTTATGGATATAATACCATGGGATTTAATTTTACGGGCGGTTTGTACCTAAATTTGTAAATTTCCTAAAGAAAATAATCGTGTATGTCACTTACCAGATTCAATCCGCGCACCGCTGTTCTGCTGCTGATCATTGCAGTGATCGCCCTGCTGCGTGTAGCCGGCAGTTACAGCAGGGAACTGAGCCCGCTGATTAATTTTACCCCCGTAGGCGCTATGGCGCTGTTTGGCGGCGCCTATTTCAATGGTAACCTGAAGCCTTTTGCTTTTCCGCTGCTCACCCTGTTCATTGGCGATGTGTTTTTGTCATTCACTGTATTCAGTGAATTCAGGAGTGGCCTGTTGTATACCGGCTGGGCCTGGACTTATATCGCATTTGCGCTGATGACACTGGCTGGCAAGGTGGTTGTAAAAGATGTGAATGTAAAAACAGTACTTACCGCTACCCTGGTATGTGTACTGATCCATTGGGTTGTATCGGATATAGGTGCCTGGCTGATGCCCGGTTCACTGTACCCTAAAACAGCTTCGGGTTATATTGCCTGCCTGGTGGCCGCCATACCGTATGAAACCAGGTTCCTGGCAGGCACCCTGCTGTACAGCGGTATCATGTTCGCCACATTTGAATGGCTGCAGCAACGCTACCCCAAATTGTGTACAATATGAGCGTATGTACGATGTGTAAGTGCGAAGCAGGAAATACGAAGTACGAAGTGGATGTCATCCGTACTTCGTACTTTCCATTTTGTGCTTTGTCAATTACAGCTGATATCCCACATCTAACATCGTACATTGATCCCTTTCTTATTCCATAAAGCATATTTCACATGACTGCCTGTTCCTTTCTTCCTGCGGCCACGCAGATGATATACGACATGGGTTTGCAGCAATACCTGCAGGGTATTACATTTGAATGCCCGGCTATTGCCCTGGAAGAAAAACAAAAAGTAGTACGCTATGTACTGGAAGGCAACACCTATTCGAGTGAAGAGATCGATCGTATTTTTTCGGCGTCTAAAGCACAGGGTAAAAGTTTGTATTATGTTGACGAAGCCGCTTTGCAAGCCATAGCACCGGATATTATTTTTACCCAGGATGTGTGTGAAGTTTGCCAGATAGATACTCATTGCACAGCGGCGGCAGTAGCCAACCTGGCAAAACAACCGCAACTGATCCCGCTTACCCCGCAGCACCTGGATGATGTTTTTCAATCTGCCATCACCATTGCCCGGGCACTGGGAAATGAAGAACATGCCTACCATTATTTAGCCGGGCTGCAGCAACGCATCGACCGTATACTGGAAAACCTGCGCCTGCACCGGATGCCGCTAAAAAGGGTAATGCTGCTGGAATGGATGGCCCCGGTATACAATTGCGGGCATTGGATCCCCTTCCAGGTTGCACAGGCTGGCGGTATCGATATGATGAGCAATCCTGCCGGTGACAGTATTGTAACCTCCTGGGATAAAATTGTAAAGTACAATCCCGAAGTACTGGTGATTGCGCCCTGTGGTTTTACCGTGGAGCGCTCCCGCCAGGAGCTGCACCTGCTTACACAAAGGGAAGGCTGGCAGCAATTACAGGCAGTGGTCAATAAGCAGGTATACCTTGTTGATTATGACCTGTTCACCCAGCCCAGCGCAGGCACATTGACAGATGGCATTGAACTGCTGGCGGCCCTGTTCCATCCTGCATTGTTCACTATACCGCAGCACCTGCAGCACAAATTCATTCCTGTTTACCAGTCAGCCTATGCCTTCGCATGAAACCAAACATTGTCCCCGCTGCCAGCAGCCTTTTGAATGCAAAGTGGGCGATATTAGTCATTGCCAGTGCAGTGGTATCAGCCTGAGCACAGAAGAGAAGGATTTTATTGAGCAGCGCTACAATGATTGTCTCTGCCGCAAATGCCTTGAAGAGCTGAAGAACAAATACATTTTATTTAAGGAAAAATATTTTTTATGATCTGCCTGATCACCGGCGGCGCCCGTAGCGGTAAAAGCAGTTATGCCCAGCAACAGGCGCAGGCTTTATCGCCGCAGCCCCGGTATGTTGCCACAGCCAGGGTATGGGATGCCGAATTTGAGCAACGCGTGGCCCGCCACAAACAAGACCGTACAGAAAACTGGGTTAATATTGAAGAGCCACTGCATGTAAGCAGGCTTGAACTGGCCGGCACAACGGCGGTTATCGATTGTGTTACCCTATGGCTCACCAATATTTTCTCGCTCTATAAACAGGATATAGATGCCTGCCTGGATTTTATCCGCGGTGAAACCGACCGTCTTGCACAGCTGCAAGGCAATTTTTTTATCGTGACCAACGAAATCGGGATGGGTGTTCATGCCGAAACCGAGATAGGAAGAAAATTTACCGACCTGCAGGGCTGGGCCAACCAGTATATCGCACAAAAAGCCGGTAAAGTTGTTTTAATGATCAGCGGTATTCCCGTTGTGATAAAACAATAAAACAAATATGGGTCATCCTTTGCTGAGCTGGGATATTTTCACAGATAGCTACCGGCAGTTGCTACAGAACAGCAAACAGGTAAGAAAAGACCTGGCGGATATTGACAAACTGTCGCGCCAGTATAAATGGCAGCAGCCTGTCAACTGCCAGCCTTTCCTGCTAAGCCCTCAGCATGCCGTCATTATCACCGATACGGCTGAGCATATTGTATGGGTGAGCCATCATTTCCAGCAGCTCACGGGCTATTCTTCCGCTGAGATCATTGGCCATACATTTTCTGTTCTGCAGGGGCCAGGTACCAGTGCCGAAGCACAAAAGCAACTACGGCGGCTATTAGCAGGTCATGGGCCCGTGAAAGCCCTTCAATTGCTGCTTTACCGGAAAAATGAGCAGCCTTATTATTGCAGCCTCCGTATAACTCCTGTTTACAATACCGCCGGGAGGCTGGTGCATTTTATTTGTTTGGTTGCCAAAATGGTGGAATAAAGGCGGTAAATCATCTTTTCACCATCCTCTTCTTATTGGAACGGTACAGTGCCGGCCCGGTGGTCACCCCAGGGAACAGGGCGGCTGAAATGGGGTATACGCTGAAACCCGCGCCTGTTCCGCCATCCGATTCGGGCGGCGAAAAGTTTGCACAGCCTGTTAACAATTAATTTTTATTCTGTTTTCATTCTGTTATAAGATTGCATCTGCATTAAGGTGTCCGGTGAGCGCCGGAATTAAAAGGGAACCGGGTGAAAATCCCGGGCTGTGGCGCAACTGTGAGTTCTACCTTCTTTTGTAGAATAAGCCAGAAAATCTGCCTTATTGCAATTGTTTTGACAAGCTTGCTTACGCTCTATAAGCACTGTCAAGGATCTGAGCAAACACGGTTGCCCTGGGGGCACCGTTTCCCCGTCTCTATCCCTGCCAGGCTTCGGCAAAGCAAGATACGGGCAGTATAAGAGGATAAGTTTGAAACAGTTGGTTTACTAACGATATATCTCACTGCACCGGAATCGACATTGATTATTCAATCTTTTAAAATGCTTGGTATGCCACAGACAGAAATATTATTACAGGAGAACAAGGAACGGTTTGTATTACTTCCCATCAAATACGCACAGGTATGGGAAATGTACAAAAAGCATGAAGCCAGTTTCTGGACGGCAGAGGAGATAGACCTGTCGCAGGACCTGAAGGACTGGGAGAGCATGAATGAGGGCGAACAGCATTTTATTAAGCATGTGCTGGCATTTTTCGCTGCAAGTGATGGTATTGTGAATGAAAACCTGGCTGTTAATTTCATGAGCGAGGTGCAGATACCCGAAGCAAGGTGTTTTTATGGTTTCCAGATCATGATGGAAAATATCCATTCTGAAACCTATGCCCTGCTGATCGATACGTATATTAAAGATCCTGTCGAGAAAAACAAACTGTTCCATGCCATTGAAACAGTGCCCTGTGTTACCCAAAAAGCCGAGTGGGCGCTCCGCTGGATCAGCAATGGCAGTTTTGCTGAAAGGCTGGTGGCTTTTGCCGCAGTGGAAGGCATTTTCTTCAGCGGCAGCTTCTGCTCTATCTTCTGGCTGAAGAAAAGAGGATTGATGCCCGGCCTTAGCTTCAGCAATGAACTGATTTCGAGGGATGAAGGCCTCCATTGCGAATTTGCCTGCCTGCTGTACAGCATGCTGCAACATAAATTGTCTGAAGAACAGGTGCATGGCATTATTAAAGATGCGGTGAGCATCGAAAAAGAATTCATCGGCGATGCATTGCCGGTACGCCTTATCGGTATGAATGCCGACCTGATGAAACAATACATCGAGTTTGTGGCAGACAGATGGGTTTCGGCACTGGGCTACAGCAAAATATACAATAGTACCAACCCATTTGATTTTATGGAAATGATCTCCCTGCAGGGCAAAACCAATTTCTTTGAAAAAAGAGTGGGCGATTACCAGAAAGCCGGAGTGATCACGAATAAAGCAGACGAGGTATTTTCTACCGACGAAGATTTTTAAGAAAGAGTGAGGCACTCTAAACAACAAAACCAATTACTCAACATAAATTTACTAACCCATGTTTGTAATAAAAAGAGATGGCAGAACAGAGCCTGTCAAATTTGACAAGATCACTGCACGCATTGAAAAGCTGTGCTACAGCCTTAACAGCCGCTTTATCGACCCGGTGAAAGTAGCCATGAAGGTAATCGAGGGTTTGTATGATGGCGTTACAACGACCGAGCTGGATAACCTGGCTGCCGAAACAGCCGCTTCCATGAGCACCATCCATCCGGATTACAGCCTGCTGGCCTCCCGCATCGCGGTGAGCAACCTGCATAAAAACACCACCAAATCTTTTTCCGCCACTATCGAGGCTTTGTACAATTATGTAGAGCCCAAAACCGGCTTAAGGTCTTCGCTGATCGATGATGATGTATACCGTGTGATCAGCCAGAATGCAGCCGTACTGGATTCAACCATTATATACGACCGCGATTTTGCTTTTGATTATTTCGGTTTCAAAACACTGGAGCGCTCTTACCTGCTGAAACTGGACGGCAAGGTGGTAGAACGCCCCCAGCACATGTACATGCGTGTAGCTGTAGGTATTCACCTCGACGATATTGAACAGGTAATTAAAACCTATAACCTGCTCAGCGAAAGATGGTTTACACATGCTACGCCTACCCTGTTCAATGCAGGTACCCCCAAACCGCAGATGTCATCCTGCTTCCTGTTAACCATGAAGGACGATAGCATCGATGGTATTTACGATACACTGAAACAAACCGCTAAAATATCCCAGTCTGCAGGCGGCATCGGTTTAAGCATTCACAATATCCGCGCTACCGGCAGCTATATCAGCGGTACCAATGGCACCAGCAACGGTATCATTCCCATGCTGCGTGTATTCAATGATACTGCCCGTTATGTAGACCAGGGCGGCGGTAAACGCAAGGGCGCTTTCGCCATTTACCTGGAACCCTGGCATGCCGATATTTTTGAATTCCTCGACCTGCGCAAAAACCATGGCAAGGAAGAAATGCGTGCCCGTGACCTGTTCTATGCACTCTGGATATCCGACCTGTTCATGCAGCGCGTGGAAGCCAATGAAGACTGGAGCCTGTTTTGTCCGCATGAGGCACCAGGACTGGCCGACTGCTGGGGTGAAGCGTTTGAAAAACTGTATATCCAATACGAGCAGGAAGGTAAAGCACGCAAAAAAGTAAAAGCACAGGATCTCTGGTTTGCCATTCTTGATGCACAGATTGAAACCGGCACGCCATATATGCTGTACAAAGATGCCTGCAACCGCAAAAGCAACCAGCAGCACCTGGGTACCATCCGCAACTCTAACCTCTGCACAGAGATCGTAGAATACTGTGCACCTGATGAAGTAGCGGTTTGTAACCTCGCATCTATTGCACTGCCCCGTTTTGTGATCAATGGCGTATTCGACCACCAGAAATTATACGATGTAACCTACCAGGCAACCTATAACCTGAACAGGATCATCGACCGCAACTATTATCCCATTGAAGAAGCCAGGAACAGCAACCTGCGTCACCGCCCTATCGGGCTGGGTGTTCAGGGACTGGCAGATACCTTTATCCTTCTGCGCTATCCCTTCGACAGTGCACTAGCCGCCCAGCTGAACAAAGACATTGCTGAAACCATTTATTTCGCTTCCATGACAGCTTCCAAAGATATTGCCAAAACCGAAGGTGCTTACAGCACATTTGAAGGCTCACCGCTGTCAAGAGGTATGTTCCAGTTCGATTTCTGGGGTGTGGTACCGAGCAATCGCTGGGATTGGAGCACGCTGCAGGCAGAAATTAAACAGCATGGTGTAAGAAATTCCCTGCTGGTAGCACCGATGCCTACCGCCTCTACCTCACAAATACTGGGTAACAACGAATGCTTTGAACCATTCACTTCCAATATCTATGTGCGCCGTGTACTGTCTGGCGAATTTGTGGTAGTGAATAAATACCTGCTGAAAGACCTGGTAGAACTGGGCTTATGGAATGAAGAGATGAAAAACAAGATCGTTGCCGCCAATGGTTCTGTACAATCCATTGCAGAAATTCCGCAGGATATCAAAGAGATCTATAAAACTGTTTGGGAACTGAAACAGCGTACACTGATCGATATGGCTGCCGACCGTGGTGCCTATATCTGCCAGTCGCAATCGCTTAACCTGTTTGTTCAGCAGCCTACCAAATCCAAACTGACCAGCATGCATTTTTATGCCTGGAAAAAAGGACTGAAAACAGGTATGTATTACCTGCGTACACAGGCCGCGGCACAGGCTGTACAGTTCACTGTAGAAAAACAAGGCAATGTGCAGATACAGCCCTTAACCGGCGGCACCGGCAATACCGAAGCCAGCGAAGATGAGGTCATCGCAGGCCCTGCATGCCCGCTGGATGGCAGCTGTGAAGCCTGCAGTGCTTAAGATTAGATGTGCCATATCTTGAAGATATGGCACATCTCGTTTTAGAGTGGGGCACTCTTCAGAGAGTGCCCCACTCTGCTACTACACGAGATATTCCATATCTGGCAGATATGGAATATCTATATTACCTACCTTTGTATCCTGTTCTTTGTTATATCGTCAATCCGGTTATGGTTCCCGCTTAAACGGGATTAATAAGGAACCGTGTGCAAATCACGGGCAGACGTGCTACTGTAAGTAACTTATAAGGCATTGCCAGTTATGTCCATTATTCCGGCAGGAATGAGAAGGACGGCAACAGCTGTTACAAGCCAGGAGACTTGCCATTACCGCAAAGACTATGCTTTCACGATACAAAGCCTGGTTCGCATCTGACAACTTTCCCCGCCACCGCAGGCAGGGTTTGTCATGTCTTTTCCTTTCCGGTTTTATCTTCCAAAGCAGTACAACAGGGAGCATATTGTTTCACGTTTTAAAACAAAACAAATGTTCACCAACAATCTGGGTTACCCACGTATCGGTAATCACCGTGAGCTCAAAAAAGCCTGTGAAGCTTACTGGGCTGGTAAAAGCAATGTACAGGCACTGTTAAGCACCGCACGCAGTATCCGCCTACACAACTGGCAACTGCAGCAGCAGGCTGGTATTGACCTGATCCCAGCCAATGATTTTTCCCTGTACGATCATGTACTGGATATGTGCCTCACCGTAAGCGCTATCCCCGGCCGCTATCATGCACTTATTGAAAACAGCCAGCTCAGTGAAACCGACCTGTATTTTGCCATGGCCAGAGGCTACCAGAAAAACGGGTATGATATCCCTGCCATGGAAATGACCAAATGGTTCGACACCAACTACCATTACATCGTTCCGGAGTTTAAAGCCAATCAGCAATTCAACCTGCTTTCTGAAAAGATCTTTACCGAATGCCGGGAAGCTATACAAGCAGGTATTCAACCCAAACCCGTAATACTGGGCCCCGTTTCTTTTTTATTGCTGGGCAAGGAAAAAGAACAGGGCTTCCATCGTATATCCCTGCTGAAAAACCTGTTGCCTGTATATAACCGTATACTGGCCAGGTTGGATGAGCTGAACATCACGCAGGTGCAGTTTGATGAACCCTGCCTCTCACTCGACCTTACAGCAGAAGACCGCAGCGCCGTTGTTACAGCCTATAAAGAACTAAACAAACAAGCCCCCAGGATAGCTATTTTACTTGCCAGTTATTTTGAATGCTATGGCAGCAACCTGGCTACTGTACTGGACCTGCCAGTGCAGGCCATCCATCTCGACCTGGTCAGGTGTCCCTCACAGCTGGATGATATACTTGCCACCGGCTTTGTACAATCTGCAAAAAAATTATCCCTTGGGGTTGTTGATGGCAGAAATATCTGGAAGAATGATTTCAGTAAATCCCTGGCGCTTATCCAAAAAGCGATCCATGCATTGGGTGAAGCAAGGGTCATGATCGCCCCTTCTTGTTCACTATTGCATGTGCCCTGCAACCTGGAAGCAGAAACAGCCATAGACCTGCAGATCAAGAACTGGTTGTCTTTCGCCAAACAAAAAGCCGAGGAGCTCGCCGTACTGAAAAAACTGGCTTCCGGCGATGCGCAGGCACAGCCATTGCTTGCTGCCAACCGGCAGGCTATTGAAAGCAGGGCTCATTCCCCGCTTATTCACCTTGCAGCCGTGAAAGAAGCGGTGAAAGCCATTCAGCCGGCAGATGCAGAACGGAAAAGCGCATTCCCTTTGCGCAAAGCGCTACAACAGCAAAGATTCCGGTTACCGTTATTTCCCACTACCACTATCGGATCGTTCCCGCAAACAACCAGTATCCGTAAGCTGCGTGCCGACCGCAAAAAAAACAGCATCACAGAAGAAGCCTATATACAGGCCCTGCAGGAAGCAACGGCCAGCTGCATCAGCTGGCAGGAAGAGCTGGGTATCGATGTGCTGGTACATGGAGAGTTTGAACGGAATGATATGGTGGAATATTTCGGTGAACAGCTGCAGGGCTACCTGTTTACACAAAATGGCTGGGTGCAGAGCTATGGCTCACGCTGTGTAAAGCCACCGGTGATTTTTGGCGATATCCTGCGCAAAGCGCCAATGACTGTTGAATGGATCAGTTTTGCACAATCAAAAACCGGCAAGCCCGTAAAAGGCATGCTTACCGGCCCTGTAACCATGCTGCAATGGTCATTTGTACGCGATGATCAGCCAAGGGAAACCACTGCTATGCAACTGGCACTGGCCATCCGCGCCGAAGTACAGGACCTCGAAAAAGCAGGCACCGGTATCATCCAGATCGATGAGCCGGCTATCCGTGAAGGTCTTCCATTGCGCAGGGAAAACCATGCAGCCTACCTGGCCTGGGCGGTAAAAGCATTCAAGATCGCCTCCTGCGGCGTGGCTGATGAAACACAGATACACACGCATATGTGCTATTCAGAATTCAATGATATCATCGACAGCATTGCCGCCATGGATGCAGATGTGATCACCATTGAAACCTCCCGTTCACAGATGGAACTGCTGGATGCGTTCGTGCAGTTCAAATATCCCAATGATATTGGTCCGGGTGTATATGATATTCACTCCCCGCGCATTGCCGGCACTGCTGATATGGAAGCTTTACTGAAAAAAGCGCTGGCTGTTATCCCCGCAGAAAACCTCTGGGTAAATCCCGACTGCGGACTTAAAACCCGCGGCTGGCCGGAGACAGAAGCCAGTCTTCGCCAGATGATCACCGCAGCCAAGCAATTGCGTGCGTTGGTACAGGAGAAGACAATAGCCTGAACCCTGCAGCATTGAATAAAATGCCGCCAACCGTTGTCAAGGCTTAATATGGTATACACAGGCTGCCCTGCGGGCAGCCTGTTCTAATAAATTGAAATATGCTTTACCAATAGCAATACAGCTCTGCAAAACAGCTGCCATTCCGGCATTGCTATTAGAAAACAGGAATCTGCTCAAACCCTTGCCAGTAAAGGGTTACAACGCCCTACCCTGTTTCCAGGTTGCTTTTAGGTTTCATCAAGCTTGCTTCAGGTATAACTGGGTCTTGCTTTTTCACAGGCTATAACAGCTTGTATAAACGTCAAACTGTCAGTTATTTATTCATTATGCTTTCATCTTCCTGAACAACGATCGCCCGGATGAATAGGATGATTGTCTGCTATAGTAAAATTGTTCATTGCAAACAGCGGATACATGATCACTAAAATCTCCCTAACTTTAAGACCTGTGCTTCAGCCCCGTGCGTTACGATCATTCCTGTTCACATTCAAAGCCCCCTGATGGAAAAAGCAGCCAACCGTTTTTTATCGCTTGATGTATTCCGTGGCATGACGATCTGTTTTATGATCATCGTTAATTCGCCCGGATTCGGCTCCAAA
Organism: uncultured Deminuibacter sp.; assembly: GCA_966424055.1. Taxonomy (GTDB): domain Bacteria; phylum Bacteroidota; class Bacteroidia; order Chitinophagales; family Chitinophagaceae; genus Deminuibacter. The sequence goes on along the minus strand of CBJLMB010000001.1, from coordinate 239,778 downwards.
CATTTTGCACCGCTTGATCATGCCCATTGGCATGGCTTCACCCCTACCGACCTGGTGTTTCCTTCGTTCCTGTTTGTAGTGGGCAATGCCATGAGTTTTTCTATGAAAAAATATGCAGCTGCCGGCAACAGTGCTTTTCTGGCTAAGGTTTTTAAAAGAACCCTGCTTATTTTTTTGCTGGGCTACCTGATGTACTGGTTCCCGTTTTTTAAAATGGATAAAGACTGGAATATACACAGCTTTCCCATCAGTCAAACGCGTATATTGGGTGTGCTCCAGCGTATCGCACTTTGTTACGGTATTACATCCTTACTGGTGCATTATCTTTCTGCCAGGAAAGTATATATCATCAGCATCCTGTTACTGCTGGGCTACTGGATCATTCTAATGCTGGCCGGCGATCCCATCGATCCGTTCAGCATTACCGGCAATGCAGGCCTGCTGCTGGATAAATGGTTGTTTGGCGATGCACACCTGTACCATGGCGAAGGCATCCCCTTCGATCCGGAAGGCCTGCTCAGCACCATGCCCGCGATCGTTAATGTGGTAATCGGTTATTATGCCGGCTTGTTTGTGCAGCGCTCAGGCAAGAATTATGAAAGCATTGCCAAACTATTACTCACCGGAAGCCTGCTGCTATTCCTGGCTTATTGCTGGAACAGTTCGTTCCCGGTGAATAAAAAACTGTGGACGAGTTCTTTTGTTCTGCTAACGACCGGCCTCGACCTGGTGATTATGGCAGCACTTATTTATATTGTTGAAATAAAACAATGGAACAGGGCCAACTGGACGCATTTCTTCCTGGTGTTTGGCAAAAACCCGCTGTTCCTGTACCTGCTGTCAGAACTGCTGCTCACCATTTTCTCGCTCATCAAAGTAACACAGCAGTATAATTTCTTCAAATGGATCAATGTTCAATTCTTCCAGGAAATAACGCCAGGACCTTTTGGTTCGTTGTTGTTTGCGCTATGCTATATGCTGCTCTGCTGGCTGGCAGGCTGGTGGCTGGATAAACGTAAGATCTATATCAGGGTGTAGATAGCTGAGCGCTATCAACTCAAGTTGCCAGTTATAGCGGCGGGCTGATAGCGATGAGCCGCGAGAAATGCATCTCGTGGAACACGCGGAAAACGCAGAAAGGACGATCGTTTTCAGGACGCAAAACAATTTATGCTATTTAACAGGACAAGACATTCCTGCCTCATAGCTGAAGCTCATGGCTTATCGCTGTAAAGCTTCACGCTAATAGCGATGAGCTGCGAGAAATGCATCTCGCGGAACACGCGGAAAACGCAGAAAGGATAATTATTTTCAGGACGTCCTCGCAAAACAATTTATGCTATTAACGGGCCATTCCGCCTCAGGGCCGGAGGCTCATGGCTTGCAGCTATAAAACGACTGACTAGCCGCAACCTGGGTTCATCGCTTTTAGCAGCAATTTCCGGTTGGTGAATGCCGGATCAATGCTTCGGCCTATCTTGCATACGATTATGGCAACTTCTATCCAAGCCTATATGAACTGGAGTGGCGGCAAAGATTCAGCGCTTTGCCTTTATAAAGTACTTCAGTCAAATGCCTACGACATATCCTGCTTACTCACCAGTGTCAACAGTGTGCACAACCGCGTTTCGATGCATGGGGTAAGAAGGGCATTGCTTGAACAGCAGGCTGCAGCCATCGGTTTGCCGCTTACAACCATTGAGCTTCCTGAACAGCCCGGTATGGCCGAATATGAAGCACAGATGCAGGAGAAAGTAAGCAGCCTGAAGAACAGCGGATGCACACATGCCATATTTGGTGATATTTTTCTCGAAGACCTGCGTATATACCGCGAAGCGCAACTGCAACAAGCCGGCATCAACTGTGTATTCCCGCTATGGCAACAGGATACGACTGCATTGGTAAAAGAATTTATTGCACTCGGTTTCCGCTCGGTTATTGTTTGTGTTAACGAACAATACCTGGATAAAAGTTTTTGCGGACGTATTATTGACGAGCATTTTTTACAGGGTCTTCCCCCTCATGTAGATCCCTGCGGTGAAAACGGCGAATTTCATTCCTTTGTTTTTGAAGCACCACTATACCGTTATCCCATTGCTTTTACACAAGGGGAAACAGTGTACCGGCGTTATGAAGCACCCAAAACCACCCATCATACAGGCACAGCAATGGATCAGCCGGCTGCTTATGGTTTTTATTTCACTGACCTGCTTCCTGTTTAAATAAATGGTATTATGACATCGACTTTGCAACAGCAACTACAAAATAAAATCGACCAGAAAACAAAACCACCGGGAGCGCTGGGGCAACTGGAAACAATTGCCCTGCAAGCCGGTCTTGTACAGCAAACCTTACAGCCTGCGGTACTTCACCCGCATATGGTTGTATTTGCCGGTGATCATGGTATTGCAGCCACAGGCCTGGTAAACCCATATCCACAGGCAGTAACAGCCCAGATGGTACTGAATTACCTCAATGGTGGTGCGGCTGTTAATGTTTTCTGCAGGCACAATCATATTACCCTGAAAGTGGTGGATGCAGGTGTCAATTATGATTTTTCGGCGATCGATTATCATCCTGATTTTATTCCTGCCAAGATAAACAACGGTACACGCAATTACCTGGAAGGAGATGCCATGACAGCAGCCGAAGCAGAGCAGGCCATAGAAAAAGGCAGATCCATTGTACAGGCTATTACAGCCACCGGTTGTAACTGCATCGGTTTTGGTGAAATGGGTATCGGCAATACATCCGCTGCCTCGCTGATCATGAGCGCAGTTACAGGCATAGCTGTGGAAGACTGTACCGGCCGCGGCACTGGTGTAAATGATGCACAGCTGCTACAGAAAATAGATACGCTTCAAAAGGCATATACACTGCATGCAGCACAATTACAATCCCCCCTGCAGGTTTTACAGGCCTTCGGCGGTTACGAAATAGCCATGATGACAGGCGCTTATATACAAGCTGCAACAAACAATATGCTGATAGTGGTAGATGGTTTTATTACTACTGCAGCACTGCTGCTGGCATCACAGCTGCAGCCAGCAGTTTTGCGTAACTGTATATTTGCTCATTCCAGCAGCGAAAAAGCACACAGCAAATTACTCGGCATACTGAATGCAACCCCTTTGCTCAATATGGGTTTACGCCTGGGTGAAGGGACCGGCGCTGCACTCGCTATGCCGCTGATACAATGCGCCGTTGCATTCCTGAATGAAATGGCGAGTTTTGAATCAGCCAATGTATCACAGGCATAAAAAGAGTGAGGTGCTTGCTGGAAAGTGCCTCACTCTATACCCAATATGAAAAAACAACTGGACATATTTTTTACAGCCCTTATGTTTCTTACCCGGCTGCCTGTTCCACGCAATATTGGGCATGGAGCCGATATGCTGCAGCGCTCTGCCCGCTACTTCTCCTGGATAGGCTGGGTGGTAGGCGGTTTAACCGCACTGGTGTACTGGCTGGCACAATATGCTTTTTCACCTGCTATCAGCCTGCTGCTGATGATGGTTTGCAGCATACTGGTTACCGGTGCATTGCATGAAGATGGCTTTGCCGATGTATGTGATGCTTTCGGAGGAGGATGGACCAAAGAAAAGATCCTGCTGATCATGAAAGACAGCCGGCTGGGCACTTTCGGTGTAACAGGCTTGCTGGGTGTTCTTTCACTGAAATTTGCATTGCTGCTGCAGCTGGCGAGCGCGTTCCACACACCGCTTTCTTTCGCATTCATACTAATTGCCGCACACAGCAGCAGCCGGCTGGCTGCGGTTACCGTGATGCAGCAGTACGCATATGTTAGCGACCCCGAACAGAGCAAGTCCAGGCCAATGGCTAACCGGAAACTATTTGCCACAGAAATGATCATTGCCATTGCGGGCGGACTGCTTCCGTTTGTTTTTCTGCAACCGGTTTACCTGCTGGCCCTTGCTCCTGCACTGTTGGCCAGGCTTTACCTGGGCTGGTATTTTAACAAATGGATCGGGGGGTATACCGGCGATTGTCTTGGAGCCACACAACAAGTTTGCGAAATTGCATTGTATATTGGCTGTTTACTTATATGGAAATTTACCTGATCAGGCATACTACACCCGATATTGCCAGGGGCATCTGTTACGGGCAGGCAGATATTGATGTTACAGACAGCTTCACTAAAGAAGCATCACATATCAGCCGGTTTATACCTCCAGGCATCAGCCGGGTATATTCCAGTCCGCTGCTGCGCTGCCGCAAACTGGCAGAATATCTTTTCCCTGAACACAGCATTCTTTACCAGGATGAGCTGAAAGAAATTCACTGCGGTGAATGGGAATTGCTGAAATGGGATGATATTCCACAGGAAGCCATCCGCCCCTGGATGCAGGACTTTGTGAATGTATCCATACCCGGCGGCGAGAATTATGTACAGCTATACAACCGCGTGATAGGTTTTTTCCGTTCCGTACAGCAACAGGCGCCACTGGCCATTGTAAGTCATGGAGGCGTATTAAGAAGTATTCTTGCCCATATTACACAAACAGCTTTGAAAGATTCTTTCCAGGCTTTTTCCATCCATTATGGCGCAGTAGTGCGGTTGTATCCGGCAGGTAATGGTTTCAGCTACGAGGTTCTGTGTAACATTGCACCCGAACAAAAAGAAACACATAAACCTACCATCAAATAGGCGCCTGGTGTGCAGCTTGCTATCATTCTCCTTTTTTAGTAGGTTTGTAGAAACCCCGTTTAATGAAATTCCGGTTCGACCAATTACTCACGGTTACCTTTACGCTTTTTGCGATTATCGATATTGTTGGTTCTGTGCCGTTATTATTATCATTGAAAAAGAAAATGGGTGGTATCCGCGCGCTTAATGCAACCCTGATCTCCGGTGCACTGATGATCGCTTTCCTGTTTGTAGGGCAACAGTTCCTTAATATACTCGGGCTGGATGTACGTTCCTTTGCCGTGGGTGGCTCCATCGTTATTTTCCTGCTGGGCCTGGAAATGGTGCTGGGTCACGAAATTTTCAAGGCCGACCAGGATGCCAAATCCGGCACAGTGGTACCGGTAGCCTTTCCCATTATTGCAGGCAGTGGTTCACTTACCACGATCATGTCGCTTAAAGCCAATTTTGAGCAGCTGTATATCCTGATGGGTATTATCATCAACCTGCTCATTGTATTTGTTGTGCTGAAATCACTGAACTGGATCGAGCGCGTATTGGGCACCAACGGGCTCACGGCCATACGTAAGTTTTTTGGCGTTATCCTGCTGGCAATTGCGGTGAAAATATTTGCCAGCAATATTGCGGCTTTCGGAAAATAGTTATCCCTTATTTCCTGGGCGGAATAACTGCTGTTCTTTTAATCACCTCCATACAGGCCCTGCTGTTGTGATAGGGACATTTCCAGAAACCGGCTTTATCCTGCCCTTCCATAAGCGAATGATCAGCATGTATGCCCCAGAACCATTCGCCATGCTGCAGGTCTTTTATATGCTTTTTTATGAACTGCCAGCTGCTGACAGACAAACGCAGGTATTTTTCTTCACCACTCAGCTGGTATGCATTCAGAAAACCGACCATTGCTTCTGCCTGCGGCCAGGAATGTTTTTGCAGCACCAGTTCACCGGCATCTTTTTCGTACCAGAGCCCACCATCTGTATCCAGCCCCTCCATCGCTGCCTGGGTTAGTTTCAGGGCCAACTGTTTGGTAATTTCTATCTTGTCGCAGTCGCCTGTTATTTCAGCAATCTCCTGTAACAACCAGGCTGCTTCAATATCGTGGCCATAAGAGCGCGTAGCAGAACGCCTGGTCCATTCTTCATCAAAAAATAATACCAGGTGACCGCTGTTCGAATCTATAATATGGCGGGCAAATACATCCAGCAGCTTTTCTATCTGTTGTTTCAACAAAGCATCCGGCCAAACCTGGTAAAGGCATGCATACGCTTCCGCAATATGCAGATGTGTGTTCATCGATTTTTTTTCATTCGCATCTTTTTCGCTCAACCTGAAATCTTCGGGGAAATGCCAGTCTCGACTAAACGCTTCATAGTACCCTGAGCGGCTATTATCATAGCTGTATTTTTCTATCAGTGTGAACAGCCCGGTGGCAAGTTCCAATACCTCCGGCTGATGACAGGCTTTGTAATATTCGCTCAGCCCGTACAAGCAAAAAGCCTGGCCATATACCTGTTTCCGGTCATCTAGTTTTTCACCTTTTTCAGTTACGCTCCAGTATACGCCACCGTATTCCGGGTCGAAAAAATATTCTTTAATAAATGCATAGGCACGATGCGCCATATCCAGGTAAACCGTTTTGCCGCTATAATTGTACGCTGCACTGAAGCTCCATAAAATGCGGCTGTTGAGCACCAGTCCCTTCGGTGCGCCAGCCTCCGGATGATTGAGGTTGTTTACTCTTCCATAAAAGCCGCCATGTTCTTTGTCTACTGTGTATCGTATCCAGTAATGCAGGATAGCAGACAGCTCCTGCGCTGCTTCGCTACGGTATACCTGCAGTATAGTGTTTATAAATGATGACACACCGTTTACAGGGCTTTGTTCTTTTTGATAATATGCTTCAGCACTTTCACTGAAGCAGCAGAGTAAAAACCATCAGGCGCAGTGTTCATCACATAATCTGTCAGTTGGGCTATGGAAGATACCGCCACATGTGTCCGTGTATCAGAAGAGGCATAGTAAATCAACACCCGGCCGTTTGCATCGGCTATCCATCCATTGGAGAATAATACATTGGATACATCGCCCACTCTTTCATCCCCTTCAGGCGCCATAAAATAACCCGCAGGTTTGTAAATCACTTTTGTGAGATCGTGCAGATTGGTCATAAAAAGGTACAATGTGTATCGCAGCCCTGCCGCTGTATTCCGAACACCATGTGCGAGGTGAAGCCAGCCATGCGCGGTTTTAATAGGGGCAGGTCCCAGGCCATTCTTGGCTTCATAAATAGTGTGGTACCTGCGCGGATCGATCACTGTTTCTGTTTCTATAACTGCATTTTCTATAGAATCCGATAACCCGAACCCAATGCCTCCACCACTGCCTGCATCAATAAAACCATCCTGCGGACGGGTATAGAAAGCATATTTGCCATCCACAAACTCCGGGTGCAATACCACATTCCGTTGCTGGGGTGAACCAGTAACCAGGTCGGCCAGCCGTTCCCAGTGCTTAAAATCTTTTGTCCTCGCAATACCACATTGTGCCACTGCAGAAGATTGATCGGCAGGTGCGGCAGCGGGGTCCCTTCTTTCAGTACAGAACACACCATATATCCATCCATCTTCATGTTGCGTTAAACGCATATCATATACATTCACGTCATGCTCTGTGCCCGGCATATCCACCGGTTCGTTCCAGAACCGGAACTGGTCAATACCATTGGGACTTTCAGCAACTGCAAAAAAAGATTTTCTGTCAGCACCTTCCACGCGGGCCACCAATATGTACTTCCCGTTCCATTGTATAGCGCCTGCATTAAAAACGGCGTTGATACCAAAACGTTCCATCAGGTAAGGATTGGTTTGCCTGTTTAAATCATAACGCCAGCATAAAGGAACATGGGCGGCTGTTAATACAGGATGTGTGTACCTGCTGAATATACCGTTACCACAAATTTCCGGTTCATTGGCACGGTTAACCAGTAGCTCATACGCAGCATCCAGCTGTTTCAAACGTGCATTAAATACATCAGCCATTTTATTGTTTTTTCACTTTTTTAAGTAGTATATATTCTTTAACCATGCTATACCCTGCAGGCAGGATCATGTTAGTACTCATTCAGGCGGTTCCACCAGGTACGTTTTAATACCACGATAATCACCACCAGTATGGCAACCGTGACCAACAAAGGCGTTTTCAACCAGAGTACAAGGTACATGGGCAGTATAGTGAGGCATAGCTGGCCTATAATGCCCAATACAACATTGAACATATTTATCCTGAAACTCCTGTTACCCGTAAAAGAAGGGTCTTCTGTTATTACCTGTGCATGCACCGGTTTCCAGAAGCCCCATGGACGAACTGTTTTGTAAAATGCATGCAGGGTTTCTTTATCAGTAGGTGGCGTAGCATAGCTACCGATAACAGCGCCTGCCAGTGATAACAAGAACAATACCGGCCAGTAGTACAGGTCCAGGCCTTTCAATATCCCGAACGATTTAAGTACAGCGAGTGCAATAGCTGGTATAATACCTGCCAGCATACTCCAGAAAAAACCGCTGGCATTAAAGCGCCACCAATGCCATTTTAGCATATTGGCCGCCACATAACCACCATACAAACCAGATACGATCCATTGCAGGATCGTATTCACATCTTTTACAAACAAACCCAGCACCACACCGGTAATCACCACCACCAATCCGGCTGCATAATTCATTGAAATGATCTTCCGGGTAGAGGCCTGGGGGTTTACGTATTTGAGATAGATATCATTTACAATATAGGCCTGCGCAGCATTGAGCGTGCCTGAAAATGTACCCATAAACGCGCCCAGCAAGCCGGTCAATACCAATCCCATAAGGCCTGCGGGCATGAAATTATTGATGGCAGCAGGCAATATCTTTTCAAAGTCGGTGCCATTGGCTGTTTGCAGATCACCCTGTATCTGTTTAAAATAAAGCAAACCCAGTACTGTAAGGCCGATGATCATTGCATAACGAACAGGCAGCAGGATAATAGAAACAAAACCGCTCATTTTACTGGCCTCCTGCGGGGAACGGGTGCTGAGAATTTTTTGCATATCATAATTAGGTGCAGGGCCTGCAAGGCTGGCGAACACACCTTTAAACAACATCATCATAAAAAAAATACCGAACAGGGAAAAACCATCGTCCTTTATTTTCCGGTTGGCATCATCAACCATACCACGCCAGTCGAGGTTCAGCTTCCATCCAAAAAAAGGATTGTTCCATCCACCGGGTACTGCAAGTGAATGCCCTTTCAGTTGTATCATGGCAATAACTGCAATACTGATGCAGGCTACAGACATGATGATGTATTTGATCACATCACCCAGTACAATACTGTGCATTCCACCCAGGATAGAATAGAACATGGCAAACAGCGTAAATACGATCCCGTAAAAATGGGGCACATAAGCAGCGGTTATATGAAAAGGTACATAAGGCTGTACTACCTGCCAGGGAACAAAGATCTGTATAAACTTACCCAGTCCAACAAAGCCATAAGCCATAAAACCAAGACAGCTCAATAATGCGAATGCCACAACAATATTATGCGAGGCCTTTACGCCCCTGCCCGATTTACCAAAACGGGTGGCCAGCCATTCGGCCCCGGTAGTAGCATTGGAGCGGCGCAGCCAACGGGAGAGATACATCATCATAAATACCTGGTTGAATACCGGCCATAGCCAGGGTATCCAGATGCTTTTCATACCGTATACAAAACAAAGGCTCACCATCCACATGGTGCCTGAAATATCAAACATATCAGAAGCATCACTTAGCCCCAGCATATACCAGGGAAGCGATTTACCGCCCAGCAGGTAGTTCTCTTTATTTGCTCTTGCCTTCTTGCGCAATGCCCATCCTATCACCAGCATGGTAACCAGGTATGCAGCAATAATGGCCATGTCTATCAGCCGTAATTTCATGTGTGTTTTCTCTTTTTCGATGCTGCCTGTACCATACTTTCACAGGCTTGCAAACACCCTGGTACCATCAGGTAAACAAAGCATTCAGCTGTATAAACCGGTTTAAATTTTCTGATCCAAAACTAAATGCCTGATGATAACAAGTCTAATACTATTTTAACAGTTTTCCGTATTTATATTGATTTTATAATCTGTATAGAGTGATACAAAGGGCCAGTCAACAGGTATTTCCTACATATAATAAAAATCATTTTGACATTTATCGAACATACTTTTTTAACCGTTTATCATCCATTTTAGGGTATTTCATTTATTTTTTGGATATTTTTAGTATCCAATCCAACGCGATATGAGTGCCAATATTATGCGTGAGATCACCCCCCTCATGCCCAATGACTGTTTTACCCTTTTCTCCAGGGTGAAAGATAAATTTGATTTTCCCCTTCACTATCATGAAGAATTTGAGTTGAACCTTATCCTGAATGCACAAGGCGCCAAGCGTATCATCGGCGATCATATTGAAGAGATCGGCGCACTGGAGCTGGTGCTGGTAGGCCCTAATTTGTATCATGCCTGGTTTACACACCAATGCCGCAGCAAAGAAATTATGGAAGTCACCATCCAGTTTCATAAGGACCTGCTGGAAGAAAAGTTTCTGCAGAAGAACCAGCTGAGCTTTATCCGCAATATGTTTGAGCGCTCACAGAAAGGTATTTTGTTTTCTCCCGAAACCATTGAAAGGCTTAAATCCCGCATCCTGTCACTGGCACAGAAAACCGGTTTCGATTCGGTACTGGAACTGCTGTCCATCCTTCATGATCTCTCTATTTCAAGGAACAGCCGGGTGCTGGCAGATGTATCTTTCAACAACAGCCCGCTTAATTTTTACAGCCGCCGTGTAGAGAAGGTGTTTGATTATATGAACAAGAATTACAGCAAATCCATCACATTGGGGGAAGTGTCCAGGCTGGTTAATATGCCCGAAGCCTCTTTCAGCCGGTTTATGAAAAAGCGTACCGGTAACACTTTTATCGATACGCTCAATGAAATCCGGCTGGGGCATGCTACCCGCATGCTGATCGATACCACGCATGGCATTGCTGAAGTGGCTTATTTATGCGGCTTCAACAATATTTCCAATTTCAACCGACTGTTCAAGCGGAAAAAAAACTGTACCCCCAAAGAGTTCAGGGAAAGCTTTTCAGGTACCCGGATCTTTATTTGATCAACAACTGCTCCCTAATAAAAAAGGGAGCCACTATATAATGGCTCCCCGGGGGGATCTAACACACGAATAGTTTCAACCAGGTTCGTCAAAAAAACTGTCAACTGCAGCTGGAGCAAACCCGAAACAAATTGAATGATCACCGTTCGCTCTCCCAAAACTTGCTCATCGTAGCTTACAGCTGCCAACGGCTTCTAGCGCACATCCCAGAAAACTTTGGTAGTACGGGTATCTTTTGACGCAACAGCTGCGTAGTTCGTGGGGTTGTATACCTGTTCTGTTGGTGGGTACAATAAGCGCGCAGGTGGTTGCGGTGCAGCACCGGATGTAGCTGTTGCAAAAGTCAGCACCGGCTGTTTGGTCCTCCTGTATTCAGCCCAGGCCTGCCCTGCCTGCAATACAAAGAAATTGATCCAGTTCTGTGTAGCGATCTTTGCCAGCTTCTGCACAGTTGTGCCTGTGTAAGCTACATTGGCAATATATTTATCAATGTCTGCAGCAGAGGGTAAAGGCAGTGCATCCCAGCTGCCTGAGCGCAAAATTTTAGTATGATTGATACCATAGTAAAAAGCCACAGATTGCCTGATACCATTGGCATAAGCAGTGGCGGCAGGCGTAGATCCCGCACCCCATCTTTCATTGGCCTCTGCAGTTAAGAAACTTACTTCAGCGGCTGTAAACACCACGCCAGGCACATTGTAATTGTACATAAAAGTGGCAGAATCGTAGGTAGCATAACCGCCACCTTCATACTGCGATGCAGTGCCATTATAAGGAAAACCCTTATAAGGTTTATTGGCTACAGAATCCCACATAACAGCAGTTCTGGGATCGCTGTTACCCACCATCAGTGTATCCAGCAGGTAAGAAGGCGCATAAGGACTGCCGGTAAATGCATTAAGCAGATCGCTTTTTAATGTAGTAGGACTTTCATTGAGCTGAACATTATAAGTATTGTCCGTGATCAGCGGATAATTGGTGGGGTCGGCCAGCATTGCAGCGACTTCTGTTTTCGCTCTTGCCTCATTATAATAAGAAGTACGCATCAACAGGCGAAGACGCAGTGAATTGGCATAACGGCGCCATATATCCAGCTTGCCACCCAGTAAAATATCCTGCTTGTTCAGGGTTGTTCTTGTTTCTGCGGTAAGATTGGCAGAAGCAAAATAAGTGTTCAGCTCTTTCAGACCATTGATCAGTGTATCATAAATGGCAGATGCATTATCAAAAGCGGCATAGCTGATAGACCTTGCAGGAGTGTTCAATGAGCCTGCCTGTGTAAATGGGATATCACCCCATAGATCTATCATCTGTGCAGTTTGATCGTACAATACCACCTTGGCGCATTGCAGGAATACCAATTGCTGCGCCTTCTCTGAAGCAGCTAATCCTGCATAGGTTGTTTGCATTTCCCTGTATGTGCTCAAGATACCTGGTCCATTATAGTTGTAATCAATAGTAGATTTATCTGCAGGCATAGAACCATCATAATAATGTGTCCAGCGCGCCTCATTGTAATTAATGGACGGTATATACATCTGCGTGGCAGGTGCCAATGCTGTCAACTGTGAAAATGCCGCTGTTGTAGGCAGTATAAAAGTTGCATAATCGTAGTAAGAAGGATGTATCCTGGGGTTCAGGAACATGCCGGTTAATAATTTGCTCAGCGACCCGGGGTTAACCAGTTCCGGGTTGATAAAATCTTCCTCAATCTTTTTCTTACATGAACCGATACTGACGGCAACTGTGATTAGCAGGACCGCATTGATTAAAAAACGTTTCATTATTCTCAGTTTAATAATGTTTACAATAAATGGGAACTAAAAGCGTGCACGCAGGCTTACGCCCAAACTTCTGGTTGGAGCGGCAGAACCGCCATCAATACCCTGGCTTAACCAGGAAGAACCAACAGGCACCTCCGGATCAAGTCCATAAGGCAATGTTTTCCAGAAATAGAACAGGTTGCGCCCGATAAGTGCTACTTGTATATTCTGCAGGTGTAGTTTCGCAATCAGGCTTTTGGGCAAATTATAGCTTAACGTTACTTCGCGGAACTTGATATAGCTGTTATTGAACACTGCGTTCTCATATAAGCCGGCAGTTTGCCAGTTATAGGTGTTCATATAATACATTGCAGCAGTGATCACCTTACTGTTTTGCGCACCTGAACCGTTAACCCCTTTTAATATAACACCATCATGGCGTGTTCCGTTAGGCGATGCAACATAATTGGCATCTGCATCGCTGATCACATTATAGGCAATACCTCCATGGGCAGCATCGCGGTACTGCAATGTGCTTTTGAACATGCCCGCCCCGATCTGGTAATAAGTAGGTATAGATACCAGCTTACCGCCAAAGCGGTAATCAATAGTGAAATCAAGTGAAAAATTCTTGTAAGACACAGAATTGGAAAATCCGCCAACCAATTTCGGCATAATATTACCGGCATATTTATACGCGTTGGTATTAACCGTATACAGGCCATTGTCGTCGATGATCGCGTTACCCTTGGCATCAGCGGCCTCCGGATGAACATATATATTACCCAATGCATCCCCTACTCTTGCCTGTATGGTCAGGTACCCGCCATCCTGGCTGCTAAGCGTTAAAGCATCTTGTCCCTGGGGAAGACGAACAAGCTTGTTCTTATTCATAGCAATATTAAACCGGGAAGTCCACCTGAAATTCTTGGTTACAACCGGGGTTGCATTAACAGCCACCTCGAAGCCATAGTTAGACAAATCACCAGCATTAATAAGAAAGGAAGTAGCACCGGTTGAAGCAGCTGTAGACAAAGTAAGGATCTGGTTCATCACTTTATTGTTATAATAGCTGAAATCGATGCCCACTTTATTGTTCAGGATCCTTGTTTCAAAGCCGAACTCCATTTCCCTTTTCTTTTCCGATTTGATCGCTGTATTACCAAAACCAGATGTGTTCGGATACTGGTAAGCAATATTATTGGTATTATAAACAATCGCTGCCTGGTTGTAAGCAACATTCGACTGGTAAATATTAGGGTGGTTACCTACAAGACCGTAGGATGCCCTCAATTTAGCATAGTTGAAGAACGAAGGCAATTTGGCTACATCAGACAAGATGAAACCACCATTAACAGAGGGATAAAAATAACTGTTAGACCCCGGCGGTAATGTAGAAGTAGATTCGTAACGGCCGGTTCCTTCCAGGAATAAATAATTTTTATAATTCAGGTTTACCATGCCAAAGCCTGCAACATCCACCTGCTCTGAGCGTGTGGCAGAGGTATTCAGCGCGCCGGCAGAATTGCTCATGCTGAAAAAATTCTCCTCCTGCAAACCGTTTGTGGTGGCAGTGTTTTGATTGCGGTAAACTTGTTTACGGCCCGTAAAACCACCGGTAAAAGTAAGATCAAGGTCTTTTGTTACTTTAGGATTGTACGTAACCAGGGCGTCCCCGTAAAAAATATTGTATGTGTTGGAGGTTACGCTATAAGTACCTGTATATCCCACGGCAGCCGGTTGTGTATTGTGGTCTTTTTCTACAATACCCAGGCTGGTGAAATCGCCGCCAACACGTCCCCTGATACGCAAATTATTGGTGATACCTACATTTAATGTAAGACTGTTAATAAAACGGTTCTGGGTTTCATCATAGCTGTCACGCAGGGCTGTCCATAAATAGTCCATCAGGTTGGAGGCCCTGATATTATAAGCCAGCTTCTGGTCCTGGTCGTATGAAAGATTGGTAGGCACTACATATTTATACCCATTGGTCGTTTTATACTTATTGAAGTAAGCGCCCATATCATCAGCCCTGCTGAAAAAACCATTGTAAGCCCCTATTACCTGCCCCATCAGGTAGGTTCTGTTATGGGTAAAGTTGTTATTGTAGGTAGATACCAGGTCAATACTGATCCTGTCGCTCAGTTTCAATGTGCCGTTAAAGTTGAAATTGTTCTTGTTCAGGTTGCTGCCCGGCATAATGCTCTTGTAATCTGTACGTGTATAGGAAAGGCGGAAGCTGCCTTTGTCACTCGCATTTGAAACTGCAATATTGGCCACTGAATTGTGCCCGGTAGAGAAAAAGTCTTTGTAGTTGTTTTTCTGCGCCACATAATCGCGCGTGGTGCCATCCCAGTAACGCACTTTCGATCCATCGAATTTGGGGCCGAATTGCGTATAGGCCCGCCAGTACGGATGATGAAACGTATCGGCAGTTGCCCATCCTTCAGGGGTGGCAATACCATTGCCTACATTCGTCTGTGCATCATAACCAGGGCCGTATTCATTTTGATAATCGGGACTGGCAGCCAGTGTTTCAATATTGGCGATATAGTTGAAGTCTACACCGAGGCCCCTTCCCTTACTTCCTTTTTTTGTGGTGATCACCACTACACCATTGGTTGCTTCAGAGCCGTATAATGCCGATGCACTGGCGCCTTTCAAAATATTGATGCTCTCAATATCTTCCGGGTTAATATCCAGCACACCATTGCCCTGGATACGCTGGTTGCTCCAGTAACCGTTGTTGTTGGAACCATTGCCCAGGTTTCCACTTAAATCATTATACAAACGGATAGGCACACCATCCACAACATACAAAGGTTGTGTATTGAGACCAATAGAAGACACTCCCCTGATCTGCACATTTACCGCACTCGATGCCCCGCCCGGAGCGGTGGCAATTTTCACACCTGCCGCTTTACCATACAATGCAGAAGCAAAGTTGGTGCTACCGCTCTCTGTTATTTCCTTTGCAGTTACTGTACTGGTGGCATAACCCAGTGAACGCTGGGCTTTTTTAATACCGAGTGCGGTAACCACCACATCCTGCGTTGTATTTACTGATTCTTCCAGGCTTGCTGCAACTGTTGTTTCCCCTGCCGGCACTTCTATTGTTTTAGTTGCGTACCCAACATAAGATAGTTCCAGTGTTACAGCTCCCTGCGGAACCTTAATAGAAAATTTCCCATTGGCATCTGTAATAGCCTGGGCATTGGTTTTGGTTGCTCTTACCGTTACCGATGCCAGTGGGGTGCCGGCTTTTGCATCGGTAACAATTCCTGTCAGCGTTCTTTGCTGTGCCATTGCCGATACACCCAGCAATAAACCCAGCGCCAGTGACAATGTTCTTTTACTAAACAAAGCCCTCAGCGCATAGGGAGGACTTTTTTTCAACGACAGCACCAATACACTGCCGATGACTGATAACATGAAAAATACCAGGTAGTTTGTGACTTGCTCCATAGCAGTTTGGAATTTTAAATAACAATTATAATAACAGGATAAGGCGCCAGCCGGCGATACGGGGTAAAACCAGGCTGTTACTTAACCCAAAGCATACTTGTTTAAAGAGCAGTTGTTTTTATACATCTTCTCAAAAATCTGCACTACATGGCCCTGCTCCTTTTAAGAAGCCCTGCAATCAGCACTATTGATGCGGGTATTGTATCATAGGAACCGGGATAGCAGCTCACAACACGTCAGCAATGATGTGGATCCAGGCAATCAACCTGGTACTATCCGGAATAACAGAAATGATTTTCCGGGCATTCAATTACAGATGCCCGCATGGTAGCAAGGAAGACATACATTCAATTTCATCAAAGCCATAATCGTCAGCGTTTTTTTATTGTTTATGATAGTGTGAAGCATTTATATAAATGTCATATATACACTTTTTCAGATACAGACGCCGGTTCCTTCACTATACGGGCATGGTTCTCCATAACCAGTGCTGCTGCGCCGATCAGGCCAGCTTCGTATCCCAGATCAGAGATCCTGATACTGGTATTTGCCGCCAGCCGTGGAATACAATGCTCATTCAATGCCTGTTGTATAGGAGCCTGCCATACCCTGCCGGCGACGGCACCTCTGCCACTGAGGATTATTGTTTCCGGGTTCATCAGGTGGATCAGTATGGCTACACCACGGCCAATATGATACCCGGCCTCAGATAGCAGTTCTACCGCCAGCCGGTCACCTTTAATTGCAGCATCGATGATGGCAGTACTGCTTTGCTCCAGGTTTTCATTTGCACTGTTTAGCTGCTTTTGCAGCAAAGACACACGGCCGTTCCGTATGCCTGTAATTGCTTTTTCCACCACAACCGACAAGGACGTTTCTGTTTCAAGACAGCCGCTTTTACCACAGCTGCATAATTTACCATTGCTAAACAGCGGTATATGGCTCAGCTCACCCGCAAAGCCATCATATCCCCTGAACAATTGGCGGTGCAGGATAAGTCCCAGGCCAATACCCCAGCCAATATTCAGCACCATGGCATTGTCTTTATTGCGTGCAGCACCAAACCTGAGCTCTGCCAGTGCGATCAGGCTGGAATCATTGTCGATATACGCCGGTATCCCTGTTTTCTCCCTGAGGATGCGATCGATGGCCAAGCGCTCCTCTTCGAAAAAAGAATAATTGATCCCTTTTGCAGCATCCACGAAGCCTGGCATACCAATACCGATACCGATGATCTTTTCCTTTGCTATGCCCGATCGTGTAACCAGTTGATTAATTCTTTCGATCAGTGTATCCAATGCACCGGGATTACCGGCCAGTGGCAATTCAAATTTTTCGATGGGGGTGATATAGCGGTTCCCCATATCCATCAATGCCATCCTTGTAATAAACTGGTCCATGGCAACAGAAAGAATATACATCCTGTCTTTGCGCAGTGTATACATCAATGGTCTTCTCCCGCCGGTGGAAGGTGCATAACCGGTTTCCTCCACATATCCTTCGGTAACCAGTTCATTCAGTGTTTTAGCAGTAAGGGGGATGCTTTTAGCGATACGCTCGCTGAGATCGGCGCAGGAAAGCAGTCCGGCAAAATAGAGTTGCCTGACAATCATCTTCTTATAAGTAGCGCTTTTCTCAGCCATAGATATAAAAGCAATCAGTTATCTTATAAATACTTATCATGAAGATAACAAACTTTTATAAAAATTTTAAAAAGATGAACTGTTTTAAAGAAAAGTTAAGCGCTTAAACATTGATGTTTAGACATTATTATATTTATAATTTTTCCTCTTCGCTGTTGATTTTATCATAAAATATAACGCTGAAAAAGATGCACAAAACCTGTAAAAGAATGAGCTGGCAATGTTGAAAATGCTAATCGATGGCTTTCATTTAGAGATAGCCCTATTGGAAAAGAGGTGATTATCTCAGCAAATAATTTATTCGCAATACGCTGTCAATTCTTTGGTAAATCAAATAATGGCCGTTATCATTTGGATGGACCAGGTCACTGGAATAAAACTCTTTATTGATGCGAAGTGTACTGGTATCAGCAATTGGGGTCATGATATCAACAAATTTCTGTCCATATCGTTTGCCCAGGCTGATGGCAAGGGAAAGTAGTTTTTTTCTGTTTGTTTCGGCAAAATCATCCCTTATTGTTGTAGATGTTACCAGGTAAAGTATTTTATTAGCCTGAAGAGAATCGGTTATAATCTTCATATTTCTCATGTATTCAGTAGTGCTATAGCCATAGCCGATATCATTGGTGGTGATGGAGATGATCACCAAATTTGGTTGCATCCTGATTACATGGGAAATGTTTACACTTGAATCGGGAGTGATGGTATAACCTTTATAGAGTTCGCCGAAAACATCGGGTAAAAAATGAAAAGTGGTATAGCCTGGAACGCTAAGATTGTGAAATGAAGTACCTGCATATTTTGCAGCCAGTAATCCCGACCAGCTTTTTTTTGTAACAGAAGCCCCTATCCCGCTGGCAATGGAAGAGCCAATTATAATAATATGGGAGTTGGCGGGGGAGGTATTGTTTATCTGTTCTTTTTTACAAGCCAACAAACTAACCACAGTTAGAATTAAGATAAACAGAGGGTTCTTGAAGGGCATAGGGGTACGTTAAGCACCCAAGTTCAGCCTTATCCTTTACTCATTTGACACCTGTATAGTTTTTTAAATAGATTTTAAGCCGTTTGCTTGTGAGCATAAACTATTCTGGTTCTAAATGTGGCTGTTTTGAAGGGTTATGAATAATTTCTTTTTTCGGGGAAGAATCAGTAAAAAAGAAGCTTTGCACGGTACGTCCCCGAAATGTTATTTTCCTGGAGAACATCTCCAGAACGAAACATAGTCCAATAAAGAAAGCAGTGAACAGCAATGATATGCCCCAGGTGTTTTTTGAAGATGCAAAAAAGGGATGCCTAACTTCCCAAAAATTCAACATGCGAATAATGTGCGGATGAAATAAATAGATAAAATAAGTGTTTGCTTGTGACAATGCTTTTGGAAGTTGCCTATTGGAAAATAATCGATTGAATAACTCGAGTACTGCAAGCGAATAAATAAGATTGGAAAACCGCAGGGTATTCATAAAATCATCTATATGCCGCACAAAATAGAGATAATAGCCTTCCATGTACGAGAATAAAAACGATAGGATAAGTATGCAGGCGAGCAGATCACCATTGTGCCGGCATATACTTGTATTGGGATTAAGAAAAAGATACCGCCCAAAAAGGAAAAAAGAAAGAAACCCTAGCCCTGTAGTTGTATGATAGGTTAATGGTAGAATATGAATGTAAATATTTACAGAAAATAAAATAGTAATGATAGCGCTTCCTGCGAGGAAAGGAACAATTTTTCTGCTTGGTATAAAGAAATTTAAGAGAAAATAAAGTATCAAGGTAGGAATAAACCAGTAATTAGTGAGAAAGGTTTCCCTAATTAATCGAGCAAAAAAAAGCTTGATCGTTAAGCTTTCCCTGAATCCCATGTACGGAGAAATTAAAAGGTAAAAACAGATAGGAATAACAAATACAAGCAAATATGGCCTGATTAAGCTAGTATATTTCTTAAAGAAGAACCGTTTTAGATCCTGCTGATATTGATCAACATTGCGTTCAAATAAAAAACCAGATATAACAAAAAAGATGATCGTACCGAATTTGAACAAATCTGCTGGGATGATTAATTCAGAAAAAGAATAAATATTTAGGTTTAAATGCTCACCTATCCGCAATTTAAAAGTGTCCATTTCTAAAAAGAAATGAAGTACCAAGATGCTGATAATTGCAAAAATCCTTATATTCTTAATCGACGCTGTGTTAAGCATAACGCTCCAGTTTTGGGTTCTTCATTGGCTGAACACAGCAGGGTTTGCATACATTGACGCTTAAAGAAAGTACAAAAGGGATACCCGTTTGCAGATACTAAAAATCTTCAGTTGGCAACTCTGACCACGGGTTTAGAGAAAGGTTTAATTTAAGAAAAAAAAGCCCCCTTATTTAAGCACTGTAATTCACTTGAGGCCTGTAATGCATCCGGGTTATTAAATCTTATTCAGATATATTAATAAGAAAAAACTTGTGGTCTCGTCAGGAATCGAACCTGAATCCAGGGCTTCGGAGACCCTTATACTATCCATTGTACTACGAGACCAATGGGCGCAAAAGTAACGGTTTCAACCTCATTTGCAAAACTATCTGTATTAAAGTTTATTCCAGATCAGCGTGAGAACAGTCATCAGGGGCGTGCATGTACTTTCAGTGTCACCTTGACATCATCACTCATTACCAGGCTGTTTCCGCCTACCCCATAGTCACGGCGGTTGATGGTAAAGCTTCCTTCAAAAAGAAACCCTTCCCCATCTTCTTTTACTGTAAAAGGAAAACTTACTGCTTTGGTAACGCCTTTCATGGTGAGGTTACCGGTTATCGTCAGGTTGGGCGCTGTACCGGAAACCGAAGTGCTGGTGAAACTGATCTCCGGGTATTTTTCAACATTGAAGTATTCTTCCTTACGCAGGTGCTTATCCCTGGCCTCCACACCGGTATTGATTGTATTGGCATCTACCGCTACCGAAAATGAAGAAGAAGCCGGTGTTGTTTTATTCCAGTGAATTTCGCCTTTGATGCCATCAAGATACCCTTTGGTATTTATACCAAAATTCTTGATCACAAACCCGACTGCGTCTTTCTCATTCAACGGTTTCAGGGTTTGAGCATGCACTATACAGTTTATGGCCATAAACAGCACCAGGCCAATCATTCGTTTCATACAATACAGGTATAATGTGCTAAAGATAGGGTTTTATGCACTTGCGGCAGCAACACGCTGTGTATTTAACCATTCCTGCACTTTGGGAAAAGCGATATGAAACCAGGCCGTATATTTTTGCGGATGACTTTGCAGGGATGCACTGATCTCCTGCATGGATTTGAAGCAATAATCGCTCACTTCTTTCTGGTCGGGAGTGATGATACCATTGTATTCGCCTACAAAAACATGGTCAAATTCATGTTCGGTTAGCCCGTTGTCGAAACCTGCTTTGTAGATAAAATCAACTATTTTATGTAATGCGATATGGAACCCCAGCTCCTCCTGCAGCCTGCGTTCGGCGCCTGCCAGGGTATTTTCGCCGGGGCGGGGATGACTGCAGCAGGCATTGGTCCACAAGCCTGGGCTATGGTATTTACCTGCTGCACGTTGCTGCAGCAGCATTTCGCCCTTACTATTAAAAACAAATACGCTGAAGGCCCTGTGCAACAGGGCTTGCCGGTGTGCTTCCATTTTCTCCATCACGCCTGTCTGCTCATCTTTTTCATTAACGAGTATAACCTGTTCCATAGCTTAAATATAAGATACCGGCTTCATTTGAAACCGCCGTTTACCATTTTATTGCCCAGGAGACCTAAGGATAAGGAGCCGGTTATACAGGAAATAGGTTTCCTGCTACCGGTAAAAAAAGTTACAAGCAATGCGGAACAGTGATGGTACACAACTTAAAACAAGAACAGCTTAATCAGCCATTCACCAATTGACAATTAACCCAATTTGCTGGTTATTCAGTAATTTTTTTATAGCTGTAAGCCATGTGCTTCCAGCTGCGAGACGGAAATGGAGCGTAAAAAGATGGTTCTTCCAAGCTTCCTGTTTCTGCGTTTTTCGCGTATTCCGCGAGATGAAATTTTTATAGCCACAGCGCTTTAAACTTGGATTTAAAAACGCTGTATATAACTTTTCAACAGCTTACGGGCAAAATGGATGCGGCTTTTAATAGTGCCCAGTGGTTCTTGCAGCATATCTGCAATCTCATGGTATTTATATCCATCAAAATATAGCAGGAAAGGGTTTTTGAAAATTTCAGGCAAATGAAAAATAGCCTGCTGGATCTCTTTCATGTTCAGGTTGCTCACAGCGGCATTGGCGGTAACGGGCTGCCTGTAATTGAGCAGAAAATCATTGGGCGAATTGTCAAAGATCACATTCTGCTTGGCTTTGCGGCGATAGTTATTGATAAATATATTCCGCATAATCGTATACAGCCATGCCTTGATATTGGTACCTACATTGTATTTGTCTTTATTGGCCAGGGCCCTGTACAGGGTTTCCTGGAACAGATCTTTGGCCGACTCCGTATCTCTGGTAAGTGTGATGGCAAAAGGTTTTAAAAACTCGGCATTGCTCATCAACATCTGGTTGAATTCAAGAGTAGACATAGCAATAGATGTTTAATAATGTGCATTTCTAAGTTAAACAAAGTTTTTGCCAAAAGCAAGTAGACCGTTTAAAATCTGCACCGGCAAAATCAAACAGTAAGGCCCCGGCATTCTTCCTCTTTTAGCCTACAAAAGTCAGACCCAATATAAAATTGGCAGGGCACGAACCAAATAATGAGTAAGCAAAGCCAGCAGCTTTTGAAAAAAATGATCGAAAAAAATGGCTGCTTTACACGCGAAAAGGTTAAACAAAAATCATGTTTCACGCCGCAGCGCTTTTGGTAAGGTATAAGGCAGGGCGTTTTAATATAATGCGCTGGCTATTATATCGTTGCAACATATTCCATTACCTCTGGAAGCGATCTTTTGAACTGTACATGAGGGGGTGCGGCTTTTTTGTAATGTGCGGCCACCTGCCCGGAGATAATGACAGGGATCTCTGCCAGTTTGGAGCTGACCTGGTGCAGAAACCTGTCAAAATTAAAGCTGGTGGCAACAGAGGTGAGATGGGTATAAACAAAGTCGGGCCGTTTCAGTTTCACCACATAATTCACTTCGGCCAGTGGTGTAGCTGCTCCTAAATATATTACTCTTATTCCTCTACTTTTTAGCAGGTAATACATAAATAAAATTCCTAATTCATGATATTCGCCTTCGGGCAGAAACAGCAATACTGTTTTATTCACCTGCACATGGCTGATGGTGCTTTCAATACCCACAATCAGTTTCTGACGGATCATATTCGTTACCAGGTGCTCTTGTGCCGGATTGATATGGCTGGTGAGCCAGAGAATGCCAATGCGCTCCAGGTAGGGAAAGATAACGTGGGTAATGGTTTTTTCGATGCCCCTGGCCAGGATATAATGATCCAGGATGGATTCAAATTTATCCAGGTCGAGGTCTATCATGCACTGTATTAATTCATTAATAATTCTTTCCTGCTGGGCCTGGATCTGGGAAAGGGAGAGAACTTTTTCGCGTATTTCCTCAGGCTCCATCTTATCGATATGGGAAATTTTATACCCATATTTATTTAAAAGGGCGATATTGAGAATCATTTTCAGTTCATCACTATTGTAGTAGCGTATATTGGTATCTGTACGCCTGGGTTTAAGGAAAGAATAGCGTTGTTCCCATATTCGAATGGTGTGGGCCTTAATACCGGACAGATTCTCGAGGTCCTTTATGGTAAACGCATTCATGTTTATTAAACAAAGTGGAAAGGGGGATTGTTCGTGGGCTTATGCAGCCATCGACCTCCTCCCATAAAATCAGTTTTTTGTTGTATGATGAGGGGAGAAAAGATTTAAGTTATTTTCGCGGTTACACATTAAAAATATGACCCGACAAAGTTTATATAAATTATTGCCAGCCATCGTACTTTCTATCCTCTGCTTTACACAAAATGCCTGTAAGCTGACAAAGAAACATACTGTTTACGATAATAATTTCAACAGTAAAGACCTGAGCGGCCTGGAGATACACAATATCAACGGAATAGTCAATGGCAGCGAGCGCATATTTTTCTTTAATGGTTCAAATGTGCTGGGACGCTTCAATAACAATTCAGTTGTATTGAACCTCCCATCTTTACCATCGCATGATTATATAAAGATAGAATTCGATTTATATACCCACGATCAGTGGGAAGGGGATACCACAAGTGCCAATGGAAAGCCCGATATATGGACGATGCTGGTTGATGGTAACCAGGTGCTGACAACTACTTTTTCTAATATGCCCGGCCGCCGCCAGTCTTATCCCGGCTTTTACGGTTCCCCCACAACCGTTTCCAGTCCGCCAAGGGGAGATGCAGCAGATACTTTGCTGCAAGGAGTGTGCAGCCTTAAAGAAAAAGTAAATGGTACTACCCGCTATTCCATCGTGCAGTTCATCCCGCATTCTGGCGGCGCACTGAAGCTGCAGCTGGGTGATGCGTTACAACCCTTTAATGAGATCTGTTTGAAAAGCTGGTCTATTGATAACCTGAAAATTACTACCCTGCAGAATTAACCATCCAACAATAGCCTGCCTGTTTTGCCAGTGCAGTTTTCTATGACTAAAAATTATTTATATAATTTATCCCTTTCGCTGGTTAATATCCTGTTTCCAATATTAAGTTTTCCCTACGCCTCTCACCTGCTGGGGCCTGTTGGTATAGGTAAGGTTCAGTTTATCAGCTCTTTTGCCCAGTATTTTGCTTTAATTGCAGCACTCGGCATCCCGATTTACGGGGTAAAAGAAACGGCCAAATGCAGGGATCATAAAGCAAGCTTAACGACTATTTTTTCAGAGCTTTCACTCATTTTCATTATCACCAGCGTACTTCTTTCGGCAATTTACATCGCGTTGCTGTTCATATTTCCCTATTTTCATGCAGACAGGGCCTTATATACTTATGCTACCCTGCTTATTCTACTGGCTTTCACTTATACGGATTGGTTTTATTCGGGGATAGAAGAGTTCAAAGCGATCGCTTTACGGTCTATTTCAATTAAGGCGGTATCGTTGCTGATGCTGTACTTACTGGTGAAAACTGCTGATGATTATAAAAACTATTTGTTCATTACCCTATTCTCCATCCTGGGTAACAATATCATCAGCTTTTTAATAGCCACAGGCAGGTTTGGCTTTAGGCTCTCTGGCTTAGGACTTAAAAGACACCTGCAGCCTTTGTTTTATATTTTCAGTACCACTATTGCCGGCAGCATTTATACGGTTTTGGATACTGTATTACTGGGTTTTCTGTCATCGGAAAAAGCGGTCGGGTTATATACTGCCGCAGTAAAGCTCACCAAAATAACCCTGCCGGTAGTTACCTCTATGGGTGTGGTACTGATACCCCAGATAGCACGGAGCCTGGCATCGAACAATGAAGAAGAAACCGCCCGGCTGTTAAACAGGGCCTTCCAGTTTATCAGCTTTTTTTCTGTTCCCATCGGGGCTGGTCTTGCCCTGCTGGCGCCTGAATTCCTGGTTGTATTCTCAGGCAGCAAATTTGTTCCGGCAACAGTAAGCATGCAGATACTCTCCCTGTTACCGTTGTTGATTGGGCTGGGGCATTTTTTTGCTTTTCTGATACTGGTACCCGGAGGTAAAAACAAAGAGATGTTCTTATCAGTAATCGGCGGAGTTGTTATTGGGCTGGTACTAAATTTTTTACTGGTTCCGCCCTTCAGCGAAACAGGTGCCGCAATAGCCAATATGTGTACTGAACTTGCAGTAACCCTGTTTTATATCCGTTTTGTGAAGAAGCACTATGCTTTCCGTTACCAATGGCATCTTTTATGGAAAGCCATGGTGTGTGTGAGCATCTTTATCCCGATCGTTCTGCTTATCCGGAAGTTTTTTCCCGGTATGACCCTAGTTTTGGTGCTGGCTGTTCCATCCTGCGCAATAGCTTATGTTGCAGCCCAATGGTTCATTTTTAAAAACCAGTTTATTTTTGACATACGGGAATTTCTTTATGCAAAGATTTCCGGGAAAAAATCGTCCGTTGAATAAAAAAAGAACCGGCAAATGAATGCATTTACACCTGTTTCTGTAGTGATGGCCACATTTAACGGGGAGAAGTTCCTGGAGAAGCAGTTGAATTCTATTCTTACCCAAACACGGCCAGCTGCAGCGATCATTATATGCGATGATCGATCCACAGACGGGACAGTTGCTATTTTACAGAAATACCAGCAGCGATACTCCATTATCCAATATCATATTAATGCAAGCCGGCTGGGTGTGGTGAATAATTTTAAAAAAGCCGTATCCCTGTGCGATCCTTCGCATTATATTGCTTTTTCTGACCAGGATGATATATGGCTACCTGAGAAACTGGAACAATCAGTTAAAGCATTAACCGAAATAGATGATGGTGAATCTCCGGCATTCATCTATTCTGACCTGATTGTGATTGACCAGGAAGATGCAGTACTAAATCCATCATTCAGAAATGAGCTGGGTCATGATAAATACAGGCACAACCTCAAAACCCTGCTCTTCGGTAATTTTGTACTGGGGTGTACTGTGATGATAAATGTACCTATGCGTTCCTATCTTCCTTTTATACCTGTAAGCCCGGCCTTCAATCACGATACATGGATAGGATTGATCGGTTTTAGTTTTGGGAAAGCTGCTTCTCTGCCCACGTCTTACATCTGGTACAGGAAACATTCTACCAATGTTACATTTGCAGGGTTCAGGCGTAAGAACAGATCGCAGCGGATATTCGGGCATATTAAGCATCTTTTTTCAAAAAGCGAATACCTGGAAGACCAGCTTGTTCTGGTTGATCTATTCCTGAAAATGTATCACCAGCAACTGTCGCAGGAGCAAAAAAAACTGATGCAGCAATTCCTCCGGCTTAAAAACAGCAGTCACCTGAAAAAAAAGCTTTTCTTTGAGCGCAGCTTTAAAAATCAATGGATAAAACGATTTTAAGGTCTTTTCAACCATTTTTCATGAACAAGAAAGTAGCTGTAATATTGATAAACTGGAATAGTTTCGACTGTACCTACGATTGTATACTGTCGTTAAAGGAGATGCCGTATAAAGACTATGATATTATTCTTGTTGACAATGGCTCCAGCGATGATTCGGGAGAACGGCTACAGGCAATGTTCCCTGATGTTGTTTACCTGAAAATAATAGACAATGTTGGTTTTACCGGGAGCAATAACCTGGCCCTGAATTATTCACTCAACCGGCCTTACCAGTACAGCCTGTTATTGAATAACGACACGATTGTAACACCTGATTTTCTCGAAATACTGGTACGCTACCTGGATGAGCACCCTGAAACCGGTGCTGTTCAGCCCAGGATCTATTATAACCATGACAGGTCGCTGTTGTGGAATGCCGGTTCTTATTTCAATAAATGGACAGGCGTTACTGTTTCGGAAGGACATAAAAAAAGATCTACCCCTACAAGCAATACGCTCAAAGAAGTGGACTGGATTACAGGATGTGCCTTATTAACCAGGAATGAGATCATCCGTAAAATAGGGTTACTGGATGAATGCCTGTTTATGTATTATGAAGATGTTGATTTTACTTTCAGGATAAAAAATGAAGGGCATAAACTGATGTATATTCCTGACAGTGTCATTTATCATATCGCGGGGGCCGCTTATAAATCAAAGAAAAAAGGGAAAGAAGGGTATGTTAATCCCATTGTGTATTATGTAAATCTGCGAAACAGGATATGGCTGCTGAAAAAATATACAGGTCCGTTACAATGGCCCTCTGTTTTTTTAAGCTGTTTCTTTTATTATTCAGGAGTGCTTGTTTATTTCCTGCTAAGAAGGCGTTTTGTTAAATTAAAAGCAACATTAAAGGCCATCCGTGATGGTATAAAGGGCAAAATGACATCTCAATACCGGTTCGATCCGGGTATTTAATAGCCGGAACATCCTTGAATATTTTTGTATTTTTCTTTTTTATCCCTGGGCAAAATAGTCCAGGTAATATGCGGCAAGCTCATCCCATGCCCGGGTTTCATTAAACTGTTCCCGTACAAATGGAACCGAATCGGTATTAACCCTGAACAGGGGCTCCTCAAATACAGTTTGTTTTTTAAACTGTACCGCGCATTCCTTGTTAATACGGCCAGCCATTTCCCTGGCAACACGCAGGCTGAAAGCTTCCTGTGTTTCGATATATCCCTGTGGTGCAAAATGCACCGGCGTATGATTGCCCGCAGCAAATAAATCGATGTAATAGGCATAATAACCTGCCAGCAGGCGGATATGGATATTGTCTCTTATGTACAACGGGGTATTCACCTGCGGTGTTTCATTTTTAACCCAATGCGAAAAGAGATAGTAGATAAACCTTTTTTCTTCATACGGCCCGAATGGATTGGGTATTACAAATTTGCCTGTTGCAATACCCAGCTCAGTTGCATAATACTGCAACAACTGGGCAGTAAGGGATTTTGATAATCCATAGGCAGAGAAATGAGGAAGGTTGTCGGACCCTGCGCCTTCCATACCTTCAAATACTGACCCGGTCAGTAGTAAACGGCAACAGTTTTGCTGCAGCATGATTGCAAATACCTGGCGGCAGTTATAGGTATTCTGACGCATCGCGTGCAGCACATCAAAATCTTTGCTTTTATAATCCGTCACTTCAGCCGCATGATGACAAACCATGTCGTATTTATTTTCCCGCAATAGCTGGATAAACCTGTCATCGCCAAAACGGGTATTGAAAACCTGGCGGCAAAAAGGCTGCAGCCCGGCGATCCGCTTTTGCCGGAGCGGATCATATGCATCAGTTGTGGCCCGTGTAAAAATGGCGGTGATATGATGCCCCTTATCTGCTAGTTCTTTTATAAACCAGTAACCGGTAAAAGAGCTTCCCCCGGTAAATAATATATTCATTGCAGGTTTAATTGTATTCCTTGAGCTAAAACCGGATGCTGTTTTTCAGGTCAAAGTCTGCATGCAGTGTATCTTTCTCTGAAACAACAAGGGGGGGTATAGGCCATTCGATGTTAAATGCGGGGTCATTAAACCGGATCCCTCTTTCGTGTTCAGGTGAATAAAACTCGGTTACAAGATACAATGCTTCGGTATCATCTTCCAATGTAAGAAAGCCGTGCGCAAATCCTTTTGGAACATACATCATACACCTGTTTTCAGCGCTAAGCACTGCCCCATACCATGATCCGTAGGTTGCAGATCCATCACGCAGGTCAATAATCACATCAAACAAAGAACCTCTTATACAACGAACGATTTTTGTTTCTGCTTTGGGAGGAAGCTGGTAATGCATACCTCTCATGGTTCCTTTCTGCCTGCTTAGTGAATTATTGATCTGCACGATGGTATGCTCCAGTTTCAATTCATCGTATTCATTCACACAAAACGACCGCGCAAAAAAACCCCGTTCATCTTCTCTTTTCTCCAATTCTATTATGTAGGCGCCCTGTAAGGGTGTTGGTATAAATTTCATTAAACTATATTCTGATGTTGGTTAAGTAAATGCAGCTGGTGCTTCAGTGTTCTTAAGCGAACAAACCTGTCGCCTTCAAAATCTGTTAGCGAAAACCCCAGGTCATGATAATACCTGTGCAGCTCCTGCATGCCATCCCAAACAGTATAATCAAGGCGGAAATCCGGTGCTATGGAAGAAAGCAGATCGAAGTTTACCTGATAATTGCGCGGATCATCGCCTGCTTCGCCGGTAAATACAATATTGCAGGAAGGCATTAGCTCTTTTACATAGTCTGCGATCTGCTTTACCTGGTAATTTTCAGGATTACCCCCGATATTGATCGCGCGGTTGGCTACTTTTTCCCGATCGGCCTGCATCAGGTGAACAAATGCCTTGGCAATATCGCTGCAATGGATCAGCGGCCTCCAGGGCGATCCGTCGCTCATGATCCTGATATCGCCTCTTGCATGTGCGCAACCCAGCAGGTTGTTCACCACGAGGTCTATCCTTAGCATGGGCGAATAACCATAGGCTGTAGCATTTCTTAAATAAACCGGAGTAAAATGATTGTCAGCCAGCGGGGATATCAGCTTTTCTGATTCTATTTTAGAAACAGCATATGCTGAAACCGGGTTTAACGGATCGGTTTCACTCAGGAATGGTTTTTCTCCTTTGCCATATACCGAGCAACTGCCTGAAAAAAGGAACCTGCTTACACCTGCAGCCTTGGCTGTTTCTGCCAGTTTAACTGAACCATGCAGGTTTATATCGTAGGTGATGCCGGCATCCAGGTCGCCCATGGGATCATTGGAAATGGCGGCAAGATGCATTACGCAATCATATCCTTCCAGGTCCTCCGGTGTGAGCATCCTGATATCCCTGATCAGCTCTTCATCGGGTTTTATGTAAGGCTGCCAGGCACAGTTCTCAAAAAGCCCGATATCGCATCCTTTTACATAATGCCCATGTTCCTTTAACTGTTTTACCAGGTGTACACCGATATACCCAAGATGGCCTGTAACAAATACTTTCATCCGTTTAATTTATCAATTATTCAAATCCATGGAGCGCTTCCTGAATTCCATAGCTCAGTCAGCTGGTCTCTGTCCCGCTGGGTATCCATACAGGCCCAGAATCCCGGATGCTTATATAAATTCAGCTGCTTATCCCTGGCAAGCTGAACAAGTGGTTCTCTTTCCAGCACACAGTCTTCCTCTTCGGACAAATAGCTGAGAAATTCTTTTTTGAAAAAGAAAAAACCGCCGTTGATCCATTTTTCATTGAAAGAAGGCTTCTCAGCGAACTCGATCACCTGTTCCCCATCCAGTTTAATTTCACCAAACCGTGAAGGTGGGTTTACGCCCAATACGGTGCCTATTTTGTTGTGAGAGAGATGAAACCTGAATTCATCAGCAAGATTGGCGTTGGTTAGCCCATCACCATATGTAACGCCAAACTGGGTATGGCTGCCCAGGAATTTTGCAGCAGCGCGGGCAACCCTTCCACCGGTCATGGTAGCGGCTCCGGTATAAGCTACGGTTACTTCCCAGTCAAGATCGTGGTCGACAGAATGTATTATTTTACTGTTTTTGCTGAAATCAATCGTAAAATCACTGTTACGTTCAGAATAGTGCCTGATATAATCTTTGATCACTTCCGATTTAAACCCTGTACATAAAATAAACCGTTTAAATCCATGCCTGGCATACGAATGCATGATATGCCATAATATGGGATATTCGCCTACCGGCACCATCGGCTTGGGCCTGAACTCGGTTTCTTCTTTGATCCTGGTACCTAATCCTCCGCAAAGTATGAAAATAGGAATGTCTTTCGTTTCCATTAGCCGGTTTGGTTTAGCCGTAAAACGGGATAAAAATACATGGTTTTCACGTTATGGCTAGCAAATAACCTGGTATTCCCTTTTAGCGTGAATATCTCCAAATGCTGTATAAATAATACCTTATTTTGCACATTCATTTATCCCAATTAAACTGTAATTATATTATTACAGTTTAAAAGCAGCCATACCGGGAATCGTGGTGGAACCAGGGTACAGAAACTGTTTATCTTGTGCACATCAATTTGCCGGCTGGTTGTATGGGATATTGAAAAAAGTAACCACTAATTTTTATACCGTATTGCCAAAATGTTTTTTCTCTTTCCTGTTATATATGTATGGTCGTTTATTATAGCCCTTGTACAAATTTTCCGTAACAGGCAGGATGGCGTACTTCTTTTTCTTGTATTCGGGTTGCCCATTTATATTACATCGCTTTCCGTATCTTTTATGTACGGTTTTTCTGCAGCCCTGCCTGTTCTGCAGGCTTTTAAAGAAATCATCATTATTGCCTGCCTGGGCTCGTTACTATACAACATAAAAAGAAAAATCAGCTTTCACCTGTTCGATAAGCTGGTACTGATCTATTTCTTTTATACCCTGGCCTATGTTTTTTTGCCTGTTGGCAGTTTCAGTTTTTTTGAAAAACTGATCGCCTTCAAAAGTCTTTCTTTTTTCCCGCTCATTTATTTTACCGGGCGCTTATTCCCTGTTTCAGCTATCAACCTGAACAAGGCATTTCATTATATATGTATTGTAGCTATTGCGGCGGCAGTTGTATTGCTGTTTGAAATTATTCCCTATCAGCATCTGCAAACATATACCGGGTATGCCGATTATTATTATTATTACTATGATGTGGTACCAGCAGGGCATTACAATCTTACATGGACCTTCGAGGCAGAAAGCGGGATGAAGCGGTTTGCCAGTTTTTTTGCCAACCCGCTGGAAAATGCAGCTGCAACCCTGGTAAGCTTGTCGGTACTGGCCGCCATGGTTACTGATGAAAACAACCGCATCCATCTCAACAGGTTTAACCAGCTTACCTTGGTTTGTACCCTGTTATCTGTAGCATTTGCCCTTTCCCGGGCATCCTTTGCCAGTTATTTTATTATCATTTACATATATGCCCATATCACCGAAAAAAAACTGCTGCTGAAAATATTTCACAGCATTTTCCTGATCGCGGCAATAGCCTGCCTGTTCTGGATACAGGGAGATCTTGTCGATTTCATTATCAATACCATCGATTTCAGCAATTCATCAAGCCTAAGTCACCTGATTGAATGGGTGGAAGGCGTACAGGCGATCAGTACACATCCGCTGGGGTTGGGGTTGGGCTCGTCTGGAAGAATAGCAGGGGCTTTAGGTGTAAATGTAGGTGGTGAAAATGAACTCATCATTATCGGCGTACAGGCTGGCTTTATTGCTGTGGCGCTTTATATTGCCATGTATGTTCATTTAATCAGAACAGCCATCAGGAATTTTAAAACACGCAAGGGAAAAACCAGGAGATTGTCCCTGGTTATTGTACTGTTGAAGATCGGTTTGATCATCCCGTTGTTCACAGCGGAAGTAGAATCGTATATATATATCAGTTATATCACCTGGTTTTTCTCGGGATTATTGATCACACAGGTCACAGAACATGTGGCTTCCGGTAAAATTGAAACAAGGCATGCCGCAACAAATTAATATCGGGGTAGATATCAGAAACCTGCGTGTGGCAGAAACAGGAACCAAGACCACGCTGGAAGAGATCTGCAGGCAATTCAGGCATCTCGAAAACGAATATTGCCGTTTTTATTTTTTTGATACAAAGTATACGGTTTATGCAGGTACCAATAAATGGAAACTTGCTTTGGGCCATCTCAGGCTGCAGTTATGGAAACAGGTAGTTCTTCCGGTAAAAGCATGGCGCAAAAAATGCGATATTGTTTTTTGTGACGATTATTTTGCGCCTTATATCCATTTAGGGTTTACAACCGTACAGGTGTTTCACGATGCATTTTTCTTTGAATACCCGGAGCATTATAATGGCATATGGCTGAAAATATTCAAATACTTTGCCTTACCTGCAGCCAAACGGTCATCCTTTATTATGGTGCCAACCAATTATGCCCGGCAAACGGTGCATAAACATGCTCATATTGCATTAGACAAACTGGTAGCTATTTATGAGGGCCCTAAATCATTGCCGGCGCCTGGTGCGTTGGTGCAATTTCCGTCAGAATGGCATAAGCTGGATAATTGCCCTTATATACTCCATGTGGGTGTGCTGGATAAAAGAAAAAACCTGCCGCGTCTTATCCAGGCATTTCATCAATTGAGAGCACTGGGATACGATCGATTCAAACTTGTTTTAGCAGGTAAAGGAAGCGGCAAAATACATTCAGATGAAACGGAACTTATTAACCGCACTATCGAGCAATACCAGCTACAGCAGCATGTGATACAAACCGGCTATGTTCCGGATGAAACACTGGCCGCCATTTATGCGGGGGCATTTATGTACGTTTTTCCATCTGTAAATGAAGGATTCGGCATACCGGTTCTGGAAGCATTCAGGTTTAAAATACCGGTTCTGGTAGCAAACAATACCTGTTTGCCGGAAGTAGGCGGGGATGCAGTGCTCAGTTTTAATCCTTTTGAGCCATCAGATATCTGCGATAAAATGAGGCTTTTGATAGATAATGAGGCATTGCGCAAAGAACTGATAGCACGCGGAGAGAAAAGAATTGGTTTATTTTCCTGGGAAAAAACAGCGGCACAACTAATGGAATTATTTAAAAAAGCGCAAAACAGGGAAAAGCTGTAAAGCCTCTTTTATGTGTTGCTTTTAGGCTGCGGACGTAACATCAGCATCAATCCACCGGTTACAAGCAATGCGATCAGCATACCTGCAAAGGCGGCTATATACCATTTCACCTGGTTTTTCTTCAGGGGCAGCTCGGGATAATCGATCACCTGGATAGCCGGTGTTTCCTGTACCAGCGCTGTTTTACTGATTTCGAGGTTTTTGACTATTTCAGCATAAATAGTAGCAAGCACGGTTTTATTTCTTGCCTGTATCTCTGCAGATGCAGTAGGGGCTGTAAAAGCCGGGTTACCATCCAGCAGCATTACTTCAGACTGTGTGGCGGCTACGGTTTTCTGGTTCAGCAGAACGCCTATACTGTCGGCCCTGTGCTGCAGCCTGCTGATATTATTTTTTAAACGGCTTGTTTTTGTGTCGATATAAAAATCTGCTGTCGTTTTCAATAACCGCTCGCAAAGCAACTGGCTCAATCTTTCATCCTCAGTATTTGCCTGCAATTCAAAAATATTCAGCTTTTTATCCGGTTTGGCAATAGCAAGTTCATCCTCTGTGATCTTTTTTATGATGGTTTGCATCAGGCTGTCTTCAACACGGTCAAAACTCACTGCTGAACAGGGAAAACTGATAGCCCTTGCCACTTTTTTACTGGAAAGCCATTTTTCCTTTAGCCCGGTTACATCAATATACCTGTTGGCCAGTGAATAATTCCCTGTATCAAAATAAGGTGTCAGTAAGGTTCTTTTAATCAGAGACTGGCTTTTAACCAGGGCCTGTACATTGTCACCAGCAAGAATGCCCGAGCCCCCTGAAAGTCCGCCAAGATCCAAACCCAGCTGCCCGGATAGTGCTGACATAATAGAGCCACCCGCAGATTTTGCGTCTTCCACGATAAAGCTCAGTTTGGCCTTGTAGGTAATATGTTTCCGCCAGGCATACAGGCAACCAGCCAAAATGCCTACAATAGCTGCAATGAGCAATATTCTTTTATGCTTAAGCAGCCATTTGAACTTCTTCAGCCAATCACTGGTCAGCTGGCCAAATGAGAACTCCGGATCATCAGGATAACTGTTATCTGTATGTCTGCTGGGGTGTTCCTGCATCTGGCGTTTATTTTTTTATTACACTGATCAATGCTACCAATGCTGTAAAAATAGATGTATATGCCGCTATTGCCCCGGTTGAAAACAGGGAACTTGAGAACAGTGATTTCTCCGGCACAAATATTTTACTTCCGGGAAGTACTTTGGGATAGTTCCTGAAGAAAAGAAAATGCCTTATTTTTTTGTTGATGCCATTGCTGTATTGAACATATGCTTTACCCAACTTACCCCTGTCTGTTACACCACCCGCTGCAGAAATATAATACAGGAACTTTGAAGAGCTGTAACTGACGATCTGCTGGTTGAACACTGCACCGTTCACCTGCACAAATGTTTCATTCCTGGGAACATAAATGCTGTCTTCGGGCAATAACAGGAAGGTTTGTTTTTGGGGAGAATTGAAAATATCTGTACCTACCCTCAAGCCATTCCGGTATACCTGGAGATCTTTGAAAGAGGCAAACGGCGAAATACCACCTGCCCGTTCAACCAGGTTTTGTACCGATTCATTTCTTTTTTCCAGGCTATAATCACCAGGGAACAATACCTCTCCTCTTATTTTCACATTCCCCAATACACGGTAATTCAGCAGCTGCGGAATGAATACATAATCCAGCGGCTGTAATTGAAAACGGGTATCTTCATTCTGCAGGCTCGAATCAACATTCAGTGTATGCAGGTGTATCAGTTGATTCGCCATTGTGTCGGCAGTGTTCTTGTCCATTCTTGACACTTCCACCTTATGGTTGGCCGCTGTAATGGTGAAACCGCCGGCCATGGCAACAAGATCTTCCAGGCGCATTCCCTGCCTGTATGTAAAGCTGCCGGGGAACCTGACTGCACCACCGATAGAAATGGTTGGCAGGTCTGTTACTTCGTCTTTGTCAAAGATATATACGGAATCTTCTTTTACCAGTTGTATATCCGCCTGCTGCCCCTCGCGTATTTGCATGGGATTAAAAGAGATCATCTCTCTTTCACCTGCGGGTTTTCTTCTTTTAATATACCCCCTGTTTAAAAACGCTGTTTCCAGGTATCCATCTGCCTGGCCTATCAGTTGTTTCAATGTAAGGCCATTGGTCAGTTCATATATTCCGGGATGTTTAACTGCTCCCTGCAACACAATCCTGTTTTCATAAAGAGAAGATATCTTGTCAAAATAAATTGAATCTGCATTCCTGGGAATAAAATAACTGAAGTCGGCAGCTGCCACATCCCGCACCCTTCTTTCCTGCCTGCCCACTTCAACGATCTTGGCTTTTTCACCAAAGGCTTTATCAGACAGGCCACCGGCATACTGCAACAGGTCGGTCAGTGTTTCTTTCTCCAGCAGTTCATATATTGCCGGGCGTTTTACTTCTCCGTCGAGAATCACTCTTTTCTGATACACGGGAAACCGGATTATATCCTGATCTTCCAGGCGTATATTTTTATCAAAAATCCCTTTTTGCAGGAAAGAGTAGAAGTCGACTGTTTCAACCACGTTGTTGTTTCGTATCAGCTCTATTTTACGCAGCGACCCGTTTGATGAAGGCCCTCCGGACAAATACAATACATTGAAAAATCCTGCTGCTGAGGATACCGTATAAGTACCCTGGTGTAAGGCCTCACCTACGATAGAAACATGAATGGTTTTGATGCTGCCCAGTGTAATGAACAGCTGTGTTTTACCGGAAGCTAAAGCCGGATAAGCCGTTTGCAGTTTTGACCGGATACGCTGTGTTGCCTGGTCAATAGTGATGCCTGCAACACTTACAAGCCCTGCATAAGGCAATTTCAGGTTTCCTTCAGGCGATACCTTACCTGTAATAGTATTTTCATTTAACCCGGTTACGGTTATCACCAGTTCATCGCCGGGGCCCAGTACATAGTTCTTCGGGGTGGCCATCTGCACATTGGGTGCAAAAGATGTATTGGGTGTATTAAAAAAATCAAACCCGTATATATTGATCTCCCGCTTAGGTTTGGGCGTTTCTTTTACCCAAACTGTATCCCGGGTAAATGCGGCAGAATCGCCTTTTGAGGGCTGGCTCTTTGCACCATTGCCCTGTAATAGCTGAAGCCGCTTTTTAAAGCTACCGATATCGGTTGCACTCATCCCCCGCTGCATCAGCATGCCTGAAATATCATCATCAGATAACCCGGCTTTCTGCGCCTGCTGATAAAACTGCAGCAGTTGCTGGTCTGATACCTGGTTAATCCCCTTGGAAGAAGGAAGTCCCTGGCCTTCGGCCCCTGCAATAAAACAAAAAAGCAGGCACAGTATACCCAGCGTCTTTATAATGGTTGTAGTTATTAGTCTCATCAACGAAAACAATAGCGATCAGTTATTTTATTACAAAATAGGTTAAATTGGTATGGGATACTTGTTTAAAACCCTTTCCCTGCCCGCAAATATCGAATAATTTAGTTTTACAGCCCATAATGAACCCCAAGGCTGAAAATGTTTTGGTTTGTCCGGATGCTTTGTACCTGGTTCTTCTCCCGGTAAATATTCAGGCTGCCCTGCAGATACAGGTTATGTATCCATTGGTAAGAACATTGCAGCAGCAATTCGCTGGTTTTAAACTGCGGATCGAAAAGGAAGCCTGGCTGCGGCTCGGCGAAATACTGCTGGTCAATGGTACCAGCCCCCCCTTTGCGTATATACTGGTACTGGAGCAGGCATTTTAATCTTGCAACGGGTGTATACTGCGCACCTACAATCCATCGGTCAAAATTATTTCCCATCCAGTCGCCCATAGACAATGAATGATTGGTATAGTTTTGTGCCGGATTAAGATTTTGGTAAACAAATGGGTTCACCCTTCCATACTCAGCATTTAAGGTGAGATAAGGGATCAGTACATCTGTTACAGAAGCACCAACATTGAACCCGATCTGGTTCCTGCTTTTACTTCTATCGAAAATTTTAGAGATCTTTATTTCATCGATAAAAAGAGTGGAATAAAACTGGGTTTTAGGCAACAGGTTCCTTGCATTTGCCTGGAAAAAGAACTGGCCATTGGAGCCTGCGGCAATACTGTTGCTGCTGTTGATATTATCATATATTTTAAAGAACATTACAGGCAGTAAATAGGCTACATTGAGGTTATCAGAATAAATGATAGATTCCCCGGCGCTCAGGTCAAGTCCTTTTGTTGGTGTAACTGTAATACTGTGGCTTGCCATGAATTTTGGCACATACACAATCCTTTTACCACCATATACAGGGTTTCCGAAACTATACGACCTGCTGGAATCAATGATGTCTGAATTAAGCCAAGCATGTGTATAGTTAAATCGCAGCCATTTAAACGGCTGATAGTCCAATCGTATATAAGGATAAGCGGGTGCTTTGTCTGATAATACCATCCGGCCGTTTAAACCATATCCCCATAATAAATAGTCCTGTCCAAAGCTCACACTGCCATTTTTCCAGCTGTAAGATATGCTGGCACGGATATCACTAAAGTTCCTGCTATTGCGTTTACTGGGGCCACCGGTAGTATCTGACTGGAGTACATAACCGGGTGCCGAAGAATAAGGATGGATCAGCACATCCTGGCCGCTACCATTAAATGTAATATCCCTGCCATAAAACTGAAAGCCGATATGTTTACCAATTTTTCCCCATAGCTGCATACCAATGCTTCGCTCTGTATAGCTTTTGCCGGCGCCGGCCGTAACAGAAGCCCCGATAAGCGGATCGACATATACAGCGAAATTTTTACTGTTTGCGCTCAGTGTCCGCCAGCGGCCATAATCATCTTTTTTGAACAGCTGTACATCTTTGTCATGCACAACCAGGGTATCGGCGGGGTTAGGGTATTCTTTCAGGTAGAAATCAAGCTCTTTCTGTTCAACAGAAGTCAGCTGGTCTTTTTTTCCCAGCAAGGTTTGGAGGTTGGTGGCAATATCCTGCCGGCTTACCGGCCGTATTAAATCGTTGAAGGTGATAAGCCCTTTCTGGGCCATCCTTGAAAGGTAATTGTATATCTCGTTCCGGTAGTTTTCATATACAGCCTGTGCTTTCAGTTGCTGAACACATGTACCCGCTATCAGCAGGCAGCTGAATATTTTCAGCACAGCAGCTTTTCTAATACGCATTTTGATCTCCTCTTATAAAGTTGATAACTGTTTGAAGTATGATTTGAATATCCAGCCAGAAAGTCCAGCGATGGATATAATACAGATCGTAGTTAACCCTTTGTTGCATTGAGCCGGGTATCTTGGTTTCGCCACGGCAGCCATTTACCTGTGCCCACCCGCTGATGCCGGGTTTTACCACATGCCTCAGCATATAATTTTCAACGGTATGCATAGATTCCAGGTTCAGCGGGGTGGGATGCGGGCGCGGGCCTACTACAGACATATTGCCCAGCAGTACATTCCAGAACTGGGGCAACTCATCCAGGTTGGTCTTACGCAAATACCGGCCCAACCAGGTTACACGGGCATCATCTTTGGTAGCCTGCCGGTAAATTCCTTTTTCATTTACATCTGCACCACCATTCACCATTGTTCTGAACTTGTAGCAAACAATACGGTTATTGTTAAGCCCCCATCTTTCCTGCTTAAAAATAACAGGCCCTTTTGAAGTGAGTTTTATGAGAACAGCAATTATGGGCAATAACCACCAGCCCAACAGGATAAAAAAGCCCAGTGAAAAGAAAATATCGAAAAGACGTTTTACCAGTTTATTGGTGCTTTTATCCAGTGGTAGCGGACGAACATTCATAATAGGGAACATCCCTATATTATTCACCTGGATGGAAGAACTGGCATATTGATACAGGTCGGGAATGATCCTGGCCTTTGTTGCATAATAATCGCATACCTGTAAACATTCCTGTATCTGCTGGTTTTGCGAGTTAGGTAATGCAATGATCACCTCATCGATATTTTTTTCTGCCAGTACCCTGGCCAGGTTATTCACCTTGCCCAGGTA
This sequence comes from uncultured Deminuibacter sp., assembly GCA_966424055.1. Classification (GTDB taxonomy): domain Bacteria; phylum Bacteroidota; class Bacteroidia; order Chitinophagales; family Chitinophagaceae; genus Deminuibacter. The sequence goes on along the minus strand of CBJLMB010000001.1, from coordinate 199,839 downwards.
GGCACATCCATTTAAGCGGGCAGTATTATTATCCAGAAAGCCTACACATTTATATCCATAATAATAATACCGGTTGATGGTTTCATAAAAATCGTATGCCGATGCCGTAGCGCCTACTACCAGTACATTATCGAATAATTTTCCCCTGTAAATTCCCGCATGAACATATTTCCTGATACTATACTTGGTAACCGTTAACAACAACAGGAGAGAAGATGTAAAAACCAGGAAGAAGTAAGTATTCACCTTAATAAAATCTTTCAGGAAAAAAGAGACCGAACTCAGCAGGATAGTAAAGAGGATAATGGCATAAACAATAAAAACAATTTCTTCTGAGAATTTATCAGAACGCCTGTCGGCATAAAGCCTGGCGAAAGACGCGGCGATATACCATACCGCCATTGTTATCAATGCAAAAATGTAATATATCCCGGAAAAAAAAACGGCGCTGTTTAAAGAAATGTATAAAGCCAGGAAACAGGACATGCCTACCAGCGGGGCATCGATAATATATTTGATCGTACTGTATCGGTTATAAGCTTTGGCCATTCGTTTATTAGTTAGGAACAGGGTTTTTGTTTTCCTAATTAAAAACCAAATAATACATTCTTGTTCATAGAAGACGATAAGCGTATATGCCAGCTTTCATAGATTTCCTCAAAAGTTTGCTGCAGGTTCTTGGTAATAGTCCAACTGGGATAGTGTGTTTTCATCTTAGTCAAATCAGATATATAGCAAATATGATCTCCAATGCGGTTCTCTTCGCAGTAAGAATACTTCATCTCTTTGCCTGAAATCCCTTCTATTAAACGGAAGGCTTCAAGTATCGATACTGAGTTTTCCCTGCCACCGCCTATATTATACACTTCCCCTATGCGCGGTGCTTTTAAAAAAGCATGGATAAAACAGGCCACATCGTATGAATGGATATTATCGCGCACCTGTTTTCCTTTATATCCAAAAATCTTGTATTCTTTTTCCAGGGCATTGCACTGTATCAGGTAGCTGAGAAAACCATGCAGCTCAACCCCGCTATGATTGGGGCCAGTAAGGCATCCCCCACGCAAACAGCAGGTGGGCATGTCAAAATACCTGCCATATTCCTGCACCATTATATCTGCCGCTACTTTGGATGCACCGAATAAAGAATGCCTGGACTGGTCAATACCAAAATCTTCCTTTATACCATTGTAATATGTTTCATCGGCATAATCGTACCGGGATTCTTTCTCAGCCAGGTTCAATAAATTGGGTGCATCGCCATAAACCTTATTGGTAGAAAGATGTACAAAAGCTGTATCAGGATTGTATAAGCGGGTAGCCTCAAGTAAATTCAGTGTTCCGGTGGCATTTACATCAAAGTCATCAAAAGGCCTTGATGCGGCCAGGTCGTGGCTGGGCTGGGCTGCTGTATGAATAATGGCATCAGGCTTTTTACTTTTTACAAAGTCGATCATAGCCTGCCTGTCACGGATATCCAGGTCAAAATTCCTGAATCCCTTACATTCTGCTTCCAGCTTTTTTATATTCCAGGTAGTATCTCCTTTTTCACCAAAAAAATCGGCCCTCATATTGTTGTCGATCCCAACTACCTTAATGCCCATAGCAGAAAAAAACCGCACTACTTCGCTCCCGATAAGGCCTCCGGCCCCTGTTACAATTATTTGCTTCATTTTGTCTTATTTGCCTGGGATAAGCAATTCTAAACAGCGTTACCAGATTCATCCATAACCTCTGCCTGCTTATCTCATACGCGGAAACCCAGCTTTTTTTTAAAAAATAACCCGATAAAATGGGTATTCGTTACCAGATAACGTTTCCATAGGCGTCCGGGTTCCATTAACAGTCTGAATAACCATTCCAGGCCGGCTTTTTGCATCCAAGCAGGCGCCTGCTTCAATGTACCAGCATGAAAATCAAAAGCCGCGCCAACAGCCATCATTACCGCATCTATTTTGCCTAAATGTTCGCTTACCCATTTTTCCTGCCGGGGGCACCCTCTTCCAACCAGTACAATATGGGCACCAGATCTGTTTATCTTCTCAATATCCTCCCTGTCTTCTGCGGCATCTGCTTCCCTGAAACGATCGGCATGCAGCCCAACAATATCAATATCCGGGAACCATTCGTGAATGTTAGCACTCAGCTTTTGAAGGGTTTCCTTTTTACTTCCATACAGAAAGAGCTTCAACCGGCGTTCATTCGCTGCTCTGAGGGTCCATAAAGTCAGTTCGGGCCCATAAACGCGATCTTTCATACCCAGTTTGTAAAAGCTGTTCAGCGCCCATCTTACCGGCTGGCCATCGGGTACAATTAATTCCAGCCTGTTCAGTTTTTCATTAAAGGAAGGGTTTTTCCTCGCTTCTATCAGGCCGTGAACAGCAAGTGCCGATACCCCAAATGATTGCCGGGCTATGGCTTTTTCCATGATTATTTCCGTAGCGGAAGCATAATCAACATTACTGTACCAGACACCAAACAAGTTGTATTTACCGGCAACAGCCGCCATACTATCGCTACCCACCATATATTTCCTCCATAGCCTTTAGATGCCATGTTTCTGTGTATTCCTGTAAAAAGCGGTTCCTGGCATTTGCCGACATACGGTTCAGCGCTTCCACATTTAATGCCTCAAAAGTATCAATAACTTTTATAAGTGCTTCAATATTACCTCCCTCGTACAGAAAACCAGTTTCACCATCTTTGACCAGGCGTTCTGTACTTGCTGACCTGGCGGCTATTACAATGGCCCCCGCCCCCATGGCTTCCAGTATGGTCATAGGCATCCCTTCCAGGCATAAAGAAGGGAATATTAATGCTTTACAGTTAAATAAAAGCCTTTTTATTTCTGCCCCCGGCAATAATCCCCTGTACTCCAGGTTCACTGAAGGGTGGTTGGATACAAGGCTTGCCAGGGAGCCTTCTCCAGCCACCAAAAGAGGATGGGGCATCCGGGCAAAAGCAAGGGCCAGGTGCCTGATACCTTTTTCTTCTTCCAGCCTCCCGGCAAACAGGTAAAAATTCTCCCGGTTATTATAGTTCTTAAAACCCTGGTCTTTCAGGAAATTGGGCTTGAACACAATTTTTTCTGCCGCCACTTCGATATCCTGCAGCAGCCGGTGTGCAAAAGGGTTAATGATAACGAAGGTGTCTACCTTATGCCTCCAGGTACCTATTTTTCTATGAAACAATGTAGCCCATGCCAGTGCCCTGGAAAACAAAGTGGACGATTTAAAGCATTTATAAGATATTCCTTTTTTAAAGCTTTTGCTGTTATGGCATTCAAAACAGGCCTGTCCCTCCCTGAAAAACAGGTGATTGAGGCAGAATAGCCGGTAATTATGCAGGGTCATCACCGTTTTAGCACCAGCCAGTTTAGCCCCCCAAAAAACAGCAGGTGATGCATTATAAAAAAAATTATGTACATGCACTACAGCTATCCTGTGTTTTTTTACAAGCGCAAAAACATCAAAAAAAGACTTGAAATTGAAAAAAAGAGAAATGGGCAGGAAGACTGAAGAGAAGCTGCGTTTTTCAAATGAGTGGTTAGAATATTCTTTATAATACACCATATACCGGCTGTGGAGCAGCGCATCCAGTTCACTTTTAACAACCGTGTCTTCTCCCCCGCTTTGCAGGTATTTATTGTGAATGAGAAGAATACCTTTTTTGGCTTGCGCACCGTTGTTTTTTAACGCCCCATCCCTGCCATAAGTGTTCATTCATCCAGGTTTGAATGTAGCAAAGCTACTAAAATATAGGATACTATCTTCTGTTTATCAAAGGGATAGCCGGTAAATCCAGGTAAAGGGTATTTAAAACCGGTAGGCGACAGATACTCGGGCGCCCAGATTAAACACATAATAGCCGCTGGTAAAATAATTACCGCCATCGGTTTGGAACACCTGCCACTGATAATTGATTGTACGCATAAAGCCCAGTTTAGCAGAGAAAAGGAACTGCTTATAATCCCAGTCTCCGTTCAGGGTGGCAGATAAATCGGTCCAATGCCTGCGGTAATCCTGTATATAGTGGAAAGCGTAATAATAGAAATCATTGTTATGCACCAGCCGCTCCAGCCGCAGGCCCAGTTTTTTATAGCCTTTTATCCAGCTCAGTTCCAGCGTTTCGCTATTGCTTCCCGGACCAATACCAGCACCGATCACCCGGCCTAGATTGGTGTAACCCTGGCGTACATAAGGATGAGTGTACCAGCTTTGGGGATTGTTGATCAGGTCAGCGGTAGGTGCTTCCATCTGGGCCAGTTCAAGCAATACCTGTATATGGGCATTATTGCGGCTTTCAAATAATTTCCGGAACCCGGCTACATAGGCCCGCCGGTATTGCGGGCTCTGAAAAATGGCCCAGGGCATCAAGGATTTATCGCCACGTCCATATTCCACATATATTTCAGCCTGTTCTTTCGGCATAAAATAGCGGGCAAACAAAGAGCCCATAGAAGCTTTCTGATGATCTTTCTCCGATTTGGTCCTGGCTGTACCAAAAAAGCCCTGTAAAGGCAATACATCCAACGGCGAATGAATATCTGAATGGTAGAGATAAGACGCTTTAGATACACCCAGGAACAGGTGTTTTACCCATTTGGGTTGCCAGGTAAGCACCATCCCGGTTATATACCGCCACTCATCGTTTTTAGGCTGGTAAATAAAATTGCCGTTGTACACTTTATATTGATCGGGAGTGATGCCCGAATCATCCAGCTTTCCGCCAATGATCTGGCCTTCAAAACTGCCAATCCCCGTATGGATAGGCTTGATGGTATTTATGGTCGCGTGTAAAAAGCCCGGTGCATTATTGCTCATGATAAGCGAATTATAATTGCCCGGTCCCCACCAGAGGTTTTCTGTTGAAATGCCAAAAGACAAATTACGGGTGTTGTATTTAATACTTGATTGTCCCGGGAACAAACGGGTATAGCTGCCCGGACCAAAATGTTGCGGGATATCTGAAGTATTCACCCACTGATAATAACTGTTCCAATCCCTGGGCCCGAAATTGGCAGGTGCCGATTCGTAGGAAGGATTGCCGGCATACACAAACTGGGGATTAAACTGGATAGACAAATGCGCGCCTACCTGTGCGTGGATCCCGGCACTGAACATGGTCTGATAGCCCTTTGCCGGGATCAATGGCGCATTATTCCAGCCATAAGGATGATGTGAATTGTATTGCTGCCACCAGCCAACAGGTAAAATGGTTAACCTGGTATTCCCTTTTGTAAACGCATGTTGGCCATTAAGAACAGGGCTAAGAGAATCGAGCAGGGAAAGCGGTACCTGGATGGGGTTGATGGTAAGAGAGGCATTGGAATCTATATTCCCCATCAGCTGCTGACGGCGCATAAGATCCTGCCCGCTTTCCTGTGGCACTGTATAAGTTTGGCTATTGGCATTCGGCATGCTACCGGCCCCACCCAATATGACCAGTAATACTTTTATATATCTGGCTACCTTCATATTATTTTTTAGCAATAAGCTGGACAAATTCATTTTCATTCATCAACACCTTCGTATTTATAGGGCTACCATCTATAACTAATACCGGTGGTTGCCCACAGGTTAAACCTGTTTTTATTAATATCCCAGGCATAGTGCCTGCTGCTGATACCCTGCAGTTTGGCATTTAGCAGCCAGTGACCAAAATTCCACTGGCCGGTGAAGCCAAGAGAAAGATCAGTCCATTTCACTGCATGGTATTGCGGATTATTTTCCAGCCGTTCTAACACAACACCCAGCTTTTTCCATCCATTGATCCAGGTGGCGGTAATGGTTTGCACATTATTTCCCGATCCAACACCGGCACCGATGATCTGGTTGTTATTGGTATATCCCTGAAGTAACTGGTAATGCCAGTACCAGTTACCTGCATCCCTCACAAGATAATCGGGGCTTTGCTGCATTTGTGTTAGTTCGAAATTAAAATCAAGCCATTGGTTCTCGCGCAGTGGGAATAATTTTCTTATCCCGGCCAGGTATGACGCAGAATGCGTGGGAGATCCCCAAAAATCATCCATGTTATACGAATGGTCGTTCCATCCATATTCCCCATATATCTCTATCTGTTCCTTTGCCAGTACCCAGCGGGCAAAAAGCGAAGTGACCTGATCCCTTCTTTTCTGATCTTCTGAAGTTGTTTGGTCTTTCTGGAAGGCGCTGAATACGGGTAGATATTTATCCAGGAAACTGCCATTTAGCTTTAAATCATTATGATATACATGAAATGCTCTTGTTAGGCCTAGAAACAATCCAGGTGTCCATTTGGGATGATAAGTGAGCACTAGCCCATTAAAATACCTCCAGTCATGATCTATGGGTTCTGGAGCAAGATATATGAGAGATGCATCCGGTTTCATATAGTAATTCTCGTATAACAGGTTTTTTGCATCCTGCAATTTTCCTCCAACTAATTGCCATTCGAAACTACCTACCGGTGTTTTAACCGGCCTGGTGGAGTTAAAAGTAAGATGCGGAAAGCCTGGCGCATTATTACTCATGACTAAAGAATTGTGGATACCTGGTCCCCACCAAAGACTTTCTGTAGATATGCCTGCACTGATAGCCCCTACATTAATTCTGACACTACTTTGTCCTGGAAAAAAATGATGATAGTTGCCTGATGTTGGACTTCCATAATCGGCATTGTATTCGAAATTGGGATTAGCAGCATATACAAACTCCGGTCTAATTTGCACACTAACGGGTCCCATTGAAGCGTACACTCCTGCAGAAAGCATGGTCTGGTATCCCTTGGCGGCAATCATGCCTGCGTTATTCCATCCATACGGGTGATGGCTGTTGTATTGCTGCAACCAGGTTACAGGCAAAAGCTCCACTACACCATTCTTTCCAAATTGATGCCGGTTTTTATATCTTGTATTTTCAGCGTCTGGTTTATCTGTAAGAAAGAATAAGCTGTCGGGAGTAAAAGCGCTACTGGTGAAAAATGGCCTTGCAGTTAAAGATTGGTCCGGATCAATTTTTCCCATTAGCTGCAGGCTCCGAAGCCAATCATCCGTACCAGGGGCACCTACAGGGATGGTTTGTCCATTCAGCTTTATACCATAGCTGGCTATTCCCAATACCAGAACAACAATTCGTTTAAACATGCCTGTATAGTTTAGCTCCGTTTTCCAGACCAAGCAAGAATTCCATTGATCCGGTGTATCATAATTGTCCGCAAGATAAGCGGATAACTGTATTAAACAGTACCATCTGTCAAATTACAACCTGGCGTCGACCAGGTTTCTGTCAAGGCAAGACTTGGTATCAAATACCACAGTAGCTGCTCCTTTCCTGATCGATGCAAAATCAATATTCAGAAACTCTTTATGTGCTACCGCCAGTATAATGGCATCATATTGCCCTTCAAGCTTGGACAATAACTGTATTCCATAAGTACGAAAAACCTCCCTGCTGTCCGCATGAAAATCGTAAATAGCTGTTTTTATTCCAAACTGTTCTAGTTCCCGGTAAATATCGATCACCCTGGAATTACGTATATCCGGGCAGTTTTCTTTAAATGTGATACCCAGTATCAGGGCTTTTGCCCCTTCAATTCGTTGTCCTTTTTTAATCATTAATTTCACCACCTTATTGGCAACAAACATGCCCATGTTGTCATTTACACGTCTGCCACTCAAGATAACCTGCGGATGATACCCGAGTGCCTGAGCCTTATGGGCGAGATAATAAGGATCAACACCTATACAATGCCCACCAACCAGGCCCGGCTGGTATTTCAAAAAATTCCATTTAGTAGCGGCTGCTTCAAGAACATCGGCAGTATCGATGCCAATGCGGTCGAAAATCAAAGCCAGCTCATTCACAAAACTGATGTTTACATCGCGCTGCGCATTTTCGATTGCTTTAGCAGCCTCTGCCACTTTAATGCTGGGTGCTTTATGTGTGCCTGCCGTAATAATGCTCCTGTACAGGTTATCGATTATTTCGGCCGCTTCAGGGGTAGAACCGGAAGTGACTTTTTTAATTTTTGTAAGCGTATTGACCTTGTCTCCCGGATTGATCCTTTCAGGAGAATACCCACAAAAGAAATCTTTGTTCAATACCAGACCAGAACTATCTTCCAGCACTGGCACACATTCTTCTTCTGTACAGCCGGGATAAACAGTAGATTCATAAATAACCAGGTCGCCTTTTTTCAATGCATGGCCAACCGTATGGGTTGCATTAAGCAGGAAACTCAGGTCCGGCGCTTTAAACTGGTTCACAGGCGTGGGTACGGTGATAATATAAACAGTATAAGCCTGTAGATCCTGCGGGTCATTTGAAAGTGTAAGGCCTGTCCCAGCCGATTGATCTTTCAATAAAGCCCGGTTAAGTGTATCAGCCCCCACTTCCCGGGTATAATCTTCCTGTTTTAACAACGCAGAAATGCGGTCTGCATCAATATCAAATCCCAGTACATGATATTTTTCAGCAAATGCAACAGCCAGGGGTAAACCTACATAACCGAGGCCGATAATGGCTATTTTTAATTGTTCACCAGAAAAGTTCATATGCCAAAATTACATGTAATTTCCCTCGATTGCAGTATAATAGGTTGTATAATAGAGTACCTTGAGAGAGCACAGATTAAATTAACCACTAGCTGTTATTTCCAGTGATTTACTTAAATGCGTCATTCTTTATTTCATTGTAAACCGATTTGATCCCCTCATCAAGCGATATGCTAGCCTCCCATCCCAATGCATGCAGTTTGCTTACATCCAGTAGTTTTCTTGGTGTTCCATCGGGTTTTTCAGCATTAAACAGGATATTGCCTTTATACCCAACAATTTCTTTAATAAGCTCAGCTAACCCGGCTATGGAAATATCTTTTCCCACACCAATATTCATTAACCCGACCTCATCATATTTCTTCATTAAAAACAAACATGCCGAAGCCATGTCATCTACATGCAAAAATTCCCTGCGAGGCGTTCCCGTTCCCCATATTTCAACAGAAGGCGCATCTTCTCTTTTAGCCATTATAAACTTGCGCAGTAATGCTGGCAGCACATGCGATCTTTCTACATCATAGTTATCATTGGGACCATAGAGGTTTGTTGGCATTACCGAAATAAAATTACATCCATATTGTAACCTGTAAGCATTGCAAAGTTCTATGCCAGCGATTTTGGCAATCGCATAGGGTTGATTGGTTGGCTCCAGCTCTCCAGTCAGTAAGTATGTTTCCTTTATCGGTTGCGGTGCAAGTTTTGGATAAATGCAGGAGGAGCCCAAAAACATCAGCTTCTTGACCTTATTTAAATAGGCGGCATGAATAATATTGGATTCTATCATGAGATTCTCATATATAAAATCGGCTCTGTAAGTATTGTTAGCCGCAATGCCTCCTACCTTTGCCGCTGCAAGAAATACATAATCTGGTTTTTCCATAGCAAGAAAATCGGAGACTGCCTGTTGATTCCTTAAATCCAGTTCAGCTGAAGATCTGAAAACAATATTTGTATATCCCTGATGCTGTAACTGCCTGAGAATTGCAGACCCCACCATTCCATTATGACCCGCTATGTAAATTTTATCAGACAAATTCATTACTCATGCTGTTTTTTTATGGAAAAGCCTGCATTTTTCAGCACTGCCTCTCTTTGAAAGAGTTCAACATCTGCGGCAATCATTTCTTTTACAATACCCGCCAGATCATATTTAGGTTCCCATCCAAGCTTCTCCCGTGCTTTTGTTGAATCGCCCGTTAAAGAATCTACCTCTGTTGGCCTGAAATAGGTAGGATTTACTGCAACGACCTCCTTTCCGGTTTCCACCTGGAACAAAGCGTTCTTACATTCCTTTATATAAGCCTTTTCCTCATAATGCGATCCTTTAAATTCAATCACTATTCCTATTTCAGCAAAAGCCATCCTGATAAATTCTCTTACTTCAGTTGTGACACCTGTGGCAATTACAAAATCTTCGGGACGATCCTGCTGCAGCATCATCCACATAGCTTCTACATAATCTTTTGCATGCCCCCAGTCACGTTTTGCATCAAGATTGCCTATAAACAATTTGTCCTGTAATCCTAATGCTATTTTTGCAACTGCCCTTGTTATCTTTCTTGTAACAAAAGTTTCACCGCGCAGGGGGCTTTCATGATTAAATAAAATTCCGTTACAGGCAAACATATTGTAGGCCTCCCGGTAATTTACTGTTATCCAGTATGCATACAATTTAGCCACACCATAAGGAGAACGGGGATAAAAAGGCGTAGTTTCTTTCTGAGGGTTTTCCTGTATTAACCCATATAATTCAGAAGTGGAGGCCTGATAAATACGGGTTTTGGAAGTTAGTCCCAATAATCTAACAGCTTCGAGAATACGCAAAGTTCCCAATCCATCGGCGTCAGCAGTATATTCGGGGGTTTCGAAACTTACTTTTACATGGCTCATAGCTCCGAGATTATAAATTTCATCGGGCTGTACTTCCTGAATGATGCGTATGAGATTGGGAGAATCTGTCAGATCGCCAAAATGCAGTTTAAACCGGATATCATCTTCATGCGGGTCCTGGTATAAATGATCAATTCGTTCTGTATTGAATATCGAAGTACGCCGTTTTATTCCATGTACTTCATAGCCTTTCGACAGCAAGAGCTCAGATAAGTAAGCACCATCCTGGCCTGTAATACCTGTTATCAGCGCTTTCTTTTTCATTACTTAGCAGTTTTACATAAATAACTACAACATTCATTTTTTTGAAGAAAGCCCATCATCCAAATTATACTTCATTGCAATGAATGTACAGAGGGAATGCAGATACCGAATCTACGCAAAAAAACCTCCTTGGGGAGGTTTTTCGTACTATAACAATTTGCCAGAATAATTACGCATGTCTACTGCTTTTTAATGCCTTTCAGATAGGTGCCATATCCGCTCTTTGCATATATCTCTGCCAGCTGCAGTAGTTGTGTATAATCAATAAAACCCATCCGGTAAGCGACTTCCTCTATACACCCGATCTTGGTAGCCTGTCTTTTCTCGATCACCCGGACAAACTCGCAGGCGTCACTCAGCGAATCGAAAGTGCCCGTATCCAGCCAGGCCACGCCCCTGTTCATCACCCCTACTTTCAGCTGGCCTTTTTCGAGATACACCCGGTTCACATCTGTAATCTCGTATTCACCTCGGGCGGAAGGCTGAATATTCTTGGCAATTTCTATTACGCTGTTGTCATAAAAATACAAACCTGGTACCGCGTAATTGGATTTCGGGTTAGCCGGTTTTTCTTCAATGGACAAGGCCTTGAAATCAGCATCAAATTCTACCACGCCATACCGTTCGGGGTCGTGCACTTCATATGCAAAAATGGCTCCTCCCTCTATATCATTAAATGATTGAACCAACTGGCTAAAACCGGCACCCCAGAAAATATTATCCCCCAGTATCAATGCCACTTTATCCTTTCCTACAAACTGCTCACCTATTACAAAAGCCTGGGCCAAGCCATTGGGTTTTTCCTGTACGGCATATGAAAAAGAGCATCCTACATTTTTTCCATCGCCGAGCAAACGTTGGAATTGATCGGAATCTTCAGGAGTGGTAATAATTAGTATCTCCCTTATCCCTGCCAGCATAAGCACGGATAAAGGGTAATAGATCATGGGCTTATCATAAATGGGCATTAATTGCTTGCTAATACCCTTTGTGATGGGATACAGTCGCGTGCCGGAGCCACCGGCCAGGATAATTCCTTTCATAAAAGATTTATTTACCTGTTGGAATAGGAAAATAAAAGAATATATACGAATTAAGATAAGGTTTCACGGTATTTCCGTAAAGAAGGCAATATTAAATCCTTCTCGGATAATATCAATTCATCTGCAGGCAACCTCCAATTAATCCCAATCTCAGGATCATCATATTTTATGCCTGTCTCTGCCATTTTATTATAAAAATTATCGCATTTGTAAAAGAAAGTAGCAGTTTCACTCAATACAACAAACCCGTGTGCAAAACCTCGAGGAATAAATAACTGAGTATGCGAATCTTCTGATAATTCTATTGCTACATGTAACCCGAAAGTAGGCGAATTTTTCCTGATATCGATAGCCACATCTAATACCCTACCAGTTATTACTCTTACCAGCTTTGATTGAGCTGCGTCTCCCTTTTGAAAGTGCAATCCTCTCAGAACGCCTTTCGAAGAAAAAGATTGGTTATCCTGTACAAATGGGATCGAATGTCCAGTAAGTTCTGTGAATTTTTTTTGATTAAAACTTTCAAAAAAAAAGCCTCTGCTGTCGGAAAATACGGTATCGTGGATAATAAAACAACCATCCAGCTTTGTTTGCTCAGCTTTCATCTAGCTTTATTTAAATGTCTTATTGCACCTTTTGTCCTTACTTAAAATTAAGGCTATATAACTCAAGCTTATTGAGCGTACTGCTTTTTATAATATTCCTGGTAGGCCCCTGAAGTGACATGCAGAAGCCATTCCTGATTATCCAGATACCAGTCTATGGTCTGGCTCAAGCCCTCTTCAAAAGTAACTGAAGGCTTCCAACCTAACTCCTTATTGATTTTAGTAGCGTCTATAGCATAGCGCAAATCATGCCCTGGACGATCTTTTACATAGCTGATTAACTGTTCACTGGTCCCCAATGGGCGTCCTAGTTTTTCATCCATCAGCCTGCACAGCAGCTTCACCAAATCAATATTTTTCCATTCATTAAAACCACCCACATTGTAGCTTTCATAACTTTTACCATGATGAAAAACTGCGTCTATAGCTCGTGCATGATCAATTACAAATAGCCAATCTCTGGTGTTTTCACCTTTTCCATACACAGGTAAAGGCTTGTTATTAATAATGTTATTTATAAATAATGGTATCAGTTTTTCGGGGAAATGATTAGGACCGTAGTTATTAGAACAGTTTGTAATGACATATTCCAGCCCGTATGTTTCACCATAAGCCCGCACGAAATGATCGGATCCTGCTTTACTGGCAGAGTAAGGTGAATTAGGCGCATAAGGAGTAGTCTCCGTAAAAAAACCGGTATCACCCAATGTTCCAAATACTTCATCTGTTGATACATGATGGAACCGACATTTATTATAATTGCCTTTCCAGTGCTCCTTCGCTATATTTAGCAGGTTTACCGTGCCAATAATATTAGTATATACAAAATCTAAAGGAGAGTGAATGGAACGGTCTACATGCGACTCAGCGGCCAAATGAATTATATCTGTTGCATTATATTTTTTGAATACTTCTAGTAGCTTGTTTGCCTCAAGAATGTTTACTTTTTCAAATACATAATTAGGCAAATTTTCTATATCCCTCAAGTTTTCAAGGTTTCCCGCATAGGTCAAGGCATCCAGATTAATAATTGTATAACTAGGATACTTTTTTACGAAGAGACGAACAACATGAGAACCAATAAAGCCTGCGCCTCCAGTAATAATAATACTTTTCATATATGCTTATTGCTTTTGTTGTTTAGGAACAAGAAATTCGTGATATAGTACTTCTAAATTCTTTTTCTTGTCAAAATGCAAATTATAGTATTTAAGGCCGTTTGAACCCAGTAATTGAAGCTGCTGCTGAGATAATTTCGATAGTTTTATTGCGTTTTCTGCAAAAATATGCGCATTTCCAGCTGGAGCACTCATACCACATTTCGATTCGCAAATAATTCTTGTACCCTCACCATTCAACATTGTTAAAATCGGCTTTTTTGATGCCATATATGCCTGGATTTTCGCAGGTGCAGTAAGGCTGAAAACTGGTTTATCCTTTAAAGTAACCATCATTACATCGGCAATAGAAAACAGCAACGGCATTTGACGAATATCATACCTGCCCAGTAAAAAAATATGTTCCTGCAAATTGTGTTCGTCTATAGCATTTTTCACCCAGTCTTTTTTTCTTCCGTCCCCAACAATCAGAATTCTTATTGTAGTTCCTTTCAACAATATTGCAGCCTGAATAATGCTTTCAAAGTCTTGCGCTTCTCCTATATTTCCTGCGAACATGATTTTAAACCCTGCGGGCAACCTTTTTACAATGCCATCTAAAAAAGCGGCTTGTTCATTTGAATAAGAAATTTCTTCAGTGAAGATATCTTCAGCCCAGTTGGGCAGGTACTTTATTTTCTCTAAGTCATCCACTTTATCCTTCAAAGAATGTTCGAAGCTTTTAGAACCAATAAAGATACGATCACAATTTTTGTAGCACCATTTTACCAGTCGCAAAAGCGATCTAAATATTCTCTTGCTTTGAATATTGCTGGCAGCAATAAGACTCTCCGGCCACAAATCCAAGTCCCAGAATACCATACGAACCTTAAGAATTTTTTTGGCTATTATTGCAGGTATAGCAACAAAAATTGGAGACGTATGGTGCACAAAAATCACATCATACCTTCTTTTAAGAAGAAGCCCTATCGTTTTCATTGTAAGAAAAAAAAGATAGCTGCTGTAATTTAGAACTAGCCGGATAGAGGAGGCATCACCCCTTGGTATTAACAGGACTCGTTTAACCGTCACCTCATTCACGCGTTCAGTTCGCTTTTTGAAAAGTCCATACCCATTAAAAAAACTACCACCTGGGTAATTAGGAATACAAGTAAGAACTGTCACCTCCATTCCTCTTAATGCCATATCAAATGCTATATCATTAACTTTGAAACTTTCAGGATAAAAATGATTAGTAAAAATTAAAAGTCGTTTTTTCTCCATACCACACTATTAATGTAATCAACATAGGAAATAATTATACGAACAACTTTATCAGACACATTAGGCATGTTATAATCATTTACTAACCTGAATTCCCTTTCTTTCCTTTTTAATTGGCCTAGCTGCTTCAATCCCTGCAAGACTCTTTCAGGCCTCAAACCTACCATCATAACAGAGGCTTCTTCCATTGCCTCAGGCCTTTCGTGCGCCTCTCGAATATTTAATGCAGGGAAATTCAAAATAGACGACTCTTCAGATATAGTGCCGCTATCAGACAGAACAGCATAAGATTTCAACTGCAAAGCATTATAATCGCTAAAGCCCATTGGCTTTAAAAATTGTATTTCCGGTCTTACATATTTGTTTTTTGCCTCAATCATCTTCTTAGTTCTCGGGTGTGTACTTACAATGATAGGCCATTGATATTCCTCTGCGATTAGATTCAAGCTCTCTATTAATCCGGAAAAATTTTTTTCACTATTGATATTCTCCTCTCTATGCGAAGAAACAACAAAGTACTTCTGTTCTTCTAACTCTAGTGTAGTAAGTATGTTCGACGCTTCAATACTATGTTTATAATGATGCAAAACCTCAAACATCGGTGATCCCGTTTTAATGACCCTATCCGGAGCCAGCCCCTCCCTTAATAAATACTCCCGTGCAATATCACTATAGGTCAAGTTAATGTCAGATATGTGATCAACAATCTTCCTATTTGTTTCTTCTGGAACTCGCTGGTCAAAACATCGATTCCCGGCCTCCATGTGAAAAATGGGGATATGCCTTTTTTTTGCAGGGATTGCACAAAGACATGAGTTGGTATCACCAAGCACCAAGAATGCGTCTGGTTTTTCAGATTCCAAGAGGGAATCAATCTTTATCAAAATTTGTCCAACCGTTTCAGTAGCGTTTTTTCCAGCAGCGTTTAAGAAAAAGTCTGGTTTACGAATTTTCAGATCATCAAAAAAAATCTGGTTTAATTCATAATCATAATTCTGCCCTGTGTGAACAAGAACATGATCTATTGCATTTGATTCATCCAATTTTGCCATCACCCTGGACAACCTGATAATTTCAGGACGTGTCCCAACTACAGTCATTACTTTTAGTTTGGCTCTCATAATAAATTATTCCTTTCTTTTTAAAACTAGGGTTAACTTAACTGCTAGCACTATACGCTTTCCATATACGTATCAGGATCTTTCGGATCAAAAAATTCATTTATCCAAAATATTGTATACAGATCATCTTTACCTGTATTTTTAATATTGTGTGTATACCATATTGGCATATCAACATATGCAGGTTCTCTACCAGATAAATTGAAATTGATTATTTTTTGAGTACCAATACGCCTTAGCTGAATCAATGCCTCTCCTTTAATTACAGCAAAGCGTTCAATTTTCCTGGTATGAAAATGATTCCCTCTTGTTATACCAGGAACCGTCGTAGAAAAAGAAATCTGTCCCCCGACATTCAGCCGGATAACTTCTACAAAGGCGCCCCTTGGATCGGTATTTTGCTTGAACTTTACAGGGAAATGCTTTTCAATATCCATATAACACCTGTACGTGTTAAAAAGATTGAGTTCAAAAGTATTATTAATGGCTGGCACTATTCCATTTTCGTGGTATTCCTTTTTATATAGCTGCAATAGTCTTAGTACCTCTGAAACCTTTGCTCGTGATGTAGATGCTACTTCAACCTGCTGTGAAAAAACTTTGTTTCTTATACAGTTAAGAATTACTTCAACAAGCTCGCCAACATAAATTAGTTTTAGCTCGTTGTCCACTTCAATCCGAGGTACTTCATTATTTGCTACCTGGTAACAAAAAGTTGCAATTACAGAATTGTAAAACGGATGACCGAATGGGCCAAAAACGTTCGGAATAATCATACCGGTAAAATGGCCGCCGCCATTTTCAGACCATTGTGCTAGGATTTCTCTGCCTTTTTGCTTAGACTTACCATATAAATTGTCTCTTTCCTCTTGTGTTGATGAAGAAAAAAGCACATGCGCCTTACTTCCGGTTCTAGTCAAGGACGCTGTAAGTTTATTAACAAGGGATACATTAGTGTCGAAAATAACCTGAGGATCACT
Source organism: uncultured Deminuibacter sp. (assembly GCA_966424055.1). Lineage (GTDB taxonomy): Bacteria > Bacteroidota > Bacteroidia > Chitinophagales > Chitinophagaceae > Deminuibacter. The sequence goes on along the minus strand of CBJLMB010000001.1, from coordinate 183,016 downwards.
ATGCCTATTCATGGCCGCTAAATGAACAATTACATCACACTGGTTAACAAAATGATCCATTGCATAGTCATCAGAGAAAAAGGATTTTTTAAATTCAACACGTTCAAATTCGTTTGTTAAAAATCCTATTGTATTATACAGATGCTTACCAACAAAACCATCTTGTCCCGTAATTCCAATTTTCAACATATATCTACTTTATATTATGAGCTTGTATAAATTGTCGAGTAGCTTTAAACCAATCCATATTATAGTCAAAATCGACAGGCTTACCTTCCGGGCCGTTATAATGGCTCCATATTACAATTCCATCACAATACTTATATAATATCTCGAGCTGAAAACGCCAGATGTCAGATTCAATAAATTTGTAGTGCCCATTGTCTAAATAATATTGTGGCCATAAAAAGCCATATATTTTACCTGTTTTTTTAAAATTCTTTATTTCAGCTATCTTATGCTGAACCATTTTACGCCAGGTTACTGTATCCTGGTTTCTGGTATAAAATGCAGGATAAAAAATATCCACCCGTTTTCCAACTTCTTTTACAAAGTTGTTTGACTCATGCCACTTACTTAAAGTTTTAGTTTTATGTGCTTGGGCCGAATACCAATAATCGGGAAGTGGCGGATCATGTGGAAAAATCTCAAAATAACCGACCTTACTTATGTTATTGGCCTCTTTAAATCTCTGCAATACATCCAGATACTTAGGTAAAGAAACACCACGAGTTGCTTCATCAAGACTCCAAGATTCTATATCCAAGCACACAGGTGCTTCGGGATTTTTCTTTGCTTTTCTCGCTAAGCTATCTATTTTGGCCCCGTTAATAAGCCTTCTGCTATAGTCATCCGGTTTCCGAAAATCATTATCCAATAATTGAGCTTCGTAAAATAAAAAAAATTTATGTAGCCCATAAGATGTCAGATCGGGTGTATTCCCAAGTAGTAAAGCATTGTATAATATAAAATCCTTTGGTGAGTTCTTTTGTGCGTCAATTTTAGTCGAAAATTGGATCATAAATATCCAAAGCAATAGGAATATGAATTGCCTTCTAGCCATAAGATCGTTTTATGATATTATTCAACTCAATAAGGTTGCCAATTGTGCCATAAATCTTTCTCAAATCTGAAATCATCCTTACAAGACTCTTCCACTGAAAGATCTGAAAAAACAAGCATTTTAGCTCCGTCATCCAATGCTCTGAATCCTGTAGCATGCCCTCCTGGCACATACAGGACTTGATTTTGGTCAGCAATCAGCTCAAACTTCTCTACAGCCAAATTGATAGAAGGCTTGGTCCAATTATCTGGCTTAACAACCATTATCTGATAACCACCCGTAACAACAAAAAACCATTTGTTTTCTCTCTGATGCCCCTGCCAAGCTCTAACAACATTAATGTCTAGGTGTTCAATACAATAAAAACGCTTTACTCTGTCCATTGTAAATTCATTCACAAAGGATACTTTCCCTCGGTAATCTGTATGCTGTCCTCCTTGTATTAAAAAAGGGTTTTCCATATATAAGTTAAATTAATCAGGGTATTGAACAACATTTTCTTCTTTCAATATCTCTTTTCTGATAATGGGTAATTTACAAAGCAATTTTTTCATCCCTTCCACATCAAGCCTGAAAGTATTGTGTGAATGATATTCCTCACGCAAAGCCACTTCAGGTTCGCCTTCAGAAAAATATTGTGCATAATTCAGATCTCTATTATCTGCAGGGATACGGTAGTAGTTTCCTAAATCTTTGGCTTTCACCATATCTTCTCTATTTACAAGTGTCTCATATAACTTCTCTCCATGGCGGGTTCCAATTATTTTAATCTCCCTTTCAACACCATACAACTCCATTATTGCTTTGGCTAATGTTTCTACCGTTGCTCCGGGCGACTTCTGTACGAACAAATCGCCTTGCTGTCCATTTTCAAAAGCGTACAACACTAAGTCAACCGCATCCTCAAGCGTCATCATAAAACGTGTCATATTAGGATCTGTGATGCTCAGCGGATTGCCAGCCTTGATTTGCTCAATAAACAAAGGTATTACAGATCCTCTAGAGGCCATTACGTTGCCATATCTCGTTCCACAGAAAATTGTCTTCGAATCATCTAAGTTTCTGGATTTTGCTACCATTACTTTCTCCATCAAAGCCTTTGACATCCCCATTGCATTAATGGGATAAGCAGCTTTATCTGTGCTCAATACAACTACTTTCTTCACTTCGTACTTCTCTGCAGCAGTAAGCACATTATCAGTGCCGAGAATATTTGTTTTAACAGCCTCGAGCGGAAAAAATTCGCAGGAGGGAACTTGCTTTAATGCCGCAGCGTGAAAAATATAATCCACACCTTTCACAACTGTATTAACACTAGAAGCATTCCTGACATCACCGATGTAAAATTTTATTTTAGGATTATTTAATCGCTTTCGCATATCATCTTGCTTTTTTTCATCGCGGCTAAATATCCTAATCTCGCTGAAGTGATCTGTATAAAGAAATCGATTCAGAACAGCATTTCCAAAAGAGCCTGTTCCTCCAGTAATTAGAAGTGTTTTGTTTTTTAGCATCATCATCTTTTTAGAATATATTGAAAGTCATTTTCTCTTTGTTTTAGTGAAAATTTGTTCTTAACATAACAAATTCCATTTTCTAAAAACCGATTGTCAATATCTTTTAATTTCTGAATACAGTACTGTGCCTGTTCACTTATACTCTGCTCTATATTAAGCAAGATCCCGTATGTCCCAATCCCATCTGCAAGGCCCCCTTTTCCCGAGTGTATTACAATGTTGCCCGCTGCAAGTGCTTCCACAGCGGCAATTCCAAAACCTTCGTACACCGATAGCTGAAAATAATACTTACTTTTTTTTAACAGCTTTATTTTCTCCTCTTCGGGTAGTCGGCCAGTAAAAATGATCCTCTTATTTATTTCTAATTGATTAATCAACGATTGTAAAAAAGATGAGCCGTCCCCTGTCGCTCCAACAATATAAAACTTAGAATCTTTATACTCATTGAAAGAAATCAACTCTTGATAAAGCTTGATGGCATTGTCTATTCCTTTTCGAATTACATTATCTTTTGCTCCCATCCAGGCAATTGTAACAAAGTCGTTGCTTTTAAAAGTGTTATTCAAATCACACACGTACTTGTTTACATCAATCGTATGAAAAGAAAGGGACAATCGTTTAGGCAAATTGCCACTATATATCCCTTTAACATTATCCATATCTGAGGAAGAAACCAAAAAACAATGATTAGCAAACAGATAGCAAAGCTTAAAGAAAATCCTCTGAATCTTGTATCTTTTTGGAGTTGTATAGATCTTATCTAAATCATCAATACCCCCTGTAAAGTAAACTTTTTTGAAAAAAAATCTGGCTATAACAGCCGGAAACAAGCCATACCGGTAGAAATAGATAAAGGCAATGTCATATTTCCAGAAAAAAAGAAAGTCCCAAATTTTGTTTGAAACTGTTACATCGTACCCTAGACGGATAAGAATATCAATATCAGTTTCATAAAATTTTTGAGTAAAAAAAAGCGACTTATCACTTACGCTGGAATAAAACAGAACTTTTTTAACCTTGTTTATCATATAGTAGATAAAGACTATGCCGATTTTACAAAATCAATAACACGCTTTGCCTGCACTCGAGAGTTTTTATTGTTTAATATAAATTCAGAGGCCTTTCTTCCAAATTCATGTAAATCGCTTGGGGCTTTTTCACACCATTCAATTATTGTATTTCTTAGAGTCTCCACAGTATCATCCTTCACCAATACCAGATATTCAAGATAATCATCAGGAACTCCTGGCAATTTATACATTATGGTCGGCGTTCCAGATGCCATGTATTCCATGGTTTTTGATGGGAATGAATATTTTGTGTATTCTTCGTTTGCCTGTCTTGGATTAACCAGAACCGTTGCCCTCTTTTGCAAGAATAATACTTCGTCTCTTTTTAGAAGCCCCAAGTATTTTATTCTGTTATCTTTTTTGGCGCATTCGATGATATAATCTTTTAAATCTCCTTCTCCACACAACCACAATTCATAGTTCTGCCCTTGTATACTTTTAAATGCATCCAATAAATTCGTCAGCCCAAACCGGGAGTCAAACTTTCCCGTATATAAAATGACATGACTACATTCCTTATCTACTTTCTCGCTTCTTTTTTTATCTTGTAAATAGATGCCTTCTAAAAGCATCCACTTTTTCACACCTATATTCAATGCATCTTTCATGTACTTTGTTAGGATAACATAAGAGTCAATATATTTATTACATGCATAGCTTAGCCTTGTGTTCATGTATGAATATACCTTAGATAAAAGACTTTTATTTTCATCAAAATACTCTGGTAGGTCCAATACAATCACACATAATTTTATCTTAGGAAACAGCTTTTTTACAGCAACCGCAGCACGCAGATAACTCGGTATCATTCCATAAACAATAATTGTTTTATTCTCTTCTCCTTTTTTTACCCATGCTTTTAGATTCTTCTTCACCGAATAAAAGATACTTATTCCCTTAAATCCAGTCAAATTCAAAAAAGAACCGCAAAGACACGCCTTTGAATTAAAATTAAAAAAAGACTTTTTAAACCATATTCTTTTATATCGTTTAGGAAAGCTACCAATACATGGTAAAGTAAAAAGCGATATATTATCGTAACCATTAAGGTTCCATCCCTCAATTAACGCTTGCTGAAATGTATTTGCCGAAATAACCATTGGTCCTTTAGAATCTTGCCAAATTTCTTCCACCCTATTATCAGGAAAGAAGGAACCACAAAACAAAATATCCATTCCACCCTATTTTAATTTTTCAAACTATAAGAAGACCTGAAATTCCTATGATTTAGTATACATAAAGCATAGACAAAAAAGAAAAACCGCGAAGCGGGATTCACAATAAAAAAGTCAGATTTAAAATGCAGAAACATCAGCGATATAAATAATAATAATGCTACTTGTTGATTTATTTTAAACAGACGCCGGAACATATAAATTACTAGCCCTAGCAAAATAAAAGAATAAAAAATGCCTCCGAAATTCAAACGTAGCAGATACCCGATATCTGTAGTTCTCGGATGGTCAATAAACATAAATTCTCCCGATCCAAACAGCCACTCTATCAAGCTAGTGGGATAAACAAGCATATCACCAAGTAATATATCTACATTTTCGGTCTTTTCTCCTTTGAACAAAAAATCACCGGCAATATCAAAAGAAGTTAACCCCCATTCAAGTGATGTTTTCAGCATTTCATTTTGCTGAAATAATACCGCAACCCCACCGGAAAAAATGATGGCCACACCAATCAGCACAGCAACTCTTTTTGCTAGAAACCTAATATTATAAACAGCCGCAATCAAAATACTCAAAAAAATGGGAAACAATCCAGATCTTGCATTCGAAAAAACGCCTATCAATAGGGGAATGAGGAATAAGATATAGTGCTTTTTTTGAAAAATACCTAACACAATAAACCCCGCCGAAAACCCCAAAATTACAGGATATGAAAAAAAGAGTCCATCTGACAAACCGTATCCTCTAAAGTAAAAGTCTTCAATGAGTTCTTCCGGGAATTTTAACAAAACAGTTTTAAAATAAGTTGCTACACTTGAGTTAAACAATAGGAATAAAGAAATGAAGGAGGCAACAACCGAACAAATAATCATAATTTTGTCAATTCTAAACCCATTATTTTCACTTAACAGATAAAAAAAGTAAGCACACGTTAGTACCTCTGTACAAAGTAGAAAATCATACATAAAATATACTGTTACGCCCGAGCATATACCTCTTATAAAAGAATATAACAAAAGACAAGGAAGTAGCAGAAACTCTATCTTAAATAAAGCGATCAATCTACCCCAGCTTTTTTTGTATGAGATATACACAATGGCTCCGGAAAATACAATTTTATCTGTACCGAAAGGTAAAACACGAAACGGTGGCGCAAAAATGTATATATATATAAGGAGGAAGAGAGTACAATATAAAAAAAATCTCACTTTGCTTTTTTTGCGGATACAACAACTATTACAAGGGCTTCCAAACAAATAACACCTTAATAATTCCTTTTAGATAACCTAGTGTGAACATATATTTATAATTTGTGAGTATCTCTTTTATAGCTAGTCTTTTATACTTTATAAAAGGAGCTGCAATGTTGATTTTACTTAATCGTATTATTTCAAGTGATTTACTATAAAATCTAGTATTCTTATAGTCTTCAATACACCTTTCATGTGCATCCAGCGTATTATGCCTGGTCAACATTTTTTTATGCACATCAAAATATCGGTAAGAGCCTAAGTAATCATTAATAAACCCAATTTTATATCTACTCGATATTTTTAAATTCATATAAAAATCATCCGTACTAATATCAACAGGAAATAACCCTACCTCGTCAAAAATCGATGCACGATACATATAGGTAACAGGAGGATGGAACTTAAACAAGATAATATCTTCAAAGATATCCCCCCCTTTTAATCCATCATTTAAATAATCTAGTTTTTCAATTCGGTTTGAATTTTCATCAACGAAATGGCTTTTGCCATAAACCATAGGATATTCAGGATTCTGTTCAAGAAAATTGACCTGCTTTTCTAATTTGTCAGGTTCCCAATAATCATCTGACGCACATATAGAAATATATTTCCCCTTTGCATATTTGCTAATAGCAAGATTCAAGGTGGCGCAAAGCCCTATGTTTTGCTGCTTCTTTGCAAGAAAATTATATTTGCTATCTAACCGTTTAATGATACCAAAAGAGTCGTCATTAGACCCGTCGTCAATAACAATAAGTTCGAATTCTTTAAAACTCTGATTGTATATGCTTTCTATACATTGTTCAACATATCTCTCATGATTATAACATGGAACAATAACAGAAACTAAAGGGGAATTACCTATTTCCATTAGTGAAGTATCGTTTAAAGACAAGAATCATTATCACTAGATAGCATATATAGTTTAAAGCAAAGGCTATTGTAATTCCTTGTAGTTTAAATACTCTAACAAAGAGATATCCCAGGAAAACATAGCTCAAGCTAAAAAGAATTTCAGTTGCAATAAATATCTTAGTCATCGCCTTAGCTAGCATCAAATAACCTAATACCCAAGAAGCAATTTTAAAAAAATCTCCTACAAGTTGCCACAAAAACAACTTCTCCATAACAAAAAAATCCGCTGTATAAATGGTCTTAATAATAAAAAAACGTAAAAAGTAAATAATTAAACACCCCAAAAAAACTGTGGGCAATATGAGCTTGTATCCATTAAAGATTTCCTTTCTTATCTCGCCCTCTGTTTGTAGAGAAGACATTCTGGGAAGGTAGTATGTGCTTAGAGAAGTAGTTATCAACAGCAGATATCCGTCAGAGATCCTCATCATTCCCTGCCAATATCCTGCAGCTTCGACACCCAATTTTTCAGTTAACATATTTCTTAGTACAATTTGCGCCAGGGGTATCGTCATAGTTGAAACTAGCGTCATTAAACTAAAGTGGCTTAATTTAACAACTGTTGATTTATCCAATGCCCGCAAAAAATACTCACGAGAAAACCATTTACTTTTAATAATTAATACTGCTGTTACGAAAAAAACAATAGATTGTGCTAACACCAATGCGTACAGCGCCCCTTCTATCTTATAACGATACACAAGTAATACAGTAAATAACAGCCCTACAATACTACCCGCAGTATTAACAATTGTATATGTCTTTATTTGCCCCTTCCCATTTAATATAGATATCAGCAATGTATTCAGGGAATACAGAACTATCGTTAATCCTAAAACCCGTATTGGATTTGCATAAATGGGCTCTAGAAATATCCATGTTGAGAAATAGGTCGCAAATACAAACAGAATTGTCCCAATTATAACGGAGCAAAAAACCGATATCTTAAAGGCTGTACTAAATAAAACTTTTAGCTTTTCCTCTTCTCTATTGTACTCCGCAGTGTATTTAACTACACCTGTATTAATTGCACCGTTTGCAAATGTCAATACGATAGTAATAAAATTAGTAAATGCCCCTATCAGCGCTACTCCCGTCGGCCCTGTGAATAACGCCACAATTTTACCTGCAACAAAACCTGATGCAATACGTATGAATGTAATGATTGTCGAAAAAAAAGTTGTTCTTATTAATTTCAAACCAAAATTTTAAAATGCGTTTAATATCTCAATCACGCTGTCCACTTCCTCTTTCAACAATACCGGGCTCAAAGGCAGGCTTAACACCTCATTATGTATTTTCTCAGAAATATCATAAGTCAGATGATTCCATTCTGCATAAGCTTTTTGCTTATGCGGGGGGATTGGATAATGAATAACAGTTTGTATACCATTATCCGCTAAATATTTCTGTAGTCGAGCTCGATCTCTAGTTCTAACAACAAATAAGTGCCAGACATGCGCTTTTTGCTCAGTTACCTTAGGCAAAATAATTTCCGGATTATTAATTTCTGCCAAATACCTATTTGCAATATTTCTTTTAATTTGGGTTTCATGATCCAATGCTTTGAGCTTAACTTTCAACAAAGCAGCTTGTAATTCATCCAGTCGACTGTTTATTCCTTTATACTTATTTTGATATTTAACATGGGAGCCGTAGTTAAGAAGGGCCTTTATTACACCAGCGATTTCGTCATCATTGGTAGTAATCGCCCCTGCATCACCCAATGCGCCGAGATTTTTACCCGGATAAAAACTAAATCCGGCTGCATCGCCGAAGCTACCAGCACGTTTACCTAAAGCATCAGTAGCGCCATGAGCCTGGGCGCTATCTTCTATTACTTTTAAATTGTATTTGCCAGCAACAGATATTATGCCAGCCATATCACACAACTGGCCATACAAATGAACAGCCAAAATAGCAACAGTCTTCTCTGAAATTTTTGACTCAATTAAAGCAGTGTCAATGTTATACGTATCTAAGTTTGGCTCTATCAGCACTGGAACAAGATTATTTGCAGAGATTGCCAGAATACTGGCTATATAAGTGTTGGCAGGTACAATAATCTCATCCCCGTCTTTAAATATCCCCAGTTCTTTATATGCTCTGATGATCAAAATCAAAGCATCTAATCCATTTGCAACACCAATAGCATGTTTAACCCCGCAATAAGTAGCAAAATCGTTTTCGAATTGTTTTAATTCTTCCCCCATTATATACCACCCTGAAGTAAGCACACGATCAAATGCTTCTCTCAAATCTTCCTCATGCTGCTGGTTTACTTTTTGTAGATCTAGGAATTTAATCATCATTTTTGTTTTTCTTTATAGAAAATAGTTCGGTTATTTTAATACATCATACCGGTTTAAAAGGTACCATAAGTACATTTTCTACAATGATATCGGGTTTGTATTCAGATAGTTTTTCTGCATTAAGAAATCCTGAAAGTACTGCAGCAGTATTGATTCCCAACCTTTTACCTGTTTGTATATCTTTTCCAGTATCCCCGACGAACCAATCACTCCTTTCTATATTGTCCGCCAAACGGGTAAGTAAGTCATACTTTTCAAATTTTTGGTTGGTAACAAGTATATCTGAAAAGATATTGCTCCATCCCAGTTGATCTATTTGTTTTATAGCTTGCGATTCAAATTGTCGGGCTGTCACAACAAACAGGTTACACTCTTGCTTTAATTGATTTAGGAAAGGAGTAACGCCTTCAAATGGCTTATCCAGTACCAGCCATTCTGATAGTTCAATTTCCTGCATCCACTTGTTTTGAAATTCCGCAATCCCATTATCTGAATAATTAAAATGCGTTACCAAAATTTCACTATGCCCTATCTTATTTCTCTTGTAGCTCCAATATTTATCAAAGGAAAGTTTAGATTGAGGAACTAATTTTTGGAAAAGCTGGTACAGTCTTTCGCGTGAATCAATTAATGTTCCATCCAGATCAAAGAAAATATTCATAACATTAAACTTTCCATGTACCTCCATTCTATTGCAAGACCATCTTCCAGCACTGTTTCCTCTGATAATAAAAGTCGCTTCATCTTTGAATTATCAAAAACAAAATCTCTACCTGGTTCCGTAGTCGGAATTACCTTCACATGAGTATTTCGTCCACTGATAACAAGCAGTTTTTCTACCAGCGCTCTAACAGTAACCTGTTGGCTGCTTACAAGATTAATGGGGCCTGTATTATCTTCAAGTTCTAGTGATTGCAGAACTGCAGCAACAACATCATTAATATAAATAAACGATCTGATTTCCTCCCCCGTCCCCCATATCTCCAGTGCTTGGTTCTGCAATAATCTCCGAATTGTCACAGGAATTATTTTTTGATATGCTTCTTCCCCGGGACCATATGTGTGACCCACCCTAAGTAACTGATATATTTTAAAAGTTTCATTAGCCCATGCTGTAATCATGTTTTCCCCATACAATTTTGATTCGCCGTATAAAGATGCCGGCTTTATCACAGAATTTTCTGAGATAGTTTTCTCTATTCCATAAACATCCAAGGTACTTAAATAAACTAATCTTTTCAGATTAGGTAATTCGGCGGACAATAGCTTATCTATACTATAAATATTACTAGTACATTTTTTCCAATCATTTCCTTGTTGTTTGTTTTTGGGTGTGAATGCCCCTGCATGAATAATTGTTTCAATTCCAGCATAGCCCGACTTTACAAAATAGTCACTGGCAAAAGTATAATCGTGATGTAGTAAATAAACACATTCTTTAATGGGTTTGGAGGTAAGTGCTATAATATTATTAGCCCCATATTTTTTTATAAGGGCCAATAATAAATGCCGACCTATAAAACCGCTTGCTCCAGTTATTAAAATCATGATAGATTATTGATCTCCCTTTCAATTTCTCCCTGCCGCATTAATCTTGGTCGTGTATCCATTCCTCTTAACCATAATAACCCATCAGGCAAAGGATTAATTTTCTTCTCTAATTTTGGAAACTCATTGTAAAGTGCAATGTCTTTAAAAATAGCGGGCATATTCAGCCCCGCTTCTGTAAAAAAGAGGACAGTGGTAAAAAAACGAGAGATATTGATTTCTGTAGGATTAGGAATACCATTTTTATCATATGTCATGTCGACGCCAAAAATTCCATGAGGCTTGTTTGAGACAGCCTTAATTGTTTCAATGGAAATGCGATCAACTTCAGGATCAGAATACGTTTGCCCTACTTTAGTAACCCCCGTTACACCTGAAACAGTTCTATTTCCATGAGTCCAGCCTTTTCTTATTCTTGTTTGAGCAACAACAAGCTCTCCTTCGTGCCAAATAGACAACCAAGTAACAGTATCCGGTGTCAACATTTCTGCTGCAACAAAATCTCCCCATCCATTGTAACGTTCAATCCATCCTTTTGCGAATAGAAAATCATTAGTAGGTAAAGCCCCCTTCCCGCCTCCGCCTATGGAAGATGCCCGGAGCCAGATTCGACCATCTTTATCTTTTAATTCTGCGAAAGCTCGTTTCAGGTCATCTTCATTATCGATCATTATATTAGTGGGCACCTTAACACCAGCTTCTCGGCATTTCAAATATGTTTTATATTTATGTACACAAGTATCAATAACATCGTGTGATGGCATAAACAATTTAGTTCCTGTTGCTATAATAGCATCTCTCAACAGAGATGCATAGAATATTTCCAAGTCGTTTTGAAAATGCACTAAATCGGGACGTTCATCATTCAAAATTTTAAGAAGACTGTTTTTATACTCAGAAGTATTTGCATAAGGGACATAATATTTTTTGGCCGCCGAAGACAAAACCAAGTCTGTAGGCTCACTGCCCATTCCCAAAATTGTTTCTTTTTTTTCACAGCGCAATAAAGAGTTGATAACACCTTCTGATGGTGCACCACCAGCACCCGCTATTAAAATCTTGCTCATTTAGTTCTATATTTAAGAAAATCGTTATACTCCCTGATATAGTCATTCTCGTCATACTGCAAGGAGGCCAAAACCAAACAAATTGATCCTGAAGAAAAATTAGAAATATCTCTCCAGATTCCAGGTTTTATATGAAGCCCCATATATGGACGTGATAGATGAATTGTTTTTTTATTTTTACCATCATCGATGGTAATATCAAAGCTACCACTGGCAGCTATGATAAGTTGTTCAAGTTCTTTGTGCCCATGTGCCCCTCTAGATTCCCCCCCAGGTATATCGTATAAATAATATACACGTTTAACAGCAAATGGGATTTCAATATTATTCTGAATAGCAGTAATATTCCCTGCCCTATTGTGGATTTTAGGGAAATGAATAATATTGCAGTCAAAAACCTGGACTTGCTGACTCATTATAATTTTCTTGATAGTTTACTGAAATCATCAAAGTCCCTGATATATTCGTCCTCTGAATAAGGTTGATCCGCTGCAATTAGCGCCAAACTATTCGTTGAAAAATTTTCCAGTTGACGCCAAATCATTTTAGGGATATATAAGCCGTAGTAAGAGCGGTTGAGAGAAAACTTTCGTTCTTCTTTTCCGTCATTCAATATCACATCAAAACTACCCGATAATGCAACAATCATCTCCTGCAACGTTTTATAAGCATGGCCGCCTCTTATTTCTCCTCCAGGCACATCATAAATCCAATAAACTCGTTTAATTTCAAAAGGGATTTGCCGTTTATTCTCAAAGAATGACAGATTCCCTCTGTCATCCAACATTTTCGGCAAAGAAATCACTTGCACCTGATCATATAATCCCATAGCAAATTATTTTTCAATAGCATCTTTATACATTGATCGAAATATTAATCCAACAATACAAATTATCCCAGCTAACATCCCGCCAATTATGCATCCTTTTATTTTGCCCAACTTTACACCTGTCAAAGGCATTACAGGTAAGTCTATAGTCTGATATAATGGAGTCTCTTTCTGTAAAGTGATTTTTGCTATTTCAAGATTTTTAACCACTTCTCCATAAGCAGTTCCCAACACTTGTGCCTGCACCTGGTTCTGTTGGATAGGTGCACGCTGAGTTTGTAAAGCAGGGTTCAAATTAAATGTCTGATCAACTTTACTGGCTGATGAATAAATAGCGCCACTCAACTTCCCTCTCAAACTATCTGCCTCAAACTGAAGCATTTTTAAATTTTCCCTGGCCGTTTTAGTCTTCGTTTCAATATACATCTTGGCTGCTTCATTCACTACACTTTCAGGCAAATACGCAGATACTAATTCAATTGGAGACGACATGGTTACCTGATAAAAGCTTAGCTTCTTGTCAACTTTGGACACTTCTAAACATTCCTTAATGATAAATTCGTGAATAACTCCGATTAAACTATCTTGTATGGGATTAATTCTACTCACATCTGCAGGAAAGGGAACAAAATCAGCCAGCCGTTGTTTCTTTTTCCAATTTTTAAAAAAGCCCATTTTCTCGCCCAGAATGTTGATCAATAATTTTTTCTGGGAGGGAACTTCTTTAAATAATGCGCCCTTAATAATTCGTCTTGACTTTAATAATTGAATAATATTTTCTCCTTCAAAAGCTCCATTACTGCCATTTAAGCCGCCCACATCCAAACCAAACTGACCTGCTAAACTTGCCAATCCACTACCTGTTTTCGAATCATTGGACAATACAAAGGTCAATGTACCTGTATAATTTGTTTTTTTAACCAGTGTATATACCAATCCAATTCCTCCTCCTAGGCACACAGATAGTACGACAACCACCGACTTTGACAAAAGATAATGCCACCATTTTTGGACACCTAATGCCAGTTCCTTAAAAGATATTTCGTCTTTCGCTTCGTGCATATTTAATAAGAATTAACGAACTAATGTGAGGTGTGTAAAATTGAATTTTCTGAATATGTAAGCTATTTGCTAATATTTATTATCGCAATAATTACACCTGCCAAAGAAGCAATCGCACTTGCAAACCCAATAATCTCTCCAGTATTGCCAGTTCTTGGCTTCTTCCTTGGAACCACAACTTCGGCTCCCGGTTTCACTTTAGGGTAATTTTTAAAAAACAGAAAGTGTTTGGTAGCCTTAGCTCTTCCATTAGCATATAAAACATAAATTTTCCGCTTCACACCATCCTGAGCGACACCTCCTGCTGCAGACAAATAATCTTTTACGGAATACTCGGATTGGTATGGAATCTGTACAGGAAGCAATACGCTTCCACTTACCTTGACCTGCGCATCAAATTTCGGTACATATATTTCATCCTTGGGTTTCAACACGAGATCTTGAGTAGAACCAGGTTTTGTTAGTATGGCTTGCATGTCAAGCGGCACTTGTTCATATGTTCTCTCTAATTCTTCAAGTACCCTACGCGAAGTATCTTTCATATTTTCCTGTAGCTTCAGAATTTTTTCACGCTTTAACTCTTTCTCCTTATCTGTTAAATACCTTTTTAAGTAAGCCCCTTCAATATAAGCCTCGGGCGTAAACCCACCTGCCCGTTTAACAACACTGCTCACCCTTTCACTTCTATCTGCCAAGACATATGGGCCCGGATACTGAATCTGTCCATCTAAAACAACTGATTCCAATTCCTTAGGTCCAGGCTTACTATGTACAGTCACTACATCATAAGGCTTTAATTGTAAATTTTTAGTGGCCGTCCCCAGATCTGTACCGCTTTGTACTTCATATACTTCGCTAGCTCGGATATCTGCAGTCGTTAATGAATCCCGTCTCAGCAACCTTGCAACTTCGATCCGCTGGGGAAATGCCGCTTCGGTCAAGCCCCCTGCTAGTACAATTAAGTCTTTCAATGACATACTGTCGGCAAAAAGATATTCACCTGGCAACCGCACTTCCCCTTCAATACTTACCTTATATTCATCCCTCAAATCAAAAACAGAAGTAATAATGATTTCGTCTTCCCGCTTTAAAGGCACATTGTCTGCAGCAGAACCACTTAGTGCCTGTGACACATTAAAAGAAATAACTTCTTTACTCAGATCTTCTTTCAATCGTATTATTTGCGCTCGGCCAGAATAAGCATCTTCCTTTAATCCATCTGCACGGCGAATCAAATCAGCAACTCGCATTCCTTCCTTTAACTCATAATAACCAGGACGGAACACCGCACCTATAATATGCAGGCGGTTGGTAAACCGCCGCAGTAGTTTGCCTATTTCATACATGTCGCCAGGCTGTGGCGCATAACTATTATATTCTGTAGAAGTAATGTCTTTTACCTGCCGCTCACGATCAGTAAACTGCATTACGGTAACAGCTGCTCTATAAGCAGAGTCAGTGAATCCGGAGGCGAAATCTAATACATTAGAGAAGCTTTCTCCAGGTAACACCTCAAAAATACCAGGGCGTTTTACCTGACCTTTAAGTTCTACTCGGGTTTTATAAGTGGGAATACGGATTACGTCATTATCTCTTAGCCGAATATTATCACTTTGATCGCCATTCACCAGAAAGCGGTATAGATCGATGGTCCTTTCCAGCTTGTTGTTACGGATTAGTTGTATCTGCCGGAAACTACCAAACTTATTGGGGCCACCAGCTACATACAATGCATTGAATGCCGTAGCCAGTGAAGAAAGAGTATAGTTACCTGGTCGATTACTGCCAATTACCGTTACGTGCAGGCTGCGAATGCCACCTATATTTAAAGCAAGTTTGGAAGCGCCACTACGTAATGTGCCATAAGCCGTCCGCTCCATTATTTGTTTAATCCTAGCTGTAGCTTCTTCAATGGTTAATCCTACTACCTTTATCTGGCCAACATTGGGGATCGTTACTACCCCTTCTTTCGATACATCCAGGCTGATATTTGTTTCCTGTACACCATATACCGTCAGCTCAAGTTGATCGTCCGGCCCAAGTATATAATTAAATGGAGTAGCTACGTTGTTATTCGGATCGGCGCTGAGTGTTCTGTTATTAAATAATTCTGCGCCGAAGATTTTAGGATCAATTAATGGTAATCGAAATGAATCATTTTCCAGTGTGTCAAATTGCCCCCCCCTTTTGGTTCTTATCAGACTGTCTTTCTGGCTATACCGGTTATTGGTCGAATTTTTGTTATCACCAACTCCCGTTCCCAGCCTAGCCAACCGAGCTTTCAACTTAGCTATTTCTGAAGATGGCATTCCTTTTGCCTGTGCCAATTGCTCAGCTTGATCAATTGTATAACCTGACTGCTGCAATTGCTGTTGAAGTTTTATTAAATCTGCATCTGAAATTTGATCTACTTTCACTTGGCTTAAATCATTCCGCTTTAGCAAGTCTTGGGAATTTCCATAAAACCCTATAAGTATCAGTAAAGCACAAAGCACTACTCGCATATATTTTATCATCATGCTAATCACTTAATAGTTCAAATAAAAATACAGCTTCGCCATCTCAGTCACAGGTGAGGGACAGGACTGTTTACACAATAAATTGATTATCTGCACTTTATAGCGAGCTTTCAATGGGGGAAGTATTAATTTGATTTTCTTAAAAAATCGCGCAAATATATGGTATACTGGCTCAATGTCAAATTTATACTTCTCTAAGACTTTGGCCTCCATTTAGCTAGTCGCATGCACTTTCTTACCTCGAATATCGACTTATTTGAAGTTTTTAACCCTTAATCTGTTAATATTTCGACTAAATCAGGTACAAGTATACCATCTTTCTATCGGAACAAGGCAATAACCACACCAGCCAGAGACACCAGAATACTTCCCATCCCAACGATTTCACCGGTGCTCAATCCTTTCCGCTCTCTTCGTTTGGGTACTACAATTTCTGATCCTGGTAGCACTTTTGGATTATGCTTAAAAAACAAGAAATGCTTAGCGGTTTCCGCTTTACCATTAGCATGTAGCACGTATAATTTTGCCTTTCTTGCATCATCAGAAAATCCTCCGGCAGCGCTTATATAATCCTTGATGCTATAATTCGGATAATAAGGCAGCTGAGTTGGCGAAAGCACTTCTCCCGTTATATGAACTTGTGCGTCAACTTTGGGAATAAATAATTCATCCCCATTTTGCAGTATTAGATCTTCCAGGCCACCCGGATGTGATTGGATCTGCTTTAAATCCAGGGGAATCTGATCATAGGAACGCAGCACAGAAGCAACAACTTGTCCGCTGGTATCTTTTAACCCCTTCTCTATTTTTTCTGTTTTTTCTGCCTTGATCTGGCTGGCTACAGTTTGTGGTTTCTGCCGCTTTAAATATGCCCCTTCAATATAGGCATAAGGCGCAAAACCACCGGCTCTCTGTATCAATGTACTTACATGTTCATTTCGTGTTTCAATAACATAAGGTCCCGGATACTGAATCTGCCCTGTTACAGTCGCGGTAGCCACCTGATCATATCCCGGTTTACGGCGTACAGTGATTACATCGTATGGTTTAAGATTGAGATTTTTGGCACTCAGCCTGAAGTCATCTCCATCCGTAACGTCAATTACATCACTTACTTTTATGTCAGTTGTACTTAATGTGTTTCTTTTAATAATACGTCCGATCTCTATAGTTTGAGGAAGTGCCGCATCAGTAAAGCCGCCGGCCATTATAATCAGGTCTTTCAAAGAAAGACTATCAATATACCTGTAGTTACCAGGCTTTCTTACCTCGCCCTGGATTGCAACAGTAAAGGAGTCACGTAAATCGTTAACAGAACTGATTTTTACAACATCTTCTCTTTTTAATACTATATCGGCTTGTGTCTCTCCATGAATAATACCATTAATATCAATGGGAAGGCTCATTTCTGTTAAGTCGTCCTGAAGACGTACCAATTGGCCACGTGTAGTGTAAGCATCTTCTCTTAACCCATATGCTTTTTTAATCAACTGTCCAATAGTCAATTGAGGAGTTAATTCATACACACCTGGCCTGAACACCGCCCCTTCAATGCTTACCCGGTTCTGATAACGGTTTAAAATTTTTGATACAGTAAATTGATCCCCCGCCTGCGGAGCATAAACATTAAAAGCTGCTGCGGATATATCTTTAATTCTACGCTCAACATCTGTTAACTGCAAAACCTGTACAGAAGCCCTGAAAGCACTATCATTAAATCCGGAGGCAAACCCAATAAGATCGTTGAGATGTTCGCCTGCCAGTATTTCGAAGATGCCGGGGCGTTTTACTTCACCTATTATTGCTACATGCGTTTGATAAACAGGAATACGAATAATATCATTGTCTTCCAAATGCAGGTTGTCACTTTGATCTCCTTTCAGAAGAAATTTATATAAATCAATTTTCCTTAAAAGTTTATTACCACGTATTAATTCAATTTCCCGGTAGCTTCCATTTCCCCCCGGGCCTCCCGCATAATAGAGTGCATTAAACACAGTGCTAAGAGATGAAACAGTATACGTGCCAGGTTTAAATCCACCAATGACTGTTACACGTATGCTTTTGATTTTACTAAGATTAACAGATAACTTGGATGCACCAGATTTGAGTGTTGAGTACGCAGAATTACTCATTCGCTGCTTTATAATACTGGTAGCCGATTCTATCGACTCGCCTGCAACTTGAATTTGCCCCACATTAGGTATATAAATACTACCCTCAGGAGATACCTGCATTTTAACACTCATTTCCTGTACACCATATACCGTTATTTGCAACCCATCATTTACGCCCAGGATATAATTAACAGGCGTGGCAATATTTAAATCAGGCTCAAAAGTAAGGCTATGGGAAGTAAACAATTCAGTACCAAACACCTGCAGTCCAGGTTCACTCTTCCTACTATTTTCAGAATCAGTTTTGGCAATAAACTCTGATTTACTACTTGTTCCCGACCTCGATTCAGGTATAGGTATTTTGTTTTGCTGTAAGCGAAGTTTTAACTTCTCTAATTCTTCCTGGGGAAGGCCTCTGGAAAGCAGCATTTGATATCCCTCTTCTTGGGTAAGGCCTGAACGTTGAAACTGCTGTGTATAGCGACTAATTTCATCGTCGCTCAGCTGATCGACTTTTACCTGGCTTAAATCAGTCTTGGTAATTGACTGACTATAACCATAATAAAACATAAAAAAGGATAGGAGGGCTACAAGGATTTTCTTATACATATTGGGCACACCGGGTTAAATTCCATTTAAATTTCATAAGTATTGGGGGGAATGTAACACTTGTACCTTCACAGAATAAACTCTTCTAAAGGTTTTGGGCTGCTAAAGCACAAATATATAACATATTTAAAGTCAATAAACTTTTCTGTAAAAACTTATTATGATCAAATTATCATGTAAGCCAATAAATAAACCCTGAGCATTTTGAATTGCATCAGCAAAGCGAATGAACGTTAGTTTTTTTTCTCTAACTGATGCAATATTCTAAAAACTAATTAACTTTGCAGTCCCCCAATGAAATACAACTTTCATCCGTATTATATATATAAGATCATTACAACACTGATTCTATGAATATCATCATTGGCGGGGCCTTGGCATTTTTGATCACTTTTTATGCTATTCCTGAGATTATCCAGCTCGCCCACAGGAAGAAATTATATGATATACCGGATGAACGGAAAATTCATAAGGCTCCCATTCCCCGCCTTGGTGGCCTTGCTATGTTCATGGGACTTTTAGTGAGCCTGCTGCTGATGGCTATCATCACCCCACAAAATGCTTTCCAACCTTATGTTATTTCATTGTTACTGATCTTTTTCCTGGGCTGCCAGGATGATTTGCTTACGATGTCTCCTTCTAAAAAATTCATCGGCCAGCTCATCGCTGCAGCCGTACTGGTATTTAAAGGAAAATTACTCATCACCGGTATGCACGGATTCCTGGGTTTGCAGGAAATGAATCCCATTGTCAGCCATATATTCACATTATTTACAATCATACTGGTGATCAACGCCTTTAACCTGATTGACGGTATCGACGGACTAGCCGGCGGTATCGGGCTGGTTACTTCCATTGTTTTTGGCATTTATTTCTTTATTAATGATGATATTGCGCATGCCCTGCTGGCTTTTACACTGGCCGGGAGTATTGCCGGCTTCCTGGTATTCAATTTTCACCCTGCACGGATCTTTATGGGCGACACAGGTTCTATGCTGCTGGGATTGGTCAATGCCATCCTGGTGATCCGGTTTATTGAAATGGCCCCGGCTTATGGCCGTTTTCCGCTGCATGCTTCACCAGCCATCGGTTTTGGCGTTCTCCTGATACCTTTGATGGATACCCTGCGGGTATTCAGCATCCGTATGTTGCACCGCCGTTCTCCATTCTCCCCCGATAGAAACCACCTGCACCATATTTTATTGGATAAAGGTTTTTCCCATAAAACCATCGCTTTATCCATCGCCCTGGGCACGATAGCCTGCAGCATTATCGCTTTCACCACTGCTGCATTCGGCACCACTCTTTCTATCCTTTCACTGATCAGCCTGTTTTTTGCAGGTATTTATGCATTAACACTGATTAAACCGGCCCAAAAACCCACCACTATCAGCATTAAAGCAGAGGAGCCCGTTCAAAAAGACAATTCCACCAAACTCGTCCCACTTTATCATTTCCAGGAAGAAGCTGCAGCGGTAGAAGAAGTTTAGGCATCCTTATAAGTGGCCTGCTATTTTTCATAGAAAGATCCCGGTCCTTGTCCAGTTCCTGTATGGTTCATTTGTTGTAAGAGTGTAACACACATTCCCAACAATTAAAACGTAAACAAAATGGACGAATTCATTTTAATCTTCCGGCATGAGGATGGCAATAAAGTGGCATCCCCCGAACAGATCCAGGTATGGATGAAACAAACAATGGACTGGATCGGTGGTATCGCCGCACAAAACAAATTCAGTGGCGGCAATGGACTGCCTTTTGAAAATGCACGCGTGGTTCACCACAATAAAACGGTTACCAACGGCCCATTTGGCGAGATCAAGGAAACCATTGGCGGTTATATTATTGTGAAGGCCGGTTCAGTGGATGAAGCGGTTGAATTTGCAAAAGGCTGCCCGGTTCTGCAAGGCGAAGGCAATACGGTCGAGGTAAGAAAGATTGTGCGAGGTGATGGCATTCACTAAACAAACATTTGCCGGCCCCTGTACAATACAGGGGCTTTTATTTATGCAGCAACAGGAACTGATACCACATTTGTTCAGGACTGAATTCAGCAGGATAACGGCTGTAATCTGCAAGCTGCTGGGTATTGAACATATAGATATTGCAGAGGACATTGCCAGCGAAACATTTTTATCGGCCATGGAAACATGGACATTCAAAGGCATTCCTGAAAATCCATCTGCCTGGCTGTATACTGTTGCGAAGAACAAGGCCAGGAACCATCTTCACCGCCATCATTTATTTACAGGCAAGATCAGCCAGCGGTTAAAACTGAACACACAAGAAGATATCGAACCCGAAATAGATCTTTCTGATAAAAACATCGCTGACAGCCAGCTGCAGATGCTGTTCGCTATCTGCCATCCAGCTATCCCGTTCGAAGCACAGGTTGGTCTTGCATTGCGCATTCTCTGCGGCTTTGGTATTGATGAAATTGCCAACGCTTTTTTAACCAATAAAGAAAATATCAATAAACGGTTGTACCGGGCAAAGGAAAAGCTGCGTACTGAAAATGTGGTCATCGAACTTCCTGCACCGCAGGAGATCAATAACCGGCTGGAAACCGTACTTACCACTTTATACCTTTTATTCAATGAAGGATATTATTCAGAAAGCCAGGACAGTGTTTTGCGTGAAGATCTCTGTCTGGAGGCCATGCGCCTCACCTACCTGCTTCTCAAAAACCAGCAAACCAACCAGCCGGCAGTTAATGCCCTGCTTTCGTTGATGTGCTTTCATTCTTCCAGGTTTGCTGCAAGAAAGGATGTAGGGGGTGAACTTATTTTGTATCACGACCAGGACGAATCGCTCTGGAACCAGGAACTGATTGCAAAAGGCGCCCATTATCTTCATCAGGCTTCACAGGGCAACAGGCTTTCCCAATACCACCTGGAAGCAGCCATCGCTTACTGGCATACAGTAAAAACAGACACGAAAGAAAAATGGGAAACAATATTACAACTGTACAACCAACTTTTACAGCTAGCATATTCTCCCGTTGCAGCACTCAACAGGACATTTGCCCTGTCAAAAGCAAACGGTAAACAGGAAGCGATTAAAGAGGCCGAGAAACTGCAGTTGACCGGCAATCATTATTATTATACTTTATTGGGAGAATTGTATAAAGATATAGACCGTGCAAAGGCAAGGGCAAATCTCGATAAGGCATTTTCACTGGCAAAGACACAAGCCGACAAACATACAATTGCAAAGAAAATTCGCGATCTTTGAAGATTAGTATAAACCAAAACCTGATACGCTGTTCATAGCCCAATTTTTATATAAACCTATGCCTAACATAAAATCTAGTATAGTCATTCTACTGCTTAGCCTGGTAACAGGCATTGCCCAAGCCCAATCAGACAATATCAGCCTCGGCAGCAAATATTACCAGCTACTTGACCGTCTTGATGTAAAATTAAAACACGATTCATTGCTCGGCTTTACTACAGTAAAACCTTTCAACAGGCAAAAAATAACTGAACGGATAGAATACATCGATTCCCTGGATAAAGCACACGCATTGACCTTCCAGCTCTCCACCGTTGACCGTTATAATATTCAGCGCTTCCTGATGGACAATACTGAATGGACTAACCATTACCAGGATTCTTTCAGGCTGAAGAAACCGGTACTGAAAACATTTTATGAAACGCCACCACACATGTTCGCCGTGAACACCAAGCCGCTTACCATGCGTATCGAGCCGCTGCTCAATCTTCAATACGGCCATGCCAATGATGGAACAGGCAGTATTTATGTAAATACAAGAGGCATACTGGTAAGAGGCAATATCGGCAGGCGTATTGGCTTTTACAGCTACCTGACCGATAACCAGGAACGCGACCCGGCTTATGTACGCGATTTTGTAAACCAGTTTCATGCAGTGCCTGGTGAGGGCTTTTACAAAGATTACGGAAGAATGGGCTATGATTATTTCGATGCCAGGGGTGGTATCAGCTTCCGTGCTTCTGAATACCTGAACTTCCAGTTCGCTTATGACAAATTGTTTATCGGCAATGGATACAGAAGCCTGTTCTTAAGCGATTTCAGCAATAACTACTTATTCCTGCGCATGAATACACGGTTGTGGAAGCTGCACTATGAAATGATAATAGCCCAAACCATCCAGTCTGTTCCGCAGATCGGCAGGGAAATGAAACCCAAGAATTATATGGTGATGCATCACCTGAGCACCCAATTGTTTCCCTGGCTCAACCTGGGTTTGTATGAAAACATCATGGAAGACGGCCAGAAAAACGCTTTACAACTCAGCTACCTGAACCCGGTAATTTTTTACAGGGCAATAGAGGGGCAGCTGGGCGCGGCTGGTAAGGCCAATATCGGGATAGACCTGAAATCGAATATAACCCGCGACCTGCAGCTATATACACAATTGCTTGTAAACGAATTTCACATCAAAGAAGTGATGCATTATGGCCGGGGTTCCTGGGTTAACAAACAGGCTCTGCAGGCAGGTGCCAAATACATGGATGCTTTTAAGATCAAAAACCTCGACCTGCAGCTGGAAGCTAACTGGATCAGGCCTTTTACATATATGAACTTCGACAGCATTACCAATCTAACCCATTACAACCAGCCACTGGCACACCCGCTGGGCGCCAATGTTCAGGAGTTTATCGCTCTTGCACGCTATCAGCCATTACCCAAACTGTATTTGTCAGCCAAACTGGATTATTATAAAAAGGGGCTGGATTCTGCCGGCGAGAATATGGGCTCTAATATTTTCAGAACATACAATAACCGCCCGCGGGATTATGGTTTCTATATCGGCACCGGTATCCCTGTTAAAAGCTTAACAGCCGCGTTCAATGCCTCTTACGAAATATTTGAAAACATGTTTCTCGACTTCAGCAGCACTTACCGGACGTATAATATACAAGGATTACCCAAGTCGAATGTTTTCTTTTACACGTTCGGGCTGCGTGTGAACATGCAGCGACGGGAATTTAATTTTTAGCTTCCGCCGCGGGGGCGGACGCTATATCATGTGTATGATTTATTTTGCGACAAATAAAACACACATGAAAAATAGCCGGATGCTTTGTTTGCTTGTTTTATTATTTCCCTGTTTCATTTTTGCACAAACAGCAACACCGGGTAACCGTTCGGGCAATCCTGTATTTCCGGGTTGGTATGCTGATCCTGAAGCTGCCGTATTCGGCAACCAATACTGGATCTATCCAACTTATTCGGCGCCGTATGCACAACAGGTTTTCTTCGATGCGTTCTCTTCCCCCGACCTGGTTCACTGGACAAAACACAACCATATACTCGATACACAGCGTGTTACCTGGGCCAAACAGGCAATGTGGGCACCTGCTATTGTAGAGAAGGATAAAAAGTATTATTTCTTTTTCAGTGCCAACGATATCCACCATCCAGAAAAAGAAGATGGCGGTATCGGTGTGGCAGTGAGCGACCAGCCGGGTGGCCCTTTCAAAGATTACCTGGGTAAACCGCTGATCAAAGAAATACGCAATGGGGCACAGCCCATTGACCAGTTTGTGTTTAAAGACAAAGACAGGCAGTACTACATTATTTATGGCGGCTGGGGACATTGCAATATAGCCAGGCTGAAAGATGATTTCACTGGTTTGCAGCCTTTTGAAGATAGCACTGTATACAGGGAGATCACGCCTGAAAAATATGTGGAAGGACCGCTTATGTTCATCCGCAACGGGAAGTATTATTTTATGTGGTCAGAAGGCGGTTGGGGAGGCCCCGATTACAGCGTAGCCTATGCCATAGCAGATAAACCCACAGGACCTTTTAAAAGAATAGGCAAGGTATTGCAGCAGGATACAGCCGTAGCTACCGGCGCCGGTCATCATTCTGTTATTCATGTACCCGGAACCGATCGCTGGTTTATCGTATACCATCGCCGGCCGCTGGGAGAAACAGCTGCCAATCACAGGGTCACCTGTATTGATGAAATGCATTTTGCTGCAAACGGCGAAATAGAACCGGTGAAAATTACCCAGGAAGGCGTAGTTGCCCAATCTTTAAGCAATAAATAGATTCAATAGTCCAGGTTAAAAGCGGCAAGCTGATAGCTTTGAGCTACAAGACAAATCCTCCTCATAGCTAGAAGCTCACTGCTCGCAGCTCATAAATTGCTTGCTGACTGCAGACTGCACACTGCCAACTGCAGACTGAAAAGACATTCTCTCGCGGAATGCGCGGAAAACGCAGAAACTTTGAAACACACTCCTTTCCCGTCCTTATAGCTGAAAGCTCATGGCTTGCAGCTATAAAACAGGTATGCTGCATAATGAGGCCAGCCATGATCGAATCCTTATTAAGCACATCCTTGGCACACTTTTTATGATAAGGAAGCCATATTTATTTCATCCCTGCATTGTCCCAGGTTTGAACAACGTATGAAAAAACTGTATTCATGAAAAAACTACTGGTTATCGCCGCGCTCGCTGCAGGCCTGGGCGCATGTAAAAAAAGTAATGACAACCTGCCGGCACCAGATACCTATGTGAAGCTGGTTGCAGGCACAGATACCGTATCACTGCTGGGCAGGGCCTCTATCGCATTTGTAGAAAGCAGTCAATCATGGCGCGGGCAGTTCAACTCCGAAGGTGGAGATGCCATTGGAAGAGTAGATTGCGACTGGAAGAATCCTTCACCACAACTCAGTGCAGGTGCCACTTACGATCTTTCCTTTCATATGATGAACAATGGAAAGGAATATGCTGACAAAAATCCCGGTGATGTAAAACTTACTATCACCAGCATGGATGCCACCACATTTTCCGGTGTGTTAACCGGTACACTGAATGGTACCCTACCCATTAATGACGGGCAGTTTATTAAATGGGGATTTTACAAGAACAAATAATCATGCAGTAAGGCGCTTTGTAAGCGCCTTATTTTTTATACAATTTCCCAACGGCCCTCTTTGTCTTTTGCATAAGACAGGCCATTGCTCATTAGATGCACTTCGCGGCCATCGGTATGGATGCTGCTTTTTTGTTCGTATACCCTTACACCATTGTTTTCCCTGGTAAGGTATAAAAGTAAAGCCGGCACGGTGGGTGCCACATCATGCAGCCACTGCTCTTCACTTTCCCTGATAAATGCCTGGCTCATTGATCTGTTGATTTAATTTACCTGAAATTACAAAAAACACTGGTACTGTATTTCATGCGGTTTTGCAAACATTTGTGCGGTATTTATTGATTTTATTCGTAAATTTATTGTTCACCAAAAAAAAGGAGGTATTCATGCGATCTACAGATCTATCATGGAAACCTTCGGTTAATTTCGCTTAACCGGGTTCATCCATTAAATAATCTGCTGACATCAGTCAGAAAGCCGCCAGGTTTTACCGGCGGCTTTTTTATGGCATAAGTTTTAACGAAACATTGCGTTTTATTATTGATAATGAAAATATTACAACGAATGTCTTATTCCATTTACAGCAGCAAGGCACGATAATGGTAGCACAAACCATAGCCATATCCAAAACCTTTGGCGGCTTATTTTTTAACCACTAAAAACAAGCCCATGTTCCAAGTACAATTATTTGCCGCAGCATCGGTACCAGTTTTACAGCAGTCAATAAATCAATGGCTGCATGCACACAAAGACGCAGTTATTGTACATTCCAATATCAGCACCATCACACAAGGCGGCACAGGTGGTGACTATATTTTTTATGTGTTGTATACCACCACCGGCGCGCAAACAGAAACACTGAAAGAACTGGCTGCAGAGCTGCAACCAGCGCAGTCTGTTGAAGCTGCAGATATCAATCCGGACGTGCTGGAGCCCAGCAGTTAGCGGTGTATTGCTATTGATATGGCAATATGCTGCAATGGGCATCAACGTTTTTCTTTAAAAACCTGCGTACAAGACCGCGGTTGCCGTTTGTATTTCCTGGTACTGCTTTGTACCGGGTATTCATTTCTGTTGCATAATCTCCACAACATATTTTTCATATTCCTGTGGATATTCGTAATTTAACCCTTTCAACAATACCCTCAAGGTGCCGTATGAGCCAACAACGTTATTATTCCCTCGATGTTTTTCGCGGAGCCACTGTTGCATTGATGATCTTAGTAAACAATCCGGGTTCCTGGAGTAATATATATGCGCCGCTGGAGCATGCGGAATGGCATGGCTGTACACCTACCGACCTCGTATTCCCTTTCTTTTTGTTTGCAGTGGGCAATGCCCTTGCCTTTGTAATGCCGCGTTTTGAACAGGCGGGCACGGCCGCTTTTCTCAAAAAAGTGTTTAAACGCAGCTTGCTGATATTTGCTATTGGTTTGTTCCTGAACTGGTCTCCCTTTGTACGGTGGGATGGCGACCACCTGGTTGGCAAGCCATGGGATACTGTGCGTATCATGGGGGTATTGCAGCGGATAGCACTTTGTTATTTTTTCGCATCGCTTATCATTTACTTTTTTAAAACCAAGGGAGCTTTTGTTGTAAGCGCTATTATCCTGCTGCTGTATTGGTTTATCTGCCGCTGGCTGGGTGATGCTGCCGATCCATACAGCTTGCAGGGCTGGTTTGGTACAGCTGTAGACAGCAGGTTGCTGGGGGTAAACCACATGTATCATGGCGAGGGTATGGCATTTGACCCTGAGGGGCTGGCCAGTACCGCACCAGCCGTTACACAGGTGGTGTTTGGCTTTTTTGTAGGGCAATATATACAGCAAAAAGGCAAAAGCTTTGAAATGCTATCCAACCTGTTTGTAGCAGCTGTGGTACTGGTGTTCGCAGGTTTTTGCTGGGACATGAGTTTTCCCGCGAACAAAAAAATATGGACCAGCAGTTATGTGCTGTACACTACAGGCCTGGCCACACTTACACTGGCAACATTGATTTTTTTGATAGAATTTAAACAGGCCCGCGGCGCCTGGAGCAGGTTCTTTGATGTATTCGGCAAAAATCCCTTGTTTATTTTTGTGCTCAGTGGTTTTTTACCCCGTGCGCTGGGGTTGATACGCATACTGGAAAAATATGCACCCACTGGAAAACCGGTATATACCACTCCTTTCGGCTGGTTTTACGAGCATGTTTGCCAACCGGTTTCCGTCAATCTTAAAAACGGATCGCTGCTTTATGCCATCTGTATGATCGCATTTTACTGGCTGATCGTTTACCTGCTGGATAAAAAGAAGATCTACATAAAAGTATAGATACTGTAGCCATGCTATGGTTTATATGCCCCGCCCGTTCAATGCGGAGATGGTGACCCTGCCCAGTTCAACAAAGAAAGTGGTACCGTTTTTCTCCTTGCTTTTCAGCCATATTTTGCCATTATGGCGTTCAATGATCTGCTTGGTAATAAACATACCCAGCCCGGTAGAACTTTCGCCGTCAGTTCCCCTGCGCCTTGCTTTGGTGAGTTTATTAAATATCTTCGCCTGCATCTGCTCGGGTATGCCGATGCCTGTATCCTGCACACTGATCACTACGCTGCTTTCCCTGCCTTCGATTTTTACGGCTACCGATCCATTGCTTTTTGTGAACTTAACTGCATTGCTCAGTATATTATGAAAAACACGTTTGAGTGCAGCTGTTTCACCCAGCACATAATATTTGGCCGGCACAGTCTCGTGTTGAATGCGGATGTGTTTTTTTTCAGCAGCAGTGGCAATTAAACCGATGCACTCTGTGATCAGCGTGTGTACATCCACCGGTTCGGTTGTATGGTTTTCGCCTTTATTTTCCAGCTGGGCCAAATACAACAGCTCCTGCAACAGGTTGAGTGAAGAGTTGCAGGCGCCTGCTGCATGCGACAGCAGCTCCAATGTTTTTTTCTTCTTGATCTGCCCCTTTAAAATTTCGGCGATACTGCTGATATTGGAAACATAGTTCCGTAAATCATGTACAATAGAAAGTGTAAAATCGGTTTGCTCTTCCAGTGAGTGCTGCAGATGGCGAAAAATATCTTTCTTATATACAATACCCACACATTGCTCCTGGTGATAAGCCAGCAGGGCATCGGTTTTGTTTTCTTCCATTACATGCAATACCTCTTCTGCAGTTTGCTGTAAAAAAACACGGGGTTTGTCTTCCAAGCAGTCAACCACAAGCCGGTATGGACGTGCAACTATATCCTGTGATGAAAGGATACCGATTAAATTTTCCTGTTCCTGTACTACAATTGCTTCGCCCGTCGACAGATGCCCTCTTACCAGCTGCACATCTGTATAGGCATCTACCTTCCGGTAGTTATGCCGCACAAACTTTTGTATGCTCATATCGTTTCATTCATTAGAATTCATCCGGTTCAATTGCATTAAAGGATATATCAATCTTGAAATCGACTTTGACCAGTTCGCCTTCAGAAACGAGGCCAAAAATTTTTTTGCGAAGAATGGAAAGGATTTTCTCAGTGCTAAGTTTACGGATTATTTTCCGGTTAATATAGATTGCTTCAACATTTCCTTCTTTAATCTCGATCATCTCAAATTCGCCGGGTGCAAGCAGGTCAACAGATTTAAACAGGCCTTTTTTACCCTGTGACGAATTTTTGCCAAGAACAAGAATGTCTTCAAATGGCGGCAGCTTTATCTCCTCAAACTTCATATCAATAGAATACCTTATGCTTTTATCTGCCATACAACAACATTGTTATAACACATTTAGGGTAATACATAAATGTACTATTATTAAAACGGATGAAAGATTCCCATTGGAGAAAACTACTGGTGCAACATCAATGCAGGGGCTTCTGAATTAAAGTTATTCATATTCCTGATTTAGGCACAGTCGCGTATAAAGAACAATTTGCATGCCTAGCTCGCTTCTGGCAGGCATGGCATTTAATTAATTGATTATCAATAAATAAATATGAAATATGGTGAACACCGCAAGATAACAGCAAAAATATGTTTAATTTAAGTATAGGTTTTAACTTACGCAACAAAATATATAAACTAATCCAGTTATATGAAGAAGCGGATCGGTATTATAGATGACGACCCCATCTACCACCATATTGTAAAAAATTTTATATCCCAAACACAGATCCCGCATACCATCGCTCAGTTTTATAACGGAGAAGAAGCGCTTAGTTATTTTATTTCCGAAAAAAACAAACCGGCCCATCTGCCCGAACTGATCCTGCTCGACCTTGATATGCCCCATGTAGATGGATGGGAATTTCTACATGAGTTTCACAAACTATACAACAAGCATCAGCAATACCAGCCGCATATTTTTATTATCAGCGCGTCTTTCCATGAAGAAGATACACAACGCGCCAATCAATACCATTGTGTTGCCGGCATGTATATGAAACCCTTGTCAAAAAAAATCATCGCCGAAATACTGGAAGCCGTAACGCAAAAGAAATGAACCGGCTATGGTTCATAAAAAAAGCAGACGATGTACCTTTGTATAGCAACGTCTGCCGGCACTAAAATCCAATTTCATGAAAGTAATCAGAGCTGCTATTATTGACGACGAGGAAGCTAACCTTCGTATCATGCAAACCATACTGGAAAAAACCTGTACAGATGTAAAAGTAGTATGGACAAGCGATAACCTGGAAGATGCCTACACCAATCTTCAAACCAGGAAAGTTGATCTCGTTTTTATGGATATTGAAATGCCCCCACACAGCTCTTTCCAGTTACTGGACAGGCTGCCAGCCCCTGATTTTGAGATCATTTTTGTAACAGCCCACCAGGAGTATGCACTGAAAGCATTAAAAAAAGATGCGCTGGACTATATTGTAAAACCCGTTAAGGCAGCGGATATCGTACAGGTAATTGAGAAATTCAGGAAAACAAAAGCCTCCGCTTATGGCGAGTTGACCAGCATTGTAAAAGAACATCTCACGAACAGGAAAGATGGATTCTCTAAAATCGTGGTGAATGTAGCCGATGGTTATAATGTGGTGGATATAGAAAAAATCATACTGATCGAAGCATTGGACAGTTATACCAAGCTGATATTAACTGATGATACCACTTATGTTACATCCCGCTCGCTGAAAGACTTTGATGAGCTGCTTACAGAGAAAGGTTTTTACCGCATACACAAATCTTACCTGATCAATTTCAGGCATATCATGAAAATTGTGAAAGGTGTTTCTGCGGCTGTTATTATGCGGAACGGCGCTACCGTACCTGTATCGGCCCGTAAAAGGGAACAGTTTTTCAATGACCTGAAAGGAATTATTTCTTTTTAACTGTCCTTACATAAAGAGATAAACAAAGCGACTGCTTACAGGTATCTTATTACGGATAAGCCAATGCCATTCGCAAATACTGCACTATTGTATTCTCTTAACTGACCCAACAGTAAAGGCTATTCTTTTTCCTTTTTAGGCTCATCCTTTTCTTTGTCTTTGCTGCTGGTTGCGTCACTGAATTCCCTTACACCGCGCCCCAGGCCTTTCATAAATTCCGGTATTTTACGCGCACCAAATAATACGAGAATAACAACTGCAATTACCAGTATCTCCTGAAATCCAAGTCCGCCCATGGCTGAAATATTTTAAAAAATGAACAATCCATTATACGGTTAACCGCCCACTAAGTTACGATTTTAAACAGGTGCAGCGGGATTCTCCGGCCTGTTTCCGGGCATTTTATCATAAATATCTATATACCCGCTCTTTATACGCGTTCAGGTCGTCAAGAGTAGAAAAAGTATCAAACCGTACTGTTCTGCCATCGGTTTGCCGGCGTACCAGTACTACTGAAGCACCTCGAACAATGGTTCGTTTTGCTTTTTCAAAAGCAGTGTCCAGCGAGGGCAGATCGCGTATCATCTGCCATTCTTCCACCTCTCCTACATTGATGATAAAATCTTCCATTGTTAATGCTATTGAACAATACAAACTGTTAAACAAATAATGTTTCCGCTTCAACAATACTCTCGGGCCTTCCCACATCAATAAACTTATAGCCCGAATGATCAAAGGCCATGATAGTGTTATTACCGGCAAGTGAAAGATATACATCCACCATTGAAAATTTGCCGGTTTGTTCTATCAATGCCAGCATCCGGTGACTGATCACATGAATACCGCTGAATGCTTTTCTTACAGGGGTGGCTGTATCACGTACCATCTTCTTCTCTCCTGTTTGTACATTTTCCCAGCCGCATAAAAGCTGCTGTTCATTAAACAAAAAATAGCGGGAGCTGGTTCTGTCGCTGGTGGCCAGTGTGGCCAGTGCACCTGTTTGCCTATGCTGTTCAATCATGCGGCTCAGCGGCATATCGGTGAGCACATCGGCATTCATTACCACGAAGCTGGATCCGCCATTAAAATAAGGTGCTGCTTTTTTTAATCCACCACCTGTTTCAAGTATGGCTGCTGTTTCATCAGAAATGGTGATATGGCTGCCCCAGCCTCTGCCTGCAGCAATTGCATCAGTAACCTGGCTGGCAAAATGGTGCACATTTACAATGATATCTGTAATACCGGCCTGTTGCAGGTATTCAATATTTCTTTGTAAAAGGGTTTTGCCATTCACAACAGCCAATGCCTTGGGATGCTTATCTGTCCAGGGTTTCAGCCTTGTTCCCAGGCCTGCTGCAAAAATCATTGCTTTCATTCGGGAAATACTTGATGGTTTATTTTCTATTACTGTTGGGTGTTCAACAGCAAGTGTTTTATTTTCCTTTCAGCTCTTTTACCCAGTTATGGCAATTGGTATGATCCAATTCAACCTTTACCTTATACTTATTGCGCAGATGGCGGGCTGTTTGTTCAGCAGCATACACACTGCGGTGCTGGCCGCCGGTACAGCCGAAGTTGATAAGCAGGTGGGCAAAATCGCGGCGGATATATTCCTCCACGCTGATATCCACGATATCGAATACACTGTTTAAAAATTCATTCATCCTTGTACGTTGTTCCAGGAAATCCTGCACCGGTTTATCCTGTCCGCAGAGTGTTTTGTATTCATCAAACCGGCCGGGGTTCAGTATGCCGCGGCAATCAAATACAAAACCGCCACCATTATCAGAAGTATCGGCAGGGATGCCATTCCTGTACGAAAAACTGTTCACCTGTATCACCAGCGGCGTATTTTCATTAGCGGTGAGCGGTTCAAAGCGGCTGATCATTTCATCCTGCACCACAATACGCAAAACACGGTCAAATTCGGACAAAGCAATACCCATACGCATATTTTCTACAAACCATTGCAGGTTACGCAGGGCAAGCGGTATACTGGCCAGGAAATGCGCCTTACGCTCGAACAATCCCCTGAAACCATAGGCGCCCAGCACCTGCAACAGGCGGATGAGCACATAGCCATTGTACTGGCTAACAAAACTGATACGGTCTACGGGGCGGTCCAGTTCTGCATCCAGCACATCCATGTAATAATCCAGCAGGCTGTTCTTCCATTCATCATTCAGTTCGGCCTTGGCCTGCCATAATAAGGAGGCCACATCGTATTGTAAAGCCCCCTGCATACCACCCTGGTAATCGATAAAATACACTTCGTCATTGTTCACAATGATATTCCTGCTCTGGAAATCGCGAAACATGAAGTATTTGTACTCCGTCCTGGTGAGATATGTGCTCAATGCCTCAAAATCATCCAGCATAGCCTGTTTATCGTAAGGCAGTTTGAGCGTGTCGAGAAAATAATATTTGAAGTATAGCAGGTCGCTTAAAATAGCCTGCTTGCCAAATTCCTTTGCGGTAAGCGTCCAGTCATAATCGAGCCCCTCATGGCCATGTATCTGCAGGCGGGCCAGTGCACGGAGACTTTTCCGGAACAAGCCAAACATATAGTCATTATGCCCGTTCTGTTCCAGCTTGTTCAATAAAGATGCCGTACCCAGGTCCTGCTGGATATAAAGTGTTTGCTCAGCATTACAGGCAAAGATCTCCGGCACAGGAAGTTGTTTTGCCCTGAAATGGCGGCTGAAATAAATAAAGGTATTGTTCTCTTTTATGTTGAGATTGTAAGTGGCGATAAATGTTTCGCCACCAAGGGCGTAAATGCGGAAATAGATCCTGTCACTGCCCGATTGCGGCAATTTTTCAATTCGCTGGATACCTGCAGGGTTAAAGGATGAGAACAGTGTTTTTATAGATTCAATAATTTGCTCCATGCCAATGATTTCGGGTAAAAATAAAGGATTCAGCTTTCTTTTTGCAAAAGAACAGGACAGAAACGTAAACACCCGGAGCAGCGGGTTGGACAAGGCCGCCATGGCAGGCAGGCCCGGCAAGAAGAATGCGTTGGTCAAACGAAGATGGTAAGAAAGCCTCAGGATAACAGGTCAAGCAGCTCTTTCTGCACAGAGAGGGTTTTGTCTTTTGTATACCAGTGATGAATGGTTTCGGCCATTTCGCTGAAAGGTATTTTTGCAGCCTTCAGCTCGTTGTAAATTTCCTGTAAGGCTGCAGGCCTGGGCCCCCAGTTAAATAACTCCTGCTGGTCTGCTGCCCGTTTTACAATCAGTTTGGGTATGCTGCGGCTGGTACCATACTGCAGGTACTGATCCATAATATCCAGGTTTTCATCGCGCAGCAATAATTTAAAACTGATCAATGGGGTCAGCTGGCTGAGGGCAAACATTATGGGCAGGCTTTGTGCAGCATCGCCACACCAGCCTTCTGTAAGTACATACCAGTTCTGCGGTTCGGTTATGGATAAGATCCTGTCCCGCAGTTCGGGCAAAATTTCCACAGTTTTATCCAACCGTTTCATCCTGGCCATATTCAAGCGGGCATATTCGGTAAGTTCGGGTGACTGGGTGGTACCGGTGGTTTTACCCTGGTTAAGCAATTGCGCTAACAGGTTGCGGTATGATTGATAGGTTAGCACTTTCTTTTCAAATGACGGCGAAACGGTTGTATCCATATTTCATTGTTGCAACACAAATCTAATTAAATATGTGAGAAACAATCGTTAAGATTCTGAAAACCCAGCTACTAGCCTACCCGGGGCTGGGGGATAAGGCTGGCGGATTTCTCCCGGTTTTTCGGGGGAATAAAATGGCTTTCGCTAATTTTACCACATGGCCAATTCCAATTTAAATACGGATAAAGCGCAGTTGAGCGCTGCGGAGAAAGAGTTTGAGAACAATATCAGGCCAAAGGAAATAGATGAATTTTCCGGGCAACCGCAGATCATAGAGAACCTGATCATCTTTATCAAAGCGGCCAAACTGCGGGGGGAAGCGCTGGACCATGTATTGTTTCATGGCCCTCCGGGCCTGGGTAAAACCACCCTCAGCCGTATTGTTGCCAATGAGCTGGGGGTAAATATCAAGGAAACATCCGGTCCGGTGATAGAAAAACCCGGTGACCTGGCAGGTTTGCTTACGGGTCTTGAGCCCAATGATGTACTGTTTATTGACGAGATCCACCGGCTGAGCACCGTGGTGGAAGAATACATGTATGCTGCCATGGAAGATTTCCGTATCGATATCATGATCGATAGCGGCCCTAATGCACGCAGCATCCAGATCAATTTGAACCCGTTCACGCTTATCGGCGCCACTACCCGCAGCGGCCTGCTCACTGCACCACTGTTGTCGCGTTTTGGTATTAAATCCAGGTTGGAATATTATCATGCAGAAACACTGAAAAAAATCATCCTGCGCAGTGCCGCTATTTTCAATACAACCATAGCGCCGGATGCAGCTTTTGAAATCGCCCGCCGCAGCCGCGGCACGCCCCGTATTGCCAATGGCCTTTTACGCAGGGTACGCGATTTTGCACAAGTGTTGAATGATGGCAATATTGACCTTGGCATCACGCAGCATGCACTGAAAGCATTGAATGTAGATGAACATGGCCTTGACGAAATGGATAACCGTATACTCAGCGCCATTATTGAAAAATTCAAAGGTGGCCCTGTTGGCATTACCACAATTGCCACAGCAGTAGGCGAAGAACCGGGTACACTGGAAGAAGTGTACGAACCTTTCCTGATACAGGAAGGTTTTCTTCAGCGCACACCACGTGGCAGGGAGGTAACTTATAAAGCCTATGAGCACCTGGGCAAAAAACCGTCTGGTGGCAGCGGCAACCAGCAGGGGCTGTTTATTTAACAACTGCAGGTTAATCAGCTTTTACAGCTTGCGTTACCAGCTTACAACGCAACTTCAGCAAATAAATAAAAACACACCGGCAATCATGATCCTGCCGGTGTGTTTTATTTTGGAACCCTGATAGCGCAAACAGGCACCAGACATCCTGCCGGATGTACAGACGTCTGTTCTGTTCTTTAATACATATCAAACCACAGTTTAGTGGTAAGCACATCAGCACCCTGGTCGGATACTGCCTGTTTATAATTTTGCCCGTTCAATGTTTGCTCGGTACCGGGATAAATAAACCGTACCGGCATCAGGCCACTGCCCAGTACACTGGCCACAGCAGGTGGCAGTTTGGGGTAGTCCAGTCTTCTCCATTCAGCAAAAGCTTCCAGACCCTGGCCAAAGAGTGCGATCCATTTTTGCTCGCCGATGCTTTTCTTAAAATCAGCCGCATTGTATTGTACTGCCGGTTGTGAAAGATAAGTGGTGAGCACTGTATTATCCGTAATACCATACTGGTCCAGTGATGCTTTGATGGCCTTTGAATACAGGTCGGCAGCATTGTTATTGGTGAAGCCGCGTGCAGCTGCTTCTGCCTGGTCGAACAATACCTCTGCATAGCTCATGATCACGGCGGGGGCACGTGGCGCCCTGAAGTATGCACCTGGCCATGATGTTTTATAAAAGCCCAGTGCGCTGGCATCACCTACCGTTAAGCCATTCGGCACACCCACATATTTATGAACAGAAGTATCTCTTGGCAAAGTTGCATATACGGGCAAACGCGGATCGTTCAGGGAATACAGTTTATCCACGATGCTCTTGCTGATGCGATAATCATCCCTGGTATCGAACAGGTTGCTCACCGGGTTCTGGTTAGGCGAGTTATCGTATACCATCTGTGCCATTTCAGCATTGCTGCTTATCTGTATACCGCTGGCCTCAATATCTGCGATCACTTGTTTAGCCTTATTGGGATCGCGGTCGGCGATACGCAGTGCAATACGGAGGCGGAGTGCATTGGCGAATTTTTTCCATAGACCGATCTGGTTGCTGTACAACACATCGCCGGCAATGGCCTTGCCACTGGCATTCAGGGTATCCTGCGCCGTTTTTAAATCATTCAAAATACCATAGTAAACATCCTGTTGCTTATCGTAGACAGGTGTGAGGTACTGATCTATTTTGCCGGCCTGGCTATAGGGTATATTACCATAAGCATCGGCCAGCAAAGCAAACACCCAGCTGCGCAATACCAGTGCCACACCTTTGTAGTTGGGATTGCCCTGTGCCTCTGCCAGCTGGATAATTTTATTCAGGTCGGTAATACTTTGCGAATACAATGTTGTCCAGAACTCCTGGAAGCTGCCATTGTTGTAGATATAACGGTCGGGATCGGTGTATTGAATTTTAGCCCAATGCTGTATCATCAGCAGGCTGGCGTTCATGTTGTTGTTGGTGCCCCAGTAAGTATCTGTCGTTAATTTTGTTGCAGCAGTGAGCAAAAAATCGGGCTGTGCCGATTCTGCGGCATTGGGGTTTTTGTTTATTTCGGCCAGCTGCTTTTTGCAGGAGCTTGCAACCACAACGGCCAGCAGCAGGAATATATAAATGCGCTTCATACTCATTAAAATTTAAAGTTGATATTAACACCGTAGCTGCGGGTAGTAGGCAGCGTAAGGTCTTCCAATCCCTGGCCATTGCCGGTATTGAACGCTGTTTCCGGGTCGATATTGGGTACATTCTTATGAATGATCCACAGGTTGCGGCCCACCAGCGCTACATTGATGCTTACAAAATGCAGCCTTTTTGCCAGCGATGCAGGAAGGTTATATCCCAGCCTTACTTCGCGCAGTTTTACATAAGATGCACTGTACACACTCGCTTCATCAATATTGTTGAGCGATTTATAATACTGCTGGGCAGAAAGGATCGTATTATTGGTTTTACCATCACTGGTCACTGCATTGGTTATGATACCATCGTGGTAAGCCGTTTCACCGCCGGGGCCTGCTGTAGCGCCTGCAGCCAGTGCACGGGTGCCGTTATTGGCATTATTGCCGGGGTAATAATATGCAAGGCCGCCGTGCTCAGCATCCCTGCCCGGTAAAGTGGAAGCCAGCACACCAGTGTAAATGCCCGTTGCATTGGTTCCGGAATAAATTGAACCACCAATGCTGGCATCCACCAGGAAGCTCAGGCTAAATCCTTTGTATGCAAAACTATTGGTGATACCACCCAGCCAGTCGGGTGTATATTTGCCCAGTATTTTTTTATTGGCATCTACTACCGGTGCACCATTTTCATCCACTATAATCTTGCCCGAAGCATCCCGCTGATAAGCAGTTCCGAACAGCGTACCATAGGGCTGTCCAACAGCTGCAACTGTTTGTATGGTTCCATCAGAACCCAGAACATAGTTTTGCAGGCGGCCTTCGCTATCGAGTATTTTCACCTTGCTGCGGTTGCGGGAATAATTCAGGTTTACATCCCAGCTGAAATCTTTGCCTTTTACAGGCGTCGCTCCCAGCTCTACTTCAATACCCTGGTTATTGATCTTACCGGCATTGAACAGCTTTTTGGTATAGCCCGTGGAAGGACTTACATCCACGCTCAATATCTGGTTATAGCTGTTGGTATTGTACACACTCACATCCAGTCGGATGCGGTTTTTGAAAAAACCCAGTTCCACCCCGGCTTCTGTTGAAGTGGTTGTTTCCGGCTTCAGGTCGGGTTTCAGGTCGATGGCGGAAGCTGTTAACCTTGGGTTGGAATTAAATGGTGCACTAAACACAAAAGTATTGATCAGCTGATAGGGATCTGCATCTTTACCCACTTTTGACCAGCCACCACGCAGTTTTGCATAGCTAAGCACATTGCTGCGGATATGCAATGCATCTGTAAGAATAACACTGGCATTTACAGAAGGATAGAAATAAGAAAGGTTTTGCAATGGCAATGTAGATGACCAGTCATTACGGGCCGTCAGGTTAAGAAAAGCATAGTTTCTGAAACCCAGCTGCGCAGAGCCATACACACTGTATGTACGCAGCTTGCTGTAAAAATTGGAAGACACCAGCGGGTCTCTTGAATTGGATAAAGTGTAAACACCCGGAACCGCCAGTTTCGGTGCCTGCTGATCATTTTCTTCATAGGTTTTGGTGCGGATATTACCTCCACCCAACAGGTCCAGACTGAAATCGCGGCTGATATCTTTTTTATAATTCAGCGTTGCTTCTGTATTATTTTCATTTACCGTGAAAGCATCTTCTTCATAAGAGCCATAGGGTGTACCATTGGTTCCATAAGCAATACGCAGTTTGCGGCGGTCAGTGTAGTAGTCTGTACCTGAGCGGATATTGGCAGTAAATCCATCGGCTATTTTATAGCTAAGTCCTACATTGCCGATCAGGCGGTCTCTTTGCTGCTGTACCGTATTTTCATTGGCAATAAAAAAGGGATTGCTGTAATAGGCATTGTTCCAGTTATAAGGGCTGCCTGTTGCTTTATACATATCACGCAGCTTGTTCACATCTACCTGGCGGCCAAACCAGGTGAACTGCAGCATGGTGCTGGTTGAGCGTTTGCCACCCGCGCCAGGCAGGTTGGGCGCACTGGTCTTTACATAATTGGCGCTTGCAGTAAGGGTAAGGCGTGGTGTAATTTTTAAACTGGTATTGAGTGCAAAGGAGTTTTTGCCTATCTCTGAATTGGGTATCACGCCCCATTGATGCGAATTGTTGTAAGAAAAACGGTAATCCACTTTTTCGCTCGCATCGGCAATAGCCAGCCCGTTGTTCAGTGTTACACCTGTTCTGAAATAATCGCGTACATTATTGGGATGTGCAACAAACGGAACAGCCTGCCCATTGGAAAAGAACTGGGGGATCAGCCTGCCATCCATTTTAGGGCCCCAGCTTTCATCCACACCATCATTCACACCACCTCCTTTTCCATCTACATAACTGAACTGGCCGTTGGAACCCTGGCCATAAACATTCTGGTATTTGGGCAGAATAAGCAGGTTGTCTACAGTGGTGTTAGAGTTAACCGTGATACCCAGCCCTTTTTTGCTTTTACCTGTTTTGGTTTTTATCAAAACCACACCGGCTGCAGCGCGGGAACCATAAAGGGCAGCAGCATTCGGGCCTTTCAGTACGCTGATGGATTCAATATCTTCTGAGTTAATATCTGATATAGCATTGGCATAATCGCGGGAACCACCGGCACCCAGTTGAGAGTTGTCAACAGGTACACCATCCACCACGAACAGTGGCTGGTTATTGCCTGATATAGAGGTTTCACCACGTATCACGATACGGGAAGAGCCCATATCGCCCTGGCTGTTGGTAATGCGCACACCCGCTACTTTACCGGACAATGCATTTACCAGGTTGCCTTCTTTGGCTTCCGATATATCGTTTGATTTCAGTTCCTGCACGGCATAACCCAGCGATTTTTTCTGCCTTGAAATGCCCAGCGCCGTAACCACCACTTCGTTCAGTGAGCTTTTGGTTTCTTCCAAAGCCACCTGCAGGTGAAGCTGGCCGGCACTAATAGTGATATCCTGGGGTGTATAGCCGATATAGCTGAACTCCAGCACATCATTCACATTTGCAGCAATGCTGAACTTACCGTTCACATCTGTCTGCACGCCTTTACCGGCACCTTTAATAGATACACTTACGCCGGAAAGTGTGATACCCTCTGCTTTCGAGGTTACCACACCGCTGATGTTCACGGCCTGTGCACTTGCAGCATTGCCCCATAAAAGCAGCAGGAGGAGCATGCATACAATGTAGTTTTTGGTTCTCATGTATTTACTGTTAAATCTATTGTGTGAAATAAAAAGATAGAATTTCCTGTTGTTCCTGCCGGCTATCGCGGCGATGCCGGAGCGAATAGTGTATTGTTTTTCCGGGGTATCTTTAAGGCTGATGCAGGCAGTGAATAACCGCACAGGCGGCTCATTGAATACAGCCCGGGATAATTTTACTATTCTTGTTTTTTATTAAAGGGAAGGGATTAGCTGCACATACAGCATCGCATGTCGCCATGCAGAGGCATGACGGCAACAACCATTGCGGTTGCAGGGGAAGATAAAGCAGTAAAAGCTACTACAGACAAAACAGTTTGTTCAGTTTTCATCATTTACGATTTACAGTCTACCGGCCAGGGCCTGCTGCCACAGGCAATGCATACCCTCTTTGAAAATATTTGGAACCGCAAATATATCATAGTCTATTCAAACTATAGACTATAAAAAATATTTCTTTTTCTGTTATACAAAAACCTTCAGCATGCAACACAATAGAGCCGGCAATTCCTTCTAACGCATAAAATCATTATATAAATAAAGCCGGCTATGCTTGGCACAGCCGGCTTCAGGGTGCATTAACAGCGACCTGTACTTGTTGACGGCATCCCTGCCGAACAACAAAACTAATTATTGGTAGTTTCCAGGGTCACTACGATGTTTCCCCTGGTGGCGTTGGAATAAGGACATATTTCATGTGCTTTGGCTACCAGTTGCTCTGCTTCCTGCAGTGCAATACCGGGCACATTGGCATGCAGTGTAACGGCCAGTTCAAAACCACCTTTACCGTTCTGCCCGATACTTACCGAAGCTGTAACCGTAGTAGTGCCTGTTTGCAGTTTAGCATTGCGTATTACCAGGTTCAGTGCGCCATCGAAACAGGCTGCATAGCCGGCAGCAAAAAGCTGTTCAGGGTTGGTATAAGCCCCGCCGGTACCACCCAGTTCCCGTGGCATCTTAACTTCCAGGTCCAATACACCATCTGATGATTTTACATGGCCATTGCGGCCACCTGTTGCAGCAGCCTGCGCTGTGTACAATACTTTTTCCATATTATTACTCATTTTAAAACAATTTATAACCGGGTGTATCCCGGTATTTAACCGGCCTGCTCCAGCCCCAGCAACAGCTGATCGATGGTTTTCCTCATCCGGTTCAGTTTTTCTTCTGACAAATGCAGGCTGTTCATTAACTTATGGGGAATATGCCTTCCCTTCTGCTGCAGCTGTGTACCCTTTGTGGTAATGGCTACATCCAATACCCTTTCGTCTGTCTCATTTCTTTTACGGGTCACCAGTCCTTTCTGCTCCAGCCTTTTCAGTAATGGCGTTAACGTACCGCTGTCGAGGTATAGCTGGTCGCCTATTGCCTTTACAGTTATTTTCTTCTGCTCCCATAAAAGCAGCATTACCAGGTATTGCGGGTAGGTAAGGTCTATTTCTTCAAGCAAAGGCCTGTAGCAGGCTGTGATTTTGCGCGACAGGGCATATACGGGGAAACACAGCTGGTTGCGAAGCTTTAGCTGTTCCATTTTTTAAAATTTAATTGTGTAAAATTAAATTTTTATCAATACAATGCCAAAAAAACGGGGCGCTTTTGAAAAGCGCCCCGTTTTTTAACAAACTACCAGCTTATTGGCTATGGAGCCACCAGCCTGAAGCCATTGCCGTGTATATTTACAATTTCGATATTCTCATCATCTTTCAGGTATTTACGCAGTTTGGCAATATATACATCCATACTGCGGCCGTTGAAATAGGTATCGCTGCCCCATATTTTTTTCAGTGCACGCTCCCTGGGCAGCAGGTCGTTCTTGTGTTCGGCCAGCATTTTCAGCAACTCGTTTTCCTTGGGCGAAAGTGTTTGTGTTTTGCCATCGTGGATCAGTTCGCGCAGCTTGGGATTGAAATGATATTTACCCAGGTCGAACTCTACATTTTCGTTTTCCTTGGTTATTTCTTCATTTCTTTTCAGTATTGCCTTTATTTTCATCAGCAATACTTCGCTGTCGAAGGGTTTGGTGATATAATCATCTGCGCCCAGTTTGTAGCCCTGGATAATATCTTCCTTCATGGTTTTCGCGCTCAGGAAAAACAGCGGTACCTCGGGGTCAATATCCCTGATCTCTTCCCCCAGGGTAAAGCCATCCATATTGGGCATCATTACATCCAGCAGGCATATATCAAATTTTTCACGCTGAAAAGCGGCCAGGCCCAGCCTTCCGTCTCTTTCCAGTGTTACATCGTAATCGTTTAGTTCAAGATAGTTTTTCAATACCATTCCCAGGTTCTGATCGTCCTCACACAGTAAAATCTTGTATTTCTTTCCGTCCATATGTTTTTAATTTAGTGACTAAAATATACGATAATTTACAAAAGATATCATAATTAATTTAA
Source organism: uncultured Deminuibacter sp. (assembly GCA_966424055.1). Lineage (GTDB taxonomy): Bacteria > Bacteroidota > Bacteroidia > Chitinophagales > Chitinophagaceae > Deminuibacter. Next base: position 139,723 of record CBJLMB010000001.1, on the reverse strand, counting down.
TCCTAACAAAGCTGTGCCTGGTGATCAGTGCAGCCGCAACTCTTTAAAATAGACCTTTTTGCCCATATATTCCCATTGTACAGTACCATCATCCACTGGCTTATCGGCCGCTTTGGGTTCTGCCCGGCCACTGGTTCCAGCCTTCCGGCATACAAACACATCTTCATTTACAAATACTGACTGGCCTGCGGTATAAGCTGTGGCCGTATGCCAGCGTAATGAAGCAGCAAAGCCCGAATTAACGGCCACCCAGCCATACACACCATTACCCGGAAAAATATTTTTAATAGTAGAGCCTGCTGAATAGTTACCGTAATCGGGTAATTTATCTGCATAGCTCTCCGTTACGATCCTGGGTTTACGTGCCTGGTTAAGGCCGGGGATAATCACATAAGGATTATCGTCTGTGCTACCCGAATAATTGTTGTTGAATGACACTGCCGGGAAATATTTATCCAGGATACTGTATTCAGAAATTTTATCAGAGAAGCCTATTTCATCGGTCATATGCCCGTGTATCTGGTTATTTGATACAATCAGGTTATTGAACTTGCCAAAGCCGTCTGCAGTAAAATAAATACCATGCGTGGTATATACTGTATCGTACCGGCTTTGGTAGTTGATGCGTTTATTGTTGCGCATCTGGTTATTCGTGATACTCACATTGGTGATCCAGGCATTTTCTGCTTTCACAAAAATATCGGCAGCCACTTTTTTACGAAAGATGTTTTTACCATCAATAATAGTGTTGCCATCTATCTGGCTGTACAGGTTGGTGCCTACTGCACACATATAAATACCATGAACCCCGAAAGTATTGATGTAATTGTTTTTTATTTTCAGCTCGCGCGACTGGCCATTGATATAAATAGCATTTGATTTCAGGTTGGTAAGTGTATTGCCTTGTACCAGGATATCGCGGCTCTCACCTTTCTCGGTATTGATGATCATGATACCATTGCCATCTTCCAGTGTGGCGGGTTCGGTCAGGGCCTTGCCCGGTTTCCCGGGATCGCCGATGCCCTGGATATTGTTATCGGTGATCTTTACATGGTTGGCATCAATGATATACAGGCCACAGTTCTGAAAGCCTTTGCCATCCTGGGCAGACTGTGAATAGGAGAAGCTGCCCCGGATAAAATTGTTGCTGATCACCGTATTGCTGGCATTGGCGGTGCTGTAATCATCTCCAAAAAAAATAGCCGCCGCCGACCCGATCCTGCCGGCATTGTTATCGCCTGCATTTTCAAAATAATTATCGCTGATGAGCACCTGTTTACATCGCTGAAAATCCATACCATTGTCGCCTGTATTGTGCAATGCATTGCCGGTTACCTTCAGCCGCTCACATTCCTGGTTGGCAATACCGATACCCGATATGTACTGGAATTTATTATCGCGTACAAAAAGCCCTTCCACCTTATAAGAAGAAATGCAGTGTGTGCCCACAAATTCAAACCGGTTGTTCTCGATGGTGATATCCCTGCAGTTATCCCGGCTGAAGTTGCTGATGGCGCCATCCACCGGTGCGAAGTCGATATTGTACCTGCCCAGCCGGCGGAAATCACAGTCGTTGATGCGCAGGTGGGTAGCACGATAAACGATCGCCCGGCCGAAAGCATCATAAAAACTACAGTGCTCGATCAGGATATCATTGGCCGTATTGATGTCGAAGCTTACATTAAGAATAGCGTACCGGCCACCGGCCCGGGCTGCTCTCGAATCCGGCGCAGGCGGGCGGCCACCGTTAAAACCGATGTTCTCAATGGTAATATGATCGCCCATTGTTTTTACCAGCGCCGGGGCGCTCTCGTGAAAAGCCGAATCGGTGGTAATAATGGTAGATTCTTTATTCTGTCCTCTCAAAAAAGTATTGGCGGGCAGGTAAAGCATTGCATCGGCAGGAATATGGTAAACACCCACTGGCAGCACTACCGGCACATGCAGTAAAGCGCCTTTATTGATGGCCTGTTGCAGTGCGGGGGCTTCATTGGCCTTTCCATCGCCCTTGGCGCCGTACCATCTTACATTGATCCCGCTGGTTTTTTCAAAAGAACGTTTCCAGGTGCCGCCGCCGGGAAGTGCAGCAGGAAAGGAAGTGCCGCCATCTGCCACCGTATCGGTGGAATAGTAAAAATACCCGCCCCTGGTAGTGTCCAGCACAATGAGCAGGGCAGCAGAATCGGTCATCTGCTCCATTTCCTCAATGGAATTAACTGTGGTCAGTTTCGGGTTGGCTGAAGGAGGTTCTTTTCCTGATTTACCCTTTTTGCCATTCTGTGCCAGGGAAAAAATACACAAACAATTAAATATCAATAAAATAAAAACATTCTGCCATTTTACCCGTCCATTTATAATCATCAGGATTTCTATTTTAAAACTGGGTTGTATAGCCATAATTATACCATCAGGGGCAAATATTGTTGACAAGCCGGTTAAAATGCTGCATAACCCGATAATTTTGCATTTACCCAACATTCTTTTCCTGCCCCCCGTATTAACAGTTCAGCTATGTTTCGTTGTGGAATTTAGGCACAGTACTTGCTTTTTAAAACCGGATTGTCAGGCACTGGGCCCCCAATGTCTCATGTAAAAGCCCCTTTTATGAGTTCAAGATTCGATTATATTGTGCGGATTTCGCTTTTATTGCTGGATTTTATCCTTTTAAACGGAGCCTTATTTACAGCCTTCGAAATTTTTGATTCATACCGGCTGATGCAGGTGGATACAAGGGTGAACCTTGTTTATATTGTTAATTTGATCTGGCTGGCCCTTAGCGCCATCCTGAAAATGTATAATTACCGGTCATCAGGCCGGTATTCTCATATTAAAAATACCACCATCAATGCATTGCTGGTTTTTGTGTTGTTCTTTGGTATTTACCAGGTGATCGTTAAGCAGGATGAAATTACGCTGGGTTTTTCCTGGTATTTCATGCTGCAGTTCATTGTTACCATTGGCGCCAGCCGGTTATTGCTGAAGAGGATCATCCGCAGGTTTGTACGCAATACACGCAACCGTAAGAAAATTGCCATTATCGGCTTTAATGAAACAGGCAGGAAGCTGGCAGAATATTTCTCCGGGCAAAAAACCGCTTTTGAATTCAGCGGTTTTTTCGATGATGATATTGTTAAAACACAAACACTCACTACCGGTGGCCCGCAGGCTGCGGCCCCCGCTACCGCCAAAAACAACCTGAGCAGTTATATCAGGGGATCGGTAAAAGATATTGTGAGCTATGCCATCAAAAATGATGTTCGTGAAATTTATTCCACGCTATTGCCTGACGATAACCAGGAAGTAAAAGAACTGGTGAACACAGCCGACCAGCATTGCCTTCGAATTAAGTTTGTGCCCGATTTTGCGCATATTCTTAATTCGCCCTACCATATTAATTATATGAATCATTTTCCTGTTATCTCCCTGCGGGATGAGCCCCTGGAAGATATCAGGAACCAGTTGTTCAAACGCCTGTTCGATATATTGTTCAGCTCACTGGTTATCATCCTGGTGCTGAGCTGGCTGTTTCCATTGCTGGCCATCCTGATCAAGCTGACCTCAAAGGGGCCGGTTATTTTTAAACAGCTGCGTTCAGGGCAGGATAATAAGCCTTTCTGGTGTTATAAGTTCAGAACCATGCAGGTGAATAAAGATTCTGATTCAAAACAGGCTACCGTAAATGATTCCCGTGTTACTCCGCTGGGTAAATTTCTGCGCAAGAGCAGCATGGATGAGCTTCCCCAGTTTATCAATGTGCTGATGGGTGATATGAGCGTGGTTGGGCCCCGCCCGCATATGCTGAAACATACAGAGCAATACAGCGCCATCATCAGCAAATTCATGGTACGGCATTTTGTAAAACCCGGTATTACCGGTTGGGCACAGGTAAAAGGTTATCGCGGTGGTACTGAAAGCACAGAGCTGATGGAAGGACGCGTAGAGCATGATATCTGGTATATGGAACACTGGTCATTATGGCTGGATATAAAAATCATTTTCCTTACTGTGTTCAATGTGTTTAAAGGAGAAAAAATGGCTTATTGAAACGCCCTGGTCATTGACCCATTGTATATATAAATGTTCATCCAATAATAAAAGCCTCTAGGAGGCTTTTATTATTGGAACGACTTTCCTGATTACCCTGGCCACCGGCATCACCGTCTTTGATGATTGAACCAGTTCTTTCTTTCTGCAAAATAAGGCCAGGCTAGCAGCACCCATAGCGACAGATAGGCAAACTCGGGCACCGACGCCATCATAATAAGATACGTGGCAATAAGTGCAAGCAAATAATACGGCTGCACACCAGCAGACATTTTCGCCAGTGCCGGGCGGAAAAAGAACCAGGTGAAAAGCAATACACCAGCCACACCATTGTTGACCAGCAGGGTAGAAAAAAAATCAGTTGACCTGGTATAACCAAACCCGGTACCTACGAGCTTACCCCAGAAATTGAGATCGGTGCTCCAGTAGTCGAGCTGGTTTTTAAAATAACTGCTGCGCTGCTGCCCGGATAAATTATGCCCGGTCAGCTTGTCTAAAAAAGTATCATTGATAAACCGGTGAAAAGCATCGCTGAAATAATACCCTGCGGCCAGTAGTAACAGCGCTGCAGGCAGCAGCCAGAAAAATTTCTTTAGCGAGCGTGCATGCAATACCAGTAATCCACACAACAGAATAAATATGCCCAGGAATGCAGAAGTGGAAAAAGACAATACCAATGCCACCCCAAATAACAGGATATCTGTTTTTTGTTTCAACCCTACTGCCAGTATCCAGAAAGGCATTACACTGAATGCGAACATCGATGGTTCGCCGGTCAGGCTTTTCAGCCGCTGCAGGCTGTGACCGCCAATACCCATCACCTGGAAAAGACTGCCAGAGCCGGGCACATGGTTAAACTCCCTGTTACTGATAAAATCGCCATTGCGCCCGGTAAACTGGTACAGGATCACTTCAACAAAACCATACAACACCAGCAGGCGGAAACTCCAGTAAATATATTTTACATGGTGCGCACAGGCATAATACTTCAGGTACAGGTACAGCAGAACACCACTGAATAAATAAAAAGATTGTGAGACCAGTGTTTTGCGGAACAGGATGGTTTTATCTTCATTTCCACCCACCAATGTTAATTTATCATTAAGCGGTATACCTGCATAACGGTTATTTAGCTGTGCCAGCAGGTTGAGCACACAAAAAACCAATAGAATGCCACCCAGCTCGCGTAGCAAAGGCCGGTTATACCAGTAACTGGCCAGCAATACAAAAGGCGCGGCCAGGTAAATAGCCAGGTAAGAAGGTACAGATACAGAAACAGCAGGCATTAAAACAACGGATACAAAAGCAACAATCAGTGATAGCCCGCATAAATAGATGTCCATCGCTTTTTGCATCCTGTTTTCCTGTAGTGATGTTTTCATTTTATCAGCGTCTTGTCTGGTGAAGATATAGTGCCTGTAACCGGGATATTACCGGTCACTTCTTTTACAAACTGCTGTAATTTTTCTACAAATACCGTTTCGCTGAATTGCGCTGCATGGCTTCGTATAAAAAAAGGATCAAATGACAGCGTTTCAAATTTCTCTATTGCCTGCTGAAGCGAAGCTACCGATTGCGTTTCAAAGAAAACGGCAGTGGCAGGCTGGTCCTTTCCGGTATAAGGGATCATGGTATCCAGCACACCTCCTTGTCCGTATGCAATAACCGGCCTGCCTGAGGCAGCCGCCTCCAACGGGGTAATGCCATAATCTTCATGTTGCGGAAAAATAAAGGCCTTTGCTTCTGCATAAAGCCTGGCCAGGCTGTCGGCATCCAGTCCATGCAGGAAGCGGATATTGGTACCTGCTTTTTCTTTCAGCTGTTTCTCCATCGATCCGCGCCCTACTATCACCAGGTTTTTACCGGGCAGGGCATTGAACACATCCACTACCAGGTCTACTTTTTTATAAGGCTCCAGGCGGCATACAACCAGGTAATAATCGCCCGGTGCTGTTGCAATATAAAAATGATCTGTTTTAACTGCCGGGTTGATAATGGTTACAGGGTTGGCAGGATGATAGCAGTCGATGATACGTTGTTTTACTTCTGTTGAATTGGTCAGGAACCAGTTGGTGCGGCTGGCGCCCCAGGCATCCAGTCTTCTGAAAAAAGCTGCGGCTAAAAGGAATAGCCAGCGTACCAGGAAAAAACGGGCAAAGATATTTTCGTAGGTTTTGGGGCGCCAGGCAAGTCTGAATGGTGTATGACAATAAGTGATGACCCGGGTTCCCGGCGAAACGCGAATGAACTTGGCGCAATGCGTAGTGGAGATCAGCACTACATCGTACCCTTCCAGCTTTGTACACCGCATAGCTGCTACAGCAAAGGGGAAGTACAGCAGCTTTACCAGCTTTTCTGTTCGTCCTAGTTTCTGAAACCAGGATGTTTTCACTGGTATGTATTGAAAAGCCGGGTAGGTTCTGCCGGCATTATAACACAATGTATAAACCGGTGCATCCGGGTATGCCCTGTGCATGCTGAGCACCACCTGCTCTGCCCCACCCCTGCGTACCAGTTCATCGTGTACAATTGCCAGTTTCATCGGTTATGTTTTATCAGCAATCCTGCGAAATATGATGGAAGCACCATTGCAGCCGCAGCATTTTATGTGCTGATCTCTAGCGGCAAATTTAACTATCCACGAATGATTTAGGCTTCCGGTAAACAAATTGCATGCCCGGGAACCCATATGAATGATCACCCGGCATAATGAAGGTAGGCAACCTGTTACCTGCAACTGCCATGCTACGCAAAAGACTGTATGATGCCATACAGCAAGCTGGCAGAATGCTGCCAGTTGTACTTGTTTTCTATAAACACCTGTGCAGCCTGCATAGTTGAAGGTGATGGGGAAGATTGCGCTGTTTTTCGCAGCAGCAGCTGCAATGCATGGCCATCCCGGGGATCAAAATATTCCACATAATTTTCACCTACTTCCCTGAAAACCGGGATATCCGATGCCAACACAGGGCAACCCAGCTGAAGTGCTTCTACAACCGGTAAACCAAAGCCTTCATATAAAGAGGGCACAATTACTGCCTTTGCAAAACGGTAACAAGCGGCCAGCTTTTCGTTGGAGATGGCACCCAGAAAACGGATGCCGGGATGGTTTTTATAAGCATCCAGTTTTGCAGCCACCGCTTTATTGAACGATTTATAGCCCCCGCCCACGATCACCAGTTCCATATCATCAATAGCCGCTTGCCGGAATGCATCCAGCAGGAAAAGAAGGTTTTTGCGGGGATCAACAGATCCTACAAATAAAAAATAAGGTTTATCCACAGGCGGCTGCAGGGTTTGTGTAGCCACGATCTGCTTAAGCAGGTCTGAAGCTGCATTTGGGACCACCGATACTTGGTTTTCATTTAACCTGTAGTGCTGCATCAGTGCAGCCTGCGAAAACTGGCTTACTGTAATAATATGCTTACTGGAGTGTATGATACGCGGAATAATGGTTCTATAATAATAGTAAAAACTGCGTGAATAATATTGCGGGTTAATGGCAAATGAAATGTCATGTATACAAGTAATTTTATTCCGGTAAAATAAGGGTGCCATATTGCACAGGTTAAGCAACAGCGGGCTTTGCTGTTTACGCATATAACCAGGTAACTGCCATTGCTCCCAGAAAATACCACCTTTCTCCCCGGTAATTTCAACCGGGCAGTTGATATGATACGTATCGCCCAGCATATTATTGGCGAGGGCAGCAACTACAGTAGCCGGATGCAGCAGGTGCAGCTGGTTGGTAAGCTCTGATGCATAACGCTGCACACCTGTTACCGGCTGGGAAACAAATTTGCCATTGATGTATATCTTATCCATGCGGTTATTTTTGCTGCCTGGGCGAAGGTACGATTACCTGCTACACCAGGGAAATGCACATATCTGGTTATAGCCAATTCAATCGAACACCAATGACGATCACTGTTGATGGATAAGAGCTATGCACAGCACTTATCTTTCAAAACCAACTTATCTTTTCCTGTTGGGATACACGATAGGTGGATCGAAAAAAAGACCGGCAAAAAAGCCTTTCAGGTATACCCGGGTCTTGTACCAGCCATTGGATGTAAACAGGCTGGCAATTGCAAGTTTAATATAATAAAACACATCCATTACCAGCTCAACTTTACGTTTATGCTTGCGGCTGATATAAATACTGTTGCGTACATTGTAAAAATGAAGGGCAATCCTTCTTTTATCCACTTCTGTGATGATACTGGGAAACGCAGGATGGATGCGTAAATGGGTAACAATGCTTTTTCCCACCATATAACCCGGTGCCTGTTTTGACAGGCGGTTGGTAAAATCAATATCATCACCCCATATAAAAAAATCGCGTATGGGCAGCCCGGCAGCGTTGATATGCCTGGCATTAATGAGAACAGAAACAAAAGTGGAGTTTTTAACCCGTACCATACCATACTCAGCATACTGCCCCCATTGAGGGTAGTTGTACCGGGATGGTTTATAATCGATATTAGGTGTGTTGATCACCACTCCATCACCGCTGACCACCTTACTGCAGAGGAACGAAAAATCGGGCAGCATGTCGGCGGTTTGCATTAGCTGATGGAGTGCATCGGGCTGGGCCATTATTTCATCATCCATTACCCAGATATATTCAAACCCTTTTTCAACGGCGTACTTGATGCCCGAATAAAAGCCACCGGCACCACCGGTATTTTTCTGGTGAACCGCTTCCAGACCCGTCTGGTTATCCAGCCATTCCCTGGTTCCATCTGTGCTGCCATTGTTGATAACAAACATGGCAGAATATGCGTAGGATTGCGCCTTCAGCGACCGGATGCAATTCTGCAGCAGGTCGCACCTGTTATAGGTGACAATGACTATGGCGATCTTCTTTTCCATGTTGGCGCATTTACAGGCCAGGTCAGGATAATTTCAGTTTTTTTCTGAAGCCTTTCACCAGTTTCCCGGCGACTGATTTCAGGTAGAAAAAATTAAAATAGGTCCTGTCGATTAATGAAATGCCGGCCCTATATAACATCAGCCCCATTCCAAGGGCGATAAGGCCTTCGGTCAGTACCCATGCAATTGCTGTACCATAATAGCTGTATCCGGGTATTAATGCAAGGTTTAACATTACACAGGCCAGGGAGCCAATAGCGGTTATGATGAGAAAGGCCTTATCATTCTTCAGGTTCAGCAATGTTTGGGTGCCCAGCAAATTGCTGATACTTACAAAAATAGGATTGAGACAAAGTATACGCAGTACACTCACTGCCTGGTCAAACTGGTGGCCGAACAGGATATGAATAGCCAGCGGCGCTGTGATAAAGAGCACTACTGAAATAAATAATGACAATAATGTGACCACCGGGAACACTTTTTTCACTTCGTTTATTCCCTCCTCCCTGTTCTGTGCAAAGGATTTGCCGATATGCGGGAACAGGGTCTGGCTCAACGGCATCAGTGTAAGTGTTAAAATAACACCTATAATACGCGAGGCGGCGGTGAAAATGCCCACCTCGCTGTCGGGCTTCAAAAAACCCAATATTACAATATTACTGGTGGTATACAGGTTGATCATCAGCGTAGACAAAAACACCATCCTGTCTTCGTACAGCGAATACCTGATCTCTTTCCAGCTTACGGGCTCCATCTGTATGGTAAATTTCCTTTTACCATAAATGAACAGGGCTATACCTACGGCGATCTGCGATAAGCTGGTGAGCAGGGCATACAGCCAGTAATCCTGCTTATGCCTGATCATTAATACCATCACGACCGAAAAAAGCAGCTTGGCCAACAGGTTAAATACAGAAGCTTTCTGCAGTTGTTCCATGCCCTGGAACAGCCAGTTGGGCATAAGCACATTGGAGATACACCCTGTAAAACAAACAACACTCACCAGCCATTCACGGCGTAGCTGGGGTACAAATACAACCATCAGGGCAAACAATACAACCGATACAAGGAAAAGCACTATTTTAACGAACAATACTTTTGAAAAGGTCTTGTTAACGATAGCCTGGTTATCCCTGTTCTGCGCAATAGTTCGGGTGGCGGTATAATCAAAGCCATAATTGATCAGCAGGATAAAATAAGTTACCACCGCCAGCAAAAAATTGAGCACACCGAATTTATCCGGGCCAATGATCCGCACAATAATGGGCAGGGTAATAAAGGGTATAAAAAAATTGGCTGCCTGGATAACGGATAAAGCGCCAAAATTTTTAGTAAGGGTAGCTGCTTTAGACATCTGTTTGCTTCACTGTTTTCTGCTTTGAAGGCTTTCCCTGTTGCAAAAAGGTTGCCATAGATGAACAGGGGGCGCCCGGAACTGTTTAATATAAGCAAAAATAGGTATATGATGAATTAAATAGCCCTTCGTATTTTTGCATTACTAAATAAAAGCAGCGGAATATGTTACTTACGCCTGATAATAAGCTGAAAAAACTGATCGTTATTGGCGACCGGGTATTGGTTCGCCCTACAAAACCCGATGAACGCACCGAGAGTGGTTTGTACCTGCCACCCGGTGTTCAGGAAAAAGAAAAAGTGCAGCAGGGATATGTTATTAAAACAGGGCCCGGGTATGCCATTCCCATTCCAATGGAAGACGAGGCCTGGAAAGGTGAAGAAGAACAGGTGAAATATGTACCCTTGCAGGCCCGGGAAGGAGACCTGGCTATTTTCCTGCTAAGCGGTGCAACAGAAGTGATGTACCAGGGAGAAAAATATTTTATTGTGCCCCAGGGCGCTATACTGATGCTTGAGCGGGAAGAGGATTTTTAACAAGTTCTTCGGTTATCCCAGCTGTTTCAAAAAACTACCGGTAAAAATGCCTGATTCAGAGCGGTTTTTCCATACCGCTCATTTTATTTTCAATCTTGGCATTATTTTTCTTACCCTATTCTAACATCATTAAAAATTACATTACCCTTATGGCTGAATTCGATTACCTGATTGTTGGAGCTGGGTTATTTGGAGCTGTATTTGCACACGAAGCAAAAAAACACAATAAAAAATGCCTTGTTATTGACAGGAGAAGCCATGCAGGCGGTAATGTATTTTGTGAAAACATCGGCGGTATTAATGTGCACAAATACGGCGCACATATTTTTCATACAAACGACCGGGATATATGGGACTATGTAAACAGCTTTGTTGAGTTTAACCGTTATACCAACTCCCCTGTTGCACTTTATAAAGGGGAATTGTTCAATCTTCCCTTCAACATGAACACTTTCTACCAGCTGTGGAAAGTGAAAACCCCTGAAGAAGCCCATGCAAAAATACAAGAGCAGATAGGCGCTTTGAATATTACCAGTCCCGCTAATCTTGAAGAGCAGGCATTGTCTCTAGTAGGCACCGATGTATATGAAAAACTGATCAAGGGCTACACTGAAAAGCAATGGGGCCGCAGTGCGAAGGACCTTCCGGCTTTTATCATTAAACGCCTTCCCATCAGGTTCACTTTCGACAATAACTATTTTACCGATAAATACCAGGGTATTCCCATAGGCGGATACAACAAACTGACCGAAGGCCTGCTGGAAGGTACAGAAGTGAGGCTGGGCGTGGAATATATGCAGCACAGAGCAGAACTGGACAGGCTGGCAACAACCATTGTATTCACCGGCCAGATCGATGAGTTTTACCAATACCGCTTTGGCCAGCTGGAATACCGCAGCCTGCGTTTTGAACATGAGCACCTGGATATTGACAATTTCCAGGGCAATGCAGTTGTGAATTATACAGAAAGAGAAGTGCCTTTTACACGTATCATTGAACACAAGCATTTTGAATTTGGCCAGCAGCCAACCACCGTTATAACCAGGGAATTTCCCCAGGAATGGAAACCAGGCGATGAGCCATATTACCCTATTAACGACGATAAGAACATGCAGGTGTTTAAACAGTACCAGCAGCTGGCACAGGCAGAAAACAAGGTGATTTTCGGAGGACGCCTCGCTGAGTACCGTTATTATGATATGCACCAGGTAATAGGTTCGGCACTGGCCAGGACCCGGAAGATATTTGCTTAACCGCACACCGGATTGTTATACTAAAAACTGAACACGGATGAACGGCATTACTGTTTTTGATGATACCACGGTATATGTTCCCTGTCCTGCAAGCCATGCAACAGGAGGCACAGAACTGCTGCATCAGTTTGTTCATGCACTGAGACAGCAGCAGGTAAGGGCTTTTATTTATTATTACCGGATAAAAGAAGGCCTTGACCCCATTCATCCACAGTTTAAAAAGTATGTAACAGATTATGCCACAGAAATCGTGGATGCCCCGCACAATATACTGGTAGTGCCGGAAACAAGAACAGAATACCTGTTCAGGTTTAAGCAGATCAGGAAGATCATCTGGTGGCTGAGCGTTGACTTTTTTTATGATTATGCCGATGTTGACCGTATTTCCACTTTAAAGAAACTGCTGGGCATTACCAAACGCTTCAGCATACGCCATCCAGAACGTACACCTGTTGACCTGCACCTGGTGCAATCGCAGTATGCAGCTGCGCACCTGGAAAAGAATCATATCACCCGCTATGAACACCTTTCTGATTACCTGAATGCTGCTTTTGTACAGGCATCATCCAATACCAGGGAAAAGAAGAACAGGGTTTTGTATAACCCGAAAAAAGGATTTGAATTCACCAGGAAAATAATAGATCAAAGTCCTGAGCTGGACTGGTTTCCGCTGATCAATCTTACACCTGCTGAAGTGGCCGATGTTTGCCAAACTTCAAAGCTGTATATCGATTTTGGCCATCACCCGGGGAAAGACCGTTTTCCACGTGAGGCGGCCATCAGCGGCTGTTGTATTATCACTGGAAAAAGAGGTGCCGCTGGCAATACACAGGATATTCCTATTCCCGGTAAATACAAATTTGAAGATAATACAGCGGCGATCCCTGCTATCATCCGGCAGATAAAATATTGCCTCGAAAATTTTGAGCAATGCCAGCAGGATTTTGACGCCTACCGCGCAAATATCCGGCAACAGGAAAAAGAGTTCAATGAGCAGCTTGCTCATATCTTTATTAAAGATCATTCTGCCCAAAAACAAGCGCAGCAGGCAACAGCATTATAATGTAAGCAATGGGGCGGGACAAAGCATATATCGTATTACTGAATTACAATGCATGGGAAGATAGTATTGAATGCATACAATCACTTTGCCGTCAATCATATCCCGACTATGAAATTGTGGTGGTCGATAACCAGTCATCCAATGATTCCAGGCAGCAATTGTTGAACTGGGCACAGGAACAGGCCGGTAACCGTTTGCTGCCAGGCTTTAATCTGCTCGAATACAGCCCTGCAGGTTTTTCAACAGTGCAGGCGCAGGAAAACAATTATCTTACTTTTATCTGGTCTGATAAAAACGGGGGATTTGCTTACGGCAATAATATCGGCATACGGTATAGTTTTCTTGAACAGTCGCCTCATTTTATCTGGCTGCTGAACAATGATACTACCGTACTGCCTGATACATTAAAAATAATGACCGGTTGTTTTCTACAGCACAACAGCTCTTCAGCCAAGGCCGGACTGGTCGGCTGCCTGCAGCTTTACTATCATAACCCGGGTATTGTACAAACCATGTATGGACGGTATAACCCGGTGCTGGGTTTGCCAAAAGAATATGGTGCAGGATTACCCGTTGAAGAAGCCAGGAAGCTGCCGCTGGTTAATATTGATTACCTGTCTGGCGCCTGTATGCTCACTCATTCGAGCGTAATAGAAAATACCGGGATGATGAGTGAAGATTATTTTCTTTTTTTTGAAGAACTTGATCTTGCAAAAAGATTACAGCTGGCCGGCTATCAATTACTGTTTTGCAGTGAAACCAGTATACTGCATAAACACGGCGTGAGCATTAATGGCGGAACCAAAGGAAGCGCCACCCCATTCGGCGATTATCATCATTTCAGGAGTGAATATATTTTTGTACGGAAATTCTATAAAAAATACCTGCCCATCAACCTGGTGGTTTCGGCAATGCAATGGTGCAACCGGCTGCTGAAAGGCCGGTTTAAAAATATGCGGTCGCTGGTTAAAGGGGTCAGGGCCGGGTTAAGCTATCCATTGTCTAAAACAAGCGGCTCATAAAAAAAGGATGAAAACAAGCGGCAGGTTATCCGCGTGTTTTCATCCCTTGATCGAATGATACCGGCAGCAATATTATATCGCCGGTTTTTTATTCAGCATTTATCACTGCTCATTTAAAATCATCCGCAGTAATCCCTTCATTCAGTTTAATACTGGTTACCTGCAATTCGAGCGTTTGTTGCTGCCCGCCGGCTTCCATGGTGAGTGTTTGCTTATTGGCGAATAACACGTTCCCTGTTTTCTTATAATCGCTGAAATCAACGGTTTTATTGATGGTTACGCCTTTATTAGCCGCAGCAGATTCCTGTCTTACCAGCAGTTTGCTGCTTACATCGTAATATTCTGTTTGTGTTTTACCACCGGGAAAACTGATCAGAATTTTATAGGCATCCTTACCATTCACTTTTTCTGTGCCTTTATTTTCCAGCTTAATTGCAGCATCTGATAAATACCATACCTGCTCTACCAGGTTGGTCTGCGATTTTTTGGCATTCAGGTCATCATCGGGCAGCGGCATTTTATTACCCTGCTGTTCCCTGTACCCGGTGGTGCCATCGAAAACCTGTTTGCTTACTACATTGCCCATCATACTGGTGGTCATCAACTCTTTGTTGGGCGCCATCAGTTTCTGATCTATTGTCAACGTAATACCCTGCATGTTTACAGAAAGAACCGACCATATTGTCTGGATCTTTTTCAACTCGTCGTTGCCGCCGATCGTTTGTATATAATCTGCCACTACTTTTTTTGCATCAACACCGGTGGCCGCAGCAGCTGCTGCATTCTCCGTTACGGGCTGCCCGTATTTGTCAAACTGATGTACGGGATAACCCAGCTTTTTCAGTCCTTCACTTATTTGCGATGCTTTACCGGCAATAACGATGCGTGCATTTTCTATGGTAAAATATTTCCGCGCTACTCTTTGTACATCGTCTATTGTAACTGCATTGATCTTTTGCAGGTAGGTTTTGTAAAAATCCTTGGGCAGATTGTTCAGGATGATATTGGTAGCAAAACCGGCAATACGGGCGGGGTTTTCCATATCCAGTGCAAACCCGCCATTATACAGGGCCTTGGCTGTTTGCAGTTCGGCAGCAGTTGCAGGTTCTGTAACAATACGCTTGATCATCTTTACAAATTCAGCAACAGCGCTGTCTGTTTTTTCGTTGCGCACAGAAGCATAGGCCTGGAAAGCGCGCTGGAAGCGGCCTGCTTCTATTCTTGAATAAGCGCCGTATGTGAACCCGTATTTTTCACGCAGATCCATAAACAGGTATCCCTCAGAGCCGCCTCCCAGTATCTGGTTGGCCAGCAGTACGGGGAAATAATCGGGGTTGCCCAGTGGCAGGTTTACCAGATTGGTAACGCGTATTTCAGACTGCACGGCATTGGGTACATCTACCAGGTCTATTTCGGTAGCGGGTACATTCTTTACATTTTCCAGCGCGGGCAGGCTGAGCGAAGCACCTTTCCAGCTGCCAAAGGCTTTTTCTGCCAGGGCTTTGGCCTGTTCAGGTTTAATATCGCCCACAAAAGTTAAAAAGCCCCTGGATGGTGTGATGTATTGCTTATAGGCATTTTTTACATCATCCAGTGTAAGTTTGCTCACTGATGCTTCTGTTTCAAATTCACCATAAGGATGATCTTTCCCGTACAATAACGCGCCGGTGACCCGGTCGGCAATGGCTTTTGCACTTCTTTCCGAAGTTTTGAGGCCGGTTATGGTCTGTGATTTCAGCTTATCGAAAGAAGACTGCTCCATCGCAGGTGACTGGATAGCCTCGGCCATCAGCGAGAAAGCCTTATCAAAATACCTGGTCAGCGCAGATGCGGTAGCCGAACTGCTGCTGAGATTGATCACTGCGCCGATCTGGTCGGTCTGCTCATCAAACACGGCCTTGGATTTGGATGTTGTACCCTCGCCCAGCATGCCACCCATCAGGCTCATTACACCGGCTTTTTCGCCTTCTTTTACAGGCCCGGCATCAATGGTATAGGTAGCCGTGACCTTGGGCAGTTTATGGTTTTCTACCACCAGCACGGTAATACCGTTGGCCAGCTTATAGGTAGCAGGGTCTGCGATGGTGATCACAGGGGCAGGACCGGCTTTGGGTGGTTTGCTCCTGTCAACTTTCTGTGCCATTACACTCTGCATCAGTAAGGCACCTGATATTATCAATGTTATTTTTCTCATACAGATGATTTGTTAATCGTGTGAATAGGTTAACTTATTTACCCGGCAGGTAATACAGTACAACACGCTGGTTTTGATCCAGGTATTTTTTGGCTACATCACGTATTTCCTCACGGGTAATAGAGCGGATCTCTTTCAGCTCCTCATTTACTTCGTTGGTATTTTTGTGATGAAAAGTGTATGCATTGGACAGGTTTTCAGCCACACCCAATACACGGCTGTTGGCATTTACATATTTGTTTTCGGCCTGGTTGAGTATTTTCTGGTAATCTGATTCACTGATAAGGCTGGTTTTAATTTTATTGATCTCCTCATCTATATCTTTCAGCAAATCGTTCAAAGGTGCATTGTTATTGGGCAGGGCCAATGCAATATAAGCACCGTAATCTTCCAGTGCATAATTGAATGCCAGTACTTCCAGCGCATCCTTTTTTTCATCTACCATTTTCTTGTACAGCTTTGAGCTGGGGCCTCCCGATAAAATAGAAGATACCATTTCCAATACCTTTGAATCGCGGGTATCCAGGCCGGGGATACGATAGGCGATACCAATAGCCGGTATTTGTATATTGGCATCGTACACCGTATCTGTCAGCGCTTTTGTCATGGGTGCTTCTTCAATATGAGGCTGTGTAACAGGCTTACCATGCGGTATCTCATCGAAATATTTTTTCACCAGTGCTTTTGTGTTTTCCGGGTCAATATCACCTGCTATAGTGAGCACTGCATTGTTGGGCACATAGTATTTTTTGAAGAAGGCTTTGAACTCATCCAGCTTTGCTGCATTCAGGTGCTCCATTGAGCCGATAACTGATGAGTGGTAGGGATGGTTTACAAAAAGACGGCTGAATATCTCGGGTACAAATTTTCCGTAAGGGCGGTTATCGAAGCTCTGCCGTTTTTCTTCTTTTACCACTTCATTCTGTGTTTTTACGCCGATTTCATTGATCACGGGATGCATCATACGCTCACTTTCGAGCCATAATCCCAGCTCCAGCTGGTTCGAGGGAAAAACTTCGTAGTAAAAAGTGCGGTCCTGTGTGGTATTGGCATTGTTCTGGCCACCGTTGGCAGAAACAATTTTCATAAACTCACCACGCTTGATATTCTCAGATCCTTCAAAAAGAAGGTGTTCAAAAAAATGAGCAAAACCAGTACGGGCGGTGTCTTCATTTTTTGAGCCCACATGATACATAACAGAAACAGCAACAACAGGGGCTGAGCGGTCCTGGTGCAGAATTACATGCAGACCGTTATTCAGGTCGAATTCTGTAAAATTCACCTTTTGTGCCTTTCCGGCTGCAGCAAGCATAGCTGCCGCCGTAAAGACCAAAAGTTTTTTTCGCATACGCATACGCTAGTTTTTAGTGATTGAATCTGTATAAATGTTATCCGCAGTTTGCTTATTTAGCAGCCGGAATGATGAATTATTCATTTATTTGCCGGCGGATAACAACCAGCAATAATAAAATCTTTATTAGTTTAGTCACAAACATTTTTTATGAACGATCAGTTTTTAAGTACGATACAGGACGGGTACAGCTTCAAAGGGGAATCTGCACGGCTGGGATCTGCAATATTAAATGGACAAGTGGTAAAAGAAGCTGTTATCCAGCTGCCGTTTAAAACCATGAACCGGCATGGCCTGATAGCCGGTGCCACGGGTACGGGAAAAACTAAAACGCTTCAGCTGATCAGCGAATGCCTGAGCGATGCCAGCATTCCCGTGCTGTTAATGGATATCAAGGGTGATCTTAGTGGTATTGCCATGCCGGGTACACCCAATGACAAAATAAATGAACGCTGTGAAAAGCTGGGCATCAGTTACCAGCCTGCCGGCTATCCTGTTGAACTGCTTACCCTGAGCGATGAAAAAGGCGCCAGGCTCAGGGCCACGGTGAGTGAATTTGGCCCTATTTTATTCAGCAAAATACTGGGGCTGAACGATACACAGGGCGGAGTAGTATCGATGATATTCAAATATTGCGACGACCAGAAGCTGCCCCTGCTCGATCTGAAGGATTTTATTAAAGTGCTTCAGTATATTTCCGATGAAGGGAAAGCCGAGATTGAAAAAGCTTATGGCAAAATATCGACCACTTCTACCGGTACTATCCTGCGCAAGGTAATTGAGCTGCAGCAACAGGGTGCTGATATCTTCTTTGGCGAGCCCAGTTTTATGGTGGAAGATCTTCTTCACATCAACGACGACGGCAGGGGTAAAGTGAATATTTTACGGGTAACCGATATGCAGAACCGTCCCAAACTGTTTTCAACATTCATGTTGCAGCTGCTCGCCGAGTTGTATGCAACCTGCCCCGAAGAAGGTGATCTTGACAAGCCCAAACTGGTCATGTTCATCGATGAGGCGCATCTGCTGTTCCAGGAAGCCTCACAGGCCCTGCTTGAGCAGCTGGAAACCGTGATCAAACTGATCCGCTCCAAAGGCATTGGTATTTTCTTCTGTACACAGAACCCGCAGGATATTCCTGCTTCTATCCTCAGCCAGCTGGGATTGAAAATACAGCATGCATTGCGTGCCTTTACTGCCGCCGATCGCAAAACCATTAAACAGGCTGCAGAAAATTTTCCTGATACCCCATTTTATAAAACTGATGAGCTGCTTACACAAATGGGCATTGGTGAAGCATTGATCACCCTGCTTAACGAAAAAGGTATCCCTACTCCGCTTGCGCATACCCTGCTCTGCTCACCCAGGAGCCGGATGGATGTACTGAGCGATGCAGAAATAGATGCACTGGTAAGTAAAAGTAAACTGGTAGCTAAATACAACCAGGCTGTAGACAATGAAAGCGCCTATGAAATCCTAACTGCCAAACTGGAAGAAGCCGCAGAAAAAACACAGCAGGAAACAACCGAACAACGGCCTGCCAAAAAAGAACCGGGCTTTTTCGATAATCCCATTGTTAAACAGGCCGGCCGCACTGCTGCAAGCATCATTACCCGCAGCCTGCTGGGCGCACTGGGACTGGGTGGCAGAAGTAAAAAGAAAAGTTTGTGGTAATTATTCTATAACGGCAGTTACTGCTTCCTGCATTTTTTGCATATGTGCGATGGCGTTATCCCGGTATAAAACAAGCCGGAATAACGTCATTTTATTACCTGTATCATATCGTTTTTTCCGGGGCAGCAGTTCATTATCCTGCTAACAGTTCGCCGAACTCATTCATTTGTATTTTTCTTTCTGAAAGCAGGAAATTGATCACCTCCCAGCTTTTGTCCTTATTAAAAGGCTGTAACCGGCTAACCAGCTCTTTTACCGTGATGGTTTGCATTTTCACCATGCTATAGATCTGTTGTTCTATTTGTTTAAATTCAGCCACTGATAACCGGCCATTTTTTTTCTGCAGGCAATTATCGCAAATACCGCAGTCGGGTACAGCTGTGTCGCCGAAATAGGCGGCTATAAAACGGCTGCGGCATTGTTGTGGCAATGCCAGGTATTGCAGCATGATCTCTACGCGTTGCCTGTATTGTTCCTTACGCAACAGGTATTGTTCGTGGTTTATATCCAGGTGTGCTGCCGGTGCGCGGGACAGCAAATAATACAACTGGGGTGTGTCTTTCTGCGGCAGGTATTCAATGATACCGTAAGCACTCAGCTGCTGCAGCTGCTGTATTACCTGCTCTACAGGCATCCGGCAGAGCCGGGCGATCTGTTTTTCAAATACAGCTACACGATTGCTGAAAATACCTTCATAGGTACGCAGCAGGCATTTGATCACCGGTTCAAGTGCAGGAAAAGTTTGCTCAAACTGTTCCAGTTGCGTTCGGCCGGCAATAAAGCCAGCCTGTGCAGGCAGAAAAATATTTTCATTGAATGAAAGATGCCCTTCCTGTTCCAGCACTTTAATAGCATTCATTACAAGGTGTACATCCAGCCGGAAATTGGTGACAAATTCATTCAGGTCAAAATCATAGTACAAGCCCTTTCCTGAACCTACAGGAATATGCAGGTAATCTGCCAGGGACTGGTAAACCAGCCTGATCTCTTTAACAGAGGGATAACGGATATCGGGCAGTTGCTGCAGGTCGGTAATATCCTGCTGTTGATACAACAGTACAGCATACGCTTTCTGCCCGTCACGCCCTGCACGGCCTGCTTCCTGGTAATAATTTTCCAGGCAGTCAGGTGCATCATAATGTACTACAACACGTACATCCGCTTTATCAATACCCATACCGAAAGCATTGGTGCAAACCATGATGCGGGTTTCTCCTGCGATCCAGCTTTGTTGCCGCTGGCTGCGTTCTTCCTGTGTAAGGCCTGCATGATAAAACCCGGCACTTAGCTGCTGCAGGTTCAATAACCTGGCTACTTCTTTTGTCTGCCGCCTGCTGCTGCAATAAACCAGTGCACTGCCGGGTACCGCTTTCAATATTTCCTGCAGCTTATTGATCTTACTGTCTGTTTCAAATACGCTGTAGGATAATGCCGGCCGTTCAAATGATTGCCGGAACACCGCCGCATTTTTCAGCTGCAGTTTATCAATAATATCATCCTGTACCTGCGGTGTGGCCGATGCTGTCAAAGCCAGTACCGGTACCCCTCTCAGCTCATCGCGCAGGGCTGCTATCCGTAAATAAGGAGGTCTGAAATCGTATCCCCACTGCGAAATACAATGCGCTTCATCTACCGCAATAAGACAAACAGCGAGTGCAGGAAGGTATTCTTTAAAAACAGCCGTTTCCAGTCTTTCGGGAGACAGGTATAAAAATTTATATTCACCCGCAGCGGCTTTTTCCAATACCTGCCGCACTTCTGCAGTGGAAAGTCCGCTATGCAATGCGGCAACAGGTATTCCTTTTTTTTCAAGGCTGGCAGCCTGGTCGGTCATTAATGCGATCAGTGGACTAACCACGATACACATACCTTCCATCAGCAAAACCGGCACCTGGAAACAGACTGATTTACCCCCACCCGTAGGCAACAGGGCAAGTGTATCTTTTTTTTCCAGCACAGCATGGATGATCTCTTCCTGCATAGGGCGGAAGGAGGAATGGTGCCAGTAGTGGCGTAGTATGGTTAACGGCTTGTCCATTATCGAGAGACGAGAATCGAGATTTTATTGATAGATCATTTTAGTTAACATTTGATAACACCTTATCAGCAGGTTACCAAGATCAGGAAGCTCCTCTTCTTTAACAAAAGAAAGTTCAACTGCCAAATCAAACGCTGCATCAATTTCTATTAAAGAACCTCTTGCAATTTCATAAAATCTTTTTCTTTCTGTTAAAGACTTTCTGGAAGACCCTTCCGCAATGTTCAGTTGAACAGATAAAGCTGCTCTTCTTATTTGCTGCGTAAGACTAAACCGTTCTTCAGCCGGAAAGGCTTTTGTGGCTTTATAACAAAGCAGAACAAAGGATTTTTCCTGCTTTATAAATATCCAATTCTTTTTGCGGTAGTTGTAGAAACATTTTTTTCTACAACCTATAAAAATAGGTGTAAAATTGCAATTTTTTCCACTACTCAACGCTCATGTCGCACTTATCCTTTCTCGATTCTCGTCTCTCGATTCACGTCATCACACCACCTTCTTCCAATTAAGTCGCACCGAATTAATGGCGAGCACTACATCGCTGAGGCCCATTACCAGGGCGCCAAAACCGGGACTTAACAAACCTGCTGCCGCAACCGGTATGGCCACAATATTGTACAGGAATGCCCAGGCCAGGTTTTGTTTTACAGTAAGGTAAGTATGCTTACCCAATCCCAGGGAAAGCGGCAGGTTCTGTAAACCATGGTTCATCAATACTACCTGTGCACTCTGCATCGCGATCTGCGAAGCATCGCTCAGGGAAATACCCACGGTTGCTTTAGCCAATGCAGGCGCATCATTGATACCATCACCGATCATAGCAGTGGGTGCCTGTTGATTGTATAAAGCAACGCGCTCCAGTTTCTGATCAGGTGTTTGCTCTGCGATCACTTCATCGATACCCAGTGTACGTGCTACCTGGCTGCATTTCTGCATGGTGTCGCCACTTAATAAAATGGTTTTAATACCTTTTGATTTCAGCCAGCTTACTACACCTGCTGCTTCGGGCCGTATATCATCTGCGGTATCTATCCAGCCCAGCAGTACATTGTTCCTGACGATATATACATTGTGTGCAATGTCATCTGTTAAACTCATAACTGCTTTATAAGATGCGGCCAGGTATTCATTACCATCCCTATCTGTTGCCTTCATACCAAAACCTTTTACCTCTTCTATTTTTTGCCAGCGCAGTTCATTTTTTACTTTCCATTCTTTCACGATACACCGCGCCACCGGGTGGTTGGAGTATTTTTCCAGTGAATACGCTATTTGCTTAAACAGCTCCTCATCCACACCGGGGGCTACTACCCGGTAGCCAGATAAACGGAATGCACCGGTGGTGAGTGTACCTGTTTTATCGAATACCACCTGCCTGATATCTTTAAACACTTCCAGGCTTCTTGCATTTTTAAACAGCACACCTTTTCTTGCAGCCCGGCCCAAACCTACTGCCACTGCTGCCGGTGTGGCAAGCCCCATAGCACAAGGACAGGCAATCACCAGTACCGCAATACTGCGTAACAAACTAGCGGAGAAACCAACATGCACAATAAAATAATTCACCAGCAATGTAATGGCCGCAATACTTAATACGACAGGAACAAAAACAGCGCTGATCTTATCTGCCAGCTGCTGCACCGGTGGCTTTTCGGCCTGGGCATCTTTTACCATCTGCAGAATATGATTCATTACTGTATCGTCGCCTACGGCAGATACATAAGCCTTTACACTCCCATTTTCAATCATGCTGCCGCCGATCAGTTTGTCGTTCATCTTTTTTTCTACCGGTGTGCTTTCACCGGTAATGATGGCTTCATTCACACTTACTTCACCGGAAAGTATTTTACAATCCATCGGCACATACTCGCCGCTTTTGATCAGGATAAGATCGCCAACCTTCAGGTGCACGCTTTCTACCGGGAATATATGCTCCTGGAACTGGTCGTCGAACGCGATCATATTGGCCATTAGTTTTTGCGTAACGGCCAGCTTACGCAATGCCGCCTGCGTGGTTTCCACCGATTTGTCTTCCATCCAGTTGCCCAGGAATACCAGGGTGATAATGGTAGCAGTGGTTTCATAAAACAAGTACTGTTCAGGATGAGGGCCCAGCGTGCCTACCAGGCTGTAAACAAAAGCAGCCGTAGCACCCAGTGCTATCAGTACATTCATATTGGGTATGCCCTTGCGGATGCTGCGGATGGCGCTTCTGCCAAAAAAATCCATTCCAACCACATACACCGGGATGGCTAATGCCAGCTGTATCCAGGGGTTCATCAGCCATTGAACATGTATACCGGGTATCATGTGTACCATCAGCGGCAGCGTAAATACCAGGCAAAACCAAAAGCGCTGCAAGTGATTGCGGAACAGTTTACGGGATTGAGCAGTCGTGTTGACCTGGCCATTATCTACATGATAGCCGAGCTGCTCAATTCCTTTTTGTATGGCGGGTACGGTTGTGTGTTCATTGAGATCGAAGCTCACATCACCGCCGATAAAATTTACTTTCACATTGGAAAGTCCCTGCTCTTCCAGGTATTTATGTACGGTTAAAGCGCAATTGGTGCAGCTCATCCCGTTCACTTTCCATTTTATTTTTTCCATATCGGGTTGTATAAAGCCTAGAATTGATTATGATGTACAAAATTACCCAACAAGCGCACCGGGTGTTTATCGATAGCAGGAATATCTTTTTTACACTGTTGCAATTAGTGCTATTAAACAGTTAAAGCCGTAACAAATACAGGGAATGAAGTACTTTAAAACAACTAAATGTTAAGATTTTTAACGAAGTTGTTTAGGTTTGCATTATGGAGATCGTTTTTCAGCTGACTGAATTACCGGTTGTTGTACAAAAAGTATGGGAGCAATACCAGCCTTATAAAATATGGGCCCTGCATGGAGAAATGGGAGCCGGTAAAACCACTTTTGTACATGCCCTGTGCGAATACCTGCAGGTGCGGGACACCATCAGCAGCCCCACTTTTGCTATTGTGAATGAATACCGCAGCCCCGTGGCGGGCACTATTTATCATATGGACTGGTATCGCCTGAAAAATGAAGAAGAAGCCATACAGGCAGGCTTGGAAGATTGCCTGTTAAGCGGCAGTTTATGCCTGGTGGAATGGCCGGCAAGAGCCGCAGGACTGTTGCCGGATGAAACACTGCGGCTGGAGCTGCAATTTGTTGACGGCCAAACCCGACGACTAACAATATCTACCTGAATCTCCCTAAAAAAGAGTAGTTTTAACCAACCCCTGTCACCACTGTAAAACTGAAAACGAATAAATTTTATGCCCGCAGGAAAGCCCATCGTGAGCACATCTTTCAGCTATGAGACCCTGGAGGAGAAACTGGATATTAAACCGCAGGGCGCGCGGTTAACCATAGGCATTCCCAAAGAAACCGCATTCCAGGAAAAACGCGTAGCACTGATCCCCGAAGCTGTTGCCGTACTGGTAAGCAACGGGCATGAAGTGGTGATTGAACACAAAGCCGGCGAAGGCAGCAAATACAACGACAAAGATTACAGTGAAGCCGGTGCCAAAATAGCTTATAATAAAGCCGAAGTATTCAAGGCTCCTATACTGATTAAAAGTGCACCCATACTGGAAGCTGATATTCCTCACCTGCAGCTGAATCAAACGGTGATCTCGCCGATCCATCTCTCCCTGTTAAAGAAAGAGCTGATCGAAAAGCTGATGGAAAAACGCATTACTGCACTGGGATTTGAAAACCTGAAAGATGATAGCGGCACTTATCCCATTGTACGCAGTATGAGTGAAATAGCCGGCAGCGCCGTGATGCTGATCGCCGGCCAGTACCTGGGTAGCGCCAACAATGGCAAGGGTGTTTTGCTGGGTGGTATCAGTGGTATCCCTCCCACCAAGGTTATAATCATCGGTGCCGGTGTGGTAGGCGAATTTGCTACCAGAACAGCACTGGCATTGGGTGCCTCTGTAAAGGTGTTCGATAACAATGTCTATCGCCTCAAACGCCTGCAGAATAACCTGGGTGTACGTGTGTGGACCAGTGTTATTGAACCCCGCATACTGGCCAAACAGCTAAAAACCTGCGAAGTGGCGGTAGGCGCTTTAAGTAATGAAAACGGCCGCAGCCCGATTGTGGTTACAGAAGAAATGGTGATGGCCATGCGGCCCGGCAGCGTGATCATTGATGTGAGCATTGACCGTGGCGGTTGTTTTGAAACCAGCGAAATGACCACGCATGAAAAACCTGTTTTCCTGAAGCATGATGTAATACACTATTGTGTACCCAATATACCCAGCGGTTTTGCACGCACTGCCAGTCATGCCATCAGCAATGTGCTGATGCCGTTGCTGCTCGATGCCAGTGATGAAGGCGGGTTCGATGAAATGGTATGGCATAATTTCAACCTGCGCCATGGCATTTACCTGTACAAAGGCGCATTGACAAATTTTTATATCAGCCAGCGTTTCGACCTGAAATACACTGACCTGAACCTGCTGATCGCCAGCAGGCGCTGAATGTAATACAAAGTGTTCTCAGGGCTATAAACAAGAAGGAACCACCTCACCGGGACCCAATGATGCCTGGCTGAATACGGTTACCGCTTCGAATACTGTTCCAGCATTTCTTTTTCTTTTTTGCTTAAAGAAGACATGCCTTTTTTACTGATCTTATCCAGGATCCTGTCAATTTCCTGCTGCTGGTTAAAACGTTCTTCATTATACCGGTGGTCGATGGAGTAGTGGTTTTTGTTCTTTTTATAATACAGGTTATCCACCAGCAAAATATGCGGTCTTGTAACGATCACATAGATAAACACCAGCACCGGTACCAGGATGATGAGAACAGGTATATAGTTGTAGATCATGGCTGCAGGTACCATGATCAATGCAATGACCATACCGATCAGCGCCCCGCCCAGGTGCGCTTCGTGCCCTACATTGTCTTTTTTTGATCTTACCCCATAAATAGCGTACAACACAAAAGCAATCCCATACACCCATGCCGGTATAGAAAACGGTAATCCGAAAAAACCGATGCCGATACCCGGGAACAGCGCAATGGAAGCGAAGATGACACCACAAACCGCGCCTGACGCCCCAACAGAAGTATACCCGCTGTTGTTGCGGTACATAAAAAGCGAAAGCAGGTTACCGCCTGCAAGGCCCGCAAAATAAATGACCAGGAACCTGAAGCCGCCCAGGCTGCTTTCTACAGTACCGCTAAATGCATACAGGCTGAACATATTTAAAATAAGATGCAGCCAGCCTACATGCAGAAAGCCCGATGTAACAAGGCGATAATATTCTTTGTGAACCTTAACCCGGTCAACCTCAAATTTATATTTGTTGTAGAAAGTGCTGTTGGAAAATCCCCTGTAAGAGAAAAGGATATTGGCAATGATCAGTACCAGTCCAATTATTCCTGTGTTTGTCATCTGAAAGGGTTTAAATCAGCATATAAGGGTGCAGGCTGCGAAGAACGGATTTCTGCCGCAACCGTTCAGCCAATATACAACAAGTAATTGCTGTATGCATGTTACCTGTTTCTTAAAAACAGGCTAACTGTTCTGTTGGCAAAAATTCCCCTACTGAAAACATATTTCATTTCTGTATTCACCGCGTTTTCAGCGGGCTAACACCTCATCCCGTGCTCATAACCCAAGTTGCGGGATAATCCATGTATTTATAGCTGCAAGCCATGAGCTTCCAGCTATGAGGCAGGAATGTCCTGTTAAATAGAATAAATTATTTTGCGAGGCCATCCTGAATACGATCATCCTTTCTGCGCTTTCCGCGTGTTCCGCGAGATGCATTTCTCGCAGCTCATCGCTATCAGCTCGCCGCTATAACTGTCAACTTGAGTTCATAGTTACCGGCTTGCCGCTTTTAGCCCGGGTTTGTAATTAATAGTCCAGTTCCATTTTCAGCCTGTCTTTCAGTTCTTTTACCCATGGGTATTGTTCGGCGATCTTGTCAAAGCGCTGGCGGCTGTTGAGCACTACATGCGCAGGAACGGCTTCCTGTTCTGTTTCTTCAATTACAATCTGCATAGTGATGCCGCGGTTATTGAATGCCTGTTGCACCATATCGGTCACCATCATTTTTTCCTGCTCTACAAAACGTTGCTGGGTAAGGGCAAAAACAGTGACGATAAAACGCACATCCGATTCAATGCTCAGCCTGGCCGAGCGGAAGGTATTGGCAGCGGAGTGTTTTTGCTGGGATTCCATTTTATCGGCATATTCCATCCAGCACTGCTGCAGTTTTTCCATGTTCAACGGAACGGCTTCCCTCACCTCTTCAATCCGGTACTGGTCACCGTATTTTTCACGCAGTGCTTCTAGCAGGCTTTTCTTCGACTTAATGCCACCAGAGATGGTAGCTGTTGCCGTACCTGTATTACCAGCCACCGGTTGCATCACCGGCTTAACAGGCTGTGGTTTTACCTGCTGCACCTGCTGGGGCATGGCTTCCTGCGGGGAATTTGCCTGTGCAGGCGGCGTTTGCTCAATATATAATTTGGCTCCCGAAGGTTTATCCGGCGCAGCTTTCTGCTGCAGGGAGGGAATTTTTCTCAGTTTGATGGCAACGGGATTATCCAGCTGTTTTTTTTTAACAACTGTACCATTCTCCACGCTCAGCTCCAATGCCTGCTGCAAAAAGTTCAGCTTGATCAGTGTGAGCTCTACATGCAGCCGCTTGTTGCGGGCCATTTTATAATTGATCTCCGATTCGTTTAAAATATTCAGTGCGCTTACCAGGTACGCTGCATGCGTTTTGCCGGCTACGGCCGTGTATTTATCCTGCATGCCCTCTACCACATCCAGCAGTGCAGCAGCGCGGGCATCTTTACATACCAGCAGGTTGCGCATAAATTCGGCAAAGCCTGTAAGTACCAGGTCACCTTCAAAACCTTTGCGGTTAATTTCATCATAGAGCAACATGGCTGCGGCAAGATCCTGCTGTTGCAGGTATTCGAGCAGCCGGAAATAATAATCGTGATCCAGTATATTCAGATGCTCCAGCGTATTGCGGTAGGTTACTTCGCCATTGGTAAAGCTCACAATCTTGTCAAGAATGCTGAGCGCATCACGCATACAGCCTTCACTTTTCTGGGCAATTACCTGCAGAGCAGCTTTCTCGGCCTGGATATCTTCTTTCTGCGCAATATCTTCCAGGTGTCCCACGGTATCGCCAGAGGTGATCCGTTTAAAATCGAATATCTGGCACCGGGATAAAATGGTGGGAAGGATCTTATGTTTTTCGGTAGTGGCCAGGATAAAAATAGCATAGGATGGCGGCTCTTCCAGTGTTTTCAGAAACGCGTTGAAGGCGCTGGCACTAAGCATGTGCACCTCATCCACGATATATACTTTGTATTTACCTGCCTGCGGCGCAAACCTCACCTGTTCCACCAGTGAGCGGATATCATCCACCGAGTTATTGCTCGCAGCATCCAGCTCGTGTATGTTCAGGGATGTGCCCTCATTAAATGTACGGCAGGAGTTACATTCGTTACAGGCCTCACCATCGGGCTGCAGGTTTTCGCAGTTGATTGTTTTGGCCAGGATACGGGCACAGGTAGTTTTACCTACACCACGCGGACCACAGAATAAAAAGGCATGCGCCAGCTGGTTATTCTTAATGGCATTTTTTAAAGTGGTGGTAATATGAGCCTGCCCCACAACTGTATCGAAGGTCTGGGGCCTGTACTTACGCGCAGAAACAATAAACTTATCCATACAAGATGCAAGATAAGAAGAAGTTGGCGGTTACTGCCGGCGGGTTATCAACACCCGGCCGGGGGGTTATGTACGATTTACGGTGAGGGATGTACGATGTTATTCCCTCCATGCATGCTGTTTAAAGAAAGGCCTCACCGGGTGTATTCCATTACAGGATGACGCTCAAACGGCTTACTGCGGTCGAATAAATAGCGGAAAGTAACCATGCGCCGGCTCTGGGTAGCACTCAGGTTTTTATACACATTCACCATTTTCGGGTTCCAGTCGCCGGCCCAGCCCATTTCATAGCGGTCGTACCAGCCCTTTCCCTGTATCAGCAGCGCGCCTTCATAAATCATAAAAGAATCTATACCCAGGGCCTGGTATTTGGGTACCACACCAAAAGCCACACCGGTAAAAATGCGGCAGGCACCTTTTTTCTTCATCCACAGCAGGCGCAGCTTCTGCAGCAATCCCAGCTTGCCATTAAAATGTTTGAAGTACTGGTTGATATCCGGGATATTGATCCACATGGCTATGGGATCATCTTTATAGTAGGCAAACCAGATCAGTCTTTCATCCATAATGGCCTTCATCTTATTGAACAGCTTCATTACCTGCTCCGGCGTTATTTCTTTGGCTTCACCATGCTGGGCCCAAGCGGCATTGTATACCGTGGCAAAATCTGCTGCGTGTTTTTCCAGGTTATTGAGCGAGATATGCGTGGCGCTGTAATCGGTTTTGGCTTTGAATTTTGCATGCCGCTCTGCAAAACGCGGAGGCAGGGGGTCGTTTACTGCCATGGCATAATAATACTGGTTGTAATAATTTTCAAAACCATATCCTTCAAACAGCTGTTCGTAATAAGGCGGGTTGTACGACATACCGTATATGGGTGCTATGTCAAAGCCTTCCACCATCAGTCCCCACCATTTATCGCGGTCACCAAAATTGATAGGGCCATCCATGGCTTCCATTCCTTTACTGCTAAGCCATTCCCTGGCTGCATCGAATAAAAGACCGGCTGCCTGCTGATCGTTGATACAGTCAAAAAAGCCCACGCCGCCGGTCGCAAACTCCGTCCCTTTGTTTACATATTTTGAATTGGTGAAAGCCGCAATACGGCCTGCCAGCCTGCCGGATGCATCTTTCAATATCCACCTGCGTGTTTCACCATATTTGTACAGCTTGTTTACAGTAGGATCAAATACATCCTCCACTTCTTTGTCTATCGGGCGGATATAATTGGGATTGCCCTGGTTAAGCAATACATTCACCTGTAAAAATTCTTTGGCTGTAGCGGCATTGGTTACTTCAATCAACTGCATGTTACGGCTTGTTTATACGAATGTAAGAAGTGATGGTTATTTTTTGGCAGCAATGATCAACAAAGGGTTCAATAAGGAACGGGAAACAGTTGTTTTATTACTGTTTCCCGTTCCGGTGTTTGAGGAGTAGGTACCAGGCACCTACTTCACAAACAGTTTATCTGCCATTTTCTGGTCATGGCCATAAATATCTTTTCTGAAGTTCAGCTTCCCATCCCTGTCAACCCAGGCTGTAAAATAGCCGATAAATACCGGCACCGGCTTTTTAACAGTCACCCATTTTTCTTTAGTGGCCTGCATGGCCGTATCAATTTTGCCACTTGTCCATTCAGGCTGGTCCTGTAACAGGAACTGCGCCATCTTCTTGGGCTCTGCCAGGCGGATGCACCCATGACTGAAGCTCCTGCTCGACTGGTCGAACAGGTCGTGGTTGGGTGTATCGTGCAGGTAAATATTGTAGTTATTCGGAAATAAAAACTTTACCTGTCCCAGTGAGTTACCGGGGCCTGGCTTTTGCCGCACATCGGGTAGCCCGCCACTGCGGCCGGTGATTTCCATATTGTGTCTGGCCAGGTAACTCTTATCGCGCTGCATACCCGGTACAATTTCTTTCTGAACAATACTGCTGGGTACATTCCAGTAAGGCGCAAACACTACATATTTCAGCTTGCCGCTGAAAATAACAGTATTGTTGGCAGCGGTACCTACAATTACATTCATATCGAATGCCGGTTTAGCCGAATCGTATGCATGCAGTTTATATTCGGGAATATTTACCAGCACATAGTTGGAATCGGCCTGTGCAGGCATCCAGCGCACCCGTTCAAGGTTCACCAGTATCTGCTGTATCCGGCTGTTCAAAGGCACATTCAGCTCATCTATCATTTTGGCACCTACCACACCATCGGCAGAAAGCCCCATCCTTCGCTGGAAAGATTTAACAGCTTTAAACAAAGTAGAATCGAATACCCTTGAAGAATCGTCAAGTGCTTCACTGGAATCCATATCACCCAACCAGGCAAGCCTTTGCCTGATAAGCCCTACTACCGCAGCAGAATCGCCTTTGCGAAGTGGCTTGGCAATTTTGGGAATAGAATCCCAGGTATGTTCTTTTTGCAAACTGAAATATTTCACCAGGTAATCCTGCAGTTTCTGGTACTGCGGGTTAAGTGGTGCATATTGCGAAGCATCTTTTCCTTTGGAAGTGATCACCGAATCGAGCAAAGCGGTGAGATCCAGTTTTTTCCTCGGTATAAACCAGCCCAGCTCAGCCGCATCAATATCACTGCCCTTGTACACTTTGGCCGCATAAGCAAAAAACTGGCCGGTAAAATACAGCTCGGTCTTGAGCAGGTCAGCTTTTTTATTCCGCTTCAGCGAATCGGAAGCAAATGAATCGTACAGTTTGCTCAGCTTGTCATTGTACAGGCTGCTGTCCTGCAGCTGTACTATAGTGCCCGATAACAGGTTCATAAAGTTGCGTGCCTGTTCAGAGAGGCCGCCGCTGTCGAACCAGGCATACTCATAGTTACGCTGCTTATAAAAAGTGAGGTATTGTTCTTCGTATTTTTTAAACCCGGTATCTGTTGCCAGGAACTGCTCCAGCTGAACACTATCGAGGAACAGATCGTTGTAAGAAGTTTTTTTGTTGATCGTGGTATCGCGGATCACCACCCGTTTTACAGGTTTGTTCCTGCAGGCCCACCAACCGAAAAGAACAAGGGCGGCAACAGCGTATAAGCATCTCTTCATGTACATGTTTTTTAATGGTTATAGTTATTGGCCAAAAGGGCGGCAGCTACCACACCGGCAGTTTCAGTGCGCAGCCGGGTAGTGCCAAGTGTTACGGGCAGATAATCCGACTGCAGGGCCAGCTGTATTTCATCGGGTGTAAAATCGCCTTCGGGGCCGATTAGCAAAAGCACATCCTGTGCCAGTTTCAGTGATGGTATATTATGCTTTGTTTGCTCTTCACAGTGTGCTATCAGTTTTTGTGCTGCCGCAGCATCCGATACCACCTGTTTAAAGGCGGTGGGTGGCTGCAGCACAGGCAGCCAGGCCTGCTCACTTTGCAACATTGCCGAAACAAGGATATGCTGCATTCTTTCATAACGGAAATGTTGTTTTTCGGTGCGCTGGCATACAAGGGGTATAATTTCATGTATACCGATTTCTGTTGCTTTTTCCAGGAACCATTCCAGCCGGCCTGCATTCTTAAGCAGGGAAATACCCATACGTATTGTGCGGCTGCCCGCATCACGGTGTACGACTTCTGTTACCTGTACTGTACAGCGTTTTTTGTCAGCCTCTGCAACGGTTGCCGTAAGCAGGTCGCCTTTGCCGTTGGCCAGTACCAGCCGGCTGCCTGCACGCATACGCAATACCTGAACAGCATGTTTGCTGCTTTCATCACTTAGTGTATACACCGGGTCTGTCGGTTTTACACCCGGTTCATAGAAATAAGGAAACGCCATTCCACTTAATATTATACATCTGCTTTTATTGCAGGCTGGCAGCACAATGATCCGCTGGCCTTTGCAATAGGTCCTTTTTTTTGTAAAAGAAATAATTATTCCGGTATCAACGCTCCGTTTTATCACCGGCTGCATGGTTATTCCGGCTTCTCCTTCCCGGTTGATATAGACAGCTTACCGTTCAGGTTCACCTGCATACCATTGGTATTCATTTTAAATATTTGTTGCAGGTTGGATTGCGCTACCAGCCCTGTTTTTTCATCAATATCCATTGTTCCTGTTTGCGAACCGGCATCACTGTTATCCGTATCAGCGATCACTTTTGAATGAACGGAGACAGAAGTAAGGCCGTCTTTTCTCCCGGTAACCTGGTAAGTGGTCAGCAGCTTGATATGCTGATCTTCCTGTGCAGCGATCGATTGCCAGCTGTCACCAATACCTACCGGTTTATCAGGCAGCAGGCTCAGGTTATTGCGGATATTGGAAAGCAGTTTTTCTTTGGGGATATTGGTCATAGACATTTCCGTGATATCAGTGATCTGTCCGTTCGGCTGCATTTTAACTGTAAAATGTTTATTCAGTAGTTCATTCCAGAAGCGCAGGCCCTGGCTGGCAGAATCAGGCTTACGGGAATCATATTCCAGTGTACCGGCCATCGGGTTTTGCTGTTTCATCCGTATGATGGTATAAGTAAGCTTTAACAGCATGCTGCTGTCAGCATTTTTATCTACCACTTCCCCTTTGTAAACAATAGTAAATGTTTGGGGTATTTTTATGGATTGTGCTTCCAGCTCCTGATCGGCTGTAATGGTTTGATAAAAAACCGCCCCTTTATCCAGGTTCATCCGCAGGCTAACTTTCTGGGCCTGCAGGCAGCAGGTCCACAACAGCAGGCATCCCAATACCAATCGTGTTTTCATCTGTTTGTATTTCAGTGGTCAGGTGAAACCCGGCTTTACACATTCCATCAGGAATGCTTTGCCCGGTTTCACCCTAAAATGTTTACTGGTTTTCAGCAATAATACTGCCACCCGCGAAAAAAAAGAAGTACCATGCCAAAATATCTTCAGGAGCAAACAGTAAGCGGTATATGATCCATTGTTCCTGCATAAACAGCAGGTTATAAAAAAGCATCCCGGGGGATGCTTCAATTAGTTCGAATCATTTTAAAACGGTGCGTCACCTTCAAACCCTTCATCAAACTCCCCGCTATTCATGCGGCTGCCTTTTTGTATGAAAAATTTGCCGCCCTCATCACCACCGGCACCGGCGCCACCACCTGCAGGTGCACTTGGCCCCAGCGGTTTCCAGCTGCCGCCGCCACCGCCTGCCAGTCCGTTGATACCATCATCACTATCCCATTCTTCAAATTTCTGTATATGCAGTAAAGCACGCAGTTTAATGGTTTCGAGCGAACCATTACGGTGTTTGGCAATACGCACATGGGTTTCACCACGGGTACTTTCGCCCATTTCATTGTTCATCACTTCGTAGTACTCGGGGCGGTAAATGAACATTACCATATCGGCATCCTGTTCAATGGCACCCGATTCACGAAGGTCACTCAGCTGCGGCATCTTGCTTTCTTTACGCGTTTCCACCGCACGGCTTAACTGGCTCAGTGCAATGATGGGTATATGCAGCTCTTTTGCCAGTGTTTTAAGGTTACGCGAAATAGTACTGATCTCCTGCTCACGGTTGCTGTTCTTATCATTGCTGCCGCTCATCAGCTGGAGATAGTCGATCACAATAAAGCCCACTTTATGTTTATTCACGAGCCTGCGGGCTTTGGCCCTGAATTCAAATATGTTCAGCGCAGCTGTATCATCGATAAAAATAGGCGCCTGTTCCAGGCGTTTGATACCCTTGGAATGCAACTGCTGGTATTCATAATCTTCCAGTTTACCACGGCTGATCTTTTCCAGCATGATCTCGCTTTCGGCGCTCAGGATACGCTGCACCAGCTGTGCAGCACTCATTTCCAAAGAGAAAAACGCTACCGGTGTGGGTTTGGTAGGGTTCATGGCCGCATTGCGCACCAGGTTAAGGGCGAAAGCGGTTTTACCTACCGCAGGACGGGCCGCCAGGATCACAAGGTCAGAAGGCTGCCATCCATAAGTAACCCGGTCCAGTGAAGGGAAGCCGCTGGGTACCCCTGAAATATCTTCGGTTTTATTGCGCAGCTCATCAATACGGTTAATGGTTTTGGCCAGGGCGCTCCCGATATCGTCGTAGTTTTTCTTGAGGTAGTTGTTGGTGATGTTGAACATTTTCTGTTCCGCCTCATCCAGCAGGTCGAATACATCGGTGCTGTCTTCATAGGCATCCCCGATAATTTCACCGCTGATGCGGATAAGCTCACGCTGAATGAATTTCTGCAGTACAATACGCGCATGGGCTTCGATATTGGCCGTAGACACCACCGCATTGGTCAGCTTGGTAATGTAATAGGGGCCACCCACCAGGTCCAGCTCGTTTTTTGATTTCAGTTCTTCCACTACCGTGAGAATATCGATGGGCATGCTTTTCTGTGCCAGGCTCTGGAAAGCCTTGAAAATAAGCTGATGGGCATCTACGTAAAAACATTCTGCCTTGATAATCTCGATCACATTGTCAAATGCACTTTTTTCCAGCATAATGGCGCCCAGCACCGCTTCTTCCAGCTCTTTCGCCTGGGGCGGCACTTTGCCATATACCATGGTACTAAGATCAACTGAAGGGGTCTTGCGCCTGCCTTTCCTGTCCTTATTAATGTTGCTTAACTCCATTGTACATGCAATTCTACGGGTTAGTAAACAGTTGTTCACCAATCCTCGCCGGGGGTTTCGGGAACAGCTCAGGCCAGCAGCCGCAACCTGTTACCTTTCAAGCTTTGTCTATCTCCGGCAGGGCTTGTAACAGGTACAAAAAACCGCCGTAATATTTTTTCCTTTAATATTTCCCATTGAGTAAAGGACGGCGAATATAGGGGAGTAAAATTGGTTGCAAAAAAATTTATACGCTGAATATTTATCCTATTTCAATTCACAAACAATCCACTGGTTTTACCCGTTTATACACATCCATGAAGGGTTATACCACTAATTCTGCCGGCTTTTACACAATTTAGAAAAGTTTTCCTACTCCATTAAAAAATAATACACACAGGCTTGTGCAGAAAGATTTCCCGTGCAGTAATGGGATCGTCGGGCTTTTTTCAGTAATATAATGGGGACAAAAAATGTCCGGAAAAGCCCCCTGAAAGCCCGTTTTTTCGTGCCCATTAAACAGGATTCTTTTCAGCTTTTTTTAAGGTTGGGCCTGCTGGGTGGCCCAACCGCCTGTTTGAGGCAGTAAGCTGGCTGCTTTTAACAACAGCTTCGCACCTGTCTTCCTAAAATATGTAGAATAAGCCTATTTTTGCGCTGCCAGATTTTTATCTGGCTTTTTTTGTCAATGGCCGGAATAAAACAAAACATGATTCATCCGCACACATATATTCATCCTAACGCCAGGCTGGCGCAAAATGTAAAGGTCGACCCGTTTACGGTGATCCACCAGGATGTAGAGATAGGAGAAGGTACCTGGATAGGTAGTAATGTAACCATTATGGAAGGCGCGCGCATTGGCAAAAACTGCCGCATTTTTCCCGGGGCAGTGATCGCCGGTATCCCGCAGGACCTCAAATTTGCCGGCGAAAAATCGTCGGTGGAAATAGGCGACAATACTACCATCCGCGAATTTGTTACTGTGAACAGGGGTACCAAAGCCAGGGGTAAAACCACCGTTGGCGACGATTGCCTCATCCAGGCTTATTGCCATATTGCCCACGACTGCTCCATCGGCGATCATGTTGTCATGAGCAACAATACCCAGCTGGCCGGGCATGTGATGCTGGGCGACTGGGCGGTTATCGGCGGTGTTTGCGCCGTTCACCAGTTTGTACGCATTGGCAGTCACGCTTTTATCGGCGGAGGCAGCCTGGTAAGCAAAGATGTGCCTCCTTATATCAAAGCTGTAAGAAACCCGTTGAGTTATGGTGGTGTTAACAGTGTAGGATTGAAAAGAAGGGGCTTCAGCCTGCAGCAGATCAACCATATCCTGGATATTTACCGCATTATCTATAACAAAGGCATGAATATTTCACAGGCGCTGGAATTTATTGAAGAAGAATTTTCAGCCACTGACGAGCGCGATGATATCCTCACTTTTATCCGGGAAAGCGGCCGCGGTATCATCAAAAGATATTCCGCAGCAGGTATTGCTGAAGAAGAAGATTAACCCGTTTGGCAGTTTCAACCAGAATTTCCCATGATCATCCAGCTAACCGGTGCCGGCAAACGTTTTAACCGGGACTGGATTTTCCGTCATATTGATTACCGTTTTGAGGCAGGTAATGCTTATGCCATTATCGGATCGAACGGTTCAGGCAAATCTACCCTGCTGCAGGTGATCGCCGGCGCCATCGGGGCCAGTGAAGGTGATGTACAATACCAGCAAAACACCGGTTCTATTGAACCGGAGCTTTTTTTTCAGCAACTGGCCATTGCAGCCCCCTATCTCGAACTGATAGAAGAAATGACGGCTATTGAATTTCTCCGTTTTCATGCAGGCTTCAAACCCTTTCAGCCGGGACTTAGCCCCGAAAAGATCATCACACTGTTGCAAATGGAACATGCAGCACACAAACAGATGCGCTATTACAGCAGTGGCATGAAACAACGCATCAAACTGGCACAGGCCATTTTTGCCAATTGCCCTGTTTTGCTGCTGGATGAACCCTGCACCAACCTGGATACTGCCGGCTATGCATTGTACCATGAACTGATACAGGGTTATGCAGGCCATAAACTGGTTATTGTAAGCAGCAATGATGTACAGGAATATGATTTTTGCCATCACCGCCTGCAGATGGCCGATTATAAACCATCCTGATGGCATTGTATAGCCTAAGCCGGTGATAGCAGCTGGTATAAAAATTAACGGCAATATTATATTGAGCGCATTGATCGCTTCAGCGCAGCTTCTCTTCAACAACAGGCCTGCCTGGCCAATCTGACACCAAAAAAAGCTAATTGCCGCTATTGCATTTTGCTGTAATTTCACGGCTCATTTTAAAAGAGCAATCGAACTATGGCCGAAGTGATCTTAATGCCCCGCCTCAGCGATACCATGACAGAAGGTGTGATTGCTGCCTGGCACAAAAAAGTGGGTGATACCGTAAAGAAAGGAGATTTGTTGGCAGAAATTGAGACCGATAAGGCTACCATGGAACTGGAGAGTTACCAGGAAGGCACTTTATTGCATGTTGGCGCCAAAGATGGGGATAAACTGCAAGTGAACGACCTGCTGGCTATTATCGGCAAGCAGGGTGAAGATATCAGCGCACTGGTGGCACAGCATTCCGGTGGCAGCAATGGAGCAGCACCT
The DNA here is from genome assembly GCA_966424055.1 of uncultured Deminuibacter sp. Lineage (GTDB taxonomy): Bacteria > Bacteroidota > Bacteroidia > Chitinophagales > Chitinophagaceae > Deminuibacter. The sequence continues at coordinate 101,385 of CBJLMB010000001.1, read as the reverse complement.
GCTCCGGCACAGCAGGCCCCTGCCGAAGCACCCCAGGCCACAGCCCCTGCCCCGCAACAGCAGGCTGCACCCGCAACAAGCGCACCAGCGGCTACTGCCGATATCAGCAATATGGAAGAAGTGGTGCTGATGCCCCGCCTCAGCGATACCATGACAGAAGGTGTGATTGCCGCCTGGCATAAAAAAGTGGGCGATCCCGTTAAGAAAGGTGATATACTGGCCGAAATTGAAACCGATAAGGCCACTATGGAACTGGAAAGCTATAAAAACGGTACCCTGTTGTATGCAGGTGCCAAAGAAGGCGAAAAAATCGCTGTGAACGACCTGCTGGCCATTATCGGTGAGCCCGGCAAAATCAATGTTGACCAGGTGGTGGCAGCCACAAAAGGTGGTGCAGCTGCACAGCCTACACAAGCGCAAACACAGGCTCCTGCTGCCAGCACACCTGCAGCAACCGCAGCGCCTGCACAGGCACAGCCTGCTGCCCAGCAACAGGTGGTTAATGAAGGCCGTATCGTGGCTTCCCCCCTTGCTAAAAAACTGGCCGAAGAAAAAGGCGTCGATCTTAAATATGTACAGGGCAGTGGTGATAATGGCCGCATTGTTAAACGTGATGTAGACAGTTTTACACCGTCTGCAGCACCTGCAGCAAGCACTGCAGCCGCAGATGCTACCAGCGCGCCGGCAGCATCTGCCCCAGCGGCCCCCGCCGGACAGGTAAGCTTCGACGAAATACCTGTTTCGCAAATGCGTAAAACCATCGCCCGCAGGCTGGCAGAAAGCAAGTTTTCGGCACCTCATTTCTACCTCACCATGAGCATCGACATGGATGCAGCAGTAGAAGCCCGCGGCCGTATCAATGAAGTAAGCAAAGTAAAAATCAGCTTTAATGATATTGTGCTGAAAGCCGTAGCTGTGGCATTAAAGCAACACCCCAAAGTAAACAGCAGCTGGCTGGGCGATAAAATACGCATCAACCATCATGTGAATATAGGTGTGGCTGTGGCAGTAGAAGAAGGCCTGCTGGTACCGGTGGTTCGTTTTGCCGATACCAAACCGCTAAGCCAGATTGCCACCGAGGTGAAAGAATACGCGCAGAAAGCAAAGGATAAAAAATTGCAGCCCGCAGATTGGGAAGGAAGCACCTTCACCATTTCTAACCTGGGTATGTTTGGCATAGACCAGTTTACCGCTATCATCAACCCGCCTGATGCCTGCATCCTGGCCGTAGGTGCCATTAACCAGGTGCCTGTGGTGAAAAACGGTGAAATCAAACCAGGTAATGTAATGAAAGTTACCCTTAGCTGCGACCACCGTGTAGTGGACGGCGCAACAGGTTCAGCCTTCCTCCAAACCCTGAAAGGATTACTGGAAGAGCCCCTGCGCATGCTGGTATAATACCGTTATATTTTGACCAGTTCAAATACAATAAAAAAGCCCCGTTCCGGGGCTTTTTTATTGTATCATGCACAAAGGGGCGCCTGGCGGCATTGAACGGCCTTTTTATGCACCCTAAGGCCTTGGCAGCAATATGTACCGGAGCCTACTGAAAAGTAAAAAGCTTCCCTGTGGGAAGCTTTTTACTAATATATTCAACCGGGCGGTTAATTTTCCGCATCATCATCTTCTTCCAGATTGATGTCGTTGTCATCGTCTTCTTCGATAGAATGAGGCGCAGTTTCAGGTGCTTCATCAGCATCATCGAACAATGTAGGCCTTACAACTTCTTCTTCAACAATGCTCACCGCTTCATCCTGTTTCTTTTTGGGAGCAGCTTTTTTCGCGGCTTTTTTAGGTGCAGCTTTCTTGGCAGCTTTTTTAGGAGCGGCTTTTTTTGCGGCCTTTTTAGGTGCAGCTTTTTTAGGAGCAGCCTTTTTAGGGGCGGCTTTTTTTACAGCTTTTTTGGGAGCGGCTTTCTTGGCGGCCTTTTTAGGTGCAGCTTTTTTCGCAGCTTTTTTAGGAGCGGCTTTTTTTGCAGCAGCCTTCTTAACGGCTTTTTTTATGCTCTTTTTAGGAGCAGCTTTTTTTGCGGCTTTCTTAGGTGCAGCTTTCTTCGCAGCCTTTTTGGGCGCGGCCTTTTTCGCAGCTTTTTTAGGAGCAGCTTTCTTCGGCGCAGCTTTTTTTACAGCTTTCTTTTTATTTGCTTTTGCCATGGGATGAGTTATTTTGTAAGAATGAATACGAAAGTTAAAAACAGATTTGCATATTCAGAATACAATAGTATAAATTTTTTTTCATTACAATACCTGAAATAAGCATCACTGCTGCTATTTGAGCACATCAGGCCACCCCCCACGAACAACATTTCTTCCACAATTACCGTTTATAACATTGGACCGATATTTGAAGCTAGCTGTGCTGACTGCAAATATGCAATCATTCTTTTAAAAGAAGCGATTTCCGTGCCATAAGTATCTATAATCAGCATATAAAATACACTTATGGAAGTTCATACATCAGCTATGCGCATAACAATGCCCTCTATCCTTAGTCCTTAGCCAACACAAAAACCCAGTAAAAACAAGCTATCCGGCAACTTATAACAGCCGGGGCAACAAACCTTTTCCTTTATTATTTCCATTCCAGTGATAGAACCATTGTAATGACACAAACAAATACCTCACCTGCTGTGCTATCTGCATCACAGATAAAAGCCATTGTTAATTCTTTATTTCTCTTTCTACTGCTGAGTACTATTAACCGCCTGCATGCACAGGGTTTCCAGGCCCTGCATGGCACTCCCTATGCCGGCAGTATGTCGAGCGATTATAACCCCGCAGCCATCCTGGATGCCCCTTACCGGTGGGATGTGACCATTTTCGGCATACAGGGCAAAACCATCTCCAATGCAGCCACTATCCAGAAATACGGTCTTTTCAGCCATATTGATTCTGCAGTACTGAAAGGCAAACCAGGCTATTTTGCCCGTACAGCCCAGGTAAGCGGAACACTGAACCTGCTGCATGTGCAATACCGTATCAACCACGAATCAGCCGTTAGTTTCGGGATCAACCTGCGTAATTATGTTCATGCTTATGCCAGCCCTTTTTACTGGTCGGACAGTATGAAGAAGGTGACAGATTTTATGCAACGCAACATGTTGACACCCTATTTTCAGGCCAATATGCAAACCAGCAGCTGGTTTGAGTATAACCTGGGCTATAGCCGTATATTACGCGAGAATGAGGTAGGCAGATGGCAGGCAGGTATCCAGCTGCGTATTATGAATGCGGTTGACGGCGGATACGGCAGGGTGAATAAGCTCAGTTTTGCAAAAGACAATCCCGCCGTAAACGATTATCGCCTGGTCGATGGCAATGCGGTATACGGTTATTCAAAGAATTTCGATGTGCTCGACAGCAATAAATCGGTATGGAGCAATTACCGCAATTTTATGAAAGGTACTTCCTGGGGCCTGGGCTTCGATCTGGGGGTGGAATATGTACGCTACCCCGACGATTTCAGCAATACGTATAAACCCGGCGAACAACCGCAGGAATACAACTGGAAAATAGCCGCAGCCCTTCTCGATATCGGTAAAAACACCTACGATTACGGCCGCTACAGCACAGCAGTTTCGGGCATTAAACCCAATGTATACGCCAGCGACCTCGACCGTAAATTCGGGCATTTTAACAGAAACAATTTCAGCCTGCGCAAGCTCAATGACAGCCTCCGTACGGTTGTTCAGCAAATGGATACGCTACGCGGCAATTTTACCATCAATAACCCCATGCGGCTGCTGGTGAATTTCGATAAAAGTTTTCCCTACAATATTTATGTCAATGCCGAGCTGCAACTGCCGTTTTATTCTATCCGCGATTTTAACCAGTATAATACAAGAGAGCTGACCATACTGGCTATCACACCCCGCTGGGAAACCAAAGCATGGGGTGTTTATCTTCCTATCCAGTATACATCTGAAGGCAATACCTGGCTGGGGCTTGCTGTAAAAGCCGGTCCCCTGATCGTAGGGCTGCATAATTTGGGCTGGCTCTTCAGCAAATCCAGTTTGCCCAATGGCGGCGGCTACCTGGCATTACAAATTCATCCCTGGCAGAACAGCGAAAAAGATGGCGTCCCCTGCCCTGTTCCACGGTATTAAAGTTTAATTTTTACTTTTCAATAAATTTTGAAATTTCAGAAACCTGACATAGTTTTGGGGCATGAAGTTGCAGGAAGCCAAACAACAATTTATTCAAAGCTGGGGTGTACTGGGCAGCCAATGGGGTATTAACCGTACCATGGCCCAGGTGCACGCGTTACTTTTGATTGCCAATGAACCATTGAGTACCGATGATGTAATGGAACAACTCAATATCAGCCGGGGAAATGCTAACATGAACATCCGTGAACTGATGGACTGGGGCCTGGTAGACAAAGTGATTGTACAAGGTGACAGGAAAGAATATTTTTCAGCAGACAAAGACATCTGGCGTGTAGCCACCCGCATTATGGCGCAGCGCAAAAAAAGAGAACTGGACCCCATGCTGAAAGTACTGAACCAGTTAACCGAAATAGAGGGAGATAAAAAAGATCCCGAGATCAAAGGTTTTACCGATACCATTGGCAGCATCCGCAAATTTGCGGGCCATGCAGAGAAAACGATTGATACCATCATCAGGTCGGAAGAAAACTGGTTCCTGAACAGTTTTATCAAGCTGTTCAAATAACCCCCGAAAAGCTTTTATAAAGCCGGTTATCCCGGCTTTATTTAGCGATCAATATTTCAATTTTTACTGAAATTTCTATATTATCAATAAAATAAAAATATCAAACATACAATCTATGAACTACGTTATCCTCACCTACTGCCTTTACCTGCTACTCAGCATTGGTTTAACCATCTGGGTGGCACGCACATTGTTTAAACATGGCCAGGTTTTTCTTGTAGACATTTTTCATGGCAACACGGCACTGGCCGGCAGTGTAAACAACCTGTTACTGGTAGGTTTTTATCTTATCAATATCGGCTATGCTGTGTATACCCTGCAGGAGGAGCACCAGATAGGCAACCTGCAGGCTGCAATAGAACGGTTAAGTGTTAAAACCGGTTTTATCATCCTGCTGCTGGGCGCCATGCATTTTCTTAACCTGTTTATTTTTTTCAGCCTGCGGAAAAAAGCACAGCAAACAGTGCTGCCCAATACCAGCATAACCATTCATTAAACAACAATACAAGGATCAATGTATGCAAAACCTACACATTGTTATTGCAGGCGGTACAGGTTTTATCGGGGAAGCGATGGCCGCATTCTTCAGTAAGGAGAACCGGGTTACACTACTTACAAGAGGGCGTACCGGCGCATCTAACAACCGCTTTCATACTGCCCGGCCATTGCCCGAAAATGTAAGGCTGGTGCAATGGAACGGCAAAGACCAGGGGGAATGGAGCAGGATGATAGATGGCTGCGATGTGGTTATTAACCTGGCTGGCCAATCAGTCAACTGCAGGTACACTGCAAAAAATAAGGCCGCCATCTTTGACAGCCGTATCAATACAACAACAGCCATCGGTGATGCCATCAGGCAGGCAGCACATCCGCCGGCTTTATGGGTCAATGCGGCCTCTGCCACTATTTACAGGCATAGCACGCTGCATGCACAGGATGAATTTACCGGAGAGATCAGCGCAGAAAGAGCTGCCAATGAATATTTATCCAGTTATGACAGGCTTTCCCTGTGGCTGGCCCGTTTAACGGGCACATCCGGTAAAAACAGGCTTGAAGAGGATTTCAGCGTGCAGGTATGCCAGCGCTGGGAGCACAGTTTCTTCAGCCAGCCAACACCTGCTACACGCAAGGCAGCGCTGCGTATGGCCATTACACTGGGCAACGGCGGTGTGATGATGCCTTATCTTACACTGGCCAAATGGGGCCTTGGTGGTCACCAGGGTAATGGCAGCCAGTATTTCAGCTGGATACATGTTACCGATGTTTGCCGCATCATCGTTTTTTTATGGGAACATACAGCATTGGAAGGTGTGTTCAATGCCAGCAGTCCTAACCCGGTCACCGGCCGTATATTTTCACAAACACTTGCCCGCATTTGCGGTCGTCGCCTGGCTATTCCTGCGCCCGTATGCATGCTGCAATGCGGCGCCAGGCTGATAGGCACAGAAACCGAACTATTGCTGAAAAGCAGGCGGGTACTGCCTTTGCGGCTGCTGCAGGAAGGCTTTGTTTTCCGGTATCCACAACTGCCCGGCGCACTGGAAAACATTGTTGCAACCATACCCAGGCGCAGGTATCATTTATTTTAACCATCTTTAGCATGTAATTTGATGCGGATAGATATGCAAAAGGCTAAAAAAACAGTAGTACTGGGTGCATCTGATAACCCCACCAGGTATAGTTACCTGGCAGTAGAGCGGCTTACTGCCCATGGCCATCCTGTTACAGCCATAGGCCGAAAAACAGGCAGTATAAACAATACACCCATTATTACTGAGCACCCCTCCCTTGAAGAAACCGATACGGTAACCCTGTACCTCAACGCACAGAACCAGAAAGCCTACTACGATTACATACTATCCCTCCATCCCAGGCGTATTATTTTTAACCCGGGCGCAGAAAACCCCGAACTGGAACAGCTGGCCCGGCAAAACAATATACAACCGATGGAAGCCTGCACACTGGTATTGCTGAGCACAGGTCAATACTGATACAGGTATTAACGGTTAGCATAACAATACAAAACAACCCATCCTGCCCATACAGGATATGAAGGCCATTTGCTGCAAATGCAACAAGGCCGCCTGTTTGCAGGGAAGTTCAGGCTTATCATTTTTATACATTGCTGGCCCTTTATCCACCCTTGTTAATAATATGATAAGCATTTACTGTGTGTTGGAACTGGTTTAATGCGTAACTTCAAAAAACCTCATGAAATATGCGTTGGAGAAAATTTAACGGAGAATCAATTAACCTTCCTATCAAAGATGCAGTAGAAGAGGCTATCAAAAAAGAAACGGAAAAAGGAACACGTCTGAAAGTCTGCATTGGTACCGACAGCCAGGTTAAAGGAGATGAAACAGAATTTGCCACAGTAATTGTGTTCCTGCGCGAACACAATGGCGGGTTCATGTACATCCACAATGAAAAAACCACCCACAAGTACAACATCAAGGAAAGGATGCTGGTAGAGGTGGCTAAAAGCATTGAAATAGCCTATGAGCTATGCAACCTGTTTATTGCCTATGATGTAGACATGGAAGTACATGCAGACATCAACACCAATCCCCAGTTTAAAAGCAATGATGCGCTGCGCGAAGCCATGGGCTATATACTGGGAATGGGCTTTGCCTTCAAAGCCAAGCCGGAAGCATTTGCCAGCAGCTGCTGCGCAGATAAGGTGGTTAATTAACCGGGTTCAATTATTGCCGGGTTAACTGACTAACCCGGTTGCTACCGGTTGTAAACAACGGGCCGGTATTGTATCCGCTTCAGTTTGGTCACCGGCATTGATCCGGTTATTATCTTATACGGCTGGCAGGCCGCCAGCTGCATTATCCCATCTCCTCCATTCCTTTCAATTGGTTGACATTGTCCACCAGTGTTGAATAAAGTTGGTGGCATTATTCGCCTTTTTCAAAAGCCAGGTTTCGCTCTCCAATGATCTGCAATATTTCATCCCTTCCCTGTTTTTTTATGGCACTGGTAACAATGCTCTGGGGCAGGAACTGCCAGGTTTGCAGCAAGGCATCCAGGAAGGCTTTTACATTGGCATTTACACGGCCGGGTTTTTCTTTATCAGATTTGGTGAATACCAGCGTGAACGGAATTTCCCAGCGGCCCAGGTCATTGACAAATTCAAGATCTATTTTCTGCGGCTCATGACGGCTGTCGATGAGCACAAAAATATTTATCAGGTTCTCTCTTTTGCGCAGGTAGTTTTCAATCATCTGGCTCCAGCTTCTGCGTTGCTTCTGGGCTACCTTGGCATAGCCATAGCCCGGCAGATCGACCAGGTACCATTTTGACAAAGGCCCTTTTTCAGTAGCCGAACTTTCAATGGTAAAATGATTGATGTTTTGTGTTTTACCAGGTGCAGAGGAGGTTTTGGCCAGCTTCTGGTTATTGCACAGCATATTGATCAGGGACGATTTACCCACATTGCTCCTGCCAATGAATGCATATTCAGGCCGGTCTGGCTTGGGGCATTTATCCACCGAAGGACTGGAAATAAGATAAGCCGCTTTTTTAATAATCATGCTGCAAAATAACAGAAAACCCGGCAGGCACAATACCTGCAGGGTTTTATAAATGATCTTCCGGTCACTGTTCTTAGTTACCGGCGCCCTGGTTTACCAGGATATCACCGGTCATTTCTTTTGGAACAGGCAGGCCCATTATCTTCAGGATAGTAGGTGCCAGATCGCCCAGTTTGCCTGATTTTACAGGGCCTTTGTAATCGTTGCTGATCACAAACAGGGGTACCGGGTTCAGTGAATGCTGTGTATTGGGAGAGCCATCTTCATTCACCATATTATCGGCATTGCCATGATCGGCGGTCAGCAGCACAGTGTAATGATGGGCAAGTGCGGCTGTTACCACACGCTCAACACAATGGTCTACTGTTTCCACTGCTTTTACCACGGCTTCCCAAACGCCTGTATGGCCCACCATATCGGCATTGGCAAAATTGAGACAGATAAAATCTGCCGATTCTGCTTCTATTTCAGGCACCAGCTGGTCGGTGATCTCAACTGCACTCATTTCGGGTTGCAGGTCGTAAGTGGCCACTTTGGGAGAAGGCACCATCAGGCGTTTCTCACCATCAAAAGGCACTTCCCTTCCGCCACTGAAGAAAAAGGTTACATGCGGGTATTTCTCTGTTTCCGCAATGCGGATCTGCTTTTTATTGCTGGCTGCCAGCACTTCGCCCAGGGTATTGAACAGGTTGTCGTTTTCAAATATCACACGCACATCCTGGAAGGTTTTATCATACTCGGTCATCGTGGTGCAATGCAGCTTGAGTTTATGCATACCGAAATCGGGATAATCATGCTGGGTAAGCACTTCCGTGATTTCGCGGCAACGGTCGGTACGGAAATTAAAGCACAGTGCAGCATCCCCGTCTTTGATCATTGCCAGCGGCTGCTGATCGGCACCAACGATCACTGTTGGTTTGATAAACTCATCTGTAACACCGGCAGCATAAGACTGTTCTACCGCGGCAACAGCATCTGTTGCTTTTTCTCCTTCCCCTTTTACCAGCGCATTGTAGGCCAGCTGAACCCTTTCCCATCTTTTATCGCGGTCCATTGCATAATACCGGCCGCTGACAGAAGCTATTTTTCCCACCGACTGGTTAAGGTGCAGCTGTAATTCTTTGATAAAGCCCAGCCCGCTTTTGGGGTCGGTATCACGGCCATCGGTAAAGGCGTGTATATATACTTCTGTAAGCCCCTGTGCCTTACAAACATCACAGATGGCTTTCAGGTGATTGATATGACTGTGTACACCGCCATCGCTTACCAGCCCCAGCAGGTGTAAAGCCTTGCTATTGCTTTTGGCGTAGCTGATAGAATCGAGCAGGCGTTCGTTCTGGGCCAGCTCGCCTGTGCGGATGGCCACATTGATCCGTTGCAGTTCCTGGTAAACAACGCGGCCGGCGCCCAGGTTCAGGTGGCCTACTTCGCTGTTACCCATTTGCCCATCTGGCAAGCCGACAGCTTCACCGCAGGTGATCAGCGTTGTATTAGGATATTTACTATATAACGAGCTTACAAAGGGAACCCGTGCATTTTGGATGGCATCGGCGGTTTTTGATTTACCCAATCCCCAGCCATCCATGATTATCAATATAACTTTCTTATTTTCCATGCGTTAAAGGTATAGTAATTTGAAGATTTGCATGAACCCCTTATCTTTAAGCTTCTTTTAATATTACCAGAATTTGGCATGTTTTTGGCACATTCCTGGTCAGAAATTTTCCTACAATATGAAAAAGTTAATGCTTTTGGCGGGGTTTGGGCTAATGCTGATGGCTTTCAGGGTTAGCGGCGACGCCGAAAATATTGTAAACGCCCTTAAGCAAGGTAATGCAGAACAACTAAGCCAGTTTTTTGACAATATCCTCGACCTTAAACTTCCTGAAAAAGATGAAATTAAAAATGTTGGTAAAAACCAGGCCAGCATCACCCTCAGGAATTTTTTTGAAGAAAACCATGTTAAAAGCTTTGAAACCACTTCACAACGTGAAATGGGCGGCACCATGTACATTGCCGGTAAGCTGCAGTGCAGCAATAAGAACTACAATGTAACCATGATGCTGAAAGCCAAAGCCGATAAAATGGCCATTATCACGATACGCATCAACAGTTGACGGTATTGCTAATTAAAAGACTAAAAATACAGCGGCCACACTTCGGGAAGTGTGGCCGCTGTATTTTTGCACCATGAATACATTTGACGAACAATTGCACGAACTGGTAACCAGGGCCTTGCAGGAGGATACAGGCGATGGCGATCATTCCAGCCTCAGTAGTATCCCGGCCGGTAAAAAGGGGAAAGCTGTACTGAAGATTAAACAGGATGGTATTCTTGCAGGCATCGATGTAGCACAGAAGATTTTCAAACAGGTAGAGCCTGCTGCCCACTTCGATATATTTAAGCAGGATGGTGATGTTATGCACCATGGTGAACAGGCATTTGAAGTATATGCTTCTATCCACACCATTCTGCAATGCGAAAGACTGGTATTGAACTGCATGCAGCGCATGAGCGGTATTGCCACGCTCACAAGGCAGTATGTTGACCTGCTCAAAGGATATCATACCCGCGTGCTCGATACACGCAAAACCACGCCCAATTTCCGCCTGCTGGAAAAAGAAGCGGTACGTATCGGCGGCGGTGTTAATCACCGCTTTGGCCTGTTTGATATGATCATGCTGAAGGACAACCATATTGATTATGCCGGCGGACTGGCACCTGCCATCAACAAAGCCTGGGAATATGTTCAAACCCGGAAGCCGGGATTAAAAATTGAAGTGGAAACCCGGAGCCTTGCCGATGTAGAACAGGTTTGCACCATAGGCAAGGGTAAAGTGTTTCGCATTATGCTGGATAATTTTACACCCGAACAGGTAGCGGCCGCATTGAAGATCATTAACCGCGAATTTGAAACAGAAGCCAGCGGCGGTATCAACCTGGATACCGTTATTGCTTATGCACAAACGGGGGTGGATTTTGTAAGTGTGGGCGGACTGATACACCAGGCCCGCAGCCTTGATCTCAGCCTGAAAGCGGTAGCCTTTGAATAAAAAAGCAGCAGCACTGGACCAGCATCCTGCTTTAAAAATTATTTGTCATGAGTAAAAAAAATAAACCCGACAGCCGGGGCTTTGTATACAGTACCAATCCTGATTTTCATTTTGAGCCGGAAGAGCCCGGTATGCAGGTAACCCTGCCGCCAGCCCAGCAAAAACTGCGTGTACGGCTGGATACCAAACAACGCGCCGGTAAAGCTGTTACACTGGTCACCGGTTTTACCGGTATACCTGCTGACCTGGAAATACTGGGCAAACAGCTGAAAAACTTTTGCGGTACAGGCGGCAGTGTGAAAGATGGTGAAATCATTATCCAGGGCGACCAGCGGGACAAAGTGATGCAGTGGCTGCTGAAGAATGATTATAAGCAGAGTAAAAAAGTATAACAGCCCGGGTTAAAAAAGCAGGCTGAATGCTGTTCCTTCGCCCTCTGTTGTTTGCACCTGGATATTGCCTTTGTGCAGCATCATGATCTGTTTACATAAACTAAGCCCGATACCGCTGCCGTTTTTCTTGGTACTGAAAAAAGGAATAAAAATTTTGTCCACCACCTCTTCAGGCATGCCCGATCCATTGTCTGATACCTTTACTACCGCACGCCCGGATGAAGATAAAGCAGCAGAGAGGATGATGCGTGGCTGTTCCCGCTCTTTCACAGCTTCCATGGCGTTCACCACCAGGTTGATCAGCACCTGCTCTATCAAGCTGGAATCGGCTTCCACTGTAAGCATGGGTTCTTTTAAAATGATCTCCAGTTCGATATTTTTCTGTTCCAGGGTAGGCTGCATCAGCTGGTGCAGGTTTTCAAACAGCTCGCTGATAAATACACGTGAGAGATTGGGTTTGGATATTTTGTTGAGGTTGCGGTAGGTTTCGGCAAATTTCAGCAGGCCTTCACTGCGGCGCTTGATGGTTTCGATACCCAGGTCAAGATCTTCATACACACTTCCCTGGTTGCCATTGTCCTGTGCCCTTGATTTATTCAGCCTGGTTTTTAAAGTATCGGCCAGTGAAGATATGGGGGCAACAGAGTTCATGATCTCGTGTGTCATCACGCTCAACAATCTTTGCCAGGCTTTTGATTCTGTTTCATCCAAGGCTTCATTCACATTCTGAAAAGCCACCAGCCGGTATTTTTTACCGTCTGTCTGGAATGTTGCGCAGTTCAGCAGCACCTTAAAAGCATTCTTGTCTTTCAGGATCGTAACAATCCTGGTTTCGCCATTTTTCAGCTGCAACAGTTCTTCATACAGGTGGGGATCTCTTTTTTCCAGTGAGTGGATTGTTTTTAAATAGGGAATACCCAGTATGCGTTTGAATGCCTCATTCATCCAGGATACCTCACCGGTATCAGTGTGGTAAGAAAAAATACCCGTATCGATCATCTCCAGTATTTTCTGCAGGTACTGGTACTGGGTTTCCTTTTCGCGGCTCATCACCTTGAAAGTGGAATTGATATCATTGAAGCCCTTGCGCAGTGGCTGCAGTTCAAGTGGCGCCTGCTTTACATCGAAATGGCGGGAGAAATCGCGGTACTGCACTGATTCTACGAACTGCTGTACTTCATCCTGCGCCTTGCGGTGAAATTTATAAAAATCGTAGAGCTGGTAAATGATCACCGGTACCAGGAATACCAGGTAGGGCCAGGGTTGCCTGGTAAGTAAAAAAGACGTGAGCGACATGGTTATAAACAACAATGCCACACGTACCAGGATGCTCCACTCGTATCTTTTAAATGTCATATTTGTTCAAACGGCGGTATAAAGCGGTACGGGTAAGCCCCAGTTCTTTCGCCGCTTTACTGATATTGCCATTATGTTTTTCAATTACTTTTAAAATAGTATTGCGTTCAATTGTGCTCAGTTTGTAATCTTCTACCTCATCTGCTACCTGCGCATTAGAGGATTCCAGTGGAGAGAACAACAGGTCTTTGGCCTGCAGCTCATCTCCATCGGCCATGATAACAGCGCGTTCAATAGTGTACTGCAGCTCGCGCACATTACCGGGGAAATGGTATTGCTTTAATTTTTCTATTGCAGAAGAAGCAAGGTTTACATTCGGCTTCAGGTATTTGGCAGTGTAAATTTTACTGAAATGTTTTGCCAGCAGCACGATGTCTTCTTCCCGGCGGCGCAGCGGTGGTACGGTGATCTCTACCGTATTGATCCTGTAAATAAGGTCTTTCCTGAAACGCTGTTCATTGGCCAGCTCGCTCATGGGAACATTGGTGGCACAGATAAGGCGGATATCTACCGGTATGGCTTCGTTGGAGCCCAGCCGGCTTACCTGCCTGTTCTGTAATACCGATAGCAGTTTCGCCTGCTGCCGGAGAGAGATATTGCCAATTTCATCAAGGAAAAGTGTACCGCCATTGGCTGATTCAAAACGCCCCATACGGTCTTCACGGGCATCGGTAAATGCGCCTTTCTTATGCCCGAACAATTCGCTTTCAAACAGGCTGTCGGTCAGCGCACCCACATCCACTTTTACAAATGGCTGTTTATTGCGCATGGAATGCTGGTGAATAGCTTTGGCGATCAAATCTTTGCCGGTGCCATTTTCGCCGAGGATAAGAATATTGGCTTCGGTGGGTGCAATTTTTTCTATCTTATAAAAAATATCGCTCATCACTTCGCTCTCGCCCAGCAGTTCAGAGCCGATGATCTGGTCGGTTTTACCACTGCCACTGTTGTTTTTTCCGGCGTCTTTTTTACGCAATGCTTCTTTAATGGTTTCAATAAGCCGTTCATTGTGCCAGGGCTTCACCACAAAATCGGCAGCGCCTTCTTTCAGTGAGCGAACAGCCAGGTCAATATCGCCATAAGCCGTAATCATAATCACGGCGGCGGAAGAGCCGAATTCTTTAACCTTACGCAGCCAGAACAGTCCTTCATTGCCGGTATTGATAGAGCTGTTAAAATTCATGTCGAGCAATATCAGGTCGAATGACTGTTTTGAAAGCAGGTTGCGCAGGTTTTCCGGGTTTTTCTCTGTTACCACTTCTTTTGATTCTGTTTTTAGCAGTAACCGTACAGCAGTAAGTACATCGAGATCATCGTCTATAACCAGTATGGAAGCATTTTTTAGATTCATTGTAACTAACTTGTAATATGTTTCAAAATCGCGGCGCCGGGCTGTTTGATTTGTTTAAAAGTAATGTTTTTGCCCGTTTCCCGCATTGCTTATGTATAAATAGTGAAAATGAGCACTGCGGCTTATTCAGTCCGCAGGCTTTTTACCGGGTTATCCCTTGCAACCCGCAGGCACTGCAGTACAATTAAAGCAAAAGCCGCCAGTAATACCATGGCCCCTACACCAATAAAAGACCAGATAGTCTGCTGCATGCGATAATGGTATCCATTGAGCCATTGCGAGGTGAGCCAGTAAGCCAGCGGCCAGGCAATAGCATTGGCCAGTAAGATCAGCCAGGCATATTCTTTTATAAACAGCCAGATGATCCGTGCGGCACCGGCACCCAGCACTTTGCGCAGGGCCATTTCTTTTGTGCGGCGGGTAAGTGTAAATGCTACGATACCAAAAATGCCCATCAATACGATCAGCAGGCTGAGCACCATGGCAATATTTGCAGCTTTCTGCAGCTGCAGTTCTGTTTGGTAAAGCCAGCGGAACCGTTCATCCATAAAGAAAAATTCAAATGGCGATCCCGGCAAAAGCGTTTTCCATTTGCGGCGGATGGTTTCAATAGCAGCCGGTATATCGGCCGAAGCAATTTTCAGGGATAAAAAGCGGTAGGCGGTTGCATCGTTCACGTGTACAACCGCTACGGGACCAATACCTTCCTGCATATTGGAATAATTGTAATTTTTCACCACCCCTGCTATGGTGAGCACCGTGTTTTTGCCATCATCCAGAACAAGCTGCTGTCCTACCGGGTTATCCAGCTTCAATGCTTTCACAGCGGCTTCATTGAGTACTACCTGCCCGGGAATATGCCCTCCTGCGCCCTGTTTGAAGAAAGAGCCTGCAAGCATGTGTAAACCAAATGTGGCGGCATAATTTTCATCAGCAACAAAAGTGGTGATGCTCACACGTTCGGCTCCGCCTGCAGCGGGTACCAGTATTGACATGGCATTGGGTGGCCTGCGATCGGGCACTTCAAAAGCAAGCGAGGCACTGCTCACTTCCGGGAGCTGCTGCAGGGCTTTTTTCACTGCATTCATCCGCATTACCCCGGCGGTATCCCATTGCTTGGGATAGGTATACAATACCAGTACATTATCTTTATTATACCCAAGATCCTTACGGAAGCAGTACTTCACCTGCCGGGATACATTGAGCGCGCAAATGAATACCACCACTGCCATGGTGAACTGCACCACCAGCAAACCTTTCCGCAGCAATAACCCACCCTGCGGGGTATTGGTCTTCCCTTTTGCAGCCAATAATGTATTGGATGCACTTAATACAAATGCGGGGTATATGCCCGATGCCAATCCTACAACCAACACCAGCAGCAATACAAAAAATACCTGTTCCAGGCTGAAATGCCAGATATTATCCAGGCGGGTATGCAGCAGCTGGCTGAACAATGGCCGCAGCAGCTGGTACAATCCCAGCGAAAGCAAACCTGCAAGCAGGGCCAGCATCACCGCCTCTATGAGGTATTGAGCAATCAGTGCACTTCTGCTTCCGCCCATAATTTTGCGCAGCCCGATCTCTTTAAGTCGGTAAGCAGCGGTGCCGGTATTGATATTGATGAAATTGATAACAGCCATCAGCAAAATGAACAGGGCGGTGAGCGATAAAGTAGTGATCATGGTTTGCACCGACCCGTTCTGCAGGTGATAGTCGCGCAGTGGTACCAGCTGAACAGTGAGGTTTTCAGGCACCGGTGATCGGGTGTATTTGGCCAGCAACTGCCTGAATGGTACCACGAGGTCGGCAGGGGTAACACCGGGCTGCAGCTCTATCAGGCCAACCTTAAACACATCAGCCCAGTTATCAAGCACATCCTTTGCCTGGTCATTAAAATAATGGTTATCTTCTGAAGGAAGAAAAACCTGGTACTGATCACCCAGCAGGCCGGTGACCGAATTATAAGGTATATCTTCCAGTACAGCAGAAACAGTGAATGTTTGCTGTGCATCGCGCTGTGTGGTTTGGATACGCACCATTTGCCCCAGCACATCTGTTCTGCCGAATAATTTTTCAGCCATGGATGCGGTGATCACTGCAGACTGGTTATTGGTGAAAGGGCGCGCCGCATTACCATGCAGCACCTTAAAGCCGTACATGCTTACCAGTGTTGTATCACCGATGGCAATATCTTCTTTAAAATACCGGTCGCCGGCAGAAACCACATTCGTTACCGGGTTATAACGGTAATAACCGGCTACCAGGGAAGGATATTCATTCCTCACCGCTTTGGCCAACGGGCCAAGGGTGGTAACATCCAGGCCCATATCTTTTACTTTCCAGTTGCTTTTGATGAGGTATTGCCTGCCGGCATGGCGGAGATCACTGTTCACCGCCTTTTCATGCATACTGTACAAACCGATGATCATGAAAAAGCAAATGCCCATGCCCAGGCAGGCAATATTGATCACCGAAAACAGTTTATGCCCTTTCAGGTGTCGCCAGGCTACCGTACAATAGTTTTTGAACATATTTATGTAAGGTGTTTTAACTGCTAATAATCAGTATGCTTTTGAAATACCCTGTTCCCGGGAGGAACGCATAAGCAATAGCAGTACATATACCATAAACCTAAATCGTTGAAAATGAATGCATATCGATCATTATCCCCCTGGTGCTGTATCAAAAGCGTACACTGTGTGTTCGCTTTGATACATTCGTGGGAAGCAACTTATTGTTAACTCGCTGTTTTTCAATATTTAACTTGATTGGCACAGGTTTGAAAACAATTCTGGCAACAAGTTTTCCCATGTGCATTTTTTACCCGTTGTATCTACTCCGGGTAACTTTTAAAGCAAAACAAATTAAACAAATGGACAGAGCGATTAAAAAGAAGAAATGGACCGCTAAAAAGTTGCTGACTATCGGTGGAATTATAGCACTGGTGCTGCTGATTGCTGCCAGCTATTATTTTACGGCAGGCAATTCAAAATTGAATGTGGATACAGAACGAATTACGATCAGCGAGATCAAAAAAGGAACTTTCCAGGAATCCATCCCGGTAAATGGTGTGGTGCTGCCGCTTACCAGCATCTATCTCGATGCAACAGAAGGCGGCCGGGTAGAAGAAAAATATGTGGAAGATGGCACTGTTATGACCAAGGGCCAGCCGATTATGAAACTGGCCAATACCGATCTTGAACTGAACCTGGCCACCCAGGAAACATCGGTATTCAACCTGCTTACACAGATGCAGATTTCACGCAACGCCGCTCAACAGAACACGGTAAGCAAACTAAATAACCAGGCCGATGTACAGAGCCTGCTTACTGAAGCAGAACGCCTGTACAGGCTGGATAAACGTTTATACGAGCAAAAAGCCATCGGCTCACAGGAATTTAAAACTGCAGAGAACAATTACAATTACCTGCTGCAGAAGAAAAAGCTGAACGACCAGATATTGCAGCAGGATTCTATTTCAGTAAAACAGCAGCAGGATCAGGACAGGCAGTCCTATGAACGTGCACAGAACGGCCTGCAGATCATGCGCAAAAAAGTAGGTGACCTGATCATCCGTTCACCCATCGATGGCCAGCTCACTTCGCTGGATGCAGAAGTAGGCCAGACCAAAAAACCCGGTGACCGCCTGGGCCAGATCGATGTGCTTAGCGGCTACAAAGTGCGTGTAGATGTGGAAGAACATTATATTTCCCGTATTTATACCGGCTTAAAGGGTACATTTACTTTCGCTGATACCACCTATACTTTACAGATCAAAAAAGTGTACACCCAGGTAACCAACGGACGCTTCCAGGTAGATATGGAATTTGTAGGCAAAGTGCCCAAAGGCATCCGCCGCGGCCAAACCCTGCAGATACTGCTGGCACTGAGCGATGCCACCCAGGCTGTAATTTTACCCAAAGGCGGTTTCTACCAGCAAACCGGCGGCAACTGGATATTCAAAGTAAATGAAAGCGGTACCATGGCCTATAAAGTGAACATACAGCTGGGCCGCTATAACACCGAATACTTTGAAGTGCTGGAAGGACTGAAACCCGGCGATAAAGTAGTTACCAGCAGCTATGAAAACTATGGCAATATCCAGGAGCTGGTGCTTAAGAAATAAGGGATGCAAAAACAATCAACTAAAAACAACTTTAACCAAACCGATAAACCTAGCGTATCATGATAAAAATTAAAGAGCTTGAAAAGATCTACCGCACTGAGGAAGTAGAAACGGTAGCACTGAATAGATTATCCTTTGAAGTGGGAGATGGTGAATTTGTGGCAGTGATGGGACCATCAGGCTGCGGTAAATCCACACTGTTGAATATCCTGGGCCTGCTGGATGACCCTGATGCGGGCAGCTTTTTGTTCAACGGTATTGAAGTGGCGCATTTCAATGAACGCAAACGGGCAGACCTGAGAAAACACAATATCGGTTTCGTATTCCAGAGCTTTAACCTGATAGATGAGCTCACTGTTTTTGAAAACGTTGAGTTACCCCTTATTTATACCGGTGTAAAAGCTGCCGAACGCAAAAAACGCGTGGAAGAAGTACTGGATAAAGTGCAGATCATGCATCGCCGCAATCACTACCCCCAGCAGTTATCCGGTGGTCAGCAGCAGCGTGTGGCCGTTGCCCGTGCCGTGGTAAACCAACCCAAACTGATACTGGCGGATGAGCCTACCGGTAACCTGGATTCTTCCAACGGTAATGAAGTGATGCAGCTGCTTACTGATTTGAACGAACAGGGCACTACCATTATCATGGTAACACACAGTGAACACGACGCACGTTACAGCCACCGCATCATCCGCATGCTGGATGGCCAAACTGTAACGGAGAATATCATGATCTAAACGTACAGACAATATTTTATTATGACTGCAGAAGGTGAACATATCGCATCCAAAAAAAGGCTTTCAGGCCTGTTGTACGGTGGCATTGCATTGTGCACTGTTACGGCAGGGGTACTACTTTTTCATATTGTTGCCGTGATACTGCAGCATACACCACTGCAAAATATGTTCAGCAACAAACCGGATGCAACATATAGCCCCTGCAGCAGGCCTGTTAAAGTTGAAAACACGGGCGCACACAAAAACCTGTTTCCTTACCTGCTGGTCAACAGTATTGACTAATACCCTAACCACAACAATTGTACATGCTCAGCAACTACATCAAACTGGCCTGGCGGAATTTACAAAGGCATAAATTATACAGCACACTGAATATTGCCGGGCTGGCCATTGGCCTGGCGATCGCTATTGTGCTGTTTCTTTTTGTATCCAACGAGCGCCATTTTGATGATGTTTACAGCAATAAGAACAATATTTACCGCGTAATACTCCATCCTACAGATGATAACAGGGGTGCAACATGGAGCAATGTACCCAATGCTGTAGCGCCTGCCATCAAAGACAATCTTCCCGAGGTACAATATGCAGCAAGGCTGTTGAAGAATGGTTTTGGTGCAACTGCTTTTATAGAAGCCAATCATTCTCTTTTCACAGAAAAATCTTTTTACTGGTGCGATGCATCCCTGTTCAATATTTTTAATATCCCCTTTGTCAACGGCAATGCAGCCGCATTTGCAGAAAAGCCCAATAGTGTAGCTATTGATGAAGCCACGGCAAAAAAATATTTTGGTCAAAAAGATCCTGTTGGCCAAACCATTACAGTAGATAACCGCACAGTTCTCGAAGTGACCGGCGTTTTTAAAACGCTGCCACTTAACAGTTCACTGGACTGCGCCATCATTGCGTCTTTCCAGTCATCAGGGTTTGAAAAAAGAATAAGCTGGAGCAATTCCAGTTTTGAAACTTACTGCCTGCTCAACAAAGGCACCAATATAGCCGCTACAGAAGAAAAGATACAGCAGTTGCTTAACAAGAATGTAGAAAAAAAGGATCAGAGCTTTACCCTGTCATTGCAACCTTTTAAAGATGTGCACCTGTATTCCGCCGGTTTCGACGGCAGCTATTCCAACAGGAGCGGGGATATCAAAGAAGTAAAATTATTACTGATGCTGGCAACCCTGATACTAACCATTGCCTGCATCAACTACATGAACCTTTTCACTGCCCGTTCGCAGAAAAAAGCGAAAGATGTGGGCATCAATAAAACACTCGGTGCAAGCTTCCGCACACTGCTGCTGCGTTTTTATATAGAAACCGGCTTAATTACCTTTATCTCACTGGTACTGGGTGTACTGTTGTCTGTTGCAGCCATACCGTTGTTCAACCAGATTGCCGGCAAAAACCTTCAATTCAGCCAGCTTAATTATACTGAACTTACAATAGGGCTGGCCGCCATATGGCTGATCACTACGCTGGTGGCTGGTTCGTACCCCGCGCTTTATCTTTCAGGCTTTTCTCCCAAAGAAGTGATGCGCCAGCATTCCGGCCACAGCCGGGCTGCCGGGTTGATACGGAAAGGGCTGGTTGTAGTGCAGTTCATTGCATCAATCGTGTTAATTGCCGGTGTATATACTGTTCATCACCAGCTGCAGTTTATCCGTAACAAAAACCTTGGCTTTCATCCTGAGAACGTGGTTGCCATCACTACCGCTGCATTGCGCGAGACAAAACAAAGAGATGTGCTGGTGAATGCCTTCCAGTTGCTCAGCAATGTGCGTTCTGTGGGTTTTGCCCAGGGCTTTCCCGGTACAGGCACAAGCGGCAGAAGCCTGTATAAAAACGGTGCGGACCGTACGGGCTTGTCTATTCAAACCAACCGGGCTGACGCGGGTATTATAAAAACCCTGCAATTAAAACTGCTGGCAGGCCATACATTACCTGAGAACAAGCAATTGAACGACAGCGTATCGGAGGTGATCCTGAATAAAAAAGCAGTCGATTACCTGGGCTTAACACCGCAGGATGCCATCGGCAAAAAAATAAGCGCACAACTTGGTACCGACAATAATGCCTATATCGTTGGTGTAGTGGACAATTTCAACTATGCTTCGCTACATGATCCTATTGGTGGTTATGCTTTTCATAATTATCCCAGCGAACCAGCAAGGTACCTGCTGGTGAGGTTTACCACCGCTGACCTGGTGCAAACCATGGCGCAGTTTGAAAATGCTTTTAAAACGGCATTGCCATCCTCCGCATTTGAATATACCTTTCTTGACAAACAGCTGGAGAGTTTGTATGCATCGGAGCAGCGGACTGCCAGGATAGGATTGAGTTTTTCCCTGCTGGCCATCTTAATTGCCTGCCTGGGCCTATTTGGCCTTGCAGCTTATACTGCCGAACAGCGAACCAAAGAAATTGGCATACGCAAAGTACTTGGTGCCAGCGTACTGAACATCAGCCGGCTATTGTCGCAGGATTTTATCAGGCTGGTGATCATCGCTATTGTTATTGCCCTGCCCATTGCCTGGTATCTCTGCCATAAATGGCTGCAGGACTTTGCCTACCGGGTAACTATCGGTGCCGATACATTTATCATTACCAGCCTGCTGGCAATAGTGATCGCCCTGCTTACTGTTAGCCTGCAAGCCATTAAAGCAGCCGTTGCTAACCCGGTAAAAAGTTTGAGAACTGAATAAAACAGGTATCTGACCGTTGGGCCGGGATAAGCTACCTGTTTGTTTTTAATTTATCGCTATGTTTAAAAACTATCTTAAAACCGCCTGGCGGAATATATTTCGAAGTAAGGTTTACGCCCTTATCAACATATTCGGGCTGTCTATGGGGCTGGCCTGTGCCATACTGATCTATTCGCTGGTCAGCTACCACCTCTCGTTCGACAATTTTCACAAAAACAAAGAAAGAATTTACCGGGTTGTTTCCAAAACCATGTTCGGTGAAGATGATTATTCGCAGGGCATTCCCCAACCGATAGGAAAAGCACTGCGCAATGACTATGCTTTTTTTGAAACAGTGGCCATGCGGGCAGACCGCAATAACAGCCTGGTGAGCATCAACGACAATGGCAGTATAAAAAAATTCTCAGAGAGAACAGCGTTTGTTGAACCTGCCTATTTTGATATTTTCAATTATCCCATGGTTGAAGGCAACGCGGCTGTGGCGCTCCGCGAACCCAATACCGTTATTATTACACAATCGCTGGCGCATAAATTTTTTGGCAACCAGCCGGCTGTGGGCAAACAGCTGAAGCTGAGTAACCAGTACGATTGCATCATTACCGGTGTACTGAAAGATATTCCCGCCAATACTGATAACAGAAGAGAGATCTATATCTCTTATGAAACCTATAAAAAAGTAAGTCCGTGGATGGCAAGTGACAGCAGCTGGGGAAGTATTTCCAGTGGTGTGCAATGCTTCGGAAGGCTGAAGCCCGGCATTCATCCTGGTGATGTAGAAAAAGTTTTCCCGGCGATGATCGCTAAATACGATCCTGAAGACAAACCCTACTACCAGTTTTACATGCAGCCGCTGTCCAAAATACATTTCGATACGCAATTCGATGGGAAAATCGATAAAAAATACCTATGGGCACTGGGTATTATCGGTTTGTTCCTGGTAATTACAGCCTGTATTAATTTCATTAATATCGCTACGGCACAGTCACTGGGCCGCTCCAAAGAAATAGGTGTGCGTAAAACCCTGGGCAGCTCGCGCCTGCAGGTGTTCAGGCAGTTTATGAGTGAAACATTTTTACTTGTAGGTATTGCCATATTGCTTTCACTGGGCATTGCATGGCTTTGTTTGCCTGCGCTTAACCGTCTTTTCTCTGTAGAGATCAGCATTCATTTTTTTACCAGTTTTTCTTTTATTGCATTTGGCCTGCTTTTATTTCTTGTTGTATCCTTTTTTGCCGGTTATTACCCGGGATTGCTGCTATCCAGGTTTAAACCGGTGGAAGCGCTCAAAGGAAAAATCACCCAGCAACAGGCCGGTGGTTTTTCTTTACGGAAAGGATTACTGGCAGTACAGTTCTTTATTGTGCAGTTGATGATCATCGGTGCAATTGTTATTGCACAGCAAATGCATTATTCCCTGCAGTCTGATCTCGGTTTTCACAGGAATGGTATTGTGCAGTTAACAGTACCCTCTTCAAAACCGGGCACCATTCAAACACTGCGTTCGCGTTTTGCCTCTATCAGTGGTATCAGCAATATCAGTTTCTTTTCCAATCCGCCCATGTCTGACGGAAACGACTGGAACACTTTTACCTACGACAACAGGCCCAAAGAAGAAGTTTTCCAGCTGAATATGAAAAGAGCCGATGATCAGTACCTTTCGCTGTTTGGTTTACAGCTGGTGGCAGGCCGCAATCTTTACCCTTCAGATACGGCCAACGGGTGCCTGTTAAATGAAACAGCTGTAAAAAAACTGCAGGCGGCTTCACCCCAGGCAATACTGGGCAAAACGATCAAGCTGGATAAACGCTTTGTTCCCATTGTAGGAGTGGTTAAAGATTTTCACAATGAAAGTTTCCATGCTGGTATCGATCCTGTCTGCATATACAGCAATGCTAAAAATTACTATACCTGCGCCATCCGTTTACCGCTGCAGCATGTAAAAGCCGCCCTTCCGGCAATTGAAAAAGTATGGAACCAGACATTTCCTGACTATATTTATTCTTATACTTTCTTTGACGATGATATAGCTTCACTTTACCAGACAGAAACCACTTTATTGAACCTGATCGAAATATTTGCCTGTATAGCTATTGCCATCGGTTGTATGGGATTGTTTGGTCTGGTTTCTTTTATGGCTGCACAAAAGCGTAAAGAGATCGGTGTACGCAAAGTACTGGGCGCAAGTGTACAATCGGTGTTGTGGTTATTCGGTAAAGAATTTTCCAAGCTCATCATTATTGCATTTGTTTTTGCGGCCCCGCTGGCCTGGGTATTTATGCATTATTGGCTGCGGAACTTTATTTATCATATCAATATTGAATGGGGTGTGTTTTTACTGGCCTTGTGTATCACCTTCGTGATCGTGATTTGTACAATAGCCTATACATCCCTGCGCGCTGCCACCGCCAATCCTGTAAAAAGCTTGAGAACAGAATAAAAATATGCCTGCCCATAGGGCAGAAAAAATAATAGCAGAAAAATGAAAACACCTGTAACATTCGGCAAAGCCGGCCGTTTAATGTTTCCGGCCGCGGTAAGGATCAATGGTTTGATCGCACTTTGCTGAAACAGGCATTTTCCTGTATACATATGGATTAATACAATAAAAAAGTACCATGCTCAGGAATTACATCAAAATAGCTTTCCGCAACCTGATGAAACACAAGTTTGTTTCATTTATCAATCTGTCAGGTTTAACCATCGGGCTGGCCTGCTGCCTGCTGATCGCATTGTATATCCTGAACGAGCTCAACTACGACCGTTTTAACCATAATGCCAGCCGTATTTACCGGGTTACCCGCAGTTTTAACCAGGCAGATGGTAAAGTTTCGCTGCACCTGAACACGGTTGCGCCGCCATTTGGTCCGCTGCTGAAAAATGATTTTCCTGATATTCAGAAAGTAACCACGCTTTTCCCGATAGGTGATGTAACCATTCATTATGCCGATAAAATCCTGAATGAACACAACTGCTTTTTTGCCGATGAGAACCTGTTCTCTGTTTTCGATTTCACCGTTACCAGGGGCAATCCGCAGAAAGCCCTTTCTGATCCTTATTGCGTAATGTTGTCTGAAGAGCTGGCCCACAAATATTTTGGCAACGACGACCCGATAAATAAAATGGTATTGCTGGGCAATACCCGCAATTTCAAAGTGTCTGGGGTGTACCGTTCATTACCGGCCAATGCGCATTTTCACCCCGAGCTGATGGTATCATTTTCCACGCTGAATGATTCTGCATTTTATGGTGCGGAAAAGCTGCGTACCAGCTGGGGCAACAACTCCTTTCTCACCTACCTGCTGCTGCCCGAAAATTATCCTGCGCAGCAGATGGAAAAACAATTCCCGGCTTTCCTGGACAGGCGAATGCCGCATGACGCCAAAGGCACTTATATTCCCTCAAAAGGCACGGCTCTTTACCTGCAGAAATTAACGGATATACACCTGCGTTCGCACCTGGATGATGAGGTGGAAGAAAATGGCGATATCAAAAGGGTGTATATTTTCTCCGTTATTGCGGCATTCATACTGCTGATTGCCTGTATCAATTACATGAACCTTACTACAGCGCGTTCAGTACTCAGGGCCCGTGAAATAGGTATACGTAAAGTAGCCGGGGCTGAGCGGTCAACGATTATTGCCCAGTTCCTGATAGAATCTGTACTTATTACCTATATCGCCCTGCTGCTGGCCGTTATTCTTACAGCGCTGACCCTTCCCTGGGTCAACCGGCTGTCAGGGCAGCATCTCACCCTGCAACCAATACTTACTGCCGGGTTTCTGGTTCCGTTATTGCTTTTGCCGGTGATCGTTGGCATATTATCCGGCATTTACCCTGCTGCATTTCTTTCTTCCTTCAAACCGGTGAAAGTGCTTAAAGGTCTTTTCAAACTGAAAAGCGGCAGTTTCTCCTTGCGCCAAACCCTGGTGGTGGTACAGTTCTCCATTTCCATTATACTGATCATCTGTACAATGGTGGTGTTTAAACAACTTCGCTTTCTCCAGCAAAAATCGCTTGGCTACAATAAAGAGCAGGTGGTTACCATCCCGAATAATATTCCGGGGGGCAGGTATGAAAGTTTCAAAAACGAGTTGCTGAGTTTTCCTGGTGTTTTAAGCATGGGCCGTTCGTCCAGGATACCCACCGGGCGGTTGCTGGATGCCCAGGGTGCTGAAATGCCTGGTAACAATGGCCTGGCGCCGGTTCAAACAGATGTAAAATACCTGGTGATTGATGAAGGTTTTATTCCCACCTATGGTATCAAGATGGCGGCGGGCAGAAATTTCTCGAAAGATTATAGTGCTGACAGTACATCCTTTATACTCAACGAATCCACTGTAAAAGCGCTTGGCTGGAAATCGAATGAAGATGCAATAGGCAAAGCATTTGTGTATGGAGATGTGCGGGGCATCATCATCGGTGTAACCAATGATTTCAACTTTGAATCGCTGCACGAAAAAATAGTACCGATGATATTCCTGCCGCCGGTACAGGGGCAGGGTGCCAACCGTATATCTATCAAAATAGCCACACAGGATGTTCCTGCAACAATGGCGCGTATAGAAACCCTGTGGCGCAATTTTGCCCCCGAGCTGCCTTATACCGGAAGCTTTCTCAATGAACGTTTTGCGGCGCTTTATCAATCAGAGCAACGCCAGGGCAGTTTGTTCACTTTGTTTTCTTTCCTGGCCATTTTCATTGCATCTATGGGACTGCTCGGGCTGTCTTCTTTTACCATCAGCCAGCGGATAAAAGAAATAGGTGTGCGCAAAGTGCTGGGCGCCAGTGTTGGCAACCTGGTGGGTTTGTTATCCATAAATTTTATCAAGCTGGTTGTTATTGCAGCAGTGATCGCCTTCCCTATTGCATGGTTTGCCATGGACAGCTGGCTGCAGCATTTCGCTTACCGCAGCACCATCAGCTGGTGGTTGTTTATTGCAGCCGGTGTTATCGCTGCACTGATCGCACTGGCCACCATCAGTTTTCAAACCATCAGGGCGGCATTGGCCAACCCGGTAAAAAGTTTAAGAACAGAATAGTGATCCGAACCATATTGTGACATACAAAGTTTCGCAAACATAGTACATACACATTCGTTTATTAACCTGTACCATCATGCTTAAAAATTATTTCAAAATTGCCTGGCGCAACCTGCTGAAGAGTAAGGTTTATTCGGCTATCAATATCCTGGGGCTCTCCATTGGTATGGCTGTGGCGTTGATCATTGCATTGTGGATATGGGATGAGTTGAGTTATGATCACTATCATACAAACCATCAGCAGCTGGCACAGGTAATGACCACGCAAACCTTCAACGGGCACACCGGCACAGGGCCGGCAGTATCTATGCCACTGGGCAATGAGCTGCGCAGTAAATACAGCGATTTCAAGAAAGTGTCGATGGCATCCTGGAACTTCGGCCATATCCTTGCCGTAGGTGACAAAAAAATAACCGCAGCGGGTATGTGGGTAGAACCGGATTTCCCCTCCATGTTCACACTTAAAATGGTGAAAGGCAATATTGCCGCACTCAGCTCCCCTTCTGTTATACTACTCAACAGCTCTGTTGCCAAAGCCTTGTTCGGTAACGAAGACCCGATGAATAAAATGGTAAAGCTGGACAATAAAGAGAGTTATACTGTTGCCGGTGTATATGAAGACCTGCCTCATAATACAACACTCAATGATACCAAAATATTGTTGCCCTGGAGCAAATACATTACCACCGAACAATGGTTGAAGGATGCCTTCACACAATGGAACAACCACTCCTGGCAGCTTTTCGTTCAGTTGAACGAACCGGTTAACATGGATAATGTGTCCAGGAAAATCAGGAATGCATCCATGATCCATAAGAATGCAGCAACAGATGGTGTAGAAGAACTGATCCTGAAGCCAATGGATAACTGGCGCCTGCACAGTGAATTTAAAAACGGTAAACCTGCGGGCGGGCGTATACAATATGTATGGCTGTTTGGTATCATCGGTGTTTTTGTGTTGCTGCTGGCTTGTATCAATTTCATGAACCTGAGCACCGCCCGCAGTGAGAAGCGTGCGAAAGAAGTGGGTATACGAAAAGCCATCGGATCACTGGTAAAACAGCTGGTGATACAATTCCTTTGCGAATCGCTGGTGATCACTTTTATTGCGATGCTGATATCTATTGTGCTGGCATTGCTGATGCTATTGTTCTTCAATACACTGGCAGATAAAAACATGTCGATCCCCTGGGGCAATCCCTGGTTCTGGCTGTTCACCCTTGCCTTTACATTTTTCACCGGTTTGGTGGCGGGCAGCTACCCGGCTTTCTATTTGTCGAAATTTAACCCCGTAAGTGTGCTCAAAGGTACTTTCCGCCTGGGGCGTTTTGCTTCACTGCCACGCAAAATACTGGTGGTAGTGCAATTCACGGTATCTATCACACTGGTTATCGGTACCATTATCGTGTTCAGGCAAATACAGTTTGCCAAAGACCGGCCGGTGGGCTATACCCGTGAAGGATTGTTCACTATCGATATGACCACACCCGATCTTTATGGCCACTACGATGCAATACGCAATGAGCTGCTGTCTACAGGGGTTGTAGCCAATATGGCTGAATCATCCAGTCCATCCACCGGTGTCTGGAGCAACCAGATCGGTTTTAGCTGGGAAGGAAAAGACCCCAGCTCGCTACCTCTTTTTGGCACCATAGGTGTAACACAGGATTTCGGCAGAACGATCAATTGGCAGATCAAAGAAGGGCGTGATTTCTCAAGAGATTATGCAGATTCTGCCTCTATTATATTAAATGAGGCCGGCGTAAAGCTCACTGGCTTGAAAAACATTGTAGGCAAAATTATTTACAAAGATTCTGTCAAATACACCGTGGTTGGCGTTGTGCAAGATATGGTCATGGAATCTCCTTTCCAGCCAATTCAGCCAACAGTGTTCTTCATGAATCCCAAATGGACAAATGTGATCACCGTCAGGATAAAACCCGATGTGGCCATGAGTGCGGCGTTGCCGAAAATTGAAACCGTATTCAAAAAATTCAATCCCGGTGCGCCTTTCGATTACAAGTTCACTGATGAAGAGTATGCGAGAAAATTCTCTGACGAGCAGCGTATAGGCAACCTCGCTACATTCTTTGCGGTGCTGGCTATTTTCATCTCCTGCCTGGGATTGTTCGGTTTATCATCATTTGTGGCAGAGCAGCGTACCAAAGAAATTGGAGTACGCAAAGTGCTGGGCGCAACGGTGATCAACCTTTGGGGTATGCTGTCTATCGATTTTCTAAAGCTGGTGATCCTTTCTGCCCTTATCGCCATGCCTATTGCGTGGCTGAGCCTTCATCAATGGCTGCAGAAATATGAGTACCGTACCTCTGTATCGGGATGGATATTCATTGTTGCCATTATCGGAAGCATTGTGATCACTGTAGCTACTGTCAGTTTTCAGGCCATCAAAGCCGCGATAGCCAACCCGGTAAAAAGTTTAAGAACAGAATAATATAAAGTAAACGGAAAGGATAGCTGCAGCTCCTGCTCCGGAATAATAAAATACAGTAACCATAAAACAGCATTCTTATGAAAAAATATTTGTTTCTCTTAACGGCACTTGGTACAAGCATCATCAGCCTGGCACAATGGGATAGCAATTCCACCCCTTTTATAACCAAATCGCTCAGCGGCTCGGGCATTAAAGAAATGGAAGTACGTACATCGGGCGGTAGTATTTCTGTTACAGGTTCCGCTGCCGATGCCAGGGTGGAGGTATATGTTCAGCCGAACAATAACCGTAGCCTTTCAAAAGACGAAATACAGAGAAGGCTTGATCAACATTACGAGTTATCTGTAGAAGTAAAAGGCAGCAAGCTGTATGCCACTGCCAAAAGAAAAGACCAGGACAACAACGAATCATTGTCTATCGGTTTCCGTATTTATGTACCACGTGAAGTATCCAGCGACCTCAATACCAGCGGTGGCAGTATTCACCTGGCTCATCTTTCCGGCACGCAGAACTTTAATACCAGCGGCGGCAGTATTCATGTAGATGACCTGACCGGAAAAACAAAGGGCAGCACTTCCGGTGGCAGCATCCATGTATCCAATTCAAAAGACAATATTAACCTGCAAACATCTGGCGGTAGTATACATGCCGACAAATGCAGCGGCAATATCAACCTGCAAACATCAGGCGGTTCGCTCGACCTGGACGACCTCAGCGGTACCATAAAAGCAACAACCAGCGGCGGCAGCATAAGCGGAAGCGATATCGCCGGAGAGCTGAACACCGCAACTTCCGGTGGCAGCATTCACCTGTCTAAACTTACCTGCAGTTTAGAAACATCCACCAGCGCGGGCTCTATCCATGTAGATTTCAGCAAGCTGGGCAGTTATGTAAAAATCAACAACAGTGGCGGCAATATAGATCTTACATTGCCATCAGGCAAAGGGCTTAACCTCAACCTGCATGGCAGGAAAATACAAACCGGCACACTTTCCAACTTTAACGGCAATACAGATGAGCAATCAGTTAGAGGCCAGGTGAATGGCGGCGGTGTTCCTGTAAATGTAGATGCAGGCGGAGGCAAAATTTCCCTTTCATGGAAATAAACATTATCAACCATATATTAACCCGGTGATAAACCTGGCAGGAAAATACCTGCCAGGTTCTGTCATTCATACCTAAGAAGACATGCTTAAAAATTATTTTAAATCAGCCTGGCGAAGCCTCTGGAAAAACAGGTTGTATACCTTACTCAATATAACAGGTTTGTCTATCGGGCTTACAATAGGCATACTGATATTACTATGGGTACAGGATGAAAAAAGCTTTGATGGATTTCATCCACAGAAAGCAGAGACTTATGAGCTAATTGCGCATATCGGCACTGGCAACAGCAGGCAAATATGGGAAGGTACGCCTGCCCCTATTGCTGTTTTCGGCAAAAAAGAAATACCGGCGATCAGGAACTTTGTTCGCATCACCAATAACTGGGATTTTTACCAGCTGAGCTACGGTGAAAAAAAGTTGTCAGCGCCGCGCATGCTTAGTGTAGACAGTTCTTTTTTCAGTGTATTCCATTTCCCGCTGGTAAAAGGGGATAAAACAAGTGTTTTCAAGAACCCGGGTGATATTGTTATCAGCGAAACCTTTGCGAAAAGCCTTTTCGGGAAAAACGACCCTATCGGTAAAGTTATTGCTACAGACACCAAAGAACATTTTACCGTAACCGCAGTAATGCAGGATATACCGGAAAATTCCAGTATCCGGGCTGATGTGCTTTTCTCTACTGCGCTGATTGCTGCAACCTATAAAGGACAGGGATATTGGAAATCGATGGATACGGACTGGGGCGACTATTACTACCATACCTTTATACTGCTGCCGCCCGGAAGCCAGCCGGAGAAAATTGCACAGCAGCTTACCGCTATCCACCGCAGGAACCAGAAAGAAGCTGCAGGAAACGAATATACGCTCCGCCCCTTGTCAAAACTACACCTGACAGAAGTGGATGGAACCAATGCTGCTGAAAAAACCGTGAATATTTTCATGGCTGTAGGCTGGTTGATCTTGCTTATAGCATGTATCAACTATATTAACCTGGCAACAGCCCGTGCCATGAGCCGTTCAAAGGAAGTGAGCATGCGCAAAATTATCGGCGCTGGCCGGCTGCAGCTTTTTTTCCAGTTCATGCTTGAATCAGGCATTCTTTTTTGCCTGGCGGCAATGCTGGCGCTTATATTTACCACATTGTTGCTGCCCATGTACAACCAGTTATCCGGCAAACAGCTTCACCTGGGTAGTTTTAGTCAACAGGTAGCCGGTATACTGGGGTATAGCTTATTGTTTGTACTGGTTGTAGCCGGCATTTATCCCGCCTTACTGCTATCTTCTTTCAAACCACTGGCGTCTATCAAAGGCAAGCTGGGTGCGGGTATCAGCATGACAAGGTTCAGGCAGGCGCTGGTGATATTGCAATTTAGTTTTTCCATGATACTGATCACCGGTACGCTGATCTTTGGCAAACAGTTGCAGTATATCCGCGAAAAGCAACTGGGTTATGACAGAACACAGACCTTCTCGTTCCCTCTACGGGATATGCAGAAACAGGCAGCATCAGTAAAAGATGCGTTGCTGGCTCAATCATCAGTATTGAATGTATCATTCGCGAACCAGCAGATTGTGAACGTGGGAAATACAACCGGTGATACAGACTGGGATGGTAAAGCACCAGGTCAACAGTTTATGATACATTCTATGGCCATTGATAAAGATTTTTTATCCTTATTCAAAGTGCAGCTTGCTGAAGGGGAAAATTTCAAGGGTGTTCCGGCCGATTCGGCTCATTATATCCTCAACGAAACAGCTGTTCGTAATGCCGGTATCAGCAACCCGATAGGCAAACGTTTTTCATTGCATGACAAGCCCGGTACAATTGTAGGGGTGATCAAGGATATACATATCAGCTCACTGAGACAGAAAATTGAGCCGACCATATTTTACTATAGACCGGATGCCTGGCTTGCTTACGTGAAAACAACAGGAAAAGATGCATCCCGGGCCATAGCTGCTGTGGAGAAATTATGGAAGCAGTACAATGCAGATGTCCCTTTTTCATATTCCTTTCTTGATGAGCAATACAACAACCTGTATAAAACCGATCAGCGGAATGGTGTGTTGTTCCGTTTGTTCTCAGTTGTTGCCATTGTGATCTCCTGCCTGGGTCTTTTTGGCCTGGCCACCTATACTGCGCAGGTAAAAACAAAAGAGATCGGTATCAGAAAAGTGCTCGGTGCCAGTGTGCTGCGCATTACAGCGTTGTTGAACAGGCAATTTATTGTACTGGTGCTTATCGCCATATTTATAGCCGTGCCGGTTGCATGGTATGCTATGCACCGCTGGCTGCAGGATTTTGTTTACCGGATATCCATCAGCTACTGGCTGTTTGTGGCAGCTGCAGCAATAGCATTGCTGATCGCATTATTAACCGTAAGTATACAAACCATAAGAGCGGCTATTGTAAACCCGGTTAAAAGTTTGAAGACAGAATAGTAACAGGTATCTGTACATCTGCTAACCGCGGATGCACGGATACCTGCCCATTACCATAACAATAAACCGTAACGTATGCTGAAAACCTATTTTAAAACGGCCTGGCGAAACATGGTTAAAAACAAAACCTTTTCGCTGATCAATATACTGGGTCTCGCAGTGGGTATGGCCGCCTGCCTGCTCATTCTCCAGTATGTGCTGTTCGAGTTAAGCTACGACCGGTTTAATAAAAATTTTGCCGATATCTACCGGGTAGTGAATGACCGCTATCAAAACGGAAAACTTGTACAACATGGTACCATTACTTATTCGGCTATTGGCAAAGCACTAAAAAATGAATACCCCGAAATAGCCGGGAATGCCCGGGTAGAACCTTTTACCCAGCAGATCATCAGCATTGGCGATAAAAAGATCGGCGAACAAACGATACTGGCCGCAGACAATTCGTTCCTTTCTATCTTTTCTTATCCCTTGCTGGCGGGCGACAGGCATACTGCCCTTCAACAGCCCAATAGTCTTGTTCTCTCTGCCAGCCTTGCCCGTAAATTGTTTGGTGCAAAAGACGATGATCTTCAATCATTGATTGGCAAAGTAGTAGTAGTGCAACGGGATTCATTACCCTATAAAATAACCGGGATATGCCAGGATATACCAGGCAATTCGCACCTGCAGTTTGATGCAATGCTCTCCTATTGCACGCTCTACAGCGGTGGCAATGGCACTTGGAAAGAAGCTGATTATGATTTCCTTGATTCAGATTTCTGGCATTATATACAACTGAGGAAAGGCACCGATTACAAAGTATTCAACGCAAAGTTGGAGGCATTCAGCCAGAAATATTTCCAGGGCACCAAAGTATCCGGCAGTATAGAACGGTTTTACCTGCAGCCACTGTCTAAAGCACACCTGTATTCTGATTTTGAATATGAGATCGGTAAAACCGGCAGTGCCACAGTAGTATGGGGCTTACTGATCATTGCCATACTGATTGTATTGATTGCCTGGGTTAATTATATCAACCTGTCTACCGCCAAATCGATGGAACGCGCCAAGGAAGTAGGTGTGCGCAAAGTGACAGGTGCAACAAAAAGGCAATTGGTCGCGCAGTTCCTCGCCGAATCATTATTGGTAAACCTGATAGCTATTATACTGGCAGTGTTGCTGGTATTGCTGGTGCAAAACGGCTTCAATAGCCTGGTGCAGCAAAAATTATCGCTGGCAGGTATGATCCGCGAAAACATAAGCAGTTATACTGCTGTTGTGCTCATTGTCCTGTTGTTACTGACCGGCGTGCTGGGTGCGGGCTTCTACCCAGCTTTTGTATTGTCTTCCTTTAAACCCATTATGGTGTTAAAAGGCAGGTACAGCAGTTCTTCCCGGGGAATTGCATTGCGCAAGGTCCTGGTTACAGGTCAGTTTGCCATCACCATTGTACTGATCATGGGTTCGCTGGTCGTATACCGGCAACTGCGTTTTATGAACAGCCGCCAGCTGGGTATGAATATAGACCAGGTACTTATTATCAAACCACCCAAATTAAGCATATGGGATTCTGGCTTTATCAATAAAGTGAACAGTTTTAAAGAAGAGATCAAACAGATCGCTTATGTAAAAGGAGCCGCTACTTCACGAAGGGTGCCGGGCGATGAAATGGGGCGCGTATTTAATGTACACCGCACAGACCAAGGCAGTAAT
The DNA here is from genome assembly GCA_966424055.1 of uncultured Deminuibacter sp. Lineage (GTDB taxonomy): Bacteria > Bacteroidota > Bacteroidia > Chitinophagales > Chitinophagaceae > Deminuibacter. The sequence goes on along the minus strand of CBJLMB010000001.1, from coordinate 66,720 downwards.
AATCATCTGGTGATGCGCAATATGGGTGCAGATTATGATTATATCGGGGTATACAATATACACCTGTTAACCGGGCGGAATTTTGTTCCAAGCGATTACAATGTGGAATTTTCAGCATTACATTCGGTCATCTTAAACGAATCGGCAGTAAAGCAGCTGGGATATGCCTCTACTGAAGAAGCCATTGGCAAAAGAATCAATATGAACGGGAAAGACTGGGATATTATAGGTGTGGTGGGCGATTTTCACCAGAAATCGCTTCGCTATGAATTAGAACCAACGATATTATGGCCGGGCTATGCCACTGATAACCCCATCTCCGTAAAACTCAATCCGCAAAACCTTGCCAGCACACTTGCTTCTATCAAACGGCAGTACAATGCTTTTTTCCCGGGTAATCTTTTTGATTATTATTTTTTAAATGAGCATTTCAATCGCCAGTATCATAACGAACAGCTTTTCGGAAAAGTGTTCGGGTTGTTTGCAGCATTGGCCATCCTGGTGGCCAGCCTGGGTTTACTGGGGCTTTCCCTGTTTTCCATCACCCAGCGGGTAAAAGAAGTGGGTGTACGCAAAGTGTTGGGGGCGTCTGTATCATCCATCGTTATTTTATTATCGAAAGATTTTATCAAACTGGTATTGATCTCATTCGTTATCGCCAGCCCCCTGGCCTATTATGTTATGCATTTATGGCTGCACGATTTTGCCTACCGCATTACGATCGGCTGGGGATTGTTTGCACTTACAGGCATGCTGGCAGTGCTGGTAGCACTGGTTACGATCAGCTTCCAGGCCATCAGGGCTGCGCTGGCTAATCCTGTAAAAAGCCTGAGAACAGAATAACTGTATTTAACAGAACAATGCTGCCGGCATGGCCGGTAGCATTCCTACATCATGCTTATGTTTAAAAATTACATAAAAACCGCCTGGCGCAATATGGCCAAACATAAAACAGACAGTGCTATCAACATTGTTGGTCTTTGTGTTGCATTTACCAGCGCCATCCTGTTATTGCTGAGTGTGTATTATGAATTCTCCTTCGACAGGTTTCATAAAAACAGCAACCATATTTATCACCTGTATATGGAGACTGAGCTGCCGGAAAAAACTTCAGTCAGCACCTCGATGCCTGCGCCTATCGTTGCAGCGTTAAAGAATAGCTTCCCACAGGTAAAACACGGTTTTCTCCAGCTAGACAGGGGAGCATTGATCAGGTATGGTGATAAAAAACTGGAAGAAAACCTGAAGTCGACAAACGCAGATTTTTTCAGGATGCTCTCTTTTCCCATCATAGAAGGCGATAAACAAAATGCATTCCCTTCACAGAACAGTGTTGTATTACGCCAGTCAACAGCCAATGCGATTTTTGGAAAAGAGCCTGCTATTGGCAAAACAATCGAAATACAAAACAGTGACGGATGGAAGCCGTTTACTGTATCGGCCATTGCTTCAGACTACCCGTCTAATTCCAGTTTTACTTATGATGTGATCGTTCCCATGGAACAGGAAGCTTCCTATAACAGTCATACTGCCGATTGGGACAATCATTATCTCGACGCATATATTCAACTTGATGACAAGGCCAGCAAGGCTGATTTTGAAAAAAAATTACCCGCCTTTATAAAACAGCATTTTGCTGAAAGCATCGCCAAACTAAAACGCGACGGTGCCAAGCCCGATGCAAATGGCAACCTTATCAGCCTGCGTTTACAGCCACTGAAAAATATACATACCGACAATGTTATTGTTTTACCTGATTCAGTAAGCAAAAATTACCTCTACCTGCTGCTTACCATTGCCCTGCTCATCCTGTCAATTGCCTGCATCAATTTTATCAACCTTAGCATGGGCCGTTCGTTTACGCGGTCTAAAGAGATCGGGTTGCGTAAAACACTGGGTGCGCAGCAAAAGCACATTACCTTCCAGCTGTGGGGTGAGGCATTGCTTGTTTGTGGTATTGCCTTCGCGGTGAGTTGCGCATTGAGCTATCTTCTGATGCCCTACTATAGCCGGCTGTTCGGTCTCAATATCAGTAAAAATACGCTGCTACATCCGCTGGTATGGTTGAGTGCAGTTGTTTGCTTTTTATTGGTTACCCTGTTGGCAGCCAGCTATCCAAGTTGGGTGATGGGCCGTTTGCAGGTGGTGAACATACTTAAAAGCAAATTAACTGTTCCCTCTTCTAACAAGTTGCGCAACGGGTTGATCGTGCTGCAATTTACCATTGCCATTTTCCTGGTCACCTGCACTTTTATTTCATGGAAACAGATTCACTACCTGCGTAAACAACCATTGGGTTATAACACGGCACAGGTTATCAGCATTCCTATTACAGGAGACATTGCTACCATGCAGGCATTGCAGCTCATGCGTCAAAAACTGGGAGCTTATTCCAATGTGCTTTCAGTAAGCGGTATTTATAATAACCTGGGCCGCGGCGGCGACGGATCATCGCGCTCGTCTATTATGGGGTTTGATTATAAGAATAGAGAGATCAGGTCGAACTGGTATGGTGTCAGCTACGATTTTGCCAAAACACTCGATCTAAAGCTGGTTGAGGGACGCGATTTTTCAGCTGCCTATCCTTCAGACAGCAGCGGGGTGGTGATCAATGAAGCAATGGCCAAAGAGCTGGGTGAAAAAACAGCAACGGGTGTATTGCTACAAATTGATGAAGGAAAAAAACCGCTGAAAGTACTGGGGGTGGTAAAAAACTTCAATTTCCAGTCATTGCATAGCCAGATTGAACCGCTCAGCCTGGTACTGGATAAGTCGTTCAGCATAAATTATATCCTGGTAAAAGTAAAACCAACTGGATTGGCAGAAAGTATGGACCTGCTGAAAAAAATATGGAAAGAAGTATCACCCGGCGGTGAGTTCCTTGCTTCCTTCCTAGATGAGAATGTAGCGCGCCAGTACAGGAAAGAAGAAAAGCTCAGTAAAATTTTTGTTTCAGGTGCTATCATCGCCATCACACTTTGCTGCATGGGCCTGCTGGCGATGATCATCCTGATCGTATCACAAAAAATAAAAGAGATCGGTATCAGGAAGGTGCTGGGTGCCTCTGCAGGAAGTATTGTAAGTATGCTGGCGAAAGATTTCATGGTACTGATCGTTATTGCCCTGTTGATTGCGTTTCCGCTGGCCTGGTACAGTATGCACCGGTGGCTGCAGGATTTTGCCTACAGAACAAATATCAGCTGGTGGATCTTTCCTGCAGCCGCGTTCCTCGCAATGAGTATTGCACTGCTTTCCATCAGTCTGCAGGCGATAAAAGCCGCCTTGCAGAACCCTGTAAAAAGTTTAAGAACTGAATAACATCACTCTAACCTATTCATATGATCAATAACATATTTATGATTGCATTGCGCAATCTCAAACAGAACAAGATTTTTTCGGCCATCAATATTCTTGGTCTGGCTATAGGCATCAGTGCCTCACTGGTCATTTACCTGCTGGTACGTTATGATTTCAGTTTCGACAACCAACACAAAAACGGGGACCGTATTTACCGGGTAGTTTCCAATTTTGAATTTTCCGGTGATAAGTTTTACAACGCAGGTGTTGTTTTTCCATTGGGTAATGCAGTCAGGAAAGAAGTGACCGGCCTGGAAGAATCTGCACCATTTTTTACGGCAGATAGCGATACCAAAGTGAGTGTGAAAAACGGCGATGCCAAACCCACCGTGTTTAAACACCAGAACCAGATCATTTATGCTGATGAGCATTATTTCAATCTATTTGGCTACGAATGGCTGGCCGGCTCGCCCCGCACTGCGCTACAGCAGCCCAGGCAGGTAGTGCTCACAGTATCTGCAGCACAGCGTTATTTTCCTGCATTGAAAACTGTGGATATTCCCGGCAGGGATCTGTATTTCAATGATTCGGTGCGGGCTACCGTAACAGGTATTGTGAAAGATATCCAGGATAATACCGATTTTGTCTTTACCACTTTTATTTCACGTATTACACTGGAAAAAACCAGTCTGCACCGGTCTGAATTCGATAAATGGAACAGCACCTGGGGCAATTCGCAGCTTTTTGTACAGCTATCACCAGGCACCAGTATTGCACAGGTACAGCGGCAGGTGCAGGGGCTTTACAACAAATACCATGAACCCGAAAAAGATTTCAACGGCACCACCAATTACATGCTGCAACCATTGTCTGATGTACATTTTAATGCCAGGTACGGCGCGTTCAACCAGCGCACAGCACACAAGCCTACTTTATACGGGCTGCTGGCTGTGGCTGCATTCCTGTTACTGCTGGGTTGCATCAATTTTATTAACCTCACCACTGCTCAGTCATCAAAAAGAGCCAAAGAAATCGGTATCCGTAAAACCATGGGCAGCACAAGAAAAGAACTGGTTTTCCAGTTCCTGGGTGAAACATTTTTACTGACTGTTCTTGCCACAGTTTTATCTGTACTGATCACACCGCTGCTTTTGAAAATATTCGCCAGTTTTATTCCTGAAGGACTTCATTTTAAAGCGATGCTTCAGCCGGGCATTGCCTTGTTCCTGCTGGCGCTTACCCTTACTGTGAGCCTGCTGGCCGGTTTTTATCCCGCACTGATCTTATCGGGGTTTAAGCCGGTGCTGGTACTAAAAAACCAGGCTTTCTCCGGCAGCAGCCAAACAAGAAGTTCGTGGCTGCGAAAAACACTCACTGTTACACAGTTTGTGATTGCACAGGTATTTATCATGGCAACCATACTTGTTGGCAAACAGATCAGCTATACACTGAATAAAGACCTGGGGTTCAGGAAAGATGCCATTCTCTATTTCGGCAACAGTTATGCTTACGACACTTCAGGAAAACGGAAATTTGTTTTGCTGAAAAAACTGCAAGACATACCGGAAATTGCAATGGTCAGTCTTGCCAATAATCCGCCTGCATCGAACAGCACCTGGTCGGGCGATGTAAAATACAGGGATGGCAAAAAAGAAGTATCCACCAATGTCTACTTCAAATACGGCGACAGCAATTACATGAAATTATACCAGCTGAAGCTGCTGGCCGGCAGGGCTATACAGCAGAGCGATACGGTAAAAGAATGGGTGATCAATGAAGCATATGCCCATATCCTCGGTTTTCAGGATCCTGCGCAGGCAATAGGTAAATACCTTGACTGGGACATTAAAAAAGTGCCCATTGTAGGTGTGGTGGCCAATTTTCACCAACAGTCGCTGCACGAGATAATCAAGCCTGTTGCCATTATGAGTGCCGCCCATGCAGAGAACAATTTCAGCGTATTGCTTCAACCGCAAAATGCATCAGGTACCACCTGGAAAACGGCCATTAAGAAAATAGAAGCAGCATGGAAAGAAATATATCCTGAAGATGATTTTGACTACCATTTTCTCGATGAAAGTATTGCCGGTTTTTATAAGGCTGAAAAAAATATCGCGCAATTGCTTATATGGTCAACAGGCCTTGCCATTTTTATCAGCTGTCTCGGCCTGCTGGGCCTGGTTATCTATATCACCAATCAGCGCACCAAAGAGATCGGTGTACGTAAAATCATCGGAGCTTCTGTAATGCAGATCGTGTCACTGTTAACCAGGGATTTCCTCAAGCTGGTGGTGCTCGCATTCCTGATCGCTATTCCACTGGCCTGGCTGGGCATTCATCAATGGCTGCAGAATTTTGCATTCAAAACCACTATCAGCTGGTGGATATTTGTTGTAAGCGGAATGATCATGATAGGAATAGCATTACTCATCCTGGGTATTAAAACCGTTAAAGCGGCATCGGTTAACCCGGTGAAGAGTTTACGTACGGAATAGGTATCTGCACATCCATAAGGATGCCTGGTACCTGTTCCTGCTACGCCGGCGTTCATTACCGCTCCTCTCTCATAGCCTGCTGCCAATCGGTCATTGCCTGCGCAAAGAAGATCATCATGGCATTGCCTGACAGTTGTTGTTCAATATGGGAGAAGCGGATAGATTGCATATTAACACCTGCATCACCATCCAGCTTCACCCGCAGGTGTTCTACAACATTGTCACTGCTGAAATGAAACCAGCTGCCTGCAGTTCCATTCAGCGCCAGCTGCCTGCTTTTTAAGCCGTCCATTTTTGTAAAGCTGCTGCTATCCTGTATAATGGAAAGAGAATCTGCATGCAAAGGCCCCAGCAGGCTACAGGTGCCTGATGATTGTAAAAAATGAAGGTCTGGGCAATAGATGATCAGTCCGGTAACACGACCTTCCGCAGAAACATCTTTCTGCCTTGCCACCTGGAAACGGATGCTGACCGTATCTCCCTGCTGGTTCATAAAGAAAAAGCTTTTGCGGGAATTCATCAACTTAATACCATAAGCTGCACCATACTGTATCCGTATGGCATAGCCATTGCCGCCACTTATTTTCAGCGCCCTGAAAGGCCGCACGGCCACATCCTGGAAATTTTTAAAAGGGTCTTCCAGGTTGAGGTGACGGTAATTTTCGGCCAGCATGACATTGGTGATAAACATACCCGTTACCAGGGCAATTGACAGCAGCAGCAATAAGCGGTTGGATCTTTTCATACAATACATTTTAAATCTCGGTTTCTTTAAACCGTACATAACAACAATAACAGAGCAGCAAAGGCAGTACAGCATGCAACGCGATACCAGTTAACCTGTCAGCTTTTTCAGACAAGTACACATAAACATTTTCACCATTGTGCACAAACTGGAAATAGTCGAAAGGCAGTGAAGAATTAATATGCTGTTCACCGGTCATCCACTGGAGTATATATCCATTAAGTGTTGTTAACAGGAAAAAGCCGGCGATACAAAACAGCCAGGTTTTAATAAACGCCATTCTTTTAAAATAAATGCTTCCCAGTAAAATCAATAGTTGCAGGTTACAGTAGATAAACAGGAAATTGTAAAAACCATTCCTGGTAAGGCTGGTATGCTGTACTTCATTTTTACCCCGGTTAACCAGCCACATAAAAAAGCCTTCTGCTACATAGAAAACAGCTATATAAGCCAGCAGGTAAAACACAAGGCCGAACAGCACTACCAGCAATATTTTCTCCGCAGCAGAAGCGGGCAGGCAGATGAGCCATACTGCTTTTGATTTGTTTCCCAGTTTCCTGAACAGCGAGCCGCAGTATACTGTTCCGCCAATAAGCAGGCCCAGCAAAAAAATACCGTGCTTCACATCACCGGAAAAGCTATCCCGCCAATGCCAGGTGATAAAAAAAAGTGCTTCCAGTATAACCGCCATTGCCAGAATGCCAAAGCAGTAAGCCCATTTGTTTTCTTCCCATTGCCGGGCGATCAGCAATCGTATTCTACGGTAATGCATAACAATAATTTTTTATGATGTGAACACAGCGTGCAATCGCTGTTTTTCGGCAAGGGTGGCATTAAAGAGTATTTCGATATCGGGATAGCTCAGCTCACCGTACTCATTGATGCTTACTGAAACAGCACCTGCGGGTGTGTTTTCGGTATACAGTACATTGCGTTCCCCTGTTATTGCGCCGGGTGCGGAGAAATACAGCTTGCGTGCAATAGTGTCTTTATCGGCACACAGCAGTACCTCGCTATTGTCGAGTATCACCACTGCATGGATCAGGTTATCGAGGTCTTTTACCTGGTGAGTGGAAATAATGGTGTATTTGTTTTCCCGGTTCGCTTCTGCAACCATATTCCTGAACTGCAGCTTGGATGGAATATCCAGTCCGTTGGTGGGCTCATCCATAATCAGCACCTGCGTGTTGGCAGCCAGTGCAAATGCGATATATACTTTTTTCTTCTGTCCAAAAGAAAGCCGGCCATTATGCGCATCAGCCGGCACCTGGAACAATTGCAGGTAATGCATAAACTGTGCTGTATTGAACGCGGGGTAAAACGGTGCATAACCTTTCACCAGTTCGCTGATATAAACAGGCGGCAGCATACATTCTTCCGGTATAAAAAACAATTGCTCCAGAAATGCCGGTTCCCGCATGCCGGGTGTATAGCCATTTACACGACAACTGCCCTTTGTGGGAAAAAGCAGTCCGGCCAGGTTCTTGATCAGGCTCGATTTGCCGGCGCCGTTCTTGCCCAGCAGCCCGTATATCTTTCCTGCAGGCAGCTGCAGGTTGAGCCCGTTGAACAATATTTTTTTCCGGTTATAGCGGTAAACCAGGTTGGTAATTTCAATCATACCACAAAAAGCGGCATCCTGCAGCAGTTAGGCAAAACAAACCGACGAAACAGGCAAAGTCGGCAACCGGCCGGTCTAAAGCAGCCATGAGCAAAGAAGGCCCATCCTGGGGCAGTCCGTTGCCATAAATGGCAGGCTGGTTGGCTGGAAAGCCCTCTTCGTTGCCTGGCAGGTGGAATCTGCAACAAAAAGCAGACATTTATACCATGCAGCCTGGGTATTACCTTCAAAAAATATACAATCGCCGGTGGACACGCATCTTACTCCACTTGTTGTTTTGGCTTTTTTATTTTGGCGCACAGGTACACCTGGGCAGCATCCAGCTTGATCATGCTTCGGAGCGTATAACACAATTAAGTTCCTTAAAAAACACCATCGCTGTTATACTGGTGTATTATCCCCTGGTGTACCTCATCGTGCCGCGGTTATGGCTGAAGAAAAAATACCTTGCCGGTATTGTTTCGGTGGCTGCGCTCGTGGTAGCTTATGCGTTTATCGATTATGTACTTGAACTGATGCTCATCGTCAGCTGTGCATCGTGCATGGCCGAGCTGGAACAAAAAGCATCCTGGTATTTTCATTTCATGCATCACGACCCTGTTTCCATCCTAACTGCCAGGATATTGTCGCTGGGTATTGTGTACCAGTTATTTCTTTTCTTATCACTGCCGGTGTTTATCAAAACAACGCTTTCATACCTGAACGAGTATATCCAGAAAATAAAACTGCAAACTGAAAATGTACAGCTGGAATTCAATTTCCTGAAAGCGCAGGTACATCCGCATTTTTTATTCAATACCCTCAACAATATTTATGCGCTGATCTTGCAGGACAAAAAGGATGAATCGGCTGAAACCGTAGCCTGTCTTTCCAGCTTCATGCGGTATACCCTGTACGAATGCGATAACGCCACCAATCCCGTGCTGAAAGAAGTTGCACTGCTGAAAGATTTTATTGCGCTGGAACAGATCCGCCTCAACAACACAACCGTCAATTTTACATACGATACTGACAGTGAGCTGTACCAGCTGCCTCCCCTGTTGTTTATGCCGGTAGTGGAAAACGCTTTTAAATTCTGCGGATCAGGTAATCAGGGGAATTCATTTATTTTTATACATCTTGAAATTAAAAACCACCAGCTGGCATTGAGCATATCCAATACCAGCGAACCGCGGTTAAATAATACCGCTTCAGGTGGCATAGGACTGAATAACCTGCGGAAAAGGCTGGCACAATATTATCCCGGCAGCCGTCACCGGGTAGTTATTCAGCACAATGATGATGTTTATAAAATGCATATTCATATTAACCTGCAACAGGTATGATCAGTTGTATTATTGTAGATGATGAGCCACTGGCAAGACAGATGATCCGTATGCACCTGTCGAAGTTCAGTAACTGGCATATTGTACAGGAATGTGTGCATGCCATGGAAGCTGATGAAGTGCTGCACCGCAGTGAGGTACAGGTGATGTTCCTTGATATACAAATGCCGCATATCAAAGGAACCGATTTTCTCCGTTCGTTGAAAAAACCGCCACTGATCATCTTCACCACTGCCCATCCCGGTTATGCGCTGGAAGGGTTTGAGCTGAATGCGGTAGATTACTTGTTAAAACCCGTTACCTTTTCCCGGTTCCAGCAGGCCATTGTAAAGGCAGAACAACAGCTGGGCCTGCAGCAGATAACACCACAACCCATACAAGCAGTGCCACTGAAAGAAGATTTCATTTTCATCAGGCAGGATAACCGGCAGGTAAAAGTATCGTACCAGGATATACTCTTTCTCGAAGCCAAAAGAGATTTCACCAAAATATACCTGAAAAACAAAACCCTGCTGGCCGGCTTTCATTTAAAAATGCTGGAAGACCTGTTGCCTGCTTCGCTTTTCATGCGCGTACACCGCTCGTATATGGTTTCCTTACATGCCATCACCGCTGTTTATGGCAATACACTCGAAATAGAAGGTCAGCAGGTGCCTATAGGTGCCCAGTACAAAGAAGCATTGAATGCCGCGCTGAAAATTTAGTCCATACCGGAAAAGCTGCAAGAATGTATCTCGCGGAATGCGCAAAAAACGCAGAATGCTCCTTTCCACCTCATAGCTGGCAGCTCATGGCCCGCAGCTATAAAAATGACTGATCCATTCACAACCCATGCCAACCATCTCCCTGTATCAAAACAATACAAAAAATGTATCAAAACCGTACACCCCCGTCTGCATACCCCTCTTAAATTACTGATAATCAATAAAAACAATGATTGGCATGTATTTATGCCTCTACCTTCAACTGTTGGGATACAGGATTGCAGATAACCAGACATTCTTTAGCAGATGGATAGCAGGTTATACAGGATGCTAGTTTCAATAGAAAGGGTCCGCCCTGGTGTTTTATCAGCACTGAAAAAAACAGGGATGAGCGGATAAAACAGTATTTTCAAACGAACCAAAGTAATTCATTGTATGATAGAGTTAGCACATATTTCAAAATGGGTAAATGTAGGCGGAGCCAGGAATTTTATTCTGAAAGATGTAACCCTTTCCATTAAAGAAGGAGAATTTGTATCTATTATGGGGCCTTCGGGCTCGGGCAAGTCTACCCTGCTGAATGTAATAGGCATGCTGGACAATGCAGATGAAGGCGAATATTTTTTTATGGGAGAAGCTGTACACCAGATGAAAGAAAAACAGCGTACTACCCTGTATAAACAATACATCGGTTTTGTATTTCAGGCCTACCACCTGATTGATGAGCTGACTGTTTATGAAAATATCGAAACGCCCCTGATATACCAGAATATGAAAACGGCCGAACGCAAAGCGGTGGTAGCTGATATCCTGGACCGTTTTCAGATCGTTGGAAAAAAAGACCTGTTCCCTGCCCAGCTATCCGGCGGCCAGCAGCAGCTGGTTGGTATTGCAAGGGCACTGGTTGCCAAACCCAAACTGATACTGGCCGATGAGCCTACAGGTAACCTGAACTCCAAACAGGGTGAAGAAATTATGGAATTGTTCAAACAACTCAATACAGAAGATGGTGTAACCATTATACAGGTGACCCATTCTGAAAAAAATGCGGAATACGGATCGCGTATCATTGATTTACTCGATGGCAGGATTACAAACAGTTAAAACCTATTGCTGGGCATGACGCAGATAAAATTAACCGGAATACTTTTTCTCGGACTGTGCGGACTGTTTTCAACAGCCAGGGCACAGGATAGCAGCGCAAACATATACACCCTGCAGCAGTGTATTGATATTGCCATTAAAAACAATGCGGATGTAAAAACATCTGAGTTTCAGAAAGACAATAATAAGGTAACCCTGCAGCAGGCAAAAGGCAATATGCTGCCTTATCTGAATACAACCATCTCTCATGGCCTTAACCAGGGACGAAGCCTGAACCCGGTAACCAATGGTTATATCAGCCAGAACTATAACCAGGGTAATTACAACCTTAATGCGGGTATTACTGTATGGAATGCATCGAGCATTACCAACAGTGTTAAACAAAACGCGCTCAACTACCAGGCCAGTGAAATGGATCTGCAACAGGTTAAAGACAATACCACTATTAATGTAATACTCGCCTATCTCACCGTACTCAATAACCAGGAGCTGCTGAACATGTCTATACGGCAGGCTGCTGTTTCAAGAGCACAGGTAAACAGGCTGGAGATACAGAACAAAGAAGGCAGTATCGCCCCCGGCGACCTGTATAATATGAAAGGGCAGCTGGGCACCAACGAGCTTACGGTGATCGATAACCGTAACCAGCTGCGCAGTTCACAGCTGGCACTGACACAGCTGATGAATATTCCCTTTACAGAAAATATCCGGCTCTCCCCTATCAGCATAGATTCCATCGGCACTTTGTATGATGGCACGGTTGAGCAGGTGGTACAGCAGGCAACCCAAAACCTGCCGATGATCAAAGCGGCTGATCTCCGTGAAAAAGGCGCTGTCAAAGGACTAAAAGCTGCAAGGGGTGGCCTGTTTCCCACACTCAGCCTCAACGGTAACCTGGGAACTACTTATTCCAGTGCTACTACAGCCAATGGCCCGCTGCTCAGCGCTATTGACAAACAAACTGGCGACTATGTAATGGTGAACAACAACAAAGCGCCTGTGTTTACCACCGACAAAACATATGAACAGCATAAAATTGCCTATGGTGAACAGTGGACAAACAATTTCTTCTCCAGCATAGGCCTATCGCTCAAAATACCGATACTCAATGGTCTGCAAAACAGGGTGAGGGTTAACCAGGCCAAGATAACGGAAAGACAAACTTCTTTCCAGGCCAAAACTGTAAAAATTCAGCTAAGGCAGAATGTAGAGCAGGCTTATGTTAATATGCAAGCTGCATTTGACCGCTTGCAGGGACTTATACAACAGGTGAAAGATTATGATGAAGCATTCAGGACCGCCCAGGTTAAATTTGATGCAGGCGCTATTACTTCAGTAGATTATACCATAGCCAAAAACTATGTAGACCAGGCTAATCTTAACCTGATAGCCGCCCGTTACAATTATATCTTACGCACCAAAATACTTGCTTATTACGAAGGCAAGCCGCTGTTTTAAGCAAATCAAGAAACAACCAAGATGAGCAAAGACTATCCACCCGGATGGTCTTTTGCTTTTGCAGGTAAGAAGAACTCTTCTCCCCCAAACGGTTGCAAGTACATAGAGCTGCTCCCGGCTATTGACTAACTTTGTGTTGCAAACAATAGATGGCTTTATGCAGGCGTATTTATTAAATGCAGGTGCAGCTGCGTTCCAGTTATATGTTGTGTTGTTCACTGCATGCCTGCTGTTATTGTTATGGAGCCTGCGGCTTTTGTATAAAGGTTTTGCGACAAAAGATGAATACCTGTTGCGCAAAGCAAAAATGCTTGTGTTGCTCTCGGTTATCGGGATGCTTTGTATTGCAGTAGTATCCTTTGCGCTTACAGGAAAAATGCCCGGGTAAAAAATCATATTCATCCCTTGAACCCATTCTTGCGGTGGCTTCCATCGCAATAAGGTTTGTTGCCCGATGCACCACAGCGGCACAAAGCAGTGGTGCCGGATGTAATTTGTTCAGAGCCATCGCTCAATTGTATCAGGCAGCTCGTTTTAACCAGTATGGGGCCATCGGGTGTAATTTCAATATCCGGTATTTTCGCCTGTTCTGTTTTCAGGACAGCACTGCCTGCATCAGACGGTGCATTGTTCATAAAATAGCTCAAAGCACCGCTGGGGCAATGCCTTACCTGTTCAACAATACGGCTGGTAGTGCTTGCTGCCATATTGATCCAGGGCCGTCGTCCCGGGTCAAATACATCGTGCAGGTTTTTCCAGCAGATAGTGGAATGAATGCATACATCGGGTTGCCATACAACGGTTACCTCTCCATTGGTATATTGATGTTTTTTTCCGGACATGATGATTGATTTTATGGCCAATGAAGCAAGCACATTAGCTGTATAAAAATAAAAAAACCGGGGACATTTAAAAAAATGTCTCCGGTTTATCATCACAAAACAAGTGTACTGTTTTATTGTCCCTGTGCCAGGCTGTATGCCTTTTTGTTACCCCACATATTCAGCAGTTCGATGGAGCATACTTTAAAATCCTGTGCAATACGTTTGTACAGCTCCAGTATATCGATCTGTGTTATGGCGGCTTCACCTACGCTTTCAAAACGGCAGCAGTATTGTTCTACCAGGTTGGTAAAAATAGAGCCTTTGGGCCATACCTGTGTACCGCGGTTGCTGATGGTGATCAACTTGAACAGGTCGCCGGTTTGTTTCAAACATTTCTCGGCTACAACATTGGGCTGCTCTGTGCTTTCGATAAAAAGATCTACCCCTACAATTTTTTCATCGTGCAATTCCTTGCTCACGATCATCGGGTTTTTTTCCAGTTTGAAAACAGTAGGTGTAATGGGCTGGTTGGGCAGTTCTGGTTTAGCCCCGCTGGCGGGCTTTTTACCAAAATTGCTCACGATAGCCTGTGTAAAAGCAGTGGTATCCAGTGATGGTTTTGATTTATCGCCGAAATCGCCGGTATGCACTCCTTGTTCCAGTGTATACAGCAGCGCATTTTCAATCATTGCAGCGCTCTCCATCAGTCCCAGGTGCCGCAACATGGCCAGGCCGCTCAGCAGCAATGCTGTGGGGTTAGCAATATTTTTACCTGCGATGTCTGGCGCGGTTCCATGTACTGCCTCAAAAATGCAGATATGATCGCCGATATTGGCAGAAGGTGCAAAGCCAAGACCGCCAACCAGTCCTGCACAGAGATCAGAAACGATATCGCCCTGCAGGTTGGTAAGTACAACTGTATCGAACAGATCGGGACGGGTAACCAGTTTCATACACAGGTCGTCCACGATCACATCATCCGCTTTCAGTTCAGGATAATCCTTTGCCACCTCATAAAAACATTCCAGGAAAAGCCCATCTGTTATTTTCATAATATTCGCCTTGTGACCACAGGTAATGCGTTTGGCGCCGTTTTTACGGGCCATTTCAAAAGCATATTTAATTACCTGCAGGCTGCCAGGGCGGGTAATAAACCGGCGGCTGAGGGCCACATCATGCGTAAGCATATGTTCAATACCGCCATACGTATCTTCAATATTTTCACGAACCACTGTGATATCGATGGGGATACCTGCTTTACTGAAAACAGTATCTACCCCGTGCAATGTCTGGAATACACGCTTATTCGCATAAGTGTTCCAGGTTTTACGTGCGGTAACATTAACGCTTTTCACACCCTTGCCCTTGGGTGTTTCCATGGGGCCTTTAAACAAAATACCCAGGTTTTCAATGGTTTGCTGCGCTTCGGGGGTCATACCATTGCTGTATCCCTTGTCGAATACCCATTTTCCCATATCTACAAATTCGTAAGACAAAGGCACTTTTGCTGCATCAAACAAAGAAAGAACTGCTGTCATTATTTCCGGGCCTATACCATCACCTTTTGCTACCGCAATCTTAGTCATAGCGTATGAAATTTAGATTGATTAGAATTTGAAAAGCGCTGCAAAGGTAGCATGCAACAGGCATTTGTACTGTTAAATTGCCGTATTGTGCGCCGGAAATCCCGTAAAAGAACCTTCCGGCTGTTCTGGTGGCCCAAGTTTATACCAGCGGGGCTATTTTTAGCCTCAAATCCTTAATTTTACGTGAAGCAAGCGAGCATATGGTATCTAAAATCTCCGAAGGCGTAGAAATCAGCGTGGAAACTTTTTATCAGGCAGATTACAGCAATCCGGCCAATAATGAGTTCATGTTTGCTTACCGTATCACAATTGAAAATCATAACCGCTTTACTGTTAAACTGCTTCGCCGTCATTGGTTTATTTATGACAGCAATGGCCAGAACCGGGAAGTAGAGGGGGAAGGCGTAGTGGGTGTTCAGCCCGTGCTGCAGCCGGGGCAGCAGTTCCAGTATGTAAGTGGTTGTAACCTGCGTACAGAGATAGGCCGTATGCAGGGAACCTACCTGATGGAGAACCAGGATTCCAAAGCCGAATTCACGGTGAAGATCCCGCCGTTTGATATGATCGTACCATTCAAAAACAATTAGCCGGGCGTTCTGTTACCCAGATAAACCATCAGTGATCTTATAGCGGCAAGCTATGAGCCTCCAGCTATGAGGCAGGGATCGGCATCGAATAGTATATAGAAAAATTTTCCGCGCTGAAAACATCCTCTTTTCTGCGCTTTTCGCGTGTTCCGCGAGAGGAATTCTTTTACCCCCCAGCCGTTTACGCACCTATTTCGGTTTGTATTTTGCTTCATCGAGAATTTGTTTTGCGGGTGTTTGCAGCAGTGTTTCCAGGGGGTTGCCGTCTTTTTTCGACATCCATTTTTTAACGATCTGCCAGCCTACAAACTGCCCGATATTACCAGGGGAAGCCTCTCCCAGGGCTGTGGTTTTAGGTCCATCGGTAACATAATCCCTGATCACCACAGGATCTGTGGCATAGAGCAGGTCGTTTTGCAGAAAATAATTCCAGACCAGTGCTTCATGCTTATAACAGCCTTCCAGCTGGGCCTGTGTATAGCCGGTTTTAAGACTGTCGGCGGTATAAGGCAGGAGCTGGTCCATCACATACAGGCGTTTACCCGATTCTACCATCTGTTCAACCAGTGGTTTGCCGGCCTCCTTTGGCGGATAGAGGTCTTCCAGCAGGTTATGTATACAGTTAACCGGGATATAAGCCGCCTCAAAACGGCGCGACTGGTATTCGGGGTATACCTCGCGGATATAATCTGTTTGATAAGCCGAAAAATCTTTACCCAGGTACAATTGCAGTCCGATGGCAAAACCGCTGCCGGTGAGCACATTGCCATAGCCTTCCACGGGCCCGATGAACGTGATCACCCTTGACGGGGCTTTGTATTTGGGGAAATAGTAATGTACCAGTTGCAATGCGAGTTTCAGTGTTTGTTCTTCTGTTGTAAAAGAGGGGAAATGTTGTTGAACAGAATCGTATATGGGGCGATAGTCGCGGATAAACAGTTTGAGCTTTTGCAGGAGGCTGTCTTTTATAGGGGGAAGTGCCAGGATATTGTAGAGATAATCATTGATGAACCCGGGATATTTCTGTTGCAGGTGGTCAAGGGAACGCTCCATTTTCAGTGTATCAGCGGCGAACAGGTCCCTGTCGAAGCGGTCTACCTGTACTGTTACCGGGATACCCGATACATCAGGAACAGTACGTTTAGATGTACAGGCGATCGCAATTAACAGGAGAAGAACGGACAGGAATAAAAAACAGTGGGTTTTGTTCATGATGCGAATTAAAACGAAAAGGATGTAAAGGATTGTTAATATATAGGCCCTTCGACTGCGCTCAGGCCCTTCAACCCGGCTGGTTCGACTGCGCTCACCAGCCTCCCTTTATTATTCCCTACAATTCACGAAATTCGCAACATGAAGATCGTTTTAGCCCAGCAGAATTACCATATCGGAAATTTTGAAAGCAACAGGCAGAAAATCATAGACGGTATACAGCAAGCCAAAGCCCAGGGTGCCGACCTGGTGGTGTTCAGTGAAATGAGTGTATGTGGTTACCCGGCAAGGGATTTTGTAGAGTTCAATGATTTTATCAATAAATGCTACGAATCGATCGACCTGATTAAACCCCATGCCGATACCATCGGTGTGCTTATCGGGTCGCCTGCGCGTAACCCGCAGATAGAAGGTAAAGACCTGTTCAATGCCGCTTTTTTCCTGTATGAAAAAGAGGTGAAAGCAGAAATACACAAAACACTGCTACCTACCTATGATGTATTTGATGAGTACCGTTATTTTGAGCCATCCTCCGAATGGAGAGTGATCCTCTTCAAAGGAAAAAAACTGGCGGTGACCATTTGCGAGGATATCTGGAACCTGGGCAATACCAATCCATTGTACCGTATCTGTCCTATGGATCAGCTGATACAGCAGGAGCCTGATGTGATGATCAACCTGAGTGCATCCCCTTTTGATTATACACATGATAACAACAGGAAAGCCGTGGTGAAAGCCAATGTGTTGAAATACCGGATACCCATGTTTTACTGCAATGCTGTGGGTAGCCAGACAGAGATTGTATTTGATGGCGCCTCACTCATATTTGATAAAAATGGTAACCTGTGCAAAACACTGCCCATGTTCAGGGAAGCGATCGATGGTGCTGTACTGCATGATGACGGCAGTATTGATGCGGGTATACTGGAAGCGGCAGACCAGCTGCCCGATATGGAGCTGAATCCTGGTGAGCTGGACCCTCAATCCAATACCGGGCAGATATATGAAGCACTTGTAATGGGTATCAGGGATTATTTTTCTAAAATGGGTTTTACCAAAGCCATACTGGGTTCTTCAGGCGGTATTGATTCAGCTGTAACACTGGCACTGGCCTGTGAAGCACTGGGGAAAGACCAAGTACGGGCGATACTGATGCCTTCCCCCTATTCAACAGAGCATTCAGTGGATGATGCAGTTGAATTAAGCCGTAACCTGGGCAATCCCTATGATATACTGCGTATCGACCAGGTATACCAGGCATTTCTGCAAACACTGGAACCTTTGTTTAAAGGACTGCCTTTTTCGCTGGCGGAAGAAAATATACAGAGCCGCTCCAGGGGTAACCTGCTGATGGCCATTGCCAATAAATTCGGTTATATACTGCTGAACACTTCCAATAAAAGTGAGCTGGCCACAGGTTATGGTACATTGTATGGCGATATGGCGGGCGGACTGGGTGTACTGGGTGATTGTTATAAACTGCAGGTATATGCCCTGGCAAGATATATCAACCGTAATGGCGAGATCATTCCCCGGCATATCATCGAAAAAGCGCCCAGTGCAGAGCTGCGCCCCGATCAGAAAGATATCGACAGCCTGCCTGATTACCAGATACTGGATAAAATATTGTACCTGTATATTGAAAGAAGGCTGGGACCCGCCGAAATAAAAGCAGCAGGTTATGATGCACAGCTGGTAGATCGTATTTTGAAAATGGTGAATACCAATGAATACAAGCGTAACCAGTTCTGTCCTATTATCCGCGTTTCACCCAAAGCATTTGGTGTGGGCAGAAGGGTGCCGATTGTAGGGAAATACCTTTCCTGACAAAATGATACAGTCACTGTTAAGGTAAAATTTACCAATAGATTCCTTAAATATCACTTAACCGGTCGTTTTCACGTGATGGAACGAGTATCTTGCAAGGGCTTGTTTCCATTGAACAGATGGGCGGCAGTATGGATTCACTTATTAAAACTACTCGAGGATGAAAAGATTGTCTTTGTTTTTGCTGGCAGCGATCCCAGTGTGTGTATGGGCCCAGCAAAACAGTTTTACCATTAACGGGCAACTGAAAAATGTAAATGAAAACAGCCAGTGGGTATACCTCAGCTATGCACAGGATGGTAAGAATAATTTTGACAGTGCACAGGTAACAGACGGCAAGTATGTGTTTAAAGGTGAAGTATCAGAGCC
Organism: uncultured Deminuibacter sp.; assembly: GCA_966424055.1. GTDB lineage: Bacteria > Bacteroidota > Bacteroidia > Chitinophagales > Chitinophagaceae > Deminuibacter. The sequence goes on along the minus strand of CBJLMB010000001.1, from coordinate 47,566 downwards.
CTCTCCTGCTGCTTTGTTTGGTGAAAGGCCCAATCCTTATGTGCAGCTGCCCAAAAAAGAATATACCATCATTTTCCTGGAGCCTGCCACCATGAGCATTACACATGTGGATTCTTTTTCCAATACACAGATCAGCGGGTCTAAGGCCAATACAGATTATGCCAGGCTGAAAAAACAACTGGAGCCCTTCAGCACTAAAATGCAGCCGCTGATTGCCCGCTACAGGACCGCCTATGCCATGGGCGATACCACCACTGTACGCAAGCTGGAGCAGGAACTGAATACACTGGACAGCACCAGCAGGGAAGATGTGTATGCCAGTTATGTGCGCAGCAATCCTGCTTCACCTATTGCTTTGTTCGCTCTGCAGAACTATGCCCCCATGGAGGCATTTGATATGAAGGCAGACAAGATAGAAGCCCTGTTCAATACTTTGTCTGATGCCAATAAATCATCTTCAGTAGGCCAGGCTATTCAGAAAAGACTGGCATCTGTTAAGAAAACAGGTATCGGCCAGGTAGCACCGGATTTTACCCAGAATGATACATTGGGTAACCCGGTATCGCTTTCTTCTTTCCGCGGCAAATATGTGCTCGTCGATTTCTGGGCCAGCTGGTGCCGACCCTGCAGGGAAGAAAACCCCAATGTGGTAAAAGCATTCAACCGTTTTAAGGATAAGGGATTCCAGATCATCGGCGTATCGCTCGACCAGCCGGGTGCAAAACAAAAATGGCTGGATGCCATCCATCACGACGGACTTGCCTGGACGCATGTGTCTGACCTCCAATACTGGAACAATGCTGTAGCCAAAGCCTATGGCGTAGAAGGCATCCCTCAGAATTTCCTGCTCGATCCCAATGGAAAGATCATTGCTAAAAGCCTGCGTGGAGAAGACCTGGAAAAAAAGCTGGAGGAGATTTATAAGGATTAGAGTAGGAACTTGAAGGAAGGAATCGTTAGGCGGGAATTAGTGAGACCTGAGTTACTTACGGGCCCTGTGGTACTATGGGAGCATAGTAATATGCACGGGGTTAATCGCTAGTAGTGAATCGGGAATCGCGAGTGGTGTGGGGCGGGAATATCGTCAGGCTGAATACGCTCGGGACCTGTGGTACTATGGGAACATAGTATGTGCACGGGGTTAATCGCTAGTGGTGAATCGGCAATCGCGAGTGGGGTGTGAAGGGTGAATCGTGAGGCATGGGTTACTTGCGGGGCCGGCAGATTTGCGGAAGCAAAGAATATCCACGCTGGCTGATCGCGAATGGCTGCTAAAGCAGCAACTGAAATGCCTGAATTATTCCACAGGGAAGATTGCAAAGATACTTTGTAATTCAAACAACCATCCCACCAACTACTCAACAAATCAACCACTCAACCATTCAACAAATCAACCATTCAACCACTCCCCCCTCACTCATGCACTACCATTAAAGGGAGATGGCTGTGGAAGGCCAGCATTTTGGTGTGGCTTCTTTTAAATAGTCCGTCGAACCAGCCATGTTTTTTGGGGATGGTAATAATGAGGTCCACCTTATGTTGTACAGCAAACTGGTTAATGGCATCCGTAAAATCATTGCTTTCCAGAAAATAGTATTGCGGGTTATAGCCCTGTAGTAAAGTATCGAGCAATAAACTTTCAAAAGAGGTTTCTGCTGATACCGGTTGTTTTTCATTGCCGATATTCAGTACCAGCAAAGCGGCGCCGGTTTGGTCCAGCAGGTCTTTGATGGGTTTTACCGGTGTGGTTTCTACTACTTTCTTAAAATCGCAGGCCAGCAGCACTTCTTCTATGGGTGAAAAACTGCAATCGGCAGGTACAATGATCACTGGTATTTTAGCATGTTTCGATACACTGATGGTGTTACTGCCTATCAGCACTTCTTCCACCTTATCACCGCCGGTGATACCCATTACAATAATATCTGCACCCGTGCGTTCTGTCAGCTCTTCTATACCCTCTTCCAGTACATTGAATTCGCTGATGGTTTCAATGGCAATACCGGTTTTTACGGAAGACAGTATTTCTTCTTTAAAATGGGCGAGCCCCTGCTCACTTACCTGTTTAATATCATCCAGGCTGAACATCTGCAGTGTAGGCATGGTAGGATCGGTGGACACGGGTACCTGGTAGGCATTGTATAAAATAATTTTCTTTGCCTTGAATTGTTCAGCCAGCTGTATAGCATATTGCGTGGCGTTTCTGGCGGTTGCTGAAAAATCTGTCGGAACAAGGATGGTTTGCATGACAATGGTTTTATGTTGAATATTGTAAACGACAATCCTTATGCAAATAACCCAACTTAGGTACCACTTGTTCAGTAAACCTTCAATCTTTTACCCGGTAGAGAGTTATCTGCCATCTCCTGCAGTTTGTTTGAAGGCTGCTATTTTAATCTTTTATAAAAGTACACAGGCTGGTGTTTACCTTCACTGGTAGTAATAAAACCTGTATTGCCGGCGGTAAAACAGATGGCCTCACCCTGTTTTTCGCGTTGATAAGGTACCAGTACGGGTGAACGCCTCAGCGTTTTGAACACGGGTTCACCTGCGGGCCTTTTCCAGTAAAAAACCGAATCATAATTTTTCAGCAGTATCTCATTGCCGCTGGCAGCTATATCGCCCGCGGTAATACGGGTATGTGGTATCCAGGTTTTCCACTGCAGCTGGTTGTCGCTCCTGGTGAACATTTCCTGCAAACGCACACAATACACACCCACATTGGCTTCCCGCTTGGTAACAATATAAAGCAGGCTATCGACAGGGTCTATCATCAGGGCCTCTGCATCGTGTGCACCATCGGGATAATGCAGGGCTACTTTATAATAATCTTTTACTTTATTCCCTTTTTTAACAGCCTGCAGCAGGTCTTTCTCTTTGAAAATATATACATAAATGGTGCTGCGGATACGAAGATTATCACCAATATCGCCCAGGTAAACATATGCACCATTTTTATAGCCGATACCCGAGGCGATATCTTCACAATCCCATACTTTTTCATTAAAGCGGGCAATGCCCAGTGCACTGCCATCTTTCTTCATTAAAAATAACCGGGCTTCATCACCGCTGTCATTGTGCAGCCAGTAAGCATCTGTTTCCAGCCGGGAGGCGGCAATACCGGATGCTTCGGTGAGTTGTTTATCCTGCAGCACACCTGTTTGCTGTGCATTGCCAAAGGAGCTGCCAGCTGCCTGTTGCGCTCCCGATAAAAAAGGCAGCGACATACACAGGCAGGCGGTTATTAAAAAGCGCATCATAGTACAATGTAAATAAAATCCCCGAAACCCGGGGCATGAGGGTTTCACTGCTGTATGTAATGACTGATGCCTGCAGTGGTCATCACTTTGCACAGTCAGCTCCATATTACCCGGCAGGAATATTACCTGGGGCTAGCGCTTCTTCAATTCATACGCTTTATCCTCATAAGAAACCAGTTTTATTACCTTACCCGCTGCATCTTTTACAAATTCCCATTTAATACCCGCAATTTCCAACATGAACTGGGTATCGGTCTGGGCCAGTAAAGGAGATTTAGGCAGATTATTCTCCGGTCCTTCGGCAAACAACCGGCCGTTTTCCAGTGTCACTTTTATTTTATGAGCATCATCCAGCGCATAAACACCTGTATACTGCTGCAGTAAGGAGGCAGGCAATTGTTTTTCGGGCAGCAGCTCCCATTTTCGCCAGGTGGATTTATCCAGTACTGAAGACCGGTCGGTACAGTCATCCGAAACCACTGCCAGCTGCAGTTTATCACTCACCTGGCTGATCTTGTATACGCCGGGTATGCTATCGCCGCAATCACTTTTACCTTCCAGCTTCCTGATAGTAAGCTGCCCGTTTTTTACTGTATATGCCATCACTTCCACCACGCTGTTATCCGCTGCGGTGTACACCGTAACCGTGTCTTTCTTGAAACGCATGATTACATTGGTAGGTTCTTCCAGCAACATCCTGTTCCACCATTGTGTGTTTTCCAGTTGCGCCTGTGATGCAGCCGCTAAAAGCACCAGGCCGATCAGTAAAAGATATTTTTTCATATTGTATGGTTTCAGCAAAAATCGATTCTTTGATCACTGTAACGAAAACCTTACCTGCTCAAAACAGGGATATGATCAGCTGATTGACCTGCAGGGCCGTCTACAACTTTGTAGACACCGTTAATGACCGGCAATACGCAACACCATTTTTCCGAACTGGGATGACTGATCCATTTTACGTAATGCATTTTCTGCAGCATCCAGCTCAAATACCTCATCAATTACAGGATGAATACGGTATTGTTCAAACAATGCCAGCATTGCTTTGAATTCTTCCTGTGTACCCATGGTGGTGCCCAGTATATTCAGCTGTTTCCAGAACAGCTTTTGTGGGTTGATGGTAGGGATAGCTCCCTGTGTTCCGCCATACAATACAATGCGGGCACCGGGTTTGGCAAGATCAACAAAATGCTTAAAGCCATCGCCTGCGGCACTGTCAATAACCACATCAAACCCTTCCATGGAAGACTGGAAAAATTTATACCACCCTTCTGTTGTATAGTTCACGCCACCGGCAGCGCCCAGCCGTATTGCTTTTTGAATTTTGGCATCACTGCCCGATGTAACATATACCCGTGCACCGGTGGCCACCGCCATTTGCAGTACCATCAATGCCACTCCGCCGCCGATACCTGTTATCAGCAGGTTATTTCCTGCAACCAGTTGTCCGCGGGTAAATAAAGCCCTGTAGGCTGTTAATGCGGCCAGTGGCAATGCTGCGGCTTCTTCAAAGCTGAGATAGGCGGGTTTGGGATACAGGTAAGCAGCAGGTACTTTTACATACCCGGCAAAGCAACCATTTTCCGGCAAACCCAGTATGGTAAAAGCAGGGCCGTGATGCGATGCATCGCTGCCCCAGTTCATGGCAGGGTTGATCACCACTTCCCTACCCTGCCATCCCGTATCAACACCCGGCCCTGTTACAGTCACTACACCGCTTCCATCGCTGCCCGGTATGATGGGATAACGCAGGTTGGCATACTGGCCTTTCTGTATCCAGAGGTCGCGGTGATTCAGCGCAGCGGCTTTCAGCTGCACCACCACTTCCCCTGCACCGGCAACCGGTTCAGGTAATTCCTGCAATTGCAGGGGTTGAGCCTTCCCCGGGCAAATCATTGCTTTCATCTGTTATTGTTTAATTTTTCAGCCTGGTCAATGCAGTGTAGTATTTATCGCTACATAGCGTGCATTGCAAGCAGCCGGTTAAAAATAGGGGCATTTATGATTTCAGGGAAACCGGTGTTCGGTCAAAACTGATACCGCCTCTTTCTTCTACAGAAAAATATTGTTCAGGAGTATACACCGGCAGCCGCCTGATAAACTGGTGGTATCCTGTGGCCTCAAACTTTATTTCTCCGCCCAGCAGCTCAATGTTCCATCGCCGGCTGCTGTACCCGTTTCCATACAATTTTTCTTCGCGGGAAATACCGGTGATGCAAAACTCTGGCAGCATTTGTCCTGATTCAATATGGATACTTAAATCCAGTACATCGCTAAATACCAGTGTACAGGGTACCACCCAAAAGAAAAAACGGCCATCGCCTGGAACAGTTACCCATTTCAGTATATAATCAATATCCAGTATCAGCTCAGATTTGAATGTATCACCCGTTGCAGTTGCTGTTGTAAATGCATGTATATAGCAATCATGCCAACCCATCTGATCAAAATCCTGTTCGGTAAAAACAGACTGCGATAACTGGTATGGATCCATTATTTGTTATTGACTGATGAACAACTACTGTAGCGCTGTAATAAAACAGGAAGCAGATGTTCGCTCCGCTTCCTGTTTATGCAAAGTAAAATATACTGAAGAAATTACTGGATATTCTCAATAATACCCGCGATGCCCTGGCCGCCACCTACACAAGCTGTTACCATGCCGTATTTTTTATTCAGTCTTTTCATATCGTTCAGCAGCTGGATGGTCAGCTTACAACCGGTACAGCCCAGCGGATGCCCCAATGCAATGGCGCCTCCATTGATATTTACAATAGAGGGATCGAGGCCCAGCTCGCGTATCACCGCCAGTGATTGTGAAGCAAATGCTTCATTCAGTTCTATCAGTTCAATATCACCCAGGTTCATGTTTGCCTGTTTCAGCACTTTGGGCACTGCTGCAACAGGGCCTATACCCATTATACGCGGATGTACGCCGGCACTGGCGCAGTTCACCAGGCGGCCAATAGGTTTCAGTCCCAGTTCATTAACCATACGTTCGCTCATCACTATGGCGAAAGCCGCGCCATCACTGGTTTGCGAGCTGTTGCCGGCCGTAACAGAACCACCTGCGGCAAACACCGGTTTTAGTTTTGCAAGCGCATCCAGGGTTGTATCTGCCCGAACACCTTCATCAGTATCTACTGTATAATTCCTGGTTTTCCGTTTTCCTTTTTCATCCACATACACCTGTTCTACATTAACGGGTAATATGCCTGATTTGAAATACCCGTTCTGTATAGCCTGCTGTGCTTTTTGATGAGAGGCCAGTGCAAAGGCATCCTGGTCTTCCCGGCTTACTTTAAATTCTTTGGCCACAGCTTCTGCAGTAAGCCCCATACTCAGGTAATAATCCGGTTCGTCTTTGGCAATGGAATAAGCCGGCACGGTTTTCCAGCCGGCCGTAGGTACCAGGCTCATGCTTTCGGTACCACCAGCAATGATGCATTCAGCCATACCTGTTCTTATTTTGGCTGTGGCCATGGCAATGCTTTCCAGTCCGCTGGCACAATATCGGTTAATGGTAATCCCTGCAACATCAATACCCAGTGCCCTGGCAGCTATGATACGGCCAAACTGCAATCCCTGCTCCGCCTCGGGAACGGCATTGCCCACAATAACATCATCCACTCTTTTGGCATCCAGCTGCGGAACACTGCTCATCAAACCTTTTATCACTTCTATGGCCAGGTCATCGGGCCGGTAAAAACGGAAACCGCCGCGTTTGCTTTTACCCACCGCCGTTCTGAACCCGGCTACGATATATGCTTCCTGCATGGCAATCATTATTTGAAATGAATCAATAACCAAATATAACCATTTATCTTCAAAAAGGTTGTTTATGCAACCAAATTGATTGTTAATCATTTATTACCAGGAATAGTGTGCACCGGATAGACCGATCATCAGTGGCTACCGCAATTCCATTGGTTGTTTTTCAACTAATCTGCCAGTCAATTATCTTCGCACCATGTTATACCCGCTTCTCCGTAAGATCCTGTTTGGTTTTCCGCCCGAAGATGTACACTATTTTTCTATGAACCTCCTGCGCAGCGGCTGCCAGGCCGGCCTGCTCCGCCGCATCATCAGCGCAGGCTTTCAATACCAGGATCCCAGCCTGGAAAAAGAGGTATTCGGCCTGCAGTTTAAAAACCCTATAGGCCTGGGTGCAGGCTTTGATAAGAATGCACTCTACCTGCAGGAACTGGAAGCCCTGGGCTTCGGCTTTGTAGAGATAGGCACGGTTACCCCTAAACCACAACCCGGTAATGACAAACCCCGCCTGTTCCGCCTCCCGAAAGACAAAGCGCTGATCAACCGCATGGGTTTTAACAACAACGGCGTTAAGGCTGTTGCCGCCAGGCTGCAGCAATGGAAACAAGCCAATGAACATAAGCCACAACCCATGATCATCGGTGGCAATATTGGCAAGAACAAGGTAACACCCAATGAAGAGGCCTGGAAGGATTATGAACTATGCTTCAACGAATTGTTCGACTGGGTAGATTATTTTGTAGTCAATGTAAGCTCACCCAATACACCCGGTCTCCGCGAACTGCAGGAAAAGGATTCATTACGCAAAATACTGGCCCACCTGCAAACACTGAACCATAGCCATACCACCCCCAAACCCCTGCTGCTGAAAATAGCACCCGACTTAACACCTTCACAACTGGATGATATCATCGACCTCTCTTTTGAGGTTCAGCTCGACGGACTGGTAGCCACCAATACCACCATCAGCCGCGAAGGATTGCAAACAACCGCCGCCACCATCGAAACAATCGGCGCCGGCGGATTGAGCGGTAAACCGGTTCGCCAGCGCTCCACCGAAGTTGTACGTTATATCACACAACAAACCGGCGGTAAGATCCCCGTTATCGCCAGCGGCGGTATTTTCACCGGTGCAGATGCTACAGAGAAATTCCATTCGGGCGCGGCGCTGGTACAGGTTTGGACAGGCTTTATTTATGAAGGTCCGGCGATTGTAAAAAAGATCTGCCGGCAGTTGTCTATGGATGGTACGGGGGGATGAAAAGAAGGAGGTGGTGAGCGCAGTCGAACCACCGCTGGGTTATCCTGAGCGTAGTCGAAGGATAAGGGTATTCCGCCAAAACACCGTTTTCCCATAACCACCCATCCCCTATATTTGCCCCATACATCCGGACATGGAACAGTTATTTACCGCCGAAAGTATCATCAGCTTTTTTGTACTGGTTATACTGGAAATCGTATTAGGCATCGATAATGTCATTTTCGTCAGCATTATCATGAACCGCCTTCCCCAGTCACAGCAATCACGCGCCCGTTTATTGTGGATGGTTTTTGGCATCATTATGCGCAGTTTATTGCTGCTCGCACTCAGCTGGCTGTTGAAACAAAAAGGTAAACCTGTTTTCACCATCTGGGATAAAGGCTTCGACCTGTCCAGCCTGGTCATGATCGCTGGCGGACTGTTCCTGATTTATAAAACAGTCAAAGAAATTCACCATAAACTGGAAGGAGAGGAAGCTGCGCAGGATGGCAACAAAAAACCACTGTCGTTTTCCGGCGCCATCTTCCAAATCGTACTCATCGATCTTGTATTCAGCTTCGACAGCATCATCACCGCCGGCGGAACAGCCAAACATGTAGAAATAATGATCACCGCCGTGATCATCGCCATGTTCATCATGTTCCTGTTCAGCCCTAAAATTGCCACTTTCATTCACGAGCATCCTACTATCAAAATGCTGGCCCTGTCTTTCCTGGTGATGATCGGCCTGGTATTACTGGTAGAAGGCTGGAACAGCGAAGGCACAGAGAACCTTCACCTGAAGAATTATGTCTATTTCGCCATGGCATTTTCTTTTGCAGTAGAGCTGCTGAATATGCGGATACGCAAAAAACAGCACAAGGCAGTTGAGCTGCGCGAGCCAATGCCTGAGCCGGAAAGAAAAGATGCTCGCTGATCATAGCAGGTAGTAGCCCAAGTTTTATCAGTAATTTTTATAGCGCTCATTCATGAATTACCAGCCGCAAGGCGACAGCTGATAATAGCTTCTTTTCTGCATTCTGCGCGATACATTTCTTGTAGCCCGGCACTATCAGCCTCAATGAATAACTAACACAATCCTGATAAACAAAAAGATCCGGTTATGCCGGATCTTTTTATACTAAGGTATTCGTTTTTACTACCAGATCTGTGTACGCTGATCCTGGGGTTTATACATTTTATCACCCGGCTGTACATTAAATGCTTCATACCAGGCATTGATATTGGTGATGGGGCAATTGGCCCTTGCTTCTCCCGGTGAATGCGGGTCAGTACGTACCAGCTGATCCTGGGTTTCGGGTAATGCATTATTGCGCCAAACCTGCGCCCAGCTTAAAAAGAAACGTTGTGCAGGCGTAAAGCCATCAATTCTTTTGCCTTCTTTGAATTCTTTTGTTTTAGTAAAAGCCTCATACGCAATATTCAGTCCGCCAAGGTCTGCAAGGTTTTCGCCCAGTGTTAATTTACCGTTCAGGTGTATGGTATCCAGTACAGTAAATGCATTGTATTGTTTCACGATCTCTTCTGCTTTCACTTTGAACTTATCTGCATCTGTTTTAGTCCACCAGTCTTTCAGGTTGCCGTCTGCAGCATATTGCCTGCCCTGATCATCAAAACCATGGGTCATTTCATGACCAATTACCGCACCTATACCTCCATAGTTCACTGCATCATCCGCACCAAAATCAAAGAAAGGAAACTGCAGAATACCCGCAGGAAATGCAATTTCATTATTGGAAGGGTTGTAATAGGCATTAATGGTAGGCGGTGTCATCCCCCATTCAGTTCTGTCAACAGGTTTACCCATACGGTTGATCATATAGTTGTACGACCATACACTGCACTGATGCACATTTTCCAGGAGGTTTCCGCGTGTAATGGTAATGCCGGCATAGTCTTTCCATTTGTCGGGATAAGCAATTTTTTTGGTGAAAGCCTGCAGTTTTTCCAGTGCCCTGGCCTTGGTTTCATCACTCATCCAGTCAAGCTGTTTGATGCGCCCTGCAAAGGTGCTTTGCAGGTTATTCACCAGATCAAGCATACGCTGTTTGGCTTCAGGTTTAAAATATTTGGCCACATATAACTGGCCCAGCAGGTCGCCCAATGACATGTCGATCAAACTGCTCATACGCTGCCAGCGTGGTGTTTGTTCTTTTTGCCCTGTCAATACCTGGCTCAGGCGGAAATTTTCTTTTACAAAAGCGCTGCTCAGGTAAGGTGCCGCAGTTTTCAGCAGGTTCCAGCGCAGATAGCTTTTCCAGTCATTCAATGGCAATGCGGTTAACAGGATATCTGCCGTTTTCAAAAACTGCGGATTGCTGACCAGCACACTATCACCTGGCTGCACTTTCATTTTATTGAACAGGTCGCTCCAGTTCAGGTCAGATGTAAGTGACCCCAGGTCTTTCACCGCAAATTTGTTATAGGTTTTATAGGGGTCACGCATTTCCACACGGCTGTACTGCGCTTTGGCCAATGCTGTTTCAATGCGGAATACAGCATCTGCACTGGCAGCAGCAGTAGCGGTATTTTCGCCTATCAGCTGAAACATCTGCTGCAGGTGGTTTTTATATGCTTCGCGTATTTTAACACTACGGGCATCATCTTTCAGGTAATAATCCCTGTCGGGCAATGTAGTACCCCCCTGGCTTAGCTGGGGTATATACTGCGTTACATTTTTCCTATCCTGTCCTATGTACATACCGAACAAGGGCGTGCCATAGCCCTGTGTGCGAAGGGTGGCAATTTCGTTCACCACGGCATTCACATCCCGTAAAGAAGCCAGCCTGTTCAGGTCTGCGGCGATGGGCTGATAGCCTTTTGCTTCAATAGCAGCGCTGTCCATCCCGCTTGCATAAAAATCGCCGATCATCTGGCTGGCGGCAGATTTACCGGTATTGGCAGCTGCTTCTTCCAGCAACGCCTGCAGCCTGCGTGAGCTTTCTTCACGCAGTACATCAAAACTACCCCAGCGTGTTTTCGATGCAGGTACCGGGTTATTTTTTAACCATCCGCCATTGGCGTAACGGTAAAAATTATCACCGGGTTTTACCGATACATCCATATTCTTTTTGTCGATATAGGCTTCTTTGCCGGAGGTCTTGTCACCAGGACCGGCCATAACGGTAGTGCTCATCAGCAAAAGCACTCCTGTGGTCCAATGAGGGTTTAGTTGTAATTTCATTGCGCTTGTTTGTTTTTTCAATGTGCAGCTGAAACCGGTACAGATCATCTTCCTTTGCAGGGAATTTTTCATCAGCCTGGCTTCTTCTGTTAAACGTTATGCAAGCAGTAAAGATATTGTTTAACGCGAACAACCGTAAGTTTCATCGGATGAAACCCGCTAATTGATAGGTAAAATGTATAAATGGTCATTCATAACCTGTCTGGCAGTGCTCACTGCCTGCTCAACACAAAAAAAGTTGGGCCGCCAAACACAGCAATTGCTGCTGGATAAACCGGCCCTGGCTTCAGCACATATAGGTATCGCCATTGCCGATGCAACTACTGGCCGGCAGTTGTACCAGCACCAGGGCGAAAAATATTTTATCCCTGCCAGTAATACCAAACTGCTTACCTGCTATGCCGCTATGAAATACCTGGGCGATAGTCTTACAGCATTTCATTACCGCATCGACCCTGCAGATGGACAAAATGCAAAAACAGTGGTGCAACTTCAGCCGGCGGGAGATCCAACACTGCTTCACCCTGATTTTATTGATCAGCCCGTACTGCGTTTTCTTTTGTCAGATACCAGCCGTACATATATAGTAAACCCCGCCCGCTGGGAGGAGCAGCCCTTTGGCATGGGCTGGAGCTGGGATGATTACCAGGAAGATTATATGGCCGAACGAAGCCCATTGCCTGTTTATGGCAATGTTGTACGTATTAAATCGGATGATAAGGGCGAACAGATACACCCATCTGTTTTCAGTTTGCTTTATGGAGGATCTGCAAAGGCGGCACCTGCTTTTAACCAGATGCCCCATCATTCTTTCAGCAGGAAAAAAGATGCAAATGAGCTGGTATGGTCGCAGCCTGATGCTGCAGCCAAAAAGATCTATATCCGTGATATTCCGTTCATCACTTCTGTCCCTGAAGCCCTCCGTTTGCTTGGGGATACAGCAAAAGGTGCGAACTTGATCAATGCCCCGGAGCAGCAGTTGAACAGTGCGCCAGTATTTCCTTTTGCCCTGCATTCGCAGCCCACTGATTCAATGCTGAAACTGATGATGTACCGCAGCGATAATTTCTTTGCAGAGCAGTCGCTGCTGATGGTAAGCAATACCCTGCTGAAAAAGATGAACGATGATGCAGTTATAGATACACTGCTGGCTACAGACTACCGCAGCTTTCCGCAACGGCCGCAATGGGTTGATGGCAGCGGCCTCAGCCGTTTTAACCTGGTTACCCCCTGCGACCTGGTGGCACTGCTTATTAAAATGAAAAATGATTTCAGCTGGCAGCGTATCACAGGTATATTGTCCGGCTCCAATACCGGTACATTAACGGGTTATTACCAAGCCATTCCTGGTCATATTTATGCCAAAACAGGCTCACTCAGCAATAACCTGGCATTAAGTGGTTATCTCATCACCCGCAAACAACATACACTTGCTTTTTCTATCCTTATTGGCAATCACACCGGCCAAGGCCGCCCCATCCGCCGGCTAATAGAAGCCTACCTGCTGGCCATCTATGAAAAATACTGACCAAGTTCTGCCCACCCCCTTTCACCAATTCAACCCTTCAACCAATCAACCACTCAACTATTCAACCAATCAACCCTTCAACCAATCAACCAAAATCCCCCTACCTCCCAAACATCCTGTCCAGGTAGTCTTCCTTGAATTCAAGATAAGTGGGGCTGCCGGTAGGTGTTACATTCGGTGTATTACAGGTGAACAATTCCTCTGCCAGTGCAAGCATTTCTTTCTGGCTGAGCGGCTGCCCGGCCTTGATAGCCTGCTGCCTGGCCATACAGCGCACCAGTTTCTCCCTTTTACTGAATTTGATATCGCTGCTGAAATGTTTAAACTGTTCTATCAGCAGTTCGATGGAATGTTTTTCATTACCCTGTGTAATATCGGCGGGAATGCCCTGTATAATAAAACTGTCTTTACCAAAATGTTCTATCTGGTATCCGATGGCATGTAAATCGGGCAGCAGGTCTTCCAGCAGGATGGCATCTGCCGGCGTAAGCTCCAGTGTAGCGGGAAAAAGACTGCGCTGTGTGGCCATGTGTTTGCCATGTGCTGCCTGTCCATAACGTTCATATAAAATACGTTCATGTGCCAGCTGCTGGTGCAGCAGTATAAAACCGCTGGTAGTGGGGGCGATGATATAAGTATTGTGCAACTGCAGGAAATTGGCATTGTTCAACAGGCGGCGATTGTTTTCGGCTGCCAGGTTATACAAGCCGGCGCCTGCGGCCTGCCGCATACCGGGTATATCAAATTTTTGATCTGCACCTGGTAAATCAGCCGGTAGCTGGCGTTCAGCGGCGGAGGGTTGTTCGTTGCCTGGCTGTGCAGCAGGTGTAAAAAATTCTTTCCAGTGTTTCAGCTCGCTTTTATCCACCGGGTCTATTGCATGGGCCTGGTGTTTTTGTGTAAATGTTTTAAACAGTTTGCTGCCTGAGGTGGTCTCCTGCTGGTCGCTGGTAAACGGTTTGTTCACGGCATCCAGCTGCTGGATAGCTGCATTCAGCGTAAAATCCAGCGATGGGGCCACACTGAACTGTGCCAGTGCATGTTTCACAGCTGCCTGCACAAAGGCATAGATGATCTTTTCATCTTCAAACTTGATCTCCTGTTTGGTGGGATGTACATTGATATCCACTTGTGTGGGGTCAAGATCGATATAAAGCGCATACAGCGGGAAGCTGTCTTTCGGTATCAGTTCTTCAAAAGCACTCATCACCGCATGGTTCAGGTAAGCGCTTTTGATATAACGGTTGTTGACAAAAAAATACTGGTCGCCCCTTGTTTTGCGGGCTATATCGGGTTTACCTACAAAACCGAAGATGTTCATATAATCGGTTTCTTCTTTTACATTCACCAGCTTGGCCATGTACTGGTTGCCCAATATCTGCAGTATACGCTGTTTAAGACTGCCAGCTTCCAGGTGAAACATCTCCTGCCCGTTACTGCTGAGTGAAAAAAAAACATGCGGGAAAGCCATTGCTACCCTGGTGAACTCTTCTACGATATGCCGCATTTCGGAGGCATTGCTTTTGAGAAAATTGCGGCGTGCCGGTACGCTGAAAAACAGGTTTTTCATACAGATATTGGTACCCACAGAGCAGGCACAGGGCTCCTGCTTCAGCACTATGCTGTTTTCAATTTCAATGCAGGTACCCAGTTCATCATCGGCACGGCGGCTTTTGAGCTCTACCTGTGCCACCGCTGCAATAGATGCCAGTGCTTCTCCGCGAAATCCCATGGTACGCACCCTGAACAGATCATCGATCTGCTTTATCTTGCTGGTGGCATGTCTTTCAAAACACATACGGGCATCTGTTTCGCTCATGCCCTTGCCATTGTCAATAACCTGTATCAGGCTTTTACCGGCATCCGTGATCAGTAATTTTATTTCAGTTGCTCCTGCATCCACCGCATTTTCCAGCAGTTCTTTCACGGCGCTGGCGGGGCGTTGTATCACTTCACCCGCGGCAATCTGGTTAGCAATATTATCTGGTAGTAATTGAATAATATCCGGCACTGCTTTTCTTTTATTTGAACCCGTAAAATTAAGGGAAGATTTGGTGTCTGCACACCTTAAGGTGTCCCGCACCAGATCTTCCTCCTATTAAATAATAATTATTCTCCCCTGATCACACTTTTCTTTTATCCCATCAATTATATACTGTTATTTCATATCCTTCCTTTTTTTAATTGGCGCAGTATAAAACGATGCATCACCCATCGACTTATCCCATCATGCAGATACTTGCGGGTTTTTGCGGGTTTTATCTTATCTTTCCTTTTTCAACCAATCATCCATCTCCATGAAGTCATTGCTACTTTCCTGTTGCCTGCTATCCGGCCTGTTCGCTTCTGCCCAGCAATTTCTGCAAACCAGCCCGGCTGCAAGCCACTGGGCCGACAGTGTTTTTCATAAACTGTCCCGGAAACAGAAAATCGCCCAGCTGATGGTGATACGCCTCTCCGAGATCAGGGGCCGTGAAGTGGTGTTTTTCGATGAGAAGGTGAAAAATGATATAAAAAAATACAATATCGGTTCTATCTGCCTGTTCCAGGGCAGCCCCTCTAAACAGGCGGCTGTGATCAATAGCCTGCAAAGCACAGCACGTACACCATTGATGGTTTGTATCGATGGGGAAACTGGCGTGGGTATGCGCTTCACCGACAGCGTTGCCAAATTCCCTGACCAGCTCACGATCGGTGCTGTACAGGATGCTTCTGTGGCATATAAAATAGGACAGGCCATCGCCCAGCAATGCAAACGCATCGGTATACAGGTGAACTATGCACCGGTGGTGGACATCAATAACAATCCCGATAACCCCGTGATCAATTACCGCTCACTGGGTGAGGATAAATACCGTGTTGCCCTGCTGGGTACCAGCATCATGAAGGGTATGCAGGACGCCGGTATAATGGCCTGCGCCAAACATTTTCCCGGTCATGGTGATGTGGCGGTAGATTCACATAAAGACCTTCCCGTGATCAATAAATCCATCGCACAGCTCGATTCACTGGAGCTTTACCCCTTCCGCCAGCTCATCGATGCAGGTGTAGGCAGTGTGATGGTAGCACATCTGTATATCCCCGCCATCGACAGCACACCCAACCAGGCCACCTCTCTTTCAAAAAAGAATATCACGGGTTTGCTGCGTAACCAGCTTGGTTTTAAGGGTATCACCTTTACCGATGCACTGGAAATGAAAGGCGTGGCTAAATACTATCCCCAGGGCACAGCTGCAGCCCAGTCGCTGATCGCCGGCAACGATATGCTCTGCCTGCCCGGTGATATTGCCGGCAGCATCAAAAAAGTGAAGAAAGCCATCCGCAGGGGCGCACTCAGCTGGAAGGATATTGATGAAAAAGTAAAAAGAGTATTACTCGCCAAATACAACCTGGGCCTCGATACCCTGCATCCCATACAACCGGATAACCTCACTGCCGATCTGAATGCACAAACCAGCATCCTCAAAAAAGAGGTGTACCGCAATGCCATCACCTTATTGCGCCAGTCTTCCAGTCAGGTACTGCCCCTGGCCACCGGTAAAAAAATAGCTTATGTAGGCATCGGTTTGCAGGAGGCCAATCATTTCGCAAACCTGCTGCGCGCAGGCTGGCAGGCTGATTGTTTTTACTTCAGCTATGCCGATAATGAAAGCAAAGCACAGGACATCATCAGTAAAATAAAACAGGACTACGATGTGGTGGTGGTCGGCCTGCATCATTATGCAAAATATCCCGCGGGTAATTTCGGCATCAGCGCTGCGGCTGCAGGCCTGCTGCAACAATTACAGCAACAGCCCAACAGCATCTGCTTTGTGTTCGGCAATCCTTATGCCATCAAAAACCTCTGCAATGCCCCCAACCTGGTGGCCTGTTATGAAGATGACAGCCTGATGCATGAAGCAGCAACTGACCTGCTGAAAGGCGCACTGGTGGCCAAAGGCAGGTTGCCCGTAACAGTATGCGATGCATTCCATTATGGCGCAGGCATCACCACCAACTATTATTTTCCGAAAGTAGAACCGGCCGCAGCAGGAATGGATGCAGCCAAATTAAACCAGATCGATGCGGTAGCAGCAAAGGCCATCCAGCAACATGCTACTCCAGGTTGCGTGGTACTGGTTGCCAGAAATGGCAAACTGGCTTTTCTGAAAGCATATGGCCATATGAATTATGATAAAAAAGAAATGGTCACGCCGGAATCGGTATATGACCTGGCTTCTGTTACTAAAATATCCGCCACCACTGTCAGTGTAATGAAGCTGTATGAAGAAGGCAGGCTGGATATACACAAAACCCTGGGCGACTACCTGCCCTGGCTGAGAGGATCGGATAAAGCCCCACTTACACTGGAAAAGGTATTGCTTCACCAGGCAGGTCTTACCGCTTTTATTCCTTTCTACCGCGAAACCATCGACACTATTACAGGCAAGCCTAAACCCGGCTTTTACGTGCCTGTGCAGGATGAAGCCCACAGCATACGGGTAGCAGAAAACATGTACATGCGCAACGATTGGGAAGATACCATGTACCGCCGTATACGCAACAGCAAACTGGGCCCACTGGACAAATATGTATACAGCGATAACGACTTTATCCTCTTGGGTAAGATAGTAGAGCAGCTCACAGGGCAACCCCTGGATGAGTATGTACGCCAAACGTTTTACCTGCCACTGCATATGACCAGCACGGGCTTTCACCCCAGGGATCATATGCCTTTGGAAATGATCGCCCCTACAGAAAAAGAAAAATATTTCCGGCTGCAGCAGATCAGGGGTGATGTGCATGACCCGGGCGCAGCCATGTTTGGTGGAGTGGCCGGCCATGCAGGCCTGTTCAGCAATGCCTACGACCTGGCACAGCTTTACCAGATGCTGCTGAACGGCGGCGAACTGAACGGCATCCGCCTGTTGAAAAAAGAAACGATCGATTTTTTCACCGCTTACCACAGCAATATCAGCCGGCGTGGACTGGGTTTTGATAAACCCGAGAAAGACAATGCCACCCGTAAAGAGCCCTACCCTTCTGCAAGCGCTTCACCGCTTACCTTTGGCCATACCGGCTTTACGGGCATCTGCGTTTGGGCCGATCCCCAATACAACCTGTTGTATATCTTCCTGTCTAACCGCGTTTGTCCCGACGGTGGCGAAAACAACCGCCTGTCACAACTGAACATCCGGCCCTCGATACAGGAACTTATTTACCAGTCCATCCGGCAATAAACAGCATACGCACTTTCCTGCAATGGGATGATTTGAATGGCACACTGATAATCCTTCATGGCCGGATATAAACGCGGAATGCCTTCTGGCCTAAAAACCAGGTACATTAACCGCTGAAATTGATATATTCGTTCAGTCATTCAACTCATACGTATGAAATCACTATTCCGCATTACAGGCCTGGTATGCACAGTTATACTGCTGTTCACCGCCTGTAAAAAAGCTGTACCCAAACAGGTAAAGTTCATCCCTAAAGACGCCTCTTTTGTTATCGGCCTCAACACGCAGAGCCTGCAGGAAAAGCTGGCCAAAAGCCAGATCAGCCTTGATTCGCTGGTTAAAACCGTGCTCAGCAGCAATGAGGCACCCGATGCCCTGAAAAACTGGGACAACCTGAAATCGGCAGGTATCGACTGGACAGCCACACCGTTTGCTTTTGTTCAAACCAAAAGCACTATTATGACAGGAGCCAGCACTTTACTGGGTGCAGTGGCCGTACTGAAAGATGCAGCCCAGTTCGAAGCGTATGTCAAAAAACAGTTTCCCACTGCTGTGATTAAGAAAAACAGCAACTACAATGCAGCTATATTAAAAGACGGCTCTGCCGCAGGCTGGAACAATGATGTGGTTGTTCTTGCCTATACTACCGGTGGCTTTCACAATTATGCTGATTCCGGTTCCAGTTCCGCTTCAACAGACAGTAGCCAGGCTTCACAGGCAGAGCAACAGCTAACCACGCTGTTCTCACTGAAAGCAGAAGAATCTGCCGCATCTGTTGAACCGTTCAGAAACCTGTTGTCTGAAAAAGCTGATGCCCTGTTCTGGCAGAACTCTTCTGCGAATTTTGCAGCGATTCCTTTCGTGGGCATGACCAAAGCAGCCGACCTGCTGAAGGATGCCTACAGCCTGGGCACACTGAATTTTGAAGATGGTAAAGCCGTTGCTTCTTTCCGGTTTTATACCAGCCAGGCATTGGGTGATATCCTCAAAAAATATGCAGGCCCCACACTCGATTTATCAATGGTAGAAAAATATCCTTCTGATAATATCGCCGGTTTTACAGCCTTTTCTTTCAACCCAAAAATACTGGTAGATATTCTGCAATACAGTGGCCTCGATGCCATGATCAACCAGTTCTTAACCAAAATGGGCTTCAATTTTACACTGGCTGATGCCGCCAATGCTTTTAAAGGCGATTTCGCCGTGATCTGTTCTGATATTGTTAAAAACCAGGAAACCATTGCGCTCAGCGGCGGATCTCCGGTTGCCATCAACAGGCCCAGCGCCAAGGTTTTGTTCAATGCAAAGGTGGGTGATAAAGCGGCTTATGATAAAGTTACTTCACAGCTCGCCGCAAAAGGCATCCTGCGGCAGCAGGATAACCTGTTTGTACCTGCAGAAGACCTGGGCATGGGCAAGGCCCGGATTGATGATAAGAACATCCTGTTTTCTACTGACAGCAGTTTGCTGGAACAATACAGGGCCGGTATAGGCAAGGCAGGCATACAGGCAGATATCAAGGATAAGGTGAAAGGAAAAGCTTTTGGTTTATATATCGACATCACCAAGTTCATACAGGCTTTCCCTTCTCATGATTCTACTTTAACCACGCTGAGCCAGCAAACGTTTAAGGATCTGGTGATCACTTCCGACAATTTTGACGGCAAAAATTTCAAAGGCACCATGGAGCTGCGTACCGGAAATGATAAAGAAAACAGCCTGGCCAGCATCCTCAAATTTTCTGCCGCTGTTTCAAAATCAAAACAAACAGCAGCAGTGATACAGGATCATACAGCGACCGATTCTGCAGCCAATGTAATTCTTACCGACCCGGTCAAAGCACCTAAATAAACTATCGTAAACACAAAGGCTGCAGTGCAGCCTTTGTGTTTACGGTTTGTATCGCAGACAGGCTATGCAGTTACAATTAAAAAAAATCATCCCGGTTCCATTACGGGATAAGCTTACACAGCGCAATTCGGATATCTGGAACAGGGAAATCGATTTCCATCCCGGTGAATGGATTAAAATAAAGGCCCCCAGCGGCACAGGTAAAACAACGCTGGTACATATCCTGTACAAACTGCGGGATGATTATGAAGGCGATGTTTGCTGGAACCAGGCTACTCTGCGGCAATACCAGCCGGCAGCTTTATCGGCACTCCGCCAGCAACAGATCAGTATTATTTTCCAGGATATGCGGTTGTTCCCCAACCTTACCGCCCGCGAAAATATCGAGCTGAAAAGAATATTGCAGCCGCCTCTTTACGATCCAGCCGTGATCGGTGAAATGGCCGAGCGCCTTCAGGTAGCGCATGTGCTGGATCAGCGGGCCGCACTGTGCAGCTACGGCGAGCAGCAGCGCATTGCCATCATCCGCGCACTGATGCAACCTTTTTCCTGGCTTATTATGGATGAGCCATTCAGCCATCTTGATCATGGCAATGCTACCAGGGCAGCAGCACTTATCGCAGAGGAATGCCGCAAGAGAAAGGCCGGTTTTATTTTAACCGATCTTGATGAAGACACCCATTTTGATTATACCAGACTATTGAATTTATAAAGCAGCAATTGAAAAGAGCCGGATAAAACAGCCGCAGCTTTTTTAATCCACTCCCAAAATACAGGCATGTTGTACACACTATTAAAGAAGCTGATTAAAACAGGAACAGGCCGCACACGCTTTGCACTGGCCATTACAGGATTGTCGGTAGCAATGGTGCTGATACTCGCTGCTGTACAGGTTCAGGCCGATTACAATAGCCTGTTGCATGGTAAAAGCAACCAGGATAGTATTGCCAATTTTCTGGTGATCAATAAAATAGTCACTGCACAAACAATGGGGGCCACCACATTGAGTGATGCAGATATCGCGGGACTGAAACAACAGCCCTTTACAGATGCGCTGGGACTATTAACCCCCAGCCGTTTTAAGGTATCGGTAGAAAGCGCCAGTGACAGGACACCTTTTTATTCCGATCTTTTTTTTGAAAGTGTACCCGATGAATTCATCGATGTAACCAGTGCAGCCTGGAAATGGGGCGATCAGTCGCAGTTCATTCCCATGATCATCCCTAATATGTTTCTTGACATGTACAATTTTGGCTTTGCCGCATCGCAGCACCTGCCACAGCTGACACAAGACCTGGTGAAAAGCCTGCCCATCAAGGTAAATATCCAGGCGCCATCCGGTAATAAGAGCTACTATGCCAAGATCGTTGGCTTCAGCGACCGTATTTCTTCTGTGTTGGTGCCACAGCAGTTTATGGATTGGGCCAATACTCAATTCGGTACCGATCTCAATGCAAAGCCATCGCGTGTGGTCATCAAAACCCGCGATGCCGGTAACCCGCAGCTGCTTCAATACCTGCAATCACATGGCCTTTCAACCGATGCAGATAAAACAAGGTTCAGCAAATACCGGCAGGTAGTAGATATGGTGGTAGGTATTTCCTGGATCACCGGTGCGGTAATGCTGTTGTTTGCATTGCTTATTTTCACTTTGTTCATCCAGCTCACCATTGCATCCTGCAAGGAAGAAATTGTATTGCTCATTACACTTGGCACAGCTCCCAACCAGTTATACCGTTTTCTGATGCGACAGTTCTTTCCGCCCAATGTGTTCATCACTTTACTCACGCTTTGCATTATCGCCGTATTGCAATGGGCACTGGCTGGTTTTCTCCAGCAAAAAAGCATCCACCTGCCTGCACTTATTTCCCTGTACACTATTGGCGCAGCTGTGCTGATACTCGTGGTGCTCTGGCTGGTAAACCGGTACACCATCCGCAAATACATCGCTGCTGCACGCTGACAAAAAATTCACGCAGTGTCCGGTATAGGCAGTACCAGGCTGCCTGTTCTCTTTCACTGCGTGAATCTGGTGGTCTTCCAAACTTTATTTAATCCAGTCTGTACTTCTTTAATTTAAGCGAACGCCCAGGTTTACGCTGAATGTGCGGTATTTGTTTTTATCGTTCGCACTGCTGTTTGTTTGGGTGGAGTTGATCTTGGTAAGTCCCCAGTCATAACCAACACCCACAATAAACCTTCCTGCTTCAATACCGCCAATGGCATTGATACCTACACCAAACCTTTTCAGCCTATCGTACCTGGCCCCTTCCTGTCCGGAAGTGGTAGGATCATCGTTATTGAATTTGATGTTGGTGCTGGTACTGGTTGTTACACCTGCAATACTGCTTTCAACTTTTGCTTTACCGCCAATCCCCATTTCCACATAAGGGCCGGCACCCAGAAACACGCGGCAGCCTTCACTGATCGGGATCTTTACTGCAAAATCTGCAGGCACCTGCAAGTACAATGGCCTGAACCTGGTTTTAAGATAGTCACTGTGGCTCTCATTAAAATACTGATCGGTTTTAGCACCTCTTCCCTGTAAAAACAAACCGGTTTGAATAGAGAACATATCATTCAGCGGAATATCTCCCATTACCCCCACATTGAATGTAGACAGGTTGGTTTTACTGTTAACGGAACCACTTTCATCTTTAGTGATGTTGGCCAGGTTCCATCCGCCTTTGATGTAAATACCACCCGGGTTGGTGTTTTTTATTGTACCGCCAGTTTGTGCATACAACTTACCCAGGCTAACACTGCAGATTGTACATGCCAGTAGAACAATGGTCCTTTTTTTCATAGTGTTGAAGTTTATTTTTAGGGTTAGACCAAGACCATGCCATTCATGCTAAAATAATTGGGGAAAATAGTAATCAAAATATTCCACACCTGGCTTAATCAATTCAGCACCAATAATTAGTATCAAAGAAAATTTTTTCCTGCAATCAATAATGCTGTTAAGCATTTGCAAAAGATCCGGCTTGTAAATAAAATCCAGTATGCGGTACATGTAAATCAAAGCAGCAGCACAACAATGTGATAGATCAACTTATTGTTGCTTTTATATTTTATTCGCCTTATTTTATGCTTATCTTCTTACACGGGCTACAGTTCCACAGAAGCGAACAGCAGATGTATCAAAAATGAACAGCTTTTTTATGTATACCAATTATAATAAACTAAAAATCAGCCGCTTATTTTAATGGCATTTTTCGTGTATAAAAATCATCAATCCTGATTTCTATGTTATGGAACTACTTTAAAACTGCATGGAGAAATTTATCTACGAATAAAGCTTTCAGCCTGCTGAATATTTTTGGTTTATCTATAGGCATGGCCATCGCATTGTTGATTGGTTTGTGGGTACACTACCAATTCTCTTATGACCGTTTTCTGCCGGCTCATGAATATGTTTACCAGGTGAGGTACCAGTTAGATGACAATGGCACACCGCACACACAGGCTTCCACCTGCTTGCCATTGGGTGAGGTTATTAAAAAAGATGTGCCCGGCGTAAAATATGTAGTGAACACTGACTGGATAGGACAACATGGTTTGGTGGCCGGCGAAAAAAAATTGTACCTGTCCGGTGCCATGGCAAGTGCAGATTTTCTGAACATGTTTCAATATCCACTGCTGAAAGGCAGTGCAGCCCGGGCCCTGCAGGATCCGCATTCCATTGTACTTACCGCATCTGCCGCCAGGGCTTTGTTTGGTGATGAAGACCCTCTGAATAAAACAGTGCGCATCGATAACCAGGGTAATTTAACAGTAACAGCTGTTCTAAAAGATGTTCCGGCCAATTCCACTTTACAGTTTAAATACCTGGTACCTTTTTCTTATTATATACAGGCAAACAACTGGGTAAAAAGCGGGCTTACAGATTGGGGTAACAATTCATTTCAAACATTTGTGGCGCTTCAGCCGCAGGCTACCTATGCACAGGTGGCACCGTATTTAAACCCTTTGCTACAGAAATATGCCGGTGAAATATACAAGCCCTCAAAAGGGGAAGTGTTTATGCAGCCCATGAAGGAATGGCACCTGTATACCGATTTTGAAAACAGCACTGCAACCGGCGGATTGATCGATTATGTAAAAATGTTTGGTCTTATCGGCATATTGGTGCTGCTGATAGCCTGTATCAATTTCATCAACCTGTCTACCGCCCGCTCTGAAAAAAGAGCGAAAGAAGTAGGTATCCGAAAAGCGATCGGCTCATTGCGTAAACACCTGGTATTTCAATTTCTTACCGAATCACTGCTGATCACTTTTACTGCATTTTTGTTTGCCTTATTATTGGTGCAGCTGGTTATGCCATTCTTTAATATGTTGACAAAGTCAACTATTTCGGTGCCCTATAAGGATTTGTATTTCTGGTGCCTGATGGTTGGTTATGTACTGCTTACCGGGCTGCTGGCCGGTGGCAGACCCGCCCTTTACCTCTCCTCTTTCAGGCCCGTAAAAGTGCTGAAAGGCACTGTCAGAACAGGCCGTTCAGCGGCATTGCCCAGAAAGGTGCTTGTGGTGTTGCAATTCAGCTGTTCAGTAGCCCTTATCATCAGCGCGGTAACGGTGTACCGGCAAATACGGTATGTCAAAGACAGGCCGCTTGGTTATGATAGCCGGCAACTGGTAATGACAGATGCCAGTAATGACCTTAACCGCAATTACACCGCCCTGAAAAATGATATGCTGCAAAGCGGTGCAGTAACCGATGTTACGATGGCTTCATCCGGGCCTACTTATATTGCCTCGTTCAATCATGTAGACGACTGGCAGGGAAAATTCGCAGGTGAAGTACTGGGTGGCATGGCTACCATTATTGTTTCGGATATCAGTTATTTTAAAACCCTGGGCATTCAGCTGAAAGAGGGCAGCAATTTCACCGGCAATTTTGCAGCAGATTCAAACACTGTTATTTTAAATGAAGCCGCGGTACAACGCCTGCGTTTTAAAAAGGCACTACTGCAGGATATTACCTGGGCTTTTGGCAAACAACGGGTAGTGGGTGTGGTTAAAAATGCGCTGATGTTATCCCCATTTGCCGCTGATGAACCTACCTTTTTTGTTTACCGCCCCAATTCAGGCAGCAGTATTGTATACCGCCTGTCACCCACTGTAAGCACACACGATGCCATAGCCAGGCTCACAACTATATTCAACAAATACAACCCTTCTTATCCCTACCTGTACAAGTTCACAGATGACAGCTATCTAACCAAATTCGATTTTGAAACGCTGGTAGGTAAGCTCTCTGCCATATTCGCGGCACTGGCTGTTTTCATTTCTTGTCTTGGCCTGTTCGGACTGGCAGCTTATATGGCCGAGCAGCGTGTTAAAGAGCTGGGTATCCGTAAAGTGCTGGGTGCTTCGGTACCACAACTATGGCTGTTGCTTTCTGCTGATTTTATACTGCTGGTAATTATCAGTTGCATTATTGCTTCACCGGCAGCATTCTATTTCCTGCACAAATGGCTGCTGAAATACGATTACCGTATCAGTATTGGTCCCGGTATATTTATACTCGCTGCAGCAGTGGCTGTTATAACAACGATTATCACCATCAGCTTCCAGGCAATCAAAGCCGCCACAGCCAACCCGGTAAAAAGTTTACGATCTGAATAAAAAAAGAGGCACTCTAAATTGAAGTGCCTCTTTTTCCAGGTATTATTTCCGTACGTCGTTATTATTAGGTTTCTGCGGTGGCTTGTTCTGCGGTGGTTTATGCTGGGGTTTCGGTTTATGCGGGTGATGATGACCGCGGGGCTGCTGCTGTTGCTGCTGGCGTTGCTGCTCTTTATTACCGCTGTTGCTATTATTATCCTTCCGGTTATTGTCTCTTTGTTCATTGCCACCTTTCCGGTCGCTGGTACGCTGTTCCCTTTCTTTATCCTTTCTGCGCTTGCTGCTTCTTTCCAGGCTGCGCAGGCTTATCTGGCCTACCACATCCACAAACTGCGGTTCCACTTCTTTGGGTTTGGCACTTATAATTTCAACAGCCTGCAGTTCATCTGCCCTTTCACCACGCTGGTTAAGCCGTTTAATTTCCTTTACACGGAAAATAGTGAGCGGGTATTGCTTATTACTTTCGGGCAGTACATACCACATGAGGTTTTTGAAAATATCTTTCTTGATCAGGGTAGCTGTACCTTTAGTGGTTTCCAGTGTATCGGCGTTATCAGGAAAATGCTGCAGGGCATCCAGGTAGGTGTCCAGCTCGTAGTTAAGACAGCATTTCAGCCGGCCACATTGCCCGCTTAATTTGGTTTGGTTGATGCTGAGGTTCTGATAGCGGGCGGCGGTGGTGGTTACGCTTTTAAAATCGCTCAGCCAGGTACTGCAGCACAGTTCTCTTCCACAGCTGCCGATACCGCCCACTTTGGCAGCTTCCTGCCTGATACCGATCTGGCGCATTTCAACTTTTACCTTAAACTCGCCGGCATATATTTTAATCAGTTCCCTGAAATCCACGCGGTCGTCTGCGGTATAAAAGAAAGTGGCTTTTTTGCCGTCGGCCTGAATTTCCACCTCGCTCAGTTTCATCTGCAGGTTCAGCTGCCTGGCAATGGCCCGGCTGCGCATGAGTACATCCTGTTCGCGGGCCTTATTATTGCGGAATAACTCAATGTCTTTTTCCGAACTCGGGCGAAGCACCCTTTTCATTTCAGGGTTCAGCTCATCAACACCTTTTTTCTTTAGCTGTAGCCGTACCATTTCACCTGTAAGACTGACCTCACCCACATCAAAACCGCTCACGCCTTCCAGGGTCACATATTCTCCTTTTTCAAAATACTGAAGCGTGGCATTGCGGTAAAACTCTTTCCGGCTGCCTTTATTAAAACTAACTTCTATTATTTTACAGGCCCCATCCACATCGCTCAGGGGAAGGTTCACCAGCCAGTCATGCACATTCATCCTGTTGCACGATCCCGTGCTGCATCCGCCATTGCTTTTACAACCATTCGGTTTGCCTGTTCCACATGATCCACATCCCATATCTGCTATTTGTATTTATATGGTACAATTAATGAATCCGGAAATGATGGCTGAGGCGGCTATTTGTGGTCAGGGGGCTAACTGTATCTTCCAGGCAGTACAGTAATAATACAATACATGATTGCCTGCTGAATTTAAAAGTGATTTCAACCTGTATATATTGAATATGCGATACTTATGACTGTTTGCCATACAAGCAAAAGCAGCGCCAGAAACAGTTTTCCTGCACAATACCCTGCTCACTTCATCTCTTCCGGTAAGGTGTTCCTGCACAGGCAGAACACACCTATTCGGCCAAAATTAGGGCTTTATCCTGAATAATATGGTAAAGTTTAATGGTAAGCGCATGGAACAGCATCTTGGCATTGGCATTCCGCTCAATATAATAGGCTGCTTTATCCAGTTCTTCAATCAGTACCTGTTGCTGGCTTACGGCGGCAATCTTGTTCAGGCGCTGGGCAAAATCTTTTTCCTGCTCTGGTAGCAGGGCTTTATCAGGGCCCATTATCCTGATACGGATGCTTTGCTCCAGTAAATGGTTAAAATAGCGCAGGAACTGCTTCTGCTTTTCCCGGCCCATCTTGCTTATTTCATCGATCCATTTCACCTGGGCCACGGGGCCGCCTTTCAAAGTGGCATTCAGCCATTCGCGCAGCAGCGATTGCCAGTCTTCCTCGGCATGCTGGATCAGTTGCTGGGCTTCCCGGTAATTGCCTTCCGCAATACCGGCGACCTGGCGTGCTGCCTCCGGCGATGCCTGTGCTCTTTTTACCAGGGCATCTGCAATATCATTGTTTTCCAGCAGCGGAATTTTTACCAGCTGGCAGCGGCTGAGTATGGTGGGTAATATCTGCTCCTCGCTTTCTGCCACCAGTATAAATAAGGTATTGGGTGGTGGCTCTTCAATCAGCTTAAGTAGTTTGTTGCCTTCCTTGCCCAGGTATTCGGGCATCCACAACAACAGTATCTTATATTCACTTTCAAAGCTTTTCAGGCTCAGCTTGCGTATAATATCATTGCATTCTTCCGCAGTAATGTTTCCCTGTTTGTTCTCCGCACCGATCAGCTGCAGCCAGTCGAATGCATTGCCATATGGCGCCTGTTTAATAAACTCGCGCCAGTCGCTGATATAATCGGTGCTTACCGGTTTATCACCACTTTTTTTGGGAATAACAGGATAAGAAAAATGAATATCGGGATGGATCAGTTGCTGGGCCTTTACACAGGCGGCACAAACACCACAGGCATCCTGCGGCATGGTTGCCGGAGCCGGTTCAGGTGCATCACCACCAAACAGGGATGTACCGGCAGCCGGTTTATTTCTGCCCTGTATTTTTTCGCAGGTTACATATTGTGCAAATGCAATGGCCAATGGCAAAGCACCACAGCCTTCTTTCCCCAGGAACAATAAAGCATGGCTCAGCCGGTTGTGCTGCACCATTTCAGCCAGGTGCTGTTTTACCTCGCACTGACCAATAACCTGTTCAAACTGCATACAACGAAGATAGGAATTTCCAGTCGGCAGTGTGCAGTCTGCAGTCAGCGGTTGGCAGTCTGCAGACTGAAGGGGTTGCAATCCAACACAAACCCATATCCGGCCTGCCGACTGCAAACTGAGAATTGCCGACCGATCAATTCAGGTATTTCAGCAACTCAGGACTTTCCGGTGTTACTTTACTGTCGAAATGGGCCAGCAGGTTGCCTTTTTCATCAATGACAAACTTGTTGAAGTTCCAGCTGATGGACGCATCCAGTACACCGTTCTCTGATTTATGGCAGAGGTATTGAAATACCGGTGTGGTATTATCGCCTTTTACATCCACCCGTGTGGTAAGCGGGAAGGTTACGCCAAAATTCTTTTCACAAAAGCTTTTAATATCGCCATCGTCCTTGTATTCCTGTCCGCCAAAATTATCAGAAGGGAATCCCACGATGACCAGGTTGTCTTTATGTGCTTTGTATAAAGCTTCCAGTCCCTTGTACTGCGGGGTGTACCCACATTTGGATGCCGTATTCACGATCAGGATCTTCTTTCCCCTGAATTTTGAAAAATCTATTTCCCCGCCATCCAGCGATTTGATCTTAAAATCATAGATCGATTTAGGCGCAAATGAAAGGCTGTCATCACCCGTTGTGTGCATATAATAAGGTTTGCTGTTTGCCGTGATACTACCGATTAAAAAGGCAGCGCAGGCCAGAAGGTATTTCATACAAGAATGTTTTTACAAAGTTGACTATAAAAGATAAAACGAAAAACTGTATGTGATGGTTGGCTGGCATATTAAATATGACCGGTTATAGCGGCAGGCCCGCCTTTTTTCCCGGTGAATGGATGCAGCTGGCCCGGTCAGTTATTTTATTGTATATGCCGCTGTTACAATGCTCAGTGTTAATCCCGGTACCTGCAGCAGGCTATGCCCACAGGCTTCCAGTGTGGCACCGGTGGTTATCACATCATCCACCAGCAGTACATGTTTACCGGCCAGCATGCCGGCATCGGCAATTTCAAATGCCCCTTCCATATTCTGCCAGCGGCTGATACGGTCCTGATGTGTTTGCGTGTCGGTAAAAACACGGCGTCGTACAGCTTCATCAGCCACAGGCAGTGAGCATACAGATGCGATGCCAAGTGCCAGCAGCCCGGCCTGGTTATAACCACGCTGCTGCTGTTTTTTATGGTTGAGCGGAAGCGGAACAAGCAGGTCGATATCAGTAAACCGGCCAGAACAGGCGATCTGCCTTCCCAGCAGCCTGCCCAGGTATATTCCTGCCTGCCTGGCAGCATGATATTTAATTGCAAAAAGCAGGCGCTGTAATACAGCGTTCTTGGTAAAATAAAAAGCACTACCGGCTGCGGCCACAGGCAGCCTGCCATAAAACACTTGTTCAACAGGATTGCCAGGCGCCTGCAAAAAACCGGTTTCCGGTAAATTACACAGGCAGCGGGCACAAAGCCATTGATCATCGGCCAGTTCATCCGTTCCGCAACCGGCACAATGATGCGGAAAAAAAAGGTGCACAAAATCGTGCAGGTATTGCCGGATGGTGGTGTTGATCATGTTTTAAAGTTACGCAACAAAAACAAATACTGCATCTGCAAACAACATTTACAAACAAAGGCATTATGGCAAAGGCGTACTAAAATAAAAACCGGTATACTTCATCTACCCTGCTAAGTGCGATCACTTCAATTTTATAGTTGCTTTTATCAAACCCTTTTTTGTTGTAGCTGGATACGATGATCTTTTCAAAACCCAGTTTTTCTGCCTCTGCAATACGTTGTTCAATACGGTTCACCGCTCTTATTTCACCATTCAACCCTACTTCACCTGCAAAACAGATATGCTGAGGCACAGGTATATCTTCATAAGAAGAAAGCAGGGCGCAGATCACCGCAAGGTCGATAGATGGATCTTCTACTTTTAAGCCGCCGGCAATATTGAGAAATACATCTTTTAACCCGAACTGGAAACCGCCTCTTTTCTCCAGCACTGCCAGCAGCAGCTGCAACCTTCGCAAATCATAACCGCTCACGGTACGCTGCGGTGTGCCGTACACGCTTTGGGTTACCAGTGCCTGCACTTCAATCAGCAGCGGACGCAGGCCTTCCATACTGGCGGCAATAGCAGTACCGCTCAGTTGCTCTTCCCTTTGGGTGATAAGTACTTCAGATGGATTGGATACCGCCCGCATACCACCACCCGTCATTTCATAGATGCCCAGCTCAGAGGAACTGCCAAAACGGTTCTTCAGTGTGCGCAGTATCCTGTATGCATAATGACGGTCGCCTTCAAACTGCAGCACCGTATCAACCATATGTTCAAGAATCTTGGGCCCGGCAATACTGCCATCTTTGGTGATATGCCCGATCAGGAACACAGGTGTATTGGTCTCCTTCGCAAAGCGCTGGAACTCTGCTGCGCATTCACGTATCTGCGATACACTGCCCGGAGAAGATTCAATAAATGTCGATTGCAGGGTTTGAATAGAATCGACGATCACCAGCTGGGGCTTCAGTTTTTTGATTTCCTGGAAGATAGCATGTGTTACTGTTTCGGTAAGCAGGTAAAACCGGTCGTTAACCACTTTCAGCCTGTCGGCGCGCATCTTTACCTGCTGTTCACTTTCTTCCCCGCTTACATACAGGGTCACGGTATTTTTCAGCAACAATGCGTTCTGCAAAAAAAGTGTGCTTTTGCCAATACCAGGCTCACCACCTACCAGCACAATACTGCCAGCTACGATGCCTCCACCCAGCACACGGTTCAGCTCTGCATCGGCGGTTACCAGCCGCTCTTCTTCCGAGCTGGTGATGGTATGCAGTAAAACGGTTTTACTGTTTTTCTTTTCACCATGATAACCACTCCATTCATTTTCCTGCTTGGCATTTCCTTTGTCCAGCACTTCTTCCACAAAACTGTTCCATTGGTTGCATGATGGACAGCGGCCCAGCCACTTGGTACTTTCATAACCACAATTGCTGCAGAAAAAAGCCGTTTTGATTTTACTCATGGCATAAAGATACTTGCAGTAACCGAATCGGCACAGGTTATGTGTTCATATACAAGGTAGCCTGCAGCATATGCGCCTGTTAAAACAATACTGCAAACAATTATAACCGGCCAACTTAAAATAAAACACTGCACAGCTAAACAAAGCTGTAAAAAATAAACAGCAGCAAAACGTGGATAACATGTTGATAGCTGTTTGCTTTTTTTCATCAGCAGAAAAAAAAGAAATTAAGTATTTATAAAAGATGAAGTCAATGATCCCGGTTAATGCAAACAGTATTCACCGGATAAAGCAATAAGAAAACAAAGACCGATCATTTTTTGAGGATGAAATATGCCGCGGCATGTACAAAAGCGGTAAAAAGGATGGTAAAAACGGACCTTAAAATTTTTTAAGCTGCCTTAAAACAGAAAAACAAAAGGGCCGGCACAAATACCGACCCTTTACTTACTAACCCATTAAATTCTGCCACTAAATTACAATAATGGGCTACATTTCAAAATTATTTTTTGGCCTTGTTGAAAACTTTTGAGGCATAAAAATGGCCTTTTTAAAGCCAAAATGACACAAAAACCAGCTTCAAATATCAATTTGAAGACAATTTGTCATATATCTATTTAGCCCTGTCCAGGCTGTTTAAATGGACGATTTTTTGATGTTTTTACCTTAAAAAAAGTGGACATGAGCAATATTTTTTTTCTTTCGCTGGTATTCCTGGGCATCAGTTTCCTGGTGTCGATGGTATTGAAATCAAAGTTTAAACAATATAATGAACTAGCGCTTTCTTCCGGCCTCACAGGCCGCGAACTGGCTGAAAAAATGCTGCGCGAGAACGGTATTTACGATGTTCAGGTAGTATCGGTAGAGGGTATGCTCACCGACCATTACAATCCACTGAACAAAACCGTGAACCTGAGCGCTGAAGTGTATAGCGGCAACAGCATCGCGGCTGCAGCGGTTGCCGCCCATGAATGCGGGCATGCCCTGCAGCATGCCAAAGCCTACCCCTGGCTGATGCTGCGGAGCAGGCTGGTGCCGGTAGTACAGATCAGCAGCAGTATCGTTCAATGGGTTTTACTGGGTGGTATATTGCTCATTAAAGTATTCCCTGCGCTTTTACTGGCAGGCATTGTACTTTTTGCCCTTACAACGCTGTTTGCCCTTATCACCCTTCCGGTTGAGCTGGATGCCAGTAAAAGGGCCCTGGTATGGCTGAACAGCGCCCGTATCACCCAACCAAAGGAGCATGAACTGGCTAAAGATGCCTTGAAATGGGCTGCCCTCACTTATGTTGTTGCAGCATTGGCTTCCCTGGCAACGCTGGTGCAATATATTTTTATCTATAACAACAGAAACAGGAATTGATTTCCATTTTTTATTTGATTTTTAATTTGATGTTGCAGGAATACCCATATATTTACTTAACAATACTTTAACCAACATTAGTTGAAAATAATTCCGTTTTAAAACGGAAAACTTGCTGGTTGAGAAACCAGTTATTTGATGCACATGAGAGGCCCTGTCGTTTTCGGCGGGGCAATTTTAAGCCTGGCGGTTATCCGCATGGCTTTAAAAAAAATATATAGCCTTTTCCTTCTGCTAAGGGAAAGGCCAGTTCGCCCGGCAGAAAAACGGGCGCTTCGGTTAGCCAGCCATTACTAATACCTGCCCTTATAGAAATACCGGTAAAAAGGTTATTCATCTGCATCAACATAAAAACGTTTTTTATACACAGCCGGCTGTTCACTGTGGTATTTTTTACACTATACGTCTTCTTTTTTCTTGCCATAGAAATCTTCTTGCCATAGCCATTCATGTGCATCTGCTCTCCTGAAACACCGGGAAAACCTTGTTTTATCACTAAAACTCATCTGCACATGAGAAAATTGTTGTCAACATTTGTTGCGTTATTGTTGTGCGCCGTAACCTGCTCCTTCGCACAAACCCTCCAGCTTTCCGGAACCGTTACCGATGAAAAAGGCGAACCACTGGCTGGTGCAGCCATTTACGAAAAAGGTACCAGGGCGGGTACCAGCACTGCCGCTGACGGCAGCTTTAAACTAATGGCCAAAAAAGGCGCCTACCTGGTTATTACATCTGTAGGGTATGAGACCAGGGTAGTAAAAGCAGAAACCGCTATCATCAAAGTAGTATTGCCCGTAGAAACCAAATCACTCAGCGAAATCGTGGTAACAGGCATCGGCACCGCTACCAGTAAAAGAAAGCTGGGCATTGCCGTTGAATCTGTTACATCCGATAAACTGCCTGCAGCGCCTTCTGCGTCTATCGACCAGGCCCTGGTGGGCAAAATACCCGGGGCGCAGATCTCTTCTATCAGTGGCAATCCCGGCGATCCTGTCAATATCCTGCTGCGCGGTGTAAACACGGTGCAGGGCGGTACCAAGCCACTTATTATGCTGGATGGGGTAGAGATCCATGCCACTGATCTCGGCTCACTCGACCTGAGCAATGTAGACCGTGTGGAAGTGGTGCAGGGCGCCGCTTCTGCCAGTATTTACGGTGCACAGGGTGCCAATGGCGTTATCCAGATCTTTACCAAGAAGGGCAAAGCCGGCGGAACCTCCATCAATTTCTCAACCAGCTATGCCGCCAATTCTTATATCAACAGCGGCCATGTACGCAAGGCCTGGCTGCATCCTTATCTTACCGATGCCGGTAATAACCTGGTAGATGCATCCGGTAATGTTCTAAAGTACAATGAATACGGATCGGTAGAGGGCATTTCCTATACCTATGGTGGCCCCGCCCGTTATGCCATTCTCAACACGCACAATGTGAGCAACAAACCCTACAATGCCAACCTGAAATATTATGACCAGTTTAAACAGGTTTTCCAAACCGGCAGTACCTGGAACAACAGCATCAGCATTTCAGGCGCCTCCGATAAAAGCGATTTCGCTTTATCCGTTTCCAATAACCACACCATTAGCCCGGTAATGAAGAACGGGTATGTAGATAGAACGAACCTCACGGCCAACCTGGGCACAGAATTGTTCAGGGGCTTTAAACTGCGTTCGGTTACCCAGCTGGTATACACCCGCAATACACTGGCGCCGGGGCTGGGTGCCGCAGGTGGTTACTATTATGGCAAAGGCAATTCCATCGGGAATGTGGGCAATATTTATGGCTTCCTGAATACCTCGCCTTTTTTCAACCTGCGTTATAAACTGGCCGATGGCACTTCCCCGGCCTACCAGACCGCAGATTTTTTGAGCATCAATGCCTTTAACCCGTATTATGTACAGGAATACACCGACGGCCTGGACAATAAAATAGATGTGATCCAGAACCTGAATGCCAATTTTAAAATCAACCAGTTTGTGGAGCTGGATGCGAAATACGGTATCAATTTCAGAACAGAGAATGCCCGGTGGACCTATTATAACCAGTCGAATAATACCAACTCCAACTATTACAGCAGCTGGGCCAGCAATTTTGCACCCAATAATGCAGGTGAGATAGATAACTGGGATTATAAAACCACTTTCCAGAATTTCCTGGGCAGCCTGTACTTCAAAACCGATTTCGAGAAAGATTTTCATTCTAAACTGCCCATTCAAACCAGCACACAGGTGGCATTCGACTACCGCAAAAACAAATACAGGGAATATGATACTTATGGTGTAGGCCTGCCCACTTCGCCCCCTATCAATGTACAGGCCACTTCCTCGCAGGCGGTGGCACTGGATTATGAAGAACCCTTTATCACCTATGGCTACCTGGTGAACCAGAAAATTGATTTTGGCAATATAGGTGGAGTAACAGGTGGTTTCAGGAGCGACTGGTCTTCTTCTTTTGGCGGAGGTTCCAAGCCCTTCACCTTCCCGCATGTGGACGGTTACCTGCTGCCTTCTTCTTTCGGTTTCTGGAACAACAGTAAACTGGGCAATGTACTGCCTTATTTCAAATTGCGTGCGGCTTACGGTGAGGCCGGCATCCAGCCGGGCCCTTTTGACAGGTATCCTATTTTAGACCAGGGCAATATTGGTAATGTGCTTGCCTATTCAGTACATACGCCAACCAATAATCCCAACCTGCAGGTAGAAGTGTCGAAAGAATTTGAAGTGGGTACCGATTTCAGTATCAATACGAATAAACAGGGCAACTGGTTCAGTGCTGTCAACGGCGCATTTACTTACTGGAAACGGAAGAGCAAGAATGTGATTTATACGGTAAGCACCCCGCCCTCTTCCGGCTCAACGGGTATACTGGATAATGCCATCGATATGTCGTCTAACGGCATGCAGTTCCAGTTGAACCTGCCCGTGCTCCAGTCCAGGACGATCAGCTGGGATTTCACCGTCAACTTCGGTCACCAGACTTCCCGGATTGACCAGATCCATGGCGGTTCCGATATCATTCTTACCTCATCAGCAGGCAGTACGGCGCTGGTGCTGACCGAAGGACAGAAGATCGGCCAGATCTATGGATACAAAGCACTCACCGGTACATCGGCCAAATTCAAAGATGGCAGTTCTTATATCGCGCAGGGCGACGCCGGTAAATATACCCTGGTAAATGGCAGGCTGGTAGATACTGCTACCAAAGCCATCATGTTTACCGGTGAAACCACGCCGCTGGGTGACCCCAACCCCAAATTCAATGCATCGTTTATCAATACACTTTCCTACAAAGGCATCGCCACCCTTTCGTTCCAGTTCGACTGGGTATATGGCAGCCATCTTTACAACCAGACCAAAGAATGGATGTACCGCGATGGCATCAGCGGCGATTTTGACAAGCCGGTAACCATTAACGGCCAAACAGGCGCTTACACGGCTTACTGGGCCAGTGCTTATTATGCTTTATGGGGTAGTGCTTACGGTGCAGGTAACAATGCCACAAAAGATTTCTTTTATGAAGGCGCTTCTTTTTTAAGATTGCGCAATGTGTCGTTCGCATTTGATTTTGCCAAAGTGGCCAGGCTGCCCTATTTCAAAAAACTGCAGCTCGTGCTCACAGGCAGGAACCTGCTCACCTTCACCAGGTATTCAGGCTTTGACCCGGAAATCAGCTCCGGTGCAGTGAACTCTGCTTTTGACCGCGGTGTGGACCACAGTACTATGCCCAACCTTAAATCGTACCAGGTAGGACTGAATGTAGGTTTCTAATTCTCCCATGCTAAAAAAGACAATCATGACAACAAACAAATGGATCCATATCGTTATTGCCGTATTGCTGCTGCATGCCGTTGCCTGTAAAAAACAGCTGGATGTAGGCAACCCCAATGCACCCACACTGGCCAATAATGTGAATACCGAATCAGGACTAATATCACTGGCCGTAGGCGGTGTATATACCAATGGTTTTTACAATGGCGATGGCTGGCTGGGCAACAGTTATTTCTCCCTGCCTTATGGTTACAGCGAGCTGATGGGCGATGTGGTGGGCGCCGATGCATCCAATAACCAGATCAGTACCATCGGTGTGCCGGATTATTTTATTCTTGACAATGGCACCAAAGTAACCAATGCCTCCCCTACCATCAGCCTGATCAGAACCTACAATACCCGGGCCTCTACCGGTGCCGGCAACAATGCCATCTACTACCAGTGGCTGAACATGTACGCGCTGAACAATGCCTGCAATACCGTGCTGGCATCAGTGGACAAGATCAGCTTTTCAGGTGATGCCACTACCCGGGCCAATACCATTAAAGCCTGGTGCTACTGGTGGAAAGGTTATGCCTATGCCTCCATCGGGTCTATGTATTATTCCGGCACCATTAATAATTCAGCTGGTACCACCAGCAGTAAATACCTGGTAAAAGATTCCATTCTTGCCGAATCCAATCTCTGGCTGAACAAAGCAGCCGATATACTGAAAAGCGGTATCAGCAGCAGCGGGGATTATGCTGCAGTACTGGGCAAACTCATCCCTGCCTATTGCCAGGTGGGCAATGGCGGCGTGCTCACCACAGATATGTGGATCAGGAATATCCACACCATGCTGGCCAGGAATATTTTGCTGAATAAACTGGCGCCTTTTGTAAACGGCAATCCCGATGCAAAAATCACCAAAGCATCTACCGGCGCCATGACGGCCGCCGACTGGAACAGTGTGCTGACCCATGCCACCAATGGCATACAGAAAGGCGATTATGTGTTTACCGGCAGAAGTATTGCCACGGGTTATTTCTTCACGGCATCTGGCGGTACGGTTGCTGCCATGACCACTGGAGTGAACAAGAACACCACTTTCAAAATCAGTGAGCGCTTTATACAGCAGTTCAAAACCGGCGACAAGCGGGTTGCCAATAATTTCAGTACCAGCACTACTTACAACAACAACCTCACTTTCGGCACACGGTACAGTATTGTTGACGGCGGCAATGGCGCAGCCGGTGTATATGTGTACGGCACCAAAACCGTAGGTGCCTATGAACTGTATATTGCAGGCAGCTATGAAGAAAACGCCCTGATGCTGGCCGAAGCCAATATCCGGCTGGGCAATACCGCTGCAGGACTGGCCTATGTAGATGCGGTACGTGCCTACCAGGGCGCCGGTATTGCTGCAGTGGCCAATACCGGTTTAACACAAGCGCAGGCGCTGGCCGAGCTGGTAAGGGAAAGAAGGGTTGCGCTTGTTTTCCGCGGATTATCGTTCTATGACAGCAGGAGATGGGGCTGGACCTACGATATAACCAATGGCGGCGGCAGCTATGGCAATATCCTGCTCACCGCATCGGGCCAGCTGAATACGCATGTTACCATTAATTACAATTTTATGGACTACTGGGATGTGCCTGCAGATGAAGTGAACCTGAATACGCCTGCTTCAGGCAGTGCGGCAGTAGTAAACCCGAATTTTTAGCTGTAACCGGCCGGCCCATGGGCTGCGCTTTCCATACTTCTGGTAAAAAGAAAACCCCGTTCTGCAACGGGGTTTTCTTTTATACAGGTTTTACAACAGCTTGATCTCTTCATCATTCGCGTCGTAAAAATGAAATTCGGTAAAATAATAATCAGAAGATGATTTCATTTTAATGGGCATCTTGTACTTTCTTCTCCATTTCCATTTAACAGAGAACAATCCCTTGGTGAGATGGGAGTACACGATAGGATGCACCACCAGGGTAAGATTTTTATGCTGGTGCGAAACTAGGTAATGCAGGCGCTTTTCAATTTCGTCTTCCAGTAAAAGGGTGGGCGCTATTTTACCGGTACCATTACAGCTGGGGCAGGTTTCGGTAGTATTGATATTCACTTCCGGCCGCATACGCTGGCGGGTGATCTGCATTAGTCCGAACTTAGAAATCGGCAGCACAGCATGCTTTGCCCTGTCGGGCCGCATGAAGTTTTCCATGGCTTCCTGCAGCTTCCGTTTGTTTTCGGGCAGCTTCATATCAATAAAATCCACTACAATGATACCGCCTATATCGCGCAGGCGCAGCTGGCGTGCAATTTCTTCCGCTGCTTCCAGGTTGGTTTCCAGGGCATTTTCTTCCTGGTTATTGCTAACGCTTTTATAGCCGCTGTTCACATCGATCACATGCAATGCCTCGGTATGTTCAATGATCAGGTAGGCGCCGCTGGGCAGGTTCACTGTTTTACCGAAAGAAGCTTTCACCTGTTTGGTAATACCGTACTGGTCGAACACAGGAGAACCATTGCTATGGAAAGTGACGATATCGGCTTTATGTGGGGCGATCTTCTGAATATAACTGCGGGTATCGGTATAGATATTTTTATCGTTGATCACCACGCGGTTAAAATCTTCATTCAGCAGGTCGCGCAATATACTGGTTGTTTTATCCTGTTCGCTCATCACCTTGGCGGGAGCCTGTGCGCCTTTCAGGTTTTTCTGTATGCCTTTCCAGGTTTCAACCAGGTCGAGCAGGTCTTCATGCAGCTCTGCTGTGTTCTTCCCTTCCGCTGCGGTACGAACGATCACACCAAAGTTTTTGGGTTTAATGGCTTCCACAATTTTCTGAAGACGCTTACGTTCGTCGGCAGAATGGATCTTTTTAGAAACAGCGACAATTTCGTTGAAAGGGGTAACCACCACGAAGCGGCCGGGCAATGAAATTTCGCAGCTGAGGCGCGGGCCTTTCGCGGCGATGGGTTCTTTTAAGATCTGCACCAGGATATGCGGTTTGCCGTTAAGCACCTCGTTGATCTTACCGGTTTTGATAATTTCCGGTTCAATCTGGAACTTGGCAAAATCGAAACCGGCCGGGTCTTTATCATTCATCGCCTGTTGCGTGAACTTGAGGATAGAGCGGGCATAAGGGCTCAGGTCGGTATAATGCAGAAAAGCATCTTTTTCAAAGCCTACATCCACAAAAGCGGCATTCAGGCCGGGGATGAGTTTCTTTACCTTTCCCAGGTAAAGATCGCCGACAGCGAAACTGGCATCGGCTTTTTCATTATGCAGCTCCACTAATTTTTTATCCTCCAGCAAGGCTATTTCCACGCCGGTAGGGGCTGCATTTATTATTAATTCTTTGTTCACAAAATAGCAACTTTAAATTTTACAATCCTTGTTTACCGTAGTAGTTAACGGGTAGCACAAAAGTGTCAGCACAACAAAAATCCCACAGAATCCAGCCACTTTTGGTTGATAAGGAAAAGGTAAAGTTGCGGGGCGGAAGTCAAGGAATAGCTGTCTGGTATAAGGTATAAATGCCGGATGGTGTTAACCTTCCGGCATCATACATTTATGACAGTAAGATAGAAGTTTTCGTTTATTTATTCTTCTTCTTATGACGGTTTTTTCTCAGTCTTTTTTTGCGTTTGTGTGTTGCTATCTTATGACGCTTTCTCTTTTTACCACAAGGCATACTCTAATAAGTTTTTTAAGTTATACAATGAAAATTATTGTAATGCTTTAATACGGTCGGCTATTTCTTTTTTCGCTTCCGGAACGGCGATCAGTTTTTCGGCCATGGTATACCATTTAATGGCATTGGGCTTATCTCCTTTCCGCTCATAGGTTTCTGCCAGGTTGAATATAGCTTCCAGGTTATCCGGCTGCTTATTTACCACGATCAGGAAACGTTCGATGGCTTTATCGAACTGGCCGCTTTTAATACCACCCATACCCAGCATCATTTGTGCATAGAGGTTATCGGGGTGTTGCTCGGCCACTTTGCGAACCGCCAGTATTCCTTCCATCGGGTTATCAGACACATTGCCAAACATATAGCAGGCACCCAGTCCTACACGGGAAGAATCATTGGCCGGATTCAGTTCCAGCGATTTTTCAAATAGCGTTTTTGCTTGTAATCCCATCCAGTTCTGCATGGCAGGATCACTGGTTGCCATCAGGTCTTCTAATAGCAAATGGGCTGCAAAGGTGAGGCTTTTTTCAGAATTTTCCAACTTGGCCGATTCGGCGAGATAATAAAGGCCTATTTCGTGCTGGTGAACACTATCATTCCAGAAATGTGCGAGTTGTTGATAAGCAGTGATTTGCTGCTGTTTTACATCACCCCGGGTAACACTGTTTTCCAGCTGGGTAACATGCGCTAGCTGGGATGCATTTAATTGCTGCTTGGCCCTGGCCAGCAGGTTATCGGTATTAACAGCCTGACCACCGGCTGCTGCATTACTGGCCGGCATTGCCGGTCCGTCGCTTTTTTTGGGGATGGTACGGCCGAAGAAAAACAATAAGATCAATAAAACTAAACCGCCTCCGGTTATAATAAACTGTTGTTTTTTCACGAAGCAAAATTGAGAGGGCAAAGTTATTCTACCTTGCGCATTTCTTTCACTTCGTTAACGAATTCTTTGGAAGGTTTAAAAGCCGGAATAAAATGTTCCGGTATTTCAACGGCGATGTTTTTCTTGATGTTACGTCCTATTTTGGCTGCTCTTTTCTTGGTAATAAAACTGCCAAAACCACGGATGTAGATGTTTTCACCTTTTGAAAGATTTTCTTTGATCTCTTTCAGCATCGTTTCCAGCGCAACCAGCACATCCACCTTGGGAATGCCTGTTTTGTCTGAAATGTTGTTGATCAAATCTGACTTTCTCATTTTTTGGTTTGTTTATACTGTTTAAGCTTATACACATCTAAAATAAAACAAAAAAACCGATAGCAAAAGAAAAATGGGGATTTTTTAAAAGATGTTTGGTGTTGAATCGCAGTTGTTTGGAGTGTTTCATATTAGCTTTTTTATACATATAAACCCTCCAGAAGCGGGTTTAGCCCATTTTTCATTATAAACGCAGGAAAAAGCCTTTTTGTTTGCAGAAAACCAGCATTTTTGTCCAGTGAAGCAATCTGTTATAACAACAGCACTCCTCCGGTGGCACCGGAAAGACAATAAACGGGAAATGCCCTGGAAAGGGGAGAAAGATCCATACAAAATATGGCTGAGCGAAGTGATACTGCAGCAGACCCGGGTGGAACAGGGCTGGCGGTACTACGAAAATTTCATCAGCGCCTACCCTACCATTGACCACCTGGCCGCCGCAAAAGATGAAGCGGTGTTCAAATTATGGGAGGGCCTGGGTTATT
Organism: uncultured Deminuibacter sp.; assembly: GCA_966424055.1. GTDB lineage: Bacteria > Bacteroidota > Bacteroidia > Chitinophagales > Chitinophagaceae > Deminuibacter. The sequence continues at coordinate 5,484 of CBJLMB010000001.1, read as the reverse complement.
ATAACCGCTGCAAAAACCTGTTGTTCACCGCCAGAACCATTGTACAGCAGTATAAAAGCCGGTTTCCCCATAGCTATGAAGAAATTGTGGCACTAAAGGGTATTGGGCCATATACCGCCGCTGCGATCAGCTCTTTTGCCTTTAACCTTCCCTATGCCGTGCTGGATGGCAATGTGTTCAGGGTGCTTTCGCGCCTGTTTGCCATTGAAACGCCGATTGACAGCGTTGCAGGTAAAAAACAGTTTTCTGCGCTGGCACAGGAAATACTCGATAAAAAAGAACCCGGCCTGTTCAACCAGGCAATGATGGACTTTGGTGCCACCATCTGCAAGCCGGCCATCCCGCTTTGCGGGCATTGCCCCCTGCAACCGCATTGCAGTGCCTATAGCCAGGGTAAAGTAAATGCCCTGCCCATAAAAGAAAAAGTGCTGCAGAAAAAAACAAGATGGTTCACCTATTTCTTTCTCCAGGCGAATAAAAGGGTACTGGTGCACAAACGCACACAAAAAGATATATGGGAAAACCTTTTTGAACTGTACCTGCTTGAATCGGATGAAAAACTGGTATGGAGCCCCGAAAATGTTGCCGCCTGGCTGGCCGAGCAATTTGCTGTACATACAGCAGCATTGCTGCATATTACGCCGCTGATACAACAGCAGCTGACACATCAGCATATCAAAGGACAGTTTATTGCTGTAAAATTGGATAAGATACCACCCGCGCTCAGGCATTATCAATGGCAGGAACTAAGCAGGCTGCAGGAGCTGGCCTTTCCCAAACTCATCAACAGTTACCTGCAGGATCAATCGTCATTTCAGCCAACGCTATTTTAAAATTCAATTTGGCATGAATTTTTTATTGTTTTTTACTTAATTTTCAAAAAGAATTAATTTTAAGAAAGCATAATTAATTTTCAGGCGAATTAAAACCTATTGTATGAGAGGCGTAAATAGAGTAATGCTCATTGGTAACCTGGGTAAAGATCCGGATGTACAATACCTGGAAGGCAATATTGCAGTAGCAAAATTTCCCCTGGCAACAACTGAAACCTATAAAGACCGGGCAGGCAAACTGATTTCACAAACGGAATGGCATACAGTGGTTTTATGGAGAGGACTTGCCGAACTGGCCCAGAAATACCTGCACAAAGGCAGTCTTATTTATGTAGAAGGCCGCCTGAGAACCAGGAGCTGGGAAGACAAAGACGGCAATAAAAAGTTCGCTACAGAAATTGTGGGCGATAACCTGATCATGCTGGATAAACGCGGCGACGGGCAAGGTGGCGGTTTTCAGCCCCCTGCACATGGTACCAGCCCCGAAACCCTGGAGGGTTATGGTAGTGATGTGCCGCCTCCGCCACCACCGATAAACGATCCTTCAGAAGGTTTGCCGTTCTGATCGTGATAATACACTGTCATCAATTCCGGGCTGCCCGGAATTGATTTAACAGAACCAATATTTTTGTAACATTACAGGGCCGTTTCCGCGGCCCTTTGCGCTTAAAATATTCATTTAAAACAAGAGATTTTGGACCCTCACTCGGTTGCGATACATGGTTTAACACAATTGGGCTATCAGGTAGCTAATTCACAGGCTACTACTATACTCGTGATACTGCTGGTTATCCTGCTGGGATTTTCTTTTGCCGTTTCCGGTGCGGAAGTGGCTTTTTTCTCACTCACTTATAAGGATATCAATATGCTGAAAACAAAACAGCAGCATCCTTATAAACGGATCGTAGACCTGCTGGAAGATCCCAAATCGCTGCTGGCCACCCTTCTTATTGCAAACAGTTTTGCCAATATTGCCATCATCATTATTTCGAACGTTATTATCGATGATCTGCTGCTGTTCAACAATGTGCAAACGGTATGGATACAATTCCTGATAAAAGTGGTGGCGGTAACAGCTGTTTTGCTATTGTTCGGGGAAGTGATGCCCAAGGTGATGGCCACGCAGAACAATATCCGCTTTGCCAAGGATGTAGGCTTTATCGTGGAAGCGATACAATACCTGTTCAGCTGGATGGGCAACTGGCTGGTGAAATATTCTGATATCATCGAGAAAAAACTGGCCCACAAAAATGCAGGCAGCTATAGCCTGGAAGAACTGGACCATGCCATCGACCTTACTACAGACAATTCAGCATCGGAAAAAGAAAAGAATATACTCAAGGGTATTGTCAAATTCGGGAATATTACGGTAAAACAGGTAATGAAAACCCGGATGGATGTTAGCGGCATCGACTACAATATGAGTTTTGCCGACCTTATCAACAAGGTGGAAGAACTGCATTACAGCCGGCTGCCTGTGTACAAGGATGACCTGGATGAGGTGGTAGGCATTATGCATACAAAGGATGTGCTGCCCTACCTGGGCAATGCAGCCGATTACGACTGGCACCAGCTGATGCGCAACCCTTATTTTGTGCATGAACAGAAGCTGATCGAAGACCTGCTGAAAGAATTTCAATCTAAGCATATCCATTTTGCAGTGGTTGTTGATGAATTTGGTGGCACCAGTGGCATTGTTACCCTGGAAGATATACTGGAAGAAGTGATCGGCGATATCAGGGATGAGTTTGATGATGATGACAGCGATTTTAAAAAACTGGACGAGCACAACTATGTGTTTGAGGGCAAAATGATGATCAATGATGTGTGCAAAGCCATGCACCTGCCTTACGATACTTTTGATCAGGTAAAAGGCGAGAGCGATTCGCTGGCCGGCCTGGTTTTGGAAATAGCGGGGGAAATACCACAGCCCAACCAGGTGATCCCCTCCGGCGATTTTGATTTTACTGTTCTGGAAATTAGCAAGAACAGGCTGCAGAAAATAAAAGTCACCATCAAACCAAGAGAAAACGATTAGTTTTTTGAAGCATTAACAAATAAGGCACAACCGCATGGCGAATCTTTGCGTTCTTTGTGTTTTAGTGGTTTAACTCATCGTATCTAAAGCAGATCAGCGCATGCCAGTAGTTCGCCGTTTATTACCGGGCTTCCTGTTATTGTTCCTGTTGCAGGTTGTTCCGGGTTGCAATAGTCCGTTCACACCCAAACCCAGGGGTTATTTTAAAATAGCCTTTCCGCAGCGGCAATACCAGCTGTTCAACCAGCCGGGTTACCCCTATTCATTTGAGTATCCCGTATATGCCCGGGTAATGAAAGATTCGTCTTTTTTCGGGGAAGCAACAGAAAACCCCTGGTGGATCAATGTGGATTTCCCTGAGTTCGGTGGCAGGATATATGTGAGCTACAAGATTATTGGCCAGTACAAACTGGAAAAGCTGCTGAACGATGCTTTTAATATGACCAACAAACACGCTGTAAAAGCCAGTGCCATTGATGATTCGCTGATGGTTACACCCAATGGCGTACATGGCATGTTTTTCAGGGTGGGTGGAGATGTGGCTACAGCCAACCAGTTTTTTCTTACCGATTCTGTTCACCATTTCCTGCGGGGTGCCCTGTATTTCGATGCTACGCCCAACCAGGATTCCCTGCGGCCGCTGAACGATTTTCTGGTGGAAGACATGAAACATATGATCAACACCTTCCGGTGGAAACCTGCCGGCAGCCAGTAACGCTTGCCCGGCAGCAAGGCCTGGCTGTTCCCGGTTCTTTTTCAATACCTTTGCACTTTAATTATTTTGTGATGATTGCAATTGATCATGTACTTATCAGTGATGAAGTAGTAGACGAACAGTTCGTTTGCGATTTAACCCGTTGCAAAGGTGGTTGCTGTGAAGACGGTGATGCCGGCGCACCACTGGAGAAACAGGAGCTGGATGAGCTTATTGATCAGTATGAGCAGTTCCGCCCCTACATGACGCCAGAAGGCATCCGGGAAATAGAGCGCCAGGGTAAATATATTTACGACCGCGAATTTGGCTGGGTAACCCCCACCATCCAGGGTGCCATGTGCGCTTATGCCTTCCGTGATGAACAGGGCGTTATTAAATGCGCTATTGAAAAAGCCTATCTCGAAGGCAAAACACACTGGAAAAAACCCATCAGCTGCCACCTGTTTCCCATACGTATCAAACAAAGCAAGGCAGATCCTGATATGGAATATGTGAACTATGAGCCCAGGGAAGATCTTTGCAAGGCCGCCTGCAAACTGGGTAAGCGGCTGAAAGTGCCGGTATATGTTTTTTTGAAAGAAGCCATCATCCGCAAATACGGAGAAGAGTTTTATACAGCCCTTGAGCAAACTGCCGCGCACCTGAAAAGCCAGCAGTAACAGGGAAACCGGCTTAAGCCAGGCACCCAGTGAACAAACATCAGCTGCAGCAGACGGCTGAATACAGATACATGTTATGTTTGATTTCCGGTTAAAAGTTTTTTATACGGTTGCTTTAAGGCGCAGCTTTACCAAGGCTGCGCAGGAATTGTTTATCACCCAGCCTGCCGTAACAAAGCATATCCATGAACTGGAAAAGCAACTGCAGCAAACACTGATTGAACGCAATGGCAAAAACATTGAACTCACCGCTGCAGGCAGCCTGCTGTTCGATTACAGTAAACGCATATTTGCCCTTTATGATGAGCTGGAATTTGAAATGGCCCAGCTGGAAGGCAAAGCCGCAGGTGACCTGCGGCTGGGCGCCAGCACTACTATTTCGCAATATATCCTGCCCAGGGCACTGGCAGCTTTTTCCAAACAGCATACGGCTGTTCGCCTGTCGGTAATAGATGGCAATACTGATTTTATTGAACAGCAACTACAGGACAATAAGATCGATCTTGGTTTGATAGAAGGGTATTCACGCAAATCATTCCTGCACTATATCCCATTTACCGAAGATGAGCTGGTACTGGTTACCGCCGCCGGTAATCAGCAGTTCAAAAAAACAGAGATCAGTGTAGCGCAGCTGCCGCAGTTGCCGCTGGTGGTAAGGGAGCATGGTTCCGGCACACTGGAAATACTACACCATGCCTTACAGCAGTACGGTGTTCAGCCCGAACAATTGCAGATCGTTCTGCGGCTGAGCAGTTCAGAAGGCATCAAACAATACCTGCTCCATTCCAATAGTTTTGCTTTTATTTCTATCCATGCCATTATGCAGGAAGTACTGCAGCAGTTAAGGGTTGTAGAAATAAAAGAACTGCGTATCAACCGAACCCTGCAATTTGTTCATCTCCAGGGACAGCCCTCACCACAGTCCACATTATTTATGCGGTTTTGTAAAGCCCTGTATAAACTAAAATAACAGAGGATTAAATACGTGACTATTCATCCCAATGTGAAACTTTGAAACTTCTGCGAGGTTCCATTGTTCCAGGGTTCCATTGTTCCAGAGGATTATGTACGTAACTGTTCATTCCAACGTGAAACTTTGAAACTCTTGAACCATTGAAACTTCTGCATGGTTCCATTGTTCCATTGTTCCAGGGTTCCATTGTTTCAGAGGATTATGTACGTAACTATTCATCCCAACGTGAAACTTTTAAACTTTGAAACTTTTGAACTTCTGTAGCG